>NZ_JBLWFN010000001.1:1107500-2860000 GCF_048323735.1 Faecalibacterium sp. 3
CACTGCTCCGGGTGGCGGGTGGGCACGGCGCGCTGGCTGAGCATGCTCATAATGACGCCGCCGTGGGTCACGCAGGCGGCCTCGGTCACGTCCATGCGGATCATATACTCGAACAGCTTCATCAGGCTCTCGGCGCAGCGGGCGTGGAACTGGTCGGTGGGCTCTGCCCCTTCCGGCAGATAGTTGGAACCCGGCGTGATCCACTTTTTAAAGTCCTCGTCGTGCACCAGCTCCTTGACAGGCTTGTTCTCAAACTTGCCAAAACCGGCCTCCCGCAGGTCGTGGACCGTAAAGGTGTGCTTTGCATCCGGGAACAGGATGTTTGCCGTCTCCACTGCACGCAGCAGTGGAGAGGAGAACACGGTATCCACCTGCGGATACTCGAACCGCTCCTTCAGCTCCGCCAGCTGAGCGCGGCCCTCATCACACAGAGGGATGTCCGTGCCGCTGCCGATGTACAGGCCCTGCAGGTTGCCGGCAGTCATGCCGTGGCGGATGAGGTGAAGCTTGAAAGTTTTCATGGGTAGTGCCTCTCTTTATCGCTGTGCGGCCTGCGCGAAAACAGGCTGCCGGTTCCGCTGCGGAGAAAAAATCTGGCAGAAAATCATCCCGTCTGCCAGATTTTTCACCTTTTGGCGGCGGCAGCCGCTTTGCGCACGCCACAAAATGTATGCGTTAATACCTTTAGTTTAACATAGATATGGTATCCAGAGCAAGCCTTTTGACAAAAATGACGAAAATCAACGGAAAATATCGTCACTTTTCTTGCTTTACAAAAGGTTTTCCGTTGTGTATAATCAACCTGCTGTAAACCAAAAACAAGGATGTTCCTTTCCACCGAACTTTGAGGAGCCAAAAATCATGGAATTCAACCGTATCATCAAGCTGCTGCGCAAGGAGCGCGGCATCACCCAGAAGCAGGCCGCCGAGGATCTGGGCGTTTCGCAGGCTTTGCTTTCCCACTACGAAAAAGGCATCCGCGAATGCGGTCTGGATTTTGTGGTGCGTGTGGCCGATTATTATAATGTCTCCTGCGATTATCTTCTGGGCCGCAGTGCAGAGCGCAACGGCATGATGCTCTCCGCAGAGGACATCCCGAACCCGGATAAGATGAAGGATAATATCTACCACGGCAGCGTGCTGCCCACCATGAACAAAAAGCTGATCTCCAACAGCCTGAATGTGCTGTACGCCAAGATCGGCCAGTGCCACAGCAAGGCCCTGACCACCGAGGTGAGCACCTACCTGATGATGGCCGTGGCAAAGATGTTCCGCCTGCTGTACTCGGCAGAGCCCCACAACGCCGCCAGCCTGTTCAGCATCGAGCCCATCCGCTGGCGCGGCTGCTCCGACGCCGTGATGCGCATGTCCGAGGCCAACGTGGAAGCCCTGCTGACCGGGCAGGATGTGAACGGCGGCGAGGGCGTCAAGGACCCGGCCTGCCTTTCCATGACCACCGAAAGCCTGACCCGGGAGTTCCCGCTTTATACCCCCAGCCTGTTAAATCTGGTCAAAACCAGCGAGACGCATGTGAAGGGCCTTTCTCCCGAAGGGTGATATTCCTGTGAAAAAGCTGTAAATTCAGCCCCGAAACCCTTGCATCTTGCGGGCAGAAAGGGTATAAACAAATTAGAATATTCTGGAATACGTTTTTTCCGATCGATAAGGAGGATCTCTTTATGTCGAATCCCATTTCCCGCCGTACGTTCCTCAAGTGCACCGGCGCATCCGCTGTTGCTCTGGGTGCAGCAGGCCTGCTGGGCGGCTGCCAGCAGAGTGGCGGTGACACCATCGTGGATGTCAAGGTCGGCGATAAGATCAGCAACTGGAACGGCCTTGGCGTGATGCTGACCAGCCTGTTCCGCATCGATACCGCTCCCGCACAGGAGGGTTATGAATATATCGCTGTGCTGGTCACTGTGGTCAACCGCACCAAGAACCAGACCTTCAACATCGGCGCACAGAATCTGGCCGAGATCAGCGCAGCTTACCCTGTGCCCCCGCAGGAGAACGTGGACGCCAACTTCCACGCACTGGCTGCTGCTTCCACCGACTTTGCCGCTTCCTGCGACGGTCAGGGTGTGGAGTGCGGTGCCAACATCTCGCTGTACAACTCCAACTCCCAGACCTTCTCCGAGTCCACCAACCTGCCCCCGCAGGGCAGCGGCTATCTGCAGCTGATGCTGATGGTCCCCAAGGGCTGGCAGAACCTGCAGATCACCTACATGCCCACCTTTGTGGCGGATAAGACCATCACCTTCAACATGGCCGCCGCCGACATGACCCGCGCCTGAGAGAACGGTTTCCTGAGACGAAATTTCGTCCGGAATGTACGTTGCTGCTCAAATTTTCATACTTTTATTTTGCCAAAAGCATTGACTTTTGCCCCGTTTTCGCCTATTTTATAGGTAACGCCGCAAGGCTTTTATTATGATCTTTTATTCAAAGGAGGAATTATTATGTCTTATACATTCTCCCGCCGTGATTTTATGAAGTACTCTGCTGTTGCAGCCGTTGCCGTTGCCGGTTCCAGCATGTTCACCGGATGTGGCAGCTTCTCCAACCCCAACCGTCCTTTCGGCACCTATACCAAAGATGCTGACTGCAAGCTGAGCTTTGGCGGCAAGTCCGGCGGCGTTTTGGGCTTTGGCGGCACACCGGATTACCTCGTCCTGAATAAGGATGCTTCGTATGATTCTGCTTCCCGCACTCTCAAGCTGGAATTCACCCACTATCCTATTTCGGAAGGCACCAGCGCTATCGCTTCCTGCTACCAGTTGAAGTATGTTACTGAGGATGGCAACCATTATGTTACCAGTGCTACTGGCGTGGCGTCCAACGGTGGTAAAGGTCTGAAAGCCAACGAAGTAGCGCATGCCACTGTAACCGTTACCATTCCGGAGAATGTAAAGCCTGCTGTGGAAGGTGCTAAGGCTGTTTACATCCAGTACTTCCCCCGCAACAACGCTCTGGGCAGAGAAGACGACACCTACAGCGATGTTTACGCAACCTGGGAGATCACCTCTCTGTTCCTCAAAGCTTGATTTTATTGATGCATCAAAGGCCCGCACCCACAAGGTGCGGGCCTTTTTGTATCCCAGTTTTTGGAAGTTATGCTGTAAAGCAGCCAAGACATTTTAGTTGTTTTGTGCCTTGTGCACAGGGCCGTTTTTCGGTACAATAGGGATATAAAAACGTGAAAGAGCATCGCAGGGATGCGGTGCTTTTTGCATTTGAGGGGCGACCCGAAGAACCTGAAAAAAGGAGTGCTGTTTCGATGATCAACATGGTAAAGCTTCCCACCAAGAAAAGCAACTTGTTCCTGCGCGTGGCAAAGGGCCACTTTGCTACCAGCCACAGCCATATCAACTATTACATCGACGTCACTACCCAGAAGTCCCGTCTTTCCGAGGCCAGAGCCGTGGCAAAGGAGCTGGTTTCCGCCTACCAGCACAACACCATCGTGGATACCGTGCTCTGTCTGGACGGCACGCAGGTCATCGGCACCTGCCTTGCCAATGAGCTGACCAAGGACGGCTTTGCCAACATGAATGCCCACCAGACCATCTATGTCATCACGCCGGAGTACACTACCGGCAGTCAGATCATTCTGCGCGACAATCTGGCCCCCATGGTCAAGGGCAAGCATGTGCTCATTCTGGCTGCTTCCCTCACCACCGGCTACACCGTGCAGGCCGCTGTGGAAGCCGTGAACTACTACGGCGGCATGGTGGCGGGCCTTTCTGCCATCTTCGCCACCACCCACGAGTGCATGGGCTATGAGGTCACCTCGATCTTCGACCCCTCCAGCCTGCCGGACTACGCCAGCTTCGACAGCCGCGACTGCCCCATGTGCAAGGCCGGCCAGCACATCGATGCGCTGGTGAACAGCTTTGGCTATTCGGCGCTGTAACGTAAAAAGGCTGTCAAGTGCTCACGGATGCGCCCTTGACAGTCCCTTGTGAAATGATTATACTATAAATAGAAAGGCGCTGGCCCGCAAACGGCTCGCTCCTTACTGAATCAGATCAAGAAAAATGACCGTTCAAGTTGGTAGCTGGAGGCGGTCATTTTTTCTTGCGTCTATCGCTGTGAGAAACAGTCCATGTAATTTCAAACGTAACGTAGATCGCTCCGCCGAGAAGCGTGAGCAGCAATACGACCTGTTCAAACGTCATGGTGCATCCCCCCTTTCCGCCCTCAAGCGTCCGGGGGAGCGAGATTTCAAGAAAAATCTCTTTACCCGGCGCGCTCAGGTGCCGGTAAGGAGAAAAAGCCGCCTGTGTTTGTGGCACAGCGCCCTGCCGCCAAAGCGGCAGTTTTATGATAGCATACTTTTCATCAAAACACAACAGGGCTTTGCAGTCGCTTTTATCGCTGCAAAGCCCTGTTTTTACTTCTTCTTTTTCGGGAACACAAAGGGCTCGTGCAGATACACCAGCACCAGATACAGCGCCATGAAGCACCAGATGATGGGCTCGCACAGGATGACCGCATTGTACTGGAATTTCGGGATGAACACCAGCACAAAGATCACCTTGCCCACCAGCTCGATCACGCTGGAGAACAGCGGCAGGACCTTCTGGCCAAGGCTCTGCAGCGCGTAGCGGGTGCACAGCAGCACCCCCAGCACCGCATAGAACGGTGCGTTCCACAGCAGGTACCGCGCACCGTTTTCCAGCACGATGGGCTCCGTGGAGCCGGAGATGAGCCGCACCATCCATTCCGCGCCAAACTTCATCAGGAAGACCGCCGCGATCATCACCGCCACGGAATACAGATACATCTGCCGCATTCCCCTGCGCACACGGTCGGGCTGGTTTGCGCCGCGGTTCTGGGAAACGAAGGTAGAGCCTGCATTCGCCATGGAGATCAGCGGCATATCCGTAAAGGCGAACAGCTTACGGGCGGCGGTGTGGCCTGCGATGGTCAGAGTGCCCAGACCGTTGATGCCGTACTGCAGCACCACAGAGCCAGCCGAGACGATGCTGCTCATCAGGCCCATGGAAATGCTCTGGCTGAACAGCTCCCAATAGAGATGGGAGCCCACGGCAAGGTGCTTTTTCTCCGGGATGAGGATGCGCACCTTTGCCAGCACATACAGGATGCACAGCACCACCGAAATGCCCTGTGCAATGACCGTTGCCACCGCTGCGCCCCGCACGCCCATGCCAACGCCGGCAATGAACCACAGATCCAGCCCCACGTTCAGCGCCGAGCTGATGAGCAGGAACACCAGCGGCATCACGCTGTTGCCGATGGCGCGCAGCAGACCGGCGCACAGGTTGTACAGGAACATGACGATCACGCCAAGATCAATGACGATGATGTAGCTGTAGGCTTCTTCCAGGATCTCTGCCGGGGTGTCCAGCAGCTGCAGCAGGGGACGCAGCCCCAAAAAGCCCGCCGCCGTGATGACCAGCGATGCGATCAGCCCAATGACGATGGAGCCGGTCACGGTGCGCTTGAGCAGGTCTTCGTCCTGTGCGCCGTAGGAGCGCGCCGCAACGATGGCAAGGCCGTTGCCGATGCCGATGCCAAAGCCCACCAGAAGCTCGTAGATGGAGCCGCAGGAGCCAATGGCGGCAAGGGCCGTGTCGCCCAGCACATTGCCCACGATCATGGTGTCTACAGTGTTGTACAATTGTTGAAAAAGGTTCGAGACCAGAATCGGCAGCATGAAGAGCAGGAGACTCTTCAGGATAGAGCCGTGCATCAGGTCCACATTCATGTTCCATAAACTTTTCTTTTGGGGCTGTGCGTGGGTCATAGGGTTCCTCCAAAGTTCTATTTTTACCGCAAACAAGGGACTGCACAAAAGTCAGCCCCTTGTTTTGCCGTGTGATGCTGTTGCTTTTTCCGATGAAGCTGCCCGCACGGGCTCTTCTCGTGAAAAGACAAATCTGGAAAATCCGCAGATTTTCCAGATTTGCAAAGATAAACCAATTTTCCGCTATTTATTGCCAGAGCGCAAGTGGAGGCAATTCTAAATCGTTACAGCTCCTGCGTCTCAAAGCCGCTGCCGGTGAGCACTTGCACACTGGTAAAGCCTGCAGCCTTGATGGCGGCGGCAGCTTCGTCAAAGCCGAAGGTCAGGCTGTTAATGTCGTGAGAGTCCGAGGTGATGATGACCTTGCCGCCCATCTTCTGCCACTCGCCCAGCAGCCACGGGCCGGGGTAGAAGTCCTTGCGGTAGCCGCGGTAGACACTGCCGGTGTTCACTTCCAGCAGGCAGTCGTTCGCCTTTGCGGCCTGCAGAGCCTTGAGGGCAGCGGCCTTGTAGCGGGGCGACTCTTCGTCGAAGAACTCGCCGTTGGCATTCAGCTTCTTGATCAGGTCGATGTGGGCCAGAATATCCGGCTTGAGGGCGGCCACCTTTTCCACCTCGGCAAAGTAGGCTTCCACAGCGGCAAGCGGGTCTGCGTCAAAGTCGTCGTTGATGCAGTCCCACAGGTCCTGCGGACGGAAGTCGATCTCATAATACTTGCCGGTGTTCTTGCCGTACAGGTGGTGTGCGCTGCCGATCCAGTAATCGTAGCCGGTGCGCTTGTCCTCGCTGAGGATATCCCACTCGATGCCGCACAGGATATCCACCTTGCCCCTGTATTCGGCCTTGAGCTTTGCGATGGTGGCCTTGTACTGGGCGGTGCGGCTGGGGCTCATGCAGTATTCGCGGTCGCGCTGGGTGTAGCTATGGCCGGTAAAGCCCAGCG
Source organism: Faecalibacterium sp. 3 (assembly GCF_048323735.1). Classification (NCBI taxonomy): domain Bacteria; kingdom Bacillati; phylum Bacillota; class Clostridia; order Eubacteriales; family Oscillospiraceae; genus Faecalibacterium; species Faecalibacterium sp. 3. The sequence goes on from NZ_JBLWFN010000001.1 coordinate 1,114,214, forward strand.
TGGTCAAGCCCTGCGCACATGCAGCACTTGCCATATCCTGCAAGGTATTTTTGCCATCACACATGGTGGAGTGGCAATGGACACTGGACTTCTTATAATCTGCCATAGATAATTCACTGCATCCTTTCCTGTTTGACCTTGTGGTCAATGACGTGACGTTTTTCCAGTTCACGGGTCACATCCTCCACCGTGATGCCGGCGCTGACCATCAGCACCAGAACATGGTAGGCAAGATCGCTGATCTCGTAAACGGTCTCTTCCTTATCCTCTTTTTCGCCCGCAATAATGACCTCGGTGCACTCTTCGCCCACCTTTTTCAGGATCTTCTCCTTGCCCTTCTCGAACAGGTAGGTGGTATAGCTGCCCTCCTGCGGATCGGTCTTGCGGCCCTTGATGAGCTCATACAGGCCCTGCCAGCTGAACTGCTTCAGCTCCGGCGAGACGTATACTTCGTTGAAGAAGCAGCTCTCGGCGCCGGTGTGGCAGGCGGGGCCGGATTTGACCACTTCCACCACCAGTGCATCTGCGTCGCAGTCGGCGGTGATGGACACCACCCGCTGCACATTGCCGCTGGTCTCGCCCTTGCGCCAGATCTCCTGACGGCTGCGGCTCCAGAACACGGTGCGGCCCTCAGCAATGGTGAGTGCCAGCGTCTCGGCGTTCATGTATGCGAGGGTGAGCACCTCTTTGGTGTAGTGGTCCTGCACGATGGCAGGAATCAGGCCCTTTTCATCAAATTTCAGATTCATAACGGTTCTCCCTCCCCGGATGGGGATACTACTAGTTTAGCGTATTCCGTGCGCAAACGCAAGAGTTTGCGGGTTGTTTTTGCGGAAATCCAGCTTCGCGTTACGGCTTTTCCCCGCGCCGGGGAGAAATGTCCCTGCGTTACAGCCGCATCTCCACGCCGTTTGCGTTGAGGTATTCCTTCAGATCCCGGATGGTCAGCAGCTTCTGGTGGAAGATGCCCGCGGCAAGACCTGCATCGATGCCCTTGTGGTGGAACAGCTCCAGAAAGTCTTCCTTTTTGCCCGCGCCGCCGCTGGCAATGATGGGCACGTTCACCCGCGCCGCAACTGCATCCAGCATCTCAAGGTCGAAGCCGCTGCGCACGCCATCGGTATCGATGCTGTTCAGGCAGATCTCGCCCGCGCCGTGGTCCACGCACCAGCTGATCCAGTCCAGTGCATCCCGGCCGGTATCCTCGCGCCCGCCCTTGGCGAACACCCGGAACTGGCCGTCCACCCGCTTTACATCGGCAGAGAGCACCACACACTGGTTGCCGTAGCGCTGTGCCGCCGCCGGGATGAGGCCGGGGTCCTTCAGTGCGCCCGAGTTGACGCTGACCTTATCCGCACCGCACTTGAGCACCCGGTCGAAGTCTTCCAGCGTATTGATGCCGCCGCCCACCGTGAGCGGGATAAAAATTTCGCTGGCGACGCGGGTCAGGATATCCGTGAACAGCGCCCGGCCCTCGAAGCTGGCGGTGATATCGTAGAACACCAGCTCGTCGGCACCGGCAGCGTTGTACATGCGGGCCATTTCCACCGGGTCGGCCACGTCCCGGATGCCTTCAAAGTTCGTGCCCTTGACCACGCGGCCATTGCGCACATCAAGACAGGGAATAATGCGTTTGGTGATCATGTCGTTTCCCCTCCGTTCACTCCTGCACCAGCTGCACGCAGCGCGCAAGGTCCAGTGCGCCGGTGTACAGGCTCTTGCCCAAAATGGCAGCGGCAGTGCCCATTTTTTTCAGTTCCAGAAGCTCTGCTTCGGACGAGATGCCGCCGCTGGCCGTAAAGGCTACGCCGGGCACTTCCTCTGCCAGCTGGCGGTACAGGCCCAGATTGGTGCCCTTCATGGCACCGTCGCAGGCAATGTCCGTGTAGATGATGGCAGTGCATCCGGCGGCGGCCAGACGCCTGCAGAAGTCCACGCCCGGCTCCCGGCTTACCTCCTTCCAGCCATGGATGGCCACATAGCCATCCTTTGCATCCACACCCACGGCAATTTTATCGCCGTATTTCTGCAGCATCCGGGCGGTAAAGTCAAAATCCGTCACCGCCACGCTGCCCAGGATGCAGCGGCCCACACCGAGGGAGAGGTATGTTTCAATGCGTTCCTCGGTGCGGATGCCGCCGCCCACCTCAATGTATAAGCCGCCCTGTTTTGCCAGCGCGGCAATGGTATCGTAGTTGGAAAGGGTGCCGTCCTTTGCGCCGTCCAGATCGACGACGTGCAGATTTTTGGCCCCCGCTGCAAGGAACTCCCGCGCCTGTGCGCAGGGGTCCTCACCATAGACGGTCATGCGGTCGTAGTCGCCCTGCGTCAGACGCACCACTTTGCCGCCCCGCAGGTCAATGGCTGGAAATAGCTGCATTTGAATCTCCTTCAGAAACGAACCTCTCAGGCTCGCATTCGCTCGCCAGCTCTCCCGAAGGGAGAGCTTTTTGCATTTTACGGTTCACTCTTTAGAAGCTCCCCCTTCGGGGGAGCTGGCAACGCCGCAGGCGTTGACTGAGAGGGTTATAGCTCCGCAAACGCCTTCAAGATTCGCAGTCCGGTGTCGCCGCTCTTTTCCGGGTGGAACTGGGTGCCGTACACCCTGCCTGCCCGCACCGCACCGGTGACGGGAATGGAATAATCGCTCACGGCCAGCGTGCTTTCGGCGCAGTTCTTGCCGTAGTAGCTGTGGACGTAATAGACGTATTCGCCCTCACGGATGTACTTGAACAGCGGGTCGTCCTTTACAATGTGCAAGGCGTTCCAGCCGATCTGCGGCACCTTCAGGCTCTTGTCCGTAAGGTCGGGCTCCAGCGGGCAGACTTCCCCCTTCACAAAGCCGAGGCCTTCGTGCTCACCGTACTCGTAGCTCTTTTCAAACAGCAGCTGCATGCCAAGGCAGATGCCCAGCAGCGGCTTCCTTTCGGCTTCGGCCCGAATCACCGGCACAAGACCCGTTGCCTCCAGCTTTGCCATGGCGTCGGCAAAAGCGCCCACACCCGGCAGGATCAGCCGGTCGGCTTTGCGGATGGTGTCCGCGTCCGCAGTCACAACGGCTTCCAGCCCCAGCTGCTTCAGGCTGGACTTCAGGCTGAACAGGTTGCCCACGCCATAATCGATAATTGCGATCATACCAGCAGTCCTTTCGTGGAAGGGATCTCGTCCTTGTGAGCTTCGTCGATCTTCACGGCCGCGCCCAGTGCATGGCCTGCGCCCTTGAAGCAGGCCTCGAGGATGTGGTGGGTATTTTCTCCCGCAAATTGTACAAAGTGGACCGTGGCGGGCACGCTGCGGGCAAAGCCCAGCCAGAATTCCTTGGCGCATTCCACATCAAAATCGCCCACCTTTTCGGTGCTGCAATGGACGTCCCAGTTCAGGGTGCAGCGGCCCGAAAGATCGACGGCGCACAGGATCAGCGCTTCATCCATGGGCAGATAAAAGCTGCCGTAGCGCTGGATACCGCGCATATCGCCCAGCGCCCGTGCAAAGGCCTGACCCAGTGCAATGCCCACATCCTCGGTGGTGTGGTGGTAGTCCACCTGCACATCGCCGTGGCAGGTGAGCACTAAGTCAAAACGGCCATGGCGGGCGAACAGCTCCAGCATGTGGTTCAGAAAACCGCACCCGGTGTCCACCTCGTAGCGGCCGGTGCCGTCCAGATCAAGGGTAAGGTCGATCTGGGTCTCATTGGTGTTGCGTTCCAGCGAGATCATTCGGTTCGGCATGGTTCATTCCTCCATGATCTTATCCAGTGTGTTCACGAATATCTTCATCTGTTCCGATGTGCCAATGGTGATGCGCAGCCAGTTCTGGATGCGGGGCGCGTCGAAGTGGCGCACCAGAATGCCGTTTTTCTTCAACTCTTTGTAGAGTGTTTCGCCGTCTTTCCGGTCGGTACTTGCAAACAGGAAGTTGGAGCGGCTGTCCAGCACGGCAAAGCCCCGCTGTTCCAGCTGCTGTTTTGTCCATGCGCGGGTATCCACGATGGCGGCGCGGGTCCTGTCAAAATAAGCGGTGTCTTCCAGCGCGGCCTGCCCGGCCTTCAGGGTCAGGCGGTTGATGTTGTAGGGGTTCAGGCTGAACTTGACCCGGTTCAGGTCGGCAATGAGCTTTGCATTGCCCATGGCCAGACCCAGACGCGCACCGGCCAGCTGCCGGGACTTGGAAAAGGTCTGCACCACCAGCAGGTTCTCGTACTGGTCGATGAGGGGCACGCAGCTCTCGCCGCCAAAGTCCACATAGGCCTCGTCCACAATGACCACGTTGTTCGGGTTCGCTTTCAGGATGCCCTCAATTTCCGCCCGGGGCAGTGCAATGCCAGTGGGGGCGTTAGGGTTTGCAAGGACGATGGTCTGGTTCAGGCCGTAGTAGTCCTTCGGGTCAAGGGTGAAATCCTCTTTCAGCGGGATGATGTGGCTGGGAATGTGCATCAGCCCACACCACACGCCGTAGCAGCCGTAGGTGATGTCGGCATAGGCCAGCGGGTGGTCTGCGTCGCAGAAGGCACGCAGCGCAAAGAAGAGGTTCTCGTCGCTGCCGTTGCCGGGCATGATCTGCTCCGGCTGCAAACCGAAGTGGGCTGCGGCCGCCTTGAGCAGGTCGGCACAGGCGGGGTCGGAGTAAAGGCGCAGCTTTTCCACCTCGTGCTCGCTCACGGCGGCGATCACCGCCGGGGAGGGCAGATAGGGGCTTTCGTTGGTGTTCAGTTTGATGTACTGCTGATCCTGCGGCTGCTCACCCGGGGTGTAGGGGGTGACAGCGGCCAGCGTGGGAGAAAGGAATTTACTCATGGTTCAAATCCTCACTTTTCATACCGGATGGTCACGCTGCGGGCGTGGGCGTGCAGGCCCTCGCGCTCGGCAAAATCGGCGATGCGGGGAGCCACCTCGCCCAGCGCTTCCCGGGTGTAGTAGAGGAAGCTGGACTTCTTTACAAAGTCGTCTACGCCCAAGGGGCTGGAGAAGCGGGCGGTGCCGCTGGTGGGCAGGGTGTGGTTGGGGCCTGCAAAGTAATCGCCCAGCGCTTCCGGCACGTTGCGGCCAAGGAAGATGCTGCCTGCGTTTTTGATCTCGTTCAGCACGCCGAAGGGATCCTCCACGCACACTTCCAGATGTTCCGGTGCAATGATGTTGCAGGCCTCAATGGCCTTGTGCAGGTCGGTGCAGAGGATGATCTTGCCGTTGTCGTCCACGCTGGCGCGGGCGATGGCGGCACGGGGCAGCTGCGGGATCTGCACCTCCAGCTCCGCCTGCACGGCCTTGGCCAGCTCCGGGCTGTCGGTGACGAGGACCGGGCTTGCCAGTTTGTCGTGCTCGGCCTGACTCAGCAGATCCGCCGCCACCCATGCAGGGTTGCAGCCGCCGTCGGCCAGCACCAGAATTTCGCTGGGGCCGGCGATCATATCGATGCCCACCTTGCCGAACACCTTGCGCTTGGCAGTGGCAACGTAGATGTTGCCGGGGCCAACGATCTTATCCACCGCAGGGATGCTCTGGGTGCCGTAGGCGAGAGCCGCCACGGCCTGTGCGCCGCCGGTCTTGAAGATCTTGGTCACGCCTGCGGTAGCAGCGGCGGCAAGGATGACCGGGTTCACCCTGCCGTCCTTTCCGGCGGGGGTGGTCATGACGATCTCGGACACGCCTGCCACCTTTGCCGGAATCACGTCCATGAGCACGGTGGAGGGATAGGCCGCCGTGCCGCCGGGCACATAGACACCGGCCTTTTCAATGGGGGTATATTTCTGGCCCAGTACGATGCCGGGCTTGTCGTTCACCACAAAGTTCTTGTGCACCTGCTGGCGGTGGAAGCTCTCGATGTTGGCGGCGGCTTCGCGCAGGGTCTCGAGGAAGTAGGGGTCCATGTTCGCAAAGGCCTCGTCGATCTCCTCCTGCGTCACCTGCAGGGCATCGATCTTTGCACCGTCAAATTTCAGCGCATAATCCTTCAGGGCTTCATCGCCCCGGGCGCGCACATCGGCAATGATGCCGTCCACCACATCCTCCACGTTCTTTTCCGCGCGGATGTCGCGGTTCAAAATCTCTTCGGGCCTGAGCTCGTCAAAGTTATACAGCTTGATCATTTTGCTTCCTCCTTGTTCTGCAGTTCCGCCCGCAGCTTTTCCAGCATGGTGTCCATTTCGGCGTGCTTGAACTGGTAGCTGGCCTTGTTGGCAATGAACCGGGCCGAGATGGGCATGAACTCGGTGACCACCTTCAGGCCGTTCTCCCGCAGGGTGGTGCCGGTCTCCACGATATCCACGATGACGTCCGAAAGGCCCAGAATGGGGGCCAGCTCGATGGAGCCGTTCAGCTTGATGATATCGATGTCCCGCCCCATGGATGCGTAGTAGCTCTTTGCGATGCTGACGAATTTGGTGGCCACCCGCACCGGGCGGCTGGGGTCGTCCTTGTAATCGGCCGGGGCGGCAACGCACATGCGGCATTTGCCAAGGCCGGTGTCCAGCAGCTCGTACACATCGGCAGAAGCCTCGGTGAGGATGTCCTTTCCCACGATGCCCACATCGGCGGCACCGTGCTCCACATAGATGGCAACGTCGCTGGGCTTGACGAGGAAGTAGCGGATGCCGGCCTCCGGGTTTTCCACCACCAGCTTGCGGGTGGTGTTATAGTCCTCCGGGCAGCCGTAGCCGATGACCGCCAGCAGGTTATACACCTTATCGCCCAGACGGCCCTTGGGCAGGGCCACATTCAGCATCACCCTGTCGGTGCTGTTCTTCTGCACCGGCGGCAGCGGGGCGCTCAGGCGGTCCAGCTCGTCCAGATAGACCGCAAAGCCGATGGCACCGGCACCGGGGGTGAACTTCTGCATCAGCAGGTCGTAGCGGCCGCCCTTGAGCAGGGGGCGGGGCAGGGTTTTCAGATAGCCCTGAAACACAAGGCCGTTGTAGTATTCCATCTCACCGGCTAGGGTCATGTCCAGCCGGATGACGCCGCCCGCCTTTTCCAGCGGCACAGCCAGCGCTTCCAGCTCGGCCACAGCCGCGCGCATGGCGTCATTGCGGCACAGGGCAGCGGCCTTTGCAAGGGTATCGGCATAGCTGCCGCAGAGGCTCAGCACGCTGCACAGGATGTCGGCGGCGGCATCGGCAAGACCGGCAGCTCCGGCGGCGGCCCGCAGCTCGTGGGCGTTTTTCTCCCGCAGCTTTTCCAGCAGCTTTGCGCGGGCGGCATCCGGCACGCCCAGCGCGTCGAACAGGCCGAACAGGTAACCCATGTGGCTCACTTCCAGCACCCACTCAGCCCCCAGCGCATCCAGCGACCGCGCCGCCAGACACACCGCCTGCTGCACCTGTGCTTCGCCCACCGCGCCCAGCATCTCAAGGCCCATCTGGCTGATCTCTTTAAAGGTGTGGCTCTCGGCGGAAGGGCGATAGACGTTCTCGTGATAGTAGTAGCGCAGGGTCTCGCCGGGGGCGGGCTGCGCCGTCTTGGCAATGGAGAGAGTCACGTCCGGCTTGAGGGCCAGCAGCCGGCCATCCAGATCGGTAAAGGTGATGACCTGCTCGGACGAGAGGAAGCTGCGGTTCTCCTGATACAGGCCGTACTCCTCAAAGCGGCCCATGTGGTACTTGCGGCAGCCCGCCGCTTCGTACAAGGCGCGCAGCGCAAAGGAGGCGCGCTCCTTGGGCTGCAGGTTTGCAAGGCTGAATTCCATCGTCGGTTCCCCCTGTTTCTTACATCCATCGCCGGCGTTCTCCGGCACTTTTCGACTCCTCTATCTCATCCGCCGGGCCCCACTGCCCGGCGATCCTTTGCGCGGCACCTCCGCGCCTTTTCCATACGGAATTGGTTCTATTGTTATTTTACTTTATCAAGATAAAGTTGTAAAGTAGGAAAGTGCCAGTGTTTTCTGTTTTATGACACGATTTTTCTGTGCGTTTGTACAGAGCGCAGGAAAAAAGGAGCCGCCGCACCGAATGCAGCAGCTCCTTTTCAGGCAGATTTTATCCCAGCAGGTCCAGCACACCGGCCTTCGGGCGGGCACCCACGGCCTGACGCACCAGCTTGCCCTGCTCAAACACCAGCAGGGTGGGGATGCTCATGACGCCGAACTCCCCGGCCAGCTCCGGCTGTTCGTCCACATTCACCTTGCCCACCTTCACATCGGTGCGCTCCTCGGCCACCTCGTCCACAATAGGACTGAGCATCCGGCAGGGGCCGCACCAGCTGGCCCAGAAGTCCAGCAGGACGGGCTTTGCGCTCTGCAGCACCTCCTGCTCAAAATTTTCCTTCGTGATCGTAACAACTGCCATATTTCTACCTCCTGAAAGGGTTCGTTCGTGGTTGTTCTTATGGCATCAGTATACCCCAAATGCCGGGGCTTTTCCGTAACCGGGTCACATTGGGGCGCAAAAAAGCCCGGAGCAGGAAGAAAGAATACTGCTCCGGGCGGGGAATGGTTATGTTATTGTGCGGTCAGGCTCAGACTTCCTGCATGGCGTTCTTGCCTGCAACGTAGCCGTAGTACATGGCCATGGAGTGGCTGACGCCCTTCAGGCCGATGGGGTACTCGGTGGCAAAACGGTTGCCCTGCACGTTGCCTGCCACATACAGGCCGGGGATCACGTTGCGGTCGGCGTCGAAGGTGTGGCAGTTCTCGTCGCTCTCCAGACCGCCGATGCAGACCAGCAGCAGGGCGGTGGTGAACTTGTCGGCGTAGAAGGGGCCGTTCTCCAGCGCCCACATGCGGGATGCGGGCTTGTGGAAGTCCTCGTCGTAGCCGTCCTTTGCCAGCTGGTTGTAGCGCTGGATGGACTCCAGAGCGGTCTGCTGGGCAGCGGTGTCATCGGGGTAGATCTTTGCCACCAGCTCTTCCAGCGTGTCGGCCTTGACGGCGCGGCCGTCGGCCACGGCTGCTTCCAGCTGATAGGGGCTCTTGTAGTTGCGGTAAGTGGTGTTGTTCTTGGGGCCCTCTGCCTCGCTGGCGTAGTCCTCGTAGTAGCAGGCACCGCCGTGGGCTGCGGGCATGTAGGGCAGCTGCTGGGGCCAGTTGGAGTCGAAGATCTGCCAGCTCTCGCGGTTCTTCTGCAGCTCGATCTGGTTTTCCAGCTGCTGGCCGGGCAGGTCCTCGTTCATGAAGCGCTTGCCGTTCAGATCCAGATTCAAAAAGCCTGCGTTGCCCATGACGCCCACACCGGACAGGTCGGCACCGCCGCCCATATGGTGGATCATGGGTGCGTGGCTCTGCTGCACCTGAGCGCCTGCCCACATGCCCAGCTGGATGCCGTCGCCCTGATTGGTGAAGCTGCCCTCCACGTCCACATTGGTGAACAGGCACTGGATGTTGTTCTCAATGACCTCGGGGCAGAAATGCTGCAGCATCTTGGTGTTCTGGGAGTAATCGCCGGTGGACAGGATGACGCCCTTGGCGGCGTTGCACTTGATGTACTCGCCGGTGGCAGCATCGCGGGCATACAGGCCCACGCAGCGGCCGTCCTCCATGATGAGCTTTTCCACAAAGCAGCCGTAGAAGGTTTCCACGTTGCCGGTGTCAACGGCCTTCTGCATGTTGGCGTTGACGGTGACGGACTGGTTGGGCAGGAACTCCACAGAGGTGGGGTAGCAGGGGAAGCGCTCCTGCTTCCAGTCGTAGTTCTCGGGCAGCGGGTAGAAAATGGGGATCAGGAAGTTATTTGCGTTCTCGTCAGGGATGGCGCTGCGGGTGGTCTCGGCGTAGTACAGCTCCGGGTTTGCTTCCACCCACCAGTCAAAGGCATCGCCGATGTTGTGGGCCCACTTGCTCATAATGGAGCGCTTGCAGCGGTAGGTGCTTTCCACCATGTGAGAATCCACGATCTCGTCGATCTGCTCACGGGTCCAGGTGTTGCGGCCCCACTTGGCCTGCACATTGCCGTTGATGACGGCATACTCGCCGCTACGGCACTGGGGACCGTCAGCCTTTTCAAAGGCTGCTACCTTGCCGCCGTCCTCGGCGATGCTGCGCACGGCTGCCACACCGGCAATGCCGCAGCCCACCACGGCCACATCCACGTCCACCGTCTTGGTGACCTTGCTCTCGTCGATCTCCGGCTCGGTGCCCAGCCAGTCGTTCTCCGAAGCGGCAGCGGAGCTGTCTGCGCCGTCTGCCTTGACGCCCATGGCCTGCTCGATGCAGCTGGCAGCCGCCTTCTTGACGGCGTTGGTGGTAACAGTAGCACCGGAGATGTTGTCGATCTCGGTGCCCTGTGCGGCCATGATGGCCTCCTGCAGGGTAGGCGCAGCCACGCCGCCGATGCTCTCGGTCTCGTTGGAAGCATCGATGACCACCTCGGTGATGGCGGTCTCGCTGAAGGTCATGGTCACCTTCACCTCACCGATGCCGGTGGCCGTGCCGGTGTAGGTACCGGCGGTGTAGATGGCATCACCGGAAGCGGCGGTGCTGGAAGAAGCTGCGGAGTTGCAGGCAGCCAGTGCACCGGCGGTGACGCCGCTCATGGCGGCAGCAGCGGCGACCTTCAAAAAGCCTTTGCGGGAGATCTTTTCCATTTGGATTTCCTCTTTCTTCTCATCATTTTCTCTTCGTCTCTGCGGGAGTTTTTCCCGCGCCGCACTTAGTATAAAATATAACGAAGTAAAAGGGAAACAAAAAAATTTTGCCATGCCAATAAAAATTGTTTATAACTGGCTCCTGCCATGCTATACTGAGAGCAGACGGATCTTCCCCTGCACAGAAAGGAGCTTTTTTCGGATGAACGACCACCAGCTGCTGTGTTTTCTCACCGTGAGCCGGACCCTGAATTTTACCACAGCCGCCCGGGAGCTGTACTGCACCCAGCCCGCCCTCAGCTACCAGATCCGCAGTCTGGAAAAGGAGCTGGATCTGGCCCTGTTTGAGCGCAGCACCACCCGCGTGGCGCTGACCGAAGCAGGCCGGGCCTTTGTGCCGCAGGCGGAGGGGATCTATCGCAGCATCCTGAACGCCCGCACCGCACTGAAGGGCTTTGCCCGGCGGCACACACTGACCCTGCGCCTGCCGCCGGTGCTGCTGCAGCGGGACCCCATTTATCCCATCCTGATGGCACGGCTGCACGCCGCGCTGCCGGGATATGAGTTTGCGGTGGACACTCGGCCCGTGTCACGCAACCCCCACGAAATGCTCTGCAGCGAGGCAGACGCAGCCCTCTATCTGCCCTTTGGGCCGCTGCAGCCGGAGATCGAGCGCACCCCCATCCTGCACAACACCTTTTACCTGATCGTATCGCCGGAGCACCCGCTCACAGGGCGCAGCACTCTGACGCTGGCTGATCTTGCCGGGCAGCAGCTGTTTTATGAGCCGCTGTATCAGGAAATGGTGGATCTTGCCGTTGTTCAGCCCGGCCTGCCGTTTTCCGCACCAAGCTGGCACATGGTGGAAAACTACGAGTGTGTTTACAACGATCTGCTTGCCGGGCGCGGCATGTTTTTGTGCCCGATGAAATACCCGGCCTTTCCGGCGGCATGGTATCTGCCGCTGCAGCTGCCTTTGCCGGACACCTGTCTGCTGACTCTGCGGGACGACCCGCGTCCCGAGATCCAACGGCTGCGGGAGGTATTTACCGCTGTATACGCCAGCCGTGCAAAGCTGCTGGGCGAAGAATGAATGCAAAAAGGGGCTGCTGCACATCCTTTTGAACGAACGTGCAGCAGCCCTTCAGCTCTTATAATATTCCGACAGTTTTATTTGCCCAGCATTTCATGGGCAGTCTTGCAGATGGTGGCAGCATCCAGACCGTAGAACTTCAGCAGGTCCCATGCCGGGCCGGAGCAGCCGAACACGTCCTGCACGCCTACGCGGCGCACCGGCGTGGGCAGCTTTTCGCTCAGCACGGCGCAGACAGCCTCGCCCAGACCGCCGATGACGTTGTGCTCCTCGGCAGTGATGACCTTGCCGCACTCCTTTGCAGCCTTGAGGACGATCTCCTCGTCCAGAGGCTTGATGGTGTGGATGTTGATGACCCGGGCGTGGATGCCCTCAGCAGCCAGCTGCTCCGCAGCCATGCGGGCTTCGTTGACCATCAGGCCGGTGGCGATGATGGCAATGTCGCTGCCCTCGGTGATCTGCTCGCCCTTGCCGATCTCAAAGTGATAGTTCTCGGCATCGTGGAACACCGGAACGGCCAGACGGCCAAAGCGCAGATAGACGGGGCCTTCCATTTCGTAGGCGGCACGCACAGCGGCGCGGGCCTCCACATCGTCTGCCGGGCAGATCACGGTCATGCCGGGGATGCTGCGCATGAGGGCAAAGTCCTCGCAGCACTGATGGGAAGCGCCGTCCTCGCCCACCGAGATACCGCCGTGGGTGGCACCGATCTTCACGTTCAGGTGGGGGTAGCCGATGGAGTTGCGCACCTGCTCGAAGGCGCGGCCGGCGGCGAACATGGCAAAGCTGGAAACAAAGGGCACGTAGCCCATGGTGGATAGGCCTGCGGCCACGCCCATCATGTTGCCCTCGGCAATGCCGCAGTCAAAGTGACGGTCCGGGTAAGCCTTGCGGAACATGCCGGTCTTGGTGGCAGCGGCAAGGTCTGCGTCCAGCACCACCAGATCCTCGTGGCCCTCTGCGGCCAGCTCCTTCAGGGTGTTGCCGTAGCTTTCACGGGTAGCGATCTTCTTCACATCTGCCATCTTAGTTTTCCTCCTGCTCCAGCGCGGCGTATGCGGCGTTCAGTTCCTCAATTGCGATCTTGTACTCGTCATCGTTGGGGCCCTTGCCGTGCCAGTCCACAGAGTTGGTCATATAGGAAACGCCCTTGCCCTTTGTGGTGTCCATGATGATGCAGGTGGGCTTTACAGTCTCTGCATGGAACGCCTGCATGGCGGCTTCGATCTGGTCGTAGTCGTGGCCGTCGATGGTGACGACATTGAAGTTGAAGGCCTTCAGCTTCTCTTCCAGCGGGGCGCTGTTCATCACGGTCTCGGTGGTGCCGTCGATCTGCAGATGGTTGCGGTCCAGCACAACGCACAGGTTGGAAAGGCCGTAGTGTGCGGCAAACATAAAGGCTTCCCAGCACTCGCCCTCTTCCACCTCGCCGTCGCCCACGATGGTGTAGACGTTGATGGGCTTGCCGGCGTGCTTGGCACCCAGTGCCATGCCGCAGGCGGCAGAGATGCCCTGACCCAGACTGCCGGTGGACATATCCACGCCCGGGGTCTCGTTCATGTTGGGGTGGCCCTGCAGATAGCTGCCGATCTTACGCAGGGTCTTGAGGTCTTCCACCGGGAAATAGCCGCGCTCTGCCAGCGCTGCATACAGTGCCGGTGCAGCATGGCCCTTGGACAGCACCAGACGGTCGCGGTCGGCCATCTTGGGGTCCTTCGGGTCAATGTTCATTTCCACAGAATAGAGGTAGCTCAGCAGCTCGGCGATATCCAGACTGCCGCCCGGATGGCCGCACTTTGCGCTGTGCGTGCCCTCGATCACGCCCATGCGGATGTGGCAGGCGTGCTTGGCCAGAGTAAGTTTTTCTGCATTTGTCATGATGGTCCTCCCGTATGAACCTCAGATTTGCACATGTTCAAAAAAGCCTTTCGTCAGCGCCGGTGCAGTCCTGCTGCCCGCAGCGCGCTCTTTTTCAAGTTTATATTAGCTATTCTATGCAAAAAGGTCAAGCTTCTTCATGCAAAATGTACATACGCGGGGAAATATTCATGGAAATTTGCCGCTTTTTGGTCAAATTGCAGGCTTTTTGCCGTATCTTGACAAAGCCAGAGGCATCTGCTATATTTTTCACAGATTCCGGCAGGAAGCCGGATGCGCAGGCAGAAGCCTGTTTTCTCCATTTGTGCGGAGCATCCGCTCCATCTGCGCGCTGCGCATGTGCGCGGCGCGGCGGGCCGGTCCAGGCCCTGCCATCTTAATTTTTACAGACGCCACGAAGGGGTCTGCCTTTGGCTTGCAAGCCGGGCAGGCCCCTTTTTTATCTGGCAAAAGGAGGAAGCTTTTTTATGAAAACCAACCCCCGTTCCACCACCCGCAGCCTTGTGCTGGCTGCACTGTTCCTTGCACTGGCCTTTGTGCTGCCCATGGTCACCGGCCATGTGCCGCAGGTGGGCAACATGCTGTGCCCGATGCACTTTCCCATTCTGCTGTGCGGCTTTGTGCTGGGCGGCCCATGGGGCCTTGCCGTGGGCTTTATTGCTCCGCTGGTGCGCTCGGTGCTGTTCGGCATGCCGCCCATGTTCCCCATCGCCATCTCCATGGCCTTTGAGCTGGCCGCTTACGGCCTTGTGTCCGGCGTGCTCTGGCGCAAGGTGAAGCACACCGTTCCCATGATGTACGCTTCTCTCGTCACCGCCATGGTGGCGGGACGTCTGGTGTGGGGTGCCGTCCGCTTTGTGCTGGCAGGCCTCACCGGCTCGTCCTTCCCGTTCAGCGCGTTTTTGTCCGGCGCGCTGCTCACCGCCGTGCCGGGCATCGTGGCACAGCTGGTGCTCATCCCGCTGATTTTGGTGGCTTTGCAGAAGGCAAAGGTCATCGATTGACTTACTATTTAGAATGCCCTCCGCTTTGCTCTGGGCATAAACAGCGGAAATTTTATTTTTATTATTACAGAAGAGCAGCGGCTGCGGCCGCTGCTCTTCTGTTTTTTCACAGGAGGGGCCGTAATTTTAAGTTTGTTCTATAAAAAACGAACCAGCAAAGTCCGTAAGCTTTGCTGGTTCGCAATTCAAAAACAAGTTTTTAGTTCTTCTTACCGGTCAGGAACTCCGGCAGGGGCTTGCCCTGCTTGCGCCACTGATGGTACTCTGCCGTAGCAGCGAACTCCACGTCACCGGCAGAGTTCAGGGCAGTCTCCACAGAGTCCTGCACCACGCCGATGATGAAGCCGACGCCTACCATCTGCATGGCGACATCGTTGGAAATGCCGAACAGGGAGCAGGCCATGGGGATCAGCAGCAGGGAACCGCCGGCCACGCCGGAAGCACCGCAGGCACCCAGAGCGCTCATGGCGCTCAGCACGATGGCTGCAGCCAGAGACACCTGAATGCCCAAGGTGTTGGCAGCGGCCAGCGTCATGATGGTGATGGTGATGGCGGCACCGTCCATGTTGATGGTAGCGCCCAGCGGGATGGAGACGGAGTACATATCCTTGTCCAGACCCAGCTTTTCGCACAGGGCCATGTTCACGGGGATGTTGGCGGCGGAGCTGCGGGTGAAGAAGGCGGTCAGGCCGGACTCACGCAGGCAGCGGAACACCAGCGGATAGGGGTTGCAGCCCAGATAGATAAACATGATGAAGGGGGAGACGATGAGGGCCATAAACAGCATGGTGCCCACCAGCAGGGCCAGCAGCTTGCCGTACTGGGTAAAGATGGCAAGGCCGTTGCCGGAAACGTTGGTGTAGACCAGACCCATGATGCCGAAGGGAGCCAGATTGATGATCCAGCGCACGATCTGGGAGACCGCATCGGCGGTGTTTGCCATAAAGGTCTTGGTGGTGTCAGAGCCGATCTTCTTCATGGCCACGCCGAACATGCAGGCCCAGAACAGGATGCCGATGTAGTTGCCGCTCATGATGGCGCTGACGGGGTTTGCCACAAAGTTGGTGAGCAGGGTGCCCATGACTTCGCCCAGACCCTGCGGCACCACGTCCGACTGGGCAGCGTCTGCCAGCACGACCGTGACCGGGAACAGAAAGCTGGTCACCACTGCGATGGCCGCAGCCAGAAAGGTGGTGAGCATGTACAGCCAGATGACCGTGCCGAAGCGGCGGTCCAGCTTGGAAGAGCCCTGTGCCAGAGCACTTGCCACGATCACGAACACCAGCACCGGGGCGATGCCCTTCAGTGCGCCAACGAACAGGCTGCCCAGTTCACCCACCCAGCCTGCACCGGGGGCCACCAGAGCCAGCACCGCACCGATGATCAGACCGATCAGGATGCGAACGATCAGGCTGATGCCGTTGTAGCGGGCAACTGCCTTGTTCAACGTTTTCATATAGACACTCCTCTTTCCTATTGTACGCCATTGGCGCACAGTTTCCTGTCTCTTACACGAGGACGGGTGTTATTATAGCACACACGGCAGAGAAATGAAAGCATTTTCAGACATTTTTCGTTCACAAATTTGCGTTCAGGTCGGTGCCCATGGGGTTTTTCCGTCGATCTGTATTTGTGGCAAGGACAGCTTTGGTCGTTCGCGGCTTTGTTCTCTCCGTCACCGTCGAGCGGCGCAGGGCGGAGCGAGCGGGGGCAAACAAAAAAGCCTGCGTGCGCAGTCCTGCATGGCAGGCTCTGCATCCGCAGACCGGGGCTCTTTGGGGGTGTACTCTGTTTTCAGCGCAGCGGCTGGGTGGGCGCAAGCTTCTGGTAGGCAAAGCGGGGCGAGCCGTCCCGCACATGGATGACGCCGCAGCGGGTAAAGCCGTTCTTTTCCAGCAGATGCTGCATGATCTTGTTATCGGCATGGGTGTCCGCACGCAGGCTCTGGCAGTGCTCCAGACTCCAGTCCAGCACGGCCTTGCCCACGCCCTTCTGTTTGCCGGCCGATGCCAGACGGTGCACCGTGCCATAGGGCAGGGTATCGTCCAGCCACTGACCGTCCTCAATGACGGCGTAGGTGGGGTCCGTTCCCAGAATAAAGGCAAACACGGCCTCGATCTGGCCGTTGACCACATAGAGGAACAACCGGTTCGAGTCGATATCCTCCTCCAGCAATTCCTGCGGCGGGAAATCATCCCCCCACTGGGTCGGGTTGCCCGATGCCTTCATGACTGCACGTGCATGGGCGTAGATCTTCAGGATCTGGGGCAGATCCCCTCTCACTGCTCCACGAAACATTCATTCCACCTCTTTCGACAGCGCCGCACCGACGCTGCTAGAATGGTTCTATTGTACTCCATTTTTCCATAAAAATCCAGTTTTTTGCATCGATCTGCCATAAAACGTTCCGAAACGACAAAACAGGGCACGGCGTCTGCTGTGCCCTGTTTTGTCTGGTCAGGCTGTGGTTCATGCACTGGTGCGGGTATGGCCCGTGCGCACCAGCCGGTATTCCCGGGGGCTGAGGCCGTAGCGCTCGTGGAACAGGCGGTAGAAATAGCTGGTGTTCTCGTAGCCCACCAGAGAAATGATCTGCTGGATGTTCATGTCGCTGCGGCGCAGCAGGCGGGCAGCGGTCTCCATACGGTGCTTTTGCAGCAATTCCTTATAGGTGCGGCCGGTCTCGGCACGCACGCACTCGCTGACGTATGCCAGCGAAACGCCATACTCCCGCGCCACGTTGGAAAGGCTGGCTTCCCGGTAGTTCTGGGTGATCTCTTTCAGTGCCGCCTGCACCAGCGCTTCGCGGCTGACCGTTCCGGCCCTGACTTCCGGCAGGATAGGATTCGTCTGTGTCATCTGCGTTTCCTCCGTAAAGGGTGCGGCGGGCGGGGACTGGGGGATGTCGGACGCCCGCCGCACAGGGAATGGCGGCTCCTGCCGCCCTACACCTCAGATACGAACCGACGCACCGGAATATTGCAGAAAGCTAAAAAATTTTTAGTCAATTTTCGTCCTGCAGAAAAAGGCCGCCTCTGCACAAGGCAGAAACGGCCTTTTTCAGGAGAAATAAAGAAAACACGAACCCTCAAAAATGAGGAAGGGAAATGCTCAGAACATGCTCTCGTCCTTATAGCGGCCGGTGCGCACAAACTGCACCCACTCGGCCACATTCACGGCGTGGTCGCCGATGCGTTCCAGATACTTGATGACCATCAGCAGATCCAGCGCTGCGTCCACCTTGCCGGGGTCTTCGGCGATCTCCTGCGCCAGCTGATGCTTGATGGCGTTGAAATCGTAGTCCACCGCGTCGTCTGCGGCAATGACCTTGCGCGCCGCCAGCTCGTCCTCTGCCGTCAAGGCGGCAAGGGCATCCAGGATCATCTGGTGAGCCTTTTTGCCCATGGCAATGGCCTGACTTACCGCTGGGTCGCCCTCTTTGCGGACAGTGACAAGGTGGGGGATGATCTCGGCGATATCGGCGGCATGGTCACCGATGCGCTCGATGTCCGTGACCACCTTCATGGCCGTGGAGATGCGGCGCAGGTCGCCCGCCACCGGCTGCTGACGCAGCAGCAGGGTCATGCAGCGGTGCTCGATATCCCGCTCCATGTTGTTGATGCGGGCGTCTCCCTTCACGATGGCCGCAGCTGCATCGGCGTCAGCGACGCAGAGCGCTTCCAGAACGTTCTCCACGGCATCGGCAGAGTTGCGGCCCATTTCGGTCAGCGATTTTTTCAACGATTCCAGATCGGTGTCGTACTGTTTACGGATACTCATAGCTGTTTCCTCCTTTAACCGAACCGACCGGAAATGTAGTCCTCGGTGCGTTTATCCTGCGGTGCGCTGAAGATCTGCGCCGTGGGATCCACTTCCACCAGCTCGCCCAGCAGGAAAAAGGCGGTGCGGTCGCTGATACGGGCCGCCTGCTGCATGTTGTGGGTAACGATGACCACCGTGTAGTTCTTCTTCAGCTCACTCATCAGCTCTTCCACCTTCATGGTGGAGCCGGGGTCCAGTGCGCTGGTGGGCTCGTCCATCAGCAGCACTTCGGGCTTCACCGCCAGTGCACGGGCGATGCACAGACGCTGCTGCTGGCCGCCGGAAAGGCCCAGCGCGCTCTTTTTCAGGCGGTCCTTCACCTCGTCCCACAGGGCCGCACCCCGCAGAGAGCTTTCCACCAGCTCGTCCAGCTCAGCCTTATTGCGCACGCCGTGCAGCTTGGGGCCGTAGGTGATATTGTCGTAAATGCTCATGGGGAAGGGATTGGCCTTCTGGAACACCATGCCCACCCGGCGGCGCAGGTCGGTAAGCTGCATTTCCCGGGCAAAGATGTCCTCGCCCTTCAGCCGCACATCGCCTTCAATGCGCACATTCGGCACAAGGTCGTTCATGCGGTTGAGGGTTTTCAGAAAGGTGGATTTACCGCAGCCGGAAGGGCCGATGAGAGCAGTGATCTCCCGCTCGCCCACGTCCAGCGAGATACCTTTCAGCGCCTTGAAGTCGCCGTACCAGAGGTTCAGGTCTTTTGCCGATATCACCGGCACATTCGTGTTTTCCATAGAGTACCTCATTGTTGAATTGGAACGAACCCTCTCAGTCACGCCTGACGGCGTGCCAGCTCCCCCGAAGGGGGAGCTTTTGATCATCTGCCGGTCAGCACCACTCTAGCTCCCCCCCTCGGGGGAGCTGGCATTGCGCAGCAATGACTGAGAGGGTTTCTTCTCTTTTTACTGTTTCTGTTTCAGCTTAGTCTTTGCCAGCCGCGCCGCAAGGTTGATGACCAGCACCAGCACCAGCAGCACTGCACCGATGCCCCAGGCCGAAGCAAAATCGCCGTCCTCAAAGGCACGCAGGTACAGCAGCACCGACAGGGTGGCGCCGTTGGAGGTGTAGGCTTTGGCCACGCTCTTGGCAATGACCTCTGCGGCACCGGCAGTGAAGAGCAGGGCGGCGCTTTCGCCCACGATGCGGCCCACAGCCAGAATGCAGCCGGTCACGATGCCGTCGATGCTGCAGGGCAGCACGATGGTGCGGATGATGTGCCACTTGCCTGCACCCAGACCCATGGCACCCTCCCGGTAGCCCTGCGGCACCGTCTTGAGGGATTCCTGCGTGGTGCGGATGATGGTGGGCAGGTTCATGACCACCAGCGTGAGCGAACCGGACAGCAGACAGGTCTGGAAGCCCAGCGCCTGACTGAACACCAGCATACCCACCAGACCGTAGATGATGCTGGGGATGCCCGCCAGCGTTTCGTTGGTGAACTCGATGACCTCGATGAGCCGCCGGTTGGAGGCGTACTCGGTCAGGTAGACCGCCGCGCCTACGCCCAGCGGCAGTACGATCAGTAATGTCAGCGCAATGACATACAGTGTGTTGAGGATGGCAGGCAGGATGCCGTCGGTCTTTTTCAGCACACTGGCGGTGGTGGAAAGGAATTTCCAGCTGATGTGGGGGATGCCCCGCACCAGCACCATGCCGATGATACCGGCCACCAGCACCATCACCAGCACGGCGCTGGCCCAGACCAGTGCGGTCATGACCCGGTTCCACATCTGACGGGAAGGCGAAAGGCCCTTATTCATCCCGGCTTCCTCCCTTCAGCACAACATTCAGCACAACATTGATGATCATGATAAAGACGAACAGCACCAGCGCAATGCTGAACAGCGCCTGCCGCTGCAGACCGCCGGCATAGCTCATCTCCTTGGCGATGGCGGTGGTCAGGAAGGTGACGCTGCGGAAGGGACTGTCCGGCATGTTGGGGCTGTTGCCTGCCACCATCATCACCGCCATGGCCTCGCCGATGGCACGGCCGATGCCCAGCACAACGCCTGCGGCAATGCCGCTTTTGGCAGCCGGGATGCTGATCTTGAACCACGTTTCGGTGTCGGTGGCACCCAGTGCCAGACTGCCCTGCTCATACTCCGGCGGCACGGCGTTCAGTGCCGTGACCGACACGGACACGATGCTGGGCAAGATCATGATGGAAAGCACCACGATAGCGCTCAGCAGGCAGGCACCGGAAGCCTTGCCGAAGGTCTTTGCCACGGCAGGCACCAGCACCTGCATGCCCAGCAGGCCGAACACCACGCTGGGGATTCCGGACAGCAGCTCGATGGCGGTGACCACCACGGTGCGCAGCTTGGGGTCGGCGGCCTTGGAGAGGAACACCGCCGTCAGCAGGCCGATGGGCACACCGATGATTGCAGCGCCCAGCGTGCCGTAGATGCTGGACAGGATGAAGGGCAGGATGCCGAACAGCGGCTGGGCTGCCGTGGAGGCCCACTTTGTGCCGAACAGGAATTGGAACAGGCCGATCTTGTGGATGGCCGGCACGCCGGAGATCACCATGTACACCGAGATGAGCACCACACAGCCCACCGCCAGCATACCGCACAGGAAGAAGATGAAGTTCATCACCGCTTCCAGCCATTCGGCGGGGGTGCGGGGCAGCCGCACCCGGCTCAGATAGGATTTTTTGTTCATAGCGGAGATCCTTTATAAAAGCCGCGTCGGCCCGCAGAAACGGCAGCCCGACGCGGCAGCTCTCTTGTTCAGATGCAGGGCAGGCGGTTCACCGGGGAAACTCCCCGGCAAACCACCCGGTAATTACTCGTTCACCGGCACAGCGCCTGCGGTGCGGATGAGGTCGGCAGCATCCTTGCTGGTGGCAAAGTCCACAAAGGCCTGTGCCTGCTCCGACAGGGTCACGCTCTTGTTGGTGACGAACACGAAGGGACGCTGGATCTTGTAGCTGCCGTCCTTGACGGTATCCTCGCTGCACTCCACACCCTCCACAGTGACCATGGCAACGGTGTCGCCCACAGCGGACAGGGAAGCGTAGCCGACGGCCAGAGGGTTGGCCTCCACAGCGCTGATGACTGCGCCGGTAGCGGTCAGCTCCTGTGCGTACTTGCAGCTGTCCTTCACGTCCACGATGCTCTCAAAGCCATCGCGGGTGCCGGAACCGGCCTCGCGGCCCACCAGAACGATCTCGCCGTCATCGCCGCCCACATCCTTCCAGTTGGTGATCTCGCCGGTGAACATCTGCTTCAGCTGGTCTACGGTCAGGTCTGCCACCTAGCTGGCCTTGTTGACAACAATAGCGATGCCATCCAGAGCCACGATGGTGCCGTCCACGTCGTTCTTCTCGTCGTCCTTCAGGGCGCGGGAGGACAGGCCGATGTCCAGCGTCTTATCGGTAGCACCGGTGATGCCTGCGCCGGAACCGGTGGGGTCGTAGCTGACGGTGACACCCGGCTCCACCTCGGCAAAGCCCTCGGTCAGGGCAGCGATGACGTTCTTCATGGAAGTAGAACCGCCGGTAGCCACATTGCCGGACAGGGTGCCCGCAGCGGTTTCAGCAGCGGCAGAAGAAGAGGTGGACTCTGCAGCAGAGGATGCCACAGTGGAAGAGGCTGCGCCGCCGCAGGCGGTCAGAGCCATCGCTGCAGCAGCAGCGCCGCAGACAGTGATAAACGAACGACGAGTGATCTTTTTCATAACCCTTTTTCCTCCAATAAATGCCGGAATGCATTTCCGGCCGATGTTTTCTTGTTTCTCTGTGTTTTCCTTGGGAACGGCCTTATTGTACCGCACCGCCGTGCGCGCTGCGACCATGTACGCGCAAAATGGAGGTAAAGCTTTTGCACAGGCTCCGGCGGCCGTGTCAAGCCTGCGTAAAGCCGGGATGAAAAACCTGCACTCGGATTTTACAAACAGGATAAATATGCCGAAAATGCCATTTTCCGGCTGGGCAAAGTGACAAAAAAAGAAGGCGCCCTCCATGGAGCGCCTTCTGCTCAGCAGTATTTTGTTCCGTCCGGGCAGTAGAACTGCACGTACTTCTGCCACTCGGTCTCGCTGATGGTGCGGCGGTAGCAGTCCACCAGGGCATCCACGGCCTGCCGGTCCGCAAAGGTACCGGCACCCGGGCAGTCCAGCACCAGAATGCGGAACCATGCATCAAACAGATGCTCGGTGAAGCCGGAGTCCCGGGCCCCGCACCGGGCATAAAAGCCCAGCCGCCGCACCGCCATTGCCTCGTCCTCCGCCTTATCCGGGCATTCGGCCTCAATGAGGATGGCCTGTGCACCCCGCTCGTGCTGCGGCAGGTCGGCCAGCAGCTGCGCGCCCAGCCCTGCAGCACGGTATTCCGGCAGCACGGCAAAGTAATCCAGCTGGCTCACCCTGCTGCCCGCCGGGCGCACCATGAGCAGGTACGCCGCCAGTGTTTCGCCGTCGAACACGCCCCATGTGTGGGCTGTGCCGTTGGCTTCGCTGTTCAGGATCATGCTCAGGGCCTTGAGCTCCGTGGGCGGGAAGTCCCGCCGCATTTCGTCCAGATAGACCCGCGTCAGCTCTTTTTCGTTCAGTTTCCGCCAGTTGTACGTTTTGCTCATCGCTTTCTCCTCCCGGGCAGGTGCGCCCTGTTTTGCTGCTTCCAGTATAGCATACTCCGTGCGGGAACGCAAAAAGCCGCCGGGAGCGGACAGCTGAGTCCCGTCTCCCGGCGGCAGTTTTATGATGGTGCGGGATCAACCAGTCTCCCGCATCGGGTCAGATGGAATGCCTTGTGTTACAGCATCTTCTTCAGCTCGTCGTACACGAACTGGACCTTGGTGCCGATGATCACCTGGCAGGCAGTCTTGCTGGGACGGATGACACCGGCAGCACCAGCAGCCTTGACGGCCTTCTCGTCCACCTTTGCGTTATCCTTGACCTCAAAGCGCAGACGGGTTGCGCAGTAGCCAACGTCCTTCACGTTCTCCTTGCCGCCGACAGCAGCCAGAACAGCGGAAGCAACTTCGGTGTAGTTGTTGTTTGCCAGAACGACCTTCTTCTCGGCCTCATCGTCCTCGTCCTCACGGCCGGGGGTCTTCAGGTCGAACTTGGTGATGGCAAAGTAGAACACTGCGTAGAACACCACGAAGGCTGCGATGCCCAGAGGAATGATCATCCAGGTCTTGGCAGCTGCGGGCAGAGAAGCGGAGAACACCAGGTCGGTAGCGCCTGCAGAGAAGCAGAAGCCAGCACGGAAACCGGAGTAGTAGGTGATGACGGTGAAGATGCCGTACAGAGCAGCGTACACAACGTACAGCGGGAAGCACAGGAACATGAAGCCGAACTCAAACGGCTCGGTAACGCCGCAGACGAATGCGCAGATTGCAGCAGACAGAACCAGACCGATGGCGGCCTTCTTGTTCTTAGCGGTCTTGACCATAGCCAGAGCAGCGCCCAGGACACCGAACATCATGCAGGGGAAGAAGCCGGACATGTACATACCAAGGCTCCAGCCCACATCAGCAGAGGTCTCGCCAGCCCAGAAGTGGGACAGGTCGCCCAGACCGATGGTGTCGAACCAGAACACGTTGTTCAGAGCGTGGTGCAGGCCGGTGGGGATCAGCAGACGGTTCAGGAAGGCGTAGATGCCAGCGCCGATGCCGCCCATGCCAGCGATGCCGTTGCCGATTGCGACCAGAGCGTCGAAGATGACGGGCCAGACGAACAGCAGAACAACGGACACCAGAATGGAGATCAGACCGGTAGCGATTGCAACGAAGCGCTTGCCGGAGAAGAATGCCAGCCAGTCAGGCAGCTGGATATCCTTGAACTTGTTGTAGCAGGCAGCGCCCACAACAGCGGCCAGAATGCCGATGAAGGAGTTGCCGGCGACCTTCTGGAAGGCGATGTAGGTAGCAGTGCCTTCTTCCAGGTGACGGACCATGCCGACCACGCCGGGGTTCAGCAGCTGCTGCATCATCAGGAAGCTGACCAGACCGGCCAGACCTGCGGTGCCGTCGTTGTCAGCAAGGCCGACAGCGGCACCAATGGCAAACAGCCATGCCATGTTATCGATCAGAGCGCCGCCTGCCTTGACCAGCAGGAAGCCAACGGTGTAAGCTGCACCGGAGGTTGCAGCACCGGGAACGCCCATAACGCCCGGAGCAAGGGCATAACCGAGACCCATCAGGATGCCGCAGATCGGCAGGACCGCGACGGGGAGCATCAATGCTTTGCCCAGTTTCTGGAGATACTTCATCATAAAGCACATTCCTCCTTAAGAAATGTTTGTGTTTACAGACGCCTCTGGTTGTCGGCCGTCCATAATTCCGTAATAGAATAGTAACATATTTTTGAAAGAAAAGAAAGCCCCTTTCTCATTTTTTCTATCAAAATGCGTCAAAAGTCCTTATTTACCGGCTTTATAGTCGATAATTTTTGGTTTTTCCGCACGCGTACCGTTTTTATGTTGAAAATTCCTTTCTTTTTGCGTACATTTTGCCCAAAGGCTTGCATCCCACAGCCGAATCGGGTACTATACTATTATAAGAAAAGCCGGGAACCGAAGGAGGTTTACTTTATGGAATGGACTGATATCCGCCTGACCGTGGCCAAGGCCGATGCCGACAACGCCGAAGCCGTTGCCACCATGATCGCCGAGGGCGGTATTTATATCGAAGACTACAGCGACATCGAGCAGCAGGTGGCCGAGATCGCCCATGTGGATCTGATCGAGCAGGAGCTGCTGGACAAGCCCCGCGACACCGTTATCATCCATATGTATCTGGAGCCGGGCGCTTCTCCCGTGGAGACGCTGGCCCTCATTGCCGCCCGCATGGAAGCCGCCGGCATCGCCTACACCGTAGCGACCGAGGGCGTGGAGCAGGAGGACTGGCAGAACGGCTGGCGCAAGTATTATCACCCTCTGGAGATCGGCAAACGGCTGGCGGTGGTGCCCTCGTGGCAGCAGTACGACACCGACCGGGTAAAGCTGATCCTTGACCCGGGCCTTGCCTTCGGCACCGGCGGCCACGAGACCACCAGCCTGTGCATGGAAGCGCTGGACGAGCGGGTGACCGGCGGCGAGCGGGTGCTGGACATCGGCACCGGCAGCGGCATCCTTGCCATTGCGGCGCTGAAGCTGGGCGCTGCCGTGGCCGAGGGCGTGGACATTGACCCTGTGGCGGTGCGCACCGCCGGGGAAAACGCCGCCCTGAATGGCGTGCAGGACAAGCTGACCGTGCTGGTGGGCGACCTTTCGGACAAGGCCAGCGGCAAATATGACATCATCACCGCCAACATCGTGGCCAACGCCATCCTGTCTCTGGCCCCCGCCGTGCCGGGCCTGATGGCGGAGGGTGCCACCTTTATTGCCAGCGGCATCATCGACAGCCGCAAGGACGAAGTGATCGCAGGTCTGGAAAAGGCCGGCCTTGCCGTTGTGGAAGTGAAGGAGAAGC
The DNA here is from genome assembly GCF_048323735.1 of Faecalibacterium sp. 3. Lineage (NCBI taxonomy): Bacteria > Bacillati > Bacillota > Clostridia > Eubacteriales > Oscillospiraceae > Faecalibacterium > Faecalibacterium sp. 3. The sequence goes on from NZ_JBLWFN010000001.1 coordinate 1,139,946, forward strand.
GCGGCTGGGAGTGCATCGTCTGCAAGAAAGCGTAAGGAGAACCCTCTCAGGCGCTGACGCGCCAGCTCTCCCGAAGGGCGAGCTATAAGATGTAAAAGGATTGATAAAATGCCGCACCGTTATTTTACCACCGAGATCTCTGACGGCACCGCTACCCTGCGCGGGGCCGATGCCCACCATCTTGCCCGCGTGATGCGCGCAAAGCTGGGCGACACTGTCATTTTATGCGACGGCAACGCCGTGGAATACACCGCCACCATCACCGGCTTTGGGGACGAGTGCGTGGAGTTCCGGGTGGAGCCGGGCTATCCCAGCGCCGCCGAGCCCGGCGTGGAAGTGACCCTGCTGGCCGGTTATCCCAAGCAGGACAAGCTGGAACAGATCATCAAGCACGGGGTGGAGCTGGGCGCAGCCCACTTCATCCCCTTCTTCAGCCGGTACTGCGTGGCCGCGCCCAAAAAAGAGGAGCAGAAGAACGAGCGCTACAACCGCATTGCAGCGGAAGCCGCCAAGCAGTGCGGCCGGGGCGTTCTGCCGGATGTGGCCCTGCCGCTGCCGAACTTCGGGGCCGTGTGCCGCACCTTTGACCAGTATGACCTTGTGCTGTTCTGCTACGAGTGCGGCGGCGCGCCCCTGCGCCAGCTGCTGGCAGAGACCGCGCCTGCCGACGGCAGAAAGCGGAAAATTGCCATCGTGACCGGAGCCGAGGGCGGCTTTGCCGCCGAGGAAGCCGAAATGGCCGCAAAGGCCGGTGCCAGAACAGTGGGCCTTGGCCCCCGCATCCTGCGGTGCGAGACCGCCCCGCTGGCCGTGCTTGCGTCCGTCATGACACTGACCGGGGATCTGGAATAACCGGGGCTCCGGCGGGCGGCGCACCTTCCATAAAAGAAAAATTCTGACCTACGGGTTCGGGAAAGTCTGCGGGCTTTCCCGGGCCCATTTTTTATTTTTTTGCCCCGTATAAAGATCTCCCGGATTTTTGTGCAGCTTTGTCCTGTCATTCTGTCGCAAATTCTCAGCTATTTTTATGCATGTTTCACAAAATTGCCCACCCCCCCCCCGAAAATTCGGCATTTTATCTTGACATTTTCCGCAGCACAGCACTATACTTGTGCCGCAAAGAGACGCCGGGCATGAAAATGCGCAGCTATGTGATTTTATGCCCCGAAATCCCGGTTTTTGCCGGTTTTCGGTATCGTTCCCGGTAACGTTCACGGTAACGTTCGCGTCTCTGTAAGCTTTTTTGTTTGGAGGGTTTTGCAATGAGGAAAAACGTGAAAAAACAGCTTGCCTTGCGGGTGCTGTCCACGGCGGCTCTGTTGGCCATGGTCTCGTCCATCGCCACAGCGGCGTTTGCGGATACCTACGACCTGAACACGGGCAGTGTGACGGTAGAGACCAAAGATAACGGCACCACCTATGTGACGCAGGAGAACACAGATATAAAAGTGCGCCCAGACACTACCGGCGTTACCATCACCAGCAACGGCACACAGACTTCAAATACCATCACGGTGGAGACGGCAAAAGATCAGACCACCAATGTGACCTTGCAGGATGTGAATATCCAAAAAGACGAGTGGGACAACAAATCTGCCGCAATGACCATCAAAGGAGAGGGCGATACCGAAATCGAACTGAACGGGGATAATACTCTTATCAGCGGACACTATCATGCAGGTCTGGAAAAAGCCGATGATGTAAGTCATGGTTCCCTGACCATCAAGGATGATCTGAACAACGACAACCGCACCGAAAAAGAAAAAGACGGGTCCGGCTATTCCACCGGCGGCGACACCGGCACCTTAATAGCTGCCGGTGGCTATGACGGTGCTGGCATTGGCGGGCGCAAAAAGAAGGATGGAGAAGAATCGGATGCCTGTGCCAGTACTTCCGATATCACCATAACAGGCGGTCAGATCAAGGCGGGATCCCTCATCGAGACGAAGGAAGAATATCATCAGCCGGAATACAGCGGTGCCGGCATCGGCGGCGCTACTGGTCACGGCAATGCCACCAATATCACCATCACCGGCAATGCTGATGTATCTGCTGCGGGCGGCTACTATGCAGCCGGGATCGGCGGCGGTGACGACGGCAATGCCACCAACATCACCATTTCCGGCAACGCCAAGGTCGCTGCAACCGGTTCAAACTCCGGCGGTGCCGGCATCGGCGGCGGTGACGACGGCGTAGGCAAAAACATCCGCATTACCGACCATGCCGATGTGACCGCCTACGGCGGAAATCAGGGTGCCGGAATTGGCGGTGGCCCTTACCGCGGCGGCTCTGTGGAAATTTCCGGCAACGCGAAGGTCTTCGCCAAGGGCGCTAACTGCGGTGCCGGGATCGGTTCCGGCTATAGTTGCTCGTGCTGGGGCGACCATCCGGAATTAGTGGATACCAGCGTCACCATCTCCGAAAACGCTGAGGTGACGGCTGTCGGCTCCTACAGAGCAGCAGCGATCGGAAACGGAGCTTCTTCCCAGCAGGGGAAAACAACGGTCACCATTACCGGTGGTACGGTAACTGCTATTGGCGGAAAATCCTACATTGATTACTGGAATGGAAACTGCTACAAAAGTCTTGCATCTGCCATCGGCGGCGGCAACTCCGACAAAGTGCAGGATGTCACCGTTACCATCAACGGCACCACGGGCAACACCACCGTCAATGCGTCCTGCTGGCTGGATCAGGAAAGCGCCATCAGTACCGGTAATGGTGCTGCCGATATCATCGGCTATGACAAAGACGGAAAATCTCCCTTCGGCGAAGACGGCAGCGTCATTGTCCGGATGTATAACCACGGTTCGTCTACTACTACGGGATATGGTCCTTTCAGCAAATATGAGGGAGATTTGACCGGTTACACCCTCGGCACCCTTTATCAGACCGTCCACAACCGCAAGTACATGGAAGAGCACCCCAAAGAAATTGTTGACATCAACAAGCTGGAAAACAGCGACCTGCACGACTGGAAGCTGGTGGGCAAGGTCGTGGAGCCTACGCTGGAAAAGGACGGCTATGCAGACTACGTCTGCAGCATTGACAAGTGCGGCCAGACCAAGCGTGTGGTGCTGCCCAAACTGACCCCGGAGGAATCCGGCAGTGTTGAAACGCGCGAGGTCGGCGTGATCTTCTGGGATGCCGCCGCACAGGCTGCCCCGGCAGCCCTGCAGGGCAAGGTGCTCTCGGCAGATAAGCAGACCGCAACGGCAGCAAAAGCACAGGTCGAGTCTCTGCTGGCAGACAAGGCAAACTGGAAGCTGGCGGAGGACGTGGGCGATTTGATGATCCACCCTGCTGCAGACGCTGCGGGCACGGTCTATGAGCAGGCCGTGAAGGCGAGCGGCTGCCAATATTACGTCATCGCCAACGTGACGGCACAGTAAACACTGCCTCCTCTGCCGTGCTGGCCGCAAGCGGTGCAAACTGGCTGGCGGTGGTAGGCACTGCCCTCAGCGGCATGTTCCTGCTGGCCGCAGGCTTTGTGCTGGACCGCAAGAACCGCCGCATGAACTGAGGAGCCATTTTTAAAAGCCATCTCCTCCTGCTGTGCATTCCGCAAGCTGCACGGCAGGTTCCCCAAACAAAGGGGGCTGCTGCACACATCCATGCGTGCAGCAGCCCCTGTTTTTTGTTTCTTAATTTCCGACTTGCCTGCCAGAAGATCACCCCTCATCCGCTTCACTTCGTTCAGCACCTTCCCCCCAAGGGGTGAAGGCTTTTGAAACCGACAGGCTTTGCGGTTGACCAGAAACTGTACCGTACGCGCTGAAGCCTTCACCCGGTCGGGGGAAGGTGGATGCGAACGCAGTGAGCAGACGGATGAGGGCGCAGGAAAGCAGCCGCTGCATTTTCCGGCAGCAGCCCCTGTTTTTATTTGATCTCTGCTTCCCGCAGAGCTTTCTTCACGTTCAAAAGGTTCTGCGGACTTACCGAGAAGCTGCGCAGGCCCAGCTGCAGATACTGCACCGTGTTGGCCGGGTTGCCCACCGCAAGGCCGCAGATGGTCACCGGCACGTCCCGCTCTCTGGCGGCGTCCATCACCATGGTGATAAGCTTTTTCATGGCGCTGCTGGCCGGGCGGTAGTAGTGCTCCGCGCTGGCAAGCTCACGGTCGGCGGCGTGGGTGTACTGGGTCAGGTCGTTGGTGCCGACCACAAGAAAATCGACCCCGTGCGCCACGAACTCCTCCGCCGTCAGGCAGGCGGCAGGCACACTGAGCATCACGCCGAACTTGGTATCCTCCTTAAAGGGCACGCCCCGCTCCCGCAGATGCTCCCGGCAGCGCTCCACCACGCGCATGGCGGCGTCCCAGTCCTCCACCGTCGTCACCATGGGAAACATCACCTGCAGCGGGCCCCGGGCGGCGGCGCGCATCAGCGCGCAGAGCTGCGTCTCGAACTGGCGGGGCTGGCGCAGGCTGTTGCGGATGCCCCGCAGCCCCAGCTTGGAGGACTGCAGGCCCTGATAGGCGTCGGAAATGGTGCGGTCTGAGCCAAAGTCGAAGGTGCGCACGGTCACCTGCCGGCCCTGCGCCGCCGCCAGACAGGAGCAGTAGAAGAAATACTGCTCCTGCTCGTCCAGAATACGGCCCGGCAGCATCATGTAGCCGGTGCGCAGCAGGCCCACGCCCTGTGCGCCGGACTGCATGGCCGTGTCGATGTCCTCCGGCCCAAAGCAGTTGGCCAGCAGTTCAAAGGGCTGGCCGTCCTTTGTCCTGTTGGGCAGAGCATGCAGCTGCCCCATCTCTTCGTTCTCCCGCTGCAGCTCGCAGATGCGGGTCTCGGCCTGCTGGCGGGCGGCAGCGTCCGGGTCCAGCGTGCACTGGCCTCCGGTGGCGTCCAAAATCACGGTGCGGCCGTCGCAGTCGTCCAGAAAATCCCGGCCCACCTGCACGATGCCCGGGATATTCATTGCCCGGGCAATGATGGCCGCGTGGCTCTGGCCGCTGCCCTCTGCCGTGATGATGCCTAAAATCATGCCGGAGGGCACGCTGAACAGGTCGGTGGGCATCAGCCGCTCTGCGGCAAGGATCACCGGGTGGTCCAGCGCCAGCCACATGCGGGGGCGGTTGGTGATGATGTTGATGACCCGCCGGGTGGCGTCCAGAATATCCACGCTGCGCAGCTGCATGTAAGGGTTATCCTTCATGTTGGCCAGCTGGTCGGCGTAGCGCTGGCCCACCTGATTCATGGCCGCAGCGGCGCCAACGCCCGCATTGATGCAGAAACGCACCTCGTTCATCATGCCCTCATCGTCCAGCATCATGCTCTGGAACTGGAAGATGGCCTGCTCGCTGGGCGCAGCGCGGTCTGCCATGGATTCCAGCTCGTCCTGCGCGGTGCGGATGGCATCGGTGAGCAGCTGCAGCTCCCGGGACGGTTTAAAGGGGCCCACGGTCGTGGTCTCCACATGGTGCTCCAACCGGCTCACCTGACCCAGCACAAGGCCCGGCGAGGCACAGAAACCTTTATAGATCTTCATTCTGGTTCACCTCCGGCAAAAGTTCCGCTTCCGGCGCGGTCAGGGTGTGCCAGACCAGCGCCTGCAGAAAGGTATTGGGCAGCAATGCCGCCAGTGCAGCCCGCGCCGCATCGGCGCTGCCCTCAAACAGCGGTGCAAAGCTCTGCATCCGTGCCTGATCGCACTTTGCAAGGAACGCATCGCACAGGGTGTGGGTGGTATAGTAGCCGGTAGGGCTCACGCCCACATCCTCGGCGGCAGCTTCCAGCGGGGCAAGGTCCGCATCCTTCATGTTGGCCAGCAGCAGGGCGGCGTCCGCCGTCAGGGTGACGGGGTATTTCTCCCGCACCTGCTTTTGCACCCGCTCAAATTTTGCATGGAAGGCAGCAGCGTCCGCGCAGCTCTGGGCGTCACAGGAGACCGCATAGGCGCAGCCCCGCAGATATCCCATAGCGCGGCGGGTGTCGTAGTAGCCCAGCTCGATGTTGCGGCGGGCGGTGTCCGGGTCAAAGTGCAGGATGTCCCCCAGCTCCCAGTAGCTGCGCACCATGACGGTGGGCAGGCCGGTGAGGTTCGGGCGGGTGATGCCCACCCCCTCAAGGTCTACGCACACCAGCTCCTCTGCGCCCATCCGTTTGGCAAGGCCGGTGGGCATGTTGTCGCTGTAGCCGCCATCCAGAAACTTGACCCCGTCGATGTCCCGCGCCCGCAGGGCAGGGAAGCAGGCGGCGGAGGCCATCAGGTAGTCCTTGACCTTTCCTGCCGGGATCTCGTCCAGCGTCAGCTCCCGGGCCTTGAGGCCCCGCTGCTCCACCGTGACAAGGCCAAAGCGGATGGGTGCGGCGCGCAGGGCATCCTCGTCCAGCACCCGCTCCACGATCTCCTCCAGCGGGGTCACGTCCATGCCGCCGGCCTTCACCACACTGCGCAGGAACTGGTGCAGGGCCGAGAGGTCGGCATCCTCTTCCGGCAGCTCCATCACGTCCTTGCTGCGGATGCTCAGCCACATGTCCCGCGCCGTTTCGTACTGGTCCAGCACGAACATGGCACCGTTCAGGCTGCCCACACTGGTGCCGGTGATGATCTGCGGGTGCCAGTCCAGCTCCATCAGCGCGCGCCACACACCCACCTGATAGCTGCCGCGGGCACCGCCGCCGGCCAACACCAGAGCCCTGCACGGGACACTGCGTTCTTCCATTGCCTCCGCCTCCTTTGATTGGTTCCGGTTTTGTTCAGATTATAGCATATTTCCGGAGAAATTTCTCCCTTTTTTTGTAAATTGAAGGCTTTCTCCCGGCTAAGAAACATGGTATACTTGTCAGGATACTTTAAAGGAGGCATTCTCATGCACTGCAGCCAATGGATCTTTGATATGGACGGTACCCTGACCGACAGCATGACCGTGGTATGGGAGGGTGCGCCGGACGCCCTGCTGCGCCGCTACGGCCGCACGCCCCGGGCCGACCTGCGTGCCACCCTGCTGAGCATGGGGATGCAGGAAGGCGCACGGTACCTGATCCGGGAATACGATCTGCCGCTGACCGAGGAGAGCTACTTTGCCGTGATGCGGGAGGTGATCGCCGAGCTGTACGAGACCGTGGAACTCAAGCCCGGCGTGCGCACGATGCTGGCAAAGCTGCAGGCCGAGGGTGCCCGCATGTGCATCTGCTCCAACACCTGGGCCGACCAGTGCCGCACCGTGCTCACCCGCCTTGGCATTGCCGGGTATTTTTCCTTCATCGTGGAGGCGCAGGGCGTGCTGCACAAGAGCCGCCCGGAGGTGTTCTTTGAATGCATGAGCCGTCTGGGCGGTGCAGACCCCGCCCGGTGTGCGGTGTGCGAGGATGCAGTGTACGCTGCTTCCACGGCGCACGGGGCCGGATTTTACGTCGTGGGCATCGCAGACCCCACCTCCGCCGCCGACGAGCCGGAGATGCGCCGCGTCTGCAGCCAGTTCCTCCCCCGGTGGGATGCGCTGGACTGGACCGCCGTGTAATAAAAAAGGGCCGCAGGGTGCGGTTCTTTTTCATATTAAAGGGGTATTACTCTTGCTTTTTGCCGTCAAGAAGAGTATGATATTATAAACAGGACTGTCCCAAGGGGGCAGTGCCCCCATTTTCCTGTTTTTGTAAGATATGTGAGAATACACCGTTTGATTTTCAAAATATAAAGGTATAATATCCGTAAAGAGGAGACCTTCCGTCATGAACAACCCACTCGTCAGCATTATCGTGCCAGTGTACAATGTGCAGAATAGTGTTGCCCGCTGCCTGGAGAGCATCTGTGCGCAGACGTGGAAGAATATCGAGATCATTTTGGTCAACGACGGTTCCAGAGATGAAAGCTTTTCGGTCTGTGAGCAGTTCCGCGAAAAAGACCCGCGTATCGTTTTGGTGGACAAGTCCAATTCCGGCGTGTCGGACACCCGCAACTGCGGCATGACCCTTGCATCCGGCAAGTACGTACAGTTTGTGGACAGCGACGATTATATCGAGCCTGATTTTACCGAGCGGCTGGTAACGGCCGCCGAGACCAACAATGCCGATCTGGTGATCGCCCCCTATTGGATGGTGATCCCGGCAAACTCCTGCAAGGCCGGTCAGGCTCTGGAAAACCTGCAGGAGAACCTTGGCATCGAGGAAAAGCGTCCCGATGATGTGCGCGAATACGGTTTTCTGCCCGAGGGCATCTATGACCGCGACACCTTTGCCCTGCGCCTGATGGAAAAGCCCGCATCCTTCTTCTACAGCGTTCTGTGGAACAAGCTCTACCGCCGCGACATCCTTGTGGACAACCATCTGCAGTTCACCAGCGAGGTGCGCTGGGCCGAGGATCTGGTATTCAACCTGGAATACATCCTGTACGCCAACGTATTCGTTTCCATTCCCAAGGCAGGCTACCACTATGTGCAGAACCCCCAGAGCATCTGCCACACCCAGATCAATCTGGCTTCCATCGTGCAGAACAAGCTGCAGGTGTTCCGCTATTACAAGGAGCTTTACACAAAGCTGGGCCTGTACGACAAGGTGCAGCCGCAGCTGTACAAATTTCTGACTGCATTCTCGGAGAATGCCTATCCCGCCGGTTCGCCCCAGAAGATCATCATGGACATGGCCAACCGCTGGGGCTTTGGTGTTCTGGATGCTTCCGACAAGGAAAAGAAACGCCACGCCAAATCAGAGGCCTGAACTTCCGTACATGAGAAAGAGCTGCACAAGGCAGCTCTTTTTTGTTTGCCATTTTACCGGTCGGTCCAGCTGCGGACGGCCTCACGCACCATGCCCTCCCGCCCGCGGGGGATGGGGATGCGCGCGCCGCTGCTCATCTGCAGCTCGCCCGCCGTCAGCAGCCGGGCCGCCGCCAGATTGACCACATAGGAGCGGTGCGGCTGCAAAAAGCGGCCGTCCGCCAAAAGCGGCCTTGCCACCTCGGCAAAGGATACCCGCAGCGAAAGGGACATCACATCCTCCCCGCTGAGCAGGTGGAAACGCACCACATGGTGGGTGCACTCCAGATACTCGAGCTGGGCATAGGGCAGCAGCCGCAGGCCCTCGGCCGTGGCCACGGTGAGGGCCGGGCCATACTCCGGCTCGGTGGCGCGGGCCAGCAGGGCCGAAAGCTCCTGCTGATGCACCGGCAGCAGCAGATACTGCATGGCGTCCACCCGGAAGGCACTGTAGGCGTGGGCCGCCGTGCGGGCCGCAAAGGCCAGCGGAGCCCTGCGGCCCCGGCGGCGCAGCTCCGCAGCCGCCGAAAGCCCGGCCGGAGCCGCCACCGCTGCCAGCTCTATGAGATACAGGTCGAACCGCTCGCCCTCGGCATCACGGCGCAGAAGTGCATCTGCGTCCGGCAGCTGCTGCACGATGCACGCATCCTGCCGCCGGGCAAAATATTCCATGCACTGACGTTCCAGCCCGCTGCGCAGGGCCGCATCCGTGCTGCATACCGCAATGTGAAAGACCATCCGACATTCCCCTCTCCGCCAGCCGCCCGCCTTGATTTTTGCGCAGGGCTGGAGTATGATAAATGAAACCTCGCTGCACCGAAAAAACAGAAATGGAGACCATTGCCATGCCGGAACCCCTTGTCAGCATCATTGTGCCCGCCTATAACGCCGCAGGCTGCATTGCCCGCTGTGTGGAGAGCATCGTCTCCCAGAGCTATCAGGAGCTTGAGATCCTTCTGCTGAACGACGGCTCCAGGGATGACACCCTTGCCATCTGCCGGAAGCTGGCCGAAGCCGACCCCCGCATCCGGGTGATCGACAAACTGAACACCGGCGCAGCCGACACCCGCAACTGCGGCCTTGCGCTGGCCAGAGGCGAGTACATCCAGTTCGCGGACAGCGACGACTATCTGCTGCCGGGCTGCACGGCAAACCTTGTGGCAGCTGCCCGGCGCAGCCGTGCCGACCTTGTGCTGGCCCCCTACCGGATGATGGTGCCCCGCAGAGACGGCGGCTATGACACCCGGGAATACAGCCTGCTGCCCGCAGGGGAGTACAGCAAGGTGGATTACCTGTGGCAGCTCACCGGCCATGCCGCCGCCTTTTACTACGGCGTGCTGTGGAACAAGCTCTACCGCCGCGACCTGATCCGGATGGCGCAGATCCGTTTTGAAAATGTCGTTTTCGCCGAGGATCAGCTGTTCAACACCCGGTATCTGCAGGCGGCGCAGCGGTTCGCCGCCATCGACGAGGCCGTTTACTGCTACATCCAGAACCCGCAGAGCGTCTGTCACACGCAGGTGAGGGTGGCAGACATGCTGCGCCACCGTGACCGGATGTACCGCGCCTACCGGCAGATGTGCATTCAGCTGGGCGTGTACGACCGGTTCCGTCTGCGGCTGCGGGGCATCTACCTGAGCCTGTTTGAAAGCCCCCTGCCCAACGGCCCGGTGCAGCGGCTCTCCGACGCCGCTGCACGCACCCACAGCCGCATCTGAGAAAAGGAGACGCTATGGAATTTCCCCTTGTCAGTATCATCGTGCCCATGTACAACGCCGCAGGCTGCATTGCCCGCTGTGTAAAAAGCATCTGTGCCCAGAGCTACAAAAGCATCGAGATCATCCTGCTGAACGACGGCTCCAAGGACGGCACCCTCTCGGTCTGCCGCGCTCTTGCCGCTCAGGACCACCGCATCGCGCTGGTGGACAAGCCCAATTCCGGCGCGGCGGACACCCGCAATCAGGGGCTTGCGCTGGCCCATGGCCGCTACGTCCAGTTCGTGGACAGCGACGACTGGCTGGCCCCGGACTTTACCGAGAAGCTCGTCACCGCCGCCGAGACCCACGCCGCCGATCTTGTGATCGCGCCCTTCTGGATGGTGTATCCGAAGGACTACGTGGAACACATCCGCCCGTGGGAAAAGGCGCTGGGCACCGTGCTCCGGCGCAACCCGCCCCGCACCCGGGCCTACGGCTATCTGCCCGCCGGGGTGTATACCGGTCAGGAGTATGCCCGGCAGCTGATCGAAAAGCCCAATACCTTTTACTACGGTGTGCTGTGGAACAAGCTCTACCGCCGGGATCTCCTTGCCGGGCACGGCATCCGCTTCCGGCAGGAGCTGTTTGCGGAAGATCAGCTGTTCAACACCGAATACCTGCGCTATGTGCGCACCGCCGTTTCCATCCCGGACATCGGCTACTATTACCTGCAGTGCAGCCAGAGCGTTTCCCACTCCAGAGTGACCACCGCCGATATCCTTCGGCTGCGGCGGCGGGTGATGGGCCTGTACAAGAGCATCTATACCGAACTGGGCATCTACCCGGAGACCCGGGCCGCCATTCTGCGCTCCGCTTTTGGCGAGAACGAGTTCACCCTGCCGCCGCTGGACACCCCGCAGGCCCATTCCTGCAGGCTGTAACCGGCTGTTTCCGCGGGCAAAACGGCGCACCGCTTTTCTGAGAACCACACACCCGGACTGCCGCTGTACGGCATCCGGGTGTGTCTGTTTTTATCCGGCTCAGCAGCCGATGGAGGCGCACTTTTCGGCCAGCCAGACCCGCTCTTCCGCGTTCAGGTGCGGGGCCAGCTTTGCAAACACCTGACGGTGGTAGTCGTTCAGCCATGCAAGCTCGTCTTTGTCCAGCACACCGGGCAGGATGGGCGAGGTGGCAATGGGCACAAAGGTCAGCGGCTCAAAGCCCAGAAAAGTGCCGTACTGGTTATCCGCCTTGTGGATGCACACCAGCTCGTTCTCGATGCGGATGCCCACAAGATCGGTCTCGTAGACGCCGGGCTCATCGGTGACCACCATGCCGGGACGCATCCGGGTGGTGTTGCGGCTGTTCAGGGCATGGGGCCCCTCGTGCACATTGCCCACAAAGCTGACGCTGTGGCCGGTGCCGCAGCGGTAGTTGATGAGGTGGCGCCACAGCGGCTCCCGGGCGATGGTATCGATCATCTTACACTCGCAGTAATCCAGCCAGACAGCCCTGGCAAGGTCGATATGGCTCTGCAGGGTCCATGTGTAGAAGCGCTTTTCGTCCTCGGTCAGCTCCCCCAGCGGATAGGTGCGGGTGATGTCGGTGGTGCCGTCCATGTAGGTGGCACCGCTGTCCACCAGCAGAAAGCCCTTCTTTTCCAGCACAGCGTGATCTTCCGGGGTGGCGTGGTAGTGCATCATGGCCGCATTGCCGCCGTAGGCCGCAATGGTGCCAAAGCTCTCCACAAGGAATTTATCGTCCGCACTGCGGTACTTGTGCAGGATCTCGTCCACGGTCAGCTCGGTCAGGGTCTCACCGGCGGCAAGGCGGCTTTCCAGCTCCATCTGGAACCGCACCATGGCCACAGCGTCCCGGATATGGGCCTCCTTTGTGTGGGCAAGCTCCGTTTCGTTCTTCACGCCCTTCATCAGCAGCAGCGGGTCGGTGCCGTCCTTCACGGTGAGGGCGGCATTCTGTTCCAGCACCTGATACACGGCATAATTGACGGTGGCCGTCTCGGCCAGCACGGTCTGCGGCTCGGTCTCGGCCGCAAGGCAGGGCAGTACGTCATCATACTCCGCCAGCGTGACGCCGTTCGCTTCCAGCTCTGCCCGGGCTTCCGGAGCCACGCGGGCTGTGTTGATGAACAGCACCGCCCGGTCCGGGGTCACGTAGCAGTAGGCCATGGCGTAGGGGGTGCACTCGATGTCCATGGCGCGCAGATTCAGCAGCCATGCCAGATTATCCAGCTTGCCCACGAACTGCGCGGTGCAGCCCAGTTCCCGGAGCCTGCCGCGCAGCTGTTCCAGCTTTTGGGCAGGGGAGAAGCCCGCGTACTCCTCCGGCAGGATCCATGCCGGGGTGTCCGGCAGGGCGGGGCGGCCCTCGGTCCACAGCTCGTCCTCAAGGCGCAGCGTCCGGATGGAAGCGCCTTTTTTCTCCAGTGCCTTTTTCAGGCCGTTCACGAGGGCCGTGCTGGCGGTCAGGCCGCACAGGCCCAGCACCTCCCCCTCGTTCAGGGCGTTGGCACAGTATTCCTCCACGGTGGGCACACCCGGTTCCCCCATGCGCTGCAACTCGATCTCGGTACCGGCAAGCTCTTTTTCTGCCTGCACGAAGTACCGGCCATCGGCCCACAGGGCGCTCCCGGTGCGGGTGACGACAAGGTTGGAGTTCTCGCCGTGGAACCCGGAGAACCAGGTCAGGCTGGTATAGTGGGCGGGCAGGTACTCACTGGCATGGGGGTCCCCCACCGGGATCAGATAAACAGCCACGCCGTTTGCGGTCATGGCGGCACGCAGCGCGGCAAGGCGCTCGGGTACGGTATTCATGCTCATAATGACAGCTTCCTTTTTTCTATGGTCAGACCGCCGGAAAAGCCCCCGGCGGCAGGGAATTTTTCTGTGTCCTATTGTATCATTCCGGGAAAAAGATTGCAATGCAGGGGAGTACGAACCCTCTCCGTCATCGCTGCGCGATGCCACCTCCCCCGAAAGGGGGAGGTTTTACTCCACTTATCGGCAGATGGCAAAAAGCTCCCCCTGAGAGGGTTGGCGTCCTCTCAGCAAAACCGTCAGGTTTTGACTGAGGGAGTTCGTTCTCCTTCAAAATGCCGCCAATTTGCAAAAAAAGTTACAATTTTTTCTTGAAAAAGGCCGTTTTCCCATTGACAGCCTTGTTATAATAGGAATGTAAGATATTTGAGCCAGCACTCTGCGGCTCTTTGCGCTAAAAAGAAAGAGGCAATTGAATCATGACCAAAATCGATATTTTCTCCGGCTTCCTGGGTGCCGGTAAGACTACGCTGATCAAAAAGCTCATCAAAGAGGCCTTTGCCGGCCAGCAGGTCGTTCTGATCGAGAACGAGTTCGGCGAGATCGGCATTGACGGCGGCTTTCTGAAGGAAAGCGGCATCCAGATCAACGAGCTGAACGCCGGCTGCATCTGCTGCTCTCTGGTGGGCGACTTCCGCACCGCCCTGCAGCAGGTGGTGGAGCAGTACCACCCCGACCGCATCGTGATCGAGCCCTCCGGCGTGGGCAAGCTCTCCGACGTGACCCGCGCTGTGGAAGGCGTGGCCGAGCATCTGGATGTGCAGCTGAACAGCTTTGTCACCGTGGCCGACGTGAACAAGGTCAAGATGTATATGAAGAACTTCGGCGAGTTCTACGACGACCAGATCAGCCACGCAAGCTGCATCCTGCTCAGCCGCACCCAGACCGCCAGCGAAGAGAAGATCGCCGCTGCAGTCGCCCTGCTGCGCGAGAAGAACCCCACCGCTACCATCGTGACCACCGCATGGGACGAGCTGACCGGTGAGCAGATCCTGAAGGCCATGTCCACCAAGGACGACTTCAAGGCAGAGCTGATCGCCATGGCTGCAAAGGCCAACGAAGAGCACACCCACGAGGACGAGGAAGAAGAGCATCACCACCATCATCACCACGATGACGAAAACGGTGTGTGCAGCTGCGGCCATCATCACGACCACGATGATGATGACGACGAGGATGAGCACGAGCATCACCACGATCACGATGAAGATGATGACCACGATGAGCACGAGCACCATCATCACGATCATGACGACCATGACCATTGCTGCTGCGGCCACCATCACGACCACGATGATGACGATGACGAGGACGAGCATCATCACGACCATGACGGCCACTGCTGCTGCGGCCATCACCATCATCATGACCACGACGCCGACGAGGTGTTCACCAGCTGGGGCGTTGAGACGGCCCGCAAATTCACCAAGGCAGAAGTGGAGCATGCCCTCACCGAGCTGGATACCGGCAATTACGGCATGATCCTGCGCAGCAAGGGCATCGTGAACGGCGGCGCAGACGGCTGGCTGGAGTTTGACTATGTGCCCGGCGAGTGGGAAGTGCGTGCCCGCGGTGCAGATGTGGGCGGCAAGCTGGTGGTCATCGGCTCCAAGCTGAACGAAAAGGCCATTGCAGAGCTGTTCGGCTGCTGAGCTTAAAGTAAAAAGGAGAAACCATTCCTATGGCAAAAGAAATTCCGGTCTACCTGTTTGTGGGCTTTCTGGAAAGCGGCAAGACCAAATTCATTCAGGAGACCTTTGAAGACCCCAACTTTGACTCTGGCGACAAGACCCTGCTGCTGATCTGCGAAGAGGGCGAAGAAGAGTATAATCCCAAAAAGTTCGCCTTTCCCGGCGTGACCGTCAAGGTGCTGGAGGACAAGGCCGAGCTGAACCCGCAGAACCTGCTCAAGCTGGAAAAGGAATCCGGCGCAGGCCGTGTGGTCATTGAGTACAACGGCATGTGGCTGCTGCAGGATCTGGCCGAGGCTCTGCCCGAGAGCTGGATCGTGTACCAGTGCATCGCCACCGCTGACGGCACCACCGCCCTGACCTACGCCCGCGACAACTCCATGCGCAGCCTGCTGCTGGACAAGATCGCCCGCAGTGAGCTGATCGTGTTCAACCGCGCCGAAGCCGTGAACAATGACGCCGCCCGTCAGGAGCTGCACAAGCTGGTGCGTCAGGCTTCCCGCAAGTGCGACATCGCCTACGAGTTTGCCGACGGCAGCGTGGCCTATGACGACATCCCCGACCCGCTGCCCTTTGACATCAACGCAGATATCATCGACATTCCGGATGACGATTTCGGCATCTGGTACATGGACTGTCAGGACGAGCCCCAGAAGTACACCGGCAAAACGGTCAAATTCCTTGCACAGGTGTGCCAGACCAATCGTGCCGGCAAGAACAGCTTCGTGCCGGGCCGTTTCGCCATGACCTGCTGCGTGCAGGACATCCAGTTCGTGGGCTTCCCCTGCAGCTACGATGGCTACAAGGCGCTGGAGCAGCGCGCATGGGTGCGTGTGACCGCAAAGGTAGGCTACAAGTTCCACAACATCTACCGCGGCAAAGGCCCGGTGCTCACCGCTGTGTCGGTGGAGCCCGCCGAAAAGCCGCTGGAAGATGTAGTAACATTCTCTTGATCTGATCTTTCAAGGAGGTCCCGGCATGAAAACACTGTTCCGTATCCTTGGCACGGCTGCTGCGGTAGCCGTTACCGGTGCTGCCATCGTGGCACTGGACAAGATCCTGAACCAGAAAGACCCCCTCCACGTGGAGGAAGTAGAGTTCCCCGAGGACGCCGAGCTAGACCCCAAGGAGGCCGAAAAGGCTGCCGAGGCTTACGCCGAGGGCGAGGCAAAGGCGGCAGACGAGGCCAACGCAGAGGCCGCTGCCGCCGAAGCCCCGGAAGCGGCTGCCGAACCTGCTGCCCAGCCCGCCGAAGAAGCCGCTGCCCCGGCAGCACCCGCAGAGCACGGCGAGAAGCCGGTGTGCGACCCGGAGGCGCCCAACCCGAACCCGGTGGAAGCAGGCCCCGCCGTGGCACCCAAAGACGCGAGCGGAAAATTCGATCCCACCAAGATCGCCGAAGCCAGTGACTTCGGCGACTGGGAAGAACAGGGCTGCAAAGGCTGAATCTTAAACGTAAAAAGAGGCTGTTGCAAATAGCTTCCTGAAAAAACAATGCACAAAACCCGGAACCTTTTCAGGGCCAAAACGGCTCAAAAAGGGTTCCGGGTTTCTGATTTTGCGCTATTTCTTTGTGCAAATTGCTATCGCATTTTTATTTTGCAGCAGCCCTTTTTTTGTCAGCGCTCGTAGTGGGTCCACAAGCTTAAAATTTTCACCGTCTGTTCCTCTTCGTATACCTGGTACACCAGCCGATGCTGCACATTGATGCGGCGGCTGTATGCGCCGTTCAAATCACCCACTAATTTTTCATATGGCGGTGGATTCTGGAACGGATTCTCCCGCAGCAGATCGATCAGCATTTTTGCTTTTTCGGTCAGATGAGCGGCTTTCAGCTTCGGAACATCTTTTGAGGCCATTTTGGCATAAACGATTTTATACATCACCACTCCACCGCATCTTCAGCTACGCACTCCTCCAACGGTTCTTTCATCGCGTCCATGAGTTTTTCCCGCATTCCGGGTACCGATACCAGATAAAGCGTTTCCATGATGCCGCTGTAGTCTTCTTCGCTCAGCAGAACCGCATTGCCTTCTTTTGTGCTGATGTTCAACGGTTCATTGTATTTGATCGTCTGCTCCACATAGTTGAATGCATTCTTGCGGAAGTTTGTGATATTGGTGGTCGTCATAGTACCGCCCCCTTTATGTACAGTATACTGTACGCTTTTATTTTTGTCAATATCTCACACAGCTGCGTTTATTGTCCTCTTGCCAGCTGCTGCAGCTTTTTCCGGTCCAGCACCTGCACGCCGCCCCGGAACAGCCGCACCCAGCCCTCCTGTGCAAAGTATTTCAGCATCCGGCTCACCACCTCGCGGGCGGAGCCCATATACTTTGCCATCTGGTCGTGGGTCATGCGCACCTCATCACCGCCGGTCTTGGCCAGCTCATCGGTGAGAAAAATGGCAAGCCTGCGGTCTGCGCTCATGAACAGCACCTGCTGCATGGTCCACATGCTGTCGGAAAAACGCTCTGCCGTCATCTGATAGGCGTAGCAGCGCACATGCACGTTCTGCTGCATCAGCCTGCGGAAGATGCCCGCGCTGATGCAGTAGGCTTCGGTGTCCTCTTCGGCGTCGATATACAGGTCGATGTTCACCGAGTCCATGACGCAGGAGGCCGACAGGATGCACACCTCCCCGCCGAACAGGCGGTAAAGGGTCACGTCCCGCCCGTCCTCCGAGAGCAGGTAGGCCCGCAGCTGGCCCGAGCGCAGCAGCAGGATGCCCACACAGCTTTCCAGCGGGCTGTGCACCCTTGCCCCCTTTGCGTAGTGCACCGGCCGGGTGTAGCGGCAGAGCATCTCCTGCTCCTCCGGCGTCAGGTCGTTCCAGAAGGGAAAGCCTTTGGCAAGACAGCCACGGTGGTCGGTCGCTTTTTCCGTCATTCCATTCATCCTTTCCGCAGGGCCTTGGCGGCTTCGGTGCCAGCCTGTGCGCCCTCATACACGGCCTTTGCCACCTGCAGCAGGCCGCCGGTGCAGTCGCCCGCCGCATACAGGCCGAGCACGGTGGTCTGCATCCGCGCATCCACAACGATGCGGTTCCCGTTCACCTCTGCGCCGATTTTTCTGGCCAGTGCGGTGCTGCCCGCCACCCCCAGCGCTACAAATACGCCGCTGACAGGCAGCTGCGCTCCGCCGGACAGCTGCACGCCGGTGACGACGGTTTCGCTCAGAACAGCCTCCACGGCCTGCGGACAGACTGTGACCTCCGGCGGGAAATCCGCCGTCAGCGGTGCGCCGTTGGTCAGCAGGGTGACGCTGCGCACCACCGGCAGCAGAGCCTGCACCTCGTGCAGGGCGTACTCGCCGCTGCCCAGCACCGCCACGTCCTTTCCACGGTAGAAAAAGGCATCGCAGGCGGCGCAATAGCTCACACCGTGCCCCTCCAACCCGGCAAGGCCCGGGATGCGCGGCACCGCCCGGGATGCGCCCGTGGCAAGGATTACAGCATCCGCCGGGTAATTTTTATCCACTGTTTCTACTGTGAGTTTATCTGTATAGGTCAGGCCCACCGCTTCGGCCGTGACGAACTGCACACCCAGACGTCTGGCGTTTTCCATGCTGCGGCGTTCCAGCTCCGCACCGGAAACAGGCTGGGCAAAGCCGTAGTAGTTTTCAATTTTTTCGGCGCGGTCAAGGGCACCGGGGCCTTTGGTGAGCACCGTGGTGTCCGCACCGGCGCGGACAGCGTACAGAGCAGCGGAAATGCCCGCCGGGCCGGAACCGACAATGATGATGCTGGGCATGGGAACCCCCTCCTTCGGATGCATTTTTCTACAGTATACACCTTTTTTTGAAAAATTTCCGTGACCGGGTCGCAAAACATCGTTTTTTCGGACGGTCCTGCTCCGGTTCGCTGTCAGCGGATCGTCCCACGCACAAACGCGCTGTCGTACAGGAATCTTCCTGCGCGGCAGCGCGCTTTTTTCTTTCTTCAGAACACCAGCTGCACCAGCAGCACATAGCACAGCGTACCGCCCGCGACGCTGAGCAGGGTCTCATGCTTCCACTTGTGCAGGCCCACCGTCACCAGCAGGGCGATGGCCTCCGGAATGCCGCGGCTGCCCGCAAAGGGGGTGACGCTTTTCAGGCAGTAGACGATCAGCATTCCAAAAATGGCTGCGGGCAGCACCCGGCCCAGATACCGCACCACCTCCGGCGGCTGCTGATCCTTGGAAGAGAACACCACAAAGGGCAGAAAACGGGTGAGCATGGTGGCGGCTGTGCACACCGCAATGGTCAGGCCCATCTGAACGGCGGTCATGCGCCCACCTCCCCGGTCTCTTCTGCGGGGCCCTCGGCTTTTTCAATGGGCCTGCGCAGGGCCAGCAGCAGGATCAGGATGCATCCCATGGAGGGCAGCAGAAAGCTGCCGGAGCCAAAAAACACCAGACACGCCAATGGGGCGGCAAGGCCGATCAGGGCGCTGTAGTGCTGCCGGTCCTTTTCCCACTGGTTGAGGAAGATCACCGTGAACATGGCGGTCATCACAAAGTCCACACCCTCGGTGCTGAAGGGCAGCACCGAACCCACCACCGCGCCAAGACCGGCGCTGAGCACCCAGTAGCACTGATCCAGCAGGGTGATGAAGAACATGAACCAGCCCCTGTCCACCCCTTCCGGCGGCTCGGCCGAGCAGGTGATGGAAAAAGTCTCGTCGCTCATGGCAAAGATCATATAAAAGCTGCGCAGGCCGTAGCCCTTGTAGCGTTCCAGCATGGCAAGGCCGTAGAACAGATGCCGCGCCTGGATCATCAGCGCCATCAAAAAGGCCGAAAGGGGCGAGAACGCGCTCAGCAGCAGGCTTGCCAGCACAAATTCCAGCGAACCGCCGTAGACCACCGTGCCCATGAGCATGGGCATCCACACCGGCAGGCCCAGCGACTGCACATAAATGCCATAGCCCATCCCCAGCACAAAATAGCCCGCCAGCACCGGGATGGTCTGCGGTGCGGCGGCGTGCAGTGCCCGCCATACGGTGCTCTGCCGCCTTGTCAGTTGTTGTCCGGTTGCATATTCCATTGGTCTTCCCTCAAAAAAAAAACAGCATAGGGCCTTTGACCGCAGCCGCAGTGCTGCCGGCAAAACCCACTTTTTCGATATGTAGATGTATGTATTATTATAGCAGGTTTCACGGCTTTTGCAAGAGTAGCGGCCCCGCTGCCATGGAAACCAGTTTTCCGCATGAAGGCTTCCCTGCCGGCCCTGTTCGGCTCCATGGCGCTGGGTCTGTTCGCCAGCTCGTCCAGCGGCAGCAAGGTGGTCAAGGGCGGCATCAAGGGCGTGCTGCCGGTGCTGGTCATCATGACAGTCCTCTCCCTCGCCGCACGCCTTGCAGGCTACGGCTCCGCGCTGGGCGGCCTTGTGGGCATCTTTATCATCGTGATGCTGCCCATCGGCGTCCTGACCTCCTACGTGCTGTGGAAGAAGGGCAAGATCCAGGTAGTGGATAAAGAGCAGAAGTAACGATACATAAAAACCCTCCCGGCCAGCGACCGGGAGGGTTTTTGCTTATTCTGCGTTCTTTTTGGGCAGATCCAGTTCCGGCATCAGCTCGTCGCTCACGATGGTGAGCATCTCTTCCAGCTTTGCGCAGTCCTCGGGGGAGAAACGTTCGCGGGCGCGCTCCACTACGGTGTGCAGGTAGGAATAGCTGATGTTGTAGTAATCGATATACTTCTGGGTGGGACGCAGGTTGTATTCGCGCCGGTCGGTGGTGGACTGGATCTTTTCCACATAGCCTTTTTTCACCAGACTGCCGATCTTATACGCCGCATTGGGGGTGGAGATCTGCATCATGCGGGAGAACTCCGCAATGGTGGGCTCGCCCATGGCCATGATGCCCTCCATGCAGAAGGATTCCACCGTGGTCAGGGTGGCTTCCCGGGTGGCAAAGCGCTGAAAAATGTTCTGGTAAAAGTGCAGCTTGAATTTGGTATATACGTCCTGAAATGCCTGTTCCAGCATGGGTCGTGCGCCTCCGATGGTTCATTTTCTTTCAGTATACCACATTTTGCACGCAGCGCAAAGGGAAATCACGGAGAAGCCGAACAGCCTTTTCAGGCCTGCTTCGTCTTTTTGGTGCGCAGGCGGATCACGTTCAGCACCGCCAGCTCCACCACAATGGCAACAGCCAGCAGGATCAGCGAGGTAAACAGGCTGCCATTGGCACCCAGAAAAGCCTGTGCAATGCCCGTGATGACATAGCACACTGCCGCGCAGGAAGCCGCCGTAATGGCGTAGGGCAGCTGGGTGGACACATGGTTCACATGGCTGCAGTGGGCACCGGCGGAGGCCATGATGGTGGTGTCCGAGATGGGGGAGCAGTGGTCGCCGCAGACGGCACCGGACAGGCAGGCCGCAATGGAAATGACCAGCATCTCACCCTCCGGGAAGGCATGGCACACGATGGGGATGAGGATGGAGAAGGTACCCCAGGAGGTGCCGGTGGCAAAGGCAAGGAACACTGCCACAAGGAAGATGATGACCGGCAGCATGTACTGCAGGGCAGCGGCGGAGCCGCTCAGCAGGTTTGCAACGTAATATTTTGCGCCCAGCAGGCCGGTCATGCCGGACAGGGTCCATGCGAGGGAGAGGATCAGCATGGGGCTGACCATGGCCTTGAAGCCCTCGGGGATGCAGGCGGCAAAGTCCTGAAAGGTCATCACGTTGCGCACGCGGTAGAACACAAAGGTAAACAGCAGGGCAATGCTGCTGCCCAGCACAAGGCCGGCAGAGGCGTTGCAGTCCGCAAAGGCGGTAACGAAGTCCACGCCCTCAAAGAAGCCGCCGGTGTAGATCATGCCAAAGATGCAGGCCCCGATCAGCACCAGCACCGGGGCGATCAGGTCCGCCACATGGCCGCGGGTGTCGGTGCCGTCGTCCACATCGTTGCCGTAGGGACGGTCCTCGGTGGTGAACAGGTCGCCGTTTTTCGCGTTGTCCTCGTTGAGCTTCATGGAGCCGAAGTCCGTGCCGGTGAAGATGAGGAACAGGCTCATCACAATGGTGAGCAGGGCATAATAGTTATAAGGAATGGTGCGCAGGAACATGGTAAAGCCGTTGATGCCGGAGCCTTCGGGCACGCTGGAAGTGACCGCTGCCGCCCAGCTGGACACGGGTGCAATGATGCAAACCGGGGCCGCAGTGGCGTCGATCAGGTAGGCCAGCTTTGCGCGGGACACCTTCTGCCGGTCGGTGACCGGGCGCATGACAGAGCCCACGGTCAGGCAGTTGAAGTAGTCGTCCACGAAGATCATCACACCCAGCAGCAGGGTGGAAAACTGCGCACCGGCCCGGGAGTGGATGTGGGTGGAGGCCCAGCGGCCAAAGGCGGCAGAGCCGCCGGCCTTGTTCATCAGGGCCACCAGGATGCCCAGCATCACCAGAAAGATCAGGATGCCCACATTGCTGCTGTCCGAGAGCTTGGCGACCATGCCGCCGTCTTCGTTGAAGAACAGGGTGTTGATGGCCAGCTCCAGATTGCCGTTGGCGTACAGCAGTGCACCGGACGCGATGCCCACCAGCAGGGAGGTGTACACCTCCTTGGTGTTCAGCGCCAGCACAATGGCGATCACCGGCGGCAGCAGCGAAAAGATGGTGCTGTACACCGCACAGGTATAGGTGGACGGGTCCGCGATCTTGCCGGGCGTTGCCGCTGTGCACCACAGCAGCAGGGCAAACACCAGCAGAGCTGCGAACCATGAAAGGTTCTTGTTTTTCATAACGGATTCCTCTTTTTTCAAATTTCCGGGGATGCATACCCCTCTTTGCGCAGGAAAAACTATCCCCATCGAATGCAAAGGGAGGGGTGCGCCGCGCCGGATTATAAAGCGATGTATTTTGAGCTGTTCCGGGCCAGCGTGCAGGCCGCACAGCTTTTGCAGGCCGCGCAGCAGCAGGCCGAAAAGCAGCTGCTGGAAGCAGACCTGCCGCCGATCCGATTGGATGAGAAGGAGGACGAGAAGTAAGCCGGCTCCTTCCGTCACGGCGTTGCCGTGCCAGCTTCCTCAGCGATGACGGAAGGAGTTTTACCCCTTCTTCGCCTCTGCCTTGGCGGCGAACTTTGCGTCGTTCACCACAAAGCGCTCGTGGGTACCGCCGCCCACGGGGCCTTTTTCGTCGTGCAGGGCCACCTTGAAGGTGAGCTTGCGGCCTTCCACCGCCACCAGCTCGCTCTCGCAGGTCACGGTCATGCCCACGGGGGTGGGTGCGGTGTGCTCCAGCTCGAGCTTGGTGCCCACCGAGCCATTGCCTTCGCCCAGCGCGTCGGCCACGCTCATCCAGCAGGTCTTTTCAGCCAGCGCCACCAGTGCCGGGGTGGCAAACACCTCCAGCGTGCCGCTGCCCATGGTCTTTGCGGTATTGGCTGCGGTGACGAGCACGCTCTGTTCCCCGCGGATACCGGTTTCCAATGTCATATACTTTCCTCTCCTTTTGCGCGCCGTATGGCGCATTTTATTTTTGAACACCTTTATAAGATACCACATTTTGCACCAGAACGCACCCTGTTTTGCGCTTTTTTGTAAATTTCTCTTTTTCTTTTTGCGCAAACGGGCTGCCATGGCCTCTCCCTTTTGGGGGGAGGTGGTACCGAAGGTGACGGAAATAGCGAGGACGCTGACCATGTGGCGTCCTCTTTTTTTGTTTTCATCGTCGCTCCAATCTGCACCCTTTTTGCGATTCAAAAACGCAAATTTCCTGCGTTTTAAGGCAAATTTCATCAATTCAGCGCAGATGTCCAAAATCTTTGAAAAAAGCCTTGACAAGGGGCATTCCGCGTGCTACTATGAACACATGAACAGACGTTCATATGAATCTGCTGCGAAAGGAGCTGTCAACATGCCTGAGACAAAAGACCCCGCGCCCGCCCTGCAGCCGGAAGGCCCGGATATGCCGGACGACGAGGTGCTGTACGAGCTGGCCGACCTGTTCCGGGTGTTCGGCGACTCCACCCGCATCAAGATCCTGTATGCACTGCATGACAACGAGCTGTGCGTACAGGACATTGCAAATGCGGTGGCGCTGAGCCAGTCGGCGGTGAGCCATCAGCTGCGGGTGCTCAAGGATTCCAAGCTCGTGCGGTTCCGGCGCGAGGGCAAAACCGTATACTACGCACTGGACGATGACCATGTGCGCAGCATCCTCTCCATGGGGATGGATCATATCGAAGAGTGATTCCAAGAAAGGCTGGTATTGACGATGAAGAAGAGCTACAAGATCGAAGTGGACTGCGCAAACTGCGCACAGAAGATGGAGGACGCTGCCAACAAGGTCGCAGGCGTGGCAAGTGCGACCGTCAGCTTCATGACCCAGAAGATGAAGGTGGAGTTTGCCGAGGGTGCAGACCCCCACGACACCATGGTGAACGTTCTGGCCGCCTGCAAGAAGGTGGAGGACGACTGCGAGATCTTTGACATCTAAGTGCATTTTCTCCCTTCAAAATGCCCCGCTCCCCTTCGGGGGAGTTTTTTATAGGGAATGTTTTTCGTGTTGAAAAAACAGACTGTTTTCAACAGTTTCCACCCGGTTTTCAACATCTTTTGCGGAAAACTTGCAAAAGAAACGTGAAAAAGTGCTTTTCCGGCAGAAAAACTGCGTGGAAAACCCGGGTAAAACCGTGGAATATCCATTTTCATGGGGAAAAATTGTTGAAAAGTCCCCGCCTGCCGCAGCGCAGTGCGGCCCATGATCCCCCAAAAAAGGAGAGCTTTACTATGAATAAAAAGCAGAAAAAGAACCTGCAGCGCATCATCGCTGCGGTGATTCTGGTGCTCATCCTCAAGCTGCTGCCCCAGTTCCCCACACCGGTGGAGCTGGCGCTGTACTGCATCCCGTACCTCGTGGTGGGCTGGGACGTGCTGCGCAAGGCACTGCTTGGCATCAAGAACCGCCAGCCCTTTGACGAGTGCTTCCTGATGGCCGTTGCCACCGTGGGTGCGTTTGCGCTGGGCGACTACATGGAGGGCTGCGCCGTCATCATCTTCTACCAGATCGGCGAGCTGTTCCAGAGCGTGGCCGTGGGCAAGAGTCGGCAGAGCATTTCCAGTTTAATGGACATCCGCCCGGACTACGCCAACATTGAGGGCGAGGACGGAAAACTGGAGCAGGTGGACCCGGACGACGTGGAGATCGGCACCGTGATCGTGGTGCAGCCCGGTGAGCGCGTGCCCATCGACGGCGTGATCGTGGAGGGCGCTTCTGCCCTGAACACCGCCGCCCTGACCGGCGAGAGCCTGCCCCGCGATGTGCAGACCGGTGACGAGGTCATCAGCGGCTGCGTAAACATGACCGGCCTGCTGAAGGTGAAAACCACCAAGGAATTCGGCGAATCCACCGTTTCCAAAATTCTGGACCTTGTGGAAAATTCCAGCATGAAGAAGGCCCGCGCCGAGAACTTCATCACCCGGTTTGCCCGCGTGTACACCCCCGCCGTGTGCTACAGCGCACTGGCTCTGGCCTTTATCCCGCCGGTGGTGCTGCTGCTCATGGGCCAGCCCGCCCGCTTTGGCGACTGGGTCTACCGTGCATTGACCTTCCTTGTCATCAGCTGCCCCTGCGCACTGGTCATCAGCATCCCCCTGAGCTTCTTTGGCGGCATCGGCGGTGCATCTGCCTGCGGCATTCTGGTCAAGGGTTCCACCTATCTGGAAGAGCTGGCCCGCACCGGCATCGTTGTGTTCGACAAGACCGGCACCCTGACCCAGGGCACCTTTAAGGTGACCGGCATCCACCCCGCAGAGGGCACCACGGAGCAGCAGCTTCTGGAAGCCGCCGCACTGGCCGAGAGCTGGTCCAAGCATCCCATCTCCCTGAGCATCAAGACCGCTTACGGCAGGGAGATCGATCCGAACCGCGTCACCGATGTGCAGGAGCTGGGCGGCCACGGTGTCACCGCCAAGGTGGACGGCAGGACCGTTGCTGCCGGCAACGCCCGCCTGATGGAAAAGCTGGGCCTGAACGTCCCCGCCGTCAGCGAGACGGGCACCCTTGTACATGTTGCCATTGAGGGCAGGTACGCGGGCTATCTGCTGATCGCCGATGTGGTGAAGCCCCACAGTGCACAGGCCATCCGGGGCCTGAAGGACGCCGGTGTGCGCAAGACCGTCATGCTGACCGGCGACGCCGAGCCCGTGGCAAAGGCCGTTTCCGCAGAGCTGGGTCTGGATGAATACCATGCAGGCCTGCTGCCGGGCGACAAGGTAGAGCAGATCGAAACGCTGCTCGCCGCAAAGCGGCCCAAAGAGAACCTCGCCTTTGTAGGCGACGGCATCAACGATGCCCCCGTTCTGTCCCGTGCCGATGTGGGCATCGCCATGGGTGCGCTGGGCTCCGATGCCGCCATTGAGGCCGCAGACGTGGTGCTGATGGACGACGACCCGGCCAAGATCGCGCTGGCCATGCGCATTGCCCGCCGCACCCTGCGCATCGTGTATCAGAACATCGTGTTTGCACTGGCCATCAAGTTCGCCTGCCTTGTGCTGGGCGCGATTGGCATGGCCAGCATGTGGACCGCCATCTTTGCCGATGTGGGCGTGATGGTGCTGGCCGTGCTCAACGCCACCCGTGCCCTGTACACCAGGGACCTTGCCCGGAAAAACGAACCGTAAGGCCCATCCTGTTTCATAGCGGATCTGCCGTGCACCCTGCAAAGGATCCACGGCATTTTTTTATCCGGCGCAAGGTGTCCCCCATCTGTTTTGCCGCCGCAGCAGCTGCATGATGGCTGCGCGCGCTGCGCTGTGAGAGACGCAGGATGCCGGCTTTCATGCACCAAAATCCCGCTCCATGGCTGGAACTTCCGCATTCCAATTTCTTCCGGAAATGATTGCTCTTTCGCCGAGAACGTGGTAAAATGAAAGTCTGACACTCAAAAAATGCACATTTTTATCAAGGTGTATCTGAAGCATCAAAAATTCAGTCTATTTCTACATAAAGGGGCCGTTTGGGGCAGCGTTTTCGGAAGAGCAGGTGTTTTGTGCTCGGTTGGAAGCGTTTTCGTAAGCAGAGTGCACCGAATGGATATGGGCAAAAAGGCCGTTCCGGCAGTGTGCACTGCTTACGAAAACGGTTCTCCGTTCAAAACAAGAGGAAGGATGGAAATATGAAGCTGTTTTCCTACCTGTCTGTGGCGGTGCTGCTTCTAAGCAGCATCGCACTTGCAGCGTACTCCCCGGATCTGCTCTCCGCGCTGATCGTTGGTCTTATGTGCATCATTGCACTGGCCGGGTGCATTCACGG
This sequence comes from Faecalibacterium sp. 3, assembly GCF_048323735.1. Classification (NCBI taxonomy): domain Bacteria; kingdom Bacillati; phylum Bacillota; class Clostridia; order Eubacteriales; family Oscillospiraceae; genus Faecalibacterium; species Faecalibacterium sp. 3. Next base: position 1,167,112 of record NZ_JBLWFN010000001.1, read on the forward strand.
CCTTTTGCCGACCATCTCCATTACGGGCGGTCTGCTGAACGGCCAAAAAAGCATCCGCAAGGCGTCTGAGACCGAAGGCAGCTCCGCATGGGTCGCGGCCCTGCAGATCGAACGCTTTTTCCAGCAGAAGACGCTGGACGGACTGTTTGAGGAATATCGCGAAAAAGTGCAGCATCAGCGTGAGACCGGGCAGATCGTCAGCGATCTTGACGAAGTGCTCAACGAGGACGTGCTGGCGCTGCACACATGGAAAGGCGTCATCGCGCAGCTGCCCGGCACCCTGACCGGTCTGGGCATCCTTGGCACCTTCGTGGGTCTGCTGCTGGGCCTGCGGGGCATCAGCTTCGTCACGGTGGAAGCAGCGCTGGGCAGCGTGCAGTCCATTCTGGCCGGCATCAACACGGCATTCTATACCTCTATTGCAGGCGTGATCCTGTCGATCCTCTTCAACATCACAAACAATGTCCTGCGCACTATCATGAATCGTGAGACCGGGCTGTTTCTGGAAGAATTCCACAAGTCAGTCATTCCCACCACCGACGAGCAGGCGCGCTACAGCAGCCGCCGCGAAGTGCGGCAGATCCTGGAACTGCTGGAGCGCCTGCCCAGAAATGCGGGCAACGGCGTTCTGAGCCGCGAGACGGTGCAAAGTGCAGGCCTCAACGAGCGCGTACTGATGCCGCAGATCCTGGATGGCCTGCGCAAGAACGAGTTCACCTTCTTCCTGCAGCCCCGATATGATCTGAACACCCGCAGGGTGGTCGGTGCCGAAGCACTGGTGCGCTGGAACCACCCGGTGCTGGGCGTGATCTCGCCCGCCGTGTTCATCCCGGTGCTGGAAAACAATGGTTATATCACCAAACTGGACCAGTACATCTGGGAGGAAGTGTGCAAGACCATCCGCGTATGGATCGATGCAGGAGTCCGCCCGGTCCCCATCGCGGTCAATGTTACAAAGACGGATATTCTGGCCATCGATGTGGCGGAGTTTTTCTCCGAAATGCTCAAAAAGTACCGTATCCCGCCAAAATATCTGAACATCGATATTGCAAAGTCTGCCTATCTGGAGACCCATGGTGCGCTGAGCGATACGGAAGCACAGCTGCAGCAGATGGGCTTCCGGGTGATATTGGACGGCTTTGACGGCGACTATGTGGAACTGAGCGCACTGGGCGGCTTTGGCACCGACCTGCTCAAGCTGGATCTGCGCAGCGCCGCGCTGCAGAATAAGACCGATGTGCTGCCCGGTATTTTTGCACAGGCCCGCACGCTCCGGCTGAATCTGCTGGCCGAGGGCATTGAAAGCACCGAGCAGCTGAACGTGCTGCGCAAAGCCGGCTGCACCGAAGGGCAGGGATACCTCTTCTCCCGTCCGCTGTCGGTGGATGAATTTGTCAGGATCCTGAAAGTGGGGCACTCCGGATGAAAACAAGAAAACGCAGACAGGATCCGGATGCAGAATACAATTTCTGGCAGCCGGCAACCGATATGATGAGCGCCCTTGTGTATGTGCTGCTTCTGATCATTGCACTGCTGGGCCTTTATCTTCTGAGCGATTACACCGGCCTCGAAGAGCCCTCCTCTTCCAGTGAGGAGGCTGCATCCAGCGGCTGGCATGACGATGACTACGACGGCTGGCACGATGGCGGTGCCGATGATGACCCCGGCGACGGCGACGGACGATACGATCAGCAGATCATCCAGACCGGCGGCGGTGGTGGCGGCGGCTACGACGAGGACGGCGTTAAGGCCGCCGTGTTTGCCGAGCTGATCGATGAGGAGACCGAGCGGCGCATTCAGGAAGCCGGTGTGCGCTTTGAGCTGTACCGCACGGATACGGCCCATCTGATCAACGGCAGCCTGCAGACCCTGAATACCTACTACCCGGAAAAGATCAGCTACCGGGAGTATGAGACCACCGGGGAAGGCACCTTCTATCTGCCGGAAAAGATCTGGCAGGGCAGCTACTACTTCCGTCAGCTCAGTGAGCCGGAAGGATACGATGCGGCAGCGGACACCTACTACGATGTGGACCGCATGTACGACTGGCCGGAGCCCTACATCGTGCAGATCCGGGTGGCTCCCTGCAAAAACATCATCCGGCTGCAGATGAACGATGCCGAAACACAGCAGCCTGTAGGCGGCGGCACCTTCCGGGTGATCGCGGCCGAAGATATCATCACGAAGGATGGCACGGTGCGCTATACGCAGGGCCAGCAGGTGGATACCATCACCTGTGACGAAACCGGCTACGGCGAAAGTGTGGAATTGTATCTTGGCAAGTACACGGTGCAGCAACAGTCGTCCCCCAACTACTACACCACCATGCAGCAGGATCTGGATGCAGAAGTGGAAAAGAAGAACGGCAGCGACCCGGAGCTGCACAAGATCGATACCGAAAAGACCAAGATCATTCTGAACGTCACGGACGAGCTCACTTCCTCTGCTCTGGAGGGTGCAGTCTTTACGGTGGCCAACCGGCGCACCGGCACCACCCAGACGGTGGCGACCGATGGGGCGGGCCAGATCCGTCTGACCGATCTGGATAAGAGCACGACCTATCTTATCCGCGAACAGCAGGCACCGGAAAACTACCGTCCGGATGACACGGATCACACGGTGATCGTCGCTGCGGACGGCCGCATTGACGGTGCAGGCAGCACAACGCTGGACATCACCAACCGGCTCCTGCGGGTATCCATCTCTGCCGTGGATACGGTGCTGCGCAGCAATACGGAGGGCGAACAGCTCTCCCTGTACAACGAGCAGGATCAGCTGATCCGGAGCTGGACGTCCAGCGATTCCGGCCAGCTGTTCACCGATCTGACCGAGGGCAGCTACTATGTGGTACGCGGCAAGGCAGATCCCGCAAATGCCCGGAAATATCCCTTCACTGTACAGGATACGGCAAGTACGCAGAACTGGACCGTGCCGGTATTTACGCTGCGCAGTGCGGTGGCTCTGGCCGTTCTGGCTGTGGTCGCCGCCGGTGTGGTCTGGCTGCTGGTGTTCCTGTGGGGCATCCTTGCACGCCGCCGCAAGGCGCAGAAAGCTGCTGCAGCTCAGGACGAGACCCTCGACCAGAGCGAAAATAAATCGTAAAGGTGGTGAGAAACAATGGACAATGACGAGATCCGCATCAGCGACCTGCTGTACACCGTCTTCAAGCACCGGAAGACGATCCTTGTGCTGGGCCTGCTGGGCTTTTTCTGCGGATTCGTGTTCAGCGGCGTCTCCTTTCTGCGGAACAGCCGTACCAACTACGCGGTCGATTGTTCCGTTGCGATCACCTCCCAACCCTCTGCAAACGGCGTTGTATACAATAATTCCGATTATCTGAGTTCAAACACCTTTTATCAGACCCTGGATATGATGGACGCCGCGATCTTTGTGATGAAGAGTGAGCGCACCCTGCAGGCTGCCATTGATCGTGCGGGCCTTGTATCGGTCACAACACAGGACGTGTCTCAGAATCTGCAGGTGAGCCGATACAATGAAACGCAGGTGCTGCTGCTTACTTTGACCTGGAACAATGCCGAGGCCGGTGTCCAGCTGATGAATGCGCTGGTGGATGCCATCAAGGAGATCCTGCCGGAAACGCTGATGATGGGCTCTGTGGCCATGATCGACGCTCCGGAAGCAGCTTCTACAACGGGCGGCGGTGCCGGCCAGTACGTCCGCCTGTGGGTGATCTTCTGTGTGCTGGGTCTGGCCGCCGGTGCGGGTCTGGCGGTGCTGGAGTTTTTCCTGCGGCCCACCCTGCTGAATGTGAAGGACGTGGAGGACGTCCTGAAGCTCGAAACTCTGGGCAGCATCCCCAAGGACAACAGCTACTTCCAGAAGAGCATGCAGCTGTTGAGCGAAACGCACCGTGCAGATGCCGATGCCGTGCAGAACTTTGCTTCGGCCGCGCATATCCTGATCAACCGGTTCGGCACCACGGCAGAGCCGCACTGGTTCTATGTGACTTCGGCTGAGGATGGAGAAGGCAAGAGCACGGTGGCGGCCAATCTGGCCCTGCAGCTGTCCGATATGGAAAAGCGCACCCTGCTGCTGGATCTGAACACCCGTGCTCCCCGCCTGGGCGGAATGTTTTTGCAGGATCTGCCGTACAGCCGGACGCTGAATGCCCTGTACAAAGGCGAATCTGCCGAGCCGGAAGCGGTTATTTCGCTGACCGGCTATCTGGACCTTCTGCCGATGGTGCTGGAACCCGATGCGGTGCCGCTGGATGCCGCCCTGTTCGACTTTTTGAAACCGATCATGGAGCCCTACGAATATGTCATCATTGATGCTTCCTCGGTGGGACGTTCCTCGGATGTGCTGCGCCTGAACAAGCTGGCAGACCATGCGCTGTTCGTTGTGCGTCACGATGCCACCCCGCTGTCTGTCATACAGGATGCCATTGGAAAGCTGAACAAGTCCGGTGTGCAGCTGCTGGGCTGTGTGGTCAACGAAGTGCAGTCGCTGGAAATCTTTCCGCTCCATCCGGAGCACGTCGCAGCTCCCATCCGGAAGAAAAAGAAGAAACCGGAGAATGCCGACAGCCCTCTGCCGGAGGACCTGCTCCGTCCGGCAGATTCCGCGCTGGAGCCGACATGGAAACCGGCAGGAGATGGCCGAAGCGTGATGGACGAGCTGACCGATGATCTGCAGCGCAGCCAGAATACCCGGAGCGATGATGAGATCATGTGGGAGCTGCTCCGCATGGGAAAAGACGGAAGCTGGAAGCGGCCAGAGCGGACACCGGCGGCGGACAGCAGCACTGCCCAGCAGCCGCAGTCCGTTCCGGATGCACCGCCGGCTTCGGGGTCGGCTCCGGCCCCCCAGCCTGTGCCGGAAACGTCGCCTGCGCCCGTGCCAGCGGAGAAGCCGAAACCCGTACAGCCGGAGCCCGAAGCGGAGTCCAAGGCCGGTCTGCTCCCCTGGACCGAGCCGGAATCCGAACCAAAGCCAGAGAAGAAGCGCAGCCGTGCACCGAAGCCGGCTGCAGCGCCCAAGCACGGCAAAACATCCAGCCGCAGCGGACTGGGGCTCTGGGGCAAAAAACCGAAGCACTGAGAACCGAAAAGAGACAAAAAGCCCACAGGTCAGATGGATTTCCGGCCTGTGGGCTTTTGCAATATTCGTGCAGGTTCTGTTCCGGTTTAGCGGCAGACCGGGTCGGCGGCATCGTACGCAGGAGCCTCGCCTGCTGAAAACGAAGCAGAACGTCAAGACCATGACCTCCGCAGAGATCGACGCACTGGAGTTCTACAACAGCATCGACGAGCCCAGCGGAAAGCACGTCCAGCGTTTTGAAGAAGTGGTGAAGTATTTCACCCACGGCGAGCTGTTCAACATCGACCGTTCTTGGTCCATCCTTGCCGAGATTCATCTGGAGCTGAAGAACAGCAACTACCTGCGCGATTTCGTTACCGTCAGCCGTCAGCTTGGTCTGCGGATCGATGACATCGAGGCGAATCAGGCGTATGTGGGTTCCGGTCTGAGCGTGTACACCATCACCATCACCATCTTCAGCGCAGAGCTGAAAAAGTACAAGACCCACCGGGAAATCATTCAGGCGCTGAGTTCACTGGATTACATCTATCACATCGAAGAACTGCGTTAAGCGGTTTGTGCAGAAAGAGGGTTTCACATGATTAAAAACATCGTATTTGATATGGGAAACGTTCTGGTTCGATTTGACCCGGAGCTGTTTATGGACCGCTATTCCCTCACCGGCGAGGACCGCAGGCTGATCCGCAACGAGGTGTTCCGCTCGGTGGAGTGGACCATGCTGGACCGGGGCGTCATCGACGAAGAGATTGCAGAACAGCACATTCTGCCCCGCCTGCCGGAGCGTCTGCACAATGCAGCCCGCGGGCTGATCGAAACGTGGGACGACCCCATTGTGCCGGTGGAGGGAATGCTGGAGCTTTTGCAGGCACTGAAAGCAAAGGGCTACCGTCTCTATCTGCTTTCCAACGCTGCCACCCGTCAGCCCATCTACTGGGCACGGGCAGAGGCCAGCAAGCTGATGGACGGTGCCCTGATCTCCGCAGAGGTCAAGCTGCTGAAGCCCGACCCGCAGATCTACCGCACCTTCCTGCACAAGTTCGCCCTTCGCCCGGAGGAATGCGTCTTTATTGACGATACGCCTATCAACGTGGAGGGCGCACTCTACGAAAACATGGCAGGCATCGTGTTCAACATGGATGTTGCTGCCCTTGCCGAGAGCCTGCACGCTCTGGGCGTGGAATGGTAAGGTTTTGATTGGAGAAATGCTTATGATGATCTGGATCGGTTTGATGCTTTTGATTTGTGCCGGATTCTCCGCTTATGCGGGGGCATCCCAGTTGGAACAGGCAAAACAGCGTGCAAAGTGTTCTCTGGACGCTTTCACGGAACGAAGAAACGGGGTAAGCTGCATCTGTCTGGCGATCCTGTTCGTGATCCTTGGAATCGGCATCAACCTGTGACAGTGCATTTTTCCCGTCCCTGTTTGCTTCTTCCAAAGCCGGTTGATGGATTTGTTATGGCTCCCCATCGCTGCAGCAGTCCACAGGCGGTTTTGAAAGATAAATCTCCTTCATTTTCTGCTTAACGGCAGCGATAAGAGCGGAGCCTTTTGCAAGGCCCCGCTCTTATTGCTGCCGCATAGCATTCCTGCAATCATCACGCTTCCGTGATGGCTACACCCTCCTACGATGCAGGCAAGGGTTTGGGATTTCCCAACAAGCCCTGCTTGCTGCGAATGCAAACGCTTTTTTGAATTGCAAAATGATTTTTCAGTTGCTATACTGGGCTTATCAAAGTTTTTTCGGGAGGATGCCGCAATGACCGCACAGACAATGCAAATCGGGAACAGACCTTGCCGCATTTACGGCGAGCCTCATGCAGAATACCTGCTGCTCCAAATGACCGGCGAACACGAGCTGCAAAGCATGGAAAGCGAGGTTGCCGCTATTGCACAGAGTGCGCACCACTTTCTGTTTGCGGCCGTGCCCGTGGAAAGCTGGAACGATGCACTTTCTCCGTGGAAGTCTCCTGCCGTGTGGGGGAAGCAGGGTTTCGGTGGCAATGCTGCGGGCACCCTGCGCTTTCTGACAGAACAGGTCATCCCCACGCTGAAACAACAGTTTGAACTCTCGGAGAACGTCAAAATCATTCTGGGCGGCTACTCGCTGGCGGGATTGTTTTCGCTGTGGGCATCCACCCAGACCGATTTGTTCTACGGTGTCGCCGCTGCATCTCCCTCGGTGTGGTTCCCGGGCTGGATGGAGTTTGAACAGCGGCACCCGATTCAGACGCAGCACATTTATCTGAGCCTTGGCGACAAGGAAGAGCACACGAAAAACACCGTCATGGCTGCGGTAGGGGATAACATCCGCACCCTGCACAGTCGGCTTGCAGAGCGTGGCGCAGACTGCACCCTTGAATGGAACAGCGGCGGGCACTTCAAAGACGCCGATTTGCGCACGGCGAAAGCATTTCGGTGGGTGATGGAGGAACACGCATGCAGTAACGGTAAGACAGATATCGTACATTGTTCCTTATGCATTCATGAGTGTGGTGCTAAAGATTTATGGCAGTAGCACATTGCTTTTATACAAATAAAAGTGTACAATAATAACAACTTTGCAAGCAATCCCCTTCAAGGAATCAACTGGAACATGGGTGGAGACTGTACCCGTTAAGCGGAATTGTTTGAATGAATACAATTCAACATAAAAGACAGTTGCTCATTTGTGAGTAGGAGGAATATAGGATGTTTGATTGTGGTTTACAGAATATTTTCCGGCTGAAAAACGGACAGTCCCGTTCCATCAACTGGGAAAACCGGAACGGAGAAAAAGGAAAAGGCGGCATGGCATCCAGCGATCTTGGTCCGTCCAGAAAAGGTTCCCCGTGTATCCCGAAAATAGAAGCAGGAGAGACCGTAACACTTGGTGAGATCCAGGGAGAAGGCATGATTCAGCACATCTGGATCACCGTTACAGACCGTACCAGTGAACGTAACCGTTATGTTCTGCGGGATCTTGTTCTGCGCATGTACTGGGACGATGAAGAATTCCCATCCGTTGAATGCCCGCTTGGCGATTTCTTCTGCTGCGGCTTCGGTGTTTCCTACCAGGTAAACTCAGTCCCGATTGCTGTCAATCCGACCCGTGGTTTCAACAGCTATTTCCCGATGCCGTTCCACAAAAACGCCCGTATTACCATTGAAAATCAGTGTGATGAGCCGATTCCGGCCTTCTTTTATCAGATCGACTATTGCCTGACAACGGTTCCGGAGGATGCTGCCTATTTCCATGCCCAGTGGCGTCGTCAGCGCATAACGGAAAAGGCAAAAGACTACGTTGTCCTCGACAACATCAAAGGGAAAGGCCAGTACGTTGGAACTTATCTTGCGCTTACCAGCCTCGAACGCTACTGGTACGGAGAAGGTGAGATGAAATTCTACATCGATGGAGACAAGGATTATCCAACCATTTGCGGAACCGGAACAGAAGATTACTTCGGCGGTGCATGGAGCTTTGCAACACAGCAAAATGGCCAAACCGTTGAAAATCAGTACTGTACTCCGTATCTTGGCTATCCTTACTACTCTAGCCACGATACCTTCCTTCATAATGATTACCACAATGATGATCAGATGCCACAACGCAGCTTCTACCGCTGGCACCTTCTTGATCCTATCCTTTTTGAGAAGGACCTTAAGGTAACTCTGCAGCAGATTGGTGCCAGTCACGGAGGTCTTTTTGAACGTCAGGATGATGTCGCTACCACAGCTTACTGGTACCAGACGCATCCTCATGTACCATTCGCGCCACTCATGTCCAGAAAAGAGCGCTGGCCAAGATGATTTTTGACGCTTTTCCTATTTTATATGTTTCATGACTTTGCATATCGGCTACAAGAGTCCGTTCCGAACAAATCTGCTTCCAACGAATTTGTCCGGAAACGGGCTCTTTCTTTTTTATATGGTATTCAAAAAACGATCTGGATTACAGAGATCTGTTTTTTCTCAAGCCTTTCGCATTTTCCGTCCGTTCTTTAAGGTTCCTTTAACGTTCCCTCATTATCAAAAGCAGCCACCGCAGGAGCAACCGTTCCAGCTTCTGGTGGATATTCCGCAGAAAATGGCGGCAGGCAAAAGTTTCGGCTACAAAAAGTGGGCAACCAAATTCAACCTGAAGGAGATGTCCAAGACGCTGCTGTTTTTACAGGAACAGAAAATCGGCAGTGCCGAGGAACTGCGAGAACGTACAGCGGCGGCAACGGAACGCTATCATGCCATGGGGGATTCCATCAAGGCGGCAGAAGCACGGTTGACAGAAATTGCTGTGCTGAAAACTCACATAGTTCAAACGATTGCTGACAACGAATCTCCGTGCTATGGTACGGCACCACCTGGTCAAACTGACTTTGTGCCGCCAGCTCCCGGATAGCATTGGTCAGGCTGGGCTGAGAAATATAGAACTGCTGCACTGCATGGCTGATGGTGCCGGCAACAGCCGTGACATAGCGGAGTTGTTGAAGGGTCACGGCAGTTTCCTTTCAGCGTGTTTTTTCTATCCTACCGCAGAGCCGCCAAAAACGCAACGTATTTTCTTCTTTGAAATACAAAACGAACATTGCCGGCATATCCAAGATACGTTTTACCCGCCCTGCAATTTCCCTTATAATAGCACCGCAGTCTTGAAATGGCTGCAACATTCCCATGTCACAAAGGAGGCTTTCCGATATGGGACAACGGCAAAGTGAGATCATCAAAAATCACATGGAAGTCTACTGGCACGACTATGCGTCGGCCAGCAAAGGCATCCCCATCACGGAGGCAGGGCTTGTAGAAAAGGCATCTGTCATTGGCCGCACCGGGTTGATGCTGCTGGAATGCGGCACGGGTGCATGGCGTGTCCGAAGTTCTATGAATACCCTCTCGCGGGAACTGGGCGTTACGACAACGGCAGACATCGGTCTGCTGTCCATCGAGTTCACCTGTTTTGATGGAGATCAGTGCTATACCCAGTCGCTCTGCCTGACAAATACGGGTGTGAACACCTCCCGCCTGAATCGGTTGGAACATTTCGTCAACGACTTTGACCGGGAAGGAAAATTCATGACTGGCGAAGAACTGCACAGTCACCTCGATGAGATCGAGCGCATCCACGGTCTGTATTCCCCTACTGCGCTTGGTTTTGCGGCAGCACTGGCCTGCGGGTGCTTCACCTTTTTACTGGGCGGCGGCCCAATCGAGATGTTGTTTGCCTTTTGCGGCGCAGGCATCGGCAACTTTGTGCGCTGCAAGCTGACAAAACACCATTTCACTCTGTTTCTGGGCATCACGGCTTCAGTCTGTTCGGCAAGCCTCGTGTATGCTGTCCTGCTGAAGCTGGCTGAGGTGTTGTTTGCCGTATCGATACAGCATGAGGCAGGCTACATCTGCTCCATGCTCTTTATCATTCCGGGCTTTCCGTTCATCACGAGCGGTATCGACCTTGCCAAGCTAGATATGCGTTCCGGGCTGGAACGCCTTGCCTACGCCATGCTTATCATTCTGGTGGCTACCATGACGGCATGGATCATGGCACTTCTGCTGCATTTACAGCCGGTACAGTTCCCGGCCCTGAGCCTGACGGTTCCGGAAGAGATCGTGTTCCGTCTGCTGACGAGCTTTGGCGGCGTATTCGGTTTCTCACTGATGTTCAACAGCCCCCGGAATCTGGCGGTCTGTGCAGCCCTCATCGGTGCCGTGACGAACACATTCCGGCTGGAACTGGTCAGCCTTGCCGGGTTCCCGCCCGCTGTGGCTGCGTTTCTGGGTGCGCTGCTGGCCGGTCTGCTGGCATCCTGCCTGAAGAGTGCCGCAGGCTATCCCCGTATCTCGGTCACGGTTCCTTCCATCGTCATTATGGTTCCGGGGCTGTATTTCTACCGTGCCATTTACAATCTGGGCATCATGTCTTTGACCGACTCAGCCACATGGTTTGCAAATGCCATCCTTATCATCGTGTCACTTCCGCTGGGTCTGATTTTTGCCCGTATCATCACCGATAAGACATTCCGTTATTGCACATGACGTGCGTGTCACCTCTCTCCCTCTATAAAGCAAAACGCAGAGAACTGTCTCAGCTCTCTGCGTTTTGTTTTGCTGTGTATGAGGTCATAAAAGGGAACCCGTTTACAGGGTGCTTACTCCCCGTAAACGATCTTGGTGGCAGTTTCCATATGGCGTTCCAGCCGGTCGGCAAAGTGTTCCAGCGGCAGAAAAACGCCAAGTTCATCGTAGCGGGTTCCTCCGTCCTTGAGCGTATCCTGTCCATAGTAGACCACGGAACGGGGCAGTGCGTGCTGCAGCTTCATCTGGATATCCCAGACGGTGGAGTAGGCCTCCGCTTCCGTTACCTTCTGCTTCACGGTGTCCGGCAGTTCGTAGATCAGCAGCAGCCCCAAATGCTGGTTGTAGTGGTACTCCACCACATCCATCGAGCCTTCGTCGTAGCCGTGATACTTGCAGTAGCCGCTGGCAAGGTACATTTTTACCTTTTCCTGCTTCTGGAACACCCGGATGAACCGGTCGTATACTTTGCTGCTCACGGCAAATTTGTTGTTCGGCAAAAGAACGCCGGCATCATCCGTCAGGATCACCGGGTTCGGCTGACCATCGGCGTTGAATTTGAACGGGATCAGGGCAGCGTTCCGTAGCAGGTCAAACATACTGTGCTGGCAGATCGCCATCAGAAAGGCAGACAGATCCTTGTTCTCGTAGGCATTGAACAGCGCCGCGGCAAACTGCTGTGCACTCACGGTCGGCGCATCCAGTACGTCTGCCATGTCCAGCGAGTCGTTGAAGGTATCCATCAGGCGGTGGCAGGCTTCTGGATTTTTCAGGATCTCCCCGAACAGTGCCTCTGCCTTTTCTTCTCTTGGAAATATCGTTGCCATCAAAAAGACCCTCTTTCTGTTTATTTCCAACTACCTATTATAGATTCATAATGCCCCGCTGTGAAATACTGCTTTCATATTGCTGCTATATGCAGAACACTTTTTACACAACCTCATCAATGCAGGGGTCTGGTCGCCGTACTCTCTGTATCGTGAGGACATCGCCACCTTTGCCGCAGGCGGCGACTACAAGCAGAGCGATGCCACCGGTTTCATCAGCATCTATGGTCTGCCCACCAAGGTGCAGGCTATCGTAAACAGCGAAAAAGAAGGGGAATGAAGTAGTTTATAGCAGTTTGTGCTTTTTCGATTACGCTTCCAAGCTCTCGTCTGCACAGGCTATGATGGAGGGGCTGGGCTATGGCAATGCATCAGCATGATGCCATACGCCCCAAAGACAGGGTGGACGGGCGATGTTCCGGCAAAAAAGAATGGACAGACGAATAAAATTCATCTGTCCATTCGATTTGGCGGAGCATCAGGGAGTCGAACCCTGGCACCGGTCTCCCGGCCTATCGCATTTCGAGTGCGACCTCTTACGACCACTTGAGTAATGCTCCAGATATTAAATTTTAGAATGCTCCGTGCATTCCGGGAAAACTTTGGAGAGAATTTCAGGAGAGAACGACCGAAAATCGTTCACTCTCGAAGTCGGAAAACCCGCATGAACCCTAGCAAAATCGGAAACCCACTTCCAAAAAGCCAGTTAGATTTCGAGTCGTTCTCGTTACGACCACTTCGATACATCTCCACGATAAACCTTATATAGTATAGCAAAAAAGCCTGTTGGCGTCAACACTTTTTCGCGTTCCAAGCTCCGGGTCTGCTGTGCGGCAGACCCGGAGCTTTTTGCACTTTTGAGCGGAACATGGAAAAATTTGCGAAAAGAGACTGGTATTTTTGCGGGTTTTGAGTATAATAGAGGAGATACAGAGGATATAGTTCAAATTTGAAGTAAAAAGGAGAATCACATCCATGGCACAGTCAAAACAGGACATGGGCAGTGGGAACGTCCGCAGCCTGATGCTGCAGCTCATGATCCCTGCGGTGGTAGCGCAGGTCGTGAACCTGTTGTACAACATCGTGGACCGAATTTACATTGGCCATATCGCGGGCATCGGTGCGGCAGCGCTGACCGGCGTGGGCCTGTTCACTCCCATCTTGATGCTGCTGAATGCATTCGCCATGCTGGTAGGCGCAGGCGGTGCGCCCCGCACCGCCATTGCTCTGGGGCAGGGCGACAAGAAACAGGCAGAAAAGATCATCTCCAACAGCTTTACCATGCTGCTGCTCTTTTCGGTGGTGCTGACCATCTGCTTCTATGCCGGGGCGCCGATGCTGCTTCGGCTGTTTGGTGCCAGCGATGCCACCCTGCCGTATGCCCTGAGCTACAGCCGCATCTACATTCTGGGCTCGGTGTTCGTGCTGCTGGTGCTGGGCATGAACCCCTTCATCACCACGCAGGGCTTTGCCAAAACCAGTATGCTCACCACCGTGATCGGTGCGGTCATCAACATCATCCTTGACCCCATCCTCATCTTCGGGTTCGGGCTTGGCGTGCGGGGCGCGGCCATTGCCACGGTGCTCAGTCAGGCTGTGGGCGCGGTGTGGATCCTGCGCTTCCTCACCGGCAAAAAGACCCTCCTGCGCCTGCGCAGGGACTATCTGCGCCCGGAGCGCAATGTCATCCTTCCGGTGATGGCGCTGGGCATCTCCACCTTTGTGATGCTCTCCACCGAGAGCCTGCTGTCCATCAGTTTCAGCTCCAGTCTGGCGCGGTACGGCGGCGATGTGGCCGTGGGTGCCATGACCGTCATCACCAGCGCATCCCAGCTGTGCACCCTGCCCATTCAGGGCATCTGTCAGGGCGGTCAGCCTGTCATAAGCTTCAACTTCGGCGCAGGCAAAAAGCCCCGTGTCAAGGAAGCCTTCCGCTTTCAGCTGACCCTGTGCGGCGTATACACCTGCGTGTTCTGGCTTCTGATGATGCTGGTACCCGGCGCGGTGGCCGGTATCTTCACCTCAGACAGCGCGCTGATCTCCTACACCACCTGGGCCATGCGCATTTACATGGCGGGCATCTTTGCCATGGGCTTCCAGATCGCCTGCCAGCAGAGCTTTATGGCACTGGGGCAGGCCAAGGTAAGCCTGCTGCTGGCCTGCCTGCGCAAGATCATCCTGCTGATCCCGCTTATCTTCATCCTGCCGCACCTGCTGCCGAACCCGGTGTTCGGCGTGTTTCTGGCCGAGCCGGTCAGCGACATTCTGGCCGCAACCATCACCACCATCACCTTCTTTGCTCGGTTCGATAAAATTCTGGATCAGGGTGCGGCAAAGGTTTGATGTCTGCATAAAAATAACGCCTGCCAACTGAAAATGGCAGGCGTTATTTTTGGTTCAGAGCAGGTTACAGCGATTCGCCGTTTGTTTCAATTACCTTCTTATACCAATAAAAACTGTCTTTTTTATAACGTTTAAAGGTGCCGTTGCCGGAATCGTCTGCGTCTACATATACAAAGCCGTAGCGCTTTGCCATCTGGCCGGTAGAAGCGGACACAAGGTCGATGCAGCCCCAGGGAGTATAGCCCATCAGGTCTACGCCATCCTTGATTGCTTCTGCCATCTGACTGATGTGTCTGCGCAGATAGTCGATCCGGTACAGGTCATGTACCGTTCCGTCTGCCTGCAGCACATCCTGCGCACCTAGTCCGTTTTCTACCACCATGAGGGGGATCTGGTAGCGGTCATAGACTTCATTGAGATAATAACGCAGTCCTTTTTCATCCACCTGCCACCCCCACTGCGTCATGGGCAGATACGGATTTTTGACACCTACTGCCATATTTCCGGCCACGGTCTCATCCCCCGGATTTGCACTGATACATCGGCTCTGGTAATACGAGAAGCTGTAAAAATCCACGCAGCCATTTTGCAGGATCTCCGCATCCTCCGGCTGCATCGTGATCCGGATATCATTTTCCTGAAAATACCGTTTGATATACCCCGGATATCTGCCGCGTACCTGAACATCACTGCAAAAATAGTTGACGATCTGCCGCTGTTCCTGCGCTGCCCGCAGGTCATCCGGATCACAGGTGCGCGGGTAGGTACACTGGCTGGACATCATACAGCCGATTTTAGCTGCTGGCATCATTTCATGTGCCAGAGCCACTACTTTTGCACTTGCCACAAACTGGTGGTGTAGTGCCTGAAACCGCAGGTTTCTCCGCTCCGGCGTTTCGTGCTGGTCTATTGCTCCAGGACCGAATGTCCCCTCTGCACCAGCGGGCTGGATGCCTGCGCACAGGTACCCGCACATCGGTGCCGTAAGGATGTTCATTTCGTTGAAGGTCAGCCAGTATTTTACTTCGTGACCGTATTCTGCAAACAAAGTCCGGCAGTATCGCTCAAACAGTTCAATGCAACGCCGGTCTGCCCACCCGTTCCATTTTACGCTAAGGGCGTGCGGCATATCGTAATGGCAGATCGTCACCAAAGGTTCGATGCCGTAGGCGTGGCAGGTATGGAAAACATCGTGATAAAACTCCAGCCCAGCCCGGTTCGGCTGGAGTTCATCTCCATTCGGGTAGATTCTCGACCATGCAATGGACAAACGGAACACTTTAAAACCCATCTCGCCGAACAGCCGGATGTCCTCTTTATAGTGGTGGTAAAAATCAATTGCTTTATGGCTCGGATAGTACGCATCTTTTTCCAGTGTCTTCGTAATTCTGCGAGGGCTTGTTTTTGTGCCAGATGTCATAAAATCTGTTGTGCTCAGGCCCTTGCCATCCTCCAGATATGCGCCTTCCGCCTGACTGGAGGAAATTGCACCACCCCATAAAAAACCTTCCGAAAATTTCATGGATCAGCCCTCCGTCATCGGGTCGCTGCTGCGGTACGCAAGGCAGGTCAGCACAAAAGTCACCACAAATGCCACTGCTGCACCCAGCATAGCAAATGCAAAGTTGCCCATGCCCTCGCCGCCAATAAACTTTGCCACATTCAGGATATTGGCAGGTCCCAATGCATAGCACTGCACGCCATACAGACCGGCAACACAGCCGCCCACAAAATTACCGATCAGCGCACAGATAAACGGCTTTTTAAAACGCAGTCCAATGCCGAACATTGCCGGTTCTGTCACGCCACCCACAAATGCAGTCAGCGCGCAGGAATAGCCCGTGGAACGCATATTCTCGTTCTTGGTCCGGATCGCCACGGCAAGGCTTATCGCAGTCAGGGTACAGGTAGAAACAAAGCTCATAATGGAGCACGGCTCATAACCTACCGTAGACATCAGCTGAACGCTGTACGGTGTAAGTGCCGTGTGCATGCCAAACATGACCATGATGGGGAACAACACGCCAAAAATGCCATAGGCAAGGAAGCCGAGAGTGCTGTACAAGAACATGATCGCCTTGGCAAGATAGGTACCCATGAATGCACCGATGGGGGCGACCACGCAGAACGCCACCGGGATCATGATGAGAAGAGTCAGAGTCGGCACAGCAATAGCGCGCAGCCACTCCGGCACATGCTTTTTCAGGAAATTTTCAATCTTGGACATGACCCATACCGACAGGATCACCGGGAAAATGGAATTAGTATAGCTTGTTGCGTAGATTGGCAGTCCAAAAATCGTTAGTGCCGTACCCCCGCTTACTGCCGAGATAAAGGTGGGATGGATCAGCATCGCACCCACCAGCATGCCTATGCTCATACTGCCGCCAAACTTTTTTGCGGCAGTTGCACCAGCAAAGACCGGCAGAAAATAAAATGCTGCGTTATTGACGAAGTCCAGCACCATATAGGTAGAGCTTTCCGTGGAAAGGATTCCTAAACGGACGGCAAGCAGATAAAAGACCTTTATCATGCCCGCGCCCATCAGAATGGGAACCAGCGGGATCACACAGCCAGAAAGCATTTCAATCAGCTTTACAACAATGCTTTTCTTCTTTTCATCTGCACTCTCGGCAGACACTTCCGGCTCCACGGCAAGATTATTCGCCTTTGCGATCTGCTTGTAAACGTTCTCCACATCATTGCCGATGATTACCTGCAGCTGATTACCAGACCATTGCGTGCCTACCGCACCCGGCAATTCCCGGATTTTGGCTTCATCCACCAGCCCCTTGTCTTTTACATTGAAGCGCAGCCGTGTAACGCAGTGTGCAAAAGAGCGGATGTTTTCTTTTCCGCCGACCAGGTCAACGATGCTACTGACCATCGTATCATATTTGTTTGCCATTTTGTTCTCCTCCTGTTTTTGAAAAACAGTTTTCCAAGTGTTTTTTCTGGAAGATTTATCACAAACCCGTTCGGGGCGCGCTCCCGGTCGGTTCTGTTTCCAAATAAAAACCCCAGCGCACCGCAAAGCGTGTACCGGCTGACCAGATGGACAGACACGGTGCATCTTCTGCGGTACTCTGGGGTAAAGCCCTCCAAAGGCGGTATGCCTTTATCGGTCACAATCCTCACGAGCACACAAACGATTGATGTGTAGGATCAGATATAATATTTCCTCTTCGGAAAGAGATTTTTTCAGCTGTTGTTCGATCAGGGCGGCTACCTTGACCGAGCAGGAATAAATGGAGGGATACTCTTTTTTCATGGATTCAAAGATATCCCGATTCTGGGTGTCGATCATGGCGTCATCCAAGGTACGCTTCATCATGTAGTGCATGTGGGTGACGAACCGGTAGTAGTTGAAACTGTCACGATCCACCGTCACCTGCAGTTCCTGTTCAATAATACCCGTAGCCTGCTCAATGATGGAACCATAGTCGATGTCCGGTGTGGTTTCCGCCTGTGCCTTGTAGTTGACAAAATGTAGAGCGATGGCGGCGGCTTCCTCCTGAGGAAGGGCGATATCCAGCCGCTTTTTCAGGATGTTCAATGCCTGTTTTCCGATCTCGGATTCTTTGGGATAAAGCTGGCGCACCTCGTAAAAGAGCGGCAGCTTGATGTTGATGTTTTTGCGGTAGCGCTGAACGGAAAAATCAATGTGATCTGCCAGCGTGAACACCACGTTCTCCCGGAACTGGTTGTCCATCTTCTCGTTGGCAAGGTCTACGATCTCGGCGGCGGCTTCCAGCACATTTTCCGGGATGCGGTTGAGCACGGCCAACTGTTCCTCGTCCACATCGTAAAAGGTGCGGTCGATTTTGGAAAGTGGTACATCATAGGGTGGCTTTGTGAAACCAATGCCTTTCCCGAAGGCTACAACCTCGTTGTTGCGGCTGTCCAGACAAAGGGAGATGTTGTTATTGATGTTTTTAATGACCTTCATCTTCCCACAACCCCCATAGAAAGAAAAAAACCGAAAGTTCACCCCTATCTGCAATGGATAAGGGAAAGCCTCCGGAGAGTAACAAACCTTACTTGATTGACCACGCTCAGTATAGCAAACCGGATCGGTTTTCGTCAATCGGCAAAGGGCACAAGAATTTTACAGTATTTTCAGACAGGATGTGCAAGGACTGGGATACAAAAAGCCCCTGCCAATGGCAGAGGCTCTTGCACTTTATGCAATTTTATTTTCCCGCCAGAAGAATGGCCAGCACGGCTTTCTGCACATGCAGGCGGTTCTCGGCTTCATCAAAGATCTCCGGTGCGTGCTGCTCGAACACCGCCGAGGAGATCTCCTCGCCCCGGTGGGCGGGCAGGCAGTGCAGCACCATGACGTCGGGCTTGGCGCTTTCCAGCAGCTTGCCGGTGAGCTGGTAGCCCACGAAATCCCGCAGGCGCTGCTCACTTTCCGGCGTGCCGGGCTGGGCGGTGTTCCACACGGCCGTTGCCACCACATCGGCATCCTGAATGCCCTCGGCAGGGTCTGCGGTCAGGTGGAAGGCGCTGCCGTACTTGTGGGCGAACATCAGCACATCCGCCGCCGGGCGGTAGCTCTGCGGGCAGACGCAGGTGACCTGCATCCCGGCCAGCAGTCCGCCCACGATGAGGCTGTTTGCCATGCTGCTGCCGTCGCCGACAAAGCAGAGCTTCCGGCCCGCAAGGCTGCCCCGGCGCTCCCGAATGGTCATCAGGTCAGCCAGCACCTGACAGGGATGGGCGTAATCCGTCAGGCCGTTGATCACCGGCACACCGGCCAGCTCGGCAAACTCTTCCAGATCGCTCTGGCGGTAGGTGCGCCACACCACGCAGTCGTAGTAGCGGCCCAGCACCCGGGCGGTGTCCTTGAGAGGCTCGCCGCGCCCGGCCTGCAGCTCGGCGGTGTTCATGTAGTTGCCCAGACCGCCCAGCTGGTACACACCCACCTCAAAGCTGGTACGGGTGCGGGTGGACGCCTTGGAGAACATCAGAGCCACCGTTTTGCCCGCCAGCAGCGGGGCCGTGCCGCCCAGCTTCTGCTGTGCCTTGAGCTGGTCGGCCACATCCAGAATGTGGGTCAGCTCGGCAGGGGAGAGGTCGCTCATTTTCAGCAGATTTTTCATGCCTGCTCCTTCGGAGCCGTCGGCTCCATTTTGCTCAGCACATCGCCCAGGATCTCCAGCGCCATGTCCACATCGTGCTCGCTGAGGGTCAGCGGCGGCAGCAGGCGCAGGCGGGTCTTGGCCGTCAGCACCAGCAGGCCCGCTTCGCGGCAGGCGGCCAGCACATCGGCGGCCTTGAGGTCGTAGAACTCGATGCCCACCATCAGGCCGATGCCGGAAATGCTCTTGACATGGGGCAGCTTTGCGATGCCTGCGCGCAGCTGGACAGCGCGCTCGTTGACATTGGCAAGGAAGCTCTGGTCCATGCGGTCCACCACCACATTGGCACCGGCGCAGACCACCGGGTTGCCGCCGAAGGTGGAGCCGTGGGTGCCAGGACCCATGCCTGCGGCCACCTTTTCGTTCATCAGCACCGCGCCGATGGGCAGGCCGCCGCCCAGGCCCTTGGCCAGCGTGACCACGTCCGGCTTGAGGTTGTAGTGCTCGCAGCACAGGAAGGTGCCGGTGCGGCCCACGCCGGTCTGCACCTCGTCCACGATGAGCACAAGGTCTTTTTCGTCACAGAGCTTGCGCACGGCCTGCACATAGTCCGGGTCCAGCGCCATCACGCCGCCCTCGCCCTGAATGAGTTCCAGCATCACGGCGCAGGTGTTGCGGTCCACCAGCTCCTGCAGCGCTTCCATATCGCCTGCCGGAGCATACAGGAAGCCCTCGTTGAAGGGGCCGAAGTAGTTGTGGAACACCTCCTGACCGGTGGCGGTCAGGGTGGCGATGGTGCGGCCGTGGAAGCTGTTCACCAGCGTGATGACCGTGGTGCGGTCCTTGCCGTAGTGGTCCACGCTGTACTTACGGGCAGCCTTGATGGCGCCCTCGTTGGCCTCAGCACCGGAGTTTCCGAAGAAAACCTTGCTCATGCCGGTGCGCTTGCACAGCTTTTTGGCCAGCTTGCCGCAGGGGGCCGTGTAGTAGAGGTTGGAGGAGTGCTGCAGCTTATGGGCCTGCTCGGAAACGGCTTCGGCCCAGTCCAGATCACAGTAGCCCAGACTGTTGACACCGATGCCGCTGGTAAAATCCAGATACTGCTGGCCTTCGGGCCCGATGGCGCGCAGACCGTGGCCTTTTTCCAGCACGATAGGGTTGCGGTTATAGGTGTGCAGGACGTATTCGCCGTCCCGCTTGATGACCTTTTCAGAATCCATAGGTGTACCTCCTACTGACGATAAAAGCCCTCTCAGGCGCTGACGCGCCAGAAAATGCTGGCAAAGGCTTGAGAGGGTCATTTTTCTTATTATACCGCCTGCGCGGCACCTGCGCAATGCTTATTCGCGGTGGCTGCGGCGGTAGAAGCGGGTGCCGGAGCCGCGGTTGGAGAACAGCTCCAGCAGGATGGAGTGGGGCACCCGGCCATCGATGATGACCGCCTCGTGCACGCCCTGATAGATGGCGTCGGCCATGCCGCCGATCTTGGGGATCATGCCGCCCGCAATGACACCGGCGGACTTGTAGCCCTCGATCTCGGACACCTCCACCTCGGGGATGAGGGTGCTTTCGTCGTCCTTATCCCGCAGCAGGCCCGCGATATCGGTCATGGACACCAGCTTCTCAGCCTTGAGCGCAATGGCGATCTGCGCAGCGGCAGTGTCCGCATTCACGTTGTAGGCCTGACCCAGATCGTCCATGCCCACCGTGGCAATGACCGGGATGTAGCCGCCATCCAGCAGGCTGCCGATCAGGGTGGCGTCCACATGCACGATCTCGCCCACATGGCCCAGCTGGGGGTCCAGCTCGGTGCAGCGCAGCATCTGACCGTCCATGCCGCACAGGCCCACGCCGCGGCCGCGCAGCTTTGCCACCAGATCCTTGTTCACCTTACCGGCCAGCACCTGCTGCACGATCTCCATGGTGGCGTCGTCGGTCACCCGCAGACCGTTTGCGAAATGGCTTTCCACACCCACCTTTTTCAGCATCTCATTGATGGCCGGGCCGCCGCCGTGCACCAGCACGACGCGCACACCCAGCAGGGTGAGGGTGACCAGATCGTTCATGACGGCATTTTTCAGTTCTTCGTTGATCATGGCATTGCCGCCGTATTTCACGACCATGGTCTTTCCGTGATACTTCTGGATATAGGGTGTCGCCTCAGAGAAAAGGCGCGCCATTTCTTCGTTTTTCATATACTTTCTGTTGCTCCTTGCCGTTAGCAGCCTTGCCCTCTCCGTCATCGCTTGCGCGATGCCACATTCCCCACTCTGTCGCTATTGCGACATCTCTCCCCGGCCGGGGAGAGTCTTTCCTCAAAGTGGGAGGCTTTGGCAGTTCCCGCAGCGTTCACGGTTTTGCCAAAGGCTCTCCCTTCGGGAGAGCTGGCGCGCAGCGCCTGAGAGGGTTATCAGGTGCGGTAATCGCCGTTGATCTTGACGTAATCGTAGGTCAGATCGCAGCCCCATGCCTTGGCGGATGCATCGCCGGTGCCCATGTCCACCTTGACCAGGATATCATGCTCGGCCAGCACCTTGGCGGCCTCCTCCTCGCTGTAGGGGTGGTAGGCGGCGTTCTCGCACACATACACCTCGCCCGCCTTGCTGGAAAGCCGCACGCAGACCTTATCAATGGAGAAATCGCCGGGGGTGTAGCCGATGGCGCACAGGATGCGGCCCCAGTTGGCATCGCGGCCAAACACCGCTGCCTTGAACAGGTTGGAGCACACCACGCTGCGGCTGACGGCACGGGCGGTCTTCAGGTCGGGGGCATGGGTCACTTCGCAGGTGATGAGGTGGGTGGCACCCTCGCCGTCACCGGCGTGCTCGGCGCACATGTGCTCTGCAATGGCAGTCAGCGCCGCCACAAAGGCGTGGTAGTCCGCGTTCTCCTCGCAGATCTCCGGGTTGCCTGCAAGGCCGGAAGCCATGATGATGAGGGTATCGTTGGTGGAGGTGTCCAGATCCACGCTCATCTGGTTGTAGGTGCCGGGCACCACGGTCTTGAGGGCCTTTTCCAGCAGGATGGGGGAGACCGCCGCATCGGTGGTGTAGAATGCCAGCATCGTGGCCATATTGGGGGCGATCATGCCGCTGCCCTTGCCAATGGCACCCACGGTGCACACCTTGCCGCCCAGCTCGAACTGGATGGCGTATTCCTTTTTGTGGGTGTCGGTGGTCATGATGGCGGTGGCGGCATCGGCGCTGCCCTGCTCGTCCGCAGCCAGCTTTGCGGCGGCGGCGGGAATGCCCCGGGCAAAGGGGTCGATGACCATGGGCTGACCGATGACGCCGGTGGAGGCGGGCAGCACGTCCTGCGGATCGATGCCCAGCTCCTTGCCTACCAGCTCGCAGCATTCTTCGGCCAGAGCCACGCCGTTGGCGGCGCAGGTGTTGGCGTTGCCGCTGTTCACAAGGATCGCCTGTGCATAGCCGTCCTTCAGGTGGGCACGGTCCACCTTGATGGGTGCGCCGCAGACCTTGTTGGTGGTGTACACACCGGCGGCGGCGCAGCGCACGTCCGCTTTGATGAGTGCCAGATCGTATTTTTCTGCATGGTTTGCGCGGATGCCGCAGTGCACGCCAGCCGCTGCAAAGCCCTTGGGCGCGCAGATGCCGCCCGCAACTTCTTGATACTGCATAATGATCTTCCTTTCCCACAAAGAAATACTCCCTCAGTCACGGCATTCGCCGTGCCAGCTCCCTCATGGAGGGAGCCTTTGCGTAACCGTCAACTGCAAAAGCCTCCCTCTTTGAGGGAGGTGGATGCGAACACCGTGAGCAGACGAAGGGAGTTTTTTATTCCAGCCCTTCGGTCTCTTCCAGACCCAGCATCAGGTTCATGCACTGGACGGCGGCACCGGAGGAGCCCTTGCCCAGATTATCGAACACAGACACCAGCATCATCTGGTCGCCGGCGGCGTTCACGGTCAGATACAGCTCCATGCGGTCGGTACCGGCCATGGCGTTCGAGTACAGGCCGTTCTCCGGCAGGGTCTCGTTCAGCCCGTGCACCTTGACGGTGGCGGCGTCCTTATAGTACCCGGCAATGCCTGCAGCCACCTGTTCGGCGGTGGTGCCCGCCAGCGTCAGGTCCAGCGGCACCAGCACCTGCATGCCGCAGTAGTAGTCACACACCACCGGCACGAACATGGGGGTGTGGGCAAGGCCGCTGATCTTCTGCATCTCGGGCAGATGCTTATGGGCAAGGCCCAGACCGTAGCTCTTGGGCGCATCCAGCTTGCTGTGCGCCGGGCGGTCGGGGCTCTCGTACTCGGCGATCATCTTTTTGCCGCCGCCGGAGTAGCCGGAGATGCCGGTGCAGCTGAAGGGATACTCTGCCGGGACAAGGCCCAGCTCCACCAGCGGGCGGGCAATGCTGATAAAGCCGCTGGCATAGCAGCCGGGCACTGCCACGCGGCAGGAATTTTTAATTTTTTCCTTCTGGCCCGCCAGCTCCGGGAAACCGTAGTCCCATGCGGCATCGGTGCGGAAGGCGGTGGAGGTGTCCAGCACCTTCACGTCCGGGCGCAGCAGGGGCATGACCTCTTTGGATGCCGCATCCGGCAGGCAGAGGAAGGCGAGGTCGGCGGAGTTGATGACCTTCGCCCGCTCGTTCACATCCTTGCGGCCCTCGGCGGAAATGGACAGCAGCTCGATCTCCGGGCGTGCAGCCAGCCGGTCGGCAATGCGCAGGCCGGTGGTGCCGGAAGAGCCATCAATAAAAACTTTCACGCTCATGCGTTATTCGCCTCCCAGGCATTCAGCTGTGCAGCGGCCAGCTCGATCTGGTTCTTCACGCTGGCTTCGCTGGGGCCGCCGTAGCTGGTGCGGCCCTCACAGCATCTGACCAGATCGATGGCCTCGTAGATATCCTTTTCAAACAGGCTGCTGTAGCCCTTGAACTCGTCAAGGGTCAGCTCTTCCAGAGTCTTGTCCTTTGCGATGCAGTCCGACACCATGCAGCCGGTGAGCTTGTAGGCATCCCGGAAAGGCATTCCCTTCTTGGTGAGGTAGTCGGCGCAGTCGGTGGCGTTGATGAAGCCCTTGGCGGCGGCGCGGCGCATGTTGGCCGGCAGGGTCTTCATGGTGTCCAGCATGGGGGTCACGGTCTTGAGGCACAGCTCAAGGGTGTCCACTGCGTCAAAGATGGCTTCCTTGTCCTCCTGCATGTCCTTGTTGTAGGCCAGAGGAATGCCCTTCATCATCACCAGCAGGGTGTTCAGGTCGCCGTAGACGCGGCCGGTCTTGCCGCGGATCAGCTCGGTGACGTCGGGGTTCTTCTTCTGGGGCATGATGGAGGAGCCGGTGGTAAAGGCATCGTCCAGCTCAATGAACTTGAACTCCCAGCTGCACCACAGGATGATCTCCTCGGAAAGACGGGACAGGTGCATCATGCAGATGGAGATGGCATTGGCCAGCTCGATGCAGAAATCACGGTCGGACACGCCGTCCAGACTGTTGGCGCAGGGAGCCGCAAAGCCCAGCTTTTCGGCGGTGAACTGGCGGTCCAGCGGGTAGGTGGTACCGGCCAGCGCGCCGGAGCCCAGCGGGCACTGGCTGTCCATGCGGGCGGTAGCGTCCTCGAAGCGCTGCAGATCCCGCAGCAGCATGGAGGCGTAGGCCATCAGGGCGTGGCCAAAGGTGATGGGCTGGGCGCGCTGCAGATGGGTGTAGCCGGGCATGACGGCGGTGGTGTTCTCACCGGCCTTTTTGCAGATGACCTTGATGAGCTCCACAATGTAGGCCTGCAGGGTGTGGCTGTAGTCCCGCAGGGTCAGACGGATATCCAGCGCCACCTGATCGTTGCGGCTGCGGCCGGTGTGCAGCCGCTTGCCGGCGTCGCCGATGCGGGCGGTGAGGGTCTGCTCCACAAAGGTGTGCACATCCTCGGCATTGGGGTCGATCTCCAGCCTGCCGGCTGCCAGATCGTCGGCGATGGATGCCAGACCGTTGAGGATGTCCTCACAGTCCTTTTCGGAGATGATGCCCTGCTTTGCCAGCATGGCGGCATGGACGCCGCTGCCGCGCATATCCTGCGCGATCATGCGCTGGTCGAACCGGATGGAGGAGTTGAAGTCGTTCACGCGGGAATCCACGGCCTTGGAAAAACGGCCCTTCCAGAGTTGTTCTGCCATAGTTTTATCCTTTACTTTATGTCCAAACCCTCTCAGTCAAACCCGTCAGGGTTTGACTGAGAGGGTTGTCAATTTCTTCTAAAAACGGCAAAGCCGCCGCAGGGGAAAACGCTCCTGCGGCGGTGCCGCCGGCAACGATGCCGGTTGGATGAAACTTCCGTGTGAAAGTGTGAAAACACACGAAAGGGAAAATGTTACAGCCGATTACTTGACCTCCGGCCAGTTCTTGGACAGCTTTGCGTGCTCCTTGATGGACAGGCCGAACAGGTTGATGAAGCCTGTTGCATCAGCCTGATTGTAGTCCTCGTCCTCACCGAAGGAAGCGGTCTGCTCGTCGTACAGGGTGTAGGGAGAGGTGACGCCGGCGTTGATCATGTTGCCCTTGTAGAGCTTGAGCTTCACATCGCCGGTGACGGTCTTTTCCAGACTGTCGGCAAAGGCGTCCAGAGCCTCGCGCAGCGGGGTGAACCACTGGCCGTTGTAGACGATATCGGCATACTTCTGGGCCAGCTGAGCCTTGAAGTGAGAGCTTTCCTTATCCAGAGTGATGGTCTCCAGAACATTGATGGCCTTGTACAGGATGGCACCGCCGGGGGTCTCATACACACCGCGGCTCTTCATGCCCACCAGACGGTTCTCCACGATATCCAGCAGGCCGATGCCGTTCTCGCCGCCCAGCTTGTTCAGGTGCTCCACCAGCTCCACAGCGCCCATCTCCTTGCCGTCCACGGCGGTGGGGATGCCCTTTTCAAAGTGGATGGTCACATAGGTAGGAACATCGGGAGCCTGCTCGGGGCTGACGCCCAGCTCCAGGAAACCGGGCTTGTTGTACTGGGGCTCGTTGGCGGGGCTCTCCAGATCCAGACCCTCGTGGCTCAGGTGCCACAGGTTCTTATCCTTGGAGTAGTTGGTCTCGCGGTTGATCTTCAGGGGGATGTGGTGAGCCTCGGCGTAGTCGATCTCCTCGTCACGGCTCTTGATATCCCACTCACGCCACGGAGCAATGATGGCCATATCCGGGCACAGGGCCTTGAGGGTCAGCTCAAAACGCACCTGATCGTTGCCCTTGCCGGTGCAGCCGTGGCAGATGGCGTCTGCGCCTTCCTTGATGGCGATATCGGCCAGAGCCTTGGCAATGCAGGGACGTGCAAAGCTGGTGCCCAGCAGGTAGTCCTCGTACTTTGCGCCGAACTTCAGGGTGGGGAAGATGTAGTTCTCCACAAAGTCCTTCTTCAGGTCCAGCACGTACAGCTTGGAAGCGCCGGTAGCCTTGGCCTTTTCTTCCAGACCGTCCAGCTCGGTGCCCTGACCCACGTCACCGGAGACGGCGACGACCTCGCAGTTGTTGTAGTTTTCCTTCAGCCAGGGAATGATGATGGAGGTATCCAGACCGCCGGAGTATGCCAGAACAACTTTTTTGATGTTTTCCTTTTTCATGATGATTGCTCCTTTTAAAAATACACTTTTGTTTTCTGATGCGTACTTTCCCTTCGCATCCTCTTCCGTTACGTTTCGGTTGATGCTTTTATTATACGCCGCGCGGCTTTTTCGTCAATGCCGAAAACCGCCAAACCTTACACGGATTTGACCTCTGTTTTGGTTCAATTTGTATCTTTATGCGTTATTTGCAGAATATATTCACATTTTATGCATTTGCGCAGTATATATTCGGGGCACATGCAGCCTGTCCGGAGGCATGTGCGGACTACAGCACACGGAAAGAATTCACACCGCAAAAACAAAACGCCCGGGACCCTTTTGTGAGCCGTCTGGCCCTGAAAGAGTCCCGGGTGTTGTTTTGTCTTTATGCGCCGGAAAAGGGCCCGCCTGCCGCGCTCCACGCGCGGCACAGCAGCTCCTTTTGCGCCTTGGGCAGCTTTTTGAGCGCAGCTTCCCGCCGCAGGGCGCTGCGCTTGTCCGCACAGCGCTCCACGTAGGCAAAGGCCGCTGCACCTCTGGCCCGGGTGTAGCGGGCCCCTCTGCCGCTTTTGTGGGCCTGCAGGCGGGCGGCGGGGGCGTTGGTCCAGCCGGTGTACAGCTGGCCGCCGGTACAACGCACCATGTACACGAAGGCGGGCTTTGGCCGGGCCGGATGCTCAGATGCGGCCATTGTTCTTTAACACCTGACGGCAGGCCGCAAGGGCGGTCTCCTTATCCTTGGCCGTGATGAGGAAGCGGCTGGCATGGCAGAAGCTGATGCCCGGGATGCCGCTCTTCTGCTCAATGACCTCCTGCGGCTGACCGGCCCAGCTCTGAGGAAAGGGGAGCTTGGGGCGCTTGGTCTTGTGGTCGGTGACGCACTGGGCGCTCCAGCCGCCGCGCTGGCTGGGGTAGACCACGAACAGCGCATCCGTTTTGTACAGGCCGTTTTTCCACGGCAGGTAGCAGGGCAGCACCACGATGCCGTCCCGGGAGTTCTGATAGGCCTGCTGCACCTTTTCGTCGGCGCGGTTCACGGCGTTGGCGCTGGCGATCTGGTTTTCCAGAATCTGCTTTGCCACGGCCACGGCCTTGAAAAAGCAGGCGTCCTGATCCTCCCTGGAGTCCCACACCGGGTTAAAAAAGCCGATGGCATCACACAGGCTGTTCTGCTCGCCGGTGTTGTCGTTGAGGTCCAGCGGCTGGATAAAGTTCTCGTCGATGAGCCGGGCCTGCCGCTCGCCCACAAGGCCGGGGCCCAGCACCCGCCACAGCAGACCGAAAGCCGCGTAGGGCACACCGTTTGCGCGGTACTCCCGGGGCTCCTGATGATGGTCGAACATGCCATAGCCCACATCGTACACGATGCCGTCAAAGCCGTCCGGCACCACAAAGCCGCGGGTGATCTTGATATCCGGGCGCAGGATCTGCAGCAGCGCAGTGGCAAACACATCGTCGGCGTGGAACTTGCCGGCATGGGTAAAGCCGTTTGCAGGAATTTTCATAGATGTACCTCGTTCCCAATAAAATCTCTGGCAACAGTATACCACACTTTGCCAAAAGGGACAACGAAAAGCCCCGGGGCGGCAGATGCCGTTCCGGGGCTGAGGATCTATGCAGTCAGTGCATTTGTTTTACTTTTTCTTTGCGGTGCGGGCGGGCTTGGCGGCAGGCTTGCTCTCGGCCTTTTGGGCCGGGGCGGTCTCCGGCTCGCCCAGAGCCAGAATGCTGCTCAACTCCTTCTGCACAGCGGCGTTGTTGTCGTCGGTGACGGCCAGCACATCGGAGTAGAACTGCTCCATGCCCTCGCGGGTGGAGAAGGTGGCAACGTACATCTGGTTGCCCATGGCGCCGCTCAGCGCGTCCGGCATGCGGTCCACCATGCGCATATTCTGCTGGTACTTCTGCATGATCTGCTCGTGGCTGTACACAAAGTGCTTGCCGTCGCGGCGGCCTGCAAACGGGCAGTAGAAGTGCTCGCCCACCGGCATATCGGTGCCGCCAAAGGCGATCATGTCCGCCCAGATCTTGTAAACGTTGGTGGAGCGGGCAAAGTTGATCATATCCGGGGTGAAGCCGCCGCAGGGGCGCATGTTGACTTCCAGTGCCACGATCTGGCCCTTTTTGCCCATGCCGGCCTGATCCTCGGTCATGCGGAAGAACTCAAAGTGGATGAAGCGGCTCCGGACGCCAAAGCTCTTGACGGCGGCACGGCCTGCGGCGCGGGTGTCCTCGGGCAGGTCCTTGATGATGTAATAGATGGAGTTGTCGTTGTCGTTGACGATATCCATGATGGACATGGGGCTCACGTTGCCGGCCTCAAAGATGGGGTTGCCGTTGGCATCGATGATGGCATCGTAGCTGTTCACCTCGGCCCGGACGAACTCCTCCATGATGTACTCCACATCCGGGTGATGGGCCGTCTTCTGCACGAGGAACTTTTTCAGGTCCTCGTCGCTGGACAGCTTGTGGGTATCGGATGCGCCCACGCCGTTATCCGGCTTTACCACCACCGGGTAGCCCACCTCTTCGATGAACTTCCGGCAGCCCTCGTAATCGTCCACCATGTGGTAGCGTGCGGTGGCAATGCCGGCCTTCTTGTAATACTCCTTCATCTTGCTCTTGTACTTGATGCGGGGCATATCATCGGTCTGGAAGCCGGAGGTGATATGGAAATCGGTGCGCAGGGCTGCGTCCCGCTCCAGCCAGTATTCATTGTTGGACTCCAGCCAGTCGATGCGGCCATACTTGAAGGCAAAAAAGGCCACGGCGCGGTAGACCTCGTCGTAGTTTTCCAGACTGCCCACCTTGTAGTACTCGTTCAGACTGTCCTTCAGCTCCGGCTTCAGCTCATCGTAGGGCTGGTCGCCGATGCCCAGCACGTTCATCCCGTTGTTTTTCAGCTCATGGCAGAACTGCCAGTAGTTGGTGGGGAAGTTGGGCGAAATAAAAATGAAATTCTGCATGGTTTTACGATTCCTCTTTCCTCTATAAGAAAACCCTCTCAGTCAACGCTTACAGCGTTGCCAGCTCCCCCGAAGGGGGAGCTTATTTGCTGCAAACCGTCAGATGCATCAAAGCTCACTCTTCGGGAGAGCTGGCGCGTCAGCGCCTGAGAGGGTTTGTTTTACTGCTGTCCCAGAATATACGGCATGTAATATGCAGTCTGTTTATACCACCAGTTCCAGTCGTGGTTGACATCGTGGCCCCACAGGTCCACCCAGATGGGGATGTTCTTGGCCTCGAAGATGCGCTTGAGGAACCATGTGGTGTCCGGCCGCTCCCAGTCGCCCTGACCACAGCAGATGACCGCCTTCTGGCTGCGGTACAGCTGCATGTAGGGGTGATCCTCCGGGAAGTTCTTCATGTAGTCCACGGGCGAGTTCATGTACACCAGCTCGTCCATATAATTGCCGAAGCCGTAGTGGGCCGTGTAGATGCCGCTGAGGGCCAGACAGCCGCAGAACACATCCGGGCGGCGCAGGTACAGGTTGACCGCATGGGTGGCACCCAGACTGCAGCCAAAGGCAATGACGCCGGGCAGGTCGTCCCAGCCGTTGCGCTCCTTGGCCAGATACTGGATCTTGGGCACAGCCTCCTCCACGATGTAGCGCAGCCACTGCTCATAGCGGCGGATGCGCCAATAGGGGTCGCCCTGCGTGTCGGACCATGTCTCCTTGTCCATGGTATCGATGGAGAGGACCATGATCTGCCCGGACTCGATCCACGGGGCAAGGGTATCGTTCATGTGGAAGTTCTCAAAATCGAAGAAGCGGCCATCCTGACAGGGGATGTACAGCATCGGGCGGCCTGCGTGGCCGTAGATCTTGCACTCCATGTCACGGCCCAGAGCCGGGCTGTAATCCTTGAAATACTGCATTTCCATGGTGTTTCCTCCTTTGGTTTTGTTGTGCAATGGTGTCGGTAGACAAAGGCTTCCCCCGGTCGGGGGAAGCTGTCACCGAAGGTGACTGATGAGGGCGCAGGCGTGCAGCACCTTGCGGGGAATTACCCCTCATCCGGCGCTACGCGCCACCTGCTCCCCCTTTTGTCGCTATGCGACATTTTCCCCCGGTGCGGGGGAAATCTGTCCCCAAGGGGTGAAGGCTTTTGTACCCCTTTTACAGCGGGCAATTACACCCTTTTTACTCCTCCACCTCATACATCAGGGTGTGGAACATAAAGGGCAGCTGCTTTTCCCAGCTGGCTTCGCTGTGGGTGCCGCCGGGCACGATGCGGCTGGTGAGGTGGATGCC
Organism: Faecalibacterium sp. 3; assembly: GCF_048323735.1. Lineage (NCBI taxonomy): Bacteria > Bacillati > Bacillota > Clostridia > Eubacteriales > Oscillospiraceae > Faecalibacterium > Faecalibacterium sp. 3. The sequence continues at coordinate 1,198,284 of NZ_JBLWFN010000001.1, forward strand.
CCGGGTCAGTACCTTGCTGCACATCTCGGCAAAGCCGCGGCGCATGCCCTCGTGGTTGCCCATCTCGCGGGAGCCGTAGTCCATGTACAGCACGGTGCCGGGGGCCAGATTTGCCCGGCCCACAAGGCCGGAGAGCTTTTCCGGCGAGACCCAGATGGACGGCGACAGCGCCGCCGCACGGCTGAAGACCTCATTGTACTGCAGCAGGGCGTACAGGCTCATCAGGCCGCCCATGCTGCTGCCGCCAATGAAGGTGTGTTCCCGGTCGGGCAGGGTGCGGAAATTGTGATCGATGAAGGGCTTGAACCGGTGGATGTACCAGCTCATGGTGGCCTGCCCCTTGCCGTCGAAGTGGCCGAACTGCGGGTCATCGAACCGGTAGGGCGAATACTCCACCAGCCGCTCGTTGTTGGCCCCGGCATTGCATTCCACCGCCGCCACGATCAGCGGGGTGTCGGTATAGTCCAGATAATCGGCCACGCCCCAGCTCTTGCCAAAGGTGGCGTCCTCGTCAAAAAAGACGTTCTGGCCGTCGAACATATACAGCACCGGATACCTGCGGTCCGGCTCGGCTTCATACATCGTAGGCAGATAGACATAAACTCTGCGCTGCTCGGTGCCATTGACGGCAGGGTAGCTCACGCTCCATTTTTTAACCATGGGTCCATTCCTCTCAATCTTTCCTGCACATGGCCTGCCGCAATGCAGGCCGCTGTTCTGTTTTCAGTTTAGCACTGCAGGGCACAGAAAGCAATTGCGCCGGGAAATTTTGGAGGTTTGCCGATGAAGAACCCTCTCAGGCTCACTTCGTTCGCCAGCTCCCCGAGGGGGGAGCTTTTTTCTGCTTGGCCGCCAGATGCGTAAAAGCTCGCCCTTCGGGAGAGCTGTCAGCGCCGTCAGGCGCCGACTGAGAGGGGGCAATATACGGCAAACGCCGCCGAGCGGAGGCCTGGCGGCGTTTGCTGCTATTCTGAATAAAAGGTTCTCTCCGGAGAATCGGGATCAGTTCTTTTTCTCCACCGGCACGATCCAGCCCTTGGTGTCGGGGAGCTTGCCCCACTGCATACCGGTCATGGTGTCGTACAGCTTCTGGGTGACAGGGCCGATCTTGCCGTCGCCGATGTAGGCGTGCTCGCCCTTCCAGACCAGCTCCTTGACGGGGGAGACGACAGCGGCGGTGCCGGTGCCGAACACCTCTTCCAGCTTGCCTTCGCGGGCAGCAGCCATGATGTCGGCAATGGCGATCTTGCCTTCTACCACCTCATAGCCCCAGTCCTTCAGCAGCTCGATGCAGCTGCGGCGGGTGACGCCGGGCAGAACGGTGCCGACGGTAGCAGCGGTGTACACCTTGCCGTCGATCTTGAACATGATGTTCATGCTGCCGACTTCCTCGACGTACTTCTTTTCCACGCCGTCCAGCCACAGCACCTGTGCGTAGCCCTGCTCCTCGGCCAGCTCGCCGGCCTTGATGGAAGCAGCGTAGTTGCCGCCGCACTTGGTGAAGCCGGTCAGGCCGGGAGCGGCACGGATGTACTCGTCTTCCACGTAGATGCGCACGGGGTTGATGCCCTCGGCATAGTAAGCACCCGAGGGAGCGCAGATGATGCAGAAGATGTAGTGCTTGGAAGCGTGCACGCCCAGACCCACATCATTGGCAAAGATGAAGGGACGGATGTACAGGGAAGCACCGTCGGAATGGGGCACCCAGTCACGGTCCACATCCACCAGCGTCTCAACGGCCTGAATGTAGTCTTCCACAGGGATCTTGGGGATGCACAGACGGTCGGCAGAGTCCTGGAAACGCTTTGCGTTGCAGTCCGGGCGGAACAGCTGGACGGTATCGTCGGCAGTGCGGTATGCCTTCATGCCCTCAAAGATCTCCTGAGCGTAGTGGAACACGACGGTAGCCGGGTCCAGCTCAAAGGGGCCGTAGGGGACGATGCGGGCATCGTGCCAGCCTTCGCCCTCGGTGTAATCCATCACGAACATATGGTCGGTAAACTTCTTGCCAAAACCCAGATTGCTCTCGTCAGGCTTTGCCTTCGGAGCAGTGGTACGGGTGATCTTGATATCCAACATGATTTATTTTCCCTCTTTCCTGATCTCGGGCGCAGCGAGTGAAAACGCGCCCGCAAACACCGAATGTTGTTTTCTATTATAGTATTATGAAATCGTTTTACAAGGAAACGAAAAATCTTTCATCTTTCCCCCTGTTAAGTTGCGCGGAATTGCCCGCTTTTCTATGTGCAATCTGCCCAAAATATGATACAATGAGGGCATAAGCCGGATCTTACAGGCTCAGAAAGGAGCTTTTTGCACAATGATAAAAGGTGTTATTTTTGATATGGACGGGCTGATGTTCGACACCGAGCGCATCTGGGCCACCCTGTGGCGGCCCGCGCTGGCCACGCTGGGCCTTTCTTATAAGGAAGGGCTGGACGACGCCGTCCGGGGCACGGCAGGCGACTCCATGCGGGCGGTGCTGCGCCGCTTCTTTGGCCCGGACTGCGATACCGACGCCATCATAGAGGCGCTGCACCAGCAGGCAGAGACGGCGTTTCAGACACCGCCGCCCAAAAAGCCGGGGCTGGATGAGCTGATCGCCTATCTGGAAGCGCAGCACATCCCCATGGTGGTGGCTTCCTCCAGCCGGATGGCGTCCATCCTGCGGCACCTCAACAACTGGCACATGACCGATCACTTCAAGGCCCTTATTTCCGGCGAGCAGTTCTCCACGTCCAAGCCCGACCCGGAGATCTTCCTCACAGCGGCCAAGGCGCTGGGCACCGTCCCGGCTGAAACGCTGGTGCTGGAGGACAGCTACAACGGCGTGCGGGCCGGTGCCCGGGGCGGCTTTGTCACCGTGATGGTGCCGGACCTTGCCCCCGCCGATGACGAAATGCGCAGCCGGTACACCGCCGAGTGCAGGGATCTGTTCGAGGTAAAGAAGCTGCTGGAAGCAGGGAAGCTGTAACGGCGTTTCCCCGCCGTTTTCCGGCACAGCTTGCACCCAAAACATGTCGGCCATGTAAAACTGATATCAGCCGGGCCGCAAAAATGTACTATAATGGGAGAGCAAAAAAATGGGAGAGCAAAAAAAGAAGGTGCAAGCATGAAACCAAAACATCGCGGACAAATGTCCGAATCTTTTCTTACAGCCGTATTCCTGTCGCTGTCCGGCGGCCTGCAGGACGCCTACACCTACCTGTTCCGCGGCAAGGTATTTGCCAACGCGCAGACCGGCAACATCGTGCTGCTCAGTTCCAACCTGATGGATGGGAACTGGGAGCGGGTGCTGCATTATCTGGTGCCCCTGTGCGCCTTTGCGCTGGGCGTGCTGACCGCCGAAAAGATGCAGGAGCACTTCCGGAACATGCAGCGGCTCCACTGGCGGCAGCTGGTGGTGCTGGGCGAGGTGCTGCTGCTGTTCCTTGTGGGCTTTCTGCCGCAGGAGCAGAACCTGCTGGCCAACGCCATCGTCTCCTTTTCCTGCGCCATGCAGGTGCAGGCGTTCCGCAAGGTGAACGGCTACGCCTTTGCCAGCACCATGTGCATCGGCGACCTGCGCAGCGGCGTGGAGGCCCTGTGTGTCTGGAGCCGCACCCGCGAACCCAAGGCCAAAGACCGGATGCTGCGCTATTTTGGCATCATTCTGCTGTTTGCTCTGGGCTCCGGCATTGGCAGCAAGAGCTGCGTCTGGCTTGGCGGCAGGGCCATCTGGATCTCCTGCGGGCTGCTGCTGGTCAGCTTTGCGCTGATGTTCATTCGTGAGGATCTGGAAGAGAACCCGGTGATCGAAAAAGACCTTGCCGAGATCCGGCAGGAGACCCGGGAGATCGACCACGCCCTCCGGCAGGAGCTGCAGGAACAGCAGCAGGAATTAAGGGAGAGCGCTGCGCCGCACCACAGATGATCTCTCTGAATTTTTTGTTTTACGCCTGAGCGCATTCTGCGCAGGGGGCAGCTGCATCGTATCTGTTGCAGCTGTCCCCTCTTTTTATGTAAAAATCATATTGTCGCCATGTGCAGGATACTTTTTACACATCCTTTGTCTGCTCGTATAATAAGCACTGCAATCGAACGTTGCAAGAGGGAATCGAATGTATATCAAGTAGTTTTGTGAACGGAGGCAGTTCCTATGTCTGAGATCAAAAAGGTCGTGCTGGCCTACTCCGGCGGTCTGGATACTTCCATTATCATCCCGTGGCTGAAAGAGCACTACAACAACTGCGAGGTCATTGCCGTGTGCGGCAATGTGGGCCAGAAGGGTGAGCTGGAAGGCTTGGAGGAGCGCGCCAAGGCAAGCGGCGCATCCAAGCTGTACATCGAAGACCTGACCGACGAATTTGTGGAGGATTACGTCATCCCCACCATGCAGGCCGGAGCCGATTACGAGGGCTATCTGCTGGGCACCAGCTTTGCCCGCCCCATTCTGGCAAAGCGGGTGGTGGAGATCGCCCGCGCCGAGGGTGCGGATGCGGTCTGCCACGGCAGCACCGGCAAGGGCAACGATCAGGTGCGCTTTGAGCTGGCTATCATGCACTTTGCACCCGACCTGAAGATCATCACCCCGTGGCGTGAGTGGGACATCCAGAGCCGCGATGAGGAGATCGACTACGCCGAGGCCCATCACATCCCGCTGAAGATCAGCCGCGAGACCAACTACTCCAAGGACAAGAACCTGTGGCACCTGAGCCATGAGGGCCTTGATCTGGAAGACCCGGGCAATGAGCCCCAGTACGAAAAGCCCGGCTTCCTTGAGCTGGGCGTCAGCCCCAAGACCGCCCCGGACAAGTCCGAGTTCGTGGAGCTGGAATTTGAACAGGGCGTGCCGGTGGCCCTGAACGGCGAGAAGCTGAAGCCCGCCGCCATCATCGCAAAGCTGAACGAGATCGGCGGACGCAATGGCGTCGGCCTGTACGACGTGGTGGAAAACCGTCTGGTGGGCATGAAGAGCCGCGGCGTCTACGAGACCCCCGGCGGCACCATCCTGTACAAGGCCCACGAGGTGCTGGAGACCCTGACGCTGGACAAGCTCACCGCCCACAAGAAGCGCGAGCTGGCCATCACCTTTGGTGAGCTGGTCTACGACGGCCAGTGGTTCAGCCCCCTGCGCAAGGCCCTGAGTGCCTTCGTCACCTCCACCCAGGAGCATGTCACCGGCAAGGTGCGTCTGGAACTGTACAAGGGCAACCTCATCAATGCAGGGGTCTGGTCGCCCTACTCCCTCTACCGGGAGGACATCGCCACCTTTGCCGCCGGCGGCGACTACAAGCAGAGCGATGCCACCGGCTTCATCAGCATCTATGGTCTGCCCACTAAGGTACAGGCTATTGTAAACAACGAAAAAGAAGGTAAATAAAGAGTTATGCTTACCGCAGTTACTGGTATCAATTGGGGCGATGAGGGCAAGGGCCGTGTCATCGACCTGTTAGCCGAAAACGCCGATGTAGTGGCCCGCTATCAGGGCGGCAACAACGCCGGCCACACAGTCGTCACGGAGCAGGGCAAGTTCATCCTGAACCTGCTGCCCTCCGGCATCCTGCACCCGGACGTGACTTGTGTGCTGGGCGCAGGCATGGTGATCGATCTGGACCATCTGGCCGGGGAGATGGACGCCATCGAGCAGCGCGGCATCCGGGTCGGCCCCGAAAACCTCAAGCTCTCGGATAAGGCCACCATTTCCATGCCGTGGCACAAGGTACAGGACGGGCTGGAAGAAGACCGCCTTGCCCGAAAGGGCACCGCTTTCGGCTCCACCCGTCGCGGCATCGCTTACGCCTACAGCGACAAGTACCGCAAAAAGACCCTGCGTCTGGGGGATCTGCTGCACCTGAACGAAAAGCGGGTGCAGGACCGTCTGCACATGATTTTGGAATCCAAGAATCTGGAGCTGGCAGGCTGTTATCATCAGGAGCCCATGAGCTATGACGCCCTGCTGGAATGGTGCCGGATGCAGGCGGGACAGTTCTCTCCCTACATCTGTGATGCAGGCGCATTCCTGCAGCAGGCCCACGACAGCGGCAAGCGCATCGTGCTGGAAGCGCAGCTGGGTGCCATGCGGGATATCGATTACGGCATCTTCCCCTTCACTTCCAGCTCCAACACGCTGGCCGCCTATGCGCCGCTGGGTGCAGGCATCCCCAATTGCAAGCTGGATCACGTGGTAGGTGTGCTGAAGGCCTACTCCACCTGTGTGGGTGCAGGCCCCTTTGCCGCCGAGAATGCCATGAGCGAAAGCTGGAACGAGCAGCTACGCAAGGCAGGCGGCGAATACGGTGCCGCCACCGGCCGTCCCCGCCGGGTAGGCCCCTTTGACTGTGTGGCCAGCCGCTACGGTCTGGCCTGTCAGGGCGCGGACAAGATCGCCCTCACCAAGCTGGATGTGCTCAGCAGCATGAAAGAGATCCCGGTGATCACCGGTTACACATTGGATGGCGTGCAAGTCCCCAGCTTCGACCCGCTGTCCGATCTGGACCGGGTGGAGCCCGTCGTCACCATGCTGCCCGGCTGGCAGAAGGACATCTCCGGCTGCAAGAGCTGGGATGAGCTGCCCAAAGAGGCCAAGGCTTACGTGGAATTTCTGGAAAAGCAGCTGGGTCATGAGATCCAGTTCGTTTCCACCGGTGCCGAGCGCGAGAAGTTCGTGCTGAAAGGAGAATGGCTGTGAGACACTTCATTGAGCCCAACAGCTTTTCTCTGGAAGAGCAGCTGGCCCTTCTGGATCTTGCCGACCGGATGGAAGCCGACCCGGCACCCTATGCCCACCTGTGCGATGGGCGCATTCTGGCCACCCTGTTCTATGAGCCTTCCACCCGCACCCGCCTTTCGTTTGAGTCGGCCATGCTGCGGCTGGGCGGCAAGACGCTGGGCTTTGCAGGGGCCCAGCTGTCCAGTGCCAGCAAGGGCGAGACCGTTGCCGACACCGCCCGCGTTGTGAGCAACTATGCCGACATCATTGCCATGCGTCACCCCAAAGAGGGTGCGCCGCTGCGTGCATCCATGTATGCACGCGTGCCTGTCATCAATGCAGGAGATGGCGGACACGCCCACCCCAGCCAGACCATGATCGACCTGATGACCATTCGCCAGCGCAGGGGGCGGCTGGATCATCTGACCATCGGCTTCTGCGGCGACCTCAAATTCGGGCGCACGGTCCACTCCCTGACCGCTGCCCTGAGCCAGTTTGAGGGCAACCGGTTCGTGTTCATCTCGCCGGAAGATCTGCGCCTGCCGCAGTATGTGAAGAATGAATCGCTGGAGCCGACCCATCAGATCTATAAGGAAACGGCTGACCTTGAAGCCGAGCTGCCGCATCTGGATGTGCTGTACATGACTCGTATCCAGCAGGAGCGCTTTTTCAACGAGGAAGAATACCTGCGCCTGAAAGGCTGCTACCAGCTGGACGAAGCGCTGCTGCAGAAGGCACCGCAGGATATGCCGGTGCTGCATCCGCTGCCCCGCATCGATGAGATCAAGCTGGATGTGGACAACGACCCCCGCGCCGCCTACTTCGATCAGGTGCACGACGGCGTTTACATCCGCATGGCGATCATTCTGGCCCTGCTGGGCATCCCCGACCCGCTGACCGGGAAAAAAGTCCTGCAGCGCTGAGCCTCACTCTCCTGAAAACGATCATGCCCGCCCACCGTGGAAAACCCACAGTGGGCGGGCATTTTGCGTTTGATCCAGATACCGGTCCATCCACTCGGCACGGGTGTGGGCACCGGAACCTTTTATGCAGGTTATTCTTCGGGGATGGCTGCATCATTTTCCACGCGCAGCATCCGGTATCCGACGCCAACATGGGTCTGGATCAGATGCGGCGCATCCGGGCATCGTTCCAGTTTTTTGCGCAGGGATGCCATATAAACACGCAAGGAGGCAATGTCATTTTCCTGCGTACTGCCCCATACTTTCTGCGTGAGGGAGGTATGCGTCAGCACCTTGCCCACATTATGCGCCAGCACACACAGCAGTTTGTACTCGATGGGGGTCAGATGCAATTCATTCTCGCTCAACCAGACGCAGCCGGCCGAGAAATCGATCTTCAAAGGGCCATTGACAAAAACCGGACTATTGATGCCGTCAGAAGCCAGCAGATTCAATCGGCGCTGCGTTACACGCAGTCTTGCCAGCAGCTCGTCCACGGAAAACGGCTTTGTCAGATAATCGTCTGCGCCGTTGTCCAGTGCTTCGATCTTATCAGAATCCTCGCTCCGGGCACTCAGGACGATGATGGGCAGGTTCGACCATGTGCGGACGCTGCGGATGACCTCAATGCCGTCTATATCGGGCAGCCCAAGATCCAGCAGCATGATGTCCGGATTGTGGCTGGTGGCCATCATGATCGCCGTTTCCCCATTGGAAGCAGTCAGATATTTATAGCCGTGGGTCTTCAGGGTCGTTGTGATCAGACACCGTACCGGAACATCATCCTCTACGACCAGAATGGACGGCTTATTCATGAATGTTCACCTCACTTTGCGGCAATGCAAAGGAAAAGACACTGCCATTGGGAATGTTGTCACGCAGGGTCAATGTTCCGCCGTGAGCCGTCAGGATCGCACGGCAGAGGGGCAAGCCCAGTCCAAGGCTGCGGTGGCTGTCTGCGATGCGGCTCTGCCCGGTATAAAACATCTCGAACACCTGTGCTTTTGCGCGATCCGGAATGCCGGGACCGTTATCTGCCACCTCCACTACGACCTGATGGTCTTTCCGGTAAGCCGAGATCTGAATGACCGAGCCCGCAGGGGTGTATTTGATGGCGTTATCCACCAGATTGACAACGACCTGCATGATCAGCCGTGCATCCACATTGACCAGGAGGATCTCGTCCCCATACTGTGTTGTGATGGTGTGTTCGCAGCTTTTCCGGTTGACATGATGCAGTGCTTCTTCGATCATTTCGTCCATCAGCTGCGGTGAGATCTGCAGATTCATCCGCCCATCTTCAATGCGGGTGATGGAAAGCAGATTTTCCACCAGACCGATCAGCCATTGTGCATCATCAAAAATATCGGTGCAGATCTTGTTCCGGGTGTCTGTATCCAGCGTTTCTCCGTTGGAAAGCAGATTGCTGGCATTGCCGGAAATGGAGGTCAGCGGGGTGCGCAGGTCATGGGAGATCGTGCGCAGCAGGTTTGCCCGCAGCTCTTCATTTTTTGCCTGCACGGTTGCCTGCTCTTTTTCCAGTGCGTTTCTGCGGTTTTCGATGGCCAGCGCGCCTTCGCCCAGAATGGAGAGCAGCACGCTGTTTTCAAAGGCATCCAGCGGTTTTTCGGACAGATCGATCCCGATCACTCCAAACACGCCGCCTCCGGTCCGAAGTGCAAGATAAAGCCCCTTTGCGTCCGGGTAGCTATCCGTGCCTGCACCGGAACGCTTTTTGTTGGCAAACGTCCAGTTTGCCGCATCCCGTTCTTCCGGTGCGGAAAAGATGTTTTGCGCCGTTTCTCCGTCAACCGAAAAAATCTGTTCTGCCCCAAGACCTCCGTTTTGTTCCGGGTAGACGATCAGGCTCCGGTTCAGCAGCTTCATCAGCTGGGAAGCTGTCTGAGAGAGGATCTCTTCCTCGCTTTTTGCTCTCTGTAAAAGCTGATTTGTGTCAAACAGTATTTTTGTCCGGAACGCTGCCTGCGCAGACATTTTTGCATGGTCTTTCAACCGTGTCGTCAACGCACAGGTAATGATTGCAGAGGTCAGCATCAGGGCAAATGTGACCTGATAACCGGGATCATACGCATGGAATGTCAGGCGCGGTTCCGTCAGAAAAAAATTGTACAGCGCAACACTGGCAACAGAGCCCAGCACACCACAGGTGTAGCCGCTGGTAAACCATGCGGTGAACAGCACCCCCAGCATATAGAGCATGATAATGTTATAACGCGCAAAGTCCAGCTGCAGGAAAAAGAAGCCGATGAGCGTGATGCCGCTCAGGATGCCTGCGGTGATCAGCAGATCACGGACAGACGGCAGAAGCGGACGGGTGAACAGCTTCCGTCCCGAACCGTAGCCGTTCTCTGCAGAAGCATCCGGGATGATATAAATATCCAGATTGGGTGCAGTCAGCGTCAATTTTTCGGTCAGTGACGGCCCGCTCCAGAAATGACGGCGATGTACGCTGGAGCGCCCCAGTACGATTTTTGTAATGCCGGAGATGCGGGCAAACTCTGCGATCTGCTGTGGAATATCATCCCCATAGATCGTAGAAATGTCGGCACCTGCCTGTTCTGCCATACGAATGTGCTGCTGCAAGCGCCGACGATCTTCTTTTCCCATCTGATCCGAATCCGGAGTCCGGACATACAGAGCTGTAAAGGTCCCGCCAAACGCCTTTGCCATCGTTGCCGCCGTCCGCACGATCTTTGCATTGGAGGGAGAGGACGACAGACACGCCAGAATATGTTCAGTGGGTGGGTCATTCTGATTCATAAAGATCACCTGCCTTGCCCACAGTATAGCACAATTTGATGGTCACGACCACCAGCCGCGTCTTTTTCCTTCCTGTTGAAGGATCTCCCGTCGCATGTGATCCAGTGCATCTGCTGCCCAAAAACCACTCGACATGACTCCAAGAACCATCAATAACAAAACGACATCCATACGATCCGTCCTATCTTTTCAGAGCCGGAAACACTTCTGGATCGATGCGTATTTTCCCAAAACCAGCATACTTTCGTCCCGGCACAGCTGCGTATCCGGCGTGATGCTCATATCGAGCTTTCCGTCTTTTTTCAGTGCAAGAATGTTGATGTTATACTTTTTTCGGATATTGATCTCACCGATCGTGCGATCCATCCATTCCGGCGGAATGGTCACTTCCATGATGGCATGGTCGTCCTGCAGCTCGATATAATCCAGAATGTGTTCGGAGCTGTATCGGATCGCCGCCCACTTTGCCAGCTGCTTTTCCGGGTAGACCACTTCATCCGCACCGTTGCGCAGCAGAAACTTGGCTTGTACATCCCGCTCTGCACGCGAGACCACAAGCTTTGCGCCCAGCTCCTTGAGCAGTGAAGTGGTTTCCAGCGAGTTTTGAAAATTACCGCCGATGGTTACGATGCACACATCAAAATTGCCGACACCAAGGGAGCGCAGAAAGTATTCGCTGGTGCTGTCACCGATCTGTGCATTCGTCACATAGGAAAGCACGGCGTTCACACGGTCTTCGTTGTTGTCGATCGCCATGACCTGATGACCCAGCTCATTCAGTTCCTGCGCAATATGGCGGCCAAAACGGCCAAGCCCAATCAAAAGAATCGATTTCATAGTTGCCTCCTTTATCCGATTGCGATTTTCTCCTGCGGCAGACGAGAGTGGGCAGGGCTGCTGCCAAATGCCGCATAGATCAACGTCAATCCGCCAACACGTCCCAAAAACATCAGTGCGATCAGCACCCCCTGCGAAAGGATGCCCAATTGCGGCGTGATGCCCAATGTCAGACCCACCGTTGCCACAGCCGAAGCAGTCTCATACAGACAGACCGACATCGGCAGCTGCTCTGCCGCAGCAATGACAAAGGCTCCAAGGAAGAACAGCGTCAAATACATTCCTGCAATGGTGGCAGCATTCTTGACCGCGGAACCATCTATGCGCCGCCCGAAAAATTCGGCATCTTCTCTGCGGCGGAAGGTCGCCCACATATTGGCCAGCAGAACGGCAAATGTTGTGGTTTTCATGCCGCCTGCCGTGGAGCCGGGCGAACCGCCCAACAGCATCAGAACCACCATCAATGCCTGTGAAGTGCTGCCCATCGCAGCAAGATCGGCGGTGTTAAAACCGGCAGTACGAGGGGTAACGGATTGGAACATCGACAATAAAATGCGCTGCCGGGCAGAGCCTGCCGTGAACTCGAAGCAATAAAAGTACAGCGTCGGCAGTACCAGAAGAAATGCCGTTGTGACAAGGATCACCTTGCTCTGCATCCGGTAACGGTGAAAATTAAGGCGATATGTACAAATGTCCTCCCATGTCAGAAAGCCAAGGCCGCCAAAGACGATCAGGGCCGCAATCACTGTGGTAAGCAATGGGTTTCCTGCATACTGTGTCAGCGAAACAAATTTTGCTCCCTCTGTTCCCAGCAGGTCAAACCCGGCATTGCAGAACGCCGAAATGGAATGAAACAGTGCGTACCAGATCCCGCGCAAACCATAATCGGCGCAAAATGTCGGTAGCAGCAGTGCCGCACCGGCCAATTCAAACAGGGCGGTGATCCGCAGAATAAAGCCTGTCAGCCGCACGATGCCGCCCATCTGCGGGGCAGCCGTAGCTTCCTGCATCGTGCTGCGCTGCTTGAGGGAGATCTTTCGCCCGGAAAGCAGCGCAAAGGCAGCGCCCACCGTAATGACGCCCAATCCTCCGATCTGGATCAGAAGAAGGATCACGCTCTGCCCGAATGCCGACCAGTAGCTGCCGGTATCCTGTACCACAAGTCCGGTCACGCAAAGGGCGGAGGTGGAGGTAAACAGTGCCTCATGGAACGGTGTGATGCACCGCTGCTGTGCAGCGATCGGGAGCATCAGAAGCAATGCGCCCACCAGATCAACTGCCGCAAAACCTGCAATAATGACCTGAAAAGAAGAAAAACGGTGCTGCCTGTAACGAGGATATTGAATCATAAAAGCTCCTTTACCTATCCGTGTGCATAAAGATTAGCATGGAACAGATAAAAGAGCCGTAAAGAAAATTGTAGAAGTATAAAGATTCCATTAAAATCGATCAGCCAACACTAAAAAATGCCGGACATCACCAGCGCAAAAAACGGTAATGTCCGCCCATCTGTGGAAAAGCCACAGTGGGCGGGCATTTTGCTTTTTAATCCAGATATCGGTTCATCAGGCTCAATACGATGCCAAGTCCTGCCGGGAGACTTTTCAGGTCTACCCACTCGGCACGGGTGTGGGCACCGGCACCTTTTACGGTGCCAATGGTATTGGCCAGAACATTGCGCGAGAGAGGAATGTTGGCATCGGTGGAATAGGGACCAAGATCCAGTTCGCCCTCATAATACTGCCGGATGCAGGCGGCGTTTTCTGATGTCCACTTTTTCAGCTCGGTCTTGTCTCCATCGCCGCAGCCCGGACGAACGCCCAGCACTTCCAGATTGATCTTTTTGCCCTTGGCGCGGAATTCATTCACCACCCGGTTCAGTTCTCCCTTCATGACCTGCAGGCACGCTTCACTGGCAGAGCGGTACTCGTACAGCAGGGTAACTTCCTGTGCAATGGAATTGACTGTGCTGCCGCCCTCAATGCGGCCCACATTGTAGGTGGTGTATTCCTGCTGCGGCGGGGTGATCCGGTACAGCTCGTGAATGATCTCGGCAGCGATCTGAATCGCGTTGTCTTTGCCGAAGTCCAGATAGGAGTGCCCGCCGGGGCACTGCACCTGCATCCGGTAGCGGTGGGAACCTACGGCGATGCTGGTGCACTGGGACATATAACCGTCGAAGGAATAAAACCTCCTGATACGGTCGCCGTAGTTATTGAAGAGCTCCTTGCAGCCCTTCAGATTGCCAAGGCCTTCTTCGCAGCTGTTGGCCACGATCATCAGACCGGTGTGCAACCGGTCTTTGTGCTGCACCAGAAAGCGGGTGGCCAGCATCAGGTTCACCAGATTGGCAGTGTCATCGCCGATGCCGGGTGCCCGCAGGATGTCGCCGTCACGGCGCATAGGCAGTTCTTCCGTGTCATTGAACACTACGTCCATGTGAGCCATCATCACGGTGATCTCATCGTACCGGTCACAGTTGAACTTGCAGATCACGTTTTTGGCTTCATCGATCCACACCTCGTTGCAGCCCTCGTGCTCGAACCACTTTTTGCAGAACGCAGCACGCTTTTCCTCGTGGTGGCTGGGGGCCGGGATGCGGCCCAGCGTCATGAGCAGTTCTGCCTGTTCATCCTTGCAGGACGCTATAAACCGATCCAGCTCTTCTTTTTCGATCATACAGTTTCCTCCGTTTCGCATAGCAGCCGTACCACCGCAAAAAAGGAGCAGAGCTGTGGTTGGTCAGCTCTGCTCCTTTGCAGAATGGGGATCTCCGGTTATGCAGGTTATTCTTCGGGGATCGTCACATCATTTTCCAGATCCGCGCCGTTGGAAGCAATGAGCTTTTTATAGTAGTAGAAGGACTTCTTGCGCAGGCGCTTGCCGGTGCCTTTGCCGTAGTCATCCTGATCCACATAGATCATGCCGTAGCGCTTGGTCATCTCGGAAGTGCCGGAAGAGATCAGGTCGATGGGGCCCCACCATGCGTAGCCGAACACGTCCACGCCATCTGCGATTGCCTCCCGCAGCTGCTCCACATGGGCGCGCATGTAGTCGATGCGGTAGTCGTCCTGGATCTGGCCCTTTTCATCAAAGTGATCTACGGCTCCCAGACCGTTCTCGGAGATGAAGATGGGCTTGTGGTAGCGGTCATAAATGCGGTTCAGGGTGATACGGAAGCCGATGGGGTCGATGGTCCAGCCCCAATCGGACTTGGGCAGGTAGGGATTCTTGATATCGGACAACAGACGGCCGATGGGCTGCGGCACCGGGCTGCCCTTATAGCGCATGATGTAGGTCATGTAGTAGCTGATGGTAATGAAGTCCACCGCACCCTCTTTGAGGATCTTCGTATCATCCTTGCCCATCTCGATGTGGATGTTGTTCTCATCAAAGAAGCGCTGCATATAGTAGGGATACTCACCGGTGGCCTGCACATCGGTGAAGAACCAGTTGAAGTGATCCTCGAACATGACCTGCAGCTGATCCTCGGGCTTCGGGGACTCGGCGTAGTTCTCCAGACGGCAGAGCATGTTGCCCATCTTGGCATCCGGGTCGATCTCGTGCAGTTTTTTGGTGGCCAGTGCGCTTGCCACGAACTGGTTGTGCACAGCCTGGAACTTCTCCTGCCAGTGGCCCAGATAGGGGTTGCAGCTGCTGGGTTCCGGTGCGCCGTCAAAGATGACGCCGCTGCTGGTAAAGGGGTTGGACAACACATTGTTGATCTCGTTGAAGGTGAGCCAATACTTAACTTTGCCCTTGTAGCGGCGGATGACCGTCTCGGCATACTTTTCAAAGGCCTCTACGGTGTGGCGGCTGAGGAAGCCGCCGTACTCCTCGGCCAGATGCAGCGGAGTATCAAAATGGGACAGGGTGACCAGCGGCTCAATGCCGTACTTGTGCAGCTCGTCGAACACTGCATCGTAGAACTTCAGGCCCTCTTCGTTGGGGATGGCATCATCACCGTTGGGGAAGATGCGGCTCCAGCTGATGCTCATGCGGAACACCTTGAAGCCCATCTCGGCGAACAGCTTGATATCATCCTTATAGGTATGATAGAAATCGATGCCGCGGCGCTTGGGCAGCTCCCAATTTTCCGGGTGAGCCTTCATGTCCTCCACCATTTCCTTGGAGGCTGCATTGTGGGGCACATGCACATCAAAGGTGCCCTCGGTATCACGGATCTGTTTGGTGATCAGGCGGGCGAAGTCTGAAGTAGCCGGGCCTCGACCGCCCTCGTTCCATGCGCCTTCGATCTGGTTGGCGGCGGTGGAACCGCCCCAGAGGAATCCTTCCGGGAATGTCTTTGCCATGGTTTAGTCTCCTTTCTTATTCAGCAGCATCTTGACGATGGGCAGCAGTTTCTGGGTCATGCGCAGCTCGGTGGTGATGGTCATGACCGTATCCTGCGCATGGACGAACAGCAGGGAGTACTCCATGCTCTCACCGCTGACCTGACTCTGAATGACCTCGGTCTGGGCGTTGTGCGCCTTGACGATCAGAGCTTCTGCCTCTTCCAGCAGCTTGTCCACCTCGTCCAGCTTGCCCTCGGCCATAGCGGCCAGTGCTTCGTCGATCTTGTCGCGGCCATCGCCTGCGTTCATGATGACTTCCATCGCCACCATATTGATATCGCGCTTTGCGTTTTCTTCCATAGGATGTTACCTCTCCCTCATTTTCCTCTTATCTTACTCGAAACAATTATGCCTTTGCCGCAGCCTTGGCAGCCTTCTTGGCGGCCTTGGCAGCCTCACGCTCGGCTTCCTTCTTGCATTCTGCTTTGTCCGCTGCCTTAAAGAACGGATACCAGATCAGCGCAGCCAGCACGAAGTTGATGCAGATCAGCAGAACGTTGCGCCAGTCGCCGCCGGACATGAAGAAGGCAGACACGGCGTTGGGGGCAAAGTTCATATCGAAGTTGACGTAGTTGATGGTGCCCCAGCCCATGGCGAACCACAGGTAGGAGAAGCCGGGCAGGATGATGGCGATGAGCACGGTGGGGATCAGCATAAAGGGGTTGCCGACGACTGCACCGTACTGCAAAGGCTCGTTGATGTTGAAGATGGAGGGCACCAGCGTAGCCTTGCCCAGCAGACGGAACTTCTTGGATTTTGCACGCAGCATGAACAGTGCCAGCGGAAGGGTAGCGCCCTGACCGCCGATGTGGTGATAACGGCTGAAACCGTAAGCGTAGATATTCTTGGGCGCAAGGCCGGCAGCTACCAGTTCTGCATTCTCAGCAATAGCAGCCTGCGTAATGCTGCGGGTAACAGGGGTAAACACCCAGCCGGAGACACCGAAGAAGTAGAACACATTCTGCAGGAACACGATCATAATGACGCCAGGTGCGCTCTGTGCAAAGCTGGTAACCGGCTTCATGAGGATCTGCACCATGGCAAACACATCGATCTTTGCAATGTAGGTGAACAGATAGGCAATGATCAGGCTGATGAGGATGGCCGCGATGTTGTCGAACCAGTTCTTAACAAAGTCGGGGATCACACTGTCCTCACCAAAGAAGGAATACTTGGCCAGCAGCTTGTAGATGACAGCCACCATCAGACCGACCACCATAGCAGTGAACATACCGCCTGCGCCGAACTTGTTCATGGAAACCAGCGAGCCGCCGTCCACCGTTTGAAAGTTCATGCACATCATGTAGGCACCGATGCCGGTAAAGCCTGCGATCATGGAGCGGTCTTTCTTGTCGATCTTCTGCAGGCAGTTGTAGGGGATCACAAATACCACGAACAGACCGATCAGACCAAACGAGAAGGTGCTCAGCGGGCTGATGTCCGGCAGCACCGGAACAAAGCGGCGGAGGATGGCCCACAGGGACGGGATGGCACTGACCATCGAGAACGGAACAATGAACAGGACCGCATCTGCCACGATGCCGAACCAGAAGTTCGACGTGATCTTGTTAATGACCGGAACGAGATGTTTCTCGATCCACGCCTGAATCTTCTCCATCATAGTTTTTTCCTCCCATTTCAACCTTCTTCATAAAACTCGAGGGCTGACTCCAGAATGGCTTCGCCATCCAATGCAGCATAGTCGTCCGGATCAATGGAAGTCACCTTCACATTGTGGTCCTTCAGCATCTCCTTATACTTGGGAACCTCGGCTGAAAAGTGGGGGCCAAGCAGCAGCACGTCGATCTTGTCGGCGTACTCCGGCACCTGAGATTTGCTCACAGCGTGGATGGAAACATCCAAACCCTGAGCCTTTGCGGCCTTGCGCATATTGGCGGCCATAAAGCCGGTGGAAGCACCAATGCCGCAGGCAAGTAAGATACGGGTCATAACAATTGCTCCTTTCCATATCCAATGAAACAATTCTTTTCTCCGGAATCGCTTCCGGGTTTCGTTGTGCCCAGTATATCAGGCCCGTTTGTGAAATCAAAACAAAGTTTTTCCCCGATTCCGGCAAATTCCTCATCTTTCCAACAAGGCGGAAAAAAGTATGGTTTTGTTTTCTTCTTCCATTTGCTATACTATATAATATGAATTTTTATTCTGTCTTTCACCTGTATTTTTATAGAAGGAGTGTCTCTGCATGAAAACCGATAAGCGCACGCAGCTGCTGAAGATCTTATCCGACGCATCGCAGAGCATTTCCTCTGCAGCACTTGCCAATATGCTTGGTACCAGTGAACGGACGGTGCGCAACTACATCAAAGCCATCAACGAGGAGGGCAAGGCCGTTATTACTTCCTCCCGGGAGGGCTACCGTCTGGAAAGCCATACTGCCAGTCTGGACACCTTGCCCAACGAAGCAGAATCCCGCGTCTGGAAGGTGCTCTCTGATCTATTGACCAGTAAGGAGGGTGTCAACGCTTTTGACGAAGCGGAAGCCCTGTATGTCAGTTCCAGCACCATTCTGAATACCGTCATCCCACAGGTAAAAGAGATCGCCAAAGAATACGACCTGCGCATCGAATCTCAGAAATACCAGTTCTATCTGCGTGGCAGCGAGCAGAACCGTCGCAAAATGATCGGCAGCCTTGCCGTGCGCAACACCTACGGCTTTTTCAATTCTAAAGATGCGTTGGAACAGCTGTTTCCCTCTCAGGATATCGATGGCATTATGCAGGAGCTGTTCACGACCTGTCAGGAGTCCAAACTATTTCTGAACGATTTTGCGCTGAATAATCTGCTGATCCATATTCTGGTCATCCTCATCCGGCTGAACATCGGCAACGAGCTGGACGACAAAGAACCGCCCATCTCGGTAGACGAGCTGCTGGCATCCTCTCAGGATCGGGAAGACATCGTGAATCTGGCCGACATGATCTCGGCAAATTTCGAGCAAAAATACAGCATCCGCATCCCGGAGCGGGATTATAAACAGATTTTGATGTTGATTGCCCTTTCGGTGGAGCACGAAACCGTGGATATCCAGTGCGTCATCAGCCCGGAGTTCATCCACAATGTGGCTTCCATCCTTTCCATGATGTCCCAGCGGTACTGCACCCCGGAATTTGACAACGACTATATCCTGCAGTTCTCCCTGCACATGTATTATGCGCAGCAGCGATGTGCCTTCCATATCAGCTACCCCAATCCCATTGCGCTGCAGTTCAAGAAAGACTATGCCCCTGTCTACGATATGGCGGTCTACTTTGCACACCGCTTTGCGCAGATCTACCATATCGAAGTGAGCGAGGACGAGATCGCATTCATTGCGTTTCACATTGGTTCCTATCTGGAGAACAACAAGCAGAGCCGGGAACACGCCACCTGTGTAGTGATTGTGGAGTCCTACCATATGCTGGCACGGCAGCTGATCCACGAGATCAATGTTGCTTTTGCCAACCAGATCATCGTAAAGGAAGTTCTGCCCCTGAACCGGTACCTCAACCGTCAGCCGGAATGCGACCTTGTGCTGACAACCCTGCCGCTGGGCATACAGCATCCGCATGTGGTGCAGATCAGCCCGATCCTGACCAAAGCCAACTGTGAAAGTATCCGCGCCCAGCTAAGCTCCATCAGCACCGAGCGGGAACTTGCCCGTGCCCACCAGTTTTTGCAGAGCCTGCTGCACAAAGAACTGTATTTCCGCAACGTGAGTCTGTCTGATGCCGCAGCCTACATTCGTTTCATGGGAGAACAGTGTGTCAAACATGGCTATGCGAAAGAGGAATTTGTACAGGACGTTCTGCAGCGCGAATCGTTTTCCAGTACCGCCTTCACCGATGTACTGGCTGTGCCTCACGCCATCAATCAGTACGCCGACCGTTCCTTCATCTGTGTTATCCATAATGATATGCCAATTCAGTGGAAAAAGAAAACGGTGCATTTCGTTCTGATGATCGGCATTACCGAAGCTGAGATGAAGTTCTTTAAACCCGCCTTCGACAGGATCGTGGAATTGTTCAACTCCACATCCCGCACCCTTGAATTGCTTAAAACCAATACCTTTGAAGAATTCTGTGCACAAATGCGGTAACCTATAAAAAGCCGGGTGTCATCTACTTTAAGATGGCATCCGGCTTTTCTCTTTTGATGGGTTTCCAAAGGGGCCAAAGCAGGCGAACCCACCATCTCTATGACGGCTCTTTTGGAGTTGCTGAAGGATGCCGACCCGGAAATGAAGGCAAAGCTCCGCCTGGCACTGCTTACCTGATGCAAAAAAGGGCACTGATTGCAATGCAATACAGCGCCCTACATCATCGGACATGGAAAACACCGACCGTGCAAAAACCGTGCACCCATGGCTTACAAAACAAAAAAGCCATGAAATCTTTCGATTTACAGCTTCCACGGTAGACATTCCTACGCGTTGGAACCCGCGGGCTAAGCAACAGCAACGGGTTGCGTTAGCTGATTTTTCCGCAGCCCCTTGGCAGGGCTTTGAAAAATCAGAACGCGGCCCCAACAACTCCTCCCTGTTTCAGCCGCAGGCTGCGGTCGTCGTTGTTGCACTGGGCTGATTGCTTGCGGCGCTATGCGCCGCCGCCCTGTTCGAGCCCCTTCCATCGCGCAAACAAAAAAGAAAAACCAGCACACAATGTGTACTGGTTTTTCTTGGTGCGATGGAAGGGACTCGAACCCCCGGCCTACTGATTCGTAGCGCACACCGAGTGATTCCCTCAATTTTTGGAAGTTACGTTTTAACGTCATTTATCAGCGATACATCGCAGGTTTTGAACTTCGAGTTTCTGCACCCTTTGTCCGATTTTGCAACGATTTGCACCCTTTGCACGTTTTGAAACCGTGCAAAAACCGTGCAGAAACCGTGCACTTACTCCCGGACAAACTAAAAACCACTTCATCCGACAACGACTTGACGGCATTGGTTCGATTGACCGCACACCATAAACCAAGTCTTGGAGGATACTATTATGACAAAATTGCTTTCCTGCCGCTTCAATATGAACACCAACCGGGTAGAAGCCCGGTTCGCGGATGGCACCATCATTGCCATTGACTGCATCGCTGTGGAGGACGAGTACGGCAACACCCCGGCACAGCGGGCAGAACTGGATTGGCTGCTGTGGAACAAGCCATTGGAGTATACACAGATGGTGCTGAGAGGGGAGATGGAGCACTACCTGTCGCTGGGATGTGACCACGGCAGACTGGAGGATTGAGCCTTAGAAAACGCGCGGCAAAACCGCTAATCGCGCGACGCGCGTTTTTATCGCTGACTTTTATTCAGGCAACATTGCACGCGTGCATTCCAGCGTGCGATTCCACTTTTCCGAAATTCAATCGTATTACAGTTTATTTTTGCAAGTTTTCACTTTCACGTCGCACTTTCACGCACACAAAGAATGCACACCCGTGCGATTTTTGTTTGCGGTTTGTTCGCGCGATTGCGCGTTTTCAGCGTAAATTCAGCGTAAACCGTGCCAAGTCAGCGTATTTTCAGCGTAAAAGTCAGTGCAACCGCCTATTCTTCTCATAGAAAATACCCGCCCACTGTGGTTTTTCCACAGATAGGCGGGTGTTTTACATTTTCCGCTCAAAAATACGTTTTGCGAATCAAGGATTCTCATCATCCTCAATCACACCTATCAATGACTTAAAGTCGATTGTCTCCACATGAGGTGCACCACCATAAGCACCCGTCAAATACTTATTTCGTATACTTGTTTGCTGGAAAATCCGCTCACCGCTTTCGGATACCGATACAACTTCTCTATCAGCATCTTCGTTCTCTCTGACAATATAAACCGCATCCTTGATTTCCGGTATATCAAGCAAGAGCGTGTTGTGCGTCGTCATGATAAGCTGTCCTCGAATATACGGCATCGCTTCGCTAATTATTTTGGAATAGAGCAAATCATGTATTCCAGAATCCGCCTCATCTAAAACGACCGTTTCTCCTGACAGTGCTCGAAAAAGGAACGGTAGGATCTCGATAATCTGATGATTTCCATACGATTCAAAATCGAACGGCATATCTCGTATCTGACCGGAAATTTTCTTTTTAATTCTTAACGTATAATCAATGGTATCTTCACCACTTGATATCCTTTTATAATATAATTCCTGATTGTCCGCATTAAGCGCCCTAAACAATTCCGTCAGCACTTTTTCTGTTCTAACGATTTTCTCTACATCACCCTTTTTTACGGTTCCTTCTTCAATATTCAACAGAATTTTTCCTTTAGCCTGTCCACTTATAAGCGCATGAGGATCACTACTGTTTTTTATAAAACAGGACACCTTAAAGAAGGAATGAAGCAGTGTCAAGAAATTCTCTAATAGGCCTTCATTGAAATACTGCTCTGACTTATCATTCATCTCATGAAGAACAATCGCCAAGACCGTATGTTTTCCCCAAAAACGTCTTAGCTGACTTGTCACATCATCTTTAATCGCATCATTTTTAAATAATGCTTTATTTATTATTTTTTTATCCAATGTCAAATCAAAATATGTTCCCTTTCGTTTTTCAAGAACATATTCCAACTTTTCATGAATTATCCCATCTTCGCCGAATTCAACTATATAAGAGCCTTTTTTTGCGTTTATGACAAAATCATATTGTAGATACACCGGCTCGTTACTGCCAATCATTCGACATTCATTAAATAAACTCTCACTTGATCGCAGTGCTTGTGCCAAATCTTGTCTTGAAATTTTGCGCAAGGGAGCACCTGTTCCCTGTGGATGTTCTTGGTCGTATAGAATCTGCTCTATCATATCGCGCACATCCATCGTACGCATTAAATCGATAAAGATTCCAAGTCCCGACATCAAGTTTGTTTTGCCTGACCCATTTTCGCCATACACAACCGCTAAGGATTTGTATGAATTGGTTCCCTTACTCAAATCAAAGGTTACATCTTTGAAGGAATAAAAGTTCTTCAATCTGATTTTCGTGAACATATCCACACCTCCTAGCAGCCCCTATTATATCACTAAGCCCCTGTTTTTTCAATATTAACTTCCGCTTTTGATAGAAAATGTATCATTTTTACGCATTACTTGACGATCCATGCTATTCATGCTATACTTTTTCCAGCACAGGGATTTAGGCTTTGCTCTCTGACTTTCATAACCAGTAGCAAACAACCCGCTTGCATTGCAGTGCAAGCGGGTATGAATCCGAAATCCTCTTGTTCGACCGCCCTTTAACTCAGTCAGAAAGGAGAACATGGACTATTATAGTATACCAGATTTCCTCCTTCTGATGCAAGACCTTTCCTTAAAAGGAGGAAAATTTTCATGGATAATTTTTCTTATGTGTTCGGTCTTCCCGACCATCATCATGCTTCTTTAGATTTTGCTGATGTTCAAGTTGGGACAGACAACCGCCTGTTTGTCGACCCCGCAAGAATCCATCTTGCAGCACTTGCTGGATATTCTTGGGCCATGGAAGCCGATGCTTTGATTCAGTCTTTCTTTAATACTCTTTATGATGCAGCAGCTCAAAGAGATTTTGAAGCAGTCCGCAACTTAACAATCGATACCTGTGGCGAACTCAACGAGACCCAACTCGGTTTGTCCCGTGGTGCTCCTCGTGGAAATGGCGCTTCCTTTCCACTTATCTTCTCAGCTGTTTATCAAATGGTCGAGGATGGACTTTTTGAAAAGGATGCCGTTAACAGCATCGCCGATATTCCTGTTCTTGCTGATAGAATTGATGCAGATAGACTTTCAGACTGGACAACTAATATCATCTGGCCAGTTCTTCGCACCTTTACTTTCATGCAGTATGAAAAATATGGATTAACTATACATCCAACTTCGTGCGTTCCTCGCTTCTTCTGGGATGCCGACTTTGCTACCTGGAGAGAAACTTCCTCGCATGATTTAAGCTGCAATGGAAAGCGTATTTGGCTTTGTCCTAAACCATTTCTTCACAAACGCCTTCTCATGTCGACAGAAAAATTTCTTAAAGAGCAGGTTATCGAATATCGTCAGACGGTTCATCTTGACAACCGTAGTGATTTGTGCCGTCAAAAGGAACTCAAAGATGGCAGTACCATTTTGATGGCACCTTATAAAAAGGATGTTTACGATGCTGAGATTCGCGGCAATAGCCATACACAGTATGCTCGTAACTATGCCAAGGAATGTCCTTCTCTCTTACACGATTATCATCACGGCTTTGAATATCAGCCGGGAAAGGCAAGCTATTTCATCTCGGACGAAGAACTAGACGAAATCCTTTATCCGAAGAACTGATATCGCTATGTATTTCCACCGCATAGGGGTCACCACCCATGCGGTGGATTTTTATATATCCAAACTTTCTTCTACTCTTTGTTCTACCAATTCCCGAATCGCGTCAACACACCCATCCGTATCTTTCAACACTTCTTTCTCCCAGAAGTGGATAACATACCAGTCCTGCGCTCGCAGATTCTTATCGTCCCGAATATCTCGTGCGATATTTTCCTCGATTTTGGCTATCCAGTACTCCCTATTGCGCTTTAGCTTTGATTTGCGTTCTTCCCAATTCTTCCCGTGCCAAAACTCACCGTCCACAAAGATGGCGATATTATACTTCAGGATAGCGATATCAGGAGAGCCGGGGAGCCGCTTATCGTTCAGCCTATACCGAAACCCCAGATGCCACAGACGCTTCGCCAAAAGCACTTCCGCCTTTCCTTGCTTCAGGTGGACACGAGACATCCGCTTGGATGTTTCCGGGGTCGTATCATATGATTTTGGATGTTTCATTTGGTTTTATCACCGTATCTGAGGTGTCACATCCTCATAAACGATTCTATTGTCGATGCAGCTGTACCGCAAAAGCTTCAGCCGATTCCATTGTTTATTGCGGACCGGGTGACTTCCAAGCGTATAGTACCGTCGTACAACTTCTCGATAGTACTCGTTCAGATTATCCTCATAATCTGCTGCGATGATACAGGCTTCTATCATTTCATAGTCACCATACGCATACTCTGCACACACCCAATCAACGTATTTCAAGACTTGGTCTATCGTCGACTTTTCTGCCTTATCTTTCTTCAGTTCAATGGTCAAATATTGGCACGGGATCCTTGTCCCCTCCAAATATCTCGCAGCAAACACATCGATCTTATCCATATAATTGATAGGCTTGAACGGGGATGCTACCACTTGATGGGACACATAATCCCATCTGCCAAGATTCGGGATTCCCTCATTACATAAGTCATAAACGACCGATACCTCTAGGGCCATTTCATGTTTCACCCTATCTGCTCTTACACAATTGCAAAGCAAACTCTCCGGTTTGATCAAATATCGGTCTAACTCATGTGCACCTATCAGGTCATGTATCTCTTCATTTCTTTCCCAAACACGCTGACCTGTTCGCATTTCTTGCTGATGCCGAAGCAATAATATCTCTTTCAGGGACTCGTTTTCTTCATCGCCCAATTTTATAAACGAGACGTTCCAAAAGGCACGAAGCATCTTGAACGTGTTCGGTTTATAGACCAGCACCTCATCGGTGTCGATTCCTTCCTCAAAAAAGTACGGCGATGCCTTAAAAGTGCATAACCATCGGTACCAGACACTATCCTCACCAGAATCGACCAACAGGTCATCCCTCACATCTGCGTAATCTACCGCTGCGCAAGTTGAGGAACCCGGAAAATTTGAATACTTGCAATCTGGGCCGACTGCAACCAATTCTCCGATACCATAGATTTTACGTTCACTAAAAAAGTAAACATTGTCACCCGGTTTCATGGACACATAATCCGCCAGCGTTGCCTCAAACGGTCTTGAAGCCAAACTGTTCAAGCGAGTCGCATAAACCCCTCGTTCTGCACAGATTTTTATTATCTCGGTATCCCCGCCGATAGCAAATACATATCCTGCCATTTTATACTTCCTTTATTTGCTCCGCAACATACGAATTGTTCAGCCAGAAGCACTGCTTCGTCATAGAACCACCCGTAGGCAGGGGCGCGGTATCCGTACTATCCCGCCCATGGGGGCGGACGTGAGCCACACGGCTTTCCGATGCCTTAGGCAAGTTATTGCAGTTCCGCCCGCTGGCATCTTTCCAGATGTGAACGCCCTCCCGTAGGGTATCGACCGTACGCTGCCACACATGATGCACCTCTTCCAGATCCTCTGCCGGGATATTCCAGAATTTCACCCTCTGGAAGTAGCACTCGCCGTCCTTCGACTTTTGGAAGATGATGAACAGGAATTTGGTCGGTGCAAGAAGGTCATAGAGCGCAGACTCTTCCCATATTTCGTTCATCATTGCGCAGAAGTTCATCACAGGGAAGGACATGCTCTCTTTTATACTGCCATTCGGTTCAATGGCGATGGTCTTGAGTTGGATGCCTGCCTTTTGGAATTCCTCTGTATTTGACAGATGCCCTTTCACGCCAAGCATCGCTGCCACTAAAAGCTCGTTGAGGTTCTTGGCACTCGTTTCCACGCCCAGCCGCGCCTTAAGTTCCGTCCTGCTCATACCCACATAAGGCCGGACTTTTGCGATGAACCAGTCCTCAAAGCTGATTGTTCTTAACGCTGCCGGATCTTTGATGATTTTCTCGCAAGGTTCGTCCCCGAAGATGTACCGCCGTAGGATCTGCGTCATGTAGCTGGACTTCAGCGAGTACGCCCGCTTCATGGCCGGGATAGGGCTGAATGGCTGCGACCGGGTATCCTGCGAGTTGCGGCCTTTCGGACACGCTGCCAGATACATGGTATCACCCTCACTGATCAGGTGTGCCTGTCCTGCCTTGACCTTGTCCATCAGGATCTTCCAGTCATTACGGATGACCTCCAGATCCTCGTCCGGGAACTGGAACAGCACTGCCTTGTCGATCGTAAAGTCGACCTTGGGCACTCCATCCCGGTGCTCATAGGACATCAGCAGCATACAAGCGCACTTCATCCAGAATGCACTGGTCTCGAAGGTCTTATAGTATTCTTCATCATAGTTCAGCATATCGCAGACCAACCGCTCCTTGGCCTGAATGCCACGAGGGGTCTGCCGATAGGGCGTCACCTTCAATTCAACGCCCGCTTCCTCAAAATCGGGAGCCGGGTTGCTGTTGGGCTTATATCCAAACCAGCTTTCCTCCACAACGGTACCGATGGCACCCTTGCCTGTTGCGATGCGCCCAGTCTTGTCGATCTCGCCCAGCGTTTTGCCGACTGCTTCCTGCCCACGAGCGAGAACTTCCGCCTTCGTTTTGTACTTCCGCTGCTCCATGACTTACCCTCCAATTTTAGGGGTTGATCCCTCGGTAGGTTTTTGCTATAATAATGGTGAGAAAACGGTCAAAATCGCAAAAAGTGGTTGATCCTTTTCTCAAAAAAGTGTATACTTAGATTTAAGTATATCACAGAATGGGGTGTTATGAAAGTGTCAGCAAATAGCGATATTCGTGTTGTTGAGCTATTTGCCGGCGTCGGCGGTTTCCGCGTTGGATTAGAGCGTTGTTCCGAAAGATTTAAAACGATTTGGGCAAACCAATGGGAACCCGGCCAAGCTGGTCAATGGGCTTATAAGTGCTACGACAAAAATTTTGGCGAGGATTCCCACTGTGTGAATGCAGATATCGCCACCGTGATCGATCAAGTGCCGCCGCACGACCTTCTGGTGGGTGGCTTTCCCTGTCAGGACTACTCTGTTGCCAGCACCGGTGCTAAGGGCATCGAGGGCAAGAAGGGCGTCCTCTGGTGGTCCATCTATCAGATCATCCAGAAGAACCATCCCAACTACGTTCTGCTGGAGAATGTAGACCGCCTGCTGAAATCACCCGCATCCCAGCGTGGCCGTGATTTCGGCATCATCCTGAAGTGCCTGCAGGAAGAAGGCTATGGCATCGAATGGCGTGTGATCAATGCCGCAGACTATGGCTGCGTCCAGCGCAGACGGCGTACCTTCATCTTTGCATTCAAGAACACCACCAAGCAGTATAAGCGTATGACCTCGTGTTTCTCTGCGGACACAAAGGACAGCCGTGTCTGGCTGATGCAGGAGGGCTTCTTTGCCCATGCGTTCCCGGTGCATTCTGAGGTCGCAGACCCCAAGAAAGTGACCACCGTCGATTTCAATGAATATACCGACACTGTTGATGTAACGAACCGTTTCAGAGCCGCTTTCTACAACAGCGGTGTGCTGTGCAACGGTAAGATCTTCTCTCTGGAAGCCGTCCCGAACGGCAAGGAGCCGATGCTGCTTGGCGAGATCGTTGTCAACGGCGATATCGACAAAAGCTTCTTCATCGAGGATGAGGATCTGGAAAAGTGGAAGTACATGAAGGGTGCCAAGACCATCGAGCGCACTTCCAAGACCGGCTACTCCTACACCTTTTCCGAAGGTCCCATTGCGTTCCCAGACCCTCTCGACCGTCCCGGTCGTACGATGCTCACCAGTGAGGGCACCAAGAACCGCAGCTCCCATGCGATTATCGACCCTAAAACAGGGAAGTTACGCATCCTACTGCCGGAGGAGTGCGAACGCATGAACGGTTTCCCGACGGGCTGGACCGACACTGGGATGCCGAAGCGTCAGCGTTACTTCATCATGGGCAATGCCCTTGTCGTTCCGCTCATCACCCAAATGGGCAAGCAATTACTGGATATCTTATAACAAAAAACCAAGGCTGCTTAGTCAGCCTTGGTTTTTATGCTTTTTCGCCACGATTAAGAGGTGCCCTATCATGGAGAATATCCGTGTTGTTGAGCTTTTCGCCGGGGTCGGCGGCTTTCGCCTTGGGCTGGAGCAGGCTTCCTCCTGCTTTCAGACTGTCTGGGCGAATCAGTGGGAACCATCCATGCGTTCCCAATTTGCTTTCGAGTGCTACGAACGGCATTTCGGGCATCGCACAGAACACGTTTGTCAGGACATCGTGACCGCCAAAGGAAACATTCCTCCACACGACCTTTTGGTCGGTGGCTTTCCCTGTCAGGATTACTCCATCGCCAAAAAGGGCGCACGAGGGATAGAAGGGAAGAAGGGCGTTCTTTGGTGGGAGATCAACGCTATCCTACGGGCACACAAGCCTCGCTATGTCCTTTTGGAAAACGTAGACCGGCTCATCAAATCTCCGGCATGGCAAAAAGGGCGTGATTTTTCCATCATCCTGCGGTGCTTCTATGAAGCAGGCTATGCCGTTGAATGGCGGGTGATAAATGCCGCCGACTATGGCGAAGCACAGCGCAGGCGGCGCACCTTTCTCTTTGCCTTCCGAAACGATACCGCCCTGTTCCGAAAAGCGGCGGAGCTCATCTGTGTGGAGGGTCTGAAGGGTGCCCATCAGTTGCTCCTGCAGGACGGCTTCTTTGCCCCCATCTTTCCCTTGTATGGCTTTGAACGGAAATACAGCGAGGGATGGCTCGATGAGTTTCGCTACCTCGATTTGAAGGATCTGTCTGCCGCACAATCCTGCCACTTCTATGTCTCCGGGCTTATGGTCAACGGCCGCTTCTATTCCGTCGAGAGTATCCCTCTTCAATTCCCATATAAGCCGCTCCGCTCCGTGTTGGAGACCACCCCACTTGCAGAGCGATATTTCCTCTCTGCTGCCGACATCGACCACTGGCGGTATCTCAAGGGCGCAAAGCAGGAGACCCGCCACCGCAGGAACGGTTCTACTTATTTCTTTTCGGAAGGTTCCATGGCGTTCCCCGATCGTTCCGACCTTCCTGCCCGCACGATGCTCACCAGCGAAGGCTCCGTTTCCCGCAGCACCCATGTAGTCGCAGACCCACAGACCCAACGTCTGCGTACGCTAACGCCCATCGAATGCGAACGGCTCAACGGCTTCCCTGATGATTGGACAGCCGGGATGCCGGAACGACTGCGCTATTTCACCATGGGAAATGCGCTTGTCGTTCCTCTGGTCAAGGCCATGGGCAAGCGGATCAGCGCACTGGCCGAGGACGAGCAGCGCAGTGGATAGGCGTTTCTCTTGGGTTTCCAAAGGGGCCGCAGCACCCCTTTGGCACACGACTTTGCTTGCAAAGTCTAGTGTGTTACACCTTGGTTCCGGCTGATGCGGAAAAGGGGCTGCGAAAGGCTCCGGCAAGCACCTGTTCTGTGGCAGAAGGATGCGCAGATGGGCGTGGCAGCTAATGGTTTCTGCCCACCCAGCGCAGGCTTGCAGAGGAACCAATGGTGTACGTTCCCCTTCCTGCCGCAGCAGCGTTTTCCCTTATAAGCCGCAGGGCAAATGATCAGCGTCTGTGCTTGCCCCGGTTGCCTGCAAGTGTCCCCGGTTTCAGCATTGCCGTTTTATA
The DNA here is from genome assembly GCF_048323735.1 of Faecalibacterium sp. 3. NCBI lineage: Bacteria > Bacillati > Bacillota > Clostridia > Eubacteriales > Oscillospiraceae > Faecalibacterium > Faecalibacterium sp. 3. Next base: position 1,228,223 of record NZ_JBLWFN010000001.1, read on the forward strand.
AAGAATCTTCTTTATCAGCTTTCTTTCATCCTCTGTCAGCTTATCGTAGTTGATGCCGATTGCCTTCAATGCCGTTCGGATCTTCTTTTCATCCGCAGACCCTTCAAGTTTCTGTGCATCCTCCAGTTCCTTCATCAGGTTGTCGATTATTGCACCATCCGAAGTGGTCTTGTCCTTGCGGTGTTCCGTCTTGATGTTCTTCAGGATAGCCACCAACTCGTCATACAAGACCCGACCAAAGTACTCATCTTCATCGATCTGCCCCAGCTTCAAGGTGCTCATGTATAGATCGTTTTCATCTGCTGCATACTTCTTTTTCAGCATTTGCCGCGTTGCTTCCAAACCGGCATTGAGGTTTTGAATGTTTGCGCTGACATATCCATCCACATAGATTTCCAGATCGGTCATGAACCGCTGGAAATTCTCATGCACGATCAGCTCGCACAGCAGCCGATGATTGAATTTTCCATTCCTTAATACGTCCACTGCGCCGTCGCTCAGATGCAAGTCCGAAAGGACTGCATCTGGGCGTTTTTTGTTTTCCGTCACACCCAGCAGGTAGTCGGTGGTCACACCATAAAACTCAGCCAGCGTTGTCACCGCATAGATGCTGAGGTCGGTCACATCGTCGCTCTCGTATTTCGACAGTGCCGATTTGGACAGACCCGTCTGCTCTGCCAGCGTTTCCAACTTCAGATTCCGCTCCACACGCAGGTCTTTGAGCCGTTCTCCCAGTGTCAGCTTGATGTTCATGGTCGCACCTCCGATGTTTTTTGCACAGTATACCACTTCCGGCGGTTCCTGTCCATAAGCGTGGAATTTTGCAGTTTCTGCACCTGTTTTCCGACATTATGGATATACGGCACAGCGGCCATTGCGGTGCTATCCTATAGACAGAAAGAAAACATATAACTCCCCAGCAGCGAACATATTAAGGGCTTCCCGCGAAAGCCCTCTGAAATATCTTTCATACCAGGACCTTGAGAACAGAATGACCGTCCGAACTGCCCAGACCGCCAAGACCTCCCATCGGGGGAGCGAGCGCCCTGCATGGGGCCGACACAGAGTCCAAAAAGATTTCCTGTCGGGAGGCAGCAAGGGAGACCGGCTTTGAACGTGGCAGGGATCAAATTGATCCATGCCAGAGCCTTTGACCAAAGGAGAAATTTTGAGTTTATATCAAAAGATCAAGTCCGCCATCACCGTTCGGCAGGTGGGAGAGATGTACGGCATGGAGCCCGACCGCCATGGCATGGTGTGCTGTCCGTTCCATTCCGACAGCGACCCCAGCATGAAGCTGAACGACACCTATTATTACTGCTTTGGCTGCGGAGCCAATGGAGATGCCATCGACCTCACCGCCAAGCTGTTCGACCTGAACCCCCGGCAAGCCGCCGAGAAGCTCGCAAGTGACTTCGGGCTTGACCCGGATAAGCCGCCCGCCAATGCCATCGCCCTGCCGCCGCCCAAGCGTGACCTGACGGACGAGCAGTGGGCAGACATCGCCTACTGCCTGCGGGTGCTGACCGATTATCTTGACCTGCTACACAATTGGCGAGAGCGTTACAAGCCCGCCAGCCCGGAGGAGCCGCTGGACGAGCGGTTCGTGGAAGCCCTCCACATGACCGAGACCATCGAGCACCTGACGGACTGCGTTGCATTTGGGACGCCCCAGCAGAAGGCCGATGCCGCCGCACGGCTGCTGTCCGGGTCGTACCTGCTGATGCTGGAGGATCGCACCGACCGCCTTGCTCTGGCAAAGTGCGCCTGACGATTGATTCACCTGAAGTGGTGGGTCTCACCGTGAGACCCGCCACTTCACTTTTCTAAAGGAGAACCACCCTATGAAGAAAAACATTTCCCGCAACCCCTTATGGCCGGACTGGTACAACGGCAAAAAGATCGACGAAGTCCAGTTTGGCCGTGCCTTTCTGGAACAGTGGCCGCTGAAATGCGTCAACGGAACGCTGTACACGCTGGACGGTCCGGTGGAGGACGAGAGCGAGATCAAGCAGCGCATCTTGGAGAACATCGAGGAATATGTCACCTCCGGCCTGTCCAAAAAGGTCACCAACATTCTGGAGACCATCAAGCTGCTGGCCTTTTCCGACCCGTTCCCCATCGAGCAGGACTGCATCCACCTCCAGAACGGCGTGTACCATCTGCCGGACGGCTCTTTTCAGGAGAGCCGCCTGTTCTGCCAGAACCGCCTGCCTGTGAGGTATGACCCCAAAGCCGCCAGCCCTGACCGCTGGCTGACCTTTCTGCACGAGCTGCTGGACGATGCCGACATCCCCACCTTGCAGGAATATCTGGGCTACTGCCTTATTCCCAGCACCAAAGGGCAGAAGATGATGCTCATTGTCGGCAAGGGCGGCGAGGGCAAGTCCCGCATCGGGCTGGTGCTCAAGCGGCTCATGGGGGATGCCGCCAGCAATGGCAGCGTCCAGAAAGTGGAGAACAACCGTTTTGCCCGTGCCGATCTGGAACGCCGCCTGCTGATGATCGACGATGATATGGACATGAACGCCCTGCCCAAGACGAATTATATCAAGACCATCGTGACTGCCGAAGCCAAGTTGGACTTGGAGCGCAAGGGTGTCCAGAGTTACCAGCGGGACATTTACGCCCGGTTCCTCTGCTTCGGCAACGGCGCGTTGACCTCACTGTATGACCATTCGGACGGCTTCTTTCGCCGCCAGCTCATCCTGACCACCAAGGACAAGCCTGCCGACCGCACGGACGACCCTTTCCTTGTGGAGAAGATGTGCGCCGAGTTGGAGGGCATCCTGCTCTGGTGTCTGGAAGGGCTGCACCGGCTGGTGCAGAACGATTTCCGCTTCACGGTCAGCGAACGAGCCGCTGCCAACGTGGACACCATCAAGCGCAGCAGCAACAATGTCATCGACTTTATGGAGTCCGAGGGCTACTTTCGTTTCAAGGCAGACTGCTCCATCAGCTCCAAGGAGTTCTACGACATTTACAAGCAGTGGTGCGAGGACAACGCCTGCCACAGCGTATCGGCGATCCGTTTCAGCGCCGAACTGCGCCAGAATGACCGCCGCTATAACCTTGAAGCCACCAACAACATCTACCTGCCCGGTGGCCGCAGGGTGCGGGGCTTTGTAGGCATCGAACCGCTTGTCCACCCCTGCCCGTAAAAAGTGCATTTTTTCACGGAAGAAGTTCGTACAACCTGTACGGTCTGTACTTGTATGCACCTGTACGGCGAATCGAAGCAAATTAAGACGTGTTATCGTTTGTATTTCGGATTTCCGTACGCCGTACGAACCGTACAGATTATTTGAAGTCCGTACAGATTTTTGTACACCCCAAGAAGGAGCGTGATCTATGAAAGCCCAACACGGCATTTTACGATTCAAAAAGTACAAGGGGCCTGCCATCAGCCCCATCGAAGCCCACAACGAACGCACCAAAGAGCAGTACGCCAGCAACCCGGATATCGACACGAACCGGAGCCGCTACAACCTCCATCTGGTGCAGCCGCAGGGCAGGTACCGGGAAGAAGCCGACCGCATGATCACAGCGGCCCACTGCCGTGTCCGCAAGGACAGCGTGCGGGTGGTAGAGGCTCTTGTCACCGCCAGCCCGGAGTTTTTCAAGGATAAAAACAACCGGGAGATCAAGGCGTATTTCGAGTATGCCTTGGAGTTTCTGAAAAGCAAGCAGAACACCCAAACTTTTATCTCGGCTGTTGTCCACATGGACGAGAAAACGCCCCACCTGCACCTCTGCTTCGTGCCCCTGACCGCCGATGGACGGCTGAGCGCGAAAGAGATCATTGGCAACCGCAAGAATCTTGTGAGGTGGCAGGACGAGTTCTGGCAGCACATGGTCAAGCAGTACCCGGAGCTGGAACGGGGTGAAAGCGCCAGCCAGACCGGGCGGGAGCACATCCCGCCCCGCATTTTCAAGGAGATGACCCAACTGACCAAGCAGAAGGAGCAGTTGGATGCCCTGCTGGTGGGCATCACCCCCTTCAACGGCAAGAGCCGTGCGGCGGAGATCAGCAAGGTGCTGGACAGCTATATCCCGGCAGTGTCCAAAATGCGCACCGAACTGAACCGCTATCAGGTCGCCTTTACGGAGACCGCCGCCGAAAACGAAAAACTGAAAGAGAAGAACAAGACGCTCTCCGCCTCGCTGGACAAAGCGAAGGAAGGGAGCGTCTTGAAGCGTCTGGAGGATGCCAAGCTGCGGCAGGACTATGAAGCCGCCCTGAAAACGCTGGACAGCATCCCGCCGGAGGTCATTCGATTCTATGAGAACCGCACGCAGGAGCCTGCGATGCGCCACGATAAGTAAGGAGAAATGCCTATGTGTAATAAAATGTACGAGAATGTGAAATCTTTAGATTATACGAAAAAGTCCTTGCAGTCGGACTCCGATCCGGCTACAATGGAGGTGGTCACTCGAACCAATGCCGTCAAGTCTCCGACCAACAGCCCTGAGACCACAAAGCTGGTGTACACGGTGAAGGAGGTCGCACAGATGCTGGCCATCAGCCAGCGTGCCGCCTACAACCTGTGCAACAGCACCACCGAGTTCCGTGTCCTGCGGGCAGGCGGAAGCATCCGCATCCCGAAAGACAGCTTCGATGCGTGGCTCAACCGGGCAGCTTGATAAGGAGGCAAATCTATGGCATATATCACGAAACGCGGCAGCTCTTACAGTGTCCGCTACACCTATCAGGATGAGCACGGCAAGAGCTGCGACAAATGGGAAAGCTTTCCCACCAAGGAGGAGGCGGTAAAACGCCAGAAGCAGATCGAGCATGAGCTGGCGACCGGTAATTTCCTGATCCCGTCCACGGTGACGGTGGCAGAGTTCCTGATGGACTGGCTGCCCAAGCAGTGCAGCAAGCACAAGTGGGCACCGAAAACCTACCAGTCCAATCTGGCCCTCATCCAGAACCTCATCATCCCCTATATCGGGGAGATGCAGATGCAGAAGCTGCGTCCCTACCACATCGAAGCCCTGTACGACACCCTGAGCAAGACCCCCTGCGGGCAGTATGTGGGCGGCAAACGGCGAGACCTCTCGCCCAAGCAGCAGAAGCGCACCCTTTCCGGCACTACCCTCCATGAGGTCCACCAACTGCTGCACAATTCCTTTCTACTGGCGGTGGAGTGGGGCATCCTCATCAAAAGCCCCGTCCCGGTGGAAGCGCCCAAAAAGACCACCCAAGAGCGCAGCATCTGGGAGGTGGAGGAGATGCGGGCAGCGCTGGACAGCATGGAGGACCCCATCCTGCATCTGGCGGTGCACCTGACGCTGGTGGGTGCGCTGCGGGAAGGGGAGGTGGCAGGTCTGACCCCGGAGGACATCGACTTTGATGCTGCCAACGGCATGGGCACCTTCACCGTCAACCGTTCCATGCAGCGGGTGCAGAAGGACACGCTGGCGCAGGTGGACAAGGGCTGCATCCTCCGCATCTTCCCGGACAAGCTGGAGGGCAGCAAGACTTCCCTCATCCTGAAGGACACCAAGACCGAAGCCTCCTGCCGCACCATCTTTATGACCGCTGCCTTGCGGGAGGAGCTGAAGCAGTGGCTGGAACGGCTGAAACGGGAAGAAGCCCTCGACCCGGAGCGGTACCGCAACAGCGGGATGCTGCTGCGGCTGCCCAACGGTCTGGCGGTGGAGCCGGTGCTCATCCGCAAGAAGTTCCTAAAATGGCAGGATGCACACCCGGAGTTCCCGCGCATCGTCTTTCATGGGCTGCGTCATTCCAGTGCCACCTACCAGTTGATGATCTCCGGCGGCGACATCAAGGCAGTGCAGGGGACTACCGGACACGCCAGTGCGGATATGCTGGTGAACACCTACGCTCATATCCAGCAGTCCTCCCGTGTGGAGCTGGGCAAGAAGTTTGAAAGCGGCTTCTATGCCAAGCCCGACACCTCCAGCCCACAGGCTGTACCCGCCGCAGGCGAACCCACCATCTCCATGACGGCTCTTTTGGAATTGCTCAAGGATGCCGACCCGGAAATGAAGGCAAAGCTGCGCCTGGCCCTGCTCGCCTGATGCAAAAAAGGGCACTGATTGCAATGCAATACAGCGCCCTACATCATCGGACATGGAAAACACCGACCGTGCAAAAACCGTGCAGAAACCGTGCACTCATGGCTTACAAAACAAAAAAGCCATGAAATCTTTCGATTTCACGGCATTTTCTGGTGCGAGTAGTGATACAGCATTTTTTGAAAACCATCGTAGTACAATTTGTTTTTGAGGTCATCGGATAGCAACTTGCTTGTATCGCACCCCGATGGGCGGCTGTATTGAAAAAACAGTTGCCTTTTATATACCACACAACCTAAAAATTATCAAGTACGCGCAGCGTTCACTTCTCCCATCACCGGGAGCAAATGGACGCTGCTTTTTTTGTTTGCAACGAAAGGAGGCATCCGTGAAATGGCAGTATTTCGGGTAGAAAAGAACAGCGGCTACACGGTCATGTCGAACCATCACCTGCGGAACCGGGCCTTGTCCCTGAAAGCCAAGGGCTTGCTCTCCCAAATGCTCTCCCTGCCGGAAGATTGGGACTACACCCTGCAAGGGCTAGCCCGTATCAACCGGGAAAGCATCGATGCGATACGGCAGGCCATCCGGGAACTGGAACAGGCAGGATACATCCAGCGTTCCAGAGAACGGGACGAGAAAGGGCGGCTGCGCGGCGCAGACTATGTGATCTTTGAGCTGCCGCAGCCCATTCCTGCATCGGTTTCACCTACATTGGAAAATCCAACGTTGGAGAATCCCACGCAGGAAAACCCTACGTTGGAAAATCCAATGCAATTAAATAAAGATAAACTAATTACAGAAAAACAAAAGAAAGAGGGATTAAATACCGATTCCATTCCTATCCATTCCCCAACCCCCTTGCCTTTGGACGAGGACGAGGCAGCGGCACCGCCGCCGGAACGAACCGGAAGCCGAAAGGAAACGGCCTATCAAATCTACCGGGACCTGATTTTGGAGAACATCGAGTATGACACCCTCACCCAGAATCCCCGGATAGACCGGGAACAGCTGGACGAGATCGTGGACATCCTGCTGGAAACGGTCTGCACTTCCCGCAAGTCCATCCGGGTTGCCGGGGACGATTATCCGGCAGAGCTGGTCAAGGCCAAGTTCCTGAAACTGGGCAGCCATCACATCGAGTTCGTCATGGACTGCCTGCGGGACAACACCACCAAAGTCCGCAACATCAAGCAATACCTGCGGGCCATGCTGTTCAACGCCCCCAGCACCATCAACAGCTACTATGCGTCCCTTGTGGCGCACGATATGGCGCAGCCCGATTGGGGCCGCCCGCCCAACACCTGACCGAAAGGAGTACCCATCCATGAGAACACTTTACCTGCGGCGGCTGGTGGTTCCACCCTAGCTGCCGCTCTGAATTTTCTGCAACAAGGAGGGATTCATATTGCAGGAAGAAGTCACCCAGAAAACTATTGCCCTGTCCATGAAAACGGGCAAGCTCACCGCCCAAGCGTTGCAAGCTGCCCTGAAAAAATATTTGCAGCACCGGGCCAAGGGGCCAAAGCTGCACCACGGCAAGCAAAGCCTGAAACAGCTGAAAGCCCACGGCGCGGCCCTGACCAACATTGAAGTCACGGAAGCGAACATCGGGGCGTTCAAGCCCTGCGCCAAGAAGTACGGCGTGGACTTCACCTTGCGTAAGGACAAGACCACCCAGCCGCCCCACTACATCGTGATCTTCAAGGCCAAGGATACGGACAATCTGGAACAGGCGTTCCGGGAGTTCACAGCCAAAACGCTCTCCAAGGAGCAGCGGCCCTCCATCCGCAAGGTGCTGACCGCAGCCAAGCAGAAAGCGGCCCAGCAGCCGAAACCTGCGAAAGAAAAAATCAAGCAAAGGGAGCTGGAACGATGAAGCCTGAACTAAAAAAACTGCTGGTGCTGAATCTGCCATATCTGCTGTTCGTGTACCTGTTTGCCAAATGCGGGCAGACGTACCGTCTGTCGGCGGGCGCAGATGCTTCGACAAAGCTGCTGCACCTAACGAGCGGCATCTCCGCCGCCTTTGCAAGCCCGCTGCCCAGCCTGCACCCGTTTGACCTGTGTGTGGGCGTTGTTGGGGCGGTGGCTGTCCGTCTCATTGTGTACAGCAAGGGCAAGAACGCCAAGAAGTACCGCAAGGGTGAAGAATACGGCTCTGCCCGGTGGGGCACCGCCAAGGATATTGCCCCCTACATCGACCCCAAGTTTGAAAACAACATCCTGCTGACCCAGACCGAACGCCTGACCATGACCGGGCGGCCCAAAGACCCCAAGACGGCCCGGAACAAGAATGTGCTGGTGATCGGCGGCTCCGGCAGCGGCAAGACACGCTTCTATGTGAAGCCCAACCTCATGCAATGTTTCCCCACTTCCGACTATCCCACCTCATTCGTGGTCACAGACCCAAAAGGCACACTGATTCTCGAAACAGGCCAAATGTTCCAGCGGGCAGGCTACCGGGTGAAAATCCTGAACACGATAAACTTTTCCAAGTCCATGAAGTACAACCCCTTTGTCTATATCCACTCGGAAAAAGACGTGCTGAAGCTGGTGAATACCCTTATCGCCAACACCAAGGGCGAGGGTGAAAAATCAGCAGAAGATTTTTGGGTGAAGTCGGAACGGCTGTTCTACACGGCTCTGATCGGCTACATCTGGTACGAGGCCCCGGCAGAGGAAATGAACTTCACCACCCTGCTGGAAATGATAAATGCCAGTGAAGCCCGCGAGGATGACCCGGAGTTTCAAAGCCCGGTGGACCTCATGTTTGAACGGCTGGAACAGAAAGACCCGGACCACTTCGCCGTCCGGCAGTACAAAAAGTTTTTGCTGTCGGCCGGCAAGACCCGTTCCTCCATCCTGATAAGCTGTGGTGCCCGTTTAGCCCCATTTGACATCCGGGAGGTGCGGGAGCTGATGGAGGACGATGAAATGGAACTGGACACCATTGGGGATGAAAAGACCGTGCTGTTTTTGATTATGAGCGACACGGACACCACATTCAACTTCATTCTCGCCATGCTTCAAAGCCAGCTTATCAATCTGCTGTGTGACCGTGCGGATGATAAATACGGTGGTCGGCTGCCTGTCCATGTGCGGCTGATTCTGGACGAGTTCGCTAACATCGGGCAGATTCCAAACTTCGACAAGCTGATCGCCACCATCCGCAGCCGGGAAATCTCGGCATCCATCATTTTGCAGAGCCAGTCGCAGTTAAAAGCCATCTACAAAGATGCAGCCGAAATCATTTCGGACAACTGCGATTCTGTTCTCTTTTTGAGTGGGCGGGGTAAAAATGCCAAAGAGATCTCCGATGCGCTGGGAAAAGAGACCATCGACAGTTTCAACACCAGCGAGAACCGGGGTTCTCAAACCTCCCACGGACTGAACTATCAAAAATTAGGAAAGGCGTTGATGTCAGAGGACGAAATCGCAATCATGGACGGCGGCAGATGTATTTTGCAGCTGCGGGGTGTGAGGCCGTTCTTCTCGGAGAAGTTCGACATCACCAAGCACCCGCACTACAAGTACCTTGCAGACGCGGACAAGAAAAACACCTTTGATGTGGACAGGTTCTTATCCACCCTGCGCCGGAAACGGCAGCAGGTAGTCGCGCAGGACGAAAGTTTTGACCTGTACGAAATTGACCTGTCGGACGAAAACACAGCCGAATAATTTTTATTTTTAAGTGCCGCAGAACAAGCGGCAGAAAGTGAGGAACTTATGGAATTTTTCAACAGCGCAGTCGATACTTTGCAGACTATCGTGGTAGGTCTGGGCGGTGCCCTGTGTGTCTGGGGCGGCATCAACCTGTTGGAGGGCTATGGACAGGATAACCCCGGCAGCAAGAGCCAGGGCGTGAAGCAGTTGGTCGCGGGCGGCGGCGTTGCCCTGATCGGCGTGACCCTTGTCCCGCTGCTGTCCGGGCTGCTGGGCTAAGCCCTGCATCGCTGCCCACAATTTCCCGAACAACTAACACTTAAAATCCTACTCCGCGCTCTCCCACTCACATGGGAGGGCGCGGGAAAGGAGGTATCTTTGCTTGATTAGTGAGATCATCGAGAAATGGATAAAAGGCATTTTGATAGATGGCATCACGGGCAACCTCTCCGGCCTGTTCGATAACGTGAACGCCAAGGTGGGCGAAATCGCTTCGGACGTTGGTTCTACCCCGCAGGCATGGAACAGCGGCATTTTCAATATGCTGCGCAGTCTTTCCGAAACGGTAGTACTGCCCATTGCAGCGGCCATCCTTGCCCTTGTGATGTGCCATGAGCTTATCCAGATGATTACCGAAAAGAACAATATGCACGACTTCGATACTTCCATGTTCTTCCGCTGGATTTTCAAGTCTGCCTTTGCCATCCTCATTGTCAGCAACACATGGAATATCGTCATGGGCGTGTTCGATGCCACCCAGAGCGTTGTCAACCAAAGCTCCGGCGTTATCATCGGTGAAACGTCCATCCACTTTGACCGCCTGATACCCGGACTGGAATTTCAGCTGGAAAGCATGACCATCGGCAGTCTGCTTAGCCTGTGGTTCCAGACCCTTGTGGTGGGCCTGACCATGAACATCCTGTCCATCTGCATCTTCCTTGTGACCTACGGCCGCATGATTGAGATTTACGTTGTGACCGCACTGGGGCCTATCCCGCTGGCGACCATGGGCAGCAGCGAGTGGCGCAGCACCGGGCAGAACTATTTGAAATCGCTTTTGGCGTTAGGCTTCCAAGCGTTCCTGATTATGATTGTCGTGGGCATCTATGCGGTGCTGATACGCAACATTTCAGGTGCAGCGGACATTGCCGGGGCCATCTGGGGCTGCATGGGCTACACCGTGCTACTCTGTTTCTGTCTGTTCAAGACCGGCAGCATCAGCAAGTCGGTGTTTGGTGCCCACTAAGGCCGAGAAAGGAAAAACGTATGGCGTATGTGACCGTTCCCAAAGATTTGACCCATGTAAAATCCAAAGTCTTATTCGGGCTGACCAAGCGGCAGCTGGTCTGCTTCGGCGGTGCGCTTTTAACGGGCGGACCGCTTTATTTTTTGGCCCGGAACTATCTTTCCAACAGTGCAGCGGCCCTGCTGATGATTTTTGCCATGCTGCCGGGGCTACTGTTCGCTCTGTTCGAGCGGCACGGCCAACCCCTTGAAGTGGTGATTCAGCAAATGATTCAGTGCTGTTTTCTGCGCCCCAAGGAAAGGCCCTATCAGACCAACAATGCTTATGCCGCCCTTGTGCGGCAATACCAAATGGAACAGGAGGTAAAGGCCATTGTCCAGAAAAACGACACCCCGCGAGACCGAAAAGCCCAAAAAGCTCACCCGCGCCCAGAAAAAAGAAATTGATGCCGTTATCCGCAAGTACAAGGGTGACGGCAAGCCCCGCACGGCACAGGCCACCATCCCGTATGAGGCCATCTACCCGGACGGTGTGTGCCGCATTGACCGACGCACATTCTCCAAGTGCATTGCCTTTGAGGACATCAGTTATCAGCTGGCCCAGCCGGAAACAAGAACCGCCATCTTTGAACACCTGTGCGACCTCTACAACTATGTGGATGCCTCCATCCATGTGCAGCTTTCGTTTTTGAATCGCAAGGTTGACCCGGTGCAGTACGCAAAAAGTTTTGAGATCGCACCGCAGGGGGATGATTTTGACGACATCCGCGCCGAGTACACCGCCATCCTGCAAAAGCAGCTTGCCAGCGGCAACAACGGCATCGTCAAAACGAAATACCTGACCTTCACCATCGAGGCCGACAGCCTGAAAACAGCGCGGGCCCGTCTGACCCGCATTGGCCTTGACCTGCTGGGCTATTTCAAGACCATGGGCTGTGTGGCACACGTTATGGACGGGCAGGAGCGTTTGGAAGTTCTGCACGGCATCTTCCACCCGGACGGCGAACCGTTCCGTTTTGACTGGGACTGGCTGGCACCCTCCGGCCTGTCTACCAAGGATTTTGTGGCCCCGTCCTCCCTCTGCTTCGGCACGGCCAAGACTTTTGGACTGGGCGGCAAGTATGGAGCTGTGAGCTTTTTACAAATCCTTGCGCCGGAACTTTCGGACGAAATGCTGGCCGACTTCCTCAAAACCGAAAGCGGCATTCTCGTCAATCTCCATGTGCAGGCCATCGACCAGACCGAGGCCATCAAAACCATCAAACGGAAAATCACAGACCTTGACGCTATGAAGATTCAGGAACAGAAAAAGGCTGTTCGTTCCGGGTACGACATGGATATCCTCCCCAGCGACCTTGCTACCTATGGCGAGGATGCCAAAAAGCTGCTGAATAAATTGCAGACCCGGAACGAGCGGCTTTTCATGCTGACTTTTTTAGTGCTGAACGTGGCCGACACCAAGCAAAAGCTGGGCAACGATGTGTTCCAAGCCGCAGGTGTGGCGCAGAAATATAACTGTTCCCTTGTCCGGCTGGACTACCAGCAGGAGCAAGGCCTTGTGTCCAGCCTGCCGCTGGGCATCAACCAGATAAAGATTCAGCGCAGCCTTACCACCTCCAACGTGGCGGTGTTCGTGCCCTTTGTGACGCAGGAGCTTTTCCAGAGCGGCGCGGCCATGTACTACGGCATCAACGCAAAATCCCACAACATGATCATGCTGGACCGCAAGCAGGCCCGGTGTCCCAACGGCCTAAAGCTGGGTACGCCCGGCAGCGGCAAATCCATGAGCTGCAAGTCTGAAATCGTCAGTGTGTTTTTAACGACTGCTGACGATATTTTTATTTCAGACCCAGAAGCCGAGTATTATCCGCTGGTCAAGCGGCTGCATGGGCAGGTCATCAAACTTTCGCCCACCAGCAAGGACTATGTGAATCCTCTGGACATCAACCTCAACTACTCCGAGGATGATAGTCCGCTTGCCCTGAAATCGGATTTTGTGCTGTCGTTCTGTGAGCTGGTCATGGGCGGTAAAACAGGTCTGGAAGCGATTGAGCGCACCGTGATAGACCGTGCCGTGAAAGCCATCTACCGCCCCTATCTGGCGAGCCCCTGCCCGGAGAATATGCCCATCCTCTCCGATTTGCACCAAGCCCTGCTCGACCAACACTTGCCGGAAGCGGACCGGGTAGCGCAGGCATTGGACCTGTATGTGTCCGGCTCGCTGAACGTGTTTAACCACAAAACGAATGTGGACATCCACAACCGGCTTGTGGCCTTTGACATCAAAGAGTTAGGAAAACAGTTAAAAAAATTGGGGATGCTCATTATCCAAGACCAGATATGGGGCCGCGTCACCCAGAACCGCAGCCAAGGCCGGGCCACATGGTATTTTGCAGACGAGTTCCACCTTTTGCTGAAAGAGGAACAGACCGCCGCGTACAGTGCCGAGATTTGGAAGCGCTTCCGCAAATGGGGCGGCGTGCCCACAGGTGCCACCCAAAATGTGAAGGACCTTCTTTCTTCCCCGGAGATTGAGAACATTCTGGAAAACAGCGACTTCATCACGCTGCTGAATCAGGCATCCGGCGACCGCAAAATCCTTTCGGAACGGCTGAACCTCTCCGCAGACCAGCAGAAGTACATCGACAATTCGGAACCGGGCGAAGGACTGCTGATTTTTGAAAACGTGGTGCTTCCGTTTTCCAACCCCATCCCGAAAAACACACAGCTCTATAAGATCATGACCACCCGGCTCAGCGAGGTGGTGGAGCTATGAGCTTAACACATTTCAGCTTGTTTTCCGGCATCGGCGGCATCGACCTTGCCGCGGAAGCAGCGGGGTTTACCTCTGTCTGTCAATGCGAGTGGGCGGCATTTCCCGCCGCTGTGCTGGCAAGCCACTGGCCGGAAGTGCCCCGTTTTCAGGACATCACCACTGTAACAAAGGAGGCTTTCTTTGAAAAAACAGGACTTCGCACCGTTACCCTCATTTCAGGCGGCTTCCCGTGCCAGCCGTTCTCCACCGCAGGGCGGCAGCGCGGCTTCCACGATGAACGCTACCTCTGGCCCGAAATGCTGCGCGTTATCCGGGAATTGCAGCCCCGTTGGGTGCTTGGAGAAAATGTTGCTGGCTTCCTCCGTATGGGGCTCGACAAAACGCTCATTGACTTGGAGCAGGCAGGTTACGATGTTCGGGTTTTCGTATTACCTGCTGCTGCCGTTGGCGCGTGGCACGAACGGAAACGGGTATTCATCATCGGTTCCGCTGCTTCCCACGCCCCTTGCCAGCGACACCGGGGATGTGGGCAAGGGGCTGGACATCCAAATTTCTGCAAATGGCAGCTACCGCAAAATGAACAAGGATGGCAAGGCATGGACGGCGCGGCTTTCCCATGTGGTCTACCGCATGACCCCCACCACGCTGGAAAAGCCCTACCTCAACCCGGACTGGGTAGAGTGGCTGATGGGTTTCCCGCGCAAATGGACGGACATTCCCTTTGGGCCGAAGAACCCGCCGACATCCCGCGCCTGACCGAAGAAGTGCCGAACCGCAGCAAGCGGATGAAAACACTGGGCAATGCAGTTTCGCCGCCGCAGGTGTTCCCGATTCTCAAATACATTGCGGACATTGAAACGGGCCGCTGTCCGATGGGAGGTGAAGAACATTGAAAGAATTGCAGGCAAAAGCCAAAGTCACCCAAACCATGACCCGTGACGGTCTGGTGGTAGAAAATCAGGCTGACGGCACTGTGGAGAATGTTTCCTGCCGGGAAGCGGAACAGGATTATTCCACGGATGCCGAGGGCAAGGCCGAAAAAATTCTGGAACGGGCCGAGGACATCAAGGACGGGCATAAAAATAAAAAGAAAGCGAAAAAGGCAGCAGAAACAGCGGCCACCGCCAAAAGTGAAGATGGTCTGCACCGTTCCGCTGCCCGTTTGGAATTGACCGAGGACGAACGGGCAGACCCGGAGTTGCAGCCGTACATCCACAAGGCGGAAGCAAAGGCCGACAAGCTGGATGCGGCCCGCGCCGCTCTGCCGAAGAAGCGTGTCCCGGTCAAGGAAAAAGTTTACGATGCAGCCAGCGGCAAGGCAAAATCCACCCTGCGGTTTGAGCAGCAGGACAAAGGCCCGCCCAGCCTGAAACCAAACCCGGCCAGCCGCCCGCTGTCGGAAGCATTGCTGTTCGCTCACGGAAAAATCCACGAGGTCGAACACGAAAATGTGGGCGTGGAGGGCGGCCACAAAGGTGAAGAACTGGTGGAGCGTCAGACCGCCAAAGCCATCCGCAGCGGCATCCGGCACCACAAGATGAAGCCCTACAAGGCCGTGGAAAAGGCAGAGCGTCAGCTCATGTCTGCCAATGCAGAATACTTTTACCAGAAATCTTTGCGGGACAATCCGCAGATCGCGCAGTCCGCCAGCAATCCCATTTCCCGGATGTGGCAGAAACAGCGTATCAAGCAACAGTACGCCAAAGCTGCACGGCAGGCCGGACAAGCCGCCGCACAGGGTGCAGCCACTACCGCAGAAAATGGTTTCCGGGTGACAAAATTTGCAGCGGAAAGCGGCGAACGGGTGGTCGAATTTGCGGCCCGGAATTGGAAAACCATTCTGATCGTGGCCGTGTTCGGTCTGCTGGCTCTGCTCTTGATAACGGGCTTGCAGTCCTGCACCGTGATGGCGGGCACTGCCGGAACCGGCGTGACGGCATCCTCTTACTTTTCCAAGGACAAGGATATGCTGGGTGCAGAGAAAACCTACGCCAAGCTGGAACAAAAGCTGCAACGGTATCTCGACACCTACGAGGCCACCCACAACTACGATGAATACCATTTTTATCTGGACGAAATCGAGCATGACCCCTATGTGCTGATCTCGATTTTGTCCGCGCTCCATGATGGCGTTTTTACATTGGCCGAGGTGCAGGGCGAACTTGAAATGCTCTTTGAAAAGCAGTACATCCTGACCGAGACCGTGACCATGCAGATACGTTACCGTACAAAAATGATGGTCATTATTGGCCCGTATGGTGTGCCGCAAGTTATCACCTACCAAGAACCGTATGAATACTACATTTGCACGGTCAAGCTGAAGAACAAGGATTTATCCCACCTACCCGTGGAAGTGCTGACCGAAGAACAGCTCAGTGCCTATTCGCTCTATATGCGCACACTGGGCAACCGGCCGGATTTGTTCGGGCAGGCACAGTACCCCAATGCGTCCACCATCAAGCAGCCCACCTACTACGATATTCCCCCGGAAGCACTAAAGGATGATAGGTTTGCCGCTATGATGGAGGAAGCCACGAAGTACATCGGCTACCCGTATGTGTGGGGCGGCAGTTCGCCCAGCACCAGCTTTGATTGCAGCGGCTACATTTCGTGGGTTCTGAATCACTCCGGCTGGAACGTGGGCCGCCAGACCGCACAGGGCCTTTACAACCTCTGTACTCCTGTTTCGGCCGCACAGGTCAAACCGGGCGACCTTGTGTTTTTCAAGGGCACCTACGATACCCCCGGCGTGAGCCATTGCGGTATCTATGTGGGCAATTCCATCATGCTGCACTGCGGCGACCCGATCTCTTACACAAACCTCAACTCGAAATATTGGCAAGAACATTTTTACAGCTATGGGCGTTTACCGTGACGCCAGAAAGGATTTTATATGGCAAAAAGACTTTCCCGCATTGAGCGCGACATTGAACGGCTCAAAGAAAAAATCAGCGAATACCAGCAGCAGTTGAAAGAACTGGAAGCTGAAAAGACCGAACAGGAAAATTTGCAGATCATTCAGTTGGTGCGCAGCATGAATATGAAGCCGGACGAGTTTGCGGCCTTCCTGCGCAGCGGTGCGCTGAACGCCGCTCCTACCGTCACCCCGTACCACAAACAGGAGGATGCCGCCGATGAAACCTGACAACTGGAACCGTTTCGCTGCCGGACTGCTGGCTATCCTGCTCTGCCTCTGCTCCTTTTCCATGCCCGCTTTCGCAAGCGGTACTGACCCTGCCCCGGAACCTCTGCCGGAGATTATCGAAGAAGAACCCACCACGGGCGGCATGGAGCCGGAGGGTATGCCCATCACGCCCAAAGGCAACGCAACACTGGTGGATGATTTCTACGGGGACAAACAGCTTATCACCGTGACCACCAAAGCCGGGAATTATTTTTACATTCTAATTGACCGCGCCAACGAGGACAAAGAAACCTCTGTCCACTTCCTGAACCAAGTGGACGATGCCGACTTGCTGGCCCTGCTGGATGAAGAACCGCAGATCGCCGAGGTCTGCACCTGCACGGTGAAATGTGAGGCCGGAAGTGTCAACGAAAACTGCCCCTTGTGTGAAAAGAGCCTGCGTAACTGCACGGCCCCGGAAGCGGTGAAAACTGATACCGAAACGCCGCAGGAAAAGCCCAAGTCCAACATGGGCAGTCTGATGATCCTGTTGGTGCTGGCTCTGGCGGGCGGCGGCGCGGCCCTCTATTATTTCAAGTTCCGCAAGCCCAAGACCGATACCACCGGCCACGATGATCTGGACGAGTACGATTTTGGCGAGGATGAGGATGCAGACGAGGAACCGGCTGAAATCGAAATTCATTCAGAGGACGGACAGGAGGACGAAACATGAGCTTTCAGCTGGTGATTGCCGAAAAGCCCAGTGTTGCCCGCAGCATTGCCACCGTGATCGGGGCCGATGAAAAGCAAAACGGCTACTGGCAGGGTGGCGGGTATCTGGTCAGCTGGTGCATCGGGCATCTGGTGTCCTTTGCGGAAGCGGGCCAGTACGATGAAAAATACTGCAAGTGGAAGTATGAAGATTTGCCCATCCTGCCCCAGCTGTGGCAGTTCATTGTCCCGGACGAAAAGAAACCGCAGTTTGAAGTTCTGCGTGCCCTGCTCAACCGCCCGGATGTGGATAGTGTGACCGCCGCGACCGACGCAGGTCGGGAGGGAGAACTGATTTTCCGCTTTGTCTACCAAATGGCCGGCTGCACAAAACCCGTAAAGCGGCTCTGGATTTCCAGCATGGAGGATGCTGCTATCCGGGAGGGCTTCGCAAACCTGCGCCCGGATTCGGACTACGATGCGCTATACCAGTCGGCCCTCTGCCGTGCAAAGGCGGATTGGCTGGTGGGTATCAATGCAACGCGGCTGTTTTCGGTGCTGTACCACAAGACCCTGACGGTGGGCCGGGTGCAGACCCCGACACTGAAAATGCTGGTGGACCGGGATGCAAAAATCCTGCGCTTCCAGAAAGAAAAGTATTATACGGTCGGCATCCAGTCCGGCAGCCTGAAAGCAGACAGTGGGCGCATTGCGGATGCAGAAACCGCAAATTCTCTCAAAGAAAAATGCACGGGTGCAGTTGCCGTCTGTACTTCTGTCAAGCGGGAGAGAAAGGCAGAACAGCCGCCCAAGCTCTATGACCTGACCACCTTGCAGCGGGAAGCAAACCGTCTGTTCGGTTTTACCGCAAAACAGACCCTTGACTATGCCCAGCAGCTTTATGAAAAGAAACTGCTGACCTATCCCCGCACGGACAGCCAATATCTGACCGAGGACATGGGCCAGACAGCACAACATCTTGTGTCTGATCTGCTGGGGCTGCTGCCCTTTGCCCAAGGGCTTGACTTGACCCCGGAAGTGGGCCGGATTCTGAACAGCAAAAAGGTATCGGACCACCACGCCATCCTTCCCACCGCCGAATTTGTAAAACAGGGCTTCGCTGGTCTTGCCGAAAGTGAATGCAAGCTGATGAACCTTGTCTGCTCCAAACTGCTCTGTGCGGTGGCCGCACCCCACGAGTACGAAACAGTGACCGCCGTGTTCTCCTGTGCAGGGAACGAGTTCACCGCCAAGGGAAAAACGGTGCTTATTCTCGGCTGGAAAGAGATCGACCAGCAGTTCCGCTCCACCCTGAAAGCAGATACCGAGGAAGAAGTGCTGAACACCCTGCCGGAACTGGCCGATGGACAAAGTTTTTCTGCGGTGGCTGACATTTCGGAACATTTCACGTCCCCGCCGAAAGCCTACACGGAAGATACACTCCTGTCAGCAATGGAGCGGGCCGGAGCCGAGGATATGCCGGAGGACAAGGTGAATTGCTCCGCAGGAGCAAGAGAGGGTGGCCTGGGCCATGCAGAACGCAAGGGGCTGGGTACGCCCGCCACCCGCGCCGCGATTCTGGAAAAACTGGTGCAAATGGGCTTTGTGCAGCGCAAGGGCAAGCAACTTGTCCCCACCAAGGACGGCATCAATCTGGCGGTCGTTCTGCCGGAAAGTTTGACCTCTCCCGCCCTGACCGCCGAATGGGAAAACCGCCTGACCGAGATTGCCAAGGGCAACGCAGACGCGGACGAGTTCATGGCCGAAATTGAAGCGCAGGTGCGCCAGCTGGTCAAGACCTACTCCTGCATCAGTGCAGATAAGCAAAACCTGTTCCAGTCGGAACGGGTTATTATCGGCAAGTGTCCCCGGTGCAGTGAAAACGTCTATGAGGGCAAGAAAAACTTCTACTGCGGGAATCGTAGCTGTCAGTTTGTGATGTGGAAGAATGACCGCTTCTTTGAGCAGCGCAAAAAGGCGTTCACACCGAAGATCGCCGCTGCTCTGCTCAAAAACGGTAAGGCAAAGGTCAAGGGCCTCTACTCCGAGAAAACAGGCAAAACCTATGATGCAACGGTGCTTCTGGCAGATACGGGAGGCAAGTACGTCAATTACCGGGTAGAGCGCAAAGAGTAAGGCAAAAATACGAGGGCCGGTTATGGTAAGGTGAAGCATTCATTTTGCCATAACCGGCTCTCTCTATCCGTAGGATAGCAAAAAGGAGTGTGACCAAATGAGCGAATTATTTTCCATCCAGCTGCAAAATCGGCAGCAAAGCAGGGATGGCGTCTGGCTGGACCTTCCCACCACAACCGAACAGGTACAAGCGGCTCTGCGGCAAATCGACATTTCGTCCGATAACCCGCAGGGCCTTTTCATTTCCGGCTACTTTGCCGAGGAAGAAAAGCGTTTTGCCATCCCCTACAACATGGTGCTGGCATCCAATGTGGATGAACTAAACTTTCTGGCATCACGACTGGAAACACTCTCTGCCGGGGAACGTGCAGAACTGAACGCCGCTCTGCAAGCCCCGCAGAGTGAGCTTTCCAGCATCGGGAGAATCACCGACTTTCCCGAAAACGTGGACTATTATGTACATCTGCCAGAAGTACACGGGCCTGCCCAGCTAGGAGATTACTACCTGAACCGCTCCGGCATGGTGGATATGCCGGAAGAATGGAAAGGCGGCATCGACACGGCACAGTTTGGCCGGTATGTGGCTCAGCAGGAACAGGGTGCGTTCACCCAGTACGGCTACCTTGTCAAAAGCGGGGACGAGTGGCAGAAAGTCCACGAGGGCCAGCCCGTGCCGGAGGAATACCGGGTGCTGTCCTTTCCCGCGCCGGAAGTTCTGCGGGATGCGGCCAACATCCCGCCGCCTGTTCAGCCTGAAACGGAACCGCAGAAAGTTATCCCCATCATCCTGAACGGCAAAGACAGCACAGAGCGCATGAAAGAAATTACGGACCGGTTAGAAACGGGCATCCAACAGCTGTTCGACAGCGACCGCTACAAAGCCTATCTTACCACGATGGCAAAATTCCACAATTACAGCTTCAACAACACCTTGCTGATTGCCATGCAGGGCGGGCAGCTGGTGGCAGGATTCAACAAGTGGAAGGACACGTTCCACCGCACCGTAAAGAAAGGCGAAAAGAGCATCAAGATTCTTGCTCCTGCGCCGTACAAGGTCAAGCAGAAGATGGAAAAGCGGGACGAACAGGGCAAGCCGATTCTGGATAAGGATGGAAAGCCGCTGACGGAAGAAAAGACGGTGCAGATTCCGGCTTTCAAGGTGGTGTCCGTGTTCGATGTCAGCCAGACCGAGGGCGAACCTCTGCCCTCTATCGCGGTGAACGAACTGTCCGGCAGTGTGCAGGACTACCAAGATTTTTTCAAGGCATTGGAACAGGCATCCCCGGTGCCCATCGAGTTTGAGGGCATCGAGGGCGGCGCGCATGGGTACTTTCATCTGCTCGACAACCGCATTGCCATCCAAGAGGGCATGAGCCAACTGCAAACCATCAAGACGGCCATCCATGAGATTGCCCATGCCAAGCTGCACGCCATCGACCCGAATGACCCGGAACAGACCAACCGCCCGGACAGCCGCACCCGCGAGGTGCAGGCGGAAAGCGTGGCTTATGCCGTCTGCCAGCACTACGGGCTGGACACGTCCGAGTATTCCTTTGGCTATGTGGCTGGGTGGAGTTCCGGCCGGGAACTGGCCGAGCTGAAAGCCTCTCTGGAAGTTATCCGCAGCGCGGCCCATGAGCTGATCTCTGCGCTGGACGAACATCTGGCAGAACTGCGCCAACAGCGGGAAGCAGACCTTTCCGCTGCACAGGAAGCCGCATTTGCGCTGGACAACGGCAATATTTTATTCATCCAGACCTGCGATTCCGGCTATGACTACACCCTGTACGGCCCGGATAACAAGACTTTGGACGGAGGCCAGCTGGACGCGCCCGGTCTGACCCTGCCGGATGCCGGGCAGGAAGCGCTTAATCTGTTGGGGCAGACAGCCGCAGTGTCGGAAGTCCTGTTGGACGATAAGCTGGCGGCGTTCCAAGAGGCGGCGGAAAAGGCCAACGAAATTCCCGCACCCGTTAAAATTCCAGACCCCGCCGCAGAACCTACGGTCACAATTCTTTGGAGCGAAAGTGACAAGCTGCAGGACGGCGAAACCATGCCTCTGTCTGTGGCAAATCGCGTTTTTGAAGAACTGGACACCGCCCAGCACACAGACCGGGAAAAGGACGGCTACACGGGCGGCTGGTACGACAAGACCGCATTCCGTATTGATTTTACCCTGAACGGCCAACCCGAAAACTACGAGGGACGGCAGGATTTTGGTGACGGAGAGGGTTCTTTGGTTCAGCATATCCAGAACTACCACGAATACTACGCCAAGGACGAGAACTGGAAAAATTTTGTTCTGCACAACAAGGGCCCGGAAGCGTTGGAACAAGACAAGGCAGAGCGGGAAATGGTGCTGACCGAGTTTATCCCGTACCTCAAACAGCATTGCAATCTTTCGGCCATGGAGCAGGCAGCCACCACCGCTTTGCGGGAGGGACAGAACATTTCGCCGGAACAGGCTGCCCATTACAACGCTGTCGTGGCCTATGTGCATGACTGCCGCCCGCTGCTTAACCGAGGCCAGTATAACTTGCCTGAACCTCCCAAGCTGGCTGACTTTGACCAGAGCTTGCAGGATTACAAGGCGCAGGTACAGGCCGAGATTGAGCAGGAAGCGGCCGCTGCCGGAATGACGGTAGAGGAATACGCAGCGGCAGGCTTTGAAGCACCGCAGCAGGACAGCTTTTCCATTTACCAGCTGCGCAATGAAGATTCCACCCGTGATTACCGTTTTGAGCCCTACGACCGCCTGCAGGCTGCCGGTTTGACCGTGGATAAGGCCAACTATACGGAAGTATACGCCGCACCGCTGACTGCTGGCACCACGTTGGAGGACATTTACCGCACATTCAATGTGGACTATCCGGCAGATTTCAAGGGACACTCGCTGTCTGTTTCGGATGTGGTGGTGCTGCACCAGAATGGGCAGGACACCGCCCACTACTGCGACAGTGTGGGCTTCCAGCAGGTGCCGGAGTTCTTGCGGGAAAATCCGCTGCGCACCGCAGAACTTTCCACGGAACAAAACGAAAATATGATTGATGGCGTGCTGAACAATGCGCCCTCTCTGGGCGAATTGGAGGCCAAAGCAAAGGCCGGAGAACAAATCTCTCTGACAGACCTTGCCGCCGCAGTCAAGGCCGAAGAAAAGGCACCGAAAGCCAAGAAATCCCGCGCAGCCAAACCGAAAAAGCCGTCTATCCGGGCACAACTGGATGCCGCAAAAAAGGAACAGAGCAAGCAAACACAGCCACGGGAAAAGTCAAAGGAATTGGAGGTGTAAACCGTGCAGAAATTTGAAAATATGGATGTAATCGCTGCGCTGGAAGCTATCATGCACCAGAACACCGCATACTACCAGAGCGATTTTGCCTATGACATCAAGATGATGCGGGAGGCCGCCCGCAGCGACCAGCCGGAAGATAAGCTGCTGTTGTGGCTGTCCCGGCCTTCTGGAACATTCTGCTTCCGGGAACGGGACGTGCTGCTCAAAGACACGCAAGCCTACAACACATGGAAATTCTGCGGCGAGCAAACCCACGACAGGATTCTTGCCTATGCGGTAGAGCTGACCGGCACAGCTAATGGAACATTGCAAGGCAATCTGTATGAACTGGACTACCAGCAGCATTTCCAGCACATCCGGGATGCCGCCCTGCCCGTGGGCTCCAATCGCCTGATCTACGAAAGTGGAATGCGGGAGATTGGCCCGAAAGAGCATTTCGACAGTCGCCCGGACAAATATTTCGGAGAGTTCGTGCGGTATGAAATGCAGCCCCGTGACCCGGAACTTCTGCAAGCGGCCATCCGTCAGGAGCAACGCAGCCGGGAACCTGCACGGCCCAGTGATTTCAAAGAACATCTTGCAGCACTACACGCCGGGCTGATCGAAGCCGAGGCGCAGCGTATCGCAACCGATATAAAGCGGCTGGCGGCTCCCAACAGCCCGGACAAGAATCATTTCATGGTAGAGGTATCGCCCTATTTCACCAAGCTGGCATCCAGCCGGGACACGGACCAGCTGCTTGCCATGCTGCCGTATAAATCCCTGCACCTGTCCAGCGTGAAAGACCGTTTCGGCATCTACGCGCTGATTGACAAAAACGAGAATCGGGACAAGGGCATTTGCAAGCCCCGCGCTTCTGTCCGCAAGCAGCTTTCCGAAACAAAACAGGCTGCCAGCCCGATAAAGGCAGCGGCCCGCAGAAAACAGTACGAAATGGAGGTCTGACCATGAATTTCAGCGTAGAAGAAGAAAATTTGATCTGTATGTACCACACCTCTGACCGCCGCCAGACGATGGCACGGATGCTCGCCGCCCTGCCGGATATGGACACGGAAATGCGGCGGCTGGCAAATGGCACCATTGCAAAGTTGAAGCGCATGACCGATGCCGACTTTGACGGACAGAGTTTCGATTTTACGGGTGAGTGATACCGCCAGATTGACAATGACACATTATTTTTAGAGAAAGTAATGTGCCATTGTCAACACAGAAATAGCCGGACACGGTGGCCTTGTGGCTACGGTGTCCGGCTATTTTCATGTATCAGTCTTTATCTTTTTTCTCGGTGGGATTTTCCGGCAGTTCGGCGGCATCTTCTACAACGTCGGTCACAAGCTGCTGGAAGTTAACCGCATTCTTTTCCGTGATAACAGGCTTGCCGGTTTCCGCTTCAAGAGCCTGCCGCGCAATGCCGGCCACTTTGCCGCCACGCTTGGCAACCTGCTTGTTTTCTTCAAAGGTCTGCGGCTTTGCAGTCTTGGAAATATCCGTAGTAGAGGCTTCGGCCAGCATCGTCAAAACAAGTTCCAAATCGGTCATGTTGTCCCGGAGATTTTCTTTTGTCAGACCTTTCAGCCGCTTGTACTGCCCCGTGGTCATGCCGGACCATGCGCGGGAGATTTCATCGGTCAGGATGGCGTACTCCTTGCCCTTTTGCACTCCGCGCTTCTTCCATTCGTCCGTTAGTTCGTTGCGGATGCGGATTGCCAAAAGCCGCTGGTGAATCCATTCTTCGGAGTAGCCTTTCTTCAAATAGGTATCAAGCGCACGGTCAATAGCTTGCTCCGGGTCGATGGTTTCTTCGATGCGTTCCTTGCCCACCATTGCCAGCCATGCCTTGAACGGTTCAGCCTTAGGGGACGGGATGGACTGGATTATACGCAGGAGCTGTTCAGTGTTAGCGACATCCGTTTTGCGCTTTTTGCCGTCAGGAGCGGTCATTTTCAAACCATTACAATTTGTAATGGTTTCATTTCCTTCGTCTTTAAGGCGCTTTTTTAGAACGCGCCAATAGTTCTGTGGGTCTGCGCTGTCAGTCAGAACAGCAATCACATCAACGATGGCAAAATACCATTCTTCCTTTTCTGCATCCCATGCAGTGCGGATTTTCTGATCTTCAAAAAGCTGGATAGAGCTGTTATCGTTCACTTCTGCCATAGAGGGTTCCTCGCTTTCGTTGTCTAAGTCTATTTTACATGATTTCGGGCGGAAACGCCACCCGGTCTAAGCGTTTGGGATTCAAAAATCCGAACAATATTTTGTGCAGATTTACCGTTCCTGCATCTGCTCCTTTCCCGGTGCTGTCCGCAGAATGCCGTCCACATTCTGCTTTATGATGCCATACTCCTGCATCTGGCGTTTGGCATCATTGTACTGCCGCTGCATCTGGTCTTTCTGCTCGGCCAGTTGCTTATACTCGTTTTTCAGGGCGTAGAGGTCGGGCAGCTTTTGAAAGCCCTGCTCTTTTAGAGCTTTCGCCGCTGCTTCATAGAGAATCAAGGTTCCTTCATGTTTACGTCGGAACTGCTTTTTGTCAGCAGCCCGCTGATACTCCTGCAACAGTGGGTGCAGTTCCTTACAGGTGGTGACATCCTTTATCAGCACGGCCATTTCTGCAAGTCGGCGCTCTGCTGCTTTCAATGCGGCGGCAGCTTCGGTGCTGGCGGCGGTGATCTCGGCCACCCGGCTTTCCAAATCCGGGTAGCTTTCGATTTCATGCTGGGTCAGGAAGTTCAGCGTCCGGGCCGCCTGTTTCAGATTGTGGAGTTTTGCCCACTTCTCATACCCTGCGGACTGCTGGGCCTTGATGCTGTTCTCCAAATCAATCCGCAGCGAAATTTTGCGGTTTTCTTTGGGCTTCCGCTCCACGAACCGCCCTTTGATGCGTTCGATGATGGCTTCCTCGGTGTAGGCTTCGCCCAGCGTTTTGCAGCGGGTGAACCGTTCCTGTCCGGGCGCACGAAACGAAACATACTTGCCACGCTTGGCCTCGTAGCCCTGCTCCTGCAGGAGCCGCAGAAAATCGTCAAAATCCTTGGCCTGCGGGATGGCTGCATCTATGGCAGCTTTCAGCTTCGCCTTCCAGCTTGTACCCTTGCGGTGTGCGTCCCACTCGGCATAGCTCTTGCCTCTGTCTTGGCCGGGCATTACCACGGACAGGCCGTGTTCCTTGCAAAGTCGGTCACTGGTGCGCCGGATGTAAGCATAGCTCCGCCGGTTGGAAACATACTTCCGCTGGTTCACCATGTCCACAGCACAGAAAATGATGTGGTTGTGGACGTGCCCCTTGTCAATGTGCGTGGTCAGTACATAGGGATATTTTCCTTGCAGGACTTCATCTGCAAGCTGTCGACCAATCTCGTGGGCCTGCTCCGGCGTGGTTTCGCCCGGCGCAAAAGACTGTATCAAGTGGTGGGCCAGATTGTTGCCTTTCTGCATGGCCTGTGACAGCAGCAGTTCAAATTCGATGTCGGCGGTTTCGTAGGAGCAGGCAAAGGAGGACACCAGCATTTTTTCGTCCGTCTTGGCCGGATTCCCGATGTAGTCCAATGCCTTTTTCAGCGTTGACTTGATAGGATGTATCTTTGTAACTGCCATATCTGCGCCAATGCTCCCTTGATGTCCGCAACGTCTTGTGTGTACAGCGGCCCCATGCTGTTCAGCCGCCGCGCGATCTGATTGACGTTGACACCAATCTTTTGCAGTTCGGCGGTTTGCGCCCGGATGTCGGTGGTGTCGATGTGGACAACATAACCATCTATCAGCATCTTCCGGGCGTAGGCTGAAAAATTCCGTGTGTGCAGCAGAGCCATCTTCTGCCGGATAAGTTCCTGTTCCTCCGGCGTCACGGGAACACGCAGAACAATTTTTCGGGTTCGGTTCGCCATAGTTTCACCTCGTTTCTTGGGGGTCTGGGGTATTCCCCAGCAAGCATTTTTGCCGGGAGTGGCTACACTCCCTATGCTTGCTATCTACTCCATACCCCCACCGAAAGGCGGTATTTGTTGCGCGTTCCTTTAATTTTGGACGCAAAAAAAGATTGCAGCCGCCATGCGCTCGCTGCAATCTCCTGTTTCCCATATTGTGAGGTTAGTCCTCTGCTTTTTCGACTTCCGTTATCTCCCTTGCTGTTGCGGTTACAATCCGTATGCCTTTATCGCTCATACCGTCCAGCAGCGCGTCAAGCTGCCGCCGCCCGGTGGATTTCTCCGCATTGCTGTTCGGGAAGAAAAATTGATCTACCGAAATATGATACCGGGTTACAAGGTCATAGAATACCTGTAAACTCGGCTGTTGTCCCTTGTTCTCGATATTCGCAAGGTAGCGCGGGGAAATATATAACTCGTCGCTTACCTTTTTGCGGCTCTCGCCGTATTCATTTCTCGCGGCTTTTATAGCTGCCCCGAAAGCCTTAAAGTCGTACAATGGTACGGGTCTTTTTGCCATTTTCATTCACCCTGTTACATTTTACAGTTCACCTTTCTTTTTGGATATGTCCACACAATTCATATCATTAGGTTAAATACTTCCTGTTGTGTATTGACAGTAGACTGATTTTCTGATAAAATAAAATTAATGTAAAAGGAGGCGGCGTTTATGTTGCATAGCATGCGTATTAGATAAGCATTGAAAAAAAGGATTTTCCCATTTTCAACATGGGCTTTTTTGTCATGCTTATTTTGCGGATGCTATACAAAAAACTAACGACGTATAGATATAGTATAGACATAGTGCAAGCTATGCCTTAGTTTTGTTGTACTGCTCTGTGCATTATAAATGCAGGTCAATGCTCATGTTGAGGATTGACCTGCATTTTTTTGTGTAAAAAGGACGAGTGAAATATAATGCTTAAAAAATATTGGATAAAATGTCCGATTTGTAACGGAAAGACGAGAGTTCAAGTATTTCATAATACTGTATTAAAAGATTTTCCTCTTTTCTGCCCTAAATGCAAATTGACGCATATCATTGATGTAGAAAAATTAGAGATTGTAATCAAAAATACAGAAAAACAAACTTTTATTATTTAGAAGAAAGGATATAAAAATGAAACGTTTACCTAAATATACGCCTGCGGAAGTACGGAATGATCCATACGGATTTACTTACAAAGAAATGTCGGAAGTTATTGGCGAGAATGAAGCAAAAGCCTTATATGAAGAATTATATAAGCAATTACCACGCAAAAAAAATCTATCAATGTTGGTAAAAAATATTTGCAAAAGCAGTGATACTGAAAAGTATGTTTACGAACTGAAAGACAACAAATACATTGAAACGGTTTTTATCAAGCGGCGAGATGGTGGAACTGTTTGCGTGAGCACACAAGTCGGTTGTCCTGTTGGTTGTATTTTTTGTGAGTCCGGGCGAAATGGCTTTGTTCGTAATCTAACATCGTCAGAAATCGTACAACAGATTATATTGTTGCGTCGAAAAGTAAACCGTATCGTTTTTATGGGTATGGGAGAGCCTTTATTCAATTATGACAACTTGATAAAAGCAATCCATATTCTCCGAGATAGATATGGGCTCAACTTTCCAACCGACGGCATTACCATATCAACAGTTGGTCCGGTCGATCAATTAAAAAAATTGCGCGAGGAACATCTTAAAATTCAGTTGACAATATCTTTACACGCAGCAACACAATCTGCAAGAAATCGTATTATTCCTCACATGCGCATATATGCTATTGAAGATGTTGTTAAGCAAGCCTTATCCTATTCTGAAAGGCATAATCGCAAAATTGTCTTTGCGTATTTGCTTTTACCGGGTATAAATGACCGGCCCTCAGATGTAAGACAACTTGCAAAATGGTTTCGGGGCAAAAAAGTTATGATTAACGTGTTACAATACAACCCAACAAGCAATTCAAGAATTAAAGCACCACAGAAACGGGAAATAGTTGCATTCAAACATCAATTAGAGCAAGCAGGACTTGAAGTTACTATGAGAGTTTCTCATGGCAGAGAGATTAACGCGGCTTGTGGACAGTTAGCTAACACATATAATAAATTCAAAAAAAAATGATTAAAAGTGCCAGACGCATAGACGCAGAGCCGATAACGCATTAGGTCAAAAAACCTATGTGTTATCGGCTTTTTTATTTAATATTGCGCAAAAGCCGCTGTTCCCTATTATAGAATGGATTGCGGGTAGTGTATTAAAGTCGCCCTTTTTTAAGGATACGGCGGTATCGGGGAGGTATCGCCGTGTCCATTTTTATTTACTGTAACCCGCCTAATGCTTTGCGGTCAAAAAAAGCTATGCTCCGCAAGCGGGATATTCCGGCTATGAATGTGAACTGTCAATACATTTAGCTACTGCTTACATTTCCTTTGCGCCCGTCCGCGTCTTGCGGACGGGCGCATTTTGCTTTTTTCAACTTTTTTCTGAAAAGCGCACTCAAGAGCCATCTCCCGAACGGGTACGGAGCGAAAGGGGCAGAGAGGACAAGCCCTTAACTCCCGTCCTCTACTCCACGCGGGAAGGAGGTGAACTCTATGGAGCTATCTTCTTCCGACAAGGAAAGAATACAACATCAGTACGACGCATTAGCAAAGAAAACTTTGGTCGGCGAAGCGAAAAGCCACCGCCGCACTCTTGCGAAACGCGCAGCACGCGAAGTTACTTTTTCGGATTTGAGCGAAAGCGAACTCGCGCAGCTTTTCACAACGGACGAATACGAAAGCGATTATTTCCGTTTTCAAGTGTCCGGCTTTGATGTACTCGTCAAAAATGAACTGCTTGCCGAAGCCCTTAACGCTTTGCCCGAAAGGAAACGCGACATTATCCTTTTGTCCTACTTCTTGGATATGAGCGACGCGGAAATTGGCGAACTGCTGAATGTTGTACGCACGACGGTTTTCCGGCACAGGAAATCCGCGCTTGCGAAAATCAAACAGTATTTGGAGGGAAAAGCAGATGATGAATACCGTTAGGAAGTCTGAAAATCTGTTGCCGTTCCCTGTCATTTCCGCAGCGGCAAACGGCGACACAACCGCCATGTGCGCGATCTTGAAGCACTACGAGGGTTACATAGCGAAACTTTGTACCCGAACACTGAAAGACGACGCGGGCAATACTTACTCCTATGTGGACGAAGAAATGCGTAACAGGCTGCAAGTGCGCCTTATTACCCGCACTCTTGCGTTTCATGTAGGCTAACTCTTTAAGCCCATGCGGGGAGCGTGTACCCCTTTCCACGCTTCCCGTTATGGGCTGTTTGTCGTTCCGTAAAAGCATATCGGAAACGGTATGCTTTTACAGGCTGACAAAGCCTTATTGTTCCTTGATAAAGAAAGCCCGCAAGATAACGGCGGTGCATCATAGGGCAAACGGATACGTTGCTGTCTGTATCGAGCCGGACGGCGGGTGCGCCATGATGCTTTTCTCTGAAAAGTGGAGCGATCATCACCACGCCGCAATGCAAGCGCGGCTACTTGCGGGCCATGACATACCGACAGGCTGATACTCCCTTACCGTCAAAGTCCGAGCGTTCAGAGCGTCGCAGGCAATGAGTAGGGCTGCATGAGGAATGCAGGGGTGAGATTCCCGTGGGCTGTTGCCAGCAGCCGTCCGTTGGCTCATTTTTTGATTTTTAAGAAAGGGGATTTTTACGATGCAAGCGAAAAAGACAAACACTGAAAAAACAAAAAATCCAGAGATGCTTACTCTGGATTCGACTTATCGTATTGGCAATCGCTCCTTTATCGTTGAGCCGGTGTTCAAAGAAGAAAGTTCCCAAACCTTAGGAGAAGTTCTTCTCCGGCTGATGAAATCCGAAAGCGAAAAATTATAATGACCTTTCGGGAGGCAGCGGACAGAGAAAGCGGATTGTGTTATAATATAGGTGTACAAGTGAATTTGCTATTCGACTGTCCCAAGAAAGGAGCGAGTATGAAACAGTCGAGTAACAAGAAATCCCGTGAAGCAACCGCTTTTCTCTATGAGCGTCTTTCCCGTGATGATAATTTGGAGGGCGAGAGTTACAGCATTGGCAACCAAAAGAAACTGCTCACCAAAGTTGCAAAGGAAAAAGGCTATACCAATCTGGTTCACTTTCTGGATGATGGCATTTCCGGCGTGACCATGAACCGTCCCGGTTTCGTTGAAATGATGCAGCAGCTTGAACAAGGAAAAGCCTCTGCTGTGTTCGTCAAAGACCTTTCCCGTCTGGGCCGAAACTATATCGAGGTCGGGCGGCTGACAGAAGAATTTTTCCCAGACCATGACATCCGACTTGTTGCCGTTTCGGACAACATCGACACGGCCGAGGGAGAAAATGAACTGGCACCCATCCGAAACCTGTTCAATGAGTGGTATGCCCGCGACATCAGCAAGAAACGCCGTATCAGTAATAAAATCAAAGGCAACTCCGGCGAACCGATGGGACTTCCTCCCTATGGGTATATCAAGGACCCGAACAATCCCAAGCATTGGGTCATTGATGAAGAAGCTGCACAAGTTGTCCGGCGCATTTTTGATATGACGTTGGAGGGCTTTGGCACGGAACAGATTGCCACCCAGTTTGAAAAAGAAGGCATCCTGACCCCGCAGGCCTACTGGATTCAGAAAGGCATCGGCCGTCCCGGAAGGAGCAAGATACGGCCCGCTACCAAGTGGAATGGCTCCACGATTACCCATCTTCTGTACCAGCAGGAGTATTGTGGTGATGTTCTGAACTTCAAAACCTACTCCAAGTCCTACAAGAACAAAAAGCGGATTCATAACGACCCGGAAAATTGGGTAGTGTTCCAAGATGTTCACGAGCCCATTATTGAACGTGCCGTATTTGAACAGGTACAGCAGAAACGCGGAAAAATGCGCAAACGCCGTACCAGCAACGGAGAACACAATATGTTCTCCGGCCTGCTTGTCTGCGCAGACTGCGGCTGCAATCTGCATTTCCACTTCAATCAGGGCAACCCGGAAATCAAGTATTTCAACTGCTCCAACTACAAGGGCAACCGTGGCACCTGTCAATCCACCCACTACATCCGGGTAGACTTTCTGGAAGAAGTGGTGTTGGGCGAGATTCGGCGGCTGACCAAGTTTGCCAGCCTCTACGAGGACGACTTTCTGAAAGCTGTTATCGGGCACTCCCAGCAGGCGGACGAAGCCGACCGCAAGCTGAAAGAGAAAGAGTTGAAAGCACTCCTTGCCCGTGACGAAGAACTGGATGGCCTCTTTGAGCGCATCTATGAGGACAATGTTTCCGGCAAAATCTCTGATGAACGCTTTTCCAGAATGTCCCGGAGATATGAGGACGAGCAAAAGGAGCTGACCGAGAAAATCAAACAGCTCCGCTCCGAAATCGAAAAGCAGAGCAGCCGCACCATGACAACGGATATGTTCATCCGTCTGGTTCGCAAGTACACCAGAGCAAAAAAGCTGACACCCCGGATGCTGAATGAACTGGTGGAAAAAATCGAAGTGTTCAATGCAGAAAAGGTCAACGGTGTATGGGAGCAGCGGCTCCGCATTCACTACAACTGCGTGGGCACCATCGAGATTCCAAGCGCACTTCCTTTGCCGACACCTGATGTATCGGTGAATACAAGAAAAGGCGTAGTTGTGAACTACGCCCCCTGTGATGTCGCTATTTAGCAAATAAAAAATGACGAATGCTCTTTGACAGCTAAATGCTGTAAGAACATTCGTCATGGTGCGATGGAAGGGACTCGAACCCCCGGCCTACTGATTCGTAGGAACCGAATGGCACATTTTGTCCATTTCATCATTTGACGTTAAAACGTCATTTTAATCGAATCACCGTTATTTTGCCGTTGTTATTCTGTTGCATCCTTTGCATTGCTTGCACGCCTTTGCACCTGTTATCCATCCTTGCGATGTGCAGAAAATGTGCAAAAGTGTGCAGAGCTAAAATCAGCCCGACAAGATGGTCTCAAAATGAGCGACTTTCCTGCTGGATTTTTGAGGCATCAGCAGCACAAAAATTCCCAGTTTTATCCAAACAACAATCTTACATGACACATCGGTTCTATGGCAGGGTTTAGGACATCCGAACAGACACCGTTTGATATAGAAATGAGGTTCACCATGAACAAACTACTTCCCTGCCGCTACAACACGGACAGCAACCGGGTGGAAGCCCGGTTCGAGGATGGCACCACCCTTGCCATCGACTGCATCGCCGTCGAGGATGAGTACGGCAACACCCCGGCACAGCGGGCAGAGCTGGACTGGCTGCTGTATAATAAGCCCTTGGAGTATGCACAGATGGTGCTGAGAGGGGAGATGAAGCGTTATCTTTCTCTCGGCTGCGACCACGGCAGGCCGGAGAATTGAGCCGCAGAAAACGCGCGGCAAAAATGCTAATCGCGCGGCGCGCGTTTTTCAGCGCAAATTCAGCGTAAATCAAACTTTCAGCGTAAAAGTCAGCGTAAATTTTCACTTCACGCTTTTGTACTTCGTTCCTCGGCCTACGCCATCAGGCTGCAAGATTCCGTCCTTGCACATCTGGTGCAGGATATAATAGGTTTGATTCTTATTAAACCCACACAGCTCTTGAGCTTTCTGATTCGTAATCGACGGCTTATGCTTCAGATATTCGAGAATCCGATCCTTTGCTTGAATCTGGCTGACCGTCTTATCCTGCACATAGGCCACATCGGTTTTCACCGTTTCGTAGACCTTGAGGGACAGCATATAGGTCTTGCCGTTGAGTTCCAGAAGCACTTCGTCCCGGCAACCACACACAGAAATATTACTCCTGATATGGTAAAGCCCACAGACCGGATTTTATATCCAGCTTGTGGGCTTTGCTTATTTTCAGCTATCCTGTTTTACGCAAACATTGCATCTAGCTCTTTATCGGTAAACATTTTGGACTGCTTCAGCAAGCTTTTAACGCACTCTCGGAATGCTTCTTTGTTCACCGTTTTCAACGCAGTATCCTTGTACACCAGCGTGATAACACAATGTAGCTGCTGGATAAGGTCAACGGCAGAGAGCTGTGCATAGGTGTTCCCATCTACAAGCTGTATCCGAACATCCCGGAAACGCGACCAATCCCGTCCGTACTGGCAGATGTACTGCTGAATCGTATTCCGCATGACATCTATGGCATATATCACGAAACGCGGCAGCTCCTATGGTGTCCGCTATACTTACCAAGACGAGCAGGGTAAAGACTGCAACAAATGGGAAAGTTTTTCTACAAAAGAGGAGGCAACAAATCGCAAAAAACAAATCGAACATGAACTTGCAAACGGAACGTTTCTGATTCCATCCACGGAGAAAGTGCATCGTTCCAGCTTTCCACCGGAATAGCCGCAAACAGAAAGTGGTGCGCACTCTGTGCAATAGCGGTAACCTCGCTTTCCATGCTTTGCAGCTCATGTTCACCGGTCATTTGGAGCAGTAGGTATTCTGCATGGGCTTCGCCGTAAATGCGGCAAGGTCTGTTCCCGATTTGCATTATCTGTGCAGTCACTGTAGCAGCCTCCTGACAAAATTTTGGTAAGCCCAGTATAGCAACTGAAAAATCATTTTGCAATTCGAAAGGCGTTCGCATTCGCAGCAAGCAGTGCAAGTTGGTACCAACTTGCGATTTTTGAATCGGATTTTTTAAAATCCAATTTCAAAATGCTTGTTGGGAAATCCCAAACCCTTTCAGATCTGCACCGTACCGATGCAGGCTGCGCGTTTTTACAAAACGCTTTTTGGTGCGCCGTAGAAGCGCGCAGCCATCACGGAAGCATGATAATTACAGGGTTTGAGGTTTCCCAATAAGTGCGCAGATGTATATACGTCTGCATTGCTTAAGAAAAAAGCCAAACCTCAAGCAGTACAGGATGTACGGTGAGATTTGGCTTTTTAACATCAGCTGGTTTTCTGATTTTCATTCATGATCCTTCTGGCTCGGCCGCACGTGGTGTCCTCAAAGGTTTCATCCTCGCTGAATCGCAGCCAATAGGGGGCTTCCATCAGGCAGGCATTGGTGCGCTTGACGATTTCCCAAGCGTTGTAGTCCGGCAGACCCAGCACCTGTGCAATCAGCGAGGCCATCACCTCAGAATACGGCTCATACCCAGCGGTTCCGGCCTCTGTAATGGAGTTGCCCCTGACCATGAAAAGCTGGTCGTCTACATGATGCCAACTGTATTATTAGCATATCCCATGCGCTGCAAGCGCCTCAGCTATACCATCATGGTCACGATCGGTAGTATGCCTGGGCAGATGCTTCTTCAGCAGCTCCGGTGCATTGCTCATCAGATAGCCGTGACCAACAAGCTCCAGCATTTCCACATCATTGTAGTTATCCCCAAAGGCAACAGCATCCTTCGGGGAGATATCCCGCAGGGCGCAGATCCTTTTCACGGCTTCTCCCTTGGTCGTTCCTCCGGGCATGATTTCCAGCAGAGCATTCGATGATTTGACAATTTCGTATTGCGGAAACTGAGCCTTCAATGTGGCTTCTATGGTGTCTGTCCAAGCGGGAGCACAGATGAACAACAGCTTATGCACTTCATCGGCGATCATATCCGCGATCACGCCCTGCTGGGCGGTCGCCTTAACGATTCGCTCTTCCCGTTCAATGCGCGGATCCGTACGGTCCGGTGTGACCCACTGGTCAAACGAGTATGCACCCCATGCCATATCAAAGTGCTGCTGCGCCGTAAAGTCAAGGATTTTTGCTGCTTCTGCTCGGCTCATCCCGCGGTGATAGATGATCTGTCGCTCCTCGTTCAGTATCAGGCTTCCACTATAGGAAACAATACTACACCGCAGGCCGTATTTCCTCACAATGGGTTCGATGCCAGAAGGACTGCGCGCCGAGATAATAACGAATGGGATCTCCTTTTTTTGCAGGAGCTTCAAGGCCCGAAGCGTCCTTGGCGTGATCTCCTGACGAGAATCAAGCAGCGTTCCATCTACATCACTAAATACGATTTTAAGGTCGTCCATGATCGTTCTTTCCTGCGAAAGCATTATTAAAAATATCCGTTGTGTCGTCCGGCTCCTTATCTTGTTTGTTAGCTCTTCGCCACGCCGGTCTCGCGGGCAGCCTTTGCCACGGCATTTGCCACAGCCTCGGCCACGCGGGGGTCGAACGCGCCGGGGATGATGTTCTCCTCGCTGCGGTCGGCATCGGTGATGAGGTCTGCAATGGCGTAGGCAGCAGCCAGCTTCATCTCATTGTTGATATCCCGTGCGCGGACGCTGAGCGCGCCCTTGAACAGGCCGGGGAAGCACAACACGTTGTTCACCTGATTGGGGAAGTCGCTGCGCCCGGTGGCCATCACCCGCACGCCGCCGGCCTTCGCCTCGTCCGGCATGATCTCCGGGGTGGGATTGGCCATGGCAAAGACGATGGCGTCCTTGTTCATGGTCTTGCACAGCTCGGTGGTCAGGATGCCGGGGCGGGACACACCGATGAACACGTCGGCACCTTCCAGTGCTTCCTTCAGGCCGCCCTTGACCTGACGGGGATTGGTCACCTCGCCCAGCCAGTTCTTGTGGGCCTCGGCGCTGTTGCAGCCCTTGTACAGGGTGCCGAACTGATCCACTGCAATGATGTCCTTTGCGCCTGCGGTCATGAGCATCTTGATGATGGCAGTACCGGCAGCACCGGGACCGTTCAGCACGATGTGCACATCCTCCATCTTCTTGCCCACCACACGCAGGGCGTTGATGAGGGCAGCGGTGACAACGATAGCGGTGCCGTGCTGGTCATCGTGGAACACCGGGATGTCCAGCTCCCGCTCCAAGGTTTCCTCGATTTCAAAGCACTCGGGGCTCTTGATGTCCTCCAGATTGATGCCGCCAAAGGTGGGCGCAATGGCCTTGCAGGCAGCAATGACGCTGGCAGCGTCGTGGGCGTCGATGCAGATGGGGAAGGCATCCACGCCGCCGAACTCCTTGAACAGCACGGCCTTGCCCTCCATGACCGGCAGACCGGCTTCCGGGCCGATATCGCCCAGACCCAGCACGGCGGTGCCGTTGGAGACAACGGCTACCATGTTGCCCTTGAAGGTGTACTTATATACATCGTCAGGGTTTTCCTTGATCTTGCGGCAGGGCTCGGCCACACCGGGGGTGTAGGCGGTGGACAGGTCGTCACGGGTGGCGACCTCCACCTTACTCACGATGCCCACCTTTCCCTTGTGGGTCTCGTGCATTTCCAGAGCTGCTTTATTGTAATCCATTTGAATTTCCTCCTATTGGTTCAAAACTCATTTTTCCAAGGACTTTCATCGCTGTAATCGTGGGAAATATAATCGTAAATATAGCCGATCTCACTGTCCGGCAGGTTGATGCGGTACTGCTCGGCAATGTTGGCAAAGCAGCGCCGCGCCAGTGCCACAAAGTCCCGGTGCTCTTCACAGAAGCGTTCCAGATCACGGTAGCTCTTGATCTCCTCTTTTTTCACCAGCCGCTCGATCAGGCAGCTGATGTGCAGGTTCAGACCCACCACGGTCTTGGGCTGGAAGTGGGAGCCAAGCGCCCGCTGCATCTCCTCCAGCATATCTGCTACCAGCGAAAGCACCCGCGATGCATTCAGGATGGTGAGCGATTCCACCACGTTTTCCAGCGAGAACTGATTGACCAGATTCTGCTTGAAGTGCTCGAACTCTTCCTCGGTCAGATAACCGCTGAGGCCGCTCTTGATCTTATCCAGTCCGCGCTGGGTGATGATGTCCTCCACGGCCACCACCGGGAAATCCGCCGGGCCAAGCTCCATGGTGGACGCTGCAAACAACACGTTGCAGGTGTCCCAGTGGCCATTCTGACGCAGCTGCTCATAGGTCTGCACATCGTAGCACAAAAAGCGCGCGTTTACCTTCGTGTTCAGATGATTCAGGCTGTGCATGAACAGCTCGCTCACCTTTGCAGCGACGTTGCTGCCGCTCTCGCTCACAAACAGGATCACATCCTCTTTGCGGGCTTTTTCCAAGATCTTATAGCGGATCTGCGAAGCATTTTTGGCATTTTCCAGAACCTCTGCCAGCGGCATCCCGTCCAGAATATGGCTGCCCACCGAAAGTGCCATCGCTGTGGAAACATTGTTGATGATCCCGAGGTTGACATTCGGCAGGTCGTCCAGAAGCTCGGTGATGTTTTCCAGTGAGCCGAGGTCTACCAGGATCAGCACATCGCGGTTCTCGTTGAAATAAAGGATCTTTTTGACCTGACTGACGATCTCGCTGACCGGCACATCATAGGGCATATCGATGGCGTTGAACAGATACTTATGCAGCATCTTGTTGCACACGTCTGCAATGCTGCTGGCCGTAGCGTAACCGTGGCAGATGATGAACGCCTGCACTGGCAGCTTGTTGCCGGGGCGGTGCAGCACCTCCACAAAAGCGCTGATCATCAGGATGCCGATGGACGAGAAATGCACATCGGTGGTGTTCTGCACCATCAGCAGCAGATCACTTGCCACCGCAAAACTGTAGGGCGCATCCCGCCGGACAGCCTCGGTCAGGTCTGCCACCAGCTGCTGCATCTCGGCGTTGTCCTCCGGCAAGGCATCATCGAACACATTGCCGAAATACACCCACCGCGCCAGCATCAGGATAAAGCTGTTGGGGAAGCCGACGCCGTACAGCTCATGGATGCGCTCCGAGATGCGCAGCATTCCCTGTTCGATGCCCTTGATGCGCTCATCTGCGATCTTGTTCTGGAACAGGATATAGTTGTTGTACTCCTCCAGCCGGTGCACCATGCGGGTGCAGAATCCGGCACATTCCAGACTGCCCTGTAAATACAGCCGCCCCTGCTCCCGGATCTCCTCCAGCAGACGATGCTCCCTTTCAAAGCCGCAGTCCTCCCGCAGGTCGTCCAATGTCAGCGGACGGTTCTGCGCACCGGCCTCCGGCAGCAGCAGGCAGCTCTCAAACACGGCATCCGGCAGCACCGGCAGACCGATGCAGATGTCGCCGTCCCGGCTGCGGGAGTATGCATTGGTGCAGCTGGTACGGATGACCTGCTCCAGCTGACCCACGTTCCGCTCATACGGATACTGCATCAGCATCTGGTATGCCTGACCCGTCACCTGCACCCTGCGGCCGATGCGCTGCTCCTCCTGCATCAAAAAACGATAGATGAGCCGTTTTTTCTCCAGCAGCGACCGGGTGCGCAGCGGCAGAAGCTCTGCCTGCACCGGCACACTGTTCTTGAGCGAGGGCGGCACCGTCTGCACACCGAAGATCAGGCGCGGATACTTCGCGCCCAGCTCCGGCAGCACTGCCGTTAAAAAGCGCACCGCCTCGGCCTGCACACTGCTCTCCAGCTGGTCAAAGCCGTGCAGGTACAAAAAATCGCTGCCGGTGCCAGCCTCCAGCCTGCGTTTGAACGAAGCGGCAAAGCCGGTGCCGCCCGGCTCTGCTGCGCCCCACATGGCGCAGTCCAACTCGGCAAAACGGCTCTCTGCCGGCACGACCTGCTTTTCCTTTGCATACTCCCATGTCTTGCCGGCCAGCAGACGCTTGCCGGTGCCTTTTTCGCCCGCCAGCACCAGCGGCAGACCGGTGGGCGGATACTCCACCGCCACACGGCATTTTTCCACGGCGGATTTCAGACTGAGGTGATAGCCGATGACTCCCGCAAAGCAGCTGTCCGCACGGCGGCCATGGTTCAGATCCTGCTGCAGAAACTGCAGATCCTCATATTCAGAATCCAGCGTCTGAACGTTGAATTTCCGGCTCAGCGTCTCCCGCAGGAAATAATAGACCGGCCGGGTATTGATCTTGACCATCCAGCCCTCTTTGAAAAACTCGTTCAGGTACTGGCTCACCGTGTTGCGGCTGATGTGCAGCACCGCACCCATTTCCTGCGTGGTAAACGGTTGCAGCACCTCAAAGTTCACCTGTCCGGTCTGCTGTTCCAGATAGTTGTACAGCTCCTGCTGGGTCGGATTCAGCTTCTGCAGATTTGCCATTGTCACCTTTGCTCCTGTTGTTTTTTACGCTCAGCCCTTGTTCAGAAAGGGGACTACCAGCTCCGACCACACATCGTCGAAGAATTTTTTACTGTCCAGCGCCTGCACCGTGATCACCGCTTTGCTCTTGGGCACCACCACGATGTACTGACCATACATACCGTCTGCGCGGTAGGATTCGTCGTCCGGGTTCGTCCAGAAGAAATAGCCGTAGCCGTGCTTGGGGGCATTGACCGGGTACTGGTTTTTTTCTGCCTCATGCAAATATGCGGGGTCCAGAAGCTGCTCGCCGTTCCAGCAACCGTCGTGCAGCAGGAACTGCCCGATGCGGGACATCTCGTCAATGCTCAAAAACAGGCCGTTCGCTCCGGCAGAATGTCCCATGGGGCAGGTGAGCCAGTCCGGGTTGCCGATGCCCAGCTTATCAAAAAAGCGGGGCGTCATGTAGTCCTTTAGGGTACAGCCCGCAGCGCGCTCCACGATGCAGCTGCACATATAGCTGTTGAAATTGTTGTACTCGAACCGAGTGCCCGGCTCGTAGGGGAACGCATTGCGCAGAAAATAATCCTGCCAGTCCCTGCACTGCAGCCGCTGCGCATCATTCCAGAAGAACATTTTATCCTTGGAGCCGCAGCCCATCTTCAGCAGATCCCGCACGGTCATGCGGCGCAGGTTCGGTGCAAGCTCTGCGGGGTCATACTCCGGATAGAACCTGAGCACCGGGTCGTCCAGTCGCAGCAGCCCCTCCTGCACGGCAAGCCCCACACCGATGGAGGTAACGCTTTTGCTTACCGAATAAGCGTGCAGGCGCGTAGGCTTATCCAGCCGGGCATAGCTTTCCTCCAGCGTATCATTGCGCCATGCCTGCACAAAGTTGATGACGATATCCTTCTGCTTCATTTTCGCAATAAATTCTTCGGTACAGTTCATTGCAGCCTCCTGATAAGTGGGAAAGCGGATGTCAGCCCACGCTCCCATCCGCTTTCCATTTTACTATAAAATCGCCGTCTTGAAAAGTTCTGCTCAGAAAATACCGATAGCAGTGAGCAGCACACTGACTACGATGATGCCCAGCAGGATCGTGTTGGGCTTTGTGCCCTTCTTGAGCAGCCTGTAGACACCCAGCGTGGTGAACAGCGAGAGCATCTTGGGCATGATGCCGTTGATGACATCGATCAGCTTGATGGCGTTGTCGCCGCTGCCAATGGCAACGACCGGGTTGATGCTGACCATGGAGGCCGACATGCCGCCGATGACCAGCAGGCCGATGATGGCTGCCGCGGTAAAGATCTTTTCGGTCAGACCCAGTTCCTCAAAGCGGTTCAGCGCCTTCATGCCGGAGTTATAGCCCCAGTGGCAGCCGAAGTAGCGCACCAGCACGTTGGGGATGTTGAACAGCAGCAGGAACAGGAACGGCGCAAACAGGTTGCCCGTCAGTGCCAGCGAGCAGGCGATGCCGCCGGCCAGAGGACGCAGGGTGCCCCAGAATACCGAGTCGCCGATACCGGCCAGAGGGCCCATCAGGCCGGCCTTGACCGAGTTGATGGTGTTGGGCTCAAAGTCTTCCTGCGTGGCGTTCTCCTCCTCCATGGCCGCTGTAATGCCGAGGATGAAGGGGCAGAGCATGGGCGTGGTGTTGAAGAACTCTGCATGGCGCTGCAGCGCCTCTGCCAGATCTTTCTTTTCCGGGTACAGCTTCTGCAGGACAGGGGACAGTGCATACTGCGCACCCTGGCTCATCTGGCGCTCGTAGTTAAAGGATGCATTGACCGTAAAGGATCTCCAGAAAACCTTGTTGATATCGCTCTTGGTGAGCAGCTTTTTCTCGTTATTAGAAGTCATCGTCAGCACCTCCGTCAACCACAGCAGTATTATTCGGCTTGTTCTGGTCGTTGACCAGCATCAGAGCCACAATGATCACGCCCAGCAGTGCAATGCCCAGCACGGGAACATTGAGGTATGCAGCCAGCAGGAAGCCCAGCAGGAAATACGGAGCAACCTTGGGGCTGATGAGGATCTTGCCCAGCATAGCAAAGCCCAGTGCAGGCAGAATGCCGGCAGCCACAGAAATGCCGTGGATGATGAATGCGGGGATGATGGCCAGGAAGCTCTGCACCGCGTCGCTGCCGCAGTAGAAGCAGATGGCGATGACCAGAGACATGACGATATCGTAGGAAAGGAAGCTGATCATGTGCATGGCATTTACGCCTGCGGCGTTGCCTTCAGCCGCATATTTATCAGACTTATGCAAAAACCAGCTGCGGGCGGTCAGATAGAAGGTGTTCTTGATCAGCAGAGCCACCGTTGCAATGGGCAGTGCCAGTGCAAGGGCTGCTTCGGTGCCGTTGCCGGAAACGATGGCCAGCGCAGTGCCCAGAATGCCGCCTGCGGTGATCTCCGGCGGCAGCGCTGCGCCGATGGTCACGTTGCCCATGAAGGCCAGCTCCAGCGTAGCACCCACGGCCAGACCCGCGTTCACATCGCCCAGCACCAGACCGACCAGCGGGCCCATCACGATGGGGCGCTGGATCATGGAGTTGCCGACGCCGCATTCCAGAAAACCGATAAAGGAAACCAGTGCGATCAATAATGTCTTTACAAGCATGTTGTTCTCCTCCTGTTCTTGATGGATCAGGTCAATATCTTCTTGGCATCACTGGGCACTACCTGGATGAACACCTCAATGCCCTCCGCGGCGGCCTCGTGCAGCAGCTTTTCCTCTTCGTCCGACACATAGACCGTGGGGGACAGCGCGTGGCGATCCGGCGCAGCCTTTGTGCCGCCCAGATTGATGCTCTTGATCTGGGTGGTCTCCCGCGCCAGACGCACCGCATCCTTGACATTGCCGGTCACGATCATCAGGCTGTACTTGTCCGTCTTGCCTTCATTGATGGCGGCGATGGAATCATCCACCGTCTTGATGACGAGTTTGGCATTGTTGGGCTTGCCCAGACGCAGCGCAGCCTTGCGCACATCATCGGTAGCGGCCGCATCGTTTGCGATCAGGATGCAGTTGGGGTTCAGCTGGCCACACCAGCTGAAAACCACCTGACCATGCAGCAGACGATGGTCAACGCGCAGTAGTTGGATCATAAATTTTTTCCTCCTTATCAGAAATCTTCTTCTTTACTGACGAACTCCGGCTGCTGAATGGAAGCCTGTGCCTCTGCGATGCCGGTTCTGACCAGTTCATCCAGCGGCAGCTCCTCCTCGGTCAGCAGAGTTGCGACCAGCGTCAAATTCATTCCGGTGATCACGCGCACACCAGGCTGTGCCGCAAAGACGACAGCTTCCTTATTCACGCTGCCACCCAGCACATCCGTAACGATGACGCATTCTCCGTCTGCCTGACGGAGCATCGCCTCCAGTGTGTCATGGACATTGCACTCCGGCGTTGTGTAGGCATCGAACGCCTTGAGCGCCTCCTGTTCTCCCAGGATCATCTCCACCGTGTTCTTCATGCC
Source organism: Faecalibacterium sp. 3 (assembly GCF_048323735.1). Classification (NCBI taxonomy): domain Bacteria; kingdom Bacillati; phylum Bacillota; class Clostridia; order Eubacteriales; family Oscillospiraceae; genus Faecalibacterium; species Faecalibacterium sp. 3. The sequence continues at coordinate 1,271,594 of NZ_JBLWFN010000001.1, forward strand.
GGATGCCAAATGTCCGTGTGACGCTAGGATTACAGTTCTCATATGCATCCCTCCTTGTGCTTGCAGTATACACCCTGCACAGTTTTTATTTCATTGTGACAGTCTTTTTGGTAATTAAACCCCGCGCTTTCGACACTGTTCGCGCTCTCCTCGACACTGCTGCGATAAAACCGTGCATACAAGCACCGGTTTCCATCAAATTTCCCAGAATATAAGTCCTACTATCACCGCTTTACTGCAATAAAATTTGCAAAACCATCTTGACGCGCCCTGCGATCCATGATACCCTTTATCGCAAATCCCACCAATTTTGTAGAAAAGTACAGAGCGGCGAGGATTTATTCCCCATGAAGATTTTTACCGCCCCGCAACACACCCGATCTATTTTGCCGCCGTTTCACCCGACAAAATCATCGCTGCGCTGCGTGGGCGGTATTTTTCTTTTTCACAAATAAAATCTTATGTAGTTGTTCAATCTTCCAAAATTTGTTTTCGGTTGTTGACTGCACAACCGTAAAGTGTTATTCTTGTGCTTGAAAGAAGCAGGTTGTAGTGTCCGCACTGCGTCCGGCTTTCTTCATACTGCACCTTGAATTCTTCATAAGCCGTCTGAACGAGATACTGTGCCATGACCTCACACTTTCTGTGGGCGAGCCGGACAACGCCGCTGCACAAACAGGGGCAGGAACTGCGTTCGGTGTGAACGGTGACCATGAGCAGGGGCTTTGCCTTTTCACACGTTTTGCTCTGCAAAATTTTCAACGTGCATTGCGGTTCGACTTCTGAAATTTTCAGTGTTGCACGGAAAGGGCGAAAGCAAGTATCGACCTGTGGCCACAAATTTTCAATGCTTGAAAAATTGCTGTCCACTCAGTCATCCTTGTTGGGGAGTGCCTTCCCCAAACCCTGCTCTAGCTTCGCACCGTTGGTGCGAATGCGGCGTGTCGCATTACATAGCCCTCTCCATCCCGGAGCGGGCATTTATCATTTTCACAGGAGGTCGAATATGGCTGAAATGAAAAGTCCGAATGTACACGCAAAGAAGAACCGCAATGACACGCCGCGAAAACGAAAGACACACATCATCAAAGTCCGAGTGACCGCAGAGGAAAAACTGCGGATCGCATACGCCTGCAAAGAACTCCACCTCACCCAATCCGAACTCGTCCGCCGCGTCCTGTACGGCGTGAACGTCAAGCACACCGTTGTGGTGGCGCAGGGCGGCGAGGATGCACTGGCGGCGCTTGCCGCCTTGTCTGCCCAGTGCAGCAAGGTAGGCAGCAACCTCAACCAGCTTGCACGGCACTTCAACTCCGGCGGCAAAGACACCGAGCAGCTCCGGGCACAGATTCTGGAGGAACTGTCCGCACTCACGAGCTTTCGGCTGAAAGCCGAAGAAACGGTTGGTGAACTGTATGGCAACCATCAAGCATTTAAGCTCGAAGAACTCTAACTATGCCGCCGCCGAAAGCTATCTCACCTTTCAGCACAACGAGTACACCGGTCTGCCCATTCTGGATGAGAAGGGCAGACCCAAGCTGCGGGATTCGTACCTGCTCGACACCCTTGAGTGCGGCGAATCCTCGTTCGCTATGGCCTGCCTGATTGCCAACCGCAAGTACGGCAAAAACGGCGGGCGGGAGGACGTGAAGACCCATCACTACATTGTGAGCTTCGACCCGAAGGACGCAGTAGAGAACGGTCTGACCATGGAGAAGGCACAAGCCCTTGGCTTGCAGTTCTGCAAGGACAACTTCCCCGGTCATCCCGCCATCGTCTGCACCCACCCGGACGGTCACAACAGTGCCGGGAACATCCACGTCCACATCGTCATCGGCAGCTTGCGTGTCCGCACCGTGGAACGGCAGACCTTCATGGACAAGCCGTGCGACTGGGAAGCGGGCAAGAAGCACCGCTGCACCTCTGCCATGCTCCGGCACCTCCGTGTCGCAGTCATGGAGATGTGCGAGCAAGCCGACCTGAACCAGATCAACCTGCTGGAAGCCAAAGGCGACCATGTTTCGGAGCGCGAGTATTGGGCACAGCGGCGCGGACAACGCCGCCTCGACCATGCCAACGCCAAACTTGCCGCCGAAGGGCAGCAGCCCACCCAGACCGTCTATCAGACCGAGCTGGACAAGCTGCGAAAGCAGATCTACGCTGTGCTGAACAAGACCACCACCTTCGAGGAATTTTCTGCATTGCTCATGCAGGAACACGGCATCGCCGTGAAGGAGAGCCGAGGCCGGTTGAGCTACTGCCCGCCCGGCCGGACAAAGTTCATCACCGCCAAGAAACTGAGCAAGAAGCTGGAAAAGGAGCAGGTACTGACCGCCCTCTCTCAGAACATCCAGCTTACCGCCATCATCCAGCCCAGCAGCGAGAAGAAACCGGATAAGATCAGGAAACTGGTTGACATTCAGGCGAACGTTACTGCGGGCAAGGGCATCGGCTATGAGCGTTGGGCGAAAAAGTTCAACCTCAAACGCTGGTCGCAGACCTTGTGTCTCATGCAGGAGAAAAAGCTGCTCAGCGAAGATGCCCTGAACCAGCGCATTGTCGAACTGAAAACCCAGCACGACGATGCACTGGCGGTGGTCAAAGACTTGGATGCCCGCATGGTCTCCCTCAAGGAGCTGCGCGGGCATCTTGTGGTCTATCGGCAGTACAAGCCTCTTGCACAGAAGCTCCAGACGGTGCGGAACCACGCCAAGTTCAAGGAGCAGCACCGTGCAGAGTTTGCCGTGTACGAGGCCGCTTGCGCCTATTTCAAGGCCAACGGGCTCAGGACACTGCCGGACCTCAAAAAGCTGGATGCCGAATATCAGACCCTTTCCTCGGAGAAAAACGGGTTCTACACCCGCTACAAGAAAGCGCAGATCGAACTGCGTGAACTCCGCACCGCACAACAGAACGTGGAAGCCTTCTTCCGCAAGGAAGAGCGCAGCCACACCGTACCGCAGCAGGAGGTCAAATGAACAACACTCTGACGGATCGATGTGTGAATAAACCCAACCTCACCCACGCCCCTCACCGGGCTTCGTCCTTTCGCCTGTACCCCACCCATTGGGACGGAGGGTAGCACCTCTGTCTTTTCGGACGTAAAGAACGCCATCTCGACCCGGCAGGCAGCGGAGCTGTACGGCTTAGCCGTAAACCGGAACGGTATGATGTGCTGCCCCTTCCACGGGGATAAACACCCCAGCATGAAGGTGGACAGCCGTTTCCATTGTTTCGCCTGTCAGGCAGATGGCGATGTGATCGATTTTGTCGGCAGACTTTTTCAACTTTCTCCCTATAAGGCCGTGGAAAAGTTGAAGAACGATTTCGGCATGGCACTTGCCGACGGCAAGGTGCGGCTTGCTCCCCGCAGACCGCCCACCGTCCGGCAGCAGCTGCTGGACTATTACCGCTGTCTGCAGCGTTGGCGGATCCGATACGCACCGCAGTCACCCACAGAAGAACTTCACCCCTGCTTCCTTGAAGCGATAAAGAACCTTGACATCGTTGAATATTATCTGGACTGTTCGGTGCTCCCGGACCCGAAGACCGAAGACGAGCTACGGAAGTATTGGGAGGGATTGCATGAGCGACTGGAAAAAGAGGAACGACGATTGGCGTGATGAGGACGAACTGGAAGAAGAGGAAGAATGCGAATGCCCTTGGGTAGACAGTAAGGGCAAAGTGCGTGAAACCGCTTACTGCCAGTACCTTTTAGAGAAACACCCCATGATGTGCCTGAAACAGAAGCTGTTCGACCAGAACGGCGAGGTAGACGAGGATGCACTGCTCTACGAAGTCCACAGCGACCTCCGTGACTTTGTGCTCGACAACCTTGCCAAGAAGGAGAAGCAGGTTCTGGACGCACTCCGTATCGAAACCTATACCCCTGAATGGAAACCCCAGCTTGACCGCATCCATCTCCAGAACGGAACCTACTTTCTGGACGAGCGGGGCTTTGTGCCGGAAAAGGAACTCTGCCTGAACCGGCTCCCCGTGGAATACCAGCCCGATGCCCCCGCACCGACCAAGTGGCTGGAATTTTTGGACGGTCTGCTCATCCCGGAGGACATTCTGACCTTGCAGGAATACCTTGGCTATCTCCTGATCCCGTCTACCAAGGCGCAGAAGATGCTGGTCATGACCGGCAAGGGCGGCGAGGGAAAATCCCGCATCGGCTTGCTGCTGAAGAAGCTGTTCGGGGAAGCCTCTCACTCCGAATCCATCCTCCGCATCGAAACGAACCGCTTTGCCAGTGCAAATCTGGAGTATAAGCTGGTCATGGTCGATGACGATCTGAACATGGTGGCTTTGCCCGAAACACGGAACATCAAGTCCATCGTCACCGCTGAAGACCGTTTGTGCATCGAGCGGAAAAACAAGCAGGCTGTCCAAGGCCTGCTGTACGTTCGTTTCATCTGCTTCGGCAATGGCAACCTTGTGGCTGCTCACGATGACAGCGACGGCTTCTGGCGTAGACAGATTCTCATCACGGTGAAAGACCGTGACCCTGCCCGGGTGGATAATCCCTTCCTCATCGAAGAGCTGTCCGAGGAGCGTCCCGGCATCCTGCTGTGGATGCTGGAGGGGTTACACCGTCTGCTGGCGAACCGCTATCAGTTCACCATCAGCGAGCGCTCCATCCAGAACCTCGAAGCAGCCATGGCGGATAGCGACAACCTGACCCAGTTCATGCAGGCAACGGCGTATGTCCGCTTCAAGCCCGACACCGAGGAACGCTCCACCTATCTCTACCGCGCCTACACCAAGTGGTGCGAGGATAATCTGGAATCACCTGTTCCGCAAAAGAAGTTCAGCCAGTTCCTGCTGAAAAATGCAGGGAAGTATGGCCTGACCTTCTCCAAGCACATCGAGGGAAAGTACCGCGGCTTCCGGGGCGTATGCGTCCACCCCGCCTTTGCTGCGGCATAAAACACACGAAAAGTGAAAAACTCCCGCCCTACGCGCCCTAAAGCCATGGTTTTGACTTGTTATCGCTGTTTTCTCCGGGCGCGTATCTGCCCTTTCCGGGCGGATGCAGGGCGGCAACACGCCCTTCGGAGCGGGAGAGAAACCAGGATGCGCCCCAAGAGGGCGCGTGCATCCCAGCCATGCGCCCCATAAAATCAACACAGAAAGGTACTTTTGTGTGGTTTGGGGCGCGTAGGGCGCGTAAATTCAAGTTCTCGCACTTTTTTGGGCTGCTGCTTCGGGTCAGGAGTGGCAGGCCCTTACATATTTACCGGCCCACAAGGGTGCAGCTCAACCGGAGCTGCACCGGGTCTGGAGAAGTGCAAAGGAGACATGCCTATGACGAATGTCCGCAAAAATTCCGCTAAACTGACCCGTGAGGACTTGAAAATCGCGCCCGAATCCCCTACAATGAAATTGTCCGAAACCCCTGCCGTAGAACCTTCTGACCAGACCAGAAAAACCGTCCGACACGCCCCGCTCGTTTACCGGGTGGAGGAGATTGCCCAACTGTTGGCAATCTCCAACCGTGCTGCGTACAATCTGTGCAACACCACGAAAGACTTCAAGGTGATTCGCCTCGGTACCAGCATCCGGGTAAGCAAGCAGAGCTTTGACGATTGGTTTGCTGCGGTCTGAGGGAGGGAACATCTATGGCATCTATTATGAAACGTGGCAACACGTATTCCGTCCGATACAACTACAAAGATCATGCTGGCAAGCCCTGCAAGGGCTGGGAAACCTTCAAGACCAAGGCCGAAGCGCAGGAGCGCAAGATCACGGTGGAGAAGGAACTGCTGGACGGCACCTTCCTCGTGCCCGACACCATGACGGTCGAGGAGATGCTGTACAAGTGGATCCCCATTCAGTCCAGCAAACACAAGTGGTCTCCCAAGACCTACACCCAATCTGTGGCGATGGTGCAGAACCTCATCGTGCCGTATATCGGAAAGCGGAAGGTGCAAGACCTCCGCACCTACGACATTGAGCAGTTCTACGCCACTCTGAGCCAGACCCCTTGCGGCCAGTACGTTCACGGCGAAAAGCAGGAGCTGACGGAAAATCAGAAGAAGCGGCTGTTATCCAGCACGTCCATTCACGAAGTCCACACGCTCCTGAAGACTGCCTTTTCGTATGCCGTTGACTGGGATCTGATCCACAAGTCGCCTACTCCCCGTGAAGCCCCCAAGATCAACACCGAAGAACGCACCATCTGGGATGAGCGCACCATGTTGGCGGCGCTGCAGACCATCGAGAACCCCGCTCTGCATCTGGCTGTGCACATGAGCATGATCCTTTCCTTGCGAGAGGGTGAGATCCTCGGCTTGCAGCCGGGAGACCTCGACTTTGATGCAGCAGACGGGCGGGGAACCATCTCGGTGAACAAAGCCCTGCAGCGTGCCGACAAGGTTGCCTTGTCCAAGATCGACCCCACCCAGATCTACCACACCTTCCCGGACAGACGGGAGGGGAGTAAGTCCTCGCTGATCCTCAAGCGGACCAAGACCAAAAAGTCCAACCGCATCCTGTACATGACCAAGCCCTTGAAAGAGGAGCTTCTGGCATGGCTGGAAAAGATGAAGCAGGACGAGCAGAGCGCCCCGGAAAAGTACAGCAACTGCGGTCAGCTGTTCCGCTTACCAGACGGCTTACCCATTGCCCCGGACGTTCTGACCAAGTGGTACCGTATGTGGCGGGCAGAGCACCCGGAGTTTGAGAAGATCGTGTTCCACGGTCTGCGCCACTCCAGTGCCACCTACCAGCTGCTGCAATCTGGCGGTGACTTCAAGTCGGTGCAGGGCAACACCGGCCATGCAACCGCCACCGTCCTGATGGACACCTACGCCCACACGCAGGACAAGCCCCGGTTGGAGTTGACCGAGAAGATCGAAGCCGACTTCTACACGCAGGATGTGGCCGGTGCAAAGCCGCAGGAACCCCCGGAAAACAAAACGCCGGTGGCAACAAAAATCACGGGTAAAATGATCCTTGAAGCCATCCGGCAGATGGACGCAGAGGAACGCCGCGAGCTGACGCGGGTGCTCTTCGCGTAAAATTCTCTTTTTTGTGCAGCGAAATACACGCTGTGCAAGCGATGCAAAGAATTCATGGCTTTTTTGTAAAGTGTGCAGGAGATGTGCAAAAGTGTGCAGCCCCTGCCAGAAAAACAAAAAAGCCATGAAATCTTTCGATTTCACGGCATTTTCTGGTGCGATGGAAGGGACTCGAACCCCCGGCCTACTGATTCGTAGTCAGTCACTCTATCCAGCTGAGCTACCAACGCATACGTTCCGTCCGGAACAAGATGTATTTTATCACTCGGTCATGGTTTTGTCAACACTTTTTTGCAATTATTTTTATTCTTTTTGACCACGATCGTTTTTCACGCGTGTGCACGGCATTTTTCACAGGCTTCCTTTTGCGTCCATCGCCGCGCTTTCTGCCCGCCGCCTGCACAGCAGGGCTCCGTTTCGGTATTTTTGTTCTGTTCCTCTTATATGGGCATCCTGCGGCAGACGCTTTGCGCCCGCAGGGTCTGCGCACTTTTCCGGCAAAAAGCCGTTCAAAGCGCAAAACCAGCATTTTTTATGATTTTTCTTGTATCGCTTTTGTCATTCTTGTGTTATAATAACCTTACTATATGTTTTAATCTGTGTCCGTGCAGGGGTACAGGAACTTTGCGGCGGGCGTCGATCAGGCGCCGAGCCGCCGGGTTTTCTCTGCAGCGAGACACCACGGAGGGTAGATCCTATGAAACTGGTAAGCGTGGAAACTCCTGAAAAGAGTGTCTGCAAAATGACCTTCAGCGCCAGCCCGGAAGAGCTGGAAGCTGCATCCAATGCCGTTTATGAGCGCACCCGCGCCTCTTATACGATCCGGGGCTTCAAAAAGGGCGAAGCTGACCGTGCACAGATCGAGGCTGATCGCGGCGAACACACCTTCTGGTACGACGCCATCAACGATCTGATGGACAAGGACGTGCCCGCACTGTACGATGCTGCGATGGCAGAGCACGGCTTTGTGGCTGTTGCCGATCCCGTATACGATCTGGTGAGCGTGAAAAAGGACGAGGGCTTTGTGGCCACTGCCACGGTTGCTCTGCAGCCTGAACTGAATCTGACCAAGACCACCGGTTTTGTGTCCGAGTGCGTTACCCCTGAGGTGTCCGACAAGGAGATCGACAATGTGCTGGAGCGTCACCGCGCGGCTGCCGCAGAGCTGGTGCCTCACAAGGGCCCTGCCGTGAAGGGCAACATCGTACATATCGATTACGAGGGCCTGCTGGAGGGCAAGCCCTTCCAGGGCGGCACCGCACAGAATCAGGCTGTTCAGCTGGGCAGCGGCCGCATGATCCCCGGCTTTGAGGAGGGCATTCTGGGCCACAAGGCAGGCGAGGAGTTCGAGATCTTTGTCACCTTCCCCAACCGCTACCACGCAAAGGATCTGGCCGGCAAGCCGGTGGTGTTCAAGGTCAAGCTGATCGACGTCTGCGTGCGCCAGATCCCTGCCCTGAACAGCGATTTTGCCAAGAAGGTGGCCAATCTGGACACCATGGACCAGCTGCGTGCGCAGGTCCGCCAGCAGCTGCACGACGGCAAGCATGCCGCCGCGCTGAACCGCGCCAAGAATCAGATCCTGACCCAGCTGGCCGATGCCTCCGAGGGCGAACTGCCCAGCGTGCTGGTGGAGACCACTTACCAGCAGCAGATGGAGCAGATCCAGCAGCAGCTGCAGATGCAGCGCCTGAGTCTGGACCGCTACCTGAGCCAGATCCACGAGACCCGCGAGAGCTTTACCGCCAAGGTCCGTTCTTCTGCCGAAAAGACCTCCCGCGTGCACATGGCTCTGCTGCAGATCGCACAGCAGGAGAACCTGCTGCCCACCGAGGAAGAGATCGAAAAGACTCTGGCCGAACGTGCAGAGCGCTCCAAAAAGACGCTGGACGAGGTCAAGGCCAACTCCAACATCCCTGCCATGCGCCGCAACGAGGGCATCCGCAAGGCTGCTGACTGGGTGATCGAGCACTCCACCATCGAGGACAAGGCAGAGAACCAGTAAGCGCAGACGATCTGGAATGCGCGCCGCTTCGCTCTGCGCATATTCAGTGGAAAAATCATTTATAATAGAGCAATGCCGGGCGGTCTGCGGACCGCCCGGCATTGCGTTTTCACGGGAAAGGTCGTGGAGGAAAACAGCATTTGCTGGTCAGGACGAACTCCTTCCTTCAAACCCTGCGGGTTTGCCACCTCCCTCAATGAGGGAGGCTCTGGCGAAACCGAAAGTTTTGCACCTGAGCCGGAAGCTTTTCCGACGCGAAAGGCTCCCTCTTTGAGGAGGCTGTCGCCGTAGGCGACTGGAGGAGTTTTTCAGGTCAAGAGGTTAAAGCCCATGATGACCACACCCAGCACCACCAGCACGACGCCGGTGGCGCGGTTCAGGGTCTTAGGTTCAGCCTTATTGGCAAACACCGCCGCAATGCGTGCCCACAGCAGAGTGAACACCACGCACAGGATCCACACCAGCCAGTCGGGCGTGCCGCCGATCATGAAGTGGGAGACCGCACCGGTCAGGGCGGTGAAGGTCATAATGAACACGCTGGTGCCCACGGCGGTCTTCAGCTCGTAACCCAGCACGCTGGTGAGGATGAGCAGCATCATCATGCCGCCGCCCGCGCCGATAAAGCCGCAGATGAAACCGATGAGCATTCCGCACACCACCGACTGGACCGCACGCTTTTTTGCGCTGACGCCCTGCATGGCTTCCTTGGTGGTCATTACCGGGCGCACAATAAACTTGACGCCCAGCAGGAAGGTCATGAACACCGAGAAGCCGCCCATGGTGGCAGAGGGTACTCTGCTGGCCACCCAGCTGCCCACCACCGTGAACACCAGCACGCTGGCCATCATGATCAGGCCGTTTTTGAGATCCAGATTCTTGTTTTTGTGGTAGGTATAGGCAGACACCGCGCTGGCCAGCACATCCGACGACAGGGCAATGCCCACCGCCATATAGGGGTCCATGTGCAGGAAGGTGATGAGCATGGGGCTGATGACTGCCGCCGCGCTCATACCGGCAAAGCCGGTGCCAAGGCCGGCCCCCATACCGGCAAAAAAGGTGACAAGAACCGTAAACAACACGCTCATTTTATGCGTTCTCCTTTAAGATTTCGTCCAGATTTTTCCCGATCAGCTCCATGGTCCGGAAAAAGACCTCCTGATCGGCCGGCTCCACATGGTCCAGCAGGCGCTTGAAAAAGGCGTTCTGCACGGCACGGCCCCGGCGGATGATCGGGTCTGCCTTGCCGGTGCAGAGCAGCTTTGTTTTGCGGCGGTCGCTGGCCACGGCATAGCGCTCCAGATAGCCCTCCTGCACCAGCTTGTCCACATTCATGGAGACGAGGTTTGCCTTGATATGCCGCACCTCCACGATGTCCCGGGCCGTTTTATAGTCCGGATTGTTGGCGAGAAACAACAGGATATCCAGCGCCGTCTGCGACAGGCCAAGCTCCTGACACAGCGGCTTGCAGACAGCATTGTACGCCTGCGCGGTCTTGATGGAAAATTCGATATTCGGGTTCACAGCAGGTCTATCCTTTCATCTTTGAATGATTCATTTTTGAAGTATTATAGTGCAGAAGAGGGGAGATGTCAAGGAGGAACTCCCTCAGTCGCGGCTTACGCCGCGCCAGCTCCCTCAAGGAGGGAGAGAGCAAACCCTCTCAGGCGCTCCCGCGCCAGCTCCCCCGAAGGGGGAGCTTCGTTCGCGCTGACCAACAGATGGCAAAAAGCTCCCCCTGAGTGGAACGACTTCCCCCCGGTCGGGGGGAAGATTGCGAAGCCAGAAAGGGGAACGGCTGGCGAACGCAGTGAGCCTGAGAGGGTTCTTCCCGCCGCGCGGCTGTTTCCGCAGGAAACCAGCGCGGCAGATGCTGTTTTCCTCCACGACCCCACCCGTGAAAACGCAATGCCGGGCGGTCCGCAGACCGCCCGGCATTGCTCTATTATAAGTATAAGTAATTTTTCCGCTGAATATGCGCAGAGTACAACGACGACGACCGCCGCCAGTGGCGGAAACAGGGAGGAGTTGTTGGGACAGCGGCCAGCAAGACGCAAGTGCCGCCCAAGGCACGATGCGGATGCTGGGTGCCGCAACCCAATAGCGGAGCGCATTCCAATCGTTTTTCTCAGAACAGCGCCACTGCCGCCAGACGCACCAGCAAAGCACACAGCCATGCCACGGCGCACTGGTTCACCACCATGATGACCGCCCACTTGTTGCCCAGCTCCCGCTTGACCGAGGCCACCGCCGCGATGCAGGGGGTATACAGCAGGCAGAACACCAGCAGGGGCGCCGCCTGCGCCGGGGTGAGGGCCGCCGACAGGGCAGCTTCGGAGCCAAAGAGGATGAGCAGCGAGGACACCACGCTCTCCTTTGCCATAAAGCCGGTGATGAGGGCGGTGGAGATGCGCCAGTCCGCAAAGCCCAAAGGTCCGAACAGCGGGGCGATGTCGCCCGCAATGCGGGCAAGGATGCTGGCCTGCGGGTCGGCGGTCAGCCGCAGCTGCAGGTCAAAGTTCTGCAAAAACCAAATGACGATGGTGGCCGCAAAGATCACCGTAAAGGCCTTCTGCAAGAAGTCCCGGGCCTTTTCCCACAACAGCTGTGCCACGTTTTTCAGGCCGGGCAGGCGGTAGTTGGGCAGCTCCATAACAAAGGGCACCGCCTCGCCCTTGAACACCGTGCTCTTGAGCAGCAGTGCCGCCAGCACGCCCACCGCGATGCCGGTAAAGTACAGCAGCACCATCACAAGGCCCGCATACTGCGGGAAGAAGGCCGCTGCAAACAGGCTGTAGATGGGCAGCTTTGCCGAGCAGCTCATGAACGGGGTGAGCAGGATGGTCATTTTGCGGTCCCGCTCCGAGGGCAGGGTGCGGCTTGCCATGACGCCGGGCACCGTGCAGCCAAAGCCGATGAGCATGGGCACGATGCTGCGGCCCGAAAGGCCGATGCGGCGCAGCAGCTTATCCATCACAAAGGCCACGCGGGCCATGTAACCGGTATCCTCCAGCATGGAGAGGAAGAAGAACAGCACCACGATGATGGGCAGAAAGCTCAGCACGCTGCCCACGCCGGTAAAGACGCCGTCGATGAGCAGGGAGTGCACCGCCGCATTGACGTTCCAGTTGGTAAGCGCCGTGTCCACGATGCCGGTCAGGGCGTCGATGCCCGTTTCCATCAGGTTCTGGAAGAACAGGCCGATGACGTTGAAGGTGAGGAAGAACACCAGACCCATGATGGCGATAAAGGCCGGGATGGCGGTGTACTTGCCGGTGAGGAATTTGTCGATGCGGTTAGAGCGCAGCTGCTCTTTGCTTTCGTGGGGCTTGACCACCGTCTTGGCCACCAGCTCCTGAATGAAGGAGAACCGCATATCCGCAATGGCGGCGGCGCGGTCCAGCCCACGCTCCTGCTCCATCTGCACGATGATATGCTCGATCATCTCTTTTTCGTTCTGATCCAGCTTCAGGGCTTCCTCAATGCGCTGGTCGCCCTCCACCAGCTTGGTGGCGGCAAACCGCACCGGAATGCCCGCCGCCTTAGCGTGGTCCTCGATCAGGTGGATGATGCCGTGGATGCAGCGGTGCACCGCGCCGCCGTGGTCGTCCTCACTGCAGAAATCCATGCGGCCGGGCCGCTCCTGATACTTTGCCACATGAAGGGCGTGGTCTACCAGCTCATCTACGCCCTCATTCTTGGCGGCAGAGATGGGGATGACCGGGATGCCCAGCATGGCCTCCATCTTGTTGATGCGCACCGTGCCGCCGTTGCCGCGCACCTCGTCCATCATGTTCAGCGCCAGCACCATGGGGGTGTCCAGCTCCATGAGCTGCATCGTCAGGTAGAGGTTGCGCTCGATGTTGGTGGCATCCACGATATTGATGATGCCAGTGGGCTTTTCACCGATGATGAACTGCCGGGTGACGATCTCCTCGCTGGAATAGGGGGACATGGAGTAGATGCCCGGCAGGTCGGTGACTTCGGTCTCCGGGTGGTCCTTGATGGCACCGCTCTTGCGGTCCACCGTCACGCCCGGGAAGTTGCCCACATGCTGGTTGGAGCCAGTGAGCTGGTTGAACAGGGTGGTCTTGCCGCAGTTCTGATTGCCCGCCAGCGCAAAGGTGAGGGTCTTACCCTCGGGCAGGGGATTCTCCCCCTTTTTGATGTGGTATTTGCCGCCCTCGCCAAGGCCGGGGTGATCCACCATTTTGTCATCTGCCGGAGCCGCCGACATTGCCGGGGCTTTTTCGGTGGGGGTGATGCCGATCTGCGCGGCATCGTCCAGCCGGAGGGTCAGCTCGTAGCCATGGATGCGCAGCTCCATGGGGTCGCCCATAGGAGCCAGCTTGACCAGCGTGACCTCCGCCCCCGGGATCAGGCCCATATCCAGAAAATGCTGGCGCAGTGCGCCGCTGCCGCCGACGGTATCCACAACAGCGCTTTTTCCGATCTGCAATTCTTTTAATGTCATAAGATCGACCTTCTCATTTTATCCACTGTCAAAGTGTGTTAGTTCGTGTTAACAATAGTAATATAGGCTAACTTTGCGCGGTTGTCAATAGATAAAATGGGGGAGATGCTTGCAAATCAAACCCTCTCAGTCATCGCTGCGCGATGCCAGCTCCCCCGAGGGGGGAGCTGGCGAACAAAGTGAGCCTGAGAGGGTTCATCCTTTGGCATAACGGTACAGTTTCCGGCTAAAGCGCAAAGTTTGCGGTTTTGACGGAGGGAGTTTGCACGCAAAAAAGCCGTGCACCCTCTTTTTCAGAGAATGCACGGCTTTGGAGGTTTATGCGTTTACTTCACGGTGTGGTAGCCATCGGGGTTGTTCTTCTGCCAGTTCCAGCTGTCAGCGCACATCTCCTCAATGCCGTACTGAGCCACCCAGCCCAGCTCACGCTTGGCCTTGGAGGGGTCCGCATAGCACTCGGCAATGTCGCCGGGACGGCGCGGGTCGATCACATAGGGGATCTCCTTGCCGCAGGCCTTGGAGAAGGCGTGGATCACGTCCAGCACGCTGTAGCCCTTGCCGGTGCCCAGATTGCAGATGAACAGGCCGCAGTTCGTTTCCAGCTTCCGGATGGCGCAGACATGGCCGCGGGCCAGATCCACCACATGGATGTAATCGCGCACGCCGGTGCCGTCCGGGGTGGGATAATCGTTGCCAAAGACATGCACCTTTTCCAGCTTGCCCACAGCCACCTTGGCGATGTAGGGCATCAGGTTGTTGGGGATACCGTTGGGGTCCTCGCCGATGAGGCCGGACTTATGGGCACCAATGGGGTTGAAGTAGCGCAGCAGGGCCACGTTCAGGCTGGGGTCAGCCTTGCAGACGTCGGTCAGGATGCGCTCGGTGAAGGCCTTGGTGGTGCCGTAGGGGTTGGTGGTGGCACCCACGGGGAAGTCCTCGGTGATGGGCACGCTGGCGGGGTCGCCGTAAACGGTGGCGGAGGAGCTGAACACGAAGTTATGGCAGTTGTGCTTCCGCATCACGTCCAGAATGACCAGCGTGCAGTTGAGGTTGTTATAGTAGTATTCGATGGGCTTGGACACGCTCTCGCCCACAGCCTTGTAGGCCGCAAACTGGATGACTGCCGTGATGTCCGGGCATTCAGAGAAGATCTTCTCCACGTCCTCGTGCCGGGTCATATCTGCGTTGTAAAAGCGGAAGTCCTTGCCGGTGATCTGCTTGACGCGGTCCAGCACCACCGGGGAAGCGTTGTAGTAGTTATCTGCCACGACCACGTCGTAGCCGGCGTTCAGAAGCTCGATGCAGGTGTGGCTGCCGATATAACCGGCACCGCCGGAAACCAAAATTGCCATAGTCCAGTACCTCTCTCACTCATTCACATTACAGTTGACGCCGGGGTTTCCGGCTCTGCCTAAAGAATACCTCTTTTGCCGGGCAGAATCAAGGGATGTGTTTTCTATTTGGATGCATTTTTGTTGCTTATTTGTTTTAGAGTTTTTGATTCAAAAGCGTTTTTTGGCATTCTGTCATGGATAAAAGGCACGGTTTGTGCAAAACATAGAAATGGGGAGAGAAAACCCTCTCAGTCACGGCTTACGCCGTGCCAGATTCCCTCTTTTGTCGCTGCGCGACATCTGTTCCTCTCTTTGTCACCTGCGGTGACATTTCTCCCCGGCGCGGGGAGAATCCGTCCCGGCCGGGGGAAGTCTTTCCTCTCAGGGGGAGCTTTTTGGAATCTTCCGGTCAGCGCGAATAAAGCTCCCCCTTCGGGGGAGCTGGCTGCGACCATCGGGAGCAGACTGAGAGGGTTCTCGCCGTAGGCGACTGGGGGAGTTCTCCTCCCGCCACGCAAAAAACGCCTGCCGGAGCAGACGTTTTTTGTGTGGTGCATCATTTTTAAAGTTTCCCGCACTGCTTGCCGGTGAAGAACCGCAGGGTGGTGGTGGCACGGAACACCTTGCCCGCCCGCAGCACAGTGGTGGGAAACTCCGGATGCGAGGGGCTGCAGGGATAGTGCTGGGTCTCCAATGCAAAGCCGCCGTACTTCTGCATGGGCACGCCGCCCTTGCCGGGGGTGGGGCAGTCCTGCAGGAAGTTGCCGGTGTACAGCTGGATGCCCGGCTGGGTGGTGTACAGCTTCATGCTGATGCCGGTCTTTTCGCTGGTGGCCCATGCACAGATGCTCTGGCTGGAGCCCCGGGCGCGGTCGATGACAAAGCAGTGGTCGTAACCGCCGCCCACCATGGTGGTCTGGGCAAAGCCGGTGTCGATGTCCCGGCCGATGAGCTTGCCCTCGGTAAAGTCCATGGGCGTATCCGCCACCGGCAGGATGGCACCGGTGGGGCAGGTCTGGTTGTTGCCCTCCAGATAATTGGAGGCATAGATGCGCAGCTTCTGGCCCAGAACATCCCCCTCACCATTCAGGTTGAAGTAGCTGTGGTTGGTCAGGTTCACGATGGTGTCCGCATCGGAGGACACCCGGTAATCCATGCGGAAGGTATTGTCCTCCGTAAGGGTGTAGCGCACCGCCAGCTTCAGGTTTCCCGGGAAACCGTCCTCACCATCCGGGCTCTCAGCCTCCATCAGCAGGGTGTCGCCGAAGGCCTTCACCCGGTACAGCTTGCGGGAGAAGCAGCCGTGCAGGTGGTTGGGGCCGTTGTTTGCTTCCAGCTGGTAAGTCTTGCCGCCCACGCTGAACACCGCGTTTTCGATGCGGTTGGCATAGCGGCCTACGAATGCACCGCAGCAGGTGCTGCCGGAGGACGTGAAGTCATCCTCATAATCTGCCATGGTGTCATGGCCCAGAACGACATCCACAGGGCCGTTTTTGGCCGGAACGATGATGTTTTTAATGATGCATCCGTAATCCAGGACGCTCACGGTCAGGCCGCCGGGGTTGGAAAGGATGTACTCTGTAACATTTGCGCCCTGTCTGGTCACACCGAAGGGCTTAGAGCGGATCTGTGCCATTGGGCATTCGCCTCCTCAGATTTTACTTGGAGATACAGTCAGACAGACTTCCACTGTATTCTAGCTTATTTATGATTATATCACAGTTTTACATCTTTGTGGGGAACGAATTTTAGAATTTGAATCCAATTTTTCAGGCTATTTTTTGTTGAAATTATTCAGTTGGCGGGGTATGCCGCCAGAAAGATGTACTTCCCTCGCAGAGCGTTTTCGCGTGGATTGCGTGTTACGCCGATTTACAGTCGCTTGCGCGACGAAACGTAAGGGCAGCAGCATGTTTTCATGCTGACGCGAATGCTCCCGCAGGGAGCCAGCGTCAGCAAATGCCGTTTGCCGTTACGGCCTTTCCCGTGAAAACGCAATGCCGGGCGGTCCGCAGACCGCCCGGCATTGCTCTATTATAAATAATTCTTCCGCCTGTCGTCAGGCTTCCGGCTGTGCCGTACCCGCAGACTTCTGCGCCGCAATGAACTCTGCCGCATCGTCCGGGATATCGTCCAGATCATCGTCGCTGCCGACATCCACATTGAGCGGCGGCTTCCTGAACATCATGTCATACAGCACCGGCACGATATACAGGGTCATCAGGGTGGCATAGCTCAGGCCGCAGATGATGACGATGGCCATACCGCTCATGAGCTGGCTTGCCATATCGCCGCTGAACACCAGCTGCAGCATGGCCAGCACGGTGGTCAGGGTGGTCATGAGGATGGGGCGCATACGGGTCCTGCCGGTGGCCACCAGCGCGGCGCGGCGCTCCATGCCGCCCAGACGCAGCTGGTTTGCATAGTCCACGAACACGATGCCGTTGTTGACAACGGTGCCCATCAGCACGATGAAGCCCATCAGGGAGATCATGGTCAGCTGCTGACCGGTGATCAGCAGGCCCAGCAGGCCGCCGGTAAAGGCCAGCGGCACCGTGAACAGCACGATGAAGGGGGACAGCAGGCTCTGGAACTGTGCCACCATGACAAGGTACACAAAGGGCAGGGCCAGCGCCATCCACTGCACCATTTCGTTCACCATATAATCGGTGCTCTCGGTCTCGCCGCCCAGCGTGATGCTGCAGCCCTCCGGCATTTCGCCGCTGGCTGCGTACTCGTCCAGCTTCTTCTGCAGCACGCGGGACTGCACCATGGTGTTGTAGCCCTTCAGCGTATCTGCCGTCACGGTGACATACTCGGTCTGGTTCTCGCTGGTGATGGCGTCCGGCGCGGTGCCGGTGGACCAGCTGGCGATGTCGTTCAGGGTGCAGGTGCCTGTGGTCACAGTGCCGTCTGCCGACATTTCGGTGGTCTCAAAGGTGAGCTCCATCATATTTTCCTTGGTGACGGGGTCCAGATTATTGGTGATCTGCACATCCATGGTGGTGCCGTTCACCGTGACGGGGGTCTGGGCGGTGGCGGTGGTGGTCAGCTTGGCTGCGATCTGCTGGTACACCTGCGCCACGGTCAGGCCGTAGGCACGCACCTTGTCGCGGTCCACCTTCAGGATGATGGTGGCATCGCCGCTGCCAAGGCCGTTGTCCGCGTTGGCAAAACCCTCGGTGTCGTTCACCATCTCCACCACCTTTTCGGAGACGGCGGTCAGGGTCTCGGCATCCGCGCCATAGACCTTGACCGACAGGCCGGTCGCCAGCTGGCTGGTCAGATCATCGGTCATGCCGTACAGCTTGACCTCGGCGGTGCAGTTCTCGATCTGGGACACTGCATCCTCCATGGCCTGCCGGGTCTTTTCCACCTCACGGGAGGAAAGGCTCTCGCTCATCATGACATTGATCTTGTATCTGCCGTAGGCATTGGCGGCATTCAGGATATCGGTGATGGCGGTGGGCAGGCCCAGCTGGCTGATGTCCAGACCCGCCATGCTGGTGTCGGTGGTGATGCCCACCTCTTCCACGTTTTCCACATTCAGGGCTGCCTCTGCCACCTGACCCGCAATGGCATAGGATTCCTCCTTGGTCAGGCCGTCGGCGGTGGACAGAGTGATCTGCGCCTCGTTGCTGGTGATGCTGGGCAGCAGCTCCACGCCCATGCTCAGCACCTGCCAGCCGCTGAACACCAGCAGCACCACCGCCGCGATCAGGGGCAGGGCACGGTGCTGCAGGCACCATTCCAGACTATGGGCGTACTTTTCCTGCACCTTTTCAAACCAGACAAGGCGCTTGGGCTCGGCCTTTTTCAGCACGGTGGAGGCTGCCGCCGGGACCACCGTGAGCGCCACGATGAGGGAAGCCATCAGGCAGTAGCCGATGCACAGGGACATGGGCATCATCAGGCTGCGCACGAGGCTGGCCGAGAACACCACCGGCAGGAACACGCACACCGAGGTGAGGGTGGAGGCCACCACCGACATGCCCACCTGCCTTGTGCCCTGCACGGCAGCGCGGGCCGCAGGCACGCCGCGGCTGCGCAGGCGGTAGATGTTCTCAATGACGACCACCGAGTTGTCCACCAGCATACCAATGCCAAGGGACAGGCCGGCCAGAGTCATCACATTCAGGTCCAGACCCGTAAAGTACATGAGCACCACCGCAAACAGCACGGACAGCGGGATGCTGATGCCGACCACGAGGGTGGGCTTGACGTCCTTGAGGAAGATGGCCAGCACGATGATGGCCAGCGCGGCACCCACCACCATGCTGGTGAGGATGCTCTGGATGACGATGGTGATGTAGTTGCCCTGATTGGACAGCACCACCATGTGCAGGCCGTCGTACCGGCTCTCCATCTGTTCAAAGGCGGTCAGGCAGTTGTCGGAGACCTCGCCCGCACTGGAGGTCGCATTTTTATAGATTTTGAGGATGGATGCCTTTTCGCCGTTCAGGCGGGTGTAGCTGTCCGCAGAGTTGTCGATGACCTCCACATCCGCCACATCGGAAAGGCGCACGTCACCGTAGCCCTCCACATGCAGCAGCAGAGCACCGCTGATGTCCTCCACGCTGTCGTACTCTTCGCCTACCTTCAGCAGCCAGGACTCGCCGTCCTTGTCCGGCACATAACCGGCCGGCATGGAGAAGTTCTGTGCATAGATGAGCTGGGCCAGCGTGTCGATGTCCAGCTGCTTTGCCACATCGGCCTGTGCCAGCGCACTGGTCTTGGCCGTCTCGTACTCTTCCTTGGCGGCCTCCAGCTGCTTTTCGTACTCGTTCAGCATTTCACGCGCTTCGGTGAACTGCATATAGGCATTGAGCTGCTGCTGAGAGAAGCTGCCCAGTGCGCCGGAGAACTCGCTCATCAGCTGCGGCACATTGTCCATGGCCTTGATGGTGCTTTCCAGCGCGTTGTAGACCACATTCAGGCTTTCCTGCAGCTGCATCTCATTGGCAAGATCTTCCGCCGTGCTGCCCTCGGTGCCGGTCTCGGTGTTCATGCGCTCCTGCAGCTTCTGCAGTGCGCCGGTGAGCTTATCCGTGATGGTGCGCAGCTCTGCCACGATATCGATGAGGGAATCGATGTCCCGCATACCGGTCTCGTTGAACTTGTCCAGCACCTTCTGCAGGCCGTCGCGTACCTCGATCAGGGCCTGCTGGATCTCGGGCTCCTTGACCACGGCGATCAGGTCGTTGACGCTTTCCAGCAGGGCCTGCGCCTGCGCACGCACCGTTTCCACTGCGGCACCCACCTCGGTGCTCATCTGGCTCATGACCGAGTTGGACACTGTATTGCCAAAGTTTTTCAGCTGCTTTTCGTACTCTTTACGGCCTGCGGTGATCTGCGCCTCGGCAGCATCCAGCTGCCCACGGGCCGCCGCCAGCTGGGTGTCGATGAGTTCCAGCAGCTTTGCATTGATATCGTTGATCTTATCCTGATTCAGCTGCACCTGAACCATCTTATCCACCAGACCGCTGGAGGAAACGCTGGAAACACCACCCCTGCGCTGGAGCTCCGGCACCAGCGTTTTCTGGATGAACTCCGAAAGCTCGTACTGGTCCGCGCCTTCGCGGCTGACGGCCACCGTCATAAAGGCGTTCATGTTCAGGCTGTACTCAATGACAGAGGGGGTCAGGCAGGTGCTCGGCAGGTCGCTTTTGGCCTGATCCAGCTTGTTGGACACCTTGACCATCGCGCTGTTCATGTCGGTATCGTCCACAAATTTCATCAGCAGCAGGCTGTAGTTTTCTGCCGATGTTGCGGTGATATCGGACACGCCCGGCACGGTGAGCGCATTTTCCAGAACATCGGAGACTTCGCTCTCCACACGCTCCGGGCTTGCGCCGGGATACACGGTGACCACCATCAGATACGGCGTACTGACGTTGGGCAGAAGGTTCGTATCCATCTTTGTGACTGCCACAAAGCCCAGGATCAGAACCATAACGACTGCCACCAGCACCGTAAATGGTTTTTTAACACTGAATTTTTCCATTTTTTCCTACCATTTCTCTGCCGTGCCGCAAAGCAGGGCAGCCGCTTTCTTTCCAGAAAGGCCACACTTCAACATTTTTATTATACACACAAGCCCCCGCCTTGCAAGGGCAGGGGAGGATTCTTTTGTGATTCTTTAGATTCTTTCGCAGGATTTTAACAATTACCCTTCCGTTTTTCCATTTTCCGGCAGCGGATGCGACCAAATTCGGTCTGTCTCCCCCGATTGATACGCCTCAGCCGGGCAGATTGTTGCACCCCGCAGAAAATTTCTGCAGGGCGCACGGCAGCAGCTTTTTGTTTTTTGCGTGGAAATGTGCATTTGAATATGTTATACTAAGATGCAGAATGGATCAGCAGGCCCTTTTTCGGGCCTTATCCTATAGATTCGACCGATAAAAACGAGGAACGCTATGAAAAAAGTCATTTCCGTCCGTTTCAAAGAGAACGGCAAAAGCTATTATTTCGACCCCGCCGGGGCCGACATCAAAACCGGCGAATACGTCATTGTGGAAACTGCCCGCGGCATCGAGTGCGGCGAGGTGGTGCAGGGGGTGAGGGAGATCACCGATGCAGCGGTGCCCAAGGCCCTCAAGCCCATCACCCGCATGGCCGACAGCGTGGACATCCGCCGGATGCGCCAGAACCGTGAGGACGAGAAGCGCGCCTACCGCACCTGTCAGGAGTGCATCGCCCGCCACGGTCTGGAAATGAAGCTGGTGGAAGCGGAATACACGCTGGACCGCTCCAAGATCATGTTCTACTTTACCGCGGACGGCCGGGTGGACTTCCGCGAGCTGGTCAAGGATCTGGCCGGCATCTTCCACACCCGCATCGAGCTGCGCCAGATCGGCGTGCGGGACGAGAGCAAGATGATCGGCGGTCTGGGCATCTGCGGCCAGCCCTTCTGCTGCAGCCGCTTCCTCAAGGACTTCCAGCCCGTGTCCATCAAGATGGCAAAGGAGCAGGGCCTTTCGCTGAACCCCACCAAGATCAGCGGTGCCTGCGGCCGGTTGATGTGCTGCCTTGCCTACGAGGAAAGTGCCTACGAATACCTGAACAGCATC
Organism: Faecalibacterium sp. 3; assembly: GCF_048323735.1. Classification (NCBI taxonomy): domain Bacteria; kingdom Bacillati; phylum Bacillota; class Clostridia; order Eubacteriales; family Oscillospiraceae; genus Faecalibacterium; species Faecalibacterium sp. 3. The sequence continues at coordinate 1,293,499 of NZ_JBLWFN010000001.1, forward strand.
ATGCCCATGGTGGGCAGCACCGTGCGCACACCGGACGGCCTTGGCACTGTGCTGGAAGTGAACCCGGTATCCGGCTACCTGCGGGTGCGCTGCGGCACCGAGAGCCTTTCGCCCCGGTACTACAAGGTAGGCGTGTGTGAGTATGTCAGCGGCGGCAAGCGTGCGCCCCGCCGCCCGGACCCGGACGACGATTACTCCGGCGTGCGCAACCCGGCACCGGTGGTGGCCTGCTCCGACGAGGGGGAAAAGCGCTGCGCCGGCGGCTGCTGTGCCAGAAAGCGCCCTGCCGAAAAGGAGTGAGAGCAGCGCCGGAGGCTCCGAGGGGTTAGTCTGCTAAAACTAACCATTCTTCGTGATTTTTGCCAAAAAACTCCTGCAAATTTGTCCATAAGTTAGCCTGTGCTTTTGTGCAACCCAACAAAAAACAGACTTTTGTGTTTTTTGGGCCACGGTTAGTCTTGCCTTTTCTCACCTGCTTTGTTAGAATGCAGACAAGGATATGATTTCCGGAGAGACATGCACAGCCGTGCCATACATGACTCTTCATACAATACTTCGGGCACGGAGATAAAAAGGAGAGTTTATTATGGCACACAAGGTTTCTGACGCATGTGTTGGCTGCGGCGCTTGCGAGGGCGCTTGCCCGGTTGGCGCTATCACCGTTGACGGTGTTGCATCTGTGAACGCAGACGCTTGCATCGACTGCGGCGCTTGCGAGGGCGCTTGCCCCACCGGTGCTATCACTGCTGAATAATTTTAGCAGCGGCACAAAAACGCTTCAAGAGCAGCAGGCCTGTCCAAAGCAGGTCTGCTGCTTTTTGTTTTGCAGTAATTCGCACAAATTCCACAGGCAATTCCACCTATTTTTTTGAGAGGGTCAGGCGCACTTATCTATGGAACATTCTACCGAAGTCTTGTATAATAGAACTATGGTATATTGCTCGCCGGAGCATCGTTTCGGCTCGGATGCGCTGCTGCTGGCCCGTTTCTGTGAGCCGAAGCGTGCCCAGAAGGCCGCAGACCTGTGCTCCGGCTGCGGCATCGTAGCGCTGGAATGGCACGACCGGGGCCACCGGGGCCCCTGCATCGGGCTGGAGCTGCAGCCGGAGGGCAGCGCCCTGCTTTCTGCTGCGGTGGAAGAGCAGGACATCGGGCATCTTACGCCGGTCTGTGCCGACCTGCGCACCTTCCGGCAGGGCGAAGGCAGTTTTGACGTGTGTGCGTGCAATCCGCCCTACTTCACGGATGGGCCTCAGAGCCAAAATGCGGCCCACGCCCTTGCCCGGCACGAGAATACCTGCACACTGGACGATGTGTGCGGGTGCGCCTTCCGTCTGCTGAAGGACGGCGGACGTTTCTCCCTCTGCCACCGGCCGGAACGGCTGGCGGAGGTGCTGGCGGTGCTGCGGGCCCACCGGCTGGAACCCAAGCGGCTGGCCTTTGTAAAGAACAGAGCAGACGGCGTGCCGTGGCTCTTCCTTGTGGAAGCGCAGAAGAACCGCAAAACCGGCCTGCGGGTGGAGCCGGATGTGTTGATCAGCGCCGGTGCGGCGTTATATGGCAGATGACAGGCTGCGGATCAGGCTGAGAGGATCATCTTCAGGAGGTAACTATGGCAGGAACTCTTTATATCGTGGCAACGCCCATCGGCAACCTGGACGATATGCCGCCCCGGGTGGCAGCCACCTTTGGCGCGGCCGACTTCATTGCCGCCGAGGACACCCGTGTGACCATGAAGCTGCTGAACTTTCTGGGCCTGAAAAAGCCCATGGTCAGCTACTATGAGCACGCCCTGCAGAAGGGCGAGGGCATCCTGCGCCGCATTGAGGCGGGCGAGAGCTGCGCACTGTGCAGTGATGCGGGCATGCCCTGCGTCTCCGACCCGGGCGAGGTGATCGTGCGGGATGCGCTGGCCCGGGGCATCAAAGTGGTGCCGGTACCGGCGGCCTCTGCCTGCGTCACCGCGCTGGCTGTGTCCGGGCAGGACACCTCCCGCTGGGTGTTTGAGGGCTTTCTGCCCGTGAACCGCAAGCAGAAAAAAGAGCGGCTGGCTGAGCTTTTGCAGGAAAAGCGCACCACCATCTTCTACGAAGCCCCCCACAAGCTGCGCACCACGCTGGACGATCTGGCCAGCGCCTTCGGTGCCGACCGCAGCATCACCCTGTGCCGGGAGCTGACCAAGCTCCATGAGGATATCTGGAAGACCACCCTCGGCGAGGCGGTGGAGCACTACAAAGCCAACGAGCCCCGGGGGGAATACGTGCTGGTGATGGCCGGTGCGCCGGAGACTGCCGACCCGGAGCAGGAGCTGACGCTGGAGCAGGCAGCGCAGCGGGCGCTGGAGCTGACCGGACAGGGCTTTGGCCCCACCGCAGCGGCCAAGGCAGCGGCGCAGGGCACGCCCTATTCCAAGAGCGAAGTGTACAAGCAGCTGCTGGTATTGCAACAGGGCCAGCAGGCAGAGGAATGATACGTAACTGGTAAACAGAGGAGGACCCTTTTTGTGACAAAGCTTCTGGTTTTGAGCGACAGCCACGGCGGACGCACCGCCATTGAGCGTGTGCTGATGAAAGAGAGCAAAAACATCGATGCCCTGATCTTTCTGGGCGACGGCCTGCGGGATCTGGAACTGGCCCTGACGCTGTACCCCAAGCTGCGGGCCTACTCGGTGGCCGGCAACTGCGATTACGGCGCACTGGAACCCACCGACGGCCTTGCCGCCTTTGACGGCGTGGTGATATTTTACACCCACGGTCATATGTACGGCGTAAAATACGATCTGGATACGCTGGCAGACGCCGCATCTGCCCGGGGTGCCGAGGTGGCGCTGTTCGGCCACACCCACATCCCCCATGCAGAGACCCGCGGCGGGGTGTTCCTGTTCAACCCCGGCTCCTGCGGCCGGTGCTACACCGGGCCGGACACCTACGGCATCCTGACGCTGGACGGAGGCAAAGTGACCGCCTATGAACACAAAGAGGTACCCAAACAATGAGCATCAATGAGGTGCGCTATCTGCCGGAATGCGGCAGCACCAACGCTTACGTGAAGGAGCATTTTGAGGAGTTCGGCCCGGTGGGCGCGGTGTATACCGAGAACCAGACTGCAGGCCGGGGCCGTCTGGGCCGCAGCTGGGTGAACGCCGAGGGCAAGGCCCTGTATTATACAGTTGCCATCCGGGAGCCGCTGGCCCAGCCTGCCACCCTGCCGCTGCTGGCAAGCCTTGCAGTGCGCCGCCAGTTGCAGCTGCGCTACGGCGTGGACTGCCAGATCAAGTGGCCCAACGATCTGCTGCTGAACGGCAAAAAGATCGTGGGCATCCTGTGCGAGAGTGTGAGCTACGGCTATCAGCAGCAGGGCCGGGGCATCCTGTGCGGCATCGGCATCAATCTTGCCCAGCCTCAGAGCTACTTTGACGCCGCCGACCTGCCCAACGGCACCTCGCTGGAACTGCAGGGGGCAAAGGTGGATCTTTCCACCGACCCCGCATGGCTGGCCGAGGGCCTGACCGACTTTGGTTTTGACCGCAATCTGTACCTGTTTGCCCGGGACGGCTTTGCACCCTTCCGGGAGGAATACAAGGCCGCCTGCGTCAATCTGGGCCGCCGGGTCACCTTTGACCTGCCGGACGGCAGGCAGGGGGCCGGTGAAGCCGTCGATGTGGACGAAGAGGGCCGTCTGGTGGTGCGCACCGACAACGGCGAAGTGCATGTGTTCACCGGCGAAGTGTCGGTGCACGGCATCTATGGGGCCGTGTAAAAGCGCTCTTTATCATAAAATATCACCGCAGGGAACTGATGAGGGCGCAGGACAGCCGCGATAGGTAAACCCTCTCAGTCAAAACCTGACGGTTTTGCCAGCTCCCCCGAAGGGGGAGCTTTTTGCTATCCTCCGGACAGGCGCGCACGCTGTTAAAAGGCATTCTTTTCCCGCAAAGCTGTTCTCTATGTGCGTACAGTTTTGGGATCATATGGAATTTTTTCGCACGCTTTTGCCCAAATTTCCCGCAAAATGCTTGAATAAACGAATTTTTTGTGAATTTCTTGTGTACATTTCCAGTTGCCAATTCAGTCATACTTTAGTATAATAGAGTACGTGCCAGCGCGTCCTTTTGGATGGGATGCGCGTGTTTAGGAAATCGGAAAACGGACAGCACAAGCGCCCTGCCCCCAAATGCAAGGCGCTTGTGCTGTCGCAAGGAGTGCAAGCATGAAAGATCAAGAATCCTTCAAGCCGTATATTCCTGCGGAAAAGATCACCGCAGAAATGACGGCGACCTCTGTGATCATGGGCATCATCCTGTCTGTGGTCTTCGGCGCTGCAAATGCCTATCTGGGCCTGCGCGTCGGCATGACTGTTTCTGCCTCCATCCCGGCAGCAGTCATTTCTATGGGCGTGATCCGCGTCCTGCTCAAGAAGAACTCCATTCTGGAGAGCAACATGGTGCAGACCATCGGTTCCGCAGGCGAGAGCCTGGCCGCCGGTGCCATCTTCACCATGCCCGCACTGTTCCTGTGGGCAAAAGAGGGCCTGTGCGACAAGCCCAGCATCCTGGAGATCACCCTGATCGCCCTGTGCGGCGGCATTCTGGGTGTTCTGTTCATGGTGCCCCTGCGCAACGCCCTGATCGTCAAGGAACACGCTACCCTGCTGTACCCGGAAGGCACCGCCTGTGCAGACGTTCTGCTGGCCGGTGAAGAGGGCGGTGCAAACGCCTCCACCGTGTTCTCCGGCATGGGTCTGGCAGCCATCTTCAAGTTCATCGTCGATGGCCTGAAGATGATCCCCTCCGACATTGCCATGGCCTTCAGCTCCTTCAAGGGTGCTCTGGGCATGGAAGTATACCCCGCTCTGCTGGGCGTGGGCTATATCGTCGGCCCCAAGACCGCTTCCTATATGTTTACCGGTTCTCTGGTAGGCTGGATGGTCATTATCCCGCTGATCTGCCTGTTCGGCGCAAACATTTCCCTGTACCCGGCAGCAGCCGGCACCACCATTGCTGATCTGTATGCAGCAGGCGGTGCAGACGCCATCTGGTCCAACTACGTCAAGTATATCGGCGCAGGCGCCATTGCTACCGGCGGTATCATTTCGCTGATCAAGAGCCTGCCTCTGATCGTATCCACCTTCCGCGACGCCATGAAGAGCATGAAGGGCGGCAGCGCTTCCGGCACCTCCCGCACCGATAAGGACATGCCCATGCCCTTTATTCTGGGCGGCATCCTGCTCATCATCCTCATCATCTGGCTGGCTCCGGCCATCCCCGTCAGCCCGCTGGGTGCTCTGCTGATCGTCATCTTCGGCTTCTTCTTCTCCACCGTCTCTGCACGTATGGTCGGCATGATCGGCAGCTCCAACAACCCGGTCTCCGGCATGACCATTGCCACCCTGCTGATCTCTACCATAATCCTGAAGGCCACCGGCAACGTTGGCATCGAGGGCATGATCGGCTCCATGGCCATCGCCTCTGTCATCTGCATCTGCGCTGCCATTGCTGCGGATACCTCTCAGGACCTGAAGACCGGCTACCTGCTGGGTGCGACCCCGGTCAAGCAGCAGATCGGTGAGCTGATCGGCGTCATTGCCGCCGGTCTGGCCATCGGCGGTGTGCTGTACCTGCTGGACAGCGCATGGGGCTACGGCGGTGCCGAGGTCCCCGCACCGCAGGCTACCCTGATGAAGATGATCGTCGAGGGCATCATGGGCGGCAACCTGCCCTGGAACCTGGTGTTCACCGGTGTGTTCCTTGCCATTGCTCTGGAGGTCCTGCGCATCCCCGTGATGCCCTTTGCCATCGGCCTGTACCTGCCCATCTACCTGAACACCTCCATCATGATCGGCGGTGTTGTGCGCTGGTTCATGGACAGCCGCAAGAATGTTGACGCGAAGCTCAAGGAAGAGCAGACCACCCGCGGCACCCTGTTCTGTGCCGGTATGATCGCAGGCGAGGGCCTTGTGGGCATCCTGCTGGCTGTGTTTGCCGTGTTCGGCATCAGCACTGCCCTGAGCATTGATCTGGGCAACATTGGCGGCGTGGTCCTGATGATCGTGATGATCGCATGCCTGCTGGCCTTCTCCATGAAGAAAAAGAAGAACTGATGAATAAGAAAAAGCAGTCCATCAATTATCTGGATCTTATCCCGCAGCGGGCGGAGACCCTGCGCTGGCACACAGATGAAGCCACCGGCCTTATCACCCTTGAGGTGGAGAACACCGGTGTGTTCAATACGATCGCGCAAAAAGTGTTCCATAAACCGCGCACCACACAGGTGCATCTGGACGAGACCGGCAGCTACCTGTGGCCGCTGATCGATGGCCGGAAGACCGTTGCACAGCTTGCTGATTGCATGAAGCAGCAGTTCGGCGAAAAGGCCGAACCCCTGTACCCGCGCATCATCAAGTATTTCCAGATCGTGGAATCTTACCACTTTATCAAGTTCCTCAACCAATAAGCGCAAAAGAAGCGGCGCTCAGAGCCTGTTGCAAGGCACTGAGCGCCGCTTTTTCGCGGTTCTTTATTGTTTTTTGCAGTTTGCTGTGGTATTCTGTAATTGCCGCATCTGCGGCACGAAGGCGCTGTGTCCCAAAACGCAGCACGGGTTGCGGCTCCCAGCATTCGCATCGTACCTTGAACGGTACTCGCGCCTCGCTGGCCGCGGCCCCAACAATTCCTCCCTGTTTCTGCCGCAGGCAGCGGTCGTCATTGTTGCAGCTCGTCTTACCGGCACCTAGGCGCGCCGGGCAAGGCGATTTTTTCTTTGGATCTTTCGCACCCCCGGTTTTGCCCAAGGGCAGGAAGGGGGGATGCACCATGACGTTTGAACAGGTCGTGCTTCTGCTCACGCTTCTTGGCGGGGCGATCTACGTTACGTTTGAAATTACATGGACTGTTTCTCACAGTGATGACAAAAAGAAAAAATGACCGCCTCTTGTTCCCCAACACGACCGGTCATTTTTCTTTTTGACTAGTATGGTAAGGAGCTAGCCGTTTGTGGGCCAGCGCCTTTGTATTTTCAGTATAGCTTATTTTCCAAAATTGTCAAGCCCATGCACTTTATCTGCGGCGCCTTCCCTTTTTGAGACTCAGCGAACCGCCGCCGGCCGCGAACGTGAGCACCATCATTGCAAGCAGGATGAGCACCAGTGCGCACAGCAGAAGCGCCGTTGCCTTCATGTCGGTGCGGAAATCGGAGACGTACTCCCGGTGGGTCACAAGGTCCACCGTGCCCACTTCATCGCCGTCCAGATACACAGTGGCTGTACCCACCACACTGCCGCTCTTGACGGTGGCCGCAATGCTCTCCGGCAGGTCGAAGGAGTAGGTAACGATATCGTCCGCGTGGCCGTAGCCGCTGACCGGCGCAGCGGCATACAGCGCCACCGTCGGTTCGGTGCGGCACTTGGTCAGCGCCACGGTGGTGATCTCGGTCTGGGTATCCACCAGCGGACGGTCCGCAAAGCTCTCAAAGGCCCAGTCGAACAGATCATCGCACTCGGCAAAGAGGTGGTCCGGCGTGTCGCAGCCAAGGATCACCAGCCCGTAGGTGTGGCCGTTCTTTTCCGCAAAGGCCACGATGCAGCGGCCTGCCAGCGTGGTAAAGCCGCCCTTGACCCACCGGACATACTCCCGGTAGTTGGCGCTCTCGCTGTTCATCAGGCTGTTGGAGCTGCTGATGGTACGCTCGGCCTTGCGCAGATTGGTGGCCGGCAGCACATAGCTGGCGGTGCCCGCCACCTGTGCAAAGGTCTGGTTTGCCGCACAGGCGGCGGCGATCTTTGCCAGATCCTGCGCGGTGGACACGTTGCCGTAGTCAAACAGGCCGTGGGCACAGGTAAAGTTCGTGCCGGTGCAGCCCAGCTCCTGGGCACGGGCGTTCATCTGCTTGACGAAATCCAGCACGCTGCCGCCCACATCGTAGGCAATGACGCTGGCGGCGTCGTTGGCGCTGACGATGAGCATGGCGTTCAGCAGGTCGATGCGGCGCACCGTCTCGCCGATGCGCAGGCCCATGGTGGTGCCGTTGGCGTTCTGGATATCCCGGAACTCCTGGGTCAGCGCGGTGGGCACGGTCACTTCACTGTTCAGATCCTTGCCGCTTTCCAGCAGCAGCAGGGCCGTCATGAGCTTGGTCAGGCTGGCAACATACTGCTGCTGGCCGGCGTTCTGGTTCAGGATGGTCTTGCCGGTGTCGGCGTTGAACAGGTACACCGCCTCGGTCTCCTTGGCGGTCTGGATGGGCATGGGATATACCGCAAGGCCCGGCAGTGCAGCAGCAGCGGCCAGTGCCAGCGTGAGCACCAGCGCCGTCATGCGGCGGAAGATGGTGTTTTTGAACATGAGCGTGCCCCCTTGTATCTGCTTGCCGACGCACGGCAAAAATTTTTGTTTTGAAACAGCTCCTACTTGCCGGAAAGGCTCTGGCTTGCTATACTACTTTAAAGAATACCATAAACCAGCCAAAAGAGAAAGAGAGAAAGGCGGTTTTTAACAATGTTTCTGTCCTTTTGTGGAAAAGTTCCCCGCAACGAGGGGGCTGCGTTCGTTGCGCCCAATGCCACCGTGCAGGGCGATGTGATCCTCAAAGCCGGTTCCACGGTGTGGTACGGTGCCGTGCTGCGCGGCGACGACGGCCAGCTTATCATCGGTGAGAACTCCAACGTGCAGGACAACGCCGTGCTGCACTGCGATGTGGGCGGAGCCGTGACGCTGGGCAGGAATGTCACCGTGGGCCACAGCGCGCTGGTGCACGGGTGCACGGTAGGGGATGGCAGCCTGATCGGAATGCACGCCACCCTGCTCAACCACTGTGTCGTGGGCAAAAACTGCATCATCGGCGCGGGTGCGCTGGTGCCGGAGGGCATGGTCATCCCGGACGGCTCGGTGGCCGTGGGCGTGCCCGCAAAGGTCATCAAGCAGGTGAGCCCCGCACAGGTCGAGGCCAACCTGCACAACGCCGCCCACTACGTGGAGCACGGCAGAGTGCACGCAGCGCAGTGCAAAATGGATTGACCTTTTGCGCCTGCTGTGTTATGCTGAAAAAGAGCGTTTGCATCGGGCAGCCCTTCAGCAGGCTGTCCGGGACCCCTGCCGCAGCGAAACTCTGACCGGTGCGGGGGAAATCCTGTATCGGCATTTTGGAGGCCATCCGAAAAAGCTTTCGTTCCTGCGCAATTTTCGCTTTTGATCTCTTTACGAAAAAAAAGCTTTATTTTTTCGATTTTTTCACAAAATAGCAATGACTTTTTGAGGGAAATGGGGTATACTATCAATTGTAGAGCACGCGGGGCCGCAACCGCGTCTCTACACATGATTCCTCCTCACACCAAAGCAATACCCCAAACAGAGATTCCCTCCGGTGTACCGCAAGCGCTGGGGGGAGTCTTTGTTTTTATCCGCTTTTGTATTTTATGATTTCCTGCGTGAAAAGGAGAGGTTTCGTTATGTCTGAGCTCATCACCCGCCGCACCTTTTTAAAGGCCGCCGGTACTGCCATGGCGGCGGCTGCCGCAGGCGGCATGCTGGCAGGCTGCGGGGATGGAGCGTATGCTTCCACTCCCGAAAATCTGGTTGCTCCTTCCATCGATAATACCGATTTTGCTAATTTTGGCTCTTTTACCGCAGATATCGGCCCCTTGAGCGGGCAGTGGACTTCCAGCTCCATCTATGAATCTGATACCCGTCACAACTATTTCTACACCGGCTTCAAACTGGATAATTCCAGCGGCAACAGTTCTGTCACCGTCAACACCAGCAACTTTGCTTTCAGCCATACCGCTGGCGGCACTGGTAAGGTATGTGGTCTTGGATATAAAGGTCTGAACAGCAGCAAAACCGCCTATGTATTCTACCAGTCTCTTACTGTTCCTGCAGGCCAGTCCAAAACCGTTATTCTTTTCATCGACATCGGCCCTGTCACTACCTCTTCCTTCGGTAGATTCTATAGAGGAACCATAACCATCACGCTGGGTAAACTTAATAATCAAACGGCCGCCTTTACTTTTAACGGCCTGATCAGCGACCCTTCCTCTACCGTTTCCTGACAGCAAAACTCCCCTGAAATGCCGTAAAAAGCCTTTCAGGGGAGTTTTTGTTTACAACGCTCTGAACTTTGCCGCAAACACGCTGAGCACGATCTTGGGGTTCACCTGTGCGCCCAGGCGCTGGATGGCGGCATCTGCCAGCCGCAGGGCACGCCGGGCGGCATCGCCCTGCACCGGTGCGTGGGGGCTTTGCCGCAGGCCCGCTGCCGCCACCGCACGGAAGTCCGTCAGCAGGGCGGCGGCACCGGCTTTGTCCTTCTCATACGGAGCCAGCAGCACGGCGGCGGCATAGCTGTCACGGTCGGCTGCGGTCTTTGCCAGCTGCAGCGCCTTTTCCACCTGCGTTGTGCGGGCTTCGTCCTGTGCCGCTGCAAGCACCGTGCCGATGTGCCCGTCGAACAGCTCACTGTACAGCGCGGCGGTCTTTTTGTCCACCCCCTGTGCGGCGCAGTAGCGGGCGCACTGCTCCGGCGGGACCGGCGCCACGGCAAAACTGATGCAGCGGCTGCGGATGGTGGGCAGCACGCCTGCCAGCGAATCGGCTGTGAGCAGGAACAGCACCCCCTCCGGCGGCTCTTCCATCACCTTCAGCAGCGCGTTGGCGGATTCCTCGTTCATCTTTTCCACATGGTAGAGCAGCACCGCGCGGCCCTCAGCCGAAAGGCTGGTGTTGAAGATCTCGCTGCGCATGGCCGTGACCTGACCCACCAGATACCGGCCGCCCGCGCCCATGCCGGTGACCGAGATCGCCTCGCGCACGATGCCGGTCTCCACCTGACCGCTGTCGCGCTTGCCGGCCTTCGCCACCGCACGGCAGCATTCGCCCCGCAGAAGGGCCTCAGCGGGCGCTCCGCCTGCAGGGTAAAGATAATCGGCCGCGATGCAGCGGGCCGCAAAACCGGCCCCAAGGCCCTCTTCGCCCACCAGCAGCACGCTGTGGGTCAGGCGGCGGGCTGCCAGCATCAGCTGCACGCTGCTTTTCAGTTCTGCGTTGCCTTCCATGCGGTCCAGCATCATGGTTTTTCTCCTTACCTTCTGTTTTTCCGCTTCCACTGCTCGCGGCGGACCCATGCACGGATGGCGCGGTAGCCCATGGGGCCAAAGAACAGCCAGACATTCGCCATGCTGAGCAGCAGGCTCAGCTTCTGGGGCAGCGGTGCGCCCAAAAAGCTCAGCACCCACAGGATCGCCGCAAAAAAGCCAAAATACTTCACCCGGACGGGGATCACAAAGAACAGCAGCACCTGTACCTCCGGGTACAGCATGGCAAAGGCCAGCAGCAGCGAAAGGGACAGGCAGTAGGTGCTGCCGCTGACGCCGGTGAGCAGGCAGGCCAGCACGGTGCCCAGCATCCCGGACAGCAGATAGACCGTATAGCGGAAATCGCCCCACTCCCGTTCCAGCGCCGTGCCGATGAACCAGGTAAAGTAGATGCCCAGCACTGCACTGAGGATGCTGCCGCCATAGGAGGGGATGAACACAAAGGTGATGATGCGCCAGATCTGGCCGCTCAACAGAAGATATCTGCTGAGGGACAGCCAGACGCTGATGGTCTGGTTCACAAACAGCTCGATAGCCAGTACAAGGATCTGCCCGCCCACCAGAATGTTGGTCAGGTTCGGGATGCCGAAACGCCCATATCTGCGTTCCAGCCGGTTCAGCCAATTGTTCATAGGGTGCCTCCCTCAATTCGGAAATGTTTTGCCGCAGCTTACTGCTGTTATTGTACCATGATTGGCCGGGGCATTCAACACTGTTGAAAACCTCTGCCCCCAAAGCCCGGAAATACAGCTTTCCTGCCGCTCTCCGGATGCCAAAGCACAACCGAAAATTGTATGTAATTTCCGGTCTGGAATGAACTTTTCACTTTTTCCACCGGGTTTTCAACCGCTTTTGTGAAGAAAAGGTCGGGTTTTCCATGATGTTTTCCACTTTTTCCACTGGGTTTTCAACAATAAAAAGGGATCAGCCCTATACGCACCGTAATTCAGGCAGCCGCTTTCTGGAAAGTTTTGGATGAAAATGCAGGCATTCTGCCTTTTATAAAAAAGAAAGTCGAAGGATTTTCTTTGCATTCTACAAACCGTTCCTGAGCGGCGATTTATTTTTCTCCAATCTGGAATGGCTGGCCCCAAGTTTTCAACACCGGGCCGCTGCCGTTTTTCCGTGTGGAAAAGGCGGGGAAAATTGCAGTTTTCCACACCGTTTTTTCCCGGCCGAACCCTCTCAGTCGCCTGCGGCGACAGCTCCCCCGAAGGGGGAGCTTTTTTGCGATAACCGAAACGTATCGGATGAATGCTAAAAGCTTCCGGCAGTGCTATAAGCTCCCCATTCGGGGGAGCTGGCATCGCGCAGCGATGACTGAGAGGGTTCGTCCCATAAAAAATGCCGGGCAGTCACTTCAAGACTGTCCGGCATTGCTTTATTATTTACATCATATTGTGAAATACCAGCTGTGCGATCTGGAAATACAGGATCAGGCTGCAGGCGTCCACAATGGTGGTAATGAAGGGGGTAGCCATGATGGCCGGGTCTGCACCCAGCTTCTTTGCGGCCAGCGGCAGCATACCGCCCACCAGCTTTGCCAGAATGACGCTGAAGAACAGCGACACGCTGACCACGATGGCATAGCCCATCACGTTGCCGTACTGGCCGGGGAAGAGGAAGGTGTACATCAGGTAGATGCGCAGGCCGTTCACGATGCCCAGCACCGCGCCCACGATGGCCGACACCCGCAGTTCCTTGCCCAGCACCCGCACAAAGTCGCTGGGCTCTACCTCGCCCAGAGCCAGACCGCGCACCATCAGGGTGCTGATCTGGTTGCCGCAGTTGCCGGCGGTATCCATCAGCATGGGCATAAAGGAGACCAGCAGGGGCAGCGCGGTAAAGGCTTCCTCATAGTGAGTGGTGACCATGCCGGTAAAGGTGGCGGAAAGCATCAGGATCAGCAGCCATGGGATGCGCTGCTTTGCGTGGGTCCAGACGCTGGTGCCAAAATAGGTGGTGGCATCGTCGTCCGGCAAAATGGCGGCCATCTTCTGCATGTCCTCGGTGCTCTCGTCGGTCAGGACGTCGATTGCATCGTCGATGGTGATGATGCCCACGAACATGCCCTCGTTGTCCAGAACGGGCATTGCGGTAAAGTCGTAGCGCTGCATCTCACGGGCCACATATTCCTGATCGTCCGTGACCTTCACTGCCACCACGTTGTCGTCCATGATCTCAGAAACGGGAATGTTCCTGTCCGAAAGCAGCAGGCTGCGGGCAGAGACAACGCCCTTCAGGCGGTTGCGCTCCACCACGTAGCAGGTGTACACGGTCTCTGCGTTTTCGCCCTGTTTGCGGATGGCATCAAAGGCCTGCTCCACGGTCATATCCTCCCGCAGGCGGACATACTCCGGGGTCATCAGGCTGCCGGCAGAGCTTTCGGGGTAGTTCAGCAGCTTGTTCAGGCTCTCACGGGTCTGCTTGGAGGATTTCTCCAGCACCCGCTTCACCACGCCTGCCGGCATATCCTCCAGCAGGTCGGCGGCATCGTCCAGACTCATTTCCTCGATGGCGCTCACCAACTCCACGTCCGAAAAGGCGTTTACCAGATCATCGCGGGCCTCGTCGGACATATAGGCAAATGCTTCGGTGGCCACTTCCTTTTTCAGCAGACGGAACACCACAAGGCGGTTGTTCTCGTCCAGCTCTTCCAGCAGCTCGGCAAGGTCGGCAGGCTGCTCTTCCTCGGTCACCTCGCGCAGCTTGACGTACTGCTTCTTGATGAGCAGTTTGAGCAGGCGGCTCTTGGTCAGCATTTCAGGGTTGGCCTTGACCTCTTCGTCGTTGGCTTCCTCTTTCTCGGCCTCACGCATATCCTGCTTGAGGTCCTCGGTAGCTTCATCGTTCAGGTCCTCGGCCAGCTTCTGACGGACTTCGGCAGGGATATCGGCAGGCAGCTCCTGCACCGGCAGCGCCTGCTCCGCAGCATCAACCGTCAGCTTCTTTTCTTCCATATCCATTGGGCGTTCCTCCTCAGTTTTTACGGCACAGGAGCAGCTCCTGTATCCGGAGGACGCAGCAGATCGGGAAACAAAAAACGCGCCGCCTTGCCTGCCGGAATGCCGCAAACGCCGCATTCTGCGCACACAAAGCCGCGCCTTCCTCTGCTCTGTTTTGCGGAAAGACACACCGTGGAAGCGGTGCTTTTCCGCAGCACTCAGCGAAGGAGGCGAACGGTTGGGGGAAACGCAGTTGTTTTTGTTTTCTGATCCACCGCGCCGGTGGTTCTACTTCGACTATGATCCGGGTCCATTTTCCTGCGTTCACCTCCAAGTTTTCATATTCATTTTTATTATAGCGCCGCCAAAAAACGGGGTCAACCCTAAACCATGGATTTACAGGAATTTTATTTTATAAAAACACAGATCTTATTTTTCTTTCACGTGAAAAGGCAGTTCGGCAAAGCCCGCAGCCTTTGCCGAACTGCAAGGATAAAAATTACCGCTGAGAATGCCAACGCACTGCGGCGGCATCGGAAGATCGTTTTTTGCCAAAACAAAACACCCTCTTCCGTGTTGCGGCGCACGAAAAAGGGTGTTTTGTTTGGATATTGCCTTGGTGTGAGGAGGAATCATGTTACACGGGAAACGGTTGCGGCCCCGCTTCCCATGGCAAAAGTATAACAGCTTTCACAATTCAATTCGTTAAGAAGCTATGAAGAAACTGTAAAAAGGAAATGGTATCTTTTGGAAGATTTTGTGATAGAAGCTCCTCTTGACAATATTTGTTTTATCCTATATTATAATGGTAGGATGTCATCAATCAGAAAGGATGCCGAAAATGTCTGCTTTTGAAGTGAATTTTTATTATAAGGCAGACGGCAGCTGCCCGGTTCGTGATTTTCTGGATACGCTGGACGACAAAATGCTGGCAAAGCTTTTGGGTACGATCTCCCTATTGGAAGCCAATGGCACACAACTGCGGGAACCTTATTCCAAATCATTGGGAGACGGCATTTTTGAATTGCGTGCCAAGCAAAGCAGCAATATTACGCGCATTTTATATTTCTTTGTGGTCGGACATCAGATCATCCTGACAAATGGCTTTGTCAAAAAGACGCAGAAAACACCGCCGGAGGAAATTGCACTGGCGCAAAAATACCGCGCGGACTATTTTCATCGAAAGGAGAGTTCCTCATGAGTGATTTTCGGAATTATTTGAATGAACAATTACAGCGGCCTTCCTTTAAGGCAGAATGGGATGCTCTTCAGCCGGAGCTTACCATTGCACAGGCCATGATCGATGCCCGGAAGGAAAGCGGTCTGACCCAGAAACAGCTTTCAGAGCGCACCGGCATTGCACAGGCCGATATCAGCAAGTTGGAACGGGGAAACGCAAACCCTTCTCTGCGCACCCTGCAGCGCCTTGCGGCTGGTATGGGGATGAATGTCAGAATTGAATTTGTATCGAATAAATAATTTTTATTCACCAAAAACGCAAAGCCCGGAACATCCGCAGATGTTCCGGGCTTCGTATTTTTACGGAAAGAGTTTATACAAAAAATACGCCCCGGTCACCTTGCGGTGAGCGGGGCGCTAAAACGAAGCTCGTTTTTACTGCGGCAAGATCCCTGCAAAAGCAGGTCTTATGCAGCAGGCGGAGCAAGGTATCTGCAACGCAGACCTTATACTCCTGACACACGCGGGGTGTGCTTTCAAGGACCCTCGCGGGCGCTTTGGTATCTCATATCCCGCTGCGGTGCTTCGCACGGAACAAAGCACCGCCCGGGAAGTGAAATCAGTCAGAACGCGTATGGCGGATGCTGTACTTCAGCACATCACCTGCTTGGATGGATGCGTTTCTCCGCTTCGTACCGCTGCATTGCGCAGTAACCGCCGGTACGGGGCAGCCGCCCTCTTGCATTGTGGGGCTAAGGTGCCGCAAATATCTGCATCCAAAGCGCAGAAGAATGCTTACTTGTACAGGTCGACCAGACGGGTCAGGTGCTCGTAGCGGTCGTTAGCAACCTGCTGGTTGCGTGCGAACAGCTCCTTAGCACGGTCGGGGAATGCACGAGTCAGGCGGCTGTAACGGGTCTCGTTAGACAGCAGTGCCTGATACTTCTCGTTATCCACAGCCTTGGAGGTCAGGGTGAACGGATTCTTGCCCTGAGCCTTGTTTGCCGGGTTGAAGGTGAACAGGTTCCAGTAACCGGCCTCAACTGCCTTCTTCATCTCGTTCTGGCAGTTGGTCATGCCGCCCTTGACACCGTGCAGCTCGCAGGGAGCGTAGCCGATGATCAGAGACGGGCCGGGGTAAGCCTCAGCCTCAGCGATGGCCTTGACAGCCTGAGCCGGGTTAGCACCCAGTGCGATCTGAGCAACATAGATGTAACCGTAGGTCATAGCGATCTCGGACAGGCTCTTCTTGCTGATCTCCTTACCAGCAGCAGCGAACTGGCAGACTTCACCAATGTTGGAAGCCTTGGATGCCTGTCCACCGGTGTTGGAGTACATCTCAGTATCGAAGACCATCACGTTGACATCCTCGCCGGAAGCCAGAACGTGGTCCAGACCACCGAAGCCGATGTCGTATGCCCAGCCGTCACCACCGAAGATCCAGACGGACTTCTTGGCGATGAACTGCTTGCTCTTCAGGATCTCTGCAGACTTCTCGCAGCCGGCAGCAGCAGCCTTCTCCAGCTCAGCGATCAGGGCCTTTGCGGGCTCGTCGTTGGCCTTGGTGTTGTTCTTGGTCTCCAGGAACTTCTCAAAGGCAGCCTTCAGCTCAGCAGAAGCCTTGTCGGAACCAGCAACCTCAGCGATCTCCTTGATCAGGTTCTCGCGGACGGTCTTCTGGCCGATGTACAGGCCCAGACCATGCTCTGCGTTATCCTCGAACAGGGAGTTGCACCATGCAGGACCATGGCCGCTGTCCTTGTTGACGGTGTACGGAGAGATGGAAGCGGTGCCGCCCCAGATGGAGGAGCAGCCGGTAGCGTTGGAGATGTACATCTTCTCGCCGAACAGCTGAGTGATCAGGCGAGCGTAAGAAGTCTCGGCACAGCCTGCGCAGGAGCCAGAGAACTCCAGCAGCGGCTGGTTGAACTGAGAACCGATGACGGTATCGTCAGCAAACTTGGAAGGCTTCTTGGAGATGTTGGCCACGCAGTAGTCGAACACTGCCTGCTGATCGGCCTGGCTGGCCTGCGGCACCATGGTGATAGCCTTGGTGGGGCAGACGGTGACGCACTCGCCGCAGCCCATGCAGTCCAGAGGAGACACAGCCATCACAAACTTGTACTCGTTTGCGGGCTTGTTGTCGCGGCTCTTGGTCTGTGCAGGAGCAGCTGCCAGCTCGTCGGCGGTCAGCTGGAAGGGACGGATGGTAGCATGAGAGCAGACGAATGCACACTGGTTACAGCCAACGCACTTTGCAGCATCCCACTCGGGGACGTTGACAGCGGTGCCGCGCTTCTCGTATGCAGAAGCGCCCTGCTCCCACTCGCCGTTTGCATTTGCCACGAAGGAAGAGACAGGCAGGCTGTCGCCGTCCATACGGGCAATGGGCTCCATGACATCGCGGATCTGCTTGACCAGTTCCGGACGGCCGGTGAGAGCCTTGGGTGCGGGATCAGCCTCGGGGTTGGACCAGGATGCGGGCACGTCCACCTTGTGGATGGCGTCAACGCCTGCATCGATAGCCTTCCAGTTCATCTCAACGACGTCCTGGCCCTTCTTGCCGTAGCTCTTCTGAGCTGCCTGCTTCATGAAGTTGACGGCATCCTCGATGGGCATGACGTCAGCCAGCTTGAAGAATGCAGACTGCAGGATGGTGTTGGTGCGCTTGCCCATGCCGATCTCGATAGCCTTATCGATAGCATTGATGGTATACAGCTGGATGTTGTTGTCAGCGATATACTTCTTTGCCTCGGCGTTCAGGTGCTGGCCCAGCTCCTCATCGGACCACTGGCAGTTGATCATGAACACGCCGCCGGGCTTGACATCCTGGACCATCTTCATGCCCATGTGGATGTAAGCGGGGTTGTGGCAGGCCACGAAGTCAGCCTGGTTGATGTAGTAGGGGCTGCGGATGGGCTTGTCGCCGAAACGCAGATGGCTGATGGTCACGCCGCCGGTCTTCTTGGAGTCATACTGGAAGTATGCCTGAACATACTTGTCGGTATGGTCGCCGATGATCTTGACGGAGTTCTTGTTAGCACCGACAGTACCGTCGCCGCCCAGACCCCAGAACTTGCACTCCTTGGTGCCAGCAGCTGCGGTGATGGGAGCGGGCTTGACTTCCGGCAGAGACAGGAAGGTGACGTCATCGGTGATACCCAGAGTGAAGCGCTCCTTGGGCTGATCCTTCTCCAGCTCCTTGAACAGAGCAAAGATGGAGGACGGCGGGGTATCCTTGCTGCCCAGACCGTAACGGCCGCCGGTCAGAACGACATCGTTCAGGCCAGCCTCACGCAGGGTAGCGGCAACATCCAGATACAGGGGCTCGCCCAGAGAGCCGGGCTCCTTGGTGCGGTCCAGCACAGCCACCTTCTTGGCGGTCTTGGGCAGGACCTTCAGCAGGGAAGCAGAGACCCAGGGACGATACAGACGAACCTTGATGATACCGACCTTCTCGCCGCGTGCGTTCAGGTAGTCGATGACCTCATCAGCAACGTCGCAGATGGAGCCCATAGCCACGATCACACGGTCAGCATCGGGTGCGCCGTAGTAGTTGAACAGATCGTAGTTGGTGCCCAGCTTTGCGTTGATCTTGGCCATGTACTTCTCAACAACAGCAGGCAGAGCGTTGTAAACGCTGTTGCATGCCTCACGATGCTGGAAGAACACGTCGCCGTTCTCGTGGGAGCCGCGCATCTTGGGGTGTTCGGGGTTCAGAGCCTTCTTACGGAACTCCTCCACAGCCTCCATGTTGCACATTTCCTTCAGATCGGCGTAATCCCACTTCTCGATCTTCTGGTACTCATGAGAAGTACGGAAGCCATCGAAGAAGTTCAGGAAGGGAACCTTGCCCTCGATGGCGCACAGATGTGCGACAGGGGACAGATCCATGACTTCCTGCACGCTGCTCTCGACCAGCATTGCAAAGCCGGTCTGGCGGCATGCCATGACGTCGCTGTGATCACCGAAGATGTTCAGGGACTGGGTAGCAACGGTACGTGCAGAAACATCGAACACGCAGGGCAGCTGCTCAGCAGCGATCTTGTACATGTTGGGGATCATCAGCAGCAGGCCCTGAGAAGCGGTGAAGGTGGTGGTAACAGCACCTGCACCCAGAGAGCCGTGCACAGCGCCTGCGGCGCCTGCCTCAGATTCCATCTCGACAACCTTGACCTGATTGCCGAAGATGTTCTTCTGGCCGGCTGCGGACCACTGGTCCACAGAGTCAGCCATCGGAGAAGACGGGGTAATGGGGTAGATGGCAGCCACGTCCGTGTAGGCATACGCTACATGGGCGGCAGCGGTATTGCCATCCATAGTTTGCTTTGCTCTAGGCATTTTTCTTCCTCCATTATTCAGAATTTGGTACCTTTTGCGCGGGGCAATATGCCCCACATGGGACCGGAGAACCCCATAAAGGCACTATTGCTTGTATACTATAATAACAAATTCTGCTCGCAAAGTAAACGCAAACAGCCCAACAAACGCACCAAAAATAAAGAAAATTTTTTAGCTGTTTTGTACGTCTTTAGTGCGGTAAAGCAAGCGTTGGTGCGGATTTTTGGTTTTAGCCTGCCTGCCTTGCCAGATCCTGTGATTTTTTTCGCAAAAAGAGGAGGGAACCCTCTCAGTCACGGCTTGCGCCATGCCAGCTTCCCCAAGGGGGGAGCTGGCGAACGCAGTGAGCCTGAGAGGATTCGTTTCCCGCAGCGCCGCGCTTTCGCAGAAAGCGGCGCTGCAAATGCTGCTTTCCGTTACGCCCCCTCCCGTGAAAAGGCGTTTGGAGCGCTCCGCAGAGCGCGACAAACGCGAAATTATAAATGATCTTTCCGCTGATTATGCGCAAAGCAAACGCGGCGCGCATTTCAAATCGTCCCATCCTCTTGTATTTATCATCTCTTTATTGACAACAAACCGCACTTTGCCGTAAACTGAGAGCAGAAAACCGGCGCTGTGCCGGGCAGAGAGGGTAAATACAATGGAAAAGATCACACATTACGAAAAGACACTTACCAGCGAGGTCCTCTTTGAGGGCCGGGTCATCACCCTGACCAAGGACACTGCTCTGCTGGAAAACGGCAAGACCGCCACCCGTGAGGTGGTGCATCACCACGGCGGTGCGTGCATCCTGCCCTATTTTGAGGATGGCACCATCTGCATGGTGCGCCAGTTCCGCTACGCCATGCAGCAGGAGCTGTGGGAGCTGCCCGCCGGCAAGCTGGAAAAGGGCGAGGACCCCTTTGAAGCCGCCAAGCGGGAGCTGGGCGAGGAGTGCGGCCTGACCGCCGACAATTACATCTCTCTGGGCCAGTTCTACCCCACCGTGGGCTATGATACCGAGGTCATCTATACATGGGTCGCCACCGGCCTGCACAAGACCCAGATGCATCTGGATGCGGACGAGTTCCTGACGCCGGACCGCGTGCCGCTGGATAAAGCCTATGAAATGGTCATGAGCGGCGAGATCCGGGACGGCAAGACCATTGCCGGCATTCTGAAGCTCAAGGCGCTGATCGCTGAGGGCAAGCTGTGAACATCCTGTACGAGGACGCTTCCATCGTGGTGCTGGACAAGCCCGCGGGCCTTTCCAGTGAGGAGGGCGTTCCCGCAGCGCTGCGGCAGCGGTGGAACACCCCGGACGCCTTTGTGGGGGTGGTGCACCGGCTGGACACCGGTGTTTCCGGCCTGATGGTATTTGCCCGCACGCCCGGGGCTGCGGCCGCACTCAGCCGTCAGATCACCCAGAGCCAGAACGCCTACGCCGTGCAGGACGGCCGGGCAGAGGGCAGGGCAGAAGAGCCGCAGTTCATCAAGCAGTACCGCGCCGTCATTGCAGGCGGGCCGGACGAAGCACTGCCCGCCGAAGGCACCCTGCGGGACTGGCTGTTCAAGGACAGCCGCCGGGGCCGGGTGTTCCCGGTCAGCCGCCCCCGCAAGGGCGTGCGGGAAGCCGTTCTGGAATACCGCATCCTGAAAACAGCAGGGGACACGAGCCTTGCAGGCATCACTCTGCACACCGGCCGCACCCATCAGATCCGGGTACAGTTCGCCGCCCGGAAGCATCCGCTCTCCGGCGACGGCAAGTATGGCAGCCGGGTAAAGGGAGACATCGCTCTGCAGAGCTGCGGCCTGCAGTTCCGGCATCCGGACACCGGCAGGCCCCTGCAGTTCAGCCTGCCCCTGCCGGACGCCGCACCGTGGAAAGAGTTTTTAGAATGATGCATCGCCTTACGGCGATATGATGTTGTCCCGATGGGACAACATCATATTTGCACAGCAAATATATCATGTTCATTAGGTGAGAGGTATGGAACAATATAGAACCGATGCTGAAATTTACGCCGTGCTGGAGCGGGAGATCATCGATCTGACCATCCGCCCCGGCTCCCTGCTGAGCGAAAACCCGCTGTGCAGCCGCTTTGCGGCCCCCCGCAGCATGATCCGGGTGGTTTTGCAGAAACTGCAGGAAAACGGGCTGGTGAAGATCGTGCCCTATAAGGGCACCACCGTCACCCGGCTGAACCGCCGCATCGTGGACGAGCTGATCTACGAGCGCACCGCCGTGGAGGCCCGCATCCTGCGGGATTTTGCGCCCCAGTGCACCCCCGAACAGCGGGCGCTCATCCGCAGACGGGTGGAGGCCTACGCGGCCCTTGCCGCCACGGAAAAGCCCGATTACAACCGGCTGTACGAGGCCGACCGCACCCTGCACGGGACATGGTTTGCCGCCATGGACAAGATGTATCTGTGGAGCACCCTGCAGAACGCCCACGCCGACTACAGCCGCTTCCGGATGCTGGACACCATCACCAGCGGCGGGCTTGCGGAAGTGATCGCAGATCACCGGAGCCTGCTGGATGCCATTGAGCGGTGCGACCTTGCCGCCTTTGAGCCGCTGGTGGAAAAGCATCTTTACGGCGGCATCCGGCGGCTGGGCTCCAAGCTGACCGAGGAATACGCCGACTACTTTGAGCCGGAAAAGTAATTGTTCTATGTGGAACAATGGTTGAACCCTCTCAGTCTGCTCCCGATGGTCGCAGCCAGCTCTCCCAAAGGGAGAGCTTTTTTGCATCTTCCGGTCAGCACAAATAAAGCTCCCCCTGAGTGGAACGACTTCCCCCGGCCGGGGGAGTCTGTCAAAGGGAGAGGCCTTGGCAAAAAGATGAAGTTTGCGGGGACTGCCAAAGGCTCTCCCTTTGGGAGAGCTGGCAAGCCCGACAGGGCTTGACTGAGAGGGCGAGGGTGCTGCTCTTAAAACGATCTTCTCACAGCACCCCGGAAATAAAGATTTCCAGACCAATGCCAATGAGGATCATGCCGCCCAGAATGGACGCCTTGCCGGAAAGCTTCGTGCCGAACTTTTTGCCGATGCGCAGGCCCGCCATGCAGATGAAGAAGGTGACCACCGCAATGATGAGCGATGCCGCCAGAGCCATCAGCCAGCCGTACTCCGAAATGGTGAAGCCCACCGAAAGGGCATCGATGCTGGTGGCGATGCCCTGCATGAGCAGTGCACCGGCGCTGAGCTCTGCAGCCTCTTCGGCTTCCTCGCCCCGGATGCCATCCACAAGCATCTTGCCGCCGATGTAGCCCAGCAGTGCCAGCGCGATCCACGGGATGAATGTTTCAAAGGAAGAGAACATCTCCACGATGGTGTGCACGCACACCCAGCCGGTCATGGGCATGACCGCCTGAAAAAGGGCAAAGGTGCCCGCGATCCTGCACATGGTCCCCCTGCTCATGCGGGGGTCGTGCAGGCCGTTTGCCATCGACACCGAAAACGCATCCATTGCAAGGCCCACGCCCAGCAGTGCGCTGTTGAGAAAAAATACAAAGCTCCATTCCATATTGTCTGCCTCCTGAATCTGACCAGAATATCGGGCAATACAAAACCCGGCCTCGGGCGCATCTGCACGTCCGAAGCCGGGTCAATTTTTATCATCGACTCCATGTGCACGGGCGGCATTCTGCGCGCCAAAAACACATGAGTCTCGCAAATTAAAGCAAGCCAGACCGAAACCACCGGCCATTGTGTTGACTTGCTGCGCCTTCTGCAACCGGCGCTTGCTACTCCCCCACGGGTATTTGTGATCGTTCTGTTATTGTAGCATATCCCGCGCCGGAAGTCCAGACAAACCGTAGAAACCGTTTTTTATAAACGATCGCCTTCAGGTCCTGTTTTTCCAGCGGGTCTCAAAATACCGGTCCTGCGAAAGGATAAAGCACAGGGTATTGCCCAGCGCCTGCGGGGTGACGGCATGCTCCTGCCGCAGTGCCCGGCGGGCGCGGCGCTCATACTCCCGGGCCTGCTGCATCCGGGGCGTTTTCCGCTCCTGCGCCGTCAGGTGGGAGCCCACATCGATGAGCGAGTGCAGCAGCACCCAGTACAGCTCACACAGCGAGCCGGTGACGCCATGGCGGCGGGCACACTCGAACACCGCATAGTTTGCCTCCACCCGGTCGAGATTGCGCAGGGTGACTTTGCTGTTCACGATGCTGCCCGCCACCTTGCGGTAGAGGTACATCGCATCCGGGATGTTGGCGATCTTTTCTGCTTTTTCGTAGGCGTAGGCGATCAGCAGGGTGTCCTCGTTCAGCTTGCCCTCTGCAAAGCGCAGCTGCGCAAAGATGCTGCGGTGGTACAGCTTGTTCCACACCACCATGTAGGGCAGAAGGGTGCTGTGCTCCAATGCCTGCTCCGGGGTCATCACCTCCTGCCGCACATGCAGATACTGCTCCCGGATGGGGGTCAGGGCTTCGTCCACCTGCCGGTAATTGCACACGACCATCTGTGCACCTGTCTCCTGCGCCGCATGGTAAAGCTTTGCGCAGAAGTCCGGCGTGATGGTGTCGTCTGAATCCACAAAGGCGATCCATTCGCCCTCTGCCGCGTCCAGCCCGGCATTGCGTGCCCCGCTCAGGCCACGGTTTTTCTGGTGGATGACCCGGATACGGCTGTCCTTTGCCGCTGCAGCATCGCACAGGGCAGGGCAGCTGTCCGGAGAGCCATCGTCCACCAAAATCAGCTCAAAATCCGTGAAGGTCTGGGCAAGGATGGAAGCGATGCAGGCGTTCAGAAAACGCTCTGTCTTATATACCGGCACGATGATGCTGATGGTTTTCCTGCTTTCGGGCCGGATCGTGTGCTGTTCTTTCACGGTAACTTCCTCATCATTTCAGGTTCTGCAGTTTTGCCTGCCGTTCTCTGCGCAGTTCCAGATACTTTGCGGGCGATTTTGTGTACCGGATCGTATCCGAGATCCCCCGCAGGGTGATGGCCCGGGCCTGCCACAGCTTATGCCGTGCGTCCCGTTCGTATCCCATGCACTCTTTCATCCGGGGGCTTCTGCGCTCCTCCGGGGTCAGGTGCCACCAGATATCTACAAGGGCGGTCAGCACGGTGCGGTAGGCTTCGCACAGGGTCTCTGCGTTATGCCGGTACATGCCCAGAAACATCTGGTAGCAGGCTTCCACCCGGTCCAGCGTTTTTACCGAATAGCTGCTGTGCATGATGCTCTCCGGCACCTGCCGGTACTGGTACAGTGACTCCGGGATGCTGGCCATCTTCTGCACTCGCTCATAGATCCGGGGTGCGGTGTAGGTATCCTCAAACTTTTTGCCCTCCGGCAGGCGCAGGCCGTCGAACAGTTCCCGCCGGAAAAGCTTATTGCACATGGACTGATACATGCCGATGACCAGCCGGTTGTAGATCTCCTGCTGCGGGATGACCTCATCGTACTGGGTCGTATCCCATCCATCATAGACCTTGCCGTTTTCGTCGGTGAACGCAAAGCCGTACAGTACCACGTCCGCACCGGTCTTTTCCGCTGTGCTGTGGGCCTTTTCCAGCGCCTGCGGCAGCAGCATATCGTCCGAATCCACAAAGGCAGCCCAGCGGCCCCGGGCAATGTCCAGCCCGGCATTGCGTGCCCCGCTCAGGCCGCGGTTCTTCTGGTGGATGACCCGGATTCGGCTGTCCCTTGCCGCTGCGGCATCGCACAAAGCAGGGCAGTTGTCCGGGGAGCCGTCGTCCACCAGAATCAGCTCAAAATCTGCAAAGGTCTGGGCAAGGATGGAATCGATGCAGTCATTCAGGTATTTTTCCACCCGGTACACCGGCACGATGACGCTGATCTCGGGACGGTTTCTGACCTTCTGCTCACTCACAACGGTTTCTCCTTACCTGCATTTTTTCGGTTTTGTCTGCCGGATCTTATATTTGCAGCGGTTATACAGCGGCGCATTGACTGCCCGCAGCTCTGCTTCCAGCCAGTTCTGCACCGTGAATGCCCCTGCCTGCCTTGCCTCGGCCTCTGCCTTTTTCAGGCAGGCTTCCGCCTGCTTCATCTGTACACTTTTTCTGTCCTCCGGAGACAGATTCCTTTCCACCTTCCGGAAAAAAGCCTTCATGATGGTGTACTGCAGATACACCGTATCCTTCCTGCCATATTTAAGCGCACACTGGAACAAAGCGTAGTTCGCGTATACCTCCTGCAAATTTTTCAGGCCGATTTTTCCGCGCACGATGCCATTCGGATTGAAGCGATAGTGATAGAGCGGCTCTCCCACACACACAACATCCGTTACCTGTTCCAGCACTGCCGGGATCGTAAGGGCATCCTCATAATTCTGCCCGATCGGAAAACGAAGCTCCGCAAACAGTTCCCGGCTGTACAGCTTCGTTGTTGCATGGACCAGCGGCGTAAGCCGGATGCGGTGCACTGCCTCCTCCCGTGAAAGGGTCTCCGTCCGGAGCGCACGCTCCTGATAACCGCTCAGAGAGCCATCCGCATCAAAGTACAGAATATCGCTGACCACCAGCTTTGCACCAGCCTGTTTTGCCGCATGGTAAAGCTTTTCGCAGAATGTTTTGTCAACGCTGTCATCCGAATCGATAAACGAAAGCCAGTTTCCGCGTGCGATCTCAATGCCCGCATTTCTGGCACCGCTCAGACCCTTATTCTGCTGGTGAATGACCCGGATGCGGCTGTCCTTTGCTGCCGCCGCATCGCACAGGGCAGGGCAGCCGTCCGGGGAGCCGTCGTCCACCAGAATGACCTCGAAATCCGTGAAGGTCTGGGCAAGGATGGAGTCGATGCACTCGTTCAGATATCGTTCCACCTTGTACACCGGCACGATGATGCTGATCTCCGGGCGGTTCTCCGCTCTCTTTTCACTCACAACATTCTCTCCTTCACGACTTCTGATCAGGCCCAGCCTTTCAGGTGATAATAAACGGTTTTGTTCCAGAACCACACGGCCGCTTCCAGCTTATTGCGCAGGGTATCTGCCCCGGCCTGCCTGACCTCTGTTTCCGCCTTGCGGATCAGATCGATGGTCTGCTGTACCTTCGGGTCATTCCGGTCTTCCGGGGAAAGTTTTTTCAGGAACTTTTTGAAATAGCTTTTCATGATCTTATATTCCAGCAGGGCGGTGTCTTTTTTGCCGTGCCGGAGCGCGCATTGGAGTAAACCATAGTTGGCATCGATCTCATCCAGATTTTTCAGGCCGACCTTTTCATGCATGATGCTGCTGGGATGAAGGCGGTAATGGTAAAGCATTTCCTCCACACAGGCAACTGCTGTAGAATTTTCAAAAATGGTCGGCGTCGTGAACGCATCTTCGTAGTTTTTGCCATCCGGAAAATGGATCTTCTCTATCACGTCCCGACGATGCAATCTGGTTGCAGCCTGAACCAGCGGTGTCATACGGATGCGATGTGCTGCTTCGTCAATGGTCAGCACCTCATTTTTGAGCGGCAGGTCCTTGTAGTTGTTCGGGGTGCCATCCGCGTTTGCGTACAGAATGTTGCTGGCTGCAATTTCGGCACCAGACTGCTTTGCCGCACGGTACAGCTTTTCATAGTAAGTCTTATCAATCACATCATCCGAATCCACAAAGCCGATCCAGTTTCCGCGGGCAGCATCCAGCCCGGCATTGCGGGCCGTGCTTACACCGCCGTTCGGTTTGTGGATGACCCGGATACGGCTGTCCTTTGCTGCCGCCGCATCGCACAGGGCAGGGCAGTTATCCGGGGAGCCGTCGTCTACCAGAATCAGCTCAAAGTCCGTGAAGGTCTGGGCAAGGATGGAGTCGATGCACTCGTTCAGATATTTTTCCACCTTGTACACCGGCACGATGATGCTGATCTCCGGACGCTTTTGTTCTGTCATGTTTCCGTTCCTCTTCTCACATTCGTGTTTTTCCGACACATGCTGCTTCTATTATACATTGTTTTTCCGCCGCTGAAAAGTGCAAAAAATCCCCGCAGACAGCACAAAGGCATCTGCGGGGATTTTCAGTCCGGGAAGCCGGCAGATAGTTTCTCCAGCGAATGACCGGGAAGTGGGGCCCCGGCGAGCTTTGCTCGATGGGGCGGAACCGTGGGTTCTGCAACTGCAACGACCGCCGCCAATGGCGGAAACAGGGAGTTGCCGTTGGGGCCGCGGTCAGCGAGACGCAAGCGAATGCGATGCGGCTGCTGGGTACCGCAACCCGTCGCTGTTCGCGGAGAAAGCTATCTGCTGGCCCTCCATTCGTTATTCTTCGCTCTTATCGTCCGCTTCCGGGGTCTCGGCGGCAGAGGCTGCATCGGCGGCCTCCATGGCGGCCAGCTGCTCTGCGGTGGGCTCGGCATCGGCGTCGGAGGTGTCGATCTGCTCGGTCTGTGCCTCGTCGTCGTGGTCGGTGCGGGCCAGCACCATCACCTTGTCGTTCTCGCCCAGACGCATTACCCGCACGCCGGAGCCGTAGCGGCTCTGCAGCGGGATCTCGTTGGCGTGCAGACGGATGATGATGCCCTCCTGGCTGCTCAGCAGCACATCGTCCACATCGTCCACGATCTTGACCGCAGCCACCTTATCCTTGGCGGCGTCGTAGTTGCGGATGCCCTTGCCGCCGCGGGCGGTGATGCGGTAGGTGTCGATGTCCGACCGGCGGCCCTTGCCGTTCTCGGTGACGGTGAGCACCGTGCCGCCCTCGCGGCAGATGCACACGCCCACAACTTCATCCCCCTCGGCCAGACGGATGGCGCGCACGCCGTGGCCGCTGCGGCCCATGGGACGTGCATCCTCTTCGTTGAAGCGGATGGCCTGACCGTTGCGGGTGGCAACGATGAGCATATCGTGGCCGGAGGTCAGGCGGGTCCATGCCAGTGCATCGCCCTCGTTCAGGGCAATGCCGATCAGGCCGGACTTGCGGATGTTGGCATACTGCTCCAGCGGGGTGCGCTTGATGAGGCCCTGCTTCGTGACCATGGTCACAAAGCCGCCCTCGGTGTCGGCTTCCTTCGACTGGCAGATCATGTTGGTGACCTTTTCGCCCTCGGCCAGCTGCAGCAGGTTGACGATGTTGCTGCCCTTGCTGGTGCGGCTGCCCTCGGCAATGGTGTAGCCCTTGATGCGGAACAGACGGCCCCGGTCGGTGACAAAGAGCACATAGTCGTGGGTGGAGCCTACGAACATCTCCTGCACGATGTCCTCTTCCTTGCGGGTCATGCCGGAGATGCCGCGTCCGCCGCGGCGCTGTGCCTGATAGGTGGCCTTGAGCTGGCGCTTGATATAGCCGGCCTCGGTCAGGGTGTAGACACACTGCTCCTCGGCGATCAGATCCTCGATATCCACCTCACCGGTGACGGACTGGATCTCGGTGCGGCGCTCGTCGCCGAAGCGCTTCTTCATTTCCAGCAGCTCGTCCTTGACGATGGCAAGCACACGGGCGTCATCGGCCAGAATGGCTTCCCAGTTCTCGATCTTGGCCTGCAGGCTGGCAAGCTCTTCCTCGATCTTCAGGATTTCAAGGCCTGCCAGACGGCCCAGCTGCAGCTTGACGATGGCATCTGCCTGCGGGTCGTCAAAACCGAACTGCTCCATGATGGCAGCCTTGGCCTCTGCCATGCCGCCCTTGCAGGCGCGGATGGTGGCGATCAGCTCGTCCACGATGTCGGTGGCCTTCTTCAGGCCTTCCAGAATGTGGGCGCGCTCCTTGGCCTTTTTCAGGTCGTACTGGGTGCGGCGGCGCACCACCTCGTCCTGAAATTCCACGTACTTCTGAAGCATCTGCTTCAGGGTGAGGACCTTGGGCACCTTGTGGTCGATGGCCAGCATGATAACGCCCACGGTATCCTGCAGCTGGGTGTACTGGTACAGCTGGTTCAGGATGACCTGTGCGTTGGCGTCCTTGCGGATGTCCACCACGATGCGCATACCCTTGCGGTTGGTCTCATCGTTCAGGCCGGTGATGCCCTCAATGCGCTTCTCCTTGACAAGGTCGGCCATGTTCTCGATGAGGCGGGCCTTGTTGACCATATACGGGATCTCGGTAATGATGATCTGGGTGCGGCCGTTCTTGGTCTCCTCGATGGTGGCGCGGCCCCGCAGGGTGATCTTGCCCCGGCCGGTGGCGTAGGCGGCGCGGATGCCGCTGCGTCCCATGATGATGCCTGCCGTGGGGAAATCCGGGCCCTTGATGTATTCCATCAGGCCGGGCAGGTCGATGTCCGGATCATCGATATAGGCGATGCAGCCATCAATGACCTCGCTCAGGTTGTGGGGCGGGATGTTGGTGGCCATGCCGACCGCGATGCCCTGACTGCCGTTGACCAGCAGATTGGGGAAGCGGCAGGGCAGCACGCTGGGCTCCTTCTTGGTCTCGTCAAAGTTGGGGTCCCAGTCGATGGTATCTTTTTCGATATCAGTCAGCATTTCCACCGCCATGCGGCTCATGCGGGCCTCGGTGTAACGGTAGGCAGCCGGGGGGTCGCCGTCCACAGAACCAAAGTTACCCTGACCATCCACCAGCGGATAGCGCAGAGAGAAATCCTGTGCCAGACGGACCATGGCATCGTAGACCGATGCGTCGCCGTGGGGATGGTAAGAGCCCAGCACCGCACCAACGGTGTCGGCGGATTTGCGGTAGGGATGGCTGGGGTCGTTGCCGCGCTCGTGCATAGTGTACAGAATGCGGCGGTGGACGGGTTTCAGGCCGTCGCGCACGTCGGGCAGAGCGCGGGACACGATGACCGACATGGAGTAGTCCAGAAATGCGGTCTCGATCTCCTTTTTGACATCGCGGATGATCTTTTTGGTTCCGCTGCCCGGTATCATCACATAATCTTCTTCCATTGTTTCCTCCGTAGGATCATACCCTCTCAGTCAATGCCTGTCGGCATTGCCAGCTCCCCCGAAAAGGGGGAGCTTTTTTTGCGTGAGAAGGAAAAGTTTATCTTTTTGCCTAAAGCTCCCCCTTGAGGGAAGATGTCACCGTAGGTGACAAAAGGGGGAATCTGGCGCGTCAGCGCCTGAGAGGGTTTTCTTACACGTCCAGCTTTGCGTACTGGGCGTTGGTCTCGATAAAGCGGCGGCGGGGCTCCACCTGATCGCCCATCAGGATGGTAAAGGCTTCGTCGGCCTTCTCGGCGTCGTCAATGGTGATCTGCACGATCACGCGGTTGTCCGGGTTCATGGTGGTCTCCCACAGCTGTTCGGGGTTCATCTCACCAAGGCCCTTGTAGCGGTTCACCTTGGCACCCGGCATCTCCTGCGAAAGCACGGCCATTTCGGCGTCGTTGTAGGCATACTTGATGGTGTTGCCCTTCTGCACCTTGAACAGGGGCGGCTGGGCCACATACACATGGCCCTGCTCGATGAGCGGGCGCATATAGCGGAAGAAGAAGGTGAGCATCAGGGTACAGATGTGGGAGCCATCCACATCGGCATCGGCCATGATGAACACTTTATCGTAGCGCAGCTTGGAGATATCGAACTCGTCCCCAATGCCGCA
The DNA here is from genome assembly GCF_048323735.1 of Faecalibacterium sp. 3. Lineage (NCBI taxonomy): Bacteria > Bacillati > Bacillota > Clostridia > Eubacteriales > Oscillospiraceae > Faecalibacterium > Faecalibacterium sp. 3. The sequence goes on from NZ_JBLWFN010000001.1 coordinate 1,324,488, forward strand.
GCCCAGCGCCAGCACCACCGGCATCAGCTTGTCGTTGCCGTAAATTTTATCGGCGCGGGCCTTTTCCACGTTCAGCATCTTGCCCCACAGCGGCAGGATAGCCTGAATGGCCGAGTCGCGGCCCATCTTGGCGGAGCCGCCTGCAGAGTCGCCCTCGACGATGAAGATTTCAGTGCGGCTGGGGTCTTTTTCGCGGCAGTCTGCCAGCTTGCCGGGCATCCGGCTGGTCTCCAGCGCGCTCTTGCGGCGCACCAGCTCGCGGGCCTTTTTGGCAGCGGCGCGGGCGCGGGCGGCCTGGGTGGCCTTTTCAAAGATGGCCTTTGCCACGCCGGGGTTCTCCTCAAAGAACTCCATCAGTTTGGAGTAGACCATGTTGGAAACCAGGGTGCGGATCTCGGTATTGCCCAGCTTTGCCTTGGTCTGGCCCTCAAACTCTGCCTCCTGCAGCTTGACCGAGATCACGCAGATCAGGCCCTCGCGGACGTCTGCACCGGACAGGTTCTCGTCCTTGTCCTTCAGCAGGCCGTGGCTGCGGCCGTAATCGTTGAACACGCGGGTCAGGCTGTTCTTGAAGCCCTCCTCATGGGTGCCGCCGTCCGGGGTGTTGACGTTGTTGGCAAAGCTCAGCAGCAGCTCATTGTAGCTGGAATTGTACTGCAGTGCGATCTCTGCCATGCCGCGGTCGGTCTGACCCTTGAGGTAGATGACGTTGGGGTGCAGCACATCCAGCTTGCGCTTCTCGCCCAGATAGGTGACAAAGCTCTTGATGCCGCCCTCGTAGCACATGACCTCGGTGCGGTAGCAGGGGTCGCCCTCCTTGCCGTCCTCCAGTACAGGAGTGTACATCTCGCGCTCGTCGGTCAGGGTGATCTTGACGCCGGCGTTCAGGAAGCTTTCCTCCCGCAGGCGCTTTTCCAGCGTGTCGAAGTCGTACACGGTGGTATCCTTGAACATCTCCGGGTCCGGCTTGAAGGTGACCCGGGTGCCGGTAACGCCATCGGCTACGGTGCCGATGCACTTGAGCGGGCCGTCCGGGTCACCGCGGCGGAAGGTCTGCTCGTACTCCTTGCCGTCGCGGCGCACATCGACGGTGAGCCACTCGGAGCAGGCGTTGACCACCGAAGCACCCACGCCGTGCAGACCGCCGGCCACCTTATAGCCGGAGTTCTCGCCGCCGAACTTGCCGCCGGCGTGCAGGATGGTGTAAACGACGGTGACGGCGGGCAGGCCGGTGTCGGCCTGAATGTCCACGGGGATGCCGCGGCCGTTATCCGTGACCTGAATGATGTTGTCCTTGAGGATCTTCACCTCGATGTGGTCGCAGTAGCCGGCCAACGCTTCATCGATGGCGTTGTCCACGATCTCGTAGACCAGATGATGCAGGCCCCGCTCGCCGGTGGAGCCGATATACATGCCCGGGCGCTTGCGCACCGCTTCCAGACCCTTCAGGACCTGGATCTCGCTGGCATTATACTCATGGTCGGTAGCGGTTTCGGCATTTGTGCTGGTAATGATTTCTTCTGCCATTTCCTTTCTCCCTTTTGTTCGTTTTTGCGTTTGTTTTTTCAAATGATAGCAAAGCGGGAACCGGTACACCAGGGTGTCCTTTTTTCTCGCAGTTTTGTTGTGTTTTTACGCCCCGGCCGCAGAGGGCGTTCCGGCTGGTGCGGTGCGGCTTTCCGGGCAGTTCCGGGGCTTTCCCATCCCTCTTTTTCTGTGGGTTTTCCGCCCGTTTTCTGCAAGTTTCACTCCACCATCTTTTCGGCTCTGCGGCGCATGGCGGCAGGGGACAGCTCGGAAAGATAGACCGTATCCACCACCGCGCCGTCTGCCAGCACATAGCTCTGGGGCAGCTCGTCCGAAAGGCTGACCACCGCGCCGTTCTTCTGGGCATAGTTCAGAAATTCCCGGCCCCGGGGGGTGATGGTGGTGGTCTCCATGTTGAAGATGCCGATGATGTCCCGGTCATTCAGCACGTAGTCGCGCCCCAGATGAATATACATACAGTATTTTCCTCATTCCGGCAGCTCATGCATAAAATGCTGTTTATGCACAGGCTTTGTATGGACTTTTGCAGCATTCGTCCCGGTCAGGCCCGGCTCAGCACACCGCCGTTCATGCGGTACACCTCGCCGTCCGTTTTCAGGAACGCGGTATCATCGCAGCTGGTGACGAAGGTCTGCTTTTCCTTCATGCGGGTCAGCAGATACTGCTTGCGGCCCTCGTCCAGCTCGCTGAGCACATCGTCCAGCAGGAGCACCGGGTGCTCTCCGGTGATCCGGGCAGCGGCAGCCGCTTCGGCCATTTTCAGGCTCAGCACCACACTGCGCTGCTGTCCCTGACTTGCAAACACCTTTGCGGGCTGGTCGTCCAGCAGCAGCTCAACGTCCTCGCGGTGGATGCCGCACAGGCTCTGCCCGGCGCGCAGCTCTTCGTTCTGGCGCTGCTTCAAAAGTGCGGACAACCCGCCCGGCTCAAACTGGGCGGCATAGTGCACTGCCATGCGCTCTGCCCCGTGGGAAAGCTCGGCATAGTTGGCGCAGGCCAGCGGGCCAAGCAGGGCCAGATACTCCCGCCGCCGCTTCTGGATGGCCTCGCCCTGCGCTGCAAGCTCCACGTTCAGCACTTCCAGCAGGGCGCATTTTTCTGCCCACGGGCGCTCTGTGCCGCCTGCGGAATGACGCAGAAGCGCGTTTTTCTGCTGCAATGCCCGCACATAGCGGCGGTAGGTGGCAAGGTAGCCGGGGTACAGCTGGCACAGCGCCGCGTCCAGAAACCGCCGCCGTCCTTCCGGTGCCCCTTTGACAAGGCTCAGGTGCCCGGGGTCGAACACCACAGCCGGAAAGCTGCCCGCAAGGCCTGCCGCCCGTTTGGGCGGTGCACCGTTCACCGATGCATACCGTCCGGGCCGCTGCGCGTCCGGCGTGCCCACCGTGATGCGCACTCTGGCCGGGTCGTCCGGTTCCTGATCCTCCTGCCGGGTGCGCTGGGTGACGGCTTCCAGCACCGCGAATGTTTCCCCGCGGCGCACAAGTTCGGCATCCTTGCCGCCCCGGAAGCTCTTGCCGCCGGTCAGCAGCCAGATGGCCTCCAAGAGGTTTGTCTTGCCCTGACCATTGTTGCCGCAGATCACGGTCAGCTCCCGGCCCGGCTCCAGCTGCGCCGCCGCAATATTGCGGTAGTTCGCAACTTCCAGTGACAGCAGACGCATTACTGCCCCTGCCCGACTTCCACGGTCTGGCCGTCCAGCTCCACCACGTCACCGGCCCGGCACTTTTTGCCGCGCATGGTGCACACCTCGCCGTTCACCTTCACGGCACCGCCCTGCACCAGCTCCTTGGCTTCGCCGCCGGTCTCGCACAGGCCTGCATATTTCAGCAGGGCATCCAGCTTGATAAATTCCGTATGGATGAGAATTTTCTGCATAAATTATCCCTCTTAATCGTTCTTGAAGCGCACCGGCAGCACCAGATACAGGAAATCGCTGCCCTCGGCAGGCAGCACCTTCACCGGGCTCAGAGGGCCGCTGATCTCCATGCGGACCTTGTCGGTGCGGGCGTTGCGCAGCGCGTCCAGCAGATAGCGGTTGTTGAAGCCGATCTCCACCTCGTCGCCCTCGCAGTCGGCGTTGAATTCATCCACCACGCGGCCAAGGTTGGTCTGGCAGCGGACGACGACTTTACCCTCTGTAAAGGAGATGCGGAGGGGATTTTTTAAACGCTCTGTAATAATCAGCGAAGCACGCTCGATGGTCTCGACAAACTCCTTGGTGTCGATGGTTACGCGGGTGCGGCTGTCGGCGGGGATCACGTTGCGGTAGTTGAGGAACTCGCCCTCGATCAGGCGGCTCATGATGGTGTAGCCGCCCGCCATAAAGACCACATAGCGGCGGTTGGCGCTGATGTGCACCAGCTCCTCGTCATCGTTGGGCAGCAGGTGGGAGACCTCGGTCATGGTCTTGCTGGGCACGATGATGCGGATGTCCTTCACCGCCGTGACCGGGCGCTCCACGATGGCCAGACGGTAGCCGTCCAGTGCCACCACGGTCAGCTTGTCGGGCAGGATCTCGAACAGCTCACCGGTATGGGCGGGCTTTTTCTCGTCCTGACTGACCGCATATAACGTACGATCGATCATATCTTTCAGCACGCCGGTCTTGATGGTCAGGGTCTCCTCGGCTCCGGTGTTGGGCAGCTCGGGGAAATCGCTGGCCGGCATGGACTGGATCTCGAACTGGACGACGCCGCTCTGGATGGTGGTCTTGCCGTTTTCGGCAGAGGTGATGGCCACCTGACCGGCAGGCATCCGGCTGATCATGCTGCTGAGCAGCTTTGCATTCAGCACCACCTCACCGGCTTCCTTCACATTGGCTTCGATGGTGGTCACGATGCCCATTTCCAGATCGTAGCCGGTCAGGTTGAGCTGGAAGCCCTCGGCCTTGAGCAGAATGCCTTCCAGAACGGGGATCGCTGAACGCATGGTGACGGCTTTGGACACACCATCGATGGCTGCGCTCAGCAGAACTTTGTCACATACGATGTTCAAACTGAATTCTCTCCTTTGTTTTCCGGGTCCGGATGCTGTTTTGAGTTGGAATGCAGTCTCCGGACCGGTCTATCTTATTGAACTTGTTGTAGTAACCGTAGTAGGGGGTGGGGAACTTGTGGAAAACTTGGAAAAGTCCTGTCGGAATGCGGGGGTTTGGGTTTCCACGGCATTGTGAATGTGTTGTGAATGGATCGTGGAAAGGTGAGAAGGAGCCCTTCTTTCCACAGCCCATGTGGAGAACACAGGTTGAATGTTGAAAACTCTGTGGAAAGTGTGGAAAGGTTTGCGTTTTTACCACAAGATATGGGCCGTTTTTCCCCATTTTCTTCCGGTTCTTCCCCATATTTTGGGGTTAGAGGTCAAAATGAGTATGACTTTTACCCCGTTTTCCCCGGTCAGGCCTTCACGTTTTTGATGATGTCGCTGACGGTCTCCCGCAGGTGCTGGTCGTTCTTCATGTCCCGCTCCATGGTCTTGAGGGAGTAGACGATGGTGGAATGATCGCGGCCGGAGAACTCGCGGCCGATCTCCTCCATGCTCATGCCGGTGACCTCCCGCAGAATGTAGATGGCCACGCGGCGGGCAGAGGCAACGTTGGCGTTGCGCTTGGTGCCGCGGATGTCGGCAGGGGAGACGTTGAAGGTGCGGGACACCTCGCCGATGATCTTCTCGATGGTGACCGGCACCGGCTGGGTCTCGTTGAGGATGTCCTTGATGGCATTCTGGGCCACGCTGATGACCGGCTGGATGCCCTCCAGCATGTAGTAGGCGTTCAGCTTTTTCACGGCACCTTCCAGCTGGCGGATGTTGTTCTTCAGATGGTTGGCGATGAACTCGGCCACATCCTCGGGCAGGTCCAGATGCAGAAGCTCTGCCTTGCGCTTGACGATGGCCACCCGGGTCTCAAAATCCGGCGGCTGCACGTCGGCGGTCAGGCCCCACTCAAAGCGGGTGCGCAGACGCTCTTCCAGACTTTTGATCTCCTTGGCCGGGCGGTCGGAGGCAATGACGATCTGCTTGTGTGCATCGTGCAGGGAGTTGAAGGTGTGGAAAAATTCCTCCTGGGTGGACTCCTTGCCGGCGATGAACTGGATATCGTCCACCAGCAGCAGGTCTGCCACGCGGTACTTCATGCGGAAGTCCTCGGTGCTGCCGGCGCGGATGGCGGCGATCAGCTCATTGGTGAACTGCTCGCAGGTAACATACATGATGACGAAGTCGGGGTGGGTGCGCTTGATCTCGGTCTGGATGGCGGTGAGCAGATGGGTCTTGCCCAGACCGGAGCCGCCGTAGATGAACAGCGGGTTGTAGGCGCCGGAGGGATTGGCCGCCACCGCCTGCGCAGCAGCAAACGCAAACTGGTTGGAGGGGCCTTTGATGAAGTTCTCGAAGGTGAACTCGTAGTTGCCCTGCGGGGAGGCAGGGTTTGCCTCGTACTGCTGGGCCAGCACCACCTCGTGGGGCGGGGTGCTGGGCACCACCAGCGTGATATCCACGTCAAAGCCCAGCACGGTCTTGAAGGCCTCCTTGAGCAGGCCAAGATAACGGTCCGTCACGATCTTGCAGATGAAGTCGTTGCGCACCGAAAGGGTGATGTGGCTGGAGTCCTCAAAGCTGATGGGCTCCAACCCGTCGATATAGAGATTATAGGTCGGCTCGGCCATCTGCGTTTTGCAGTACGCCTGCGCGGCCTCTAAAACGTCCTTGAAAGAATCCATAAAACATCCACTCCGTTAAAGTTTTCAACAATGCTGCTGATACCAGGTTAGTATACCACAAAAATGGCTGTGCGTCCATATTTCTATAATGTAATTTATAATACATAAGAAAAGCCCCTGCGGGGCCGTTGTGTCCGGAGCAAAACCGGGCCACAATATCTTGTGGCAATAGAGTTTTCCACGGCAAAATGGTGAAAAAGTTGAAAATCTTTTCACAGAAAAATCCGCAAAAAGTTTGCGGAAAAGCGAAAAAAATGCTTGACAGAACGCCATACTATGCGATATACTGTTGAATTGCAAGCCTGTCCCCAATCTGGGACCGCATCAGACCCCATACCGGGGATAAGTTTTTACGGAGGATACAACCATGAAGAGAACTTTTCAGCCCAAGAAGCGTCAGCGCAAGGAAGTTCATGGCTTTCTGACCCGCATGAGCACCAAGAACGGCCGCAAGGTCATCAATGCTCGCCGTGCAAAGGGCCGCAAGAGCCTGACTGTCTGATCTCTGCCTTTATGACGGGATCCGGCGCAGAAATGAATATGCGCACAAAAGACCGCTGATACTGGATTGGCGGTCTTATTTTTTTTTGAGAAACGGAAAACTGCCGGATTCTTGAAAGAATTTTTGTAAAATTGCCCGCATGGGCTTTCAAAGTAGAAAAATTTTTGATATACTGGCTGAAGAATGCACCTTCCGGGTGCGTTCCCAGTCACGGAAAGGAGGCGCGGAACCATGCGCTATCGTCCCATCCGCCGCAACAGCGAGTTTGGCAGAGTGTATGCCCGCGGCAAGTCCTACGTGAACCCGGCCCTTGTGATGTATGTGCTGAAGACCCGCGGCAAAAAGACCCGCGTGGGCCTGACCGCCACCAAAAAGATCGGCCACGCCGTGCAGCGCAACCGGGCCCGCCGCGTGATGAAGGCGGCCATCGACGAACATCTGGATTACAACATCGGCGGCTATGATCTGGTCTTTGTGGCCCGGGGCATGACCCCACGGCTGAAGAGCTGGCAGCTGAGCAGCGTAGTGGCAAAGCTGTTCGCACAGGCCGGTCTGCCCGATAAGGCCAAACGTCCGGATGCACCGCCGCCCGCCACAGTGCCCCCGGCACGCAGGGCAAAGGCGGAAAAGGCTGAGCCCACCGCATGACAGGGCTGCAAAACGCCTGCAGGAAGGCACTGTGCGGGCTGATCCGGGTGTATCAGTACACCCTGAGCCCGTGGATCGGCCGCAGCTGCCGTTTTACGCCCAGCTGCAGCAACTACACCATGCAGGCCATCATGACCCATGGGTGCATCAAAGGCATCCTGCTGGGGACATGGCGCATCGCCCGGTGCAATCCCCTCGGCAAATGGGGCTACGACCCGGTGCCGGAGCCGGGCCGCTGGCAGAACCCTGCCCGCCGCCTGCAGCCCGCAAAGCTGTTTTCCACACGGCACAGGCAAAAGGTGGAAAAATAAGTGTTGCTTATGCAGGGCAGCGGGCAGCTTTCTCCTCGGACACGATTCGGGCCATTCCATCGCCCGCCCTATTGCCCTGCGGGCAACAGGGTCCCACCCCAGCGGACGGTCCTCAGAGAAACTACCCGCCGTCCTGCCGGAATAGATGCAGCTTACCGGTACGGCCCCATCCGGTGAAAATGCGTTTGGAGCGGCCCACAGGCCGCGACAAACGCAAATATAAAATAATTTTTCCGCTGAATATGCCCAGAGCAACGCGGAGGGCATTTTAGATCATAAAGCTTCTTGTGACGCGGTGCACTGTGGGCAGCGTGTCCTACGATAAAAAATAACAAGTCCCGTGCCACAGACGGGGCAGAATGGACAAAGGTATGAACTTCTTTTACATCCTGAGCGGTCCTCTCGGCTATGTCATGGAGTGGATCTACAAGCTGCTCCCGAGCTACGGCTGGGACATCATCATCTTCACGCTGCTCATCAACATCGTCAAGATCCCTCTGCAGCTGAGCCAGCAGAAGAGCATGGCTAAAATGTCGGCCTTCCAGCCCATGATGATGGAGATCCAGAACAAGTACAAGGACAAGCCCGAAAAGCAGCAGGAAGAAATGCTCAAGCTGCAGCAGAACTACGGCTATAACCCCACCGCAGGCTGTGTGCCCATGCTGCTGAACTTCCTGGTCATGTTCGGCGTTATCGGCGTCGTGTACAATCCGCTGGAGCGCATCTTCCACATCAGCGCTGCTGCCCTGACCGCTGCCGGTGAGGCCCTGACTGCCTCCGGTGTCGCCTTTACCGCCATCACCCGCGATACCACCATTATTTCTCAGCTGGTGGCAGGCAACGGCAGTCTGGCTGCCTGCTTTACCCCGGAGCAGATCGCGACTGTCACCGAGTTCAGCCGTCATATGACCTTCCTCGGCATCGACCTGACCCGCGTGCCCAAGCTGGGCCTGTCGCTGGACATCGTGCTGCCGCTGCTGTCGGTCATCACCATGCTCCTGTCCACCCACATCAGCATGAAGGCCAGCGGCCAGCAGATGCAGGGCAGCATGAAGGTGACCATGTATATGATGCCGCTGATGTACCTGTTCTTCTGCTTCACCTATCCTCTGGCATTCTCTCTGTACTACGTCATTTCCAACATCGTGATGACCGCGCAGACCCAGGTCATGCGCAAGGTGTACGACCCCGATAAGATGCGCAAGGAGATCGAAGCGCAGATCGCAGAAAAGAAAAAGCAGGAAAAGCGCGGTGTGAAGAACACTACCGTCAAGGTCACCGATCCCAAGACCGGCAAGACCACGGAAAAGAACCTTTCCGCCAGTGAAATGAACAAGCGCCGGCTGGAGTATGCCCGCAAGCTGGACGAGGAGCGCTACAAGGACGAGCGCACTGTGCCGCTGAGCGAGCTGAACAAGCAGGATAAAGAATAAGAAGGAGGAGAACGGTTATGATCCGTAAGCAGGAAGCGACCGGCAAAACGGTCGATGAAGCCCGCGCAAAAGCCTGTGCCCTGCTGGGCGTGCAGGCCGATGATCTGAATGTCAGCTGCGAAGTGCTGGAAATGCCCCAGAAGACTGGTTTTCTGGGCCTGAAGCTCACCCCCGCCAAGGTGTGCGTGAGCGTGGAGGAGCCGGACGCTCCGGCAGCACCCGCCGTTGAGGAAAAGAAGGCTCCTGTTCAGGAGAAGGCCGCGCCTGCTCCTGCAGTGGAAGTACCCGCTGCACCGGCAGAGCCGGAAGCCAAGGCCGAGGAGCCTGCAGCACCCGCCGTGGAAGCTGCTGCAGCGCAGCAGCCTGCCGCCGAGGAAGAGGAGACCGAGGAGCCCATCAACATTGAAGAAAACGCCAAGGTCAAGGCCGCAGTGGACTACCTGCGTGAGGTCATTGCCCTGATGGGCGTGGAGAACGTTTCCTTCAGCGCCGTGCAGAAGGGCGAGGCCACCATCATCCGTCTGGACGGTGAAAAGCTGGGCGCCCTCATCGGCCGCCGCGGCGAGACCATGGAGAGCCTGTCCTATCTGGCAAGCCTTGTGGCAAACCGTCTGGAGGGCGATTACATCAAGCTGGGTCTGGACGTTGCCGGCTACCGCGACAAGCGCGAGAGCGACCTGACCGCACTGGCACAGCGCATTGGTGCCAAGGTGCGCAAGACCGGCCGCAGCTTTGCCATGGAGCCCATGAACCCCTACGAGCGCCGCATCATCCACTCTGCCATCAGCAAGATGGAGGGCGTGCGCAGCGAGAGCAAGGGCGAAGGCCGTGACCGCCGTGTGGTCATCTACTCCACCGCACCCGATGCACAGACCGAGAACACCTACGGGGAGCGCCGTCCCCGCGGCGGACGCGGCAATGGCCGTCGTCCCGGCGGTCCGCGCAGCGGCGGTTATCGCGGCGGAAACCGTTCCGACCACGGCGACCGCAATGGCAGCCGTGGCGGCTACCGCGGCAGCCGCAGCGGTGCACCCCGCGGCCCCCGTCCTTCCGGCGTACCGGAGCGCACCTATGCACCCCGCGATGCCGAGAATGCCGCACCGGTGGCACCTAAGCGCACCGAGCGGGTGGATGATTTTGCCGATTTCAGCTTCGGCAAGATCGAGCTGTAATTTTGCGGAATTATTTTTGAAATCAGGGTCTCCGGAAGATCTGCGGATTTTCCGGAGACCTTTTTTCACGCAAAAAAGGATTTTACCCAAAACTGACGCCAAGCTGGTTTTGGCCCTGGCCCCAAACCGCTATACGGAACCTGTCAAAAGTCATTCTTCTCAAAATTTGGAGAAACTGCCTGTTTTTTGCCGAAATCTTTCTCTCAAATGGCAATTGTAAAACAATTGGTCAAGGATTTATACTGTAGTCAAGAGCGTTCTGTTCGTGAAGAACAGACAGAATGATGAAAAGAGAGGTAATCAACTATGGCTCAGAACAAGATCTCCCGCCGCAGCTTCCTGCGTGGTGCAGGGGCATCCGCGACCATCGCAGCCGCCAGCTGCATGGCACCCTCTGCAGCCGCCTGTGACATCAAGTCCCTGTGGAGCATGGATCTGCAGATCCTTGCCACCAGTGACACCCACGGCAAGTTCGACCCCTGGGATTACGCCGCCAACAAGGCAGATGCTTCCGGCAGCGTGGCCCAGCAGGCGACCGCCATCAAGCAGTGCCGCACCCGGAACACGCTGGTGGTGGATGCAGGCGATACCATTCAGGCCAACTCCGCAGAGCTGTTCCTGAACGATGACCTGCATCCCATGATCGCTGCCATGAATGCCATCGGCTATGATATCTGGACCACCGGCAACCATGAGTACAACTACGGCATGGATGTGCTGAAAAAGGTCATGGGACAGCAGAAGGCCAAGGTGCTCACCGGCAACGTTTACGCACCGGACGGCACCCCGCTGGCCGACGGCTACACCATCATCAAGAAGGGCACCGTGAAAATCGGCGTCATTGGCATGGTCACCCCCAACATCAACCGCTGGGATGCCAAGAATCTGGAGGGCTGGACAGTCACCAACCCTGTGGACGAGAGCCGCAAAATCATCGATAAGATCAAGGATCAGGTGGACGTGCTGATCGGCGTCATGCACATGGATACCGAGAACGAGTACGGCGTCTATGGCTCCGGCGTCACCGATCTGGCAAATGCCTGCCCCGAGTTCGACGTCATCGTGGGCGGCCACGGCCATAGGAGCATCCCCAACATGATGATCAACAACGTGCTGGTTGTGGAGAACAAGAACGCCGGTGCCACCCTGTCCGAGATCCACGTCTATCTGGAGCGCCAGCTGGACGGCAAGTGGAAGGTCGTGAACCGCACCTCGGAGAACCTGCAGATCAAGGAGTACGAGCCCGATCCGGAGCTGACCGCTCTGCTGGCTTCCTACGACACCCGCGCCAAGGAAGACGCTGTCACCCCCATCGGCGAGCTGAAGGGCGGCGATCTGGCCCCCGAAAACGAGATCGACTGCCTGCCGCAGGCCATGGTGCAGGACACCGCGCTGCTGGACTTCATCAACGAAGTGCAGATGTACTACACCGGTGCGCAGGTCTCCGCAACGGCCCTGACCTCCATGACCTCCCAGATGCGCGCAGGCACCATCCGCAAGTGCGATATGGCCAGCATCTACACCTACCAGAACACCCTGTACAAGCTGCAGATGACCGGCGAGCAGCTGCGCCGCTTTATGGAGTGGTCCGCAGCCTTCTTCAAGACATGGAAGCCGGATGAAGTGACCATCGCCTTTGACCCCTCGGTGCGCTACTACCTGTATGATGCTTTTGAGGGCGTCAACTATGAGCTGGACGTCTCCAAGGAGCCGGGCCACCGCATCAAGAACCTCAAGTGGCCGAACGGCAAGGCCGTGAAGGACACCGACACCTTTGTTGTGGCAGTGAACAACTACCGCGCCACCACCCAGCTGCTGACGGCTGCGGACATCTTCCTGCCCGGTGAGGATCTGCCCAAGCTGCTGGAGATCGATGTGCGCGGCGATGTGGGCGGCATCCGCGAGCTGCTGGGCGAGTACATCCGCACCGTGAAGGGCGGCACCATTGAGCCGCACGTGAACAACAACTGGAAGATCGTGGGCAACAACTGGAAGGCTGCCGATCACCAGAAGGCTGTGCAGCTGCTGCGCGAAGGCAAGCTGGCCCTGAATGAGAATGCCGATGCACGCACGCTGCCCGGCAAGGCCATCACCACGGCAGAGATCGCCAAGTTCTAAAAATCAGTTTCCTGTAAAAAGGGGCTTTCCGCATTGGGACGGAAAGCCCCTTTTTTGCGTGAGAAACGGGCGGATTTTCAACTGTTTCCCGGGAATTGGTTGAAAAAACAGTACCATTCCGCAGCATTTCGTGGTACAATGAAACTGTATTGGTCTCGCTGCTGTGGGCAGATGGGAGCAAGCGGCCAGACCGGGCGCGGAAAGGAAGCCAGAAAAAACCATGCAGGAAGCGACCATTGCAGCAATTGCAACAGCACCGGGCGCAGGCGGCATTGCCGTGGTGCGGCTCTCCGGTGCGGAGAGCTATCAGGTGGCGGCCCGGGTGTTCTGCCCGGCCAACGCCGCAAAAAAAGTTGAACAGGCCAAAGGCTATACGGCCATGTACGGAGCCTTCCGGGAAGGGAACGAGACCTTTGACGAGGGCGTGGCCCTGTTTTTCCGTGCGCCCCACAGCTATACCGGCGAGGATGTGGTGGAGCTTTCCTGTCATGGCGGAAATGCGGTGGCCCGCCGTCTGGTGGAAGCCTGCCTTGCCGCCGGTGCGCAGCCTGCCGCTCCCGGCGAGTACACCCGCCGCGCTTTCCTGAACGGCAAGCTGGGTCTGACCCAGGCCGAAGCGGTCATGGACCTGATCTCGGCAGACGGGCGGCAGGGGGCCGCACTGGCCAATGCGGCGCTGGGCGGTGCGCTGGCCAAAAAGATCGACGCCCAAAAGCAGGAGCTTACCGCCATTCAGGCACACCTTGCCGCATGGGTGGATTTTCCCGAGGAGGATGTGCCGGAGCTGGACGATGACCACCTGCACCGGGTACTGAGCGGGGTAAAGGCAGAGCTGGACGGCCTGATCCGGAACTATCAGGCAGACACCATCCTGCGCGAGGGCGTGGACTGCGCCATCGTGGGCCGGCCCAACGCAGGCAAGTCTACGCTGCTCAACCTGCTGGCCGGGTTCGACCGGGCCATTGTGACGCCGGTGGCTGGCACCACCCGCGACGTGGTGGAGCAGGCGGTGCAGCTGGGGGATGTCCGGCTGAACCTGTTCGATACCGCAGGCCTGCGGGAGACGGAGGACGCCATTGAAGCGGAGGGCATCCGCCGCAGCTGGAAGAAGCTGGAGGAAGCGGGCCTGATCCTTGCTGTGTTCGATGGCTCCGAGCCGCCCACAAGGGAAGATCTGGAGCTTGCACAGCGCTGTGAGGGCCGTCCGGCCATTGCACTTATCAACAAAGAGGATAAACCGACTCGATTCGACCCGGAGTTGATCGCACCCTTCTTTGCCATGGTGCTGCCGGTGTGCTGTCAGGAGGAGGGGAGCCGCAAGGTGATCTCCGCTGCGGTGGCCCGGCTGCTGGGCACCAGCCAGATCGACGCCCATGCCGCCAGCCTGTCCGGCCAGCGTCAGCTTTCCGCCGCACTGCGTGCGCGGGATGCCGTGGCCGGTGCACTGGATGCTGCCGCAGGCGGCTTTGGACTGGACGCGGTGTCTGTCTGTGTGGACGATGCACTGGCCGCCCTGTGCGACCTGACCGGCGAGAACGCCTCGGAAGCCGTGATCGAACAGGTGTTTGAACGCTTCTGCGTGGGAAAGTGACGAAGAGCTTCCTGCGCAGAGCGTGGTCGCGTGAATCAAGTTTCATGCCTTTTGTAAAAGGCATTACCGCCGGGTACGTTCTCTTTTGCGTGCCAAAAGAGAACCAGAAAAGCACCCGCTACTTTCGAGGCGCGGGAGGCACGAATTAAGGGCTACTCGCCCTTAATAATCCCAAAGGAGATGGGCTCCATACAAAAAATCCAAGTCGCTCCGCTAGAGGATTTTTTGTGTTCCGCCGATTTTGAGTCGCTTATGCGACGAACCGTGAGGGTAAGCTTGTGCGCTATCTGCTGCGCGACAGCCGCAGGCTGACAGCAGCAACATGCCGTTTCCCGTTACGACCCTTTCCCGTGAAAAAGTAAATCCGAAAAGCCCGCAGGCTTTTCGGATTTACAAATTTAAAAAATATATTTCCGCTGAATATGCCCAGAGCGAAGCGGAGGGCATTTCAAATCATTTATTAGAGGAAACCCGAAAGTATATGAACCACTTAGGAGATTATGACGTCATCGTCATCGGTGCCGGTCACGCCGGCATCGAAGCCGCCCACGCCGCCGCGACATTGGGTGCAAAAACCGCCGTGTTTACCATGAGTCTGGATGCCATTGGCAACATGCCCTGCAACCCCAGCATTGGCGGCACGGCAAAAGGCACGCTGGTACGTGAATTGGATGCACTGGGCGGCGTGATGGGCCTTGCTGCGGATGCTACCTATCTGCAGAGCCGGATGCTCAACCGGGGCAAAGGCCCGGCGGTCCACGCCCTGCGTGTGCAGACCGACCGCAAGCGCTACCACGAATATATGAAGCACGCCCTCGAGCTGACGCCCGGCCTTGCCATCCATCAGGCAGAGGTCGTGGGCATTGAGACCGAGAACGGCCGTGTGAAGGGCGTCGTGACCCAGCTGAACGGGGAATACAGCGCCAAGTGCGTGGTCATTGCCACCGGCACGAATCTGGGCGGCAAAATTTTTGTGGGTGATGCATGGTATGCCTCCGGCCCGGACGGGATGCACGCCGCCAACGCCCTGACCGACAGCCTGAAGGCCGCCGGTCTGCCGCTGCGCCGGTTCAAGACCGGCACCCCTGCCCGGGTGCACCGCCGCAGCATCGATTTCAGCCAGCTGGAATGCCAGCCCGGCGACCCGGACAATGAGCTGCAGCCCTTCAGCTTCCTGACCGACGCCCCCATGCACAACAAGGTGGAGTGCTGGATCGCCTATACCAACCCCGAGACCCACAGGATCATTCTGGATAACATCCAGCGCAGCCCGCTCTATGGCGGCATGATCGAGGGCGTTGGCCCGCGCTACTGCCCCTCCATCGAGGACAAGGTGGTGCGCTTTGCGGGCAAGGACCGCCACCCCATTTTTGTGGAGCCCTGCGGGGAGAACACCGAGGAGATGTATCTGCAGGGAGCCTCCAGCAGCCTGCCGGAGGATGTGCAGAATGCCTTCTACCGCAGCATCAAAGGGTTTGAACACATCGAGATCATGCGCCCGGCCTACGCCATCGAGTACGACTGCGTGGACCCCACCAGTCTGGAAGCCACGCTGGAAAGCAAGGTGGTGCGGGGTCTGTACGGCGCGGGTCAGTTCAACGGCACCTCCGGCTACGAGGAAGCCGCCGCCCAGGGCCTGCTGGCCGGACTGAACGCCGCCCGCAATGCGCTGGGCAAAGAGCAGCTCATCCTGCCGCGACACACCAGCTATCTTGGCACGCTGGTGGATGATCTGGTCACCAAAGGCGTCATGGACCCCTACCGCATGATGACCAGCCGCAGCGAGTACCGCCTGACTCTGCGTCAGGACAACGCCGACCAGCGGCTGACCCCCATCGGCAGGGAATACGGCCTTGTGCAGGATGACCGCTGGGCCAAGTACCAGCACACCCAGAGCATTCTGGAAGCGGAACGCCGCCGCCTGCACGAGACGCATCTGCGCACCGCCGACCTGCGTGCCGCCATGGAAGCGGCCGGTCTTGCTCCTGCTGCCGAAGGCGGCATTGCCGAAGAGCTGCTGCGCCGCCCGGAGATCAGCTATCCGCTGCTGGCCGGTGTCATCGGCTGGGGCGAGCAGATCACCCCCATGCTGGCCGAGCGGCTGGAGACCGAGATCAAGTATGCGGGCTACATTGCCCGGCAGGACCGGATGATCCGGGACGTGGCCCGGCATGAAAAGACCCTGATCCCGGACGACTTTGAATATGCGGATCTGGCCGGCCTGACGCTGGAAGCCCGCGAAAAGCTGGCCCGCATCCGGCCGAAGAACCTCGGTCAGGCGGGCCGCATCCCGGGCGTATCGCCCTCCGATGTGGCGCAGCTGAGCATTGCGCTGGCAGCGAGGAAATGACTTTGCTGAACCCTCTCAGTCAAAGCCTGCCGGCTTTGCCAGCTCCCCCAAAGGGGGGAGCTTTATAAGCGTTCCCCCAGATGCAAAAAGCTCCCCCTTCGGGGGAGCTGGACGCGAAGCGGCCTGAGAGGGTTTCTCTATAAATGCAATTTAAAATCGTACCCATAGAAAGAAGCTGCAACCAATGGAAGAACTGAAGCTTTACGAGGGCCGTCCCGCCGACTGCACCGGGCGGCTGGAAAAAGAGATCCGCACCTATGACCTGCTGGACAAGCTGGGCATCCAATTCTGGCGCACCGACCACGGCTGGATGAAGGCCGATACCATGGAGGACTGCCATGTGATCGATGCCTGCCTGAATGCCACCGTCTGCAAGAACCTGTTCCTGTGCAACCGGCAAAAGACGAACTTTTATCTGCTCATGATGCCCGGGGACAAACCCTTCAAAACCAAAGAGCTCTCCCATCAGCTGGGCATTGCCCGCCTGAGCTTTGCCTCGCCCGAGGATATGGAGCAGTATCTGGACTGTACGCCCGGCTCCTCCTCCATCATGGGGCTTGCCAACGACACCGAAAACAAGGTGCAGCTGCTGATGGATGAGGATGTGAAGAAAGGGGAGTACCTTGGCTGCCACCCCTGCATCAACACCTCTTCGCTCAAGCTGCGCACGGCAGATGTGCTGGAAACCTTCCTGCCCGCCGTCCACCACGAGCCGATTTTCGTCCAGCTGACCGGTGAATGAAAGAAAGGACAACACCCATGATCGACAAACAGCGTCTGGAAGCAAAATGTTCCACATGGAACATCACCCTCACCGGCACCCAGCTGGACCAGCTGGATGCCTTTGCCGAAATTCTGGTGGATTACAACCAGAAGGTCAACCTGACCGCTATCACCGACCCCGAGGGCATCGAGGATAAGCACTTCCTCGACAGCCTGCTTTTTGCCAGCCAGCCGGAAGTGGCGGGCCGCATGGTGGATGTGGGCGCAGGCGCAGGCTTCCCGGGCATCGTGACCAAAATTTTCAAGCCGGAACTGCAGCTGACCCTGATGGAGCCCACCGGCAAGCGGGTGGAGTTTTTGAAGTACGCCTGCGCCCAGCTGGGCCTTGTCGGCGTGGAGTTTGCCAAGGAGCGCGCCGAGGAAGCCGCCCGCAAGGTGTGGCGTGAGCAGTTCGATCTGGCATCTGCCCGGGCTGTGGCTGCGCTGCCCATGCTGGCCGAATACTGTCTTCCGCTGGTAAAGGTGGGCGGCAATTTCCTCGCCATGAAAGGCTCTTCCGGTGAGGAAGAACTGGCCGCAGCGCGGGGTGCCATCAAAAAGCTGGGCGGTGAGTACAGGGAGACCCGCACCCTGCACCTGCCGGGCGGTGATACCCGCACCCTGATCCTGTGCAAAAAGATTTCGCAGACTCCGACAGCTTACCCCAGAAACGGCGGTAAAATCGCGAAAAGTCCGCTGAAATAACGCAGCAATGAACGTATTCTGAAAGACCCTGCCGAACGATTTGTCTGGCAGGGTCTTTCTTTGTGTGGTACACTGTGGCTGAAGCCTGAGATTTTCCACACTTTCCCGGGAAAATGTGGAAAACAGACCCGGCAAAACTGCGAAGGGGGAGTACATTCATGTTTGAACGCAAAAAGCAGGCGGGCAAGATCTATTTCCTGCCCATCGATCAGATCAGGCCGTCGCCATTTCAGGCACGGCGGGAATTCAGCGAGCAGGAGCTTGCGGCACTGGCGCAGAGCATCCGGGAGAACGGCCTGCTGCAGCCGGTCACGGTGCGGAAGCTGTCGGATGGCGGCTATGAGCTGGTGGCAGGGGAGCGGCGGCTCCGTGCCTGCAGGCTGGCAAAGATGACCACCATCCCGGCCATCCTCTGCAATTACGGCGACGAGCAGACCGCGGCACTGGGTCTGCTGGAAAACATCCAGCGGGCCGACCTGAACCCCTTTGAACAGGCGCAGGGCATGAAGGATGTGATGGTGCTGTGGGACTGCACCCAGGCCGAGGCTGCCAAACGTCTGGGCATGGCACAGCCTACCCTCGCCAACAAGCTGCGGCTCTTGCAGCTGAACGCCGACCAGCGGCAGTTCGTGCTGGACAACAACCTCACCGAGCGCCATGCCCGGGCGGTGCTGCGTCTGCCGGAGAACCGCCGCAGCGAAGCCTTGATCAACATTGCCAAGCGCCGCATGAACGCCCGGCAGACCGACCTCTACATTGAACAGCTGCTCAACACCCCCGTAAAAGGCAGGCACCGTGTTTCCATGGTCAAGGATGTGCGCATTTTTGTGAACACCATCGACCATGCCATCCGTCTGATGACTGACAACGGCGTGCCCGCTACCGCCCATCGGGAAGAGAAGGACGGGTATATCGAGTATACGGTGCGCATTCCCACTGCGGCCGCCGAACGGTAAAATTGTTCCATGTGGAACAGGGGACGAACTCCCTCAGTCAAAACCTGACGGTTTTGCCAGCTCCCTCGGAGAGGGAGCCTCTGGCGTGCCGGAAACTTTGCAATTTACCCGGTAGCTTTGCCGCTGCTGCGAAAGCCTTCACCCCTTGGGGACAGATTTCCCCCGCGCCGGGGGAAAATGTCGCGCAGCGACAAAAGGGGGAGCAGGTGGCTGCGAACATAGTGAGCAGACGGATGAGGGGTACAGGTAAGCAGCAGCTGGCGGTGCGCCCTCATCAGTCACCTGCGGTGACAGCTTCCCCCGACCGGGGGAAGCCTTCCGGTACGGCTAACTTTGCAGTTTACCCGGAAACTTTCCCGCGATGCCAAGGGCCCCATCCCAGAGGGGGCTGTCTGCGCAGCAGACTGGGGGAGTTCTCTCCCCAAAGTGTCCGCATTTCCGCTTTTCCGTCCCTGAAAGTTAAAAATCCAGCCGAAAAACGCTTCAGATGGTTCAAAAACCGATTTGGATGTGCTATACTAGGTGTTAAGGTGCCTGTATGGACGGGAAACCGGCAGGCATGACTGCGAATGTTCCACATGGAACAATTAAATTTTCCCGGAAGGAAGAATTGTGCGTGGCAAAAATTGTAGCAATTGCGAACCAGAAGGGCGGCGTTGGCAAAACCACCACTGCCGTCAACCTGTCGTCCTGCGTTGCGGCGCTGGGCAAGCGGGTGCTCATCGTAGACCTTGATCCGCAGGGCAATACCACCACCGGCTACGGCATCCCGAAGCGCAGCGTGGAAAAGGGGACCTACGAGATCCTGATCGGTGAGGCGCGGGCCTCCGAGGCCATCCGTAAGACCGAGTACCGCACCGATGTCATCGGCTCCAACACCCGTCTGGCCGGTGCCAGTCTGGAAATGATCGACCTGCCCGCTCGTGAGAGCCGCCTGCGCAAGGCGCTGGCCGAGGTGCAGAAGGACTATGACTTCATCTTTATCGATTGTCCGCCCAGTCTGGACCTGCTCACCCTGAACGGCCTGAGTGCCTGCGACAGCGTTCTCATTCCGGTGCAGTGTGAGTATTACGCGCTGGAGGGCCTTTCGGAGCTGATCAGCACCTTGAAGACCATCCGCAAAAAGTACAATCCGTATCTGGATATCGAGGGCGTGGTGTTCACCATGTTCTCGCTGCGGTATAACCTGACCGTGCAGGTGGTGGAGCAGGTGCAGAAGTATTTCGGCTCCAAGGTGTACAAGACCACCATCCCGCGCTCCATCCGCATTTCGGAGGCACCCAGCTACGGCCAGCCCATCAATTTCTATGAGCCCAAGGGCAAGGGCAGCGAAGCGTACATGGATCTGGCAATCGAATTTGTCAAGAACAACCGCCCGCACGAGCCCAAAAAGGCCCGCAGCAAAAGTGCACCCGTCGCAGAGCAGACGAAAAATGCTCTGGAAGATTAAACCTCAGGGGGAACATGAATGGCAAGAGGAAAAGGAGGGCTTGGCCGCGGGCTGGACAGTCTGTTTGAAGATGCCGCCCCGGTTTTTGAGTCCGGCGCAAAGGTAGATACCTTGCCCCTGCGTGAGATCGAACCGGACCCGGAACAGCCGCGCAAGACCTTTGACGAGGAAACGCTGGGCGAGCTGGCCGCAAGCATTGCAGAGCACGGCCTGCTGCAGCCCATCGCGGTGCGTCCGCGTCCGCGGGGCGGCTACAGCATCGTGGCGGGTGAGCGCCGCTGGCGTGCCTGCCGCATGGCAGGGCTGAACGATGTGCCGGTGGTCATCAAGGAGGTCAGCGACGAGCAGGCCATGGAGTTGGCTCTGGTGGAAAACCTGCAGCGCGAGGATCTGGACCCGGTGGAAGAAGCGGCCGGCATCCGGGAGCTGATGACCCGCTGCGGCCTGACGCAGGAGCAGGCGGCACAGAAGCTGGGCAAGAGCCGCAGCGCACTGGCCAACAGCCTGCGCCTGCTGAACCTGCCGGAAAACGTGCTGGAACTGCTGAAAAGCGGCTTTATCAATATCGGTCACGCAAAGGTGATCCTGAGCCTGCCCACGCCGGAGCTGCAGGAGCAGGCGGCGCAGATCATCGCAGACAACCAGCTGAACGTGCGTCAGGCCGAGGCGCTGTGCAAAAAGCTGGCAAAGCCCGCAAAGGAGCCCAGAGAGCCCCAGCCGCGCGGCACCCTGCCGGTGGAGGTGGAAGAAAGCCTCAAGCAGGTGCTGGGCAGCGAGGTGAACGTGGCCTACCACGACGGCAAGGGCAAGCTGACCGTGCATTTCTATTCAGACGAGCAGCTGCGGGCCTTTGCCAACCTGCTGGGACAGTACCAGAACGAAGAATAAAGCGATCCAAGGCGGGCGACCGCCTTTGAACGGCACAGGGGAGGGGATCTTCTGTGCGAACCGAAATAGAGCAAGGAGAGTCAATCATGCTTGATATCAAATTTGTCCGTGAAAACCCGGACGCTGTCAAGGAAAACATCAAGAAGAAGTTTCAGGATGCAAAGCTCCCGCTGGTGGACGAGGTCATCGAGAAGGATGCCAAGTACCGCGCATGCCTGAAGGAAGTGGAAGCCCTCAAGGCTGCCCGCAACAAGCTGAGCAAGGCCAACGGCCCCCTGTTCGGCCAGCTGAAGAAGTGCACGGATGAGGCACAGAAGGCTGAGCTGCAGGCTCAGATCGATGCCAACAATGCCGCCGTCAAGGCCGACGCCGACAAGATGGCTGAACTGGAAAAGGAAGAAGAGACCCTGTCCGCACGCATTCAGGAAATCATGTACACCATCCCGCAGATGATCGATCCCAGCGTGCCCATCGGCCCGGATGATACCTACAACGTGGAAGCACAGCGCTTTGGTGAGCCTGTGGTCCCCGATTTCCCCATCCCGTACCACACCGAGATCATGGAGAGCTTCGACGGCATCGATATGGACGCCGCAGGCCGCGTGGCCGGCAACGGTTTCTACTATCTGCTGGGCAACATCGCCCGCCTGCACGAGGCTGTGCTGGCTTATGCCCGCGACTTTATGATCAATAAGGGCTTCACCTACGTGATCCCTCCCTTCATGATGCACGGCAACGTGGTGCAGGGCGTCATGTCCTTCCCGGAAATGGATGCCATGATGTACAAGATCGAGGGTGAGGATCTGTACCTGATCGGTACCAGCGAGCACACCATGATCGGCCGCTTCATCGACCAGACTCTGGACGAGGCCACTCTGCCCCTGACCCTGACCTCCTACAGCCCCTGCTTCCGCAAGGAGAAGGGTGCTCACGGCATCGAGGAGCGCGGCATCTACCGCATCCACCAGTTCGAGAAGCAGGAAATGATCGTGGTCTGCCGCCCCGACGAGAGCGCTGACTGGTACGAGAAGCTGTGGAAGAACTCTGTGGAGCTGTTCCGCAGCATGGAGATCCCGGTGCGTCAGCTGAACTGCTGCTCCGGCGACCTGGCCGACCTGAAGGTGAAGAGCTGCGATATCGAGGCTTGGAGCCCCCGCCAGCAGAAGTACTTCGAGGTCTGCTCCTGCTCCAACCTGGGCGATGCACAGGCACGCCGCCTGCACATCCGCGTGAAGGGCAAGGACGGCAAGACCTATCTGGCCCACACCCTGAACAACACCTGCGTGGCACCTCCGCGTATGCTGATCGCCTTCCTGGAGAACCACCTGCAGGCCGACGGCACCGTGACCATCCCCGAAGTGCTGCAGCCGTATATGGGCGGCCTGAAGGTCATGGTCCCCACCCACAAGAAGAACTAAAACTGCACCGGGTTTTCCACATCCGGACAGAAAAAAGGTTGAAAAAAGCGCCGTTTTCCGTGAGGGAAGCGGTGCTTTTTTGCGTGGGAAGCGGGCTTGCCCTCTTCGTCATGGCGGCAAAGTTTCAGGCTGAAGCGCAAAGCCTGGCATCGCGCAGCGATGACTGAGAGGGTTCGTTTTTTGCCGCAACCCCCTGCAAAAATGACGGGAAATGCAATGTTTCAACGAAGCTGCGTGAATAAAATCGAGAGATTGAAAAAACGCAAAATTTTTTGAAAATATGTGTTGACAAAAGGCCCATCTATGGATATAATAATAGAGCACTGTTCAAGTGCACAAACAATATGTGGCGGTATAGCTCAGTTGGCTAGAGCATTCGGTTCATACCCGAAGTGTCACCGGTTCAAATCCAGTTACCGCTACCACTTTTACAGAGTTTCGCTAAGGTTAGGGGGACGGTCGTCCGCAGTAGTGGGCGATGGATGTCGGAGGTTTTAGCGAAGCTCTGTATTTCTAAGGCCCGTTGGTCAAGCGGTTAAGACACGGCCCTTTCACGGCTGTAACATGGGTTCGATTCCCGTACGGGTCATGAATAAAATCCCTGATCTTAGGATCAGGGATTTTTTCATGCAACCCGTACGAGGAATCGAAGGAACACGGCCGCCCGCAGGCGGCAAAAAAGAGCCCAGTGGGCTCTTTTTTAGTGTTCGGGTCCCAACGACTAGGAATGTCTAATGTGGTTGCTGTCTTTGCGCATTGCGCAAGGGCGTTTTTGATTTGACCCGTACGGGAATCGAACAGGGCGGCGGTGCGCAGCACCGCAACCAAAGCCCCAGTGGGCTCTTTTTTAGTGCCCCGGGTTGCGGCTCCCAGCATCCGCGCGTGCCTTGGGCGGCACGTGCGTCTTGCTGGCCGCTGCCCCAACAACTCCTCCCTGCATCGGCCACTGGCCGCGGTCGTCGTTATTGCAGGTCCCAACGGCTAGGAATGTCTACCGTGGTAGCTGCCGCTGCATTCGCTCGGGGGATTTTTTATTTGACCCGTACGGGAATTGCAGCTGAGCTGACCGCCGCCAGCGAGCAAAGACTTCCCCCGGTCGGGGGAAGATGTCGCATAGCGACAAAAAGGGGAGTACAGGGAAGCGAAGCTGGAGCCGTGGTCAGCGGGATGCGAACGCCGCTCCAAGGCGTGAAGCATACGCTGGGAACCACGACCCGGAACAGGGCGGCGGCGCGCCTTCATCTTGAATACCACATGTCAGTTTATGGATAAAAAACCCGGCAGGGGAACACGTTCAGGTGCTCTTCTGCCGGGTTTTTCTGCATTTTCCCGCAGATTTTCGGCCTGAAATGGTAACAAAATTATGTCAATGAGACATCAATCCTCCATTTTTTAACCGCGGAAATTGACTTTCACACCAAAAACTCTGAGATATTCTAGCACTTTCCATATAAATTCATGACAAAGTTTGGTAGAAATAATATCTTGTATACAGGCTACACTTACGTTACAATACAGATGATATACCAATTGTACGAGCAGAAGGGAGGAAATGGAGTCCACAAGGGCGGTTTTCAATCACGAGTATGGGCCGGTGGCGGATGCAGCGTGCAGTTTTTGCATCATCTGTTCCCATCGCCTGATGCTTAGAACGGGAGGATGTCAATGGAAGTCTTTTTGCAAGCACTGGTAAACGGGATCCTGCTGGGCGGTTTCTACTCCCTGATGGGTATGGGCCAGAACATCATTTTCGGTGTTATGAACATCGTCAACTTCTGCCACGGCGAAATGTTGATGGTGGGCATGTATATCACCTATGTTCTGTATACCTACTTTGGGGTGGACCCCTATGTAGCGCTTCCCATCGTTGCAGTGCTCATGTTCGGGCTGGGCGCGCTGATCCAGTCCACTCTGATCACCCCTTCGCTCAAGACCAAGAGCTTTACGAACCTTTTGTTCCTCACCGTCGGTCTGGGCCTGCTGCTCACCAACGGCGCTCTGGTCATCTTCGGTTCCACCTATTATAAGATCATTACCCCTTATGCCCAGACCTACATTCCGCTGGGCCCGGTCACCATCGCGCTGCCCCGTCTGATCAGCTTCCTGATCCTGATCGTGGTCGCCATTGCACTGTTTGCCTTCCTCAAGTATTCCACCACCGGCAAGCAGATCCGCGCCGTATCCCAGAACCCCATTGGTGCTGAGGTCGTGGGCATCAACGTCAAGAAAATTTACATCCTGACCTATGGTCTGGGCGTTGCTCTGGCCGGTATCGCCGGTTCTCTGCTCACCCAGTTCTACACCATCTATCCTACTGCGGGTGCAAGCTTCGGCTTCCGCGCACTGATCGTCGTGGTCGTGGGCGGTCTGGGCTCCATCCCCGGCGCATTCTTCGCCGGTATTTTCCTGGGCCTGCTGGAGCAGATGAGTGCATTGTTCATCAGCCCGTCCTACAGTGATATGATCGTGTTCGTCACCTTCATCATCATTCTGGTCGTGCGTCAGGTCATGATTCTGAGGAGGCGATAAGATGGATACCAGAAAAGCAGTCAAAACCTATCACCGCAATCTGGCGATCGTCCTTGCTGTCATCGTCGCCATCTTCGCAGCGATCCCGCTGGTCGTGGATAAACCCTACATCATCAACATTTTCGTTCTCACCTTCTATATGTCCACCCTGTCCATGGCGTGGAACATTCTGGGCGGCATCACCGGCCAGAACTCGCTGGGTCTGGCCGCTTACATGGGTCTGGGTGCCTATGTGTGCTGTCTGGTGGTCACCAAAACGGGCATGAACCCCTGGGTGGCCGCTGTGCTGGATATGCTCGTTGTGGGCGTGGTGGCCGGTGTCATCTTCTTCCCCAGCCTGATCCTGCGCGGCCCCTACTTCACGCTGGTGTCCATCGCGTTTGCCGAGTCCATCCGTCAGTTCATCATCAACTCGGAGTTCTTCGGCCGCGCATCCGGCGTGGGCCTGCCCTTCGGCAAGGACTCCTTTGCGCAGTTCCGCTTTACCAGCAAGGTGCCGTACTACTACATCGGCTTCATCATGATGGTGGGCGTTTACCTCATCATGAAGAAGATCGGCCGCTCCAAGCTGGGCTTTGCGCTGCGCACCATCCGCGAGGATGAGGACGCAGCCGCCGCCATCGGCATCAACCCCACCAAGTACAAGGTGATCGCGGTCGTCATTTCGGCCATCATTGCCGGTCTGGTCGGCTTCTTCTACGTCAGCTATATCCGCTACATCGACCCGGACGTCATGATCCAGTCCAAATCCACCGAGATCGTGCTGCCCGCAGTCGTGGGCGGCGCCGCCTACATCGAAGGCCCGCTGATCGGCGGCCTCATCATGATCCCGCTGAGCGAGCTGCTGCGTGCAAACTTTGCCGCCGTTCTGCCCGGCATCAACATGCTGATGTACGCCGTCGTGCTGATCGTGGTCATCCGTTTCCGCCCGTCCGGTATTCTGGGCTGGTACATGAACTCGAAGTTCAAGGCCTTCATCGACGAAAAGATCCTCAAAAAGCCGTCTCTGGATGTGCTGGAAGAGTATGAGCTGATGGCAGACAAGGGAGGGAAGTAATCATGGCAGAAAAGCCTATTATTGAAGTCCAGGGCCTGACCAAGCGGTTCAAGGGACTGACCGCCGTGCACGATGTCTCCTTCTCGGTGGAGAAGGGCTCCATCACCGGCATGATCGGTCCCAACGGTGCAGGTAAATCCACCACCTTCAACATGATCTGCGGCTACTACCCGCCCACCGAAGGCAAGATCTTCTACAATGGTGAGGACATCACCAACAAAAAGGCGTATGAGTACACCAACATGAAGATCGCCCGCACCTTCCAGATCATGAAACCTCTGAAGAACCTGAGCGTTCTGGATAACGTCACCGCCGCCGCCTACTTCGGTCACGCCGGTGCAAAGAGCGAGAAAGAGGCCAAGGAGCGCGCCATGGAGGTGCTGCACTTTACCGGCCTGTACGAAAAGCGCCATGTGATCTCCAAGGACATGGGCACGCCGGACCAGAAGCGTCTGGAAATGGCCCGCGCCCTTGCCACCAAGCCCGAAGTGCTGTTTCTGGACGAGAACATGGCAGGCTTGAACCCGGCTGAGACCGAAGAGGCCATCCAGCTGATCCGCAAGATCAACGAGTCCGGCGTCACCATCCTGCTCATCGAGCACATCATGAAGGCGGTCGTGAGCCTGTGCGAGAAGGTCATCGTCCTTCACCACGGCGAAAAGATCGCTGAGGGCACGCCCGAGCAGGTCATGAACGATCCCTACGTCATGGAGGTGTATCTGGGCACCAAAAAGGAGGGCGCAAGTGCTTAAAGTTGAAGGTCTGAACGCCGGTTACGGCTCTGTGAACATCCTGTGGGATATCGGCTTTGAGGTGAAGGACGGCGAGATCGTTGCCATCCTTGGCTCCAACGGTGCCGGTAAGACCACCATGGTGCGCACCATCACAGGCATGGTCAAGGCCAGCTCCGGCAAGGTGGAGTTCAACGGGGAAGACCTCTCCGGCAAGAACTCCCGCGTCATTCTGGACAGCGGCATCGTGCAGGTGCCGGAAGGCCGTCAGCTCTTTACCGAGATGACCGTGCTGGAAAATCTGGAGCTGGGCGCATTCAATAAGGAGACCAAGGCACATTTTGCAGAAAATCTGGAAAAGTGCTACAACTGGTTCCCCAAGCTGCGCGAGCGCGCAAAGCAGGCTGCCGGCACCCTGTCCGGCGGCGAGCAGCAGATGGTGGCCGTGGCCCGTGCGCTGATCGGCATGCCCAAGCTGCTGATTTTGGACGAGCCCAGTCTGGGCCTTGCTCCCAACATCGTGGACGACATTCTGGAAGTGGCCAAGACCATGGTGAAGAATGACGGCATTTCGGTGCTGCTGGTGGAGCAGGATATTACCAAGGCCCTTGCAGCGGCTGACCGCGGCTATGTCATCGAGAACGGCCGCGTGGCGCTGGAAGGCACCGCCGCCGAACTCTCGGCAAACGAGCACGTCAAGAAGGCGTACCTCGGCATCTGATTTTAGAAACCGGATCTCCGGCAGGTGCTGGTTCACGCGGCACAGCCGAAGACTCGTATAAACAAGCTGTTTTCACAAACAGAATTGGAGGACAATTATGAAAAAGATCTCTCGCAGAAGCTTCCTGAAGGCATCCGCTGTTCTGGGCAGTGCAGCTGCACTGACCGCCTGCGGCGGCTCTTCCGCTTCCACCAGCACTGCTCCCGCAGCATCCGGCAGCACCGCAGCTGCTCCCTCCGGCGACACCATCAAGATCGGCACCATCTACGCAATGTCCGGCGGCAACGCAGCCATCGGCGAGAACATCCTGCGCGGCATCGATTTTGCAGTGGACGAGATCAACAAGGCAGGCGGCGTGAACGGCCAGATGCTGGAAGTCGTCCGCGGCGACCACGCAGGCGACGCAGCCACCGGCAAGTCCGAGGCTGAGCGTCTGATCACTCAGGAAGGCGTCAACGTCATCATGGGCTGCCACATGTCCGTCGTCACCGAGGTCGTGGCTCAGGTCTGCCAGCAGTACGGCATCCCCATGATCACCGCTATCTCCACGCTGGACCGTCTGACCGACGAGGATCACAAGGACTACGATTACTTCTTCCGTCTGTGCCCGCTGAACTCCGTCTACGTGGAAGATATGCTGAAGTATCTGCAGGACTCCAAGGAGCAGACCGGCAACGAGATCAAGAAGGTCGCCATCTTCACCGATAAGGCTGCCATCGGTCAGGAGCTGATCCGCTGCGTCAACCTGTTCGCACCGGACTACGGTCTGGATGTGGTGGCCGAGGTGGACTACAGCTCCAACGCGACCGACCTGTCCTCTCAGGTGCTGGCTCTGAAGCAGGCTGACCCGGACGCCATCCTGTGCGACTCCTACATCGGCGACGCTACCCTGTTCGTTCAGACCCTGAAGGAGCAGAACTACACGCCCAAGATGATCGTTGCCAAGGCCAACGGCTTCACCGATCCTTCCTTCATCCCCAACCTGGGCGCATCCGCAAACGGCGTGGCTTCTGTTGTCGAGTTCAACCCCGACCTGACCAACGGCGTGGAGATCAACGAGGACTTCAAGAAGGTCTACAACGTCAACATGAACGGCCACTCTGCTGAGTCCTACACCGTTGTGTGGCTGTTCAAGTCCGCCATCGAGAAGGCAGGCTCCACCGACGGTGCCGCTGTCCGCGACGCTCTGGCAGAGCTGTCCATCGACGGTGCATTCGAGGGCGGCCGCAAGATCGTTCTGCCCTACTCCAAGATCGAGTTCACTCCCGAGTACGAGATCGGCGGCGCAAAGCACTACCGTGACAACACCTACGCTTCTGTTGCAATCGCACAGGTGCAGGATCAGGAGTGGAAGACTGTCTGGCCCTTCGAGTTCGCTTCCTCCAAGATCCAGGAAGTTACTCTGGGCTGATAAAGTTACCCCAAAGAACACAGCAGGCGAGCCGTCCAATGGGCGGCTCGCCTTTTTGCGCATTGTTTCCCGTGCAGAGCGTATTCGAGTAGGGGAGGCTGATAATCCCAAAGCAGCAGGCTCCACCCCAAAAAGCTGGAGATTCCCGCCTGTTCGGCGTGAAGATCTCTTAACCACTTTTTGG
Source organism: Faecalibacterium sp. 3 (assembly GCF_048323735.1). Taxonomy (NCBI): domain Bacteria; kingdom Bacillati; phylum Bacillota; class Clostridia; order Eubacteriales; family Oscillospiraceae; genus Faecalibacterium; species Faecalibacterium sp. 3. The sequence continues at coordinate 1,353,691 of NZ_JBLWFN010000001.1, forward strand.
GGTTCCGCCAATCAAAAGTCGTTGCGCGATGGCCGCAGGCCGACAGCAGCAGATGCCGCTTCCCGTCACGACCCCTTCCCGTGAAAAAGCAGCTCAGAAAAATCCGCAGATTTTTCTGAGCTGCAAATAAAAATAAATTTTCCGCTAAACATGCCCAGAGTAAAACGGAGGGCATTCTAAATCGTCAACTCTTCTGGATATAGGTAAAAATATCCTCCGGCACTGCCGCCAGTGCATCCGCACCGGCAGTGGTCAGCTCTGCACGGCCCCGGAAGCCCCACAGCGCGCCCATGGCAGGCAGTCCGGCATTGTGTCCGGTGAGGATGTCCACATCACTGTCGCCCACGAACAGGGTGGCAGAGCGGTCCGCACCGATCTCGTCCATCAGAGCATAGAGCCCGGCGGGGTCCGGCTTGGTGGGCACACCGGGCCTGCTGCCGCGCACGGCATCAAAGCGGCCGGTGCCGAAATAGTGGGCGATGATCTTGCCGCACAGAGGGTCGGCCTTGTTGGAGAACACTGCGCACTGAACACCCTTTGCCCGCAGCGCGTCCAGCAGCTCCGGGATGCCGGGATAGGGGGCCGTCTTGTCCTCCTTGTGGGCGTCATACCGGGCGGTGAACTCGGCCAGCGTGGCCGCCAGCTGCTCCGGCGTGCGGGCGTTCTCCGGCGAGAAGCGCTCCACCAGCTTCGGGATGCCGTTGCCCACCATGTGCTTGAACTGTTCCACCGTAAAGGTGGGCCAGCCGTGCTGTTCACACACCCAGTTTCCCGCATCGGCAAGGTCGTCGATGGTGTTCAGAAGGGTGCCGTCCAGATCGAATAATACAGTTTTTATCACAGAAAAAGACTCCTTACAGTTTCAGAAAAGCAAAAATGGCAATTCACTGCACTTTACGCTGCGCACCTTGTGCTTCACCCCGCCCGGAAAGGTGAGGGTAAGATCGGTGCGCCCCACCGCCGCCGCCCAGGGGGAGCGCAGAGCCGTCAGAGCCGGTGCAGGGCACAGCACACAGATCTCGTGCAGGTGAAAGCCGCGCTGTCGGCGCAGGGTCAGATGCCCGTCCTGCAGCCAGATGCCCTCCCTGCGGTATCCGACAGCCGCACCTGCAAGCAGGGCCGCAAACACGGCGGTGACCACCAGCAGCGGTACCGTGAGGGCGGGCAGGGTGTAGCGGGATACCGCCGTCAGCAGCAGACACAGCCCGCAGGGGATGCCGGCAGGCAGAAAATACGCCGGGATGCTGCGGCCTGCTGTGTCCACCGGCGCTTTGGGCGGCAGGGCGAAACCGGGCAGCAGCTCCTGCAGAAAGGGACTGCCCTCCCGCCAGACCAGAAGCGGGATCTCAGGCCGGCAGCTGCCGGCCGTGACGAACACCGGGCAGCAGCCCAGCGCCCGGGTGGCAGGCGAGCGGCGCAGGTCCGCATAGCTCAGGTGCTCCAGCGCAAGGCGCATCTCGTACCGGTGCACAAAGCCGCCCCGGCTGCCAAGATGGCTCTCGGTGCGCCACACGGTGTAGTGGGCTGCATGGGCCGCGCTGCGCGCAAGGCTTGCGCAGAACAGCACGCCGCCCAGCACCAGCAGCCATGCCGTGCCCATGGGCAGCCAGCGTGCCGCCCACGCTGCCAGCTGGTTCAGGTGGGCAAAGGCTGCCGTCTGTGCGTCCGGCACATAGGGCCTGCTCTGCCTGACGGCCAGCGCCAGAAGGGCAAGGGTGGAAAGGCCGTTGGCACCCAGCACCGCAAAGGCCAGCTTGTCGCCGCCGCGCGGGGTGTGGGCCACGGCGTCCCGGCGCGGCATCATGCAGTCGGCCAGAAGCTGTGCATCCTGTGCGTTCAGAAGCAGGGTCAGGGTGCGCTTTTGCCCGGCAGGGTACAGCACCACCCGGCTTGCACCGGCCAGCCGGTAGAGCAGGGGCCGTTCCAGTGTGACCGCCGCCAGCTGCCCGGCCTTCAGGCAGCGGTCCAGCCGCACGCCCAGCCGCCAGCATATCCGCAGGGTCCCGTGCTCGTCCACCTGCCAGCGGCTTGTATGGAGCACGGCAGCACTCACAGCAGCGATCACCGCCAGCAGCACCGCGCCCTGCACCAAAGCCGTGCGCAGCGCCGCCCAGTTGCGAGCAAACAGCACCTGCAAAAGCGGCAGCAGATAGAGCAGGATGGTCTTGCGCAGAAAGTGCAGCACCGCAAACGGGTGAAAGCTGCGTTCGGTCATGGCGTGTCCTCCATCAGCACAGCGGCAAGGGCCTGCGCCTGCAGGACGTCCACGCCCGGCAGAAACAGCTGTACGCCCGGGCCGCGCACCACCAGCACGCTGCACCCTGCCAGCCACAGAAGCGGCGTGCGCAGGGCCCACACGCCGGTCACGGCCCGGCGGGGCAGCTGCCGCGTGACGGCAAAGGCAATGCCTGCCTGCACAGCCAGATCCTGTGCCGTGAGCAGTGCTGCAAAGCTGCAGGCCCGTGCCCACACAGCGAAGACCAGGCCCGCCCACAGGGCGCAGAAAAGACATCCGGCAAAGCGGCTCTGCCAGAACACGAAGGGCGCGCAGAACACACCGGGCACACTGGCCCAGCTGCACACAACGGCCCGGCCCCTGGGCGGAATGATCAGCGCGGTGCGCAGCAGATCCCCCTCGGTCATTTGCCGGAAAGGCCCCATGCGTCCATCAGCAGGTGCAGGGTGTCATCCTGCGTCAGGCAGAGGATGCGGTCCCATGGCAGCAGGGTGGTGTTGCCGTGGGGGATGATGAACTCCGCATCGCGGGTGATGCACACCAGAATGACGTCGCCCGGCATGGGGATGTCCTTGACCGCCTGCCCTGCAAACTGGAAGTTCTCCGGCAGCAGGATCTCGTTCAGGCTGGCCGTGCCGCCGCCCAGCGAGAGCAGCTGACGGATGGTGTCGGTCTCGATCTCGCGCTCGAGGATATGGCTCAGGTTGTCGGTGCCGCACACCACGGTATCCACGCCCAGCGTGTGCAGCAGCTCCCGGTTTTTAGGGTTGGAGGCCCGGGCCACGGTGCGGTTCACGCCAAATTCCCGCTTTGCGATCTGGCAGGCAACAAGGTTGTTCTCGTCCGCACCGGTCACGGCCACAAAGGCGTCACAGCTGGCCACGTCGGCCGTGCGCATGGTGTCAAAGCTGATGGCATCGCCGCAGATCACCGGGATATCCAGCGAATCCGCCAGCGTGCGGCAGAGCATCTCCTGCGGCTCGATGATGGTCACTTTGTGGTGGTGGGCCAGCAGGCTCTGGGCCAGATACATGCCCACCTTGCCGCCGCCTGCAATACAAACTTTCATATGCTTCCCTCGCTTTTACTTTGCCAGTGCGCGGAACACCGATTGCTCGGTGAGCACGGTGGGGCAGATGGTGTCGATCTCGTAGGCCTTGTGGTACAGCACCTGCAGATGCGGGTCGGACACGCGGCAGATGACTTTTTCCCGGCGGAAGATGCTTTTTGCGATCTGTGCCGCCATCAGGTTCACCGAGTCGTCCTCGCTCACAGCGGCCACGGCGTCGCAGTTGTCGATGCCGCCCTGCCGCAGGGTATCCGGGTCGGTGGGGTCGCCCACCAGTGCCGTGCCGCGGAAGCGGTAGTCGTCGAAAGCATCCAGCCGCTTGAGCTGCTCGGGGTCTTTTTCGATCAGGGAGATATCGTGTCCGATGTGCTCCAGATCACGGACCAGAGAAGCGCCCACCTGATCGCAGCCGATCACCAGAATGTTCATGCAGTTCACCTCATTGTAAAATAACCTGATAAAAATACGAGCAGTGTTTGCTTTCTGCTCGGATCTGCGGATAAAACCGGAGACAAAGGGTCTTTGCATCAGTATATCACATTTTGGGGCGCAGTTACAGCCCGCAGAGCGGCAGAGGGCCTTCCGGTAAAATTTTCGCATTCGGCGTGCGCAGAAAGGCATAGTATGGTATACTGGTACAAATTAAGCGCTGTGCTTTGGCACAAGGAGGGGTTTTTACGTTTTTTGAGATCATCAAAGCGATCCTGATGGGCATTGTGGAGGGCATTACCGAATGGCTCCCCATCTCGTCCACCGGTCATATGATCCTGCTGGAGCAGGTCATCAAATTCAATGCAAGCGAAGAGTTCATGTCCATGTTCCGGGTGGTCATCCAGCTGGGTGCCATCATGGCGGTGGTGGTGCTGTTCTGGGGCAAGCTGTGGCCCTTTGGCATGAAGCGGGGCCGCGTCATTTCCAAGCCCAGCGTCTGGAGCCTGTGGTTCAAGGTGGTGGCCGCCACCCTGCCGGTGCTTGTCATCAGCCCGCTGGACAACTGGATGGAAGATCACTTCTACAATTACATCACCGTTGCTGCCATGCTGATCCTGTACGGCATCCTGTTCTTCGTTGTGGAGAACCGCCGCATCACGCCCCATGTGACAAAGCTGGAACAGATCACCTACCGCGATGCCCTCATCATCGGCCTGTGGCAGTGTCTGGCCATCATCCCGGGCACCTCCCGCTCCGGTGCCACCATCGTGGGCGGCCTGCTGCTGGGCCTGTCCCGCGCCTGTGTGGCAGAGTTCACCTTCTATCTGGCCATCCCGGTCATGGCGGGCGCATCCCTGCTCAAGGTGGTCAAGTTCGCCGTCAGCGGCTCCGTGATGACCGGCACCGAGGTGGCCGTGCTGGCAGTGGGCTGTGTGGTGGCCTTTGGCGTCAGCCTTGCCGCCATCCGCTTCCTGATGGACTATGTGAAGCGCCACGATTTCAAGTTCTTTGGTGTCTACCGCATCGTGCTGGGCATCATCGTGCTGGCAGTGGCGGCTGTGACGGCCATCTTCTGATTTGGAATGCTTCCCGCACAGAGCGCATTCGTGTGGGGCAGGCTTCATGCCTTTTGCAAGATGCCGCTGCCCGCCACGACTCTTTCCCGTGAAAATTGAAAGCCGGAAATCCGCAGATTTCCGGCTTTCATTCCTTATGAAATAATAATTCCGCTAAATATGGCCAGAGCGATCAGCGGAGGCCATTTTGATCGTGGGACACAGAGGGGTGCCTGCCGCCTTTATCCCGCTCTTTTTCTTTGAAAAACTTTGTGTTATACTGAAAAGCAAGAGAGTATGCGGCAGCGTGCCGTACAAAGCAAAATGGAGGGAACTGCTATGGAAGCATCCAAGGTCTATTATACAGATTTCCGCTGTCCCGTGGGCACCAGCCTGCTGGACAAGCTGCGCCGCGTGTGCATTGCTGCCGGCATCAAGGACATTGATATGGATGGCAAATTCGTTGCCATCAAGATGCATTTCGGTGAGCTGGGCAATCTGGCATTCCTGCGCCCCAACTACGCCAAGGTGGTGGCCGACCTGTGCAAGGAGCAGGGCGGTCTGCCGTTTCTGACCGACTGCAACACCCTGTATCCGGGCAGCCGCAAGAACGCACTGGAGCACCTCACCTGTGCCCAGCTGAACGGCTTCTGGCCCATGACCACCGGCTGTCAGGTCATCATTGCGGACGGCCTGCGCGGCACCGATGAGGCAGAGGTGCCGGTGCCGAACGGCGAATACTGCAAGACGGCAAAGATCGGCCGCGCCATCATGGATGCGGATATCTTTATCAGCCTGACCCATTTCAAGGGCCACGAATCCACCGGCTTCGGCGGTACGCTCAAGAACATCGGCATGGGCTGCGGCTCCCGCGCGGGCAAGATGATACAGCACGCCGCCGGACACCCGGAGGTGCAGCAGAGCCTGTGCCGCGGCTGCCACCGCTGCGCCAAGGAGTGCGGCTCCGACGCCATCACCTACGATGCAAACAACAAGGCTGTCATTGACCAGACCAAGTGCAAGGGCTGCGGCCGCTGCATCGGTGCCTGCAACTTTGACGCCATCTATTCCCAGTGCGACAGCGCCAATGAGATGCTGGACCGCAAGATGGCCGAGTATGCGGCTGCCGTGTGTGCCGGCCGTCCCTGCTTCCATATTTCTCTGGTGCAGGACATCAGCCCCAACTGCGACTGCCACTGCGAGAACGATGCTCCCATCCTGCCGGATATCGGCATCTTTGCGTCCTTTGACCCGGTGGCGCTGGATCAGGCCTGCGCGGACGCCTGCCTGAATGCACAGCCGCTGCCGAACAGCCAGCTGGGCCAGAACCTTGCAAAGCCCGGCTGGAACTGCCACCATGACAACTTCAAGGATTCCAACCCCAACATCGAGTGGAAGGCCACGCTGGATCAGGCCGAAAAGATCGGCATGGGCACCCGCCAGTATGTGCTGAAGAAGGTATAAAAATCAGAAACAGAAGGAATGCTGCACATGGTCAGCATCCTCGCCCTCTCCGTCACCTACGGTGCCACCTCTCCCAAAGGGAGAGGCCTTGGCAAAGAGATGGACTTTGCGTGGACTGCCAAGGGCTCCCACTTTGGGGGAGCTGGCGAACGAATGTGAGCCTGAGAGGGCGAGCCCGCTAAAGAAAAAAGCATCTGCAACAAAATCGCTGATTCTGAAATTCAGAAGCGATGGCTGCAGATGCTTTTTTGTTTTATTAAGCCTCGCCGTTTGTCTCCGGCACGCAGTCGTCCAGCACGGTCTGCAGGGCCTGCCAGTTTTTCAGGGTGCAGCCGGGCAAAGAGTCCGGGTCAAGGCCGGCGTCCTCGATGCGGCCGGTCATGCTCTCCTTGTCGCTCAGCAGGCTCAGCGCGTCCGGCTCGATCATCGTCCAGGCCTCGGCAAAGCTCTCCTGCTCGTCGGCGTCCAGGGTGTCGTACCAGTTGTAGAAGGCTTCCTGCACAGCATCCGGCGTGCGGGAGGCAAGACGGGCGTCTTCCGCCCACTGCAGCAGGGATGCCGCTGCGATCACCGATTTCAGCGAGCAGCCGGATACGCCCGGGCCCCAGCCGAGGCAGGGCTCAAAGGCGGCAGAGGTGCCGGTGATGGAGAAGATGGAGTTCTCGTCAAAATCACCGGGGTTCAGCCCGGAGGTGTCGGCCCGGGTGGTGGAATCGGGCAGCACTTCGCTGGAAGCGGGGACGCTCTGGGAATTGCTGGCAGAGCTGGGCACTTCGGAGCTGCTGGCAGCAGTGTTGCAGCCGGCCAGAATGCTGCAGGCCAGTGCGGCGCACAGCAGAACAGAGAGGATGCGGGTATATCTTGATTTCATAGCAGTGTCCTCCATGAGCAGTGCCTTGGCGCAGAGGCCGCAGCACCTCAAAACGATACACCCTAAGTATACGTTCTGCGGCAGCGGTTGTCAATCGGACGGGGCAGAACGAATTTCAAGTGGGGGAATCGGCACCCTGCACAAAGAACGGCGGCATTTTTAGGAGCTTTGCATTCTTGACATTTTCCGCAAAAATCGGTTGACTACAGATAGGACTTTGCCGCACCGTCGGCCGGAAAGGAAGGAAACGCCATGAAACACCGGATCACGGCCGCACTGGAGCGGTTTTCCCGCGCGATGCTGGCCCCGCTGACCTATCTTTCGGCGGCGGGTCTGCTGCTGGCAGCAGGGGCCCTGCTCACCAGCACCGCGCTGTCCGGGGCGCTGCCGCTGCTGCAGTGGGGGCCGGTGCGGCTGATGGGCAGGATCCTTTACAAATGCCTGTCGGCGGTCATCTCCAACCTCAGCGTGCTGTTCTGCACCGGGCTTGCGGCGTCGCTGGCAAAGCAGGAAAAGCATCAGGCGGCGTTCATTGCGCTGATGAGCTACTTCATCTATCTCACCGCCGGCAATGTCACCCTTGCCGAACTGGGCCTGCTGGCGCAGCCGGACGGCCTGACCGGCCTGTACGGTGCAGGCCAGACCAGTGTGCTGGGCATCCAGACCGTGGATACCGGCGTATTCGGCGGCGTGCTGCTGGGCCTGCTGACAGCCCATGTGTATGACCGCACCTGTAAAAAGGCCCACAAAGGGATCCTGGGCGGCGTGTTTTCCGGGGAGCGGTGGTCCTTTACCTGCATGGCAGCGCTGGCGGCGGTGCTGGGCTTTGGGGCCTGTTTTGTCTGGCCTCCGGTGCAAAAGGCCATTGCTGCCCTTACCGGCTTCCTTGCGGCGTCCGGCAATATCGGCCTGTTCCTGTACGGCTTTCTGGAGCGGCTGCTCATCCCCACGGGCCTGCACCATCTGGTGTATATGCCCTTCCAGTTCTCGCAGCTGGGCGGTCAGCTCACGGTGGGCAGCGTCACCTATACCGGTGCCTATGTGGTCATGATGACCGAGTACAATCTGGGCCTGCCCTTCTCCGATGGCATCGTGTGGATGTACACCGGCTTTACCAAGACGTTTGGTTACTTTGGCATTGCGGCGGCATTCATCTTCTGTGCCCGGCGCGGCAGCCGCCGCAAAACGGCGGCTCAACTGCTGCCGCTGGCCTTCACGGCGTCGCTGGCCTCGGTCACCGAGCCGATGGATTTTCTCTTCTGCTTTTCGGCACCGGTGCTGTGGCTGGCCCACGCGGCCATTTCCGGTGGGTTCATCGTGCTGCTGCACCTGTGCCATGTGACCGCCTTTACCTCCAACCTTCTGGGTTCGCTGGCAATGAACCTCTCTGCCGGTGCGGCCCGCACCCATTATCCGGTGCTCTACCTGCTGGGCCTTGCCCAGATTGCGGTGTACTTTGTGGTCTTCACGGCGCTCATCAAAGCGCTGGACCTGCCCACGCCGGGCCGACGCCCGGAGGAGCCTGTCCGGCCGGAAGCGGCACCGCTGGACGATGCCGGGGTGGAAAAGCTCATCGCCGCCCTCGGCGGGCGGGAGAACATCTGCACGGTGGATAACTGCTTTACCCGCCTGCGGGTCACGGTGCAGGATGCGGCCTTTGTCCGGGAGCAGGCGCTGAGGGAGCTGCCCTGCAGCGGGGTGGTGCAAAACGGCTGCAATGTGCAGATCGTTTTCGGCATCCGTGCGCCGCAGGTCCGGCAGGCGGTGGAGCAGCGGCTGGACAGGGTGGTCTGTTGACCTTTGACGGGTGGGTAACTATAATAGGGAAAGAGCGGCTTCCTGTGCAGAGCGAAAGGATTTTTTGTGTTCCGCCGATTTATAGTCGCTGCGCGACGGCGATAAGCCGACAGCAGCAACATGCCGTTTCCCGTTACGACCCCTTCCCGTGAAAATGCGTTTGGAGCGCTCCGCAGAGCGCGACAAACGCGAACTTGTCGGGGCGAGGCCCCTCCATCTTGCTTACGCAAGACCGTTCGGTCGCTTAAAAGCCCCACTGGGGCTTTCATTGTTCCGCTTCGCTTCACAAACGCGAATATATAAAATAATATTTCCGCTGATATTGCCAAAGCGAACGCGTCGGCAATTTTAAATCGTCCAGCGGTTGAAAGGACCCCCAATGCAAAACCAAGCACATTGTGATAAATCGGAGATAATACCGCCAACCGGTCGCTTTGCCCCCAGCCCCAGCGGGCGGCTGCATTTGGGCAATCTGGCCTGCAGCCTGCTGGCGTGGCTCAGCGCCAGAAGCCGGGGCGGACGCATCGTGCTGCGCATTGAGGATCTGGACGCCGAGCGCTGCCCGCGGCTCTACGCCGACCTGCTGGAGCAGGACCTCGACTGGCTGGGCCTTGTCTGGGACGAGGGCGGCAGCACCGGCGGGCCGAACGGCCCCTATTACCAGAGCGAGTGCGCGGAGATCTACGCTTCCAGCTTCCGGAAGCTGGAGGACAGGGGTCTGGTGTACCCGTGCTTTTGCTCCCGCGCCCAGCTGCACGCGGCCAGTGCGCCCCATACCTCAGACGGCAATGTCATTTACCCCGGCACCTGCCGGGGACTGACCGCCGCCGAAATTGCAGAAAAACGCAAAAAGAAAGCTCCGGCCTACCGCCTGATGGTGCCGGATGAAGAGATCACATTCGTGGACGGCTGCATGGGCCCGCACACCGAGAACCTGCTGCGGGACTGCGGCGATTTCTACCTGCGCCGGGCAGACGGTGTGTTCGCCTATCAGCTGGCCGTGGTGGTGGACGATGCCCGCATGGGCGTCACCGAAGTGGTGCGCGGGTCAGACCTGTTGTCCTCCACGGCACGGCAGCTGTACCTGTACCGTCTGCTGGGCCTGCAGGCACCGGAGTTTGCTCACTGCCCGCTGCTGCTGGCCCCGGATGGGCGGCGGCTGTCCAAGCGGGACGGCGACCAGAGTCTGGAAAATCTGCGGGAAAAATACACCGCGCAGGAGATCGTGGGCAAGCTTGCCTACGCCTACGGCCTGCAGCCGGAGCCTGCGCCCCGCACGCCGGAAAGCCTGATCGGGGAGTTTTCCTGGGCAAAGGTGCCAAAGCAGGATGTCTGCCTGCCGGAAGGGCTGTTTTAAAGCAAAAAGAGAGCGCCGTCGTTGGACGGCGCTCTCTTTTTGCGTATCAGTTCCACCGCATCTGCGGCACTTCGCTGCGCTCCTCGGAGCGGGTGAACAGGGCATCCAGTGCCAGTGCCAGCAAGGCGCCCAGCGCCACATCGATGCAGCTGTGCTGCTTGAGCAGCACGGTGGAGCACACGATGGAAGTGCACAGTACGGCAGCGGCCGGACGCATCCAGCGGCGGCGCGGCTGCTCAAAAATGCGGCAGCGGTAATACGCCAGCAGCAGTGTCACCGAGTTGAACACATGGATGGACGGGCACACGTTGGTGGGGGTATCGGTGCGGTACAGCGTCCGCACGGTGCGGGCAAAAAAGTCGTTGCCCGGCACATAATAGGGCCGCAGGGCAAGGCCGGTGGGAAGGATGACATAGCAGGCCAGTGCGATGGTCATGCCGGCAAACAGCGGCAGGCACAGCCGCCAGAAGTCCTCCCGCGGGGCACGCCACAGCAGATAGAACAGTGTGAACGGGATCCACACAAACCATGCAAAATAGGGGATGACGGCATATTTGCAGAAGGGGATCAGGTCGTCCAGCCGGCAGTGCACCAGCACCAGATGGGGCATGGAGATCCGCGTCTCCAGAAAATTGAATGCGGAAAGATAAAATAACAGATAAAGCGCCATGAAACAGATGGGATGGCGCGAAAACCAACTGCGCTTCATTGAAAAAGCCTCCTTTTTGCAGAAGCAAAATCTCTTAGCATTGAGAAATTATACGCCGGGAATGTGACAAAAACAAGAAGGAAAGCGGACAAGGTTGCCAAAGAAGTTGCAATTTATTTGTGTGTTTTGCATAAAATTAGCAGGGCCGCTGCCACAGAGAAATACAGCAGTACGGCACGGAGGACAAAAAGTAACGACCGCCTCACAGTTCCCCAACTCGAGCGGTCGTTTACTTTAGTTGAATGATTGCCGGAAAAGGAAGCTGACCATTGCAGGACAGCACCTTTTCTGTTTTCATTATATCGTATCTGCGCCAGTTTTCAAGGGATCGACCTCTGCCTGTGCAGAGAGCTCAGATCACATTCTGTTCCAGCCACTTGCCGCGCACAAAGCGCACAAAGAAGCACAGGGAGCGGAACGCCCAGTCCAGATACATGCCCATCCAGATGGCCAGCAGGCCGCCGTGGAAGGCCAGCACACACAGGTAGCAGAAGCCCACCCGGAAGGCCCACATGGACACGATGCTCACGGTCATGGTAAAGCGGGCGTCGCCTGCCGCACGCAGGATGTTGGGCATGGTAAAGCTGGAAGGCCAGATGAACAGCGAAACGATGTTGAACCACACCATCACTTCCAGCGCCATGGCGTAGGCCTCGGGTGAGAGGCTGAACAGGCCCAGTGCAAATTTGTTGGCAAACAGGAAGGCCGAAAGGTTCATGACCCATGCGCCGCAGTAGGCAAACAGCATCAGGCGGCGGGAGTAATACACGGCCTGATCCTTTTCGCCTGCGCCAAGGCACTGGCCCACCACGGTCAGTGCGGCCATGCCCACGGCGTTGGCCGGGATGTTCAAAAAGGTGGTGGTGGTGTTTGCCACGGCGTTGGCCGCAATGGCGGCGGTGCCAAGGGTGGAGGTCAGGCTGGAAACGGACAGCTTGCCGATCTGGAACATGCCGTTCTCGATGCCGGCCGGGATGCCCACCCGCAGGATCTGCCGGATGAGCCGTGCTTTGGGGGCCAGTGCACGCAGGCCGTCCACGCGCAGCGGGCAGTCGGGCTTCTGCAGCAGGTACAGCACGGCAAAGCAGGCAATGGCGCGGGACACAAGGCTTGCCAGCGCTGCGCCCATGACGCCCATTTTGAAGCCGTAGATCAGCACGGCGTTGCCGCCGATGTTCACCACGTTCATCACCAGACTGGACAGCATGCTGATCTTGCTGTTGCCCTGCGCCCGGAACAGGGCCGCACCGGCGTTGTACAGGCCGATGAAGGGGTAGCTCAGGGCCGAGAGCAGAAAGTAGGTCTCGGCATAGCGCATCACATCCGCGTCGATGGAGCCAAAGATGCCCTGCAGGATGGCATGGCGGCCCACCACTACAACGGCGGCCACCAGCAGGCTGAAGCTGGACAGGATGAACAGGATCTGCGCGGCGGCGTTCCGGGCGTCACGGGGTTCCTGCCGGCCGATGTACTGGCTGGTGACCACCGCGCCGCCGGTGGCCAGCGCGCTCATGATCTGGATCATCAGGGTGTTGAAGCTGTCCACAAGGCTCACGCCCGACACGGCGGCTTCTCCCACCGAGGACACCATCAGGGTGTCCGCCAAACCGATGGTCACGCTGAGCGCCTGCTCTGCGATCAGCGGCAGCAGCAGGGCAATGAGCTGCTGCCGGGTGAACAGCGGCGGCTTATGGAACGCGGGCGTTTTGGTTGCTGTCATAGGTTCCTCCGTAACGGTAACGAGATGCACTTGGATACATGACCTATATCATACAGCAGAACGCGCAGAATTACAAGAGATGGATACAACAAATCGGAGAAGCTGTTTTTATAGGCATGGAACACCGCCTTGTCCGGGAGCCAAAAGCCGCACCGCAGCGCGTTTGTTCCGCTTTACCCGTGCAGGCAATTGTGCTAAAATAAATCTGAGGTGCACCGCGCTGTGCAGGAGCGGGGAGTGCACCATGGTAAATGAGATCAACATAGAAGGGAAACCAGGACCCAAAGGGGGAACAATATGCCCAAAACAGCCCATAAGGTCGTTGTCATCGGACATCGCAATCCGGACACCGACTCCATCTGCTCGGCCATCGCCTATGCAGAGCTGAAAAACAAGACCAGTGATCTGGTCTGCGAACCCCGCCGTGCAGGCAAAATGAATCAGGAGACCGAGTTTGTGCTCAAAAAATTCGGGGTCAGGCCCCCGCGCATGTGCACGGACGTCAACCCCAAGATCCGGGATGTGGACTACCGCGAAATGCCCGGCATCCCCGGCTCCACCAGCCTGCGCAAGGCGTGGGAGATCATGCGCGACCGCAAGATCGACACCCTGCCGGTGACGGCAGCGGACAACGAGCTGGAAGGTCTGATCACGGTGAAGGACATCGCCACCGCCAACATGGACCTGTTCGATACCGGCATCCTTGCCAAGAGCCGCACCAGCTACAAGAACATTCTGGAAACACTGGGGGCCACCATGGCGGTGGGCAGCGAGGACGCGGTGTGCACCACCGGGCACATCCGCATTGGCACCGCCACCCCGGAAATGCTGGAAAACAGCATGGAAAAGGGCGATATCGTCATCCTGACCAACCGCTACGAGAGCCAGCTGTGCGCCATTGAGAAGGAAGCCTCTCTGCTCATCCTGTGCAACAACGCCAAGGTGGGCCGCACCATCCAGCGCATTGCCGAGGAGACCGGCGTTGCCATCATGACCACCCCGGTGGATACCTATGCTGCCGGTAAGCTCATCAGCCAGTGCGCACCCATTTCCTACTATATGACCCGCAGCGACATCATGAAGTTCACCCTCGTCACGCCGGTGGCCGATGTTACCCGCGTGATGGCCAAGGTGCGCCACCGCTATTTCCCCATTCTGGACGAGGATGGCAAATACTGCGGCATGGTCAGCCGCCGCAACATCATCAATCTGCGCAAGCGCCGCATCATTCTGGTGGACCACAACGAGGCAACGCAGGCGGTGGAGGGCTTCGATCAGGCCGAGATCCTGGAGATCATCGACCACCACCGCATCGGCAGTCTGGAGACCAGCGGCCCGGTGTACTTCCGCAACCAGCCGGTGGGCTGCACCGCCACCATCGTCACCCAGATGTACGACGAGAGCGGGGTGGAGATCCCCCAAAAGACCGCCGGTCTGCTGCTGGCGGCTATCCTGTCGGACACGCTGGTGTTCCGCAGCCCCACCTGCACCCCCATGGATGTGGGTGCCGCCAACCGTCTGGCAAAGATCGCCGGGGTGGACATCAACGAGTTTGCCAATGAGATGTTTGAGGCAGGCGAAAAGCTGGACGGCAAGACCGCCGAGGAGGTGTTCCTGCAGGACTTCAAGGTGTTCATGTGCGGCGATATCCGCTTTGGCGTGGCACAGGGCAGCTACATGACCCGCAAGAACCTGCAGGCCGCCGAAGCGCTGCTGCAGCCCTATCTGGAAGAGGCCCGCAACAAGCAGAACGTGGAGGATATCTACATGCTGCTCACCGATGTGCCCAAGGAAGAAAGCGTGGTCATCAGCGATGGCCGCTATGCCTCCGAGGTGCTGGCCGACGGCTTTGAGACCCAGCCCGCCGAGGACGGCAGCTTTACGCTGCCCGGTGTGGTGAGCCGCAAAAAGCAGTTCATCCCGGCCCTCATGACCGCGTATCAGGAGCTGTAAAAATGTTTGATTTTCTCAAGCAAAAAGACCGCACGCCGCCTGCTCTGCCGCAGGGAACGGTGCGCCGCCGCTATTCCATCGAAGGGCAGGTGCAGGGGGTGGGCTTCCGCTACCGTGCCCGCTATGCGGCCCAGACACTGGAGCTGACCGGCTGGGTGGAGAACGAGGATGATGGCAGCGTGACGCTGGAAGTGCAAGGCGACCCGGATAAATTCATACGGCTGTTCGCCATGATCCAGAAAAGCGATTACATCCGGATCACCGGCATCCGCCAGAAGGATCTGCCGCCCGACCCGTGGGAGCGCGGTTTCTCGGTACGGGGATATTGATGCGAGACCCTCTCAGTCAAAGCCTGTCGGCTTTGCCAGATTCCCCCTTTTGTCACCTGCGGTGACATCTTCCCCCCGGCCGGGGGAAGTCTCTCCTCTCAGGGGGAGCTTTTTGACATTTTTTGGCAAGCACTGCCTCTCGGGAAAAGGATCTTGAATGATCCCCGCTTATAAAGCTCGCCCTTCGGGAGAGCTGTCGAGCAAAGCGAGACTGAGAGGGTTCGGAAAAGAAAGCGAGGCCGAGAGGGCCTGCACAAACAAAAAAGCTGACGCTTCTGCGTCAGCTTTTTTGCTTTTTCTAATTTTGTCAGCCTGCTGTTTTCAGCGGAGAATTGTCAGTCCAGATGGTGTCGTCCAGCAGCCGGGTCACAGCCAGTGTGCCGTTTGCCGAGACGCGTGCCGGGTCCAGCGCGTAGAAATCGCTTTCCTTCAGGTTTGCAGGGTCTGCATCCGCACGGATGCCCACCACGCAGACCCAGTGGCCATACGCAGCGCTGGTGGCGATATGGGGGTAGTTCACCTCGTTCCAGCCGGAGCCGGTCAGGTGGTATTCATAAGTAGAAGTGCGGTTCGTGTGTCGTTTTACGCCGCTCACCGCAGTGTTTTTCAGATGTACGATCACCGGACGCCCGGCGGAAAGCTCGGTGTAGAGCTTCTGCAGGCACTCGGGCAGGCTGCCGGAGTAACCATAGTACCCGCCTGCCGACCAGACCGCCCCGTTCGACCACATGCCGCTGCCGGAGCAGGTTTTTCCGTCCAGAATGGTGCGTGCGTAGCGCAGTGCGTACCAGCTGCATTTGCCGGAGGTCTGGTTGCCGATGGAGAGGATGTGGCTGGTGTTGAACTCCAGCATCCGGATACCGTGTGTCTCCTGCAGGGCAGCTGCATGAGCATGGGGAATGGCCAGAGCCAGCACAAGGCACAGCGCCAGAACTGCCGCCGCCAGCCGCTGTGCCGCGCGGGCGGGACAGTGTTGCATGTGTTCCACATCCTTTTCCTTTTTACGACCTCATTTTACCACGCAAAAATGTTAAAAATGTGTAAACAGGCAAAGTTTTTGGGCGTAATTTTGTAAAATCGAGGGCAGTTGATAAAATTTTGTTGACACAGGCCCCCGGGTATGCTAAAATCAACACGATTTTGGAGAGATGAAGAGCTATCAGGGTCTTTCCAGGAGCATTACACTCGAACCACTCCGTCAGGGAGTCAAGGCCATACGGACAGCCGGGTTCACTGCCGACCGGCGGCGCAAGCTGCCATTATTGATTGAGTTCAAAGCTCAAATTTTATAAGTTGGTTTCTTACAAACCGAACAGCGCCCGCTGCGCTGACTTGTGAAACGGTCAATAAGAGTAGTAAAAGTAGTAAGTGCTATATAGACTCTGACAAAACTTCATCTCGATGTCCTGCCGCAATAGCCTGCTTCTGTTTCCCGCGCAATGCGCCGGGAAATTTGGCGCGCTTTGGGCAGGGGAACATTGGGAACTGCCTTCACGGGTCAGCAGAACGGTCTTTGTGCTGTTCAGCCGGCCCGTGTTTTTTTTTGTGTGCCGGGTCGTAAAAAAGAGGTGGAATGGATGAACAAAAAACAAAAGCTCAACCAGAACCGCGCCCCCATTTACGAGGCGCTGGAGCGGTTCCGGAAGATGCGGGTGGTGCCCTTTGATGTGCCCGGACACAAGCGGGGCCGCGGCAACCCGGAGCTGACGGCCTTTCTGGGCCAGCAGTGCGTGGGCGTGGACGTGAACAGCATGAAGCCGCTGGATAATCTCTGCCACCCGGTATCGGTCATCCGGGAAGCAGAGGAGCTGGCAGCAGATGCCTTTGGCGCTGCCCATGCGTTCCTCATGGTGGGCGGTACCACCAGCAGCGTGCAGAGCATGGTGCTCACCGCCTGCAAGCGGGGCGATGAGATCATCCTGCCCCGCAATGTGCATCGCAGCGTGCTGAACGCGCTGGTGCTGTGCGGCGCGGTGCCGGTGTACGTGAACCCCGAGGTGGATAAGCGCCTTGGCATTTCGCTGGGCATGAAGCGGGAACAGGTGGAAAAGGCCATCCGGGAGCATCCCAATGCGGTGGCCGTGCTGGTGAACAACCCCACCTACTACGGCATCTGCTCCGACCTGCGTGCCATCGTCAAGATGGCCCACGACGCCGGGATGCTCTGCCTTGCGGACGAAGCCCACGGCACCCACTTCTACTTCGGCGGCGGCCTGCCGGTGTCTGCCATGGCGGCGGGCGCGGATATGGCCTCCGTTTCCATGCACAAAAGCGGCGGCAGCCTGACCCAGTCCAGCCTGCTGCTCATCGGCCCCAACGTGCACCCGGGCTATGTGCGGCAGATCATCAACCTGACCCAGACCACCTCCGGCAGCTACCTGCTCATGTCCAGTCTGGATATCTCCCGCCGCAACCTTGCTTTGCGGGGCCGGCAGGTGTTCCACCAGGTGGCAGACATGGCCGAGTATGCCCGGGAGGAGATCAACGCCGTGGGCGGCTACTACGCCTTTGGCAAGGAGCTGTGCAACGGCAACTCCGTCTTTGACTTTGACACCACCAAGCTCAGCGTCCACACGCTGGATATCGGCCTTGCGGGCATCGAGGTCTACGACATCCTGCGGGACGAGTACGACATCCAGATCGAGTTCGGCGATATCGGCAACATCCTTGCCTATCTTTCCATCGGCGACCGCCCGCAGGAGGTGGAGCGTCTGGTCAGCGCACTGGCCGAGATCAAGCGCCGCTACCAGACCGATGGCTCCGGCCTGCTGAGTCAGGAATACATCGACCCCGTTGTGGCCGCCAGCCCGCAGGAGGCTTTCTACGCCCCCAAAAAGAGCCTGCCCCTCCGGGAGACCGAGGGCATGGTGTGCAGCGAGTTCGTCATGTGCTACCCGCCGGGCATCCCCATTCTGGCCCCCGGCGAGCGCATCACAAAGGAGATCCTGAACTACATCGAGTACGCCAAGGCCAAGGGCTGCAGCATGACCGGTCCCGAGGACCCGGACATCGAGCGGCTGAACGTTCTGGCATAAGGAGGGAACGCAGATGGAATTTTGGTTTTCGGAGTTTCACACCCCGGACGTAAAGCACAGCATCCGGGTGAACAAACAGCTCTATTCCCGGCAGAGCGATTACCAGCGCATCGACATCTTTGAGACCCCGGAGTTTGGCCGGGTGCTCACGCTGGACGGCAACGTGATGCTGACCGAGCGGGACGAGTTCATCTACGATGAAATGATCGTGCACGTGCCCATGGCGGTGCACAAGGAGGCCAAGGATATCCTTGTCATCGGTGCCGGCGACGGCGGCGTGGTGCGGGAGCTGACCCGCTACGACCGGGTGGAGCGCATCGACCTTGTGGAGATGGACCCGCAGGTGGTGGAAGCCTGCCGCGCCTACCTGCCCGGCAATGCCTGCCGCATGGATGACCGCCGGGTGCACATCTACTTTGAGAACGCGCTCAAGTACATCCGCCGCTGCGAGGAAGAGTACGACCTCATCATCGTGGACTCCTCCGACCCCTTCGGCCCCTCCGAGGGCCTGTTCACCCGCGAGTTCTACGGCAGCTGCTTCAACGCCCTGAAAGAGGACGGCATCATGGTCAACCAGCAGGGCAGCCCCTTCTATGCCGAGGACGCCAGCGCCATGCAGCGCAGCCACAAGCGCATTGCCAGCACCTTCCCCATCAGCCGGGTGTATCAGGCCCACATCCCCACCTTTGCCGCGGGCTACTGGCTGTTCGGCTTTGCAAGCAAGAAGTATCATCCCATCGATGATCTGGATGCAGCGGCATGGAAGGCCCTGAACATGCGCACCCGCTACTACACCACCAAGCTGCATGTGGGTGCATTTTACCTGCCGGCATTTCTGGAACAGATGCTGGAAGAAGTGGAGTAAAAACCTTTCAGGTTCAAAGCAATCCCGATAAAAAATATCGTTCAATAGAAGAATACTTTTCCCTCGCAGCGATGACTGAGAGGGTCCAAACCAGTAAAGGAGATATCACAATGAGCAAAGTTCTGATCATCGGCTGCGGCGGCGTGGCCTCCGTTGCCATCCACAAGTGCTGTCAGGTGCCCGAGGTGTTCACCGAGATCTGCATCGCCAGCCGTACCAAGTCCAAGTGCGACAAGCTGGCTGTAGAGCTGGCTCCCAAGACCGCCACCAAGATCACCACCGCACAGGTGGACGCCGACAAGGTGGAAGAGGTCATTGCCCTCATCAAGGCGTATCAGCCTGACCTCGTAATGAATATCGCCCTGCCCTATCAGGACCTGACCATTATGGACGCCTGCCTTGCCTGCGGCGTCAACTACATGGATACCGCCAACTACGAGCCGGAGAACACCGACGACCCCCAGTGGCGCGCCATCTACGAGAAGCGCTGCAAGGAGGCCGGTTTCTCTGCCTACTTTGATTACAGCTGGCAGTGGGCCTACGCCAAGAAGTTCGAGGAAGCCGGCCTGACTGCCCTGCTGGGCAGCGGCTTTGACCCGGGCGTCACCCAGGCTTACTGCGCCTACGCCAAGAAGCACGAGTTCGATACCATCGACACCATCGACATTCTGGACTGCAACGGCGGCGACCACGGCTATGCCTTTGCCACCAACTTCAACCCCGAGATCAACCTGCGCGAGGTGTCTGCCCCCGGCAGCTACTGGGAGAACGGCCACTGGGTGGAGATCCCGGCCATGAGCATCAAGCGGGAGTACAACTTCGATCAGGTGGGCGATAAAGATATGTACCTGCTGCACCACGAGGAGATCGAGTCCCTTGCAAAGAACATCCCGGAGGCAAAGCGCATCCGCTTCTTCATGACCTTCGGCCAGAGCTACCTCGACCACATGCGCTGTCTGGAGGATGTGGGCATGCTGTCCACCACCCCGGTCAACTTCAATGGTCAGGAGATCGTGCCCATCCAGTTCCTGAAAGCGCTCCTGCCGGACCCCGCCAGCCTCGGCCCCCGCACCAAGGGCAAGACCAACATCGGCTGCATCTTCACCGGCAAAAAGGACGGCAAGGAAAAGACCTACTACATCTACAACGTCTGCGACCATCAGGAGTGCTACAAGGAGGTGGGCAGTCAGGCCATCAGCTACACCACCGGCGTGCCTGCCATGTGCGGCGCACTGATGCTGCTCACCGGCAAGTGGACCACCAAGGGCGTGCACACCGTGGAAGAGTTTGATCCGGACCCGTATCTGGACGCTCTGGACAAGTACGGCCTGCCCCGCTCCGAGAGCCACAACCCGGCTCTGGTGGACTGATGCAGGTGCACGACAGCCGCCCGCCCTTTGCGGGCCTTGCAAACCTGACGGACGAAGCACTGGCCTCTCTGCCCACGCCCTGCTATCTGCTGGACGAAGCACAGCTGCGCCGCAACGGCGAAATTCTGCTGGGGGTGCAGCAGCGCACCGGCTGCCGCATCCTGCTGGCGCAGAAAGCCTTTTCCAACTTTGATCTCTACCCGGTGCTGGCGCCCTATCTGGCAGGCACCGAAGCCAGCGGCCTGTACGAGAGCCGCCTTGGCCGGGAAGAACTGCCGGAGAAGGAGAACCATGTGTTCTGCGCGGCCTACCGGGCAGACGAGTTCCCGGAGCTGCTGCAGTACGCCGACCACATCGTGTTCAACTCGCCCAGCCAGCTGGCAAAGTTCGGCCCGGCGGCAAAGGCGGCAGGCAAAAGCGTGGGCCTGCGCATCAATCCGCAGCGCTCCACGCAGGACGGCCATGAGATCTACGACCCCTGCGCCCCGGGCAGCCGCCTTGGCACCACCCGCGCCCAGTGGGACGCCGCTGTGCAGCAGCACCCGGAGCTGCCCGCCCTGCTGGACGGCCTGCACTTCCACACCCTGTGCGAGCAGAACGCCGATGCGCTGGCCGAGACGCTCCCGGCAATGGAAGCCGCCTTCGGCGACCTTCTGCCCCGCATGAAATGGCTCAATTTCGGCGGCGGGCACCATATCACCCGCCCGGATTACGACCTGTCCCTGCTGGAAAAATGCATCACCGGGATGCAGGCAAAATACGGCGTGCAGGTGTATCTGGAACCGGGCGAGGCATGGGCGCTGAACGCGGGCTATCTCGTCACCACGGTGCTGGACACTTTGCAAAACGGCGACACCAGCCTTGCCATTCTGGATCTGTCTGCCGCCTGCCACACGCCGGACGTCATCGAGATGCCCTACCGCCCGCCGCTGCTGGACGCGGGCGAACCGGGGGAGAAGCCCTGCACCGTCCGTCTGGGCGGGCCCACCTGCCTTGCGGGGGATGTGATCGGCGATTACAGCTTTGCCGCCCCCCTCACCGAGGGGCAGCGGCTCATCTTCGGCGATATGGCCATCTATTCCACCTGTAAGAACAACACCTTCAACGGGATGCCCCTGCCGGACATCTGGCAGCTGTGCGCGGATGGGACGCTCCGGCGTCTGGCGCACTTTGGCTACGGGGATTTCAAGTACCGTCTGGGGAGCCGGGGCGGCAGCGCCAAGCCCACAACATCCGTCCAAATTTAAGCGGGCTGTCTCTGCCGCAAAAACAGGGTGACCTCTCCGGCGTCTGGCAGGAAATTCCAGATGGCAAAGATTCTTTGCGAAGTCCGGTACAACAATTACAATACTGCAACAAATAGCACCTGTTTTCGTGCCTTTTTCACGAAGAAGCCTTCCTGTTTTTGGGAAACTTCCCCATTGACAATTCCGACTCCAGTTGGATATAATCAAGGCAAGAGGAGCACCCCGAAGGGGCGCAGCCTTCTGAACTGCGAAACATATCCACAAAATCATCAGACTGGAGGGATACCCTATGAAGAAGCTTTCCAAGATCGTTGCCCTGCTTCTGGCAGGCGCGCTGACCATGCTCCTGTTCACCGCCTGCAGCGGCGGTGGCGGCGGCAGCAGCTCTATGAGCGAGGATAAGGACGCCGAAACTAGAGTGATGGGCCTGATCCAAAACAGGGAAGGCGCTGCAAGCCTGCAGAATGATAGCGACATGCAGAGGATCGCTGCAGCCAAGCTGGACGAGGACCTCAAGGGTGCCTTTGATATTTTGGGCTATAAATTCAATGGCAATGTCCATGTGGAAGGTGAAAACGAGCAGTATTTGATCGTTACTGTGACCGCAAACTATGAGTTTGGTGGAACACTGCTGAATAAGCTTCTGAAGCAGATCGAGGACAGCGACAAGGTTTCTTCTTTCAAAGCAAACATCAACCAGAGTGGCAAATGGTCTAAGGTTGGTGTCGTTGTCAAGACTAACACCAGCAACAAGCAGAGTTTTGTTGCAATCACATTTAAGATTGAGAACCCTAACTATAACAAAAACAAGTAAAAACTCCTCACCCTTTCTCCCCGGAGCGCAGCCGCAAGGCCGCCCTCCGGGGCTTTCTGCGTCCAAGGAACGGACTTATCTGCCCGAAAATAACTGGAAAATATAGGCGGTCTGCATATTGACACGGGGTGTGTGTGTGTGCTGTAAAATAAACATAGGCCGTCCGGGCGTTTGGGACGCGGAAAAGGCCTGTAGTTTATTTTATTATGGAGGAATCTAACATGAAAAAGATGAAACGTCTTGTGGCTGTTCTTCTGGCCGGCGTGATGGTTCTGGCAATGCTCACCGCGTGCGGTGGCGGCGCTGGTGGAAGCAGCTCGAATGAGATCGAGAGCAAGGTGCTGGAGTTACTGAATACTACCAGTGGCACAAGCTTCAGCAACAATGCCGAGCTGCAGAGCAAGGTTCGTAAGGCTCTGGCCAAAACGAATGCAGATGGCGTTATCGAAGCAGAAGATGTTCCGTGTGAGCCGGTGGGTGAAAACCAGTACATGCAGTGTGTTTCTGACTTCAAGAAGGATGGAAATACTGTTAGTTTTGTAATGTATCTATTTGACCCGAATAATACGGGTGACCTGCTGAAACCGGTTACGGAACTGAAAGATGTAAAGCCGATGGAAGTTACCGAGGAATCCAAGAAAAAACTGGATGATATGCTGGAGAATGCAAAACGCGACCCTTCTGCTGGAAATTCTTCTGCCCTGAAAGCTGTCGGTGTTGCAACCTATACGGCCTCCAATGGCAAGACTTACATTGGCATTGCCATGAAGTGCGAAGGCCAGTTCGCTGGCTCTAATAGTTAATAAAGTTTTATTGCCCCGAGGAGCACCCCGCTCCCCGGGGCTTTTTTTCGCCTTTTTGTGACAAACTCCGCCTGCTGTGGTACAATAAAAGGGTATCGAACCAAGACAGAAAGGACGTTTCCATGCAGCTGTTTGAACTGGTGTCCCCGCGGCTGTTCCGCCCGCTGGCGGGGCCGAACCGGGCGTTTTATGCCGAACTGCTGCTTCTGCTCTGGGAGGAATGCCGCCATACGGCGGACTACAGCATCTCCCGGGCAGAGGCGGTGAGCCGTGCCGAAGATTACTTTGCCGCGCTGGCAAAGCCCCTTGCGCTGGACGCGGACGGTGCGGGCGATGAGGACGAGCAGCCCACCCGCGACCCCCACACGCTGGCGGTGGGCTTTCTGCTGCGGCTGCGCCGCACCGGCTGGCTGGAAGAGACCCCCGGCAGCTATGAGGGCGAAGCGTCCCTTGCCTTTGTGCCGGAGGTGGCTCCGCTGCTGGAAGCGCTGGAAGAGATCCTGAACCCCCGCGTGGTCACCTACACCGGCAAGCTGTACAAGGCATGGCAGCTGCTGGGCGGCATCGGGCAGGAAAAAAGCCCCTACGAGAATGTTCTGCGGGAGGTGGATTCCGACCTTGACGCCCTGAACCGTTCCCTCCGGGCGCTCAATGCCTCCATCGGCCACTACATCGACCGGCTCACCCGCAACCGCACCCCGCAGGAGGTGCTGGAACTGTTCGACCAGTACGAGGAAAAGGTGGTGGCGGCGGCCTACCACCGCTTCAAGACCAGCGACAACCTGTTCAACTACCGCGCCTATCTGGAAGAAGAACTGGACGACTGCGAGGAAAACCAGCTGCCCCGGCTGGCGCTGGACTACGCTCGGGTGGAGCGCTGCGCCCCGAACGAGGCTGCGCCCCGGGTAAAGGCCCTTCTGCAGAAGCAGCGGGACGCGCTGGAAGAGATGAGCCTGCTCATGCGCCAGATCGATGCCAGCCACATCCGCTACCGCAAGCGGGCCGTGCAGCGGGCACAGTTCCTGCTGCTGAGCGATCGCTCATCGCAGGGCAGCGTCACCGCCCTGCTGCGCCGCTACGCCGAGGACATCCGCACTCCGGAGCAGCTGTTTGAGCCGGACGACGGCCCGGTGGCAAAGCGGCTGCACCTGTACCCGGCGGCGGTGTTCGGGGAGAAATTCCTCTACCCGCCCGCCGCCCAGCGCACCGCTGAGCCGCTGGCTCCGGTGCGCACCGAAGCCTTTGACCCGGAGCAGCTGCGCAGAGAACAGCAGCTGCTGCTGGACTACGCCCGCCTTGCCGTCACCGAGGAGAACGTGGCCCTGCTGGCCCGGCAGGCCCTTGCCGCCCGCCCGCAGGTGAACGCATCGGCGCTGGCAGAGGAATACCCGGGCGATTTTGCCCGCATCATCGGCCTGCACACCTACTCGCAGTCGCCGCACCGAGACTACGACATTCAGCTCACCGGCAATTGGGTGGAGCGCGGCGGCTTCCGCTTTGAGGATTTTATCCTCACCCGCCGCAGGGAGGAAGAAAATGGCAACCATTAACATGCTGGAAGAAACCGCAAACTACCTGCTGAACCACTGCTTTCTGCTGGGCAGCGTGGAGGATCAGCGGGCAAAATATCTCTATGTGCAGGACCATCTGGATGAAGTCCGCGCTGTGTTCGCGCCGCTGGGCTATTCGGTGCTGCTGTACCCGGCACCCCTGCAGGCGGCGGCGCTGGTCAACGGCCACGAGGGCAGTCAGGCACGGCTGCTGAAATACGAGAGCATCCTGCTGCTGGTACTGCGGCTCTTGTACCTGCAAAAGCGCGAGAGCCTTGCCGTCAATGCAGATGAAGTGCTGGTGACGGTGGAAGAGGTGCAGACCGAGCTGCAGAAGATGAACCTGCCCCGCCGTCTGGACCAGAAAACGCTGGAAAACCTGATGCGCACCCTGCGCCGGTACAATCTGGCGCGGCCCGTGGGGCGGCTTTCCGGGCTGGACAGCCGCATTGAAGTATTTCCCACTGTGCTGCTGGCCCTGCCGGACGCCGACCTTGCGGATGCCGCCGCCGAGAGCGGCCGCACCCGCACAGAGCTTGGCTTATACGAACGTGCAGACGAAGCAGGGGAGGGTGAAGAATGATCGAACTCAAGCGGCTGAAACTTATCAACTGGCACAATTTTGAAAACGTCACCTTTGACTGCGCCCGCCTGACCTATATGATCGGCGTCAACGCCGTGGGCAAGACCACCATTCTGGACGCCATCCGCTACTGCCTGACCACCAACCGCAATTTCAATGCGCTGGGCAACAAAAAGAGCGGACGCACCCTGCAGGGCTCGGTCCACGCCAAGCAGCGCGGCGAGAACGCCTACCGCCGCCCGGGCCATACCGTGGCCTATATCGGGGCCGAGTTCTGGGACAGCGTCAAGCGCACCCCCTTTGTCATTGCGGTGCGGGTGGAGTCCGAAGGCCCCATGCAGGAGCTGCACCCCGGCGACCAGACCTGGTACCTCTCCGAGGACGGCATCACGCTGGAACAGCTGCCCTTTATCGACCCGCGCACCGGCGCACCCAGCGCCAAGGAGGACTTCAAGCCCGAAACAGGACGCCTTTCCTACACCCGCAGCCCCAGCGAAGCGCGGGACCGCATCTGCCGGGCGCTGGGCATCGGGCGGGCGTCCAGCCCGCTGGGCAAAAAGTTCAACGAGGTGTTCCAGATGGGCACCAGCATGGACGAGATCCCCAACTTCCGGGAGTTTTTGTACCAGTACATCCTGCCCCAGCCGGAGCTGGATCTGGACGCGCTGCAGGGCGACCGGCTGGAGCTGGAAAACCTGCACGCCGTGCTGGCCGAGGCCCAGACCCGCGCCAACGCGCTGGAAGAGATCGTGAACTTTGGCCGCGAAGCTGCCGAAAAGCAGACCCAGACCCTTGTGAACCGGGGCGCGGCGCTGCTGGCCCGCGCCGCTGCCGACGGCGGCGAACAGACGGTCTGGCAGGAGCATCTGGATGCGGGACGCCGCCAGCTGGAACAGCTGAACGCCCGCTATGCCGAGGCCAAAAACGCCGAAGCGGAAGCCCGCCGGGCCTATCTTTCCGCCCACGGTGCCGCCAGCGCCAGCGGCGAGGGCCGGGCACTGGACGCCCTGACCGAGGAGCTTTCCCGCCGCAAAACGGCGCTGGACGCCGCTGCACGCAAAGCCGAAAAGGCAGAGAGCGCCCTTGCCCGCACCCAGAGCCTGCTGGCAGTGCTGCGCCGCAGCGGCTTTGCCTCCGGCATCCGGGCCGAAGCGCTCACCGCCGAGGAGCTGCCGCAGCTGACGGCGTGGCTCTCCGCGCAGGAAAAGCCGCTGGAAGAAGCCTATTTTGCCGCCCGCCAGAACACCGCCGTCCTGCACCGGGAACAGACCGGCAAGCGTGCGGAGTTGGACGCCGTGTCCGGCGGCAAGTGGGTCTACCCCCACGACGATGCCGCCACCCGGGTGCGGGATGCGGTCAACGCCGAACTGAAGAGCCGGGGCATGCAGCCGGACGCGAAGATCTTCTGCGAGCTGCTGAACGTGGAGGACGAGAGCTGGCAGGACTGCGTGGAGGCCTGCCTTGGGGACCGCCGTTTTGATATCCTTGTGCCGCCTGCCCACTACGAAGCCGCCAAGAGCGCCTTTGTGGCCCTGAAGGACAAAGTCGGCCCCATCAGCCTGCTGGACACCCCGGGCATCCGCAAGGCCAACCGCCGCGCCGACAAATACGGCCCGGACAGCCTTGCCGCGCAGGTGAGCAGCGAAAACCCGCTGGCTGCACAGTATGCCCAGACCATTCTGGGCCGCATCGTCTGCTGCGACACCCCCGATACGCTGGAACAGCATCCCGACAGCGCCACCCGCGACCTTCTGCGCCACCACCCCTTCCGGCTGGAACGGCTGCGCACCCCCCAGCGGTACATCGGTCTGGACGCCCGCCGCGCCCGCGCCGGGGCACTGGCCGCTGAGCTGGAAGCTCTGGGGGAAAGCGCCCGTGCTGCCGCCCAGACAGAACAGAACCTGAAAGCCGCCTATAACCAGTACCAGACCCTGCTGCGGGGCACGGCGCTGGAGGAGCTGGCTGCTTTGTGGGACGCCCGCGCCGCCCTGACTGCTGCACAGAATGCTGTGACCGAACAGGAAGCCAAGCTCACAGAGTGCCGCGAGAACCCGCTGCTGCAGCAGCTTTACAAGGAGGAAGAAGCCCGCGAAGCCGCGTGGGAGACTGCCCGAGCCGCTGTGGAGCAGGCGGGCGGCGACATCCGTGTGTGCCAAAAGCAGATCGCCTCCTGCGAAGCGGAGCAGAAAAAGGCAGGGGAAACGGCCCAGCAGAGCGCCGATGCCGCCCGGAGCTTCTTTGCGGCGCACCCGCTGGTGGAGCCGCTGGCCCGCACCCGGATGCTGGCGCTGGCCCCGGCAGATAAGCCCCGCGCCGCCGCACAGGCTGCAGAAAAGGCGCAGGCCAAGCTGGACGATGCGCTGGCCGTCTATCTGACCGGCACGCTGGAACCGGCCCAGAAGGCCTACAACGAGCACTATGTGTGCGATTATCCGCTGGGCCTTGCGGGGTTGGACCAGTACCGTGCCCAGCACGAGAGCCTTGTGCGCATCGATCTGGAACGCTACGCTGCCCGTCTGGAACAGGCCCAGCGGGACTGCAAGGATCGCTTCCGCAAGGATATCCTGTTCCGCATGAAGGACGATATCTTCAACGCCCGGCGGCAGTTCCGGGAACTGAACAAGGTGATGGAACAGCTGACCTACGGCGAGGAGGTCTACCGCTTTGAGCTGGAGCCCAGCCGCGACCCGCAGCTGGCGGCCTTCTATCAGGTCATCGTGGACAAGGGCAACCAGCAGATGACCGAGGGCGACTCGCTGGACAACCTTGCCGCCACCGCCGACCCGGCCTATGAGCGGCAGGTGGACGAGCTGATGGAAAAGATCATGGCGGACGTGGACGAGAACACCCGCGCCCGGCAGGAGGGCCGCACCGGCGGCGTGACCCTCTCGGACTATGTGGACTACCGCACCTATCTGGACTACGACATCAAGGTGACCAACCGGGTCACCGGCCAGCAGGCGTACCTGTCCCGGGTCAGCCG
Organism: Faecalibacterium sp. 3; assembly: GCF_048323735.1. Lineage (NCBI taxonomy): Bacteria > Bacillati > Bacillota > Clostridia > Eubacteriales > Oscillospiraceae > Faecalibacterium > Faecalibacterium sp. 3. The sequence continues at coordinate 1,381,933 of NZ_JBLWFN010000001.1, forward strand.
CGACTCCTCCGGCGGCGAGAATCAGGCTCCCTTCTATGTGGCCATCTGCGCGTCTCTGCTGCAAATTTATGAGAAGAGCGAGAACAGCATCCGCCTTGTGCTGCTGGACGAAGCCTTCAGCAAGATGACCAGCGACCGCATCCGCCCCATGATGGAGCTGTTCCGCCGCCTGCAGCTGCAGGTGCTGCTCATCTCCACCGTGGAAAAGAGCACCGCCATCCAGCCCTACTGCGACATTACCTACTCCATCGTCCGCCACGGCGACGCCAATGCTATCGCGCCCTTTGTCCGCCTTGCGGCGGAATGATGTGCGCATTGTATGCGCAATGATGTCTGCCTGCGGCAGATGATGTGCTGCGCAATGATGTTCCGGCTGCGCCGGAAATGATGTGCCCTGTGGGGCATAGGAAAGGAGTACCGATGCGGGAAGATAAACTGGCAGAACGCTCCATGGAGTTTGCAGTACAGATCATTGAATTGACAAAGACGCTGCGCATGAGAAAAGAATTTATCATGGCAAACCAAATCGGACGTTCCGGTACCTCCATCGGTGCAAATATCCGTGAGGCACATTATGCGCAAAGCCGCGACGATTTTGTTTCCAAACTGGAGATTGCACTGAAAGAAGCAAATGAAACAGATTATTGGCTGGAGCTGTTATTTCGTACCGGCTATCTGCCTGACCAGCAGTTCCGGCAGCTGCGGGCACAGTGCGCGGAACTGCGAGTGCTGCTGATCGCGTCCTGCAGAACCGCCAAACAGAAGCAGCATAGCTGACCGTACTTTGAATGTGCGCCAGCACACATCATTTTGCGCGCAGCGCAAACATCATTGCGCAGCAACCTCATTTCTGCGCAGCAGAACATCATATAAAAAAGAAGCACGCAGATGCGTGCTTCTTTTTTATTGCTACCGCAGCGGCAGCACATCTTCATCTTCGTTGATCTCTTCCATCATCCCGTCCGCAAAGTACCAGCCTTTGCCGTACAGCGCCTCGCTGCCATCGGCGCACAGGACATACGAGCCGTCCGGCAAAGCGAGAAAATGCCGCTTTTTGCTGTCGGCAAGGGCGATATCCTCCACCTTCTGTCCGTCCAGCACATGATCCCGGATGAACTGGTAGTGGGGCAGGATGCGGGTCTCGGTCAGGCCAAGGCCGTTCATCCAGCGGGAGTAATGGGGGTCGGCGGCTTCGCCCGGTTCCTCGGGTGCGGCGTACACGATGTGGGCGGCGTTCATGCTGCCGGCACTCACGCCCATCACGATGCCGTGGTAGCCGTGGAAAAGCCCCGGCAGGCCCAGCTGAGCAAAAAAGTGGTTCTGGGTGGGCACATGCCCGCCGCACAGCATCACAAAGCCGCTCTGGGACAGAAGAGAACCGATCTCCTCGGCGTTGCGGGCGTCGCAGGGAATGAGCGCCGTCAGGGGCAGGTGGGCATTCGCAAAGCTCTGGGCAAACACCCGGCACATCTCGTCGTTCTGCTCATAGGCTGCGGGGTCTGCCGCAATGGCAAGGCCCAGCACGGCGTGGTCCGGCCAGACGGCCCGCAGGTTTGCTACAAAGTGGTTGCGGGTGTCCAGCACCGGTACTGCAGGGCCCGGCTCAAAGGGGCAGCCGCTGGGGCTGCTGGTCAAAAACAATGTCATAATGATCCCTCGTAAAACAGTGAATAAAAAGCTGTGTCCATTCTAACACGATTTGCCCTGCAGCGGCAGAGCCAGAATCACCAAAAAAATCCCCTGCTTTTCGCCGTTTCGCAGAAAGCAGGGGATCTTATCATGCCTTTCGGTAATGGAACACCTTGTCCTTGGTGAGGAGCATGGCGGCGCTCACGGCCAGAGCCGCCAGCTCGGCGGCGGTGACGGCCAGCCAGATGCCGTCGATACCCAGCAGCATCGGCAGCAGGAGAATGGCAATCACCTGAAACGCCAGCGTGCGCAAAAAGGAGATCAGTGCGCTGGTCACGCCGTCGCCCAGCGCCGTGAAGAAGGAGGACGCGTACACGTTGAAGCCCATGATGAGGAAGCTCAGCGCATACAGCCGGAAGGCCCGGCTGGTCAGGGCCAGCAGCTCCGCGTCGTAGCCCACGAAAACGCGCGCCACACAGGGGATGATGAACATGGAAGCCAGCGTCAGAGTCACAGCCACCACGGCGATGAGCCGCAGGCTCTTGCGGTAGAGGTTGTGCACCTCGGCGTGGTTGCGGGCACCGTAGTGGAAGCTGACGATGGGCGCACTGCCCACGGCATAGCCCACGAACACCGCCACGAACAGGAAGGCCGCGTACATGATGACACCGTAGGCGGCCACGCCATTCTCACCGGCCAGACGCAGCAGCTGGTAGTTGTACAGGATATTGACCAGCGACATGGAAAGGTTGGTCATCAGCTCGGAAGAGCCGTTGATGCAGGCGTCCCGCAGCACGCCGCCATAAACTTTCGTCTGGCACAGGTGCAGGCGGCTGGAGTTGCTGCGGTCGATGAAGTAGAACACCGGCAGCACGCCGCCCACCAGCTGGCTGATAAAGGTGGCAATGGCAGCGCCCTCCACGCCCCAGCCCCAGACGCCCACCATCAGCACATCCAGCACCATGTTGGTGCAGCCTGCGCCCACAGTGAACCAGAAGCCGAGGTGCGGCTTTTCGGCGGTGACAAAAAAGCTCTGGAACATATTCTGCAGCGCAAAGGTGGGCAGGGACACCATCAGGATGCGTCCGTAGCGCACCGCGTAGTCCAAAAGCTCTCCCTTTGCGCCCAGCAGCACGGCAATGGGCCGCAGGAACACAATGCCCAGCACCGCCAGCACACTGACCGAGACCAGAGCCGCCAGCAGGAACAGGGTGAAATAGCGGTCGGCTTTTTTCTGGTCGCCCTCGCCCAGCGTGATGCCCACGATGGCGCTGCCGCCGGTGCCCAGCATAAAGCCAATGGTGCCCAGTAGCATGGGCAGCGGCATGATGAGGTTGACCGCCGCAAAGGCCGTCTTGCCCACAAAGTTGGAGACACACAGGCCGTCCACGATGCCGTAGATGGAGGTGAACAGCATGGTGCCGATGCAGGGCAGTACGAACCGCAAAAGGCGGGAATAGGTGAAATGGTCGGAAAGCTGGATCCGCTGCTTGGACATGGCGTCCTCCTTTCTGCACAAGGTGCAAAAACGGGCCGGATAAATGTCCGTGAGTGCACGCCCTGCCTCGATCTGCTTCGTCACTACGGCAACGAAACCTCCGGCGGGGCGCTGTCTGCACGGCATCTTATCCGGCCCGTTTCAAATTACGTTGAAAACGGTCCTCCGATGAACCAAAAAAGAGCATATCAGAATTTATTTTTGTTGTCAAGGCAGAAAAATCAAAAAAATCGGCATTCGGGGCCAAAATTCATAAACTGTCTCTTCCCAACGTTTATCAAACCTGTTAGAATGATAAAAGTTTTTTTATGGATCCGGAAAGGAGAACTCCTGTTTTGATGAAACGTTTTTATACCGCCATCGTGCGCCGCCGCAGGCTGGTGCTGGCGGTGTTTGCACTGGCGGCTGTGCTGAGCATGGCTGCCACAAGCCGGGTGCAGGTGGATTATGATATCAACGACTATCTGCCGCCGGAATCCCCCTCCACCACCGCCATCGAGGTGATGAACGGTGCCTTTACCGGCGGCATCCCCAACATGCGGGTCATGGTGCGGGATGTGACGGTGCCGCAGGCGCTGGAGTACAAGGAAAAGCTTGCCGCCATCGATGGAGTGTCCTCCGTTGCATGGCTGGACGACAGTCTGGATGTGACGGTGCCTTTGCAGATGCAGGACACCGCCACGGTGGAGAGCTATTATAAGGATGGCTGCGCCCTGTTCACCGTGACGGTGGAGGACGAGAAGCGTCTGGAAGCCGTGGCTGCCGTGCGGGAGCTGATCGGGGAGGGCAACGCGCTGGAGGGCGCGGCGGTCTCCACTGCCGTTGCCACCAACTCCACCGTGACCGAGGTGGCAAAGATCGCCGCCATCGCGGTGGTGTATGTGCTGTTCATCCTGATCCTGACCACCGATTCCTGGGCAGAGCCGCTGCTGGTGCTGATGGGTCTGGGGGCGGCCATCCTGCTCAACAACGGCACGAACCTCATCTTCGGCACCATCTCCTTTGTCACCAATGCGGCAGGCAGCATCCTGCAGCTGGCGGTGTCGCTGGACTACTCGGTGTTCCTGATCCACCGCTTTGCGGAGTGCCGGGCCGAAAACCCCGGCGCCAGCCCGGAGGAGTGCATGGTGGACGCCCTGTGCAGATCCACCGGCTCCATCCTGTCCAGCGGACTGACCACCGTCATCGGCTTTCTGGCACTGGTGCTCATGCAGTTCCAGATCGGCCCGGATCTGGGCCTTGCGCTGGCAAAGGGTGTGGTGCTGAGTCTTGTCACCGTGTTCACCTTCATGCCCGCGCTGACGCTGGCGTGCTACAAGTGGATGGATAAGACCCACCACAAGCCCCTGCTGCCCAGCTTTGACAAGTTCGGCCGCTTTGTGGCCCGCATCATGCTGCCCATGGCACTGGTGCTGGTCATCCTGATGGTGCCCAGCTATCTGGCCTCCAACTCGAACCAGTATTACTACGGTGCCGCCCACATGTTTGGCGAGAACACCCGTCTGGGTGCGGACACCGCCGCCATCGAGGAGACCTTTGGCCGCAGCGACACCTACGTTGTACTGGTGCCGGAGGGCGACACCGCTACGCAGCAAAAGCTTTCGGATGCACTGCACGCCATCCCGGAGGTGACCGGCATCCTTTCCTATGTGGACAACGCAGGCGCGTCCATCCCGCCGGAGTTCGTGCCCGGGGACACGCTGGGGCTGCTGGTCTCCGGCGGCTACACCCGCATGGTGCTGACCGTGGACGCCGACACCGAGGGCGATGGGGCCTTTGCGCTGGTGGAGCGGGTGCGCGCCACGGTGCAGCAATATTACCCGGACAATTATTATCTGGCCGGTCAGGGCGTGAGCACCTATGACCTGATGGACACCATCACGGCCGACATGGTCAAGGTGAACCTGCTGGCCATTGGCGCGGTGTTCCTGATCCTGCTCCTCATGAAGCGCCAGCTGTTGCTGCCGGTGATCCTGGTGCTCAGCATCGAGACCGCCATCTGGATCAATCTGGCCATCCCGTACTTCCGGGGCCAGTATGTGTTCTACATTGCCTACCTCATCATCAGCTCGGTGCAGCTGGGCGCTACGGTGGATTACGCCATCCTCTTCTCCGACCGCTATCAGGAGTTCCGCGAGACGCTGGGCCGCAAAGAAGCTGTTGCAGCCACAGTGTCTGCTGTGACCACCTCGGTCAGCACCACCGGCAGCGCTATGGCGGTGGTGGGCTTCCTGATGGGGGCCATTTCCACAAACCAGCTGCTGGGCCAGCTGGGCAATTTTCTGGGCGTGGGCAGTCTGGTGTCGCTGGCCATCGTGCTTTCGGCACTGCCGGGCTTTTTGTATCTGGCCGACCCGCTCATTATAAAAAAGAAAAAACAGCCGAAGGAGGCTTGACCGAGATGAAACATCAATTTGTGCGCCGGGTGTCGGCGCTGGCGCTGGCGGGCTGCCTGCTGGCGGGCAGCAGTCTGCCGGCTTTTGCAGCAGCCTCCGCTGCCAAGGAAGAGGTCATTTATGCAAACCTGACGGCCTCCGGTGCTGTGACCGGCGTGTACGCCGTGAACAGCTTTTCCGTGCAGGCGGGGGACACCGTTGCGGACCACGGCAGCTACACTGCCGTGCGCAACATGACCACGAGCGATGCCGTGGAGCAGAGCGGCGATACGGTCACGGTGCATGTGACCGAGGACGGCAAGCTCTATTATGAGGGCACCATGGACGCCGCCACGGCCCTGCCGTGGGTGGTAAAGCTGACCTATACGCTGGACGGGGCAGAGATCCGCCCCGACGAGCTGGGCGGCAAAAGCGGTGCGCTTTCCATCCGGCTGCAGGTGAGCCGCAACCCGGACTGCACCGGCAGCTTTTTTGACGACTACGCGCTGCAGGTGACCATGAGTCTGGACACCGAGCTTGCCCGGAACATCAGCGCGCCGGGCGCTACGGTGGCGAATGTGGGCAGCAAAAAGCAGCTTTCCTACATCCTGCTGCCGGGCGCGGACAGCGACGTGACCGTCACCGCCGATGTGACGGATTTTGCCATGGACGCCGTTTCCCTGAACGGCGTGCGGCTGAACCTGAACCTCGACCTCGGGGATATGGACCTGACCGGGATGCTGGAACAGCTGCAGAGCGGTTCCGTTCAGCTGGACGATGGTGCCAACGCGCTGGCAGACGGCATTGCGCAGGTGCAGGCGGGCATCGACACCCTGAACGGCAATTCTGCCGCTCTGACCGGCGGCTCAGCCCGGGTGCGTGGGGCCCTCACCCAGATGCAGACCGCGCTGAACGGCATCTCGGCCTCCACCGACGAGCTGAACACCCTGCTGGATGCCTCCACCCAGATCCGGGACGGCATTGCCCGTCTGGATGAGGGCGCGGCACAGCTGGAACAGCAGGTGAGCTTTGAAGCCTACAAGGCCATCCTCAAAGAAAACGGCCTTGATCTGGATGTGGTGAAGGAGGGCAACGCCAAGGCCATCCGGCAGCTGCAGGGCATGGTGTGGATGATGCCGCAGCTCAAGGATGTGATCCTGCTTTTGCAGGGCTCCACCGCCAACATCGACGCCATGCAGACCTATCTGGACACGGTGAACGGCGGCATCGCCCAGCTGCACGAGGGCAGCAGCACCCTGAACGGCAGCTACGGCGAGTTTGACGCCGGTGTGCGGCAGCTGGCCGGTGTGCTGACCGGGATGCTGGGCAATCTCTCGGTGCTCACCGACGGCGTGAACCAGCTGGCGTCCCAGTATGTCCAGCTGGACGACGGCCTGAACGCCTACACCGACGGCGTAGCCCAGCTGAAAGCGGGCGTTGCGCAGCTGGCGGAGGGCGCATCTCAGCTGACCGGCGGCACCGGCGAGCTGCGCAGCAGCGTTTCCGGCATCGACATGGGTGCCCAGCTGGACAGCCTGCTGAACAGTCTTTCCGGCGGCGGGGAGGTGCAGAGCTTCACCTCGGCAGAGAACACCGAGGTGAGCGCGGTACAGTTTGCGCTGCAGACCACTGCCATCACAGCCCCGGCCCCGGCAGCCCAGCCGGAACCGGCGGCTGTGACCCTGACCTTCTGGCAGAAGCTGCTCAAGCTGTTTGGGCTGTATAAAGGATAAGACATAAAAAGAAAGAATCTGCAATTGTGATGCCCGAAGTTCAGGCTGACAGTTGCAGATTCTTTTTTGTTAACGGGCTCGCCCTCTCAGTCTCACATTTGTTCGACAGCTCTCCCAAAGGGAGAGCCCTTGGCAGAACCAGAAAGTTGACCGTAATGCCAAAGCCTCTCACTTTGGGAGAGGTGGCACGCCGCAAGGCGTGACGGAGAGGGCGAGGCCGTGCAAGATTTTGAAGAAACTTTATTCAAAATGATATTCCACCAGTTCGCAGTTTCTGATGCCCGCAGCTGCGTATTCCTCGTTGGTCATGTCGTAGAAATAGGACTGCACCACCCGGGCGATGCCGTTGTGGGCCACCAGCAGATAGGTCTTGCCGGTGTCGGCCTTCAGCTCGTCCAGCAGGTTATAGATGCGCTGGGCCAGTTGCAGCATACTCTCGCCGCCGTCGTAGCGGTCAGCAAAATAAGTCTTGGAGAGGTGAAATTTTGCGCCGTTGCGGGGCGTGCCCTCGTACTTGCCGAAGCACTGCTCCCGCAGGCGCGGCTCACACCGGGCGGGCAGGCCGGTGGCCTCGGCAATGGCCATGGCGGTGTCGGCGGCGCGGGACAGGGGAGAGTAGAGGATCTCATCGATGTGCACCCCGCTGGCCTTGACGGCTTCGCCCAGCTCCCGGGCCTGCTGGCGGCCCCGCTCGGTGAGGGGGCTGTCGGTCATGCCGCAGATCTTGTTTTCAACATTCCAGACGGTTTCTCCGTGGCGGGTAAAATACAGCTTGTGCATGGCAGCTCCTTACTGGTCATATCCTGCTTCGATCTCGCGGATGCGGGTGTAGAAAAAGTCGTTGGCAGGGGTGGGCATCCCGTACTTCCTGGCCCGCTGGCGCACCACACCGGCAAACTCCTCCACCTCGGTGGGGCGCTTTGCCAGCACATCCTGCCGCATGCTGGGCATGCCATCGGGGTTGAAGGTGGGCATCATGGCGTCGATGAACTTCACATCGTTGTCCGGCGGCAGGGGCACGCCCTCAAGGTTCGCCAGCCGGATAACCTCCTGCATGGCCGCGCGCATCATGTCCTGTGCCTCGCCGGGCTGGCGCAGGCCGCCGTAGGGCTGGTCGAAGGCGGCTGCGGCCTGATTCAGGCCGTCGTTCACCATCAGCTTGTTCCACTGCTTGTAAAGGATATCCCCGCAGGGCTCGTTGGCAATGCCGCACTCGTCCAGATAGTCGGCCACGGCCTGTACGCGGTCGGTCATTTCGCCGCTGCGCTCACCGAACTGGATCTTGCCCGCCTGATTGAACACCAGCGTGCGCCCGGTGCGGGTGGCGTCCATGCCGATGGCAACGCTCCACAGGGTGTGGCCGGGATAGGCTGCATCAATGTGCTCCTCGCTGGTGATGCCGTTCAGCACGCTGAGGATGACGGTGTCCGGCCCTACGAACTTTGCAATGTCCTGAATGGCCTGTTCCAGCACCGTGGCCTTGACAGCCACCAGAAGCAGGTCTACCGGCCTGCCCTCGGCGGGGGTGACGTAAGAGAACCTGCATTTTTCGCCGTTACAGACGACCGGTTCGGCAGAGTAGCGGGCAATGCGGTCCTCATCGGCGATGACCTGCACGCCGGGCATTTTGCGGCCGAACAGGATACCCAGTGCGCCCAGGCCGATCAGGGCAGAGGTTTTGATCTTTTTCATGTGTTCCTCCTGTGTTTATGCCTTTTTCAGCGTTCCGTCTGCGGTCAGGACGACCATGCTGCCCTCGTCGATGCCAAGGCGGGTGAGCTCTTTGTCCGGGTAGGGCAGGGTGCGCCGGGCCCCGGCGGCATCGGCCAGCGTGACATCGCACAGCACCGGCTGACCGGCAGGCAGCTCCTCACAGCCGTACAGCTGTTCGTCAATGCGCAGAACGCGGTAGGTAGTCTCCATAGCAGCTAAACTCCTTTTTGTAAATACAGCATTTTTATTATAAAGCTCTGCGCGGGGCGCGTCAACCGCATTTGGCTTGACAGCCGACCGCCCGGCTTGATAAAATAGGAATGATTTTTGGAACAGGGGGCAGTCACATGAATATTACGGAACTGCGTTATCTGGTGGCCATCCGCAAGTGGGGCTCGGTGAGCGCGGCGGCAAAGCAGCTGTATGCGGCCCAGCCCAATGTGAGCAAGGCGCTCAAGAATCTGGAAGAGGAATACGGCATCCGCATCTTTGAGCGCTCGTCCACCGGCATGATCCCCACCGAACAGGGACGGCATTTTATCCGGCAGGCAGAGCGGGTGCTGGACGAGGTGGACCGGCTGGATCTGGACGCCCGCAGTCGGCAGAGCAGCTGTGCGGAGCTGCGGGTGGTGCTGCCCCACGCCACCTACGCTTCCTACGCGACGGTGGATTTTTTGCAGCAGATGGCAGACAGCCAGCAGCTGCGGGTGCATATCCGGGAATCCGGCTCCATGGAAGCGCTGGACCATGTGCTGCGGCGGGGCTATCATCTGGCCCTGCTGCGCTACGCGGAGGAGGACGAGGATTACTACCACCGCTACTGCGACCGTCACGGCCTGCACCGGGAGCCGGTGATGGAGTTTGAATACCGGCTGCTGACCAACCGGGAAGGCCCGCTGGCAAAGTGCGAGGTGACCGACATCACCCAGCTGAACAGCTATATGGAGGTCCTGCACGGTGATTTCCAACTGCCCGGCGGCGAGGACAGCGGCCTGCGCTGGCATACGAACCCGAACCGCCGCATCCATGTGTACGAGCGGTGCAGCCAGTTCTCCATCCTGCAGAACCTGCCCAATGCCTATATGTGGGCGTCGCCCATGCCCCGGCGGGCGCTGGAGCAGTATCATCTGGTGCTCAGGAAGTGCCCGGCCCAGCGCCAGCGCATGAAGGATGTTCTGGTCTATCCGGACAGGGGGACCCTGCGCCCGGAGGAGCAGACCTTTGTGCAGCTGCTGCACAAGCAGGCGGCGCTGACCGTGAAATGACCGCCGAAACCGGTTAAGAACTGGCAAAACATCGGAATGCAGAAAAACCGGAAAGCAAAGGAATTTGGCCGACAGCCGCGGCGCTTTATGCGCTGCGGCTGTCTTTTTGTTGATGAATCGCACGAAAAAGAAACGAAACATCGGCTAAAAATCTTTGCTGGTATATGGCCTTTGATATGCCCCTATACCAGAAGCATATTATCACTTTTATGAAAAATATGTTAACATAGACCCAGAAAGCTGGCCGGGATGGATGGAAAATATGGAAAATGCTTCCATCCTTCCGGCACAAAGAAAAAGGAGGTTTCTGGTATGATCAGTTTCTTACTCTGTCTGGCGATCCTGATCGTGGGCTACTTTGTCTATGGTAAGATCGTGGACAACACCTTCGGCCCGGACGACCGTGAAACGCCTGCTGTGCGCATCAATGACGGTGTGGACTACGTTGTGATGCCCCAGTGGAAGCTGTTCCTCGTTCAGCTGCTGAACATCGCCGGCCTTGGCCCCATTTTTGGTGCCATGCAGGGCGCATTGTGGGGCCCGGTGGTCTTTTTGTGGATCACCTTCGGCACCATCTTTGCAGGCGGCGTGCACGACTACTTCTCCGGCATGATGAGTGAGCGCAACGACGGTGCTTCCATCGCTGAGATCACCGGCAAATACTTAGGCCCTGTGATGCAGAACGTCATGCGCGTGTTCTCGGTGGTGCTGCTCATCATGGTGGGCACTGTGTTCGCGGTGGGCCCCGCCGGCCTGATCGTGGAGCTGTGCAGCCAGAGCGGGGCTTCCGGCGTGCTCACCTCGCTGCTGTTCTGGCTCATCATCATTCTGGTGTACTACTTTATCGCGACCTTTATCTCCATCGACGCGGTCATCGGCAAGATCTACCCCATCTTCGGCATCTGCCTGATCATCATGGCCATCGGCGTCATCTTCGGCATCTTCACCAACCCTGCCTACACCATCCCGGAGATCTGGGATCACTTCGGCAGCATGCATCCGTCGGGCACCCCCATCTGGAGCTTCATGTTCATCACGGTGGCCTGCGGTGCGATCTCCGGCTTCCACTCCACCCAGTCGCCTCTGATGGCACGCTGCATGAAGAGTGAGAAGCAGGGCCACTTCGTGTTCTACGGCGCAATGGTCTGCGAGGGCGTCATCGCTCTGATCTGGGCCGCTGCAGGCTGCAGCCTGTACGAAGTTACCGGCGGATTGAACACCGGTCTGGCCGAAGCACTGGCCATGGGCCAGTCCAAGGCCATTTATGATGTCTGCTCCAAGACCATGGGCGGTGTGGGCATCGCGCTGGCAATGGTCGGCGTTGTGGTGTGCCCCATCACCTCCGGCGATACCGCATTCCGCTCCGCACGTCTGACTCTGGCCGACTGGTTCAAGATCGATCAGGATAGCTACGCAAACCGCCTGAAGCTCTGTGTCCCCGTTCTGGGCGTGGGTGCTTTCCTGGGCATCGGCAACGCACTGGGCTTCATCAACTACACCGTGATCTGGCGCTACTTCAGCTGGACCAACCAGACGCTGGCCATGATCGTTCTGTGGGCTGCATCCATGTACCTCTTTAAGGAAAAGAAGAACTACTGGATCACCGCTGTGCCTGCCACCTTCATGAGCGCGGTCTCTTCCACCTACTTCATTCTGGCTCCCGAATGCCTGGGCGGCCTGCTGAACAGTAAGACCGCAGAGGGTGCCACCATTTACAACACCGCAGTGGCATACCCCATCGGTGTCATCTTTGCCATTGCAATGCTGGCGATCTTCCTCCACGCAACGAAGAAGGCAGCCCAGAAGGCATGACACGATATATACAAACATATATACAAATGATCTGCTGAATAAGGCACCCTTCGCTGAAACGGCTCGGCGGAGGGTGCCTTGTATTTTGCGGCGTTTCAGGCAAAGAAATCACGATTTGCGGAGAAAATCGAAAACGATTGAGCAACTTGCACAAAAACAGACTGGAAAGTTTGGCAGCAGCGGTTTTGACCGGTTCCGGGAAAGGTCTTTGCCGGGGAATTGAGAAAATTTGCCGTAAATGCGATAAAAATTCTTTGCAGGTATTCCGCGGAAGCATCTTGCCATATACTTTTTGATATGGGAACCATACCAGAAAAATATTAACTGCTTTATGAAAAAAGTGTTAACATGAAGCCAGAGATTGGTCAGAGCCGTGGCTGGGCACGCAAAATGCTGGCTGCGGTTTGAATCAAAAAGGAGGTTTCTGGTATGATTAGTTTCTTACTCTGTCTGGCGCTCTTGATCATCGGCTACTTTGTCTATGGCAAGATCGTTGACAACACGTTCGGACCGGACGACCGCGAAACTCCTGCTGTGCGCATCAACGACGGCGTTGACTACGTTGTGATGCCCCAGTGGAAGCTGTTCCTCGTCCAGCTGCTGAACATTGCAGGTCTGGGCCCCATCTTTGGTGCACTGCAGGGTGCTCTGTGGGGTCCCGTGGTGTTCCTGTGGATCACCTTCGGCACCATCTTTGCAGGTGGTGTGCATGACTACTTCTCCGGTATGATGAGCGAGCGCAACGATGGCGCATCCATCGCTGAGGTCACCGGCAGATACCTTGGACCTGTCATGCAGAACATTATGCGTGTGTTCTCTGTTGTGCTGCTGATCATGGTCGGTACCGTGTTCGCAGTGGGCCCCGCCGGCCTGATCGTTACCCTGTGCAAGAACAGCGGCATGTCCGGTCTGCTGACCACCACCCTGTTCTGGCTGATCATCATTCTGGTGTATTACTTCATCGCCACCTTTATCTCCATCGATGCCATCATCGGTAAGATCTACCCCGTGTTCGGCATCTGCTTGATCATCATGGCTGTGGGCGTTATCTTCGGCATCTTTACCAACCCCGCCTACACCATCCCCGAGATCTGGGCAAACTTCAACAACATGCATCCGTCGGGCACTCCCATCTGGAGCTTCATGTTCATCACCGTTGCCTGCGGCGCTATCTCCGGCTTCCACTCCACCCAGTCGCCTTTGATGGCCCGCTGCATGAAGAGTGAGAAGCAGGGCCACTTCGTGTTCTACGGCGCAATGGTCTGCGAGGGCGTCATCGCTCTGATCTGGGCCGCTGCCGGCTGCGCACTGTACACCATCACCGACGGTAAGATGGCTGGTCTGGCCGAGGCTCTGGCTGCCGGTCAGTCTGCTGCAATCTACGACGTGTGTGCAAAGACCATGGGCGGCGTTGGCATTGCTCTGGCAATGATCGGCGTTGTTATCTGCCCCATCACCTCTGGTGATACCGCATTCCGTTCTGCTCGTCTGACCCTGGCCGACTGGCTCAAGATCGATCAGGACAGCTACGCAAACCGCCTGAAGCTCTGTGTCCCCGTTCTGGGCGTTGGTGCTTTCCTGGGCATCGGCAACGCACTGGGCTTCATCAACTACACCGTGATCTGGCGCTACTTCAGCTGGACCAACCAGACGCTGGCCATGATCGTTCTGTGGGCTGCATCCATGTACCTGTTCAAGGAAAAGAAGAACTACTGGATCACCGCTGTGCCCGCTACCTTCATGAGCGCTGTGTCCTGCACCTACTTCGTGCTGGCACCTGAGTGCCTGGGCAAGATGATCAATACTTATGCAGACGGCAAGCTGGTCGCTTACAACACCGCTGTTGCATATCCCATCGGCATCATCTTTGCGATCGCAATGCTGGCACTCTTCATCCATGCCACCAAGAAGCACACCGCTTCCCAGAAGGCATAAGGACGTCTGCCGCATCGCATAAGCCTTAAATTCTGACACCCCCGCCGCTGTGCCTGCAGTGACGGGGGTGTTTTGACATAACAGACAAACCTTTTGTGCAAATCTTAGCAGCCGGAGGGGTTGCATTTTAAGGGCTGCGGTGCGAAAATAGAACCGGTGATCTTATTTGGAATGGCTGCAGCATCTGCGGCCGGACCGGAAACTAACAGTAAAGAAGGGAACTTCCATGATCTTCAAACCTGCACAGCTGGGTATGGCAAAGCTTGATCAACAGGAGCTGGTGGAGGACAAAAAGTCCTGCAAAAAGATCGGCCCCTGCGGCGTTGGCAAAAAGGCGCTGTACCTCAACAGCTTTTACATCGACCGCCGCTATTATCTGCCCTACGGCAGCATCAGCCGCGTGTTCAAGCGGGTGGCTATGAGCTCCGGCGGCTTTACCGGCAAGGGCATGTTTGCCTCCATGGCCTACCTTGTGGTAGAGTACGACGGTGGCAAGCAGAAGCAGTGCAACTTCAAGGACGAGCGCGACGTGGACAAGCTGCTGGAGGTGCTGGCCAAAGAGCAGCCGCAGATCCATCTGCTCAGCGCAGCCGGTGAGCAGATGCTGCAAAAAAAGGAAGCCGAAAAGGCCTCCCGCAAGCTGCCGGAAAGCGAGCTGACCGACGAAGCCCGCCACAGCATCACGGTGCTGCGCAGGGCAAAGGAATATCTGGAAGCAAAGCCTGCCCTCTCCGATGAGCTCAGCGCAGCCGAGCGCCGCAAGCGCGCCCAGCTGCAGAGCAAGCCGGTGTACCGCTATGTGGCGCTGGCCATCTTTATCATGGGCATCGTCTCTGCGGCCTACGGCCTGTACGCCGTCACCACCCATACCGGCGGCTATGGCATCTACTTTGCGCTGTTCGGCTTTGCAGCCATCTTCCTGTTCTCCAGCTACAACATGCTGCCCACCGCCCACAACAACCACAGCGCCATCATGAAGCGGGCCGAGAAGGCCGAAGCTGCCATGGCGGAGTACGTGAAGCACTACCCCAGCGGTGCGTTCCCGGTGCCCAGCCGGTATGCCCATCCCATCGTGCTCAAGCAGATGAGCGATGCCATTGAAGAGGGCCGCGCCGTCACGGTGCCGGAAGCCCTTGCTGCTGTGGAAAGCCGCCTGAAGTCCCTGAACGCAGATGTGCAGGTGGAACAGGAGGAGTACGACGAGGTGGTGGTCATCAAGGCCATGTTCCTCAACCACGATTATCAGTAAAGATCCTCATAAAACAACAAGAACCGGTAGCCCGCGGGCTGCCGGTTCTTGTGTTACAGAGCGCTTGGAAGCTGCTCTGCTTTGGGGTGATGGAAGATCTTCATGGCTTCCCGGTAGCAGTGCGCGTAGTACACGATCTCTGCAGCGGCGGTCAGCGCCCAGCTGCAGGGGTACAGCGCATACAGCGAGGGAATGGTGTGGAAGTGGGCAAAGATGGTGTAGACCCAGATGACCCGGAACACGCAGGAGCCCATCACCACAATGATGGTAGGCACGATCGTCTTGCCCAGTCCGCGGGACGCGGCAATGGTGCAGTCCATAAAGGCGGAGATGCAGTAGGCAAGGCCCATCACACGAATACGCTTCATGCCTGCGTCGATGACGGCGCTCTCGGTGGTGAACAGGGCAAGGAAGCTGCGCCCGAAGAAGAAAAGGCTCCCGCCCAGAATCAGGCCGACACCAAAGGAGTAAGCCAGACTGATGAAGAAGCTTTTTTTCACGCGGTCCGGCTTGCCGGCACCGTAGTTCTGGCTCATAAAGCTTGCACAGGCCATGTAGAACGCGGCCATGCAGTCGTAGATCATGGCGTCGGCATTGGCGGCGGCGCTGTTGCCCTTGACCATGAGGGAGTCGAAGGAATTGACGCCTGCCTGAATGAACAGGTTCGCAATGGCAAAGATTGCGTTCTGGAATCCGGCAGGCAGGCCAAGCCCCAGAATGCTCCGGGTCAGGTCAGGGTCAAGGTGCAGCTTGTGGGTATCTAGCACGTAGCAGTCCTGCACCCGGGTCAGGGCGCGCAGGATGAGCCCGGCCGAAACACACTGGGAGATGGCACTGGCCAGCGCCACGCCCACCACGCTCAGCTGGCACACGATGACAAAAAACAGGTTCAGCAGGATGTTCAGCGCGCCTGCAATGGAAAGATAGATCAGCGGCTTTTTGGTATCGCCGATGGCACTGAACACGGCGTTGCCGAAGTTGTACAGGGCCAGAGCCGGCATACCAAGAAAGTACACCCGCAGATACAGAATGGCACCGGGAAGCAGATCCTCTTTGGTGTTCAGCAGCCGCAGCATGAAGGGGGAGCCCAGCAGGCCGACAAACAGCAGCACCACACCCGCGATCAGACTGACGATGGCCGCCGAATGCACCGTCTTTTCCACATCGCCGGCATGGCGCGCGCCGTAAAAACGGGCCACCAGCACGTTGATGCCGCCGCTCAGGCCGATCAGAAAGCCGGTGAACAGGCTGACAAGGATGCTGGTGGAGCCCACGGCGCCCAGCGCTGTAGAGCCTGCAAACCGGCCTACCACGGCCACGTCCGACATGTTGAACAGCACCTGCAGCAGGTTGGAGAATGCCAGCGGCAGGCTGACCAGAAGGATCTGCTTTGCCAGAGGCCCTTCGGTCAGCGTTTTGGTATTCGAACTCATACTCTCTTTTTTCCTTTATCCTAAACAAAACCGTGCCCGCGCACACCGGGGCACATTTCTATTATATGGGCCGGTGCATCTTTTGCAAGATGGCTTCGACATTTCAGGTTTGATTTTTTTGTGCGGCTGTGCTATACTACATTACACCGACAGGTCAATGTATGCGATCGTAGCTCAGCTGGATAGAGCGTTCGGCTCCGACCCGGAAGGCCAGAGGTTCGAATCCTCCCGGTCGCACCAAGAAAAACCAGAACACATCTGTGTTCTGGTTTTTCTTTTTTAGTGCGCCGGGAGGATTCGAACAGCAACGACGACGACCGCAGCCAGCGGCTGAAACAGGGAGGAGTTGTTGGGGCCGCGTTCTGGTTTTTCAAAGCCCTGTCAAGGAGCTGCAGAAAAATCAGCAAACGCAACCCGTAAGGCCCTGCATAGCGCCGCAAGCAAAGCCACAGTGCGGCTTTGCTTAGCCCGCGGTTCCCAACCCGTAGGAATGTCTAACAAGAGGACTACCGTTCATCCGGGCGAAATGAAGCTATCCCTTTTTGTTTTTCATCCAGATGCGGTACAGTCCGTCTGTGATGAGGGTCTCCCGGTATAGAATGGGGGTGCGGCAGGCTTCCCGGATGGCAGCGGGCAGGCTGCCGGTGGCGTAGAAGGCGGTCTGCGGGCCAAGCTCGGCACAGAAACGCTCAGCCAGACCATCCAGCAGGCTGGCGGTGCCCAGCACAAAGCCGTTCTGCAGGCAGGAAGAGGTGCTCTTGCCCAGAATGGACGCAGGGGCCTTCGCGGCAAGGTCGATCTGCGGCAGCTGGGCGGTGTTTTTTACCAGTGCGCTCAGTGAAAGCTGCGGCCCGGGCAGGATCACTCCACCCACAAGCTCCTGCTTTGCATTGACGGCCATCATGGAAATGGCGGTATCGGCAGAGATCACCACCAGCGGCCCGGAACACTCTGACAGCGCGGCGACGGCACCGCACAAAAGTTCGGCACCCAGCTGGGCGGGATTGTCCAGCCGCAATTTGATGCCGCTTTTCAGGCCCGGCCCTACCGTCAGGATGCGGGCTTTGCACAGGATGTGCAGCGCCGAAAGCACCCGCCCACTCAGCACCGGGACAACGCTGCCCAGAATGCCGCCTTCGATCTGGTCGGGGGTGGCACCATGCAGTGAGAGAAGATTCACCAGACGAATGGCGTATTCATCCACCGTTGCATCCATATCAGAATGCAGCCGCCCACAGAACCGGAGCGTGTCCTGTTCGTAGCCGCCCACAGTGATATGGGTGTTGCCGATGTTAACGGTGAGTATCATAAACAAAGCCCTCCTCCACGGCACAATATAATGTATTATAATATATAATAGCGCACCTGCCGCCGATACGCAAGTGTGTGCAGCGATGACAGAGAGGGGCGTTCCGATTGAGGGACTTTCTCCCCTCCAAAAGAAATTGCAAAGAAATTGGAAAAAAGTTGTCAAAAAGTGTTGACAAGGAGGCGGGGGTGTGGTATTATACTTGAGCGCCAAGCGCTGAGGCAAAAGAATGACTTCCGAAGCCTCAGCAGGAAGCCTTTGAAAAGGACCAATAGACGCTGAAAAAGTTCCAGTTTGTTCTGAGAAACTTCTTGAGTGCCCATGTTCAGAAAGTTCAAAAGCTTCTAAAAAATAAGGCTTGACAAAAAACCACTTTGGCGGTAAAATAAACAGGTCGTCAGCCGCAAGGCTGAGGCGCTACAGGACCTTGAAAATTGAACAATATCGAAAAACTTGTAAGGAACCTTTATGTGTTTGGAAAAACACTTAAAACAATTCCAAAAGTAATTCACACAGGACGCAAGCGATTGCGTGCTGAGCGAACAAGATTTAACACTTTTAAGTGATAAATATCATTTATAAAGAGTTTGATCCTGGCTCAGGACGAACGCTGGCGGCGCGCCTAACACATGCAAGTCGAACGAGCGAGAGAGAGCTTGCTTTCTCGAGCGAGTGGCGAACGGGTGAGTAACGCGTGAGGAACCTGCCTCAAAGAGGGGGACAACAGTTGGAAACGACTGCTAATACCGCATAAGCCCACGGCTCGGCATCGAGCAGAGGGAAAAGGAGCAATCCGCTTTGAGATGGCCTCGCGTCCGATTAGCTAGTTGGTGAGGTAACGGCCCACCAAGGCGACGATCGGTAGCCGGACTGAGAGGTTGAACGGCCACATTGGGACTGAGACACGGCCCAGACTCCTACGGGAGGCAGCAGTGGGGAATATTGCACAATGGGGGAAACCCTGATGCAGCGACGCCGCGTGGAGGAAGAAGGTCTTCGGATTGTAAACTCCTGTTGTTGGGGAAGATAATGACGGTACCCAACAAGGAAGTGACGGCTAACTACGTGCCAGCAGCCGCGGTAAAACGTAGGTCACAAGCGTTGTCCGGAATTACTGGGTGTAAAGGGAGCGCAGGCGGGAAGACAAGTTGGAAGTGAAATCTATGGGCTCAACCCATAAACTGCTTTCAAAACTGTTTTTCTTGAGTAGTGCAGAGGTAGGCGGAATTCCCGGTGTAGCGGTGGAATGCGTAGATATCGGGAGGAACACCAGTGGCGAAGGCGGCCTACTGGGCACCAACTGACGCTGAGGCTCGAAAGTGTGGGTAGCAAACAGGATTAGATACCCTGGTAGTCCACACCGTAAACGATGATTACTAGGTGTTGGAGGATTGACCCCTTCAGTGCCGCAGTTAACACAATAAGTAATCCACCTGGGGAGTACGACCGCAAGGTTGAAACTCAAAGGAATTGACGGGGGCCCGCACAAGCAGTGGAGTATGTGGTTTAATTCGACGCAACGCGAAGAACCTTACCAAGTCTTGACATCCCTTGACAGGCATAGAAATATGTATTCTCTTCGGAGCAAGGAGACAGGTGGTGCATGGTTGTCGTCAGCTCGTGTCGTGAGATGTTGGGTTAAGTCCCGCAACGAGCGCAACCCTTATGGTCAGTTACTACGCAAGAGGACTCTGGCCAGACTGCCGTTGACAAAACGGAGGAAGGTGGGGATGACGTCAAATCATCATGCCCTTTATGACTTGGGCTACACACGTACTACAATGGCGTTAAACAAAGAGAAGCAAGACCGCGAGGTGGAGCAAAACTCAGAAACAACGTCCCAGTTCGGACTGCAGGCTGCAACTCGCCTGCACGAAGTCGGAATTGCTAGTAATCGTGGATCAGCATGCCACGGTGAATACGTTCCCGGGCCTTGTACACACCGCCCGTCACACCATGAGAGCCGGGGGGACCCGAAGTCGGTAGTCTAACCGCAAGGAGGACGCCGCCGAAGGTAAAACTGGTGATTGGGGTGAAGTCGTAACAAGGTAGCCGTAGGAGAACCTGCGGCTGGATCACCTCCTTTCTAAGGAGTCAGGCAAGGACAGAACATCAAAAGATGGACAGTTCTTGGACAGGTTTGAACGAGTAGAGTAGATATTGTTCGATTTTGAGGGCCCTGAAAAGGACACTCAAAGACGTACCTTGAAAACTGAATAATAACTGCGAAACAAAGATTATAGTAAGTTCTTTTTAAGAAATATTGCAATTTCAAAAGGAAGGGTAACAATAATCTTCGTTGGCAAGAGAGAATCAAGAGGATACCAAATGTTCCAAGAGAACGTTTGAAAGGTCAAGCGAACAAGGGCGCAGGGCGAATGCCTTGGCACTGGGAGCCGATGAAAGACGTGATAAGCTGCGATAAGCTTCGGGGAGCTGCAAATAAGCATTGATCCGGAGATTTCTGAATGAGGAAACTCACCTGGGTTCATACTCAGGTACGTTATACTGAACTTCAAAATAGGTATATCGAGGGAACCGCCTGAACTGAAACATCTAAGTAGGGCGAGGAAGAGACATCAAACGAGATTCCGTAAGTAGTGGCGAGCGAACGCGGAAGAGGGCAAACCGAGAGTAGAAATACTTTCGGGGTACGGAGCGCATTTAGGACTTAAGTTGTTAACCGAACGGCATGGGAAGGCCGGTCAGAGAGTGTGAGAACCACGTAGGTGAAAGCGACAAGAGCCGAGCGAATTCCAGAGTACGGCCAGACACGTGAAACCTGGTCGGAATACGGGGGGACCACCCTCCAACCCTAAATACTACCCAGTGACCGATAGCGTATAGTACTGTGAAGGAAAGGTGAAAAGCACCCCGGGAGGGGAGTGAAAAAGAACCTGAAACCCTGTGCCTACAAGCACCTAGAGCGCGTCAATGCGTGATAGGGTACTTTTTGTAGAACGGTCCGGCGAGCGATTGTATGCAGCAAGGTTAAGGACTTAAGGTCTGGAGCCGAAGCGAAAGCGAGTTTGAAAAGGGCGTTAAGTTGCATACAATGGGCCCGAAACCGGGTGACCTACCCATGGTCAGGTTGAAGTGGAAGTAAAATTCCATGGAGGACCGAACCGACCTCCGTTGAAAAGGCGGCGGATGAACTGTGGGTAGCGGAGAAATTCCAATCGAACCCGGAGATAGCTGGTTCTCCCCGAAATAGTTTTAGGACTAGCCTCAAGTTAGATACCTGGAGGTAAAGCACTGAATAGCCTAGCGGCCGAGAGGTTAGCGAAGCTTATCAAACTCAGAATGCCAGAGTATTGATGCTTGGGAGTCAGACAGTGTCAGATAAATGTCATTGTCAAAAGGGAAACAGCCCAGATCTACAGCTAAGGTCCCAAAGTCAGGTTAAGTGGAAAACGATGTGAAGATACGCAGACAACCAGGATGTTGGCTCAGAAGCAGCCACTCATTCAAAGAGTGCGTAATAGCTCACTGGTCGAGCGTCTTTGCGCGGAGAATTTAACGGGGCTAAACCTGACACCGAAGCTTAGGCAATACAGCAATGTATTGGGTAGGGGAGCGTTGTATACGCGGTGAAACAGTAGCGCAAGCGGCTGTGGAGTGTATAGAAGTGAGAATGCCGGAATGAGTAGCGCGAATGCAGTGAGAATCTGCATGGCCGAAAGCCTCAGGTTTCTGGAGGAAGGTTCGTCCGCTCCAGGTCAGTCGGGAGCTAAGGTGAGGCCTAACGGCGTAGCCGATGCACAGACGGTAGAGATTCCGTCACCACCAAAAGAGTTAAACACAGGGACACATATGAAGTCTCGGAGCCGGGTGTTGGTTCCGGTAGCGATCGAGGGAAATTAGTACCGAAGTCCGGGATGGAAGATGGCGAGAAAAGCTGTGTGTATTTCTGCGGTGCCCGTACCGCAAACCGACACAGGTAGGTAGGAAGAAGATTCTAAGGCCAACGGGAGAAGGGTTGTTAAGGAACTCGGCAAATTGACCCCGTAACTTCGGGAGAAGGGGTGCTGCAGCAATGCAGCCGCAGAGAATCGGCCCAAGCAACTGTTTACCAAAAACACAGGTTTGTGCTAAATCGAAAGATGACGTATACGAGCTGACGCCTGCCCGGTGCTGGAAGGTTAAGAGGAGATGTGCAAGCATTGAATCGAAGCCCCAGTGAACGGCGGCCGTAACTATAACGGTCCTAAGGTAGCGAAATTCCTTGTCAGGTAAGTTCTGACCCGCATGAAAGGCGTAATGATTTGGGCACTGTCTCAACAGCCCGCCCGGCGAAATTGTAGTACCGGTGAAGATGCCGGTTACCCGCGACAAGACGGAAAGACCCCATGGAGCTTTACTGTAGCCTAATATTGGGTTTCGATGTTGCATGCACAGGATAGATGGGACTCTGGGAAGCAGGTGCTTTGGCGCTTGTGGAGAGGCCGTTGGGATACCATCCTTGCGATATTGGAATTCTAACCTGCGCCTTTGAATCAAGGCGGGGGACATTGTTAGGTGGGCAGTTTGACTGGGGCGGTCGCCTCCTAAAGAGTAACGGAGGCGTTCAAAGGTTCGCTCAGCTTGAACGGAAATCAAGCAAAAGAGTGCAAACGCAGAAGCGAGCCTAACTGCGAGACTGACGGGTCGAGCAGTAACGAAAGTTGGAGTTAGTGATCCGGTGGTATGTGAGTGGAAATGCCATCGCTCAACGGATAAAAGTTACCCTGGGGATAACAGGCTGATCTCTCCCAAGAGTCCACATCGACGGGGAGGTTTGGCACCTCGATGTCGGCTCATCGCATCCTGGGGCTGTATTCGGTCCCAAGGGTTTGGCTGTTCGCCAATTAAAGCGGTACGCGAGCTGGGTTCAGAACGTCGTGAGACAGTTCGGTCCCTATCTGTCGTGGGCGCAGGATATTTGATGGGAGCTGTTCCTAGTACGAGAGGACCGGAGCGGACGTACCTCTGGCGCACCAGTTGTTCTGCCAAGAGCATAGCTGGGCAACTATGTACGGATCGGATAAACGCTGAAAGCATCTAAGCGTGAAGCCGACCCAAAGATAAGATATCCCATTGTTTCAAACAAGTAAGACCCCTTGAAGACTACAAGGTTGATAGGCACGATGTGTAAGTGGAGCGATCCATTCAGCAAGCGTGTACTAATAGGTCGAGGGCTTGACCACAATTCGCTTGAGACTCTCAAGAGTCAACGAAAAAATGCTAGCAGTGATTATTCAGTTTTGAAGGCACGTCCTTCTAAGAAACACTGGACAAAGTACAACAGATATGTTATACTAGGCCAGTCAGATCGGTCGGTGTCGATGACGGTGAGGTTCCACCTGTTCCCATTCCGAACACAGAAGTTAAGCTCACTTGTGCCGAAGATAGTTCGCTGGAAACGGCGCGTGAAAATAGGTAGTCGCCGACTTGAGTTATCAGAATGAAGAAACCACATTCTGATAATATGCACCTCTAGCTCAGTTGGTAGAGCAACTGACTCTTAATCAGTGGGCCCAGGGTTCGAGTCCCTGGAGGTGCACCAATAAAAGAGCGTTGAATCGTAAGATTTGACGCTCTTTTTCGTTATGTAACCCCGAAAATTCGGGGCTTGCACGGTCAATGCACGGTTTTTGCACGGTCGGCTTTTTCGTGGGAATCCTCTGCATGGGCTGGAATTGCTTTGAAATGCGTGGTAAATTTTGCATCAGGTCAGAAGAGCCAGACGGAGCTGCGCCTTTACTTCGGGGTCTGCGTTCTTCAGAAGTTCCAGCAGAGCAGTCATAGAGATGGTCGGTTCGCCTGCGGCGGGTACAGCCTGTGGGCTGGGGCTTTCGGACTTAGCATAGAACCCTTCCTCGAACTTCTTCCCCAGTTCAACACGAGAGGACTGCTGGATATGGGCGTAGGTGTTCACCAGCATATCTGCCGTAGCGTGTCCAGTGGTTCCCTGAACGGCCTTCACATCGCCGCCGGAGATCATCAGCTGATAAGTCGCACTGGAATGCCGCAGACCGTGGAACACAATACGAGGGAACTCCGGGTGTGCATCCTGCCATTTGAGGAACTTTTTGCGAATCAGCACAGGCTCCACAGCCAGACCGTTGGGCAGACGGAACAGCATTCCGCTGTCATGGTAGCGTGCCGGATCTTTCATCTCGTCTGCCGCCAGCTGATTCAGCCACTTCTTCAGTTCCTCTTTCAGAGCAGAGGTCATGAAGATGGTACGGCAGGAGGACGCCGTTTTGGTGCTTTTCAGGATGAGAGAAGTGGTGCTGCGTTCCAGCTTGTCCGGGAATACCTTGATGATGCAGCCGTCGTCTACCTGATTCAGGGCTTCTTTACGCACTCGCTGCATGGATTTGTTGATACGGAATGTTCCGATGCCGTCCGCAGCGTCAAAGTCAATATCCTCTGGGGTCAGACCTACGATCTCGCCCTCTCGCAGTGCGCCCACCAGTGTGAGGTGGACTGCCAGATGCAGGATAGGGTCATCCATGCTGTCCAGAGCCGCCCGCATTTCCTCTACCGTCCAGATGGAGCGCTCCTGCGTGGACTTCTTGGGGCTGTCCACGGGAACAGGACTTTTGACAAGAATGCCCCATTCCACGGCGTACTGGAACGCTGTGCCCAGCAGCCGATGCACCTCATGGATCGTCGTGCCGGAAAGGAACCGCTGTTTCTGCTTTTCGGTCAATTCCTGCTTCTTTCCCTCGATATACGAACCGCAGGGCGTTTTGCTCAGGGTCGTATAGAGGTTTTCCATGTGGTAGGGCTTGAGTTTCTGCATCTCCATGCTGCCGATATAGGGGATAATAAGGTTCTGAATGGTGGAAAGATTGGATTCGTAGGTTTTGGGGGCCCACTTGTGCTTGCTGCACTGCTTGGGCAGCCAATCCATGAGGAACTCTGCTACCGTCACAGAGGACGGAATCAGGAATGTGCCAGCTGCCAGTTCATGCTCGATTTGCTTCTTTCGGTTCGTTGCCTCCTCTTTTGTGGGAAAACTTTCCCATTTGTCGCAGCTCTTGCCGTGTTCATCTTCGTAGGTGTATCGGACGCTGTAAGAGTTGCCGCGCTTCGTAATATATGCCATACTGTTTGCCTCCTTATCAAGCTGCCCGGTAGAGCCACGCATCGAAACTGTCTTTCGGTACACGGATGCTTCCGCCTACCCGTAGGACACGGAATTCGGTGGTGCTGTTGCACAGGTTGTAAGCAGAGCGCAGGCTGATGGCCAGCATTCGTGCAATATCGTTCACCGTGTACACCAGCTTCGTGGTTTCCGGGCTGTCAGTCGGAGACTTGACGGCATTGGTTTGAGTGACCACCTCCATTGTAGTGGGATTCAAGTCCTTTTGCAAGAACTTTTTCGTATAATCGGAAGATTGCACAGGGACGTTCATAGAATTACGGTCAAAATCCATAAGCATTGCTCCTTATATTGTCATATCATCTAAAAATTCAGATTAAAGTTCTACATCCTGCCTACGCCTGTGGTTTCGTTGCTGCACATTCATGGTGCGCTCCTGCTTGG
Source organism: Faecalibacterium sp. 3 (assembly GCF_048323735.1). NCBI lineage: Bacteria > Bacillati > Bacillota > Clostridia > Eubacteriales > Oscillospiraceae > Faecalibacterium > Faecalibacterium sp. 3. The sequence goes on from NZ_JBLWFN010000001.1 coordinate 1,407,421, forward strand.
GGGCAAGAATCTTTTCCAGAAAGCCGCGCACCAGTTCCGGCGCACGGTGGAGGGCATCCAGATAGGGCTTCACCTCGTACCAGAGTTCATGATACTTTTGACCCCAATGGGCTGCTTCCTTCTTGGCCGTGGAAAGTTCTTCTTTCAGGCGGCGGTTCTCCACGTCCATCATATAGCCGTGGTCAGCCTGCTTTTTCAGCTTGGAGAATTCTTCCTCGGTCAGCGAGTAGTTGCCGAGAAAGGTGCGCTTGCCAATATAATCCAGATCACGCGCATGAATGAGGGCTTCTTTCGTGAGCGTGGCCTTTTTCTGAACGGCGGCAAGCTCTTTCTCCTTTTTGGAGAGGGTTTGGCAGGTTTTAGCAAGCGACTGCGCCTGCTGGTTGGCTTGAGCAGTCAGGGCGTCCAGCCGTTCCTGCTCCCTCTGGACTTTAAACTGGGTGACAGTCAAGTGTTCTTCGGTGCTGCCGCGTTCACCGCGCTCTACATCCGTATACCCGGCATTGCGCATATAGTTGAAGAAATCGTCTTGCAGGACGCTGTACGACTTCTTCAGGACTGGTTTGCCGTTCTTTTGCAGCACAGGCTTTCCGGCATCGTCCAGCAGGGGCTTGGATGCCCACTTCTTGCTTCGGCTGACCTGCATGACGGTCTCCTTGACTGTGCCGACCAACGCCTTGTCCTTGCAGCGTTTCGACCAGAGGATCTGCTTTTCAACCACGGGCACATAGACCACATGGAGGTGGTAGTGGTAGACCTCCCGGCCTAATGCTTCGGTCATGGCACGGTTGACCTCATCGGCGTGCATGACTGCCGAGAGGATATACTGCTCACCACCCACGATTTGCACAGCAGCTTTGTAGGCATCCTCATAGAACTGCTTGGCGAACTCATAGCCGCCGTGGTTGTCAAAATAGGCAGAGTTGACATCAAAGACAAGCTCGCAATAATGGGTGGCATCCGGCTTCAGGCCGCGCGTTGAAATCGTGCCAGCGGTTTCCAGTTGGGAGAACAGGTCGGTGTAGCTGGCGGTTGGCTTTTTGAAGTGGACGTTCCATGCAGTGCGCTGGGGGATGATGTCGGGGTTCCGGTAGCTGTCCTTTTCGCGCTCGTTGTGCTGCTGGGTGTTGTCAACGGCTTTGTCTGAAACGGCGAGATTTCGGACACTGGTGCGGTCAATACCATCATTTCTTGCCAAAGGGCATCCCTCCTTTCGGGGTTCATCGAGAGGTGACGGGGAACGAAGATGCACTTCTTCGGAAGTGTAATAACCCACTATGACACTTTCATCCCTATGGTCTGCAAAGTGTAGTGGGCTCTCCGAGGGGGAACGTCTCCTGCGGGAGAGTTACAATCAAGTTCGCACAATGCGAACTTGATTGCTCCGTACGCATCCGAAAAAATCGCGTACGGAGTTCAAATAACCTGTACGGTTCGTACGGTGTACGGAAACCCGAAATATAAACGATAACACGCCTTAATTTATCTCGATTTGCCGTACGGGTGCGTACAAGTACAGACCGTACAGGTTGTACGAACTTCTTCCGTGAAAAAATGCACTTTTTATGGACAGGGGTGGACAAGCGGCTCGATGCCCACAAAGCCCCGCACCCTGCGGCCACCGGGCAGGGCGATGTTATGTACTGCACCAGAGTCCCTAGCGTGGGAACTCTGGTGTTTTTTGCTTCCTGCCTGAATATACGGAAAATTTTGCAGGAAAGGCGAAAAAGCGGCAGAACTGCAACGGAAAAAGAAAAAAGCCCTTACCGGTTGCAGGATTGCAACAGCAAGGGCGGAGAGGAAACCGTATATTGAACAAAACGGAAGAGCGTATTATAATGAGGAAAAAGCTCAAAAAGGAGGGCCGACCACATGGCACAGGAATATCTGCCCGCACCATCCAACATCCGTCTTGCGGACTTGATGAAAGAGCACAACATCAGCCAACCAGAACTCGCCAAGGAGATCGGCTGCTCCAAGAGCACCATCAGCCGTTTTATTAGTGGTGCGAAAGGAACCCTGACCCATGAGCAGGTGCTAAAGATTGCAAGGCTGTTCAAAGTGTCCACGGATTTCCTGCTGGGAGAAACCAACATCCCCGACCGCAAAAATTACGACATTGCCGAACTGGGCTTGTCCGTAGAAGCCGCAAAGAACCTCTACACAGGGCGCATCAATGCGGAGGTGGTCAACCTGCTGCTGGAAAACGCTCGCTTCGCAGAACTTACTTACCGCATATCGCAGTATTTTGATGATACTTTTGCGTCTGGTATCGCAGCACAGAATGCCATGCTTTCCACCCTGAGCAATCTGCTTCGCACGAAGGTCAAGACCCCGGAAGCAGCCAAAGCCGCAAAGGACATCAGCCTTCGGAGAAAGCCAGTATACCAAGGTGACCTTGATGACATTGAGATGTACTTCATGGCAGCGGTCAAGGAAATCAAAAAGGGCATCGGGAGCCATTACGCCGAACAGGAAGCCATGAGCAAGAAAGTGGCCGAGAAGATGTTCAATGAACTGACCAAGGGGCAGGATGTGCAGCACCCAACGATTACGGCAGAGCAGCTGACGGATGCAATGTTGGACAGTGTTTCGGGCATGGAGGGAGCTACGCCGGAAGCACTGGAACAGCTGCGGAACGGTCTGCTGGAAATCTTGCAGTCTGCCGCAGAGCAGGAAAACGCCCATGAAGCAGACGAATGAACGGCTTTGTGCGCTGGCACAGAAAGGCGATGCCGCCGCACTGGACAGCCTGATTGAAAACAACAAGTCCTTTATTGGCAAGGTGGCAAATGACCTCTTCCGCAGCATGAATCTGGCACAGTCTGGCCTGAACCTTGACACGAACGATTTGAAACAAGCGGGCAATCTGGGCTTATGGAAAGCTGTGCCGAAGTTCGATGCGGCGCGCGGCATGAAGTTCCTGACCTACGCAGCTCCGGCCATCCGCAACGCCATGATGGACATGGTGCGGGATGCCTTTGCCGCTTTTGAGCAGCGGATGGTGACGGAAGACAAGGACGGCGTCTGCTACCAGCGCGTTTCGCTGGATGAGGTTCTGCCGGGAGAAGAGCAGCTGCGGCGTATCGAAGCCATAGCCGACCCTTATGCCATGCAGCCGCAGAGTATTATGGAAGAGCAGGAATCGCGCCGGGAACTGTACGATGGCCTGAAACGGCTGACCCAACGGGAGCAGACCTATCTGCTGTACCGCTATGGCTTCACCGATGGCGAGGAACATCCGCTGATCGGCACGGCGATATACTTTCACCTGACAAAAGGCCGCGCAAAAAAGACGGAGGAACAGGTCATGGATAATTTGTGGCTGGAACTGCCGTGGTGGTTTCTTTGAATAAAAAGAAAAAATCGTGATTGTGCTACAAGTTTTCTGGAAATTTATGTGCAGCTATACGATTTTGAAAAATTTTGTGGACAAACGAAATAAATCAGGCTTAAATTTCGTTATCTAAACAAAAAGCAAGGAGGGAGCTTTGATGACTTGTAAAAATTGTGGTTATGAAAACAAGTTGGGTGTTCGATATTGCCAACGGTGCGGTCAGTATATTGAACCAAAACGGACATTGGCACAAGAAGTTAAATCGTTGGATTTTAGAAGCCTTGCTGGTGTTGGCCGTAGAGATGTGAATATTGCGCCGCTGTTTACTGCATCACCCGTTCAAACTCCAGCAAAAGCACACCAAACGCCCTCGCCTGTTGAACCGATGCCAGACGGAAGATGGTATTGCCCGGACTGCGGAACATTAAATGCTTCTTCTGAACTTTTTTGCAAAAACTGTGGAAAAGTCCGATAAATGTGAAGAAAAAACATAGAAGGAGGAAACCGTATGAAAAAGAGGGCTATAATAGTTCTTTGCCTTGCGCTGGTACTTACATTGATTGGCTGTGGAAATAATGCTCAAAGTTCAGATGAGCACAAATGTGAGGATGGATTTTTGTTTAAGTAAACAAATTTGGAAAATCCTGCAACAAATGTGTTGGTTGCTGCGTTGTCTAAGTAAAAGCTTCTGATGGAAACAAACGGGAGGTGTATGTTCTATATGAAAAGGAGCTTCATTGCAATTTCGGTTGCGACAATCATAGGATTGTCAGCTTGCTCAACAAAAGTATCCTCTTCAACTTCTATGAACTCTCCTATATCGACATCGGTGACAAGCGAGCAGGAATTTTTATCTAATCTTGAAAATGCCAGCACAAGCCAAGTACTGCAAAAGCTTAAAGAATCGGATGGTGGGTATACAGAAGATTGCTTTTCGGTGTTGACAAATCGTCTTATCAAATTCCCTCAAGACACACTGTATGTGTTGAAATATGACAAACTGATGAATGATAAAGACTTTCAGCAGCTTGTTTTATCCGGCATAAAAACAGAGCTTCCCTATAGAGGATCGGATGAAGAAAGAAATACGCTTTATCAGTATCTGGAATCCATCACTACTGATAAAGAATATGGACAAATCGCATCAGATATTTTAGGAGAACAAGCTGAAAACAAGGAGAAACCAAATCGGCAAATTGAATTTCAAACTGAAGAATTAGGACAAGCGAGCAGTGTTATTTCAATCGAACTTCCGCAAGGGTGGAAAATTCAAAAGAGAGAACAAACGCAACGTGCTGAAAATAAACCACTTGCTCTTGCAAGCCTGAATCCGTCTTATCCAGTATATGATATTTATGACAAAAATCATGTGTTGGTTGGCGCGGTTGGATACAGTACCTATGAACCATATGAAGGTGATAGAGATTCCGTGCAGATTGTTTACTCTGCACTTCGGCTAGGATCGGTTTACAGGTTTGACACGGATAATAAATACGATGTGATACAAACCACGGAACGCGGAACGACTGCACTTACAACGGTAATTTTTCAAGATGGTGCAAATTCAGAACCAGTAAACAATTTAGGCGTTCTCGCTTATGATAACGAGAAAGAATGCTTTGTTGCAATTGAACTTGAAGCAAGTTCTGTGTCGGAAAGCCAGGCATTGGAAATTGCAAAATCAATTCGCTTTTAGACATGATGGGAATAACGGTGTATAGGTGCCAGCAGATTAAGGAGAACAACTGTGAACAAAGTACCGTACTTTATGTCATTGCGGTACAGTCCTTGAAACCGGCAGCACTCCGAGATACTTTGACGGCAAGCCAATGGAGCAGTATGTGTTTCTTTCTTTGGCATTTTTCGCTGTCATTTTTATGGAAATGCTGTCTGATTTCTTGCTGGTTACAGAACGCCGCAATACATGGAAAGCGTTAAATGGAAATGTCAGCGAAGCCGAATTTCACAATCTTCAGCAAATTGTCTTGTGCGAAAATCAGAAAGTTTCCATTGAGAAAAAACTTGCAAGTACGATACTACTGGTTCTGATGATATGTGCAACTGCTGCATTTGTATGGCTCACTTTTTGGTATAAGGTTTTGTTATGAAAGAGATAATTATTGAACCACATATTGGAATTGGACAATTAAAATTAGGCATGACATCAGATGAATTAGAAAATGCTCTTCTACAAATGAAGAAACAGTGGTCGAATTCTTCTGATGAAGCAATGCAAATGGAATGTTGTGCGGAAACCGATGACCCTAATTTGATAACCGGACGATATATGGATAATGATTCGTTCTTTCTTGTGCAGTATCGGAACGGAAAAGCTGCTGAAATCGGCATCCAGCGTGATTTGTCTAAAGTGGCATCAATAAAATTGTTCGGGATGGATATGTTTAATACAGCCGCCGAGTGTATTATTGATAGCTTAATGAAAAAGGACAACGTTATTTGCAACGAAAAGGACTTGCAACTGGGAACGGAATATTTTTTTCCCGAAATTGGAGTCCGACTCTGGAGAGAGCGAGCATTTCATCCCAAACTGTTGAAAGACCCGCTATACATGGAAGAAATGCAGGCGGTATTAGAAGATGAATACCAGTATCAGTATTTTCAGATGGTTACCATAATAGGTTGAACTACTAACTAATCATGAGCCCTCTATTTGCAACGACTGCAAGTAGAGGGCTGTTGTTTTGCCTTGGATATTTTAATTAAAGGTCAATCTTCCAGTCTGCCATGGTCGCAGCCAAGTGAAAGGTAGTGTTCAATCTCACCACTCAGCACAAGCTGGGCGTACTCCAATGGCTTATTGTAGAGCAGCCAATCCAGTTCTGCCCGCTGTGCCGGGGTGTTGCCGTACTCGTCCTCAATGGCGATGCAGTCAAGGGAAAGGACAGTGCCATCCTCAAACCGGGCTTCCACCCGGTTGGTGTCCATATTGTAGCGGCAGGAAAGTAGTTTCATCATAGTAGTGTCCTCCTAGACTTGATTTTTGGTGTGCGGCCACTCAAACCAATGCCGTCAAGTCGATGGGGGATAGGTCGATTTTGTTTGTCAGAGAGTAAGTGCACGGTTTCTGCACGGATTTTGCACGGTTTCAAAACGTGCAAAGGGTACTTTTCGCTGCAAAATCCGACAAAGAGTGCAGAAATTACCAGGTGAAAAATCACGTTGCCTTGATTAAAAATAACGATAACTCGAAACTTCCATAAATTGAGACGAACCGGCGGCTTGCTCTCTTAATCAGTGGGCCCAGGGTTCGAGTCCCTGGAGGTGCACCAAAATTTGAACGTCAAATCGAAAGATTTGGCGTTCTTTCTTTATGTAAGAAAGCGGCTGCACACTTTCTGCACACCGTTTGCACATTTGCCCGAATCAGGGGCTTTTCTGCGCAAGGTTTGCACAGCCTGCTTTCCTTTGCATAAAAAGAAGAAATTTTAGGCGAACAAGGCTCTCGTCAATTCTCTGCGTTCGTCTGCGTCCATCAGCCGGATGGCTTCAAGGATCTCCTTACCGGAGATTTTTGTTGCCGCCGGCTTTTCGTTTTGCCGGGGCTGGGATGCTGCCGGGGTTAGGTCTTGGGAGTAGAAGTTTGCTTCGATCTTCTCGGTCAGCTCCAACCGGGGCTTGTCCTGTGTGTGGGCGTAGGTGTCCATCAGAACAGATGCCGTCGCATGGCCTGTGTTACCCTGCACCGACTTGAAGTCACCGTCCGACTGCAAGAGCTGGTAGGTGGCACTGGAATGCCGCAGACCGTGGAACACGATCTGCTCGAACTCCGGGTGCGCTGACCGCCATTGCCGATACCACTTGGTCAGCAGTTCTGGCGCAATGGGCAGACCATCGGGCAGTCGGAACAGTTGCCCGCAGTTTCTATATTTCTCCGGGGCGTTCTGCTCGTCCTGTTTGAGCTTTTCCAGCCACGCCAGCAGTTCTTCCTTCAAGGGCTTGGTCATATACAGGATACGGTTGGACTTCTTGGTCTTGGGCTTTTTCAGGATGAGAGAGGACTTGCTGCCCTCCCGTCTGTCCGGGAAGGTGTGATACACCTGATTGGGGTCGAGTTTTTCCAGAGCGTCCTTGTTGGCTCGCTGCATGATCTTGTTGACTGAGATGGTGCCGCGCCCATCGGCGGCATCAAAGTCCAGATCACTCGGCTGCAAGCCGAGAATTTCACCCTCACGGAGCGAAAGGATCATGCTCATGTGCACCGCCAGATGCAGGGCAGGGTTCTCGATGGTCTGCAAGGCTGCCAGCATGGTTTTCTCGTCCCAGATGGTGCGTTCCTCGATATTGACCTTGGGGGCATCACGGGGCAGGGGAATCTTGTGGATCAAATCCCATTCCACCGCATAGGAGAATGCGGTCTTGAGCAGCGTGTGGACTTCGTGGATAGAGGTGCTGGACAGCAGCCGTTTCTTCTGCTTATCAGTCAGGGTCTGCTTTACGCCGTGAACATACTGCCCACAAGGGGTCTTAGCAAGGGTGGCATAGAACTTCTCGATGTCGTAAGTGCGCAGTTCCTGCACCTTGCGATTGCCGATATAGGGGACGATAAGGTTCTGCACCATCGCCACGGACTGGGTGTAGGTCTTGGGGGACCATTTGTGCTTGGTGGACTGAATGGGAATCCACTTGTACAGTATTTCCTCCACCGTCATGGTGTCGGGAACGAGGAACGTGCCGTCCAGCAGTTCTTTTTCGACCGTGATCTTTCGCTCTTGCGCCTCCTTCTTGGTCTTGAAACTTTCCCATCCCTCGCAGGGCTTGCCGGAATGGTCTTTGTACTTGTAACGGACGGAGTAGGAATCTCCTCGCTTCATAATAGATGCCATAGATTTACCTCCCTCAGACCGCCGCAAACCAGTTGTCGAAACTCTGCTTGTTCACTCGGATGCTGGTGCCGATGCGCAGCACCCGAAAATCCTTCGTAGTGTTGCACAGGTTGTACGCAGCGCGAGGAGAAATCGCCAAAAGCTGGGCGATTTCCTCCACCCGGTAAACAAGAGGTTCGTGCTTGGCTGCTTTGGTCTGGTCAGAAGATTCAATGGCAGGGGATTTAGACATATCCATTGTAGCGAGGTTCGAGTCCATTTGCAAGGATTTATTCGTATAATCTTTGTATTTCACATCTTCGGTCGTGTCAGGCCGATTCATATTCATAGGCAGACCTCCAATTCCTTGTAACCGAACGCCTGTAACCGGACAGGAAAACTCTCTTTTTCTGCACACAGGGCATCCGGTGGGCTTTATACTTTTTCTTCTCTTTTTAAGGTTACATGGTTACAGAAAGAGAAAAACACAGCAGTCATGCGGCTTTTTCGCCGTAACTGGAACGTAACCGAATCTGTAACCAGACGTGTAACCGCTGTCCATCAGAAGGGAAAGCCCAGTTGCTGGGCTTCTGCATCCGTTATTTCGGAGAAATCTTCAGCCCCGGTTTCGGGGCTGGTTACGCGCTCCCAGCCTTTCTGAACCCCGTACTTCGGGTAACGCTTGGCGGTTTTGTGCGCCTGCCAGCCTTGGATATCGCCGCGCGAAATTCCCGTATTCATGATCTCGCAGATAGCGCGGGTCTCCCACTCTGCCGGGATGTTGGTGTTGCCCAGTGCCTCCGCATAGAGCTGCTTGGAACACACCCGGTCACCCGTGTAGTCCTCCAGAAAGGCATAGATCATGCCCGCCTGTGCATCCTCCTGCATGAAGTCCTGTTGATGGGCTTGCAACGTTTCCTGCATGGCGGGGCTGAACGCCAGCTTGTAGTTGCCGCTGTTGTAGATGGTCATGGCTTCCGCCCAAAGCTGGTCGATATAGGCACGGGATTTCTCCTCGTTGTCTAGAATGTGGACTTCGGCCAGTTCCGCATCCACCGGGACAGGGATGAAGCGGCGGTTGCCTGTGCGGTCACGGGGCAAAAAATCCTGCCGGTTGGTCGTGCCAGCAAAGACGCACTGGCGCAGACGGTCGGCAGGATGGGTCTCGTATGGGACTTTATAGGTCTCCTTCTGCTTGCTGAGAAAGCTCTTGATTTCCTCGATGCTTTTGGCATTGGCGGTGGCGATCATCTCCGACATTTCGATGATCCAGTGGCCTTGCAGCTTTCGGTACACGTTGTCGTCGTCCAGCCGCCGCAGGTCGTCCGAGAACCATTCATCCTTGACCGCCAACAGCCGAAAAAAGCTGGACTTTCCTGTGCCTTGTCCGCCCACCAGACAGAGCATGGTCTCAAACTTACATCCCGGCTGGAACACGCGCTTAATGGCTCCCAGCAAGAAAATCTTCATGGCTTCGCAAGTGTACTCGTCCTCCGCAGCACCGAGAAAATGGTGCAGGACGTGGGCTATCCGTTCCGTGCCGTCCCATTGCAGGCCGTTCAGGTAATCCCGGATGGGATGATAACGGTTCTCGTTGGCAACGATGCGGATAGCAGATTCGATTTTCTTTTCGCTGGAAATACCGTATTTCTCCATTCTCCGCAGGATATACTTCATGTCGGTGTCGTTCAGGGGCTTGCCGGAGCGGGGCCAGCCTACGGGCTTCACAATGTCGATGCGCTCACTCAACAAGTTCAGCCGGATGGCATCGGCAAGCACATGGTCGTTCTGCAAAATCGTGATACAGTTCTGGATTGTCCGCTGAATTTCGCCATTGGAGTGCTTGGTCAGCATTTCTTTCACATCGGTAACGGTTCGGGGAGCACGTTCTTCGTTGACTTCTTTGCTCAATAAACATCACCTCGTATTATTATTGAAAGCGATTTTCTGACTTTTCCGCAGTTGAAAGTACAGATGGATTCCGCTGCGCCTGTTCTGCCTGCAAGCGGCTTAGCAGTTGCAGAACAGAATCCCGTGCTTTCTCCTTGACCTGCTCCTTGCCTTTCTGCCGGACTTCCGGCTTCAGCAGCTTCTCTTGCAAGCGGGCAGCGGTGGTCTGCATGGTCTTGAGAAACTTGTCCAACACGGTATCCAACCGATGGGCTGCATATTCTCTCGTGGGTTGCGGAGCCTTGCGTTCCGGGGACAGCACCCACTTCTTCGTGTCCTCGATCATCTGCATATCTTCCTTGCGGGTCTCGGTGCGTACCACGTCCGTCACGACCTCCACCGCCTTGTCGTAAGCCGCAGCCGATACCTCGTCGATCAGCGTTTCCATGTCGTTGACCTTGAGGGTCAATTCGTCCAGCTTGTTCTGCTGGGCGGCAAGCTGCTCCTTTTGTTTAGCAAGGATGAAATCCTGCTTTTCCAGATATTTGCGGTTGCCGTACTCCGCTTCTTCCTCCAATTCCAGCCCGTGCCGCTTGGCGATTTCAAACAGCATCTTCCGGCAGGCGGCATCAAAGGTGATTTTGCGGTTGTTGCGGCGGCTGAGGGGCTTGTCCGGGTCGGGCAGCTCAAAGCCCAACGCTTCCAACGCCTTTTCCTGCTGGGGTGCCACCTCGCCGTACTTATTCTCACAGTCGAACACATGACGTTCGTGGATGTGGGGTGTGCTTTCGTCCAGATGCAGTGCCCAGTCCAGCACATGAACATGGTCGCCAAACTTGGACTTGAACTCGTCAATGAACTCGGTGACGATGTTCAGCAAGTCCTCCGCCGAAGCGTGTTCATCCAGCGTTCCCAGCTGGTAGATGGTCTCTTCCGGGCAGGTCTTGCGGCTGGACAGCAGGTCGGGAATGGAGCGGTTGCGTTCCGTGTGCCGGATCCTGGCGTTTCGCTCGTTCTGGCTTTCCACAAAAGCCGTGTAGTGGGTTTCGTAGAACTGCCGTTCTACGTCCGAGAAGGTTGCCGCCAGATCATCCGGGTCTTGTGGGTCGAGAGCCGAACGGAAACCGTGGAAGCAGTCCCAGTAGATGTTGCCCTTGGCTCGTTCCGAGTCGATGTGTTCACTGTTGGCAAGGTTGAAACTGCGGTCATTGTGTTTTGGGTTATAGGTGCCGTGGGTTCCGGCTCGTCCGTTGTGTCGTGTTAATTTCAGATAGACATTCCTCCGTTTCAACAGCTTGGCGTGGAAAAACGCAGCAGCGGAGCTGCTGGATCTGCCGCCGTTTTGCGCCAGATAATACCCAGTAGGATATGACGCACAGCATCATATCACTGGGCAAGGCGTTCCCCCTTGACTCCCTTCAACGGGCCATTTTGGCCCGTTGATTTTGGCAAGCTGGCGGGCAAAGATTTGCGAATCTCTGCCCGCAGCTCGTCCGGCTTTTTCAGTGGGCCATTTTGACCCACTGATTCTGTTACGGGTAAAAAATCAAGTGCCGGATAGCGGCACCTGATTTTCAACGACTTTGAGGCGTTACAGGTAGAATCAAGTGCTCATTTTGATCACCTGATTTTTACGGAGTGGGAGTGACGTGTTACAGATAAAACCGGAGTTATCAAAATGGAAACTCCGGTGGCTCTGCCACGGATGCAATCAAGTTATCATTTTGATAACTTGATTTTGATACAGCTACAATCAAGTTCCCAAAGTGGGAACTTGATTCGGCGGGAGTTGCAAATCAAGTTACGGAAAGCGTAACCTGATTTCAGATGACAGCCCGAATTCCCACTTTGGGGATTTGGGAGTGAGCGATTAAGAGTTACGGTATTTTGGCACTTCCCAGAATGGGAAGTGCCACTTTACTAAATAAAAGTAACACCGATAAGGAACTTGACAAACTTTGTCAAGTCCCTCAAAGAGAAGTGTGTGCGATTGTTTTACGCTGGCGGTAGCCTTTCTGCCGACAGGCATTGCTGCAATATCTGGCATCTGCCCGAATCGGTAAGAACTGCTCCCCGCAGCAAGCGCAGGTATACGTTCCACGTTCGGCACGCTTTTTAAGGCTTTTCCGTAGATTCAGCATCTTGTGACCGCATGTTTGGAAACTGCAATATTTGCGGTTTCGGGTCTGGGTGTAGATGACCTTGCGGCAGTATTCACATTGGATTCTGCGCACACTGGGGTCGCCATCAATGAAATATTCCATCAGGGTGTCCTGATTTTCACGTTCCCATTGTTCTGTTGTCATAGGCATCCTCCTTTGGCTGTTACAGGTGTGTGGTGGATAATGAAAAGCATTATTTGCCCCAAATGTTACGGGTATATGGTGGTTACCAAAATGATAACCACCACTTTTACACAATAAAGCGTTACGATTGTCTGGTTGGTGATCAAAATGATCACCAACTAAAATCTGTGCGTTAATGCTGGGTGGTAAGTGGACATTTTGTCCATTTACCACTTCCAAGTGGTGAGTTACGGTTTTCGTAACCCACCATGGGGTAATCGTGTTACAGTAATCTGGCAAATACCGGAAAGCGACACTTACCAGATTTCACCGTGGCTTGACAAAATGTCAAGTCGAGGTTAAGCGTAGCACGAACAGAATCAATGTGGACAAATTGTCTACATTGATTCAAGCTGCGGCAATTCACCCCATGTGGTTAAAATGTCCACATGAGGTGAGCCGTAACGCATAAGGTTTTTCTGATGAATGACGCTTTGTGTCATTCACCACATCAACTGGCCATTTTGACCAGTTGATATTGGGTGCGCCGTTCTCCCTGCATGGCTTTCCTGCCCCCTTCCGGCGGCGTTTTCCGGCTCTCCCTTACGGGGTCATGGCCGGGTATCCAATGCAGACGGTCTTTCGGTTTTCAAGGTACGGTGCTGGATTTGGCAATAAAAAATCGCCACACAACAACCTGAACCTGACCATCCCTTCCGGGATGGCCTTAGTTCGGGTTTGCTATGTAGCGATAAGAAAGTCAAAAACTTGCTCCGGCTCCTTCGGGAGCTGAGCTGGAACTCTAAGTAAATATGTTATATTAAATTGTTGGAATAGATTACCACAAAAATCGAGCCATGTCAACAAAAAGCTTTGAGAACACGCTGATTTCGGCAGATTGCAAGAAAAAACAAGGGAAACCTTGGCGAAAAGAGAGAGGGCTGGACGGCACTAGCCCCCCTGTGGGTCACAATTGCGCTATAACATCAACGACCTTTCAGGATCGGCGCAAGCCGCTTGTATATTAGCATGGTAAAGCCGCCGATGACAAGTCCTTTCAGAATGTTGGAAGGCAAGGCATTGAACAGCACAATGTCCAGCTTTGTGTGAATGAACGGCAGGAACGCGCCGAAAGAGGCGATGAGCTGATCCAACGGCATAAAGGTTTCAAACAGGGGAAGCAGGATGAAGTAGTTTGCCAGTGCTGCGGCAATACCTATCACAAAGCTGGCGGTGACACAGGCGATCCATGCTGTTTTCTTGGTTTTGTGGCGTTTATAAATAGCTCCGGCAGCGACCACATAAGAAGCGCCCATCAGAAAGTTGGCAATCTCTCCATGCTCCATTGAGGATATCTCTCTATCAATGAGAGATAGGGGTTTATCAAGTTTTACATAAAATTACATTGCCGGTGAGCATACGATGAGCAGATGTTTTTTATTGCCTTTCGAGTATAGATACGTTAAAATATACTTATTAAGCATGATGAATTTGGGAGGTGTTTTTCGTGGAAATTAGAGTTCTTCGATATTTTCTGACTGTAGTAAGGGAAGAAAGTATCACAAAAGCCTCAGAAGTTTTACATATCACGCAGCCGACACTTTCACGTCAGCTTGCACAGATGGAGGAAGATATTGGTGTAAAGCTGTTTGATAGAGGGACACGGAAAATCAAATTGACAAATGAAGGAATACTTCTTCGCCGTCGTGCGGAAGAAATTTTGCAGCTTGTAGATAAGACAGAAAAAGAATTAGTGGAGCAAGAGGAACAGGTGGAAGGTAAAATTTCCATTGGGTGTGGAGAAATTGCTGCTGTACAACTTCTTCCTAAAATAATTGAGTCCTTTCGTCAGAAATATCCCCGTGTTACTTTTGACATTTTTACAGCCACAGCAGATTTGGTAAAGGAACAAATGGATAAGGGACTACTGGATATTGGTTTGCTTCTTGAGCCGGTTGATATGGAAAAATATGAATTTATTCGCTTGAATATAAGGGAAAAATGGGTGGTTCTGATGAAATCGGATGATCCACTCTCCAAGAAAGAAACGGTAAGCGCAAAAGATTTGTCTGTACTGCCTTTGATTCTTCCAAGGCGTATGAATGTGCAGAGTGAGTTGGCAAGTTGGTTTGGCAACTACTATGAGAAACTGGATATTGTTTTTACCAGCAATTTAAGTACGAACAGCGCAATTATGGTGAATGGAGGCTTGGCATATTCATTGGTGATTGAAGGGGCTGTACCCTTCTGGGATCAATCAAAGGTTACATTCAGACCGCTTGATCCGCCAATTACAGCAACAAGTGTATTAGCATGGAAACGTGGTCAGCCGTTTAGCTTAGCAACCACAAAATTCATCAAACATATTCAATGCTTTTTAGGCATGAAAAAACCATAAAAACTAAGTATTTGATATAATTCAATTAGAAAATTATAATATAGGCGTAGAGATAAAGCAAACAGCTTTAATTTCTGCACCTATATTTTTTATTGAGGAGGGAGTGCCATTTCATGAAACCGGATTATGATTCCCTTATAAACGCCGGATTAAGCAAAGAAGAAATCGCAAAAATTTCAGGATGTGAAGATCAAGAAATGCAGATAAGGATGTTGCGAAAATATCGGTACAAATTGCTTGATGAGGTACATGAAAAGCAGCAGTCACTTGATGCAATCGATTATATGATCTGTAAAATAAAAAATAACAATAAATGGGACTATGGGTCTTTATCGGCTTTTACACAGTGAAAGGACTCAGAAAGATAACCTCACAGAGCAGAAGAAAGGAATAAATTGTAAAATCTTAGTGGAGGAAAAGGCATGAATCAGCAAACAACTCTGTTTTCAAACGAGAAGTTGATGGCTATGATTATTCCCCTGTTTTTAGAGCAGCTGCTGATAATGCTTGTAGGGATGGCGGACACACTGGTGGTCAGCTACGCAGGAGAAGCGGCAGTATCCGGTGTTTCACTGGTAAATCAGTTCAATACTATTTTTATTTATCTGTTTACAGCATTGGCATCTGGAGGGGCGGTTGTGATCAGCCAGTATATTGGTAGAAAGAAAAATGATGACGCTGGAGAATCCGCCAGTCAGCTTCTATCATTCTCTACGATTTTTTCCATACTGATCGCAGGGATGGTTCTAATTGGAAATGAAGGGATGCTTCGTCTGATGTTCGGTAAAGTGGAAGATTCTGTGATGCACGCTTGTATTACATACCTTAGGATTTCTGCATATTCCTATCCGGCATTGGCGGTTTACAATGCTGGCGCTGCCCTTTTTCGCAGTATTGGAAAAACCAGTGTGACCATGTATTTGTCGGTAATTTCCAATATCATCAATGTTATTGGAAATCTCATTGGTGTATTTGTTTTGCATGCAGGTGTTGCAGGTGTTGCATACCCTTCACTGATCGCTCGGACATTTTCAGCCGTGATGATTACAGTACTTTGTTTTCAGAGAAAAAATGAAGTGTTCTATCGCTGCAAGTGGATTTTCCGGTGGAATGTGGATTTCATGAAACAAATTCTAAAAATCGCTATTCCAAATGGGATGGAAAACGGTGTATTCCAGTTAGTCAAAGTAGCATTAAGCGGTATCGTTGCACTTTTTGGAACATATCAGATTGCTGCAAATGGTGTTGCACAAAGTATCTGGTCATTGGCTGCGCTGGCGGGAGTTGCTATGGGGCCCATATTTATAACGGTCATTGGACAGTGTATGGGAAATGGCGATGCAGATGCTGCGGAGCATAATTTTAAGAGATTGACAAGAATCACATTGCTGATTTCATCGGCATGGAATCTTTTGATTTTTCTTCTGACTCCATTCTTTATGAAATTTTATGCTTTGCAGCCGGAGACCAAACGGCTTGTAATCTGGCTGGTTTTAATCCATAACGTGTTTAATGCAGCAGCATATCCCTTTTCCGGTGCACTTAGTAATGGGCTGCGGGCAGCGGGTGATGTGAAATTTACCATGTATGTTTCGGTTATCTCCACGATAGCAGTGCGTCTCCTTTTATCATGGTTCTTAGGAATTGTTTTGAAAATGGGCGTGATCGGGATTGCTATTGCAATGGTTTGTGACTGGAGCATTCGTGCGGTCATATTTTTCTGGAGGCAGAAGTCCGGAAAATGGAAAACATTTCAGGTGATATAGATTCATTTATGGGTAAAAAGTCTGTGAGTTGGATGTGGGCATTGTAACAAACGCTGCCCGTTCCATGTGGATCAGGTTGCAAGGATGCAAGAAATTTTAGGCTATTTTAATTCTTGAAGGGAGAATCAATCATGACAGAAAAAGATTTTAAACAGATCTTCCCATTGGGTGAGAAAAATGATGCGTATGCACAATATTTTGTTGGACAGAGTTACCTGTCCATGCTGACAACGGAAAGAGTTGGAATTGCAAATGTAACTTTTGAGCCAGGATGCCGGAATAACTGGCATATTCATCACAAAGGCGGACAGATTTTGCTCTGTACTGCCGGACGTGGATATTATCAGGAGTGGGGAAAACCGGCTCAGGAGATGAACCCCGGTGATGTCATCAATATTGCGCCGGAAGTGAAGCATTGGCATGGCGCTGCTCCTGATAGCTGGTTTTCTCATTTGGCGGTGGAGGTCCCGGCAGAAGGAAGTTCTAATGAATGGTTGGAACCGGTGAAGGAAGAAGAATACAGTAAGCTAAAATAAGGAGACAAATTATGAAAAAGGTAACAGCGGGCAGAGATGCCCTGGGTGATTTTGCACCAAAATTTGCGGAACTGAATGATGACGTGCTGTTTGGAGAAGTGTGGTCACGAGAAGATAAGCTGCCTGCAAGAGACAGAAGCATCGTCACAGTAACAGCACTTATGGCAAGCGGTGTTCTGGACAGTTCTCTTGCCTTTCATATAGGAGAGGCAAAAAAGAACGGTGTTACAAAAGAAGAAATGGCAGAAATTTTGACACACGCTGCCTTTTATGCTGGCTGGCCGAAGGCCTGGGCAGCATTCCGCATGGCGAAGGAAATCTATCAGGACTAAGGAGGAAAAACAGTATGTTAGGAAATTTTTCGTATTCAAATCCGACAAAACTTTACTTTGGAGAGGAGTCTCTTTGTTCTTTGAACGAGGAGCTTCCCAAATATGGAAAAACCGTTCAGTTGATTTATGGCGGTGGTTCTATCAAGAAAAATGGTATTTACAATCAGGTTATGAGATTACTGAAAGATAACGGAAAAGTAGTCGTTGAGGATGGAGGAGTGATGCCAAATCCTACCGTGGAGAAACTGCGGGAGGGTGTTCAGATTGCCAGAGAGAATCATGTGGACTTTCTGCTGGCTGTAGGCGGCGGCTCTTGCTGCGACTATGCAAAAGCGCTTTCCGTGTCTGTTCACTGTGACGAAGATCCATGGGAGAAATATTATATCCGCTTTGAGGAGCCGGATTGTGAGATTGTCCCTGTTGGCTGTGTATTGACTATGGTGGGAACCGGAAGCGAAATGAATGGAGGTGCGGTCATCACCAATCACGATCAAAAGCTGAAAATTGGTCATGTGTTTGGAGATGCTGTGATGCCGAAGTTTGCAATCCTGAATCCGAAATTCACGTTCACATTGCCGAAACAGCAGATGGTGGCCGGCATTTATGATATTTTCAACCATATCTGCGAGCAGTATTTCTCTGGGGAGGACGACAATACCAGCGATTATATCAGCGAGGCACTGATGAAATCGGTAATTCACAGTTCGAGAATTGCCATTCGGAATCCAGAGGACTATGAGGCAAGGTCGAATATCATGTGGGCTGCAACCTGGGCACTGAATACGCTTGTTTCCAGAGGAAAAAGTACCGACTGGATGGTTCATATGCTTGGTCAGGCAGTAGGAGCATATACGGATGCAACTCACGGAATGACGCTTTCTGCGGTGTCACTTCCTTACTATCGGTATATTATGCCTTATGGTCTTAGCAAGTTTTGCCGTTTTGCTGTGAATGTGTGGGAGGTCGATCCTGCTGGAAAAGCTGATGAACAGGTTGCCAGAGAAGGGCTTTCCTGTATGGAAGTTTGGATGAAAGAACTGGGACTTACAATGAATCTCCATGAGTTGGGAGCAACAGAAGAAATGTTGCAGGGGATCGCAAATGGAACCTTCATCATGGAAGGTGGATATAAGGTGTTGAATCATGATGAAGTGTTGGAGATTTTGAAGAACAGTCTGTAAGTATTTAAGAAGGAGCTTTTAGAACGATAATATAATAGAGAAAGACAAGTGCTGTGAAAGAAATTTTTCTTTGATGGTGCTTGTCTTTTTTTTTTAATTCATCACTTGACATTGTGGCACAACTTCATTAAGAATTTTCATGGCTTCTTACCTCCTGTGTCTAAAGCATAAAGCTGCACGAACCGTGCAGTCAAGGTCTTTTTGAAATTTTTTGAAAAAATAATAGGTACACCATGCTTCCATAGTGTACCTGCCAATAAGGTAGTGTCTGTTCGATTGTCCAAATCCCTGCCATGAATCATAGTTGTGAATGTACATTTGATGCTTGGTCTAAACAGGCAAGATTGCAGCTGCCGTTTTGGGCTCGAACCTGACCGTTTTCCTGGCTTTGCATAAAAACTCAATGCCTGTTTTAAGGGGTTGATTTTGGCTCTGCACATTTTTGCACACTTTTTGCACACCGGAACAGCTGGATAACGGATGCGAGAGGGGATAACAGGTGCAAGGAATGCAGCAGATGCAAAACGTAAATTTACGATAAAACGATAAAAATAACGAATTGACGCAATTTTGAAAATTGACGATTGTTGCACGTTGGTTTCTCTTAATCAGTGGGCCCAGGGTTCGAGTCCCTGGAGGTGCACCACAACAACAAAATCCGAACTTTTTTCCGATAGGAGAAGGGTTCGGATTTTTTGTATTCTTCGGAAAACAGAACGAATCCCTTGCTTCCATCGAAAAATGTCCTAGACCTTATCATAAGAAAGCACGACAGACCATTGTGAGAGTGCCGTAAGGCGGAAAGGACACAAACATGAAGTACGATGAAAGAGCCTGCAAATTCAACATGGACACCGGGTGCGTGGAGCTGCTGCTCCGGGATGGAAGAAAAATATCCATCGACTGCACCGGGGTCGAGGATGCGTTGGATGTGACCATGGCGCAGAGGTCGGAGTTGGATTATCTCATCTACAATGACCCGCTGGGCTATGCGGATTTGATTCTGAATGGCGACCTGGAGAAATATTTGAAGAATGTAGCTGGAGGTCATGGACTAAAATCATAAGATAAATCAATAAACATCCAAAACGGAGACCTTTTATAAGGTGCTCCGTTTTTTAGGTTGCGTAACGGCGATTTTAATCTTGCACTGCATTGGAAAGAATGCTATACTAGGTAAGCTAAAGCTAACTGTGGTATATTTGACTGGATTCAGGAGATCGCGAAAGAAGATGGAACTCAAACAGCTAGAGTATTTTACCATTGTATGTGAAAAAGGAAGCTTCAGCCAGGCAGCAGAATGCCTTTATACATCGCAGCCAAATGTCAGCAAGGTGATTTCCTCGCTGGAAAAAGAGCTGGGGAGAAAATTGGTGGAGCGGAGCAGCCGAGGGCTGCGGATCACGCCCTACGGTGAGACTGTGCGCGATTATGCAAAAGTCATTCTGAAACACGCTTCTCTGATCAGCTCGATGGCAACACATCACAACGGCAAAAAGTTCACGCTGGCAACTTACCCCAGCAATATGATCACGAATCTTCTGGTGGATTTTTACCGACACTGGGGTAAAGAGTACATCGTCGAACATCAGGAAGGCAGTGTGGAAGAGGTCAGCAACTGGGTGGCCAGTGGGCAGACGGAAATCGGTATCGTCTACATTGCACAGCGTCAGCTGGCGGCGTTTCGGCACATTCTTGGGCATAAAAATCTGGAATTCGAACCGCTCGATGTAAAAGAAGCCTGTGTCTATGTGGGTCCCAATCACCCATATTACGAGAGAGACTGCGTGGATTTCTCGGAGCTGTCCAGCTTGCGCTTCATAGGGGCGGTACGGGACTACTTTTCTATGGAGCATCATCTGGACCGGGTCTCATTGGGTGCTATCAGCACCAAAGATTTGAATTATTCCATTTACTCGAATAGCGACCACATGACCATCAATGCGCTGATGCAGACCGACCTGTGCAGCCTTGGCATCAATTTTATGCACCAGCCGTATAAACACTATGACATTAAGAATCTGAAAATCAACGGATGTGAGCCATTTTTACTGATTGGAATCGTCCGACCAGAGGGCGATGAACTAAGTGAAGCAGCACAATGGTTTATCGAAAATTTCAAAAAGCTGCTCTAAGAAAGGCGTGACCCGCTATAACGATTTGTTATGGAAAGCTATGCCGATTTCATCACTGGTCAGGCAGGACAAACTGTGGTATCCTATGGGAGCGCCGCGCGGCAAGCGTGGTGCTCCTTTTTCGTTATAACTGATGCTTTTTGATACCACAGGAGGAAACACACTATGAAAATCTCTCGCAGAAACTTCTGCCTGCTGATGGCGGGTGCCTGCTGCACCGGCGTGCTGGCTGCCTGCGGCTCCAGCTCTTCGTCCACTGCTTCGTCCAGCGCAGCATCCGCTTCCGCTGCGGCATCTGGGGAAGTCCGCGATGAGCTGATCTTTGTCAACTATCGTGATATTCGTGATCTGAACCCGCATCTGTATGCGGGCGAAATGTATGCCCAGAGCATCCTCTACGATACGCTGGTCAGCATTACGGCGAACGGTTATGAAGGCTGTCTGGCGGAAAGCTGGGACATCAGCGAGGATGGCTGCACCTACACCTTCCACATTCGTCCCAATGTTCTGTTCTCGGATGGCGAAAAGTGCGATGCGAATGCCATCCTTGCCAACTTCAACGCCATTCTGGAAAACCGCGAACGCCACACTTGGCTGGAAATGATGAACCTGCTGGTGGGTGTGTCGGCTCCCGATGAAAACACCTTCGTCATTGAGATGAGCGAGCCTTACTACCCCATGCTGACGGAGCTGGGCTGTATCCGTCCCTTTGCCATGATCTCCCCCAACTGCATGATCAACGGCAGCACGAAGGATGGCGTCAATGGCCACATTGGCACCGGTCCCTATGTGCTGACGGATTTCGTGACCGATGAATACGCCGTGTTTGAGCGGAACGAGAATTACTGGGGCGAAGCTCCGGCCATCCGCAAGATCACGGTCAAGGTCATTCCCGACAACCAGACCCGTATTATGGCTCTGGAATCCGGCGAGATCGACCTGATTTTCGGCAAGAACATGATCGATGCCGATGCGATCAGCCAGTATCTGGACAGCGACAAGTTCACGGTCGGTCTGTCTGACCCCACCTCTACCCGGCACATCGTTATGAACACCACCCATGAGATCCTGAGCGACCCGGCAGTTCGTAAGGCGCTGCAGCACGCTACCGACCGTCAGACCATCTCTGACGGCATCTTCTACGGTCTGGAGCAGCCTGCGGATACGCTTTACGCCACCACGGTCCCCTACTGCAATGTCGGCTTGAAGCCTTATGAGTACAGCACCGAGACTGCGGCGCAGATCCTTGACGAAGCGGGCTGGGTATTGGGCAGCGACAAGATGCGCGCCAAGGATGGCAAGCAGCTGGCGCTCGACCTGCTCTACAACAGCGACAGCGTGACGGAAAAGACCATTGCCGAGTATCTTCAGAGCGAGTACCTCAAGCTGGGCATTTCCATGACCATTCACGGCGAGGAAGAGCAGTCCTACCGCGATAACATGAAGGCCGGCAACTTCGATATGGTGTTCAATATCTGCTGGGGGATGCCGTATGACCCGCAGTCTTCGCTGGCTGCGATGCGTGCCCCGGTCTATGGCGACTATGCCGCCCAGCAGGGTCTTGAGGACAAGGCGGAGATCGACGAAGCCATTACCAAAATCCTGACTTCTACGGACGAGGCCGAGCGTCAGGAGCTGTATAAGTCGGTCCTGACCAACCTGCACGAGGATGCAATGTATCTGCCGCTGACCTATGAGTGCAACAAGGCTCTGTACACCTCTGCTCTGCACGGCGTCCACTTTGGCACCGACCAGTACGATGTGCCCTTTGCGGATATGTATTTTGAATAAGAATTGACAGGAAAAGCCGCTTCGGGTATGGAGCGGCTTTTCTTGAAGAAAGGACTGCCCATGAAACGCTATGTTGTACGCAGACTGTTGATGGCGATTCCGCTGCTGCTAGCCATTTCCTTCGTCTGCTTCTGCTTTATCAATCTGATTCCATCCAACCCGGCGGAGGTCGCGCTGCGCGTCCAGCAGACCACCGTGATCACGGACGAAATCATCGCTGCGATGGAAGAACAGCTTGGTCTGAACAAGCCCTTCTTTGTCCGCTATTTTGACTGGGTGCTGGGCTGTCTCCACGGTGACTTTGGCATCAGCTATGTCAACCCGAAACGCACCGTGGCGGGCGAGCTGCTGCGTTGCCTGCCTGCAACCCTTCAGCTGGCAGGAACTTCTTTTGTCATCGTGGCGGTGCTCAGTATCCCCATCGGCTTCCTCTGTGCAGTCTATAAGGACGGCTGGTTTGATAAAATTATGCGCGGACTGGTCTTTGTGACGACTGCTATGCCTGCCTACTGGGTGGGTCTGCTGCTGATGTGGGGCATTGGTGTTAAATTGAACTGGCTTCCCACCAATGGCAACGGAACATGGCGGCATCTGATCTTGCCGTCCTTCACGGTGGCATTGAGCTATATTTCGACGTATATCCGTCTGATTCGCAACAATATGCTGGAAAACATGAAACAGGACTATGTGCTTTACGCCAATGTGCGCGGGCTGCCGCAGAAGTCGATTCTGGTCAAGCACATTCTGAAAAACTCCATGCACACCTGCATCGTGGCGATGGGTATGAGCATCCCGCAGCTGATCTCCGGCACCATCGTGGTCGAAAATGTTTTTTCGTGGCCGGGACTTGGTACGCTCTGCATCAGTTCCATCTTCAATCGGGATTACCCGGTCATCCAGACCTATGTTTTGCTGATCGGGGTACTGTTTGTCCTGTTCAATCTGCTGTTTGATATTTTGCAGACCGTCTCCGATCCCCGTCTGCGCAAGGAGGACTGACCATGAAAGAACGATTCTTCCGCAACCGCACGGCAGTGTTTACCGTTGTATTTGTATTGCTGGTGGGTCTTGTAGGCATTCTGGCTCCTGTCATTGCGCCTAATGACCCCTATGAGACCAATATCCTGAACAAATTTGCATCCTACAGCCTGCAATATCCGCTGGGCACCGACCAGCTTGGCCGCTGTGTTCTTTCCCGCATGATCTATGGCATCCGTCCCACCCTCGGCCTTGCCCTGCTGACCATGTTCGGCACCATCAGTCTGGGTGCCATTCTTGGCATCATGGCAGGCTATTTCCGGGGTATCGTAGAAGAAGTTATCATGCGTGTGGTGGATGTGATGCTCTCTTTTCCCAGCCAGATCATGGTGTTCGCTGTGGTGGCATTGCTGGGTGTCAGCGTCCAGAACGTCATCATTGCAAATGTTTTCATCAAGTGGGCGTGGTATGCCCGCATGATCCGCACGGGCGTCATGCAGTACCGCGACCGCAACTTTGTCCAGTTCTCCCGCTGCGTGGGAATGCCGGAGCGGTTTATCCTGTTCCGCCATCTGCTGCCCTCCATTACCTCCGACCTGGTGGTTCTGGCTTCGCTGGATGTGGGCTGGGCGATCATCAACATTTCCACGCTGTCGTTCTTGGGACTGGGCGTACAGGCTCCCACGCCGGAATGGGGCGCAATGCTCAATGAGGCAAAAAATGTGATGACGTCGAACCCGGTGCAGATGATCGCTCCCGGTATCGCCATTGTGGTGCTGGTCTGTGTGTTCAACCTGATGGGCGATGCTCTGCGCGATGTGCTGGACCCCAAGGAGGTGCAGAAATGAACCCTGTTTTTGAATTGAACGATCTGCACGTTTCTTTGCAGAGCCACCATAAGGAAGTCGAATTGGTGCGCGGGGTGTCCTTCGCAGTTGCTCCCGGCGAGTGCCTCGGCATTCTGGGGGAAAGCGGCTCCGGCAAGTCAATGTCGATGAAAGCGGCTATGGGTCTGCTGGACCACAGCTTCCATGTCAAGGGCACTGCACAGTTTCAGGGGGAAGAGCTTCTGGGCAAGAGTGCCGAGGAACTGCGCCGTCTGCGCGGCGGAAAGGTGGGCATCATTCTTCAGAACCCCATGACCTGTTTTGACCCGCTGTACCGCATTGGGCAACAGATCGCTGAGACGTTTTCGGCGCATAATAACTGGACAGCAGAGGAAATTCATGTCCGCTCGCTGGAGCTTCTGGAAAAAATGCGCATCCGAAACCCGGAGGAAGTGCTGGAAAAATATCCGCATCAGCTTTCCGGCGGTATGCTCCAGCGCATCATGATCGGCATTGCAACGGCCATGAAACCAGCTCTTCTGATTGCAGACGAACCTACCACGGCGATCGATGCCATCACCCAGTATGAAATTCTGAATGAACTTCTGCATATCAAAGAAAATCACAACACGGCTATGATCTTCATTTCGCATGACCTGAACGCCATTTCCCGCGTGGCAGACCGTATCGTGGTGCTGAATCACGGAGCAGTGGTGGATCGCGGCGATTTCCAGCATATCCTGCATCATGCACAAGACCCCTATACGAAACTGCTGGTGGAGAAGCGCGCGGATGTTATGCGCAGGTACACCGCTGTTTTGAACGGCAAAAAGGAGGCTGCCCATGCTTGAACTCAAAAACATCAATGTAAGCTTCCGCAGTGAGCGGCAGGATAAAATTTTTGGTCATACCCGGCAGCAGGTGTTGTTTGATGTGTCACTTGCCGTAAAAGAGGGCACATGTCTCGGCATTCTGGGGGAAAGCGGCTCCGGCAAATCCACGATGGGCCGTGTGCTCTGCGGACTGCTCAAACCAGACAGTGGCGAAGCCGTTCTGGATGGCGTTTCGGTCTACGCTTCCCGTGCCGGACGGCGAAATCTGCAAAACAAACTCAGTATCGTGTTTCAGGATTACACGACGTCTGCAAATCCCCGGTTCCGCATCCGGGATATTATTGGGGAAGGCCTGACTGTACAGGAACGCAGAGAAGGCAAAAAGCTGGATCGGAAAGCCGAAACGAGCCGTTTGCTGGAGTTGGTCGGTCTGCCTGCCGATTTTGCAGACCGGTTTCCCCATGAGCTTTCCGGCGGACAGCTGCAGCGTGTCTGCATCGCCCGCGCAGTGGCCTGCAAGCCGGAGATCATTCTGTTTGATGAAGCAATCTCCTCGCTGGATGCGCATACGCAGGTACAGGTCATGGACTTGCTGAGAGAGCTTAAAGACCGCCTTGGTTTGACGTACATCTTTATCACCCATGACCTGACCTCCATTACCTATCTTTGTGATGATGTGCTGTTCCTGTATCAGGGCCGGGTAACAGAGAACCTGCCGGTAGAGCGCATCAGTGAAACGAAGGACGAGTATGCCCGCAAGCTGCTGGAATCCATTGTCGTCTTTGATACGGAGGGATCTGCATGACGCTGTGCGGCTTTGAGATCGCCCCCGGTGAAAAACGGCAGGTGAAACTGCCTGTTCCCGGCGGTGCACCGCTGGAAGCGTGGCTGCTGTGCGGGGCGCACCCCGGAAAGACGCTGGTGGTCACAGCTGGGGTGCATGGTTGTGAGTACGTTGGCATGCTGGCTCTGCAAAAATTAGTAGAAATGCTGGACTGTGCCACTCTTTATGGACAGGTCATTTTGCTGCCGCTGGTCAATTCCAAAGGATTTTTTGCAGGGGTAAAACAACTGAATCCGGCAGATAGCAAGAACCTGAACCGGGAATTTCCCGGTAAGGCGGACGGAACCGAAACACAGCGGATGGCATGGGCGATCGAAAAACTCCTTTACCCGGAAGCGGATTTTCTTCTGGACCTTCACGGTGGAGACTGGAATGAAGAACTGGCCCCGTTGGTATTCTTTCCCTGTGGAGCCGGGCAAAAAGTGGAGCAGGAGACCCGCAAGGCGGCACAAGCGCTTTCTGTTTCCATGCGGGTCTGTTCAACAGCCCGAAATGGATTGTACAGCTGGGCAGCACAAAAAGAAATCCCTGCTTTGCTGTTGGAGCGAGGCGGAAATGGCCGCTGGACTCCCGAAGAGGTGGAAGCAGATTGCGAGGATGTACTCCGTCTGATGAACCATCTTGGAATAAGAAAAGAAGCGTTCGATGCTGTTCCGCAAACAGAAATTGCAAAAGCCGTCTACGAAGAAGCTCCGGCGGATGGCTACTGGTTTCCGCAAGTCTGTGCTGGGCAGGAAGTATTAAAGGATGCACTGCTGGGCAGGTGGAAAAGCTCCGATGGGACGCAGAACTGCGAGGTCCGTGCAAGATTTGCAGGGCGGGTTTTGTACGAGACTGCCGCGCTGGGAGTCCGTAGAAATGACCTGCTCGTTGCGTATGGGACAGCATGAGTTTCCATAAAAACAAAAACAGGGTGCGCCCACCCGGACGCACCCTGCCAAAATCCACATATGATAGCGATATGTACAACAGGGCGTTCCCCATCGGGAACGCTCTGTTTCTCTTTACTGGGGATATGATGAGCCTGTTCTGCCTGCCATGCGGCAAATTCTCTTTGGCCTTCCTCGCTGTTCCAGCAGGCAAGGATGGCCGGGTAGAATGCCCGTGCCAGACGGTCGATGACTTCATCGGGGTAAGGGGAAGTGTTTGTGGACTTTTTCTTTTTGTTCAAACGCACGCTCCTTTGACTGTCCCACCATGGCAAAGCCGGGCGAGAAAATCAAAGTTCCATTTTTATCAGGCGCAAGGGTGCGGATGTTTTCCGCCCTGCACTTGTGGCTGGTGGCTCGTTGATGGCTTACAAGTGCCTGTCGTTATGCGATTTCTTTCTCGTTCAGCATTTCTTCAAACTGTGCCATATACGCCTTGTGCTGCTTGAGGATTTTTAGCGTTTCAGTTTTGGCGTAGGAATCGTCCGGTAGCTTAGGCAAGTATCTCATCAAAAAATCAAAGTCCTGCTGAATCCGCCGGACAGCGACTTCCAGCGCGGAGTAGTCGATTCCAGAGTAGTGTGAGTAGCTCGACTGCGGAGCGGGACGGTCCTCCGGGTGCAGAATCTCGTGCACGATCTGCTTGCGGTTCGGAAAATCGGCTCTGGCAAGGCGGTGCATATCAGCATCACGGTCTTTGAATTGCCCAGACAGAATTTTCTCCTGCATACCGGGCATCATCTGTTCCATAATCTCCACGCCACGCATGAACTTTTCAGACCGGGCAACGTAGGATTCGCTGACATTGTTTCGCTCCGCAATCTGCTTACGAACGCTTGCTTCTGCGGCAGTGGGAGGAATTGTGTCAATTTGACACAATTCCTCCGGGGCGGTTTTCTTGGCAGCAGCCGTGTGCTGGTTGTTGCCGTTTCCACCGGGCTTTCGATGCTCCACACTGTACTGTTTTCCAATGAGGAACTTCTTCTGCTCCGGGGTCAGATTACGCCGCCCCAGCTGGTTCTTACAGATCCAAGCGAGAACTTCTTCCCGGCTTTCAAAGGGGAGCGGCATCGTGGAGAAAGAGATTTCGGGATGTTCCTGAACGATTTCATAACGATTGTGGCCATCAACAAGTGTGTTGTTCCACACGATCAAAGGAGAGATCAGCTTGCCCTCTTTCAGGATATTTTCTTCAAGCTGCTTAAATTCATCATCGGTCAGAGGGGGAATCTGGGACTGGAACTTCGGGTCAATTTTCAGATTGATCATACGCACACTCCTTTATCTCTCCTGCTGCGCCGGTTCTTCCTCCCGGAAAAAGGACGCAACATTCTGCTTTGCGGTTTTCAGCTTGAGCAGTTCCTCTTTGGCTTCTTTGTACTGCTCATAGAACTTTGCCTTTTCGGATGCCAGCTGCGCATACTCGGCTTCCAGCTTTTTCGGGCTGGGCAGCTTTGTGATGTTGTTTGCCTTGAAATAGGCTGCTGCCGCCCGGTATGCTGTCAGCTCTGCACGATGCTGTTCCTCAAAGGCTGCGGGTCGCTTGGCAGTATTGAACTGCTGTACGATACCCTTGGTGCTGGTATAGGCTGCGACATGATAGCGCAGTTCTTTGTTGGCCTTAATGCGACCTTCGAGGTCTTTCACCACTGCCAGCGAATCGTGATACTTGGTTTCCAGTTCGGCGATGCGCTGGTTCAAGGCATCCTCGTCGGTTAAGCCCTTTTCCTGCAGAAGCTTCACGGTCTGCGCCATAACTTTGAGATTGTGTTTCGTGAGCCAACGCTTATAGCCGATGCCTTTGCCCTCGGTCATCCTCGACTGGATGTCGATCAGTTTCCCGATGGTATCCTGCTTGAACTGCACCTTAGGTTTGCGTTCGGCGTTTGCCTGCAACGTGGCAAGCACTGCCGCCTTATCGAACTTGTCACCGAGATGTTTCGCCCGGATAAACTTGGTTCTGCCAGAGGGCAGATAGCTGAGTTGTCCACGGCTTTCCTTGACCGCGATGCCATACTGCTGCATGAGCTTGTCAGAGAAATCTTCAAAGCTGGTGGCACGGTACAGCACCGAAGAAATCTGTTTCCGCAGGGTATCTTTTACGGTTTCAAACTTCTTCTGTCGGGGCGGTTGTCCGGCTGCGGTGAGGGCTGCGTTCTCGCGGTCAAGTTTCATCTGGCCGCGCCGCCTTGACCAATACTCGGCTTCACTTACGCGCTCTTTCGAGCCGTTGAGCAGGTCAATCTGGTACAGTCCGGCACCCTCGCACAGCTCCATGACTTCGACACGGAGGTGTCGCATGGTCTGGGCTGTGCTGGAGTGCTTCATGCCCTCGCGCCAATCGCGGGGCTTCTGCATATAGGGCTTGCGCTCCACTTCTCGTGTTCGGACGCTGCCGATCACGATGTGGACATGGATATTCCCCGAATGGTTGTGTCCATCCGGGTGGGTGCAGACGATGGCAGGGTGACCGGGGAAATTTTCAGAACAAAACTTCAGGCCAAGGGCCTGTGCCTTTTCCATGGTCAAGCCGTTGTCGGCTGCATCGCGTGGGTCGAAGCTGATGATATACTGGTGGCTTTTGATATCACCATGCTGGGTGTTCTTGCCATACTTGCGGTTTGCCAACAGACAGGCCGTTGCAAACGAGAAATCGCCGCACTCAAGGGTGTCGAGCAGGTAGGATTCCCGCAGCTTCGGTCGGCCCTGTTCATCCAGAAGTTGCTTCCCGGTGAACGCATCGTGCTGGTAAATAAGGTACGCTTTAATGGCAGAGTAGTCCGAGTTTTTAGAGGCGATATGCTTGAGCGTTGCCATACAGTTCACCCAGAACTTTCTCGGCGCTGAGCCGGAATGCAGTCAGGTCTGCAAGTTCGTCAAGGATTTTCGCTCGGATCTGCTCGGTGTCTGCACCGCCGGAATTGAAGTGCCTTGCAAGCTGGTTGAGGTTTCCGCCCACCTTGCTGCACTGAGCAAGCAGGGTGGAAACGGCGGTCAAGGTTTCTTCTCCGCCGCCGGCAACGATGACTGTTTTCTCGATCTTGACGTTGTGGATGGCGCGGCGGATAAAAGTGGAGAGGGAGAGATTCAGGAGTTTGCAAGTGAGTTCCAGTGACGCTTTTTCCTCCGCTGTCACACGGAACTTGATGACGTGCGTTTTGTTGTTCGGCGTGTTGTGGTGCTGGGAATTGCTAGGGGTCGATTGAACATTCGTTTTGGTCATTGTACCTCCTGTCTGTTCGATAACTCCTCGGTGAAGTTATGTAAGCACGACACGCCGTTCCATTCGTGCCGCAAGGCACGAATGATGAGCAGGGTTTGGGGTGGGACCGCGTTTGCGTAGCGCAGCGCAGCAATGAAAGCTCCAGTGGGGCTTTTAAGCGGCAGCGCGGTCTGCGACAGCAGATGGAGGGGCGTTGCCCCGACAAGCGCTACCCCAACAAGATCACTTGGAAAACTCGCAAGAGTTTGAGAAGTGAAGTCCCGGATGGACAGGAAATTTTCAAAAATTGAAAATTTGTGGCCACGGGACGGTTCTTGCCCTCTACCGCTGCGCTCAAAACCGTTTCTGGGTAATTGTTTCCGAATTGTTAAGGCGCAAAAAAATAAGTAGAGGTTGTGCTGCTCATGTATGTGGGTCACCGTTTGCTCCGAACGCAGTTCCTGCCCCTGTTTGTGCAGCGGCGTTGACGAAAAGTCGGTATCACGTTCGGTCGGCTCATGAGATTTTCAAGGTGCGTTTCCCATAAAAGAAAAATACCGCCCATGCAGCATAGCGATGGATTTTGTCGGGTGAAACAGCGGCAAAATGAATCGGGTGTGTTGCGGGGCGGTAAATTCTTTTGCGGACTTTCCCTCACTGAAGTGGTGGGTCTCACGGTGATAACCAACCACTTTCTGTGGCTGTGTTCAAAATGAACACGACTACATCTTGTGGATGAATTTGAACCAATCCACAAAATCAATGGGATTTACAAGAAAAATACCACGGCATGTAGAATGCGTCAAGAGGGTTTTGAAAAATTTATTGAAGTGAAGCAAGAAAAGTATGACACATCTTGTAGCTTTAGGAAAAAATACGCTATGTGAATCAGAACAACCCCCCTTTTCTGTCTGCGGTAGATTTTTCTATTGCCGGCAGCAACAGGATGTTGCATTTTTGACCATTGTCTAACAATCGATGCAAAAAAATGCAGGGGAAAAACCCCTCAGATGGTTAGGCAAAACAAATTCACAAAGTAAAAATAGCACTCCCACCGGGCGTTGCCAAGCAGAAACAGACAAGTTTACAGGGACGAAATTTTTTCGATGCGGGAAACGTTTTGCCTCCTCTATGCCGCAGGGGAAGCTCCAATAACGAAATCTTTTTCAAAATCTCCGAAAATGCCTAAACTCCTTGACAGAGGAGACAGCAGGGCGTATTATTTTGGCAGAAGGACCGCTGAGAAGCGGCTTTTTACAAGGCTGAAAGTTAGCTTTACCTAACTCATAACTCTGCCCTATACGAAGAAATATATCTCTTCTATTTACAGGTGGAAAATAAATAGAGAAGGAGCGTATCAGGATGAAAATCTACCATTTTGGTGCAGAGGATGCCCCGGTGCTGTTGCTGCTGCCGGGTACCTGTTGCCATTGGAAAAGCAATTTCGGTGCCGTGATCCCGCTTCTGGCTGACAGCTTCCGGGTGCTGTGCGTCAGCTACGATGGTTTTGATGAGACTGAACAGACTGAATTTCCCACCATGCTGGAGGAGACCGAAAAAATCGAGGCCTACCTCAAGACCCACTGCGGCGGTCGCATCCGGGCGGCCTACGGCTGCTCTCTGGGCGGCTCGTTTGTGGGGCTGCTGGCGGCGCGGCAGAACATCCACATGGACTACGGCATTCTGGGTAGCTCCGATTTGGATCAGGCATCGCCGCTGACGGCAAACTTGCAGACGGATTTTCTGCTGCCATTGATCTACCCTGTGGTGCGAGACGGAAAGATTAAGGCGAAATTTCTCCAAAAGCGTCTGGATAAGCGTGCCAGAGAGTCGGGGGATTATGTCAAAGCCTTTCTGAAAATGTTCGGTGGGGCCCGCCCTTATGTGACCATGCAGAGCTGTAAAAATCAGTTCTACTCCGATCTTATCACTCCGCTGCCGGATAAGATCCATGTGCCCGGTACCGAGATCCATATTTTTTACGCCCTGAAAATGGGCGCAAAATATCGTGCCCGGTATCAGCAGCATTTTGCACATCCTGTTCTCCATGAGCAGAACTTGCAGCACGAGGAATTGCTGGCCTGTCACCCGGAGCAGTGGGCGCATCTGGTAAAAAGCGTTGCATTGTGAACGGTAAAATGTATCTGGAGCAAGCAGGATTTTGTAAGATCCAGAACCACAAAAATAAAAAGGGCTGGCTGTGCATCACAGCACAGAAATGAGGTGCGATTATGTCGAAAAAGGCAACGGAATTTCAAAGAAAAGCAATGAGCTGGATGTACCGGGGCAAGGAAATCTTCAAGCCATTGAACACCGGCTGGATCGACAAGAATGTTGCCTGCGTGCGCGAATGGGTGGCGAACATCTTCTTCTACCGCAAAGGCGATACGACCATTATGGTCGATGCGGGATATAACTACGACCGCCTTGCCGAAAAAATGGGCTGGCTTGGGATTGATCCGAAGTCGATACACCATATCCTTATCACCCATCAGGACACCGACCATGTGGGTGTGGTGGAAGCAGACAGTCCGGGGCTGTTCCGGAATGCGAATCTGTACATCGGCGAGATCGAGAACCGGTATCTGATCGGAGAAGCACGCCGCAAGGTTATTTATCATCTCTATAAGCTGCCGCAAGTGACCATCTACAACGAAAAGCAGCTGCTTCACGATGGAGAGGTCTTTGATATTGACGGCGTCAGGATCGAGTGTTTTCTGGTTCCCGGTCATACATGGGGACATGTGGTCTACCTCATTGACGATAAGTACCTTTTTACCGGCGACACGCTGTGGTTTGGCGCGGACGGCGGCTACAGCTTTATTTCTGCGCTGGCAGAGGATAACAAGCTGGCAGTGAAGTCTCTGGCACTGCTGGAGAAAAAGCTGAAAAAACGCGGACTGCATCCGCTGTTTATTACCGGCCACACCGGCTGGACGGACAACATGGAGTTTGCCTTTGCGCACAAAAATGAGCTGTGCTCGCCTTTCAAAAAAAGAGCCCACGACCCATCGGCACCCTATGATGCCTACGACGAATCGGACGACACCGAAGAAAATGCAAAGAGCGGTTTTCTGAAAGGCGTGGGAAGATGAGGGACAGCGAATTACAAATTGACCGTAGCTGCCATGTGCTATATTCCAAACCCTGCAAAAAGGAAATTCTGGCGAAAATCACTCTGCACTATCCGGAGGTGGAGCGCGAGGCGGTCTGGGAGCAGGTGCAGCTGAGATACGCAGAGCTTCTTTCCAAGTGGCGCACCGACCTCGGCGGTAAAAAGAATTTTCACAACGGCGTAGGCGGCACCTACGACTGCATCGCCATCATGTGCTTTTACGATGTGTGCCGGGATGTGGTCACATTCCGCGAAATGGAAGAGATAGAAGAAAATCTGATCCTGCCGTCCTTCCGGAAGCTGCGCTTCGTTGACATCAACAAGCCATTCTGGAAAAAGTTGATGTATCGGGCATTCAGCACTGCTCAAAAGCACTGTGACACATGGCATGATTACGAGATGGATGTTACGCCTTACGAAAACAGCAAGCCCATCTATTATGAATTTACGGCGTGTCCGGCGGCGGAATTTGCTAAGCGGTTCGGATTTGCGGACATTATGCCCGCCCTGTGCAATGTGGATTTTGCAGCGATGGAGCTGCTCCATGCCAAGCTCGTGCGGACGACCACCTGCGTGGACGGCTGCCGATGCGACTATACCATCTGCGGCGATCAAGACCCGTATGCAAAGGAACATCCCGAATACCGGGATGAAAACGGATACAGGAGGAACAAGTAATGCTTTTACAGGTGATTCTGGAAGGTCTTGGGTTGGGGGCTTTGCTGTTTCTTGTCTGTGCCGTGGGCATCCGCAAAGGGGCTGTTGGGATGGTGCATCTTTACCCCATGGGACAACCGTTTGCAGGTATCCAGCCGGGGCTATATGCTGGGGTACAACGATTTGAAAGACCCTTCCGTCAGCGGCTTTTTCCGGTTTCTCGCTAAGGTCGGGGACAACGGGATGAAAATGCAGATCGTGAAGATCGGATTTGGAGGCAAGAAATGAAAATTCTGGTATATGGTGCAGGCGTTCTGGGGTGCAATCTGGCAAGAAATCTGCTGCGCGCCGGAAAGGATGTCACTCTGCTTGCGCGGGGAAACTGGGCTGCGGAGATCAGGCAGAACGGCCTGCGGATCAAGGACAAATTTTCGCTCCGCACCTCGGTCAGCCGCATTCCGGTGGTGACGGAGCTTGCACCGGATGCAATGTACGATGTGATCTTTGTGGTCCTGCGCTATACACAGCTGGATTCCGTTCTGGACACGCTGCGGGCGAACCGGACGAAGAACATCGTTTTTGTGGGGAACAATGTGCAGGCGAGGGCGCTGGCGGCGGCGCTGCCGGAAAAGAACGTCCTGTTTGCCTTTGCGCTTTCTGCCGGGCATCGGGAGGCTGACCGGGTGGTCTCCATCGACCTGAAAAAGATCACCATCGGACAGCTGCCGGGTGCAATCTCCAATAAACAGCTGATCGGGCGCATCTTCCACGGCACAAAATATAAGGTTGTTTACGAGCCGAACATGGAGGACTATCTGCTCTGCCATGCCGCGTTTGTGATGCCTGCGGCCTTCGCCTGCTATAAGACAGACGGCGACCTGAAAAAGCTCAGGGGAGATACTGCGTACCTGAACCGTGTGCTGGATGCCGACATCGAGGGATACCGCGCCATCCGAGATGCCGGGCACACCATTCTGCCCAAGGAGGATGCAGACTTTGAAGGGGAAAAATATCGCAAGACCTGCCTGCGCTTTTTCAAGCTGATGTGCGCCACCTCGCTGGGAAAACTCTGCGCCTCCGACCATGCCATGAACGCCATCGACGAAATGAGTGCGCTGAACCGGGATCTTAAGAAATTTTTCGATGCGAACGGCGCAGCCTACCCGGTATGGCAGGCACTGGAAGCGGAAGCCGGGAGGTATCTGCAATGAAGTATGCCGGAATGCCCATGGGAATGTGGGTGCTGTTTGCTGGCTCCTTTCAAAAGCAGCTGACCGCTGTGCTGGGCTATGATGCAGCCACCGCAAGAGCCATCACGAAAAAGGCAAAGCCACAATACCGGCAGATCATCCGCAGGCTGCCGGAGTTTGAAAAAGCGGACCGCTTCAAGATGAACATCGTCAACTGCGCAATGCTCGGCGCGTTCATTCTCTCCATGCCGCAACGCCCAGAGGTGGACAGGCTGACGGATTACTACGCAAGATCCATGATGACAAAGCCCATGCAGTGGTTCTGCCGCAAGAGCGGAAAAAGCAAGTTTACCGCAAAGGATATAGCCGCCATGAAAGCCACTGCCGCCCTGAAAGCCGCCGACCGCAACCCCTATTCGTGGAACATGGAGTTTTACGAATACCCGGATGGCAGCGGCTACGAGGGACGCTTTACAAAATGCGGCATCTGTGTGCTGATGAAAAAGCTGGGGCTATATGACCTGACCCCTGCTTTGTGCCATCTGGACTACACCATGAGCGAAGCGGGCGGTGTGACAAATTTTGTGCGGCAGTACACCCTTGCCTCCGGTGGACCCTACTGCGACTGCGGGTACAAAAAGAAGGGGTGACGGACGATGAAGGCGAAGGAAACCTATCTTTCCCGTGACTTTCGGGAGACTGCGGCGCAACGCTTTCCTGCGCAGGCAAAGCAGCTGAACGCCGCTTTTGATATGCGCCTGAATGCGCTGCTGGCTGAAAACGCGGGTGCAAGCAAGGAAAAGCAGTACCACCTCAAGCGGCAAATCTTGCCGGGCATTGCGGCCTACGAAACCTTGCAGCGGGTCATGCCGAAAGAGGAAGCACTGCAAACCGTTCACGGCTATGTGGAGCGGCTGGCGAGAACGAGCCACAAACAGCTTGCCGCTCTGCTGCACATACCGGGGCTTTACCGCCTTGTTCCCGGCGTTTTTGTCAAATCAACCCGGAGCGTTTTCGGCCCGGCGGCGGGCTTTGCCCCAAAAGAACTGCAGACCGGTAACGGCGTCTGGCGTGTGGATATGATGAAGTGTCCCTATCACGACACCTGCACAGAATACGGCTGCCCGGAGCTGTGCCGCTGCTTTTGCGACAGTGATGACATCAGCTATACCGGGCTGCATCCGAAGCTGATCTGGGAGAGAAGCATGACGCTGGGGCGCGGAAATGACCGCTGCGATTTTTGCATGAAGGTCAGATAATAGCGGGGAGGCAGATTGGTATGGAAATCAAACGATTCGGCAATATAGAGGGAAAGACCATGATGCTGCTGCACGGAAATCTTATGTGCTGGCGGCAGTATGAGAATCTGATCCCGCTGTTGGAAAAGAAATTCTGCGTGTATGCCGTCAGTTTCGACGGCTTTGACGGAACAGGCGAAACGACCTACACGACCGCTCAGGCTCAGGCGGACAAGCTGGCGGGATATATTGAAAAAGAACTGGACGGACGGCTGGACCTGCTTTATGCAGAGTCGCTGGGCTGCGGACCGGCTATTTTTCTGAAGGCTTCCCCAAACATTCAAATCGGTCGGATGATCCTCAGCGGGCCGGAGTATCTGGATTTTGGCGTGCTGAATCGACTGATTTTGAAGGTCATGCCGCAAAAGCAGTATCGAACGGCACACGAAAAGTATATGCCTGCATGGGCGCTGCGCTTTATGGGGCAGACGGAGCAGGGAATGCAGACTATGCTCCGCCGTATCCCGGATCATATCAGCTTGGAATCCGTCCGGGCCACTTGGGAGGCAGGACTTTATCTCTATCGAACGGACTTTTTGGTACAGCCCGATGCAAAGGTCGCCTGTTGGTACGGAGAAAAAGAAGGGCACATGAAAAAGGCCATCCAGCGGCTGCGGACGGCATATCCGAGCCTGATCGTCCGCTGCTTCACCGGTTTCGGCCATGGCGAGATCATCAATCATCCGGCACTGCTTGTGTCGGAGCTGGAACGCTTTTGGCTATTATGATTACGAACAGGAAGCGAAGAAAATGAAGAAAGAAGTAACAAAGCAGTTTATCCGCTGGTGCATCGCGGCTGCGGTGTATGAGAAAAAGCACTCTGCGCACCTCGCAGGATGACAGCGATTGCTGAATTGTCTGTGTTTTTTGCAGAAAGTGCATCCATAGCTTCCGGTGTGTATATATGCTGAAGGATTACCCGCCTTTCCAAGCAAATGATTTTGAATATCTGCGGGGGAGGATACTGATCCCTCTCCCGGAAAATGACATTTTCAAAAAAGAAGATCAGAAACGGTTCGCAGATCTGTTCCGGAAACTGGATGCAGAGATCCGCACGGTTCCGGGCGGTCATGTGGGCTTCATTGTTCAGGTGGAACGGTATCTTGATTTGATGGAAACATTTTTGCAGAGAAATGGAATTTGACAGTTCACGTCTGCGAATCAGTAAGAAAAAGCGAATCTTCAGGAAAAGAGAATGGCTATGTATAAATCACTTTTTGATCTTTCCCCGGAGCAAACTGCTTCTACGGCGACGCCCCGCACCGTCGTGTTCTCCAACGGAACGGGGAGCGGGAGTATGACCATCTGTCCACTGTTTTCGGGGGCAGAACTGTACTACAACGATATGCATCTTGTTTCCTTTGACGAGACTCCCGCACCAGCGCGGAATGTGATCGAGATCAACCACTGCCGCGTGGGGCGTTACGAGTGCAGTTTTGGGGAAAATAGCTGCTGCTATCTGGCGGCAGGGGACTTTGCCGTCTGTGC
Organism: Faecalibacterium sp. 3; assembly: GCF_048323735.1. NCBI lineage: Bacteria > Bacillati > Bacillota > Clostridia > Eubacteriales > Oscillospiraceae > Faecalibacterium > Faecalibacterium sp. 3. The sequence continues at coordinate 1,445,256 of NZ_JBLWFN010000001.1, forward strand.
AGCAGCGCGCAAGAAATCCTCCTCCTGCTTCCCATTGCGGCACTATCACGGCATTACCATTCTGCTGAATCTGGATGCGATTTCGCCGGAAATGCGGAAACAAATGGAATGGTACGGCGTAGACCTTGATGTCATACGGCGGTACATCTGCACGGAAAACCGCTGCTGTATCCTGCGGTCAGAACCGACCATTGCCCATATTTTTTCAGAGCTTTACACAGCGCATTCTGTGCCGGACACCGGCTATCTTCGGCTGAAAGTGCTGGAGTTGCTGCATATTCTGACCCGGCTGAAAAACAGGGAAGATGTGCAGCAGACAGAGTATTTCAATCAGCATCAGGTGGAGTGTGTGAAGCAGGCTGCGGCTCTTCTCACGCAGGAACTGACAGTTCGCCGTACAATCGAACAGCTTGCACAGGAGGTCGGCCTTTCGCCTACGGCATTAAAAAGCTGTTTCAAAGGCATTTACGGAAGCTCGGTCTATGCGTATCAGAAAGAGTACCGGCTGCAGCTGGCACAGAAGCTACTACTCGAAACCGATTGCACGGTTGCTGAAATCGCCCATCGGGTCGGGTACGAAAATCCGAATAAGTTTTCTTCTGCATTTCGGGAAGCAGCCGGCATGACGCCTACGGAGTATCGGAAGATGCGTCCGATTGGATAGATTCTGTCGATTTGGTTCTTGCGCAGAAAGTCCGGTTTCAGTAAAATCAGGATCGCGATTAGTTGAAGCTAACGCCGATATTCTGATTTTGTGGAGGAAATTGATAATGCGTTTGATGAAAAGAATTCTGAGTGCAGCTGCTGTGCTAGCTCTGTCTGCTTCTCTTCTGGTTGGCTGCAGCAGCGGCACGGCGAGCTCTGTTCCCGTTTCTGCAAGTTCTGCCGCAGAAAGCACTGTTTCTTCCGTAGGAGAGACCGCCTCTTCTGCTGTGGATGAAAACGAAGCTGCCGCTGCACAGCTGCTGAACGACCTAACAGGCAGCTATCAGGAACTGTGGCCGGTGATTCTGGCGGACGAATATAAGCAGACATGGCTGGATGTTTGTACCGCCCTTGTGGGAGAGGAAAATGCGGAAGCTGCCTTTGAAAAGCTCTCTTCAATGGTTACGAGCGATGTCTACGGCGAGGATGCCGTCGAGGCCTATGCCAACGGCGGCGGAGCCTATTTCTGCGGCTTTACCAATAGCCTTGCGACCTTGACCTTCGATGGTGAAACTTCTACCATTTCCGGCACCGATAAGGACGGCAATGTGCTGTTCTCCCATACCTATCACTACATTGGCATGGAGCCTGTGCATGGACTGTATGAGTTTGAAAGTGATGATGCCGATTCCGGCGAGTTCACCTACTTTTTCCTCGCGCCAGACACCAGTGCGGAAACCTACCACATTGAGTTTCGCTATGGTTCGGATGCAGAAGCTCTGAGCCAGTACGATGCAGGCGAATATGCTTACTGGGTGGCATCTGGCATTTCTACGGATTGCGACCAGACTATGATCGACAACTGCATTGAGCTGTTCTGTACTGAAAATCTAGCAGGTTAATACGCAGAATGTGCTGTGGAGCAAAAACGCCACGGCGCATTTTTGCATAAAAATTATTTGAAGGAGGTCTTTCCGTGAAAAAACAGTCCGATCTTTCCCGGCTGATGGGCTACGCCGGGAACTACCGATATTTCACCTACGCTTCGTGGGTGCTGTCTGCGGTCAGTGCGCTGGTGGCGCTGGTGCCTTTTGTGTACATCTGGAAGATCCTGCGAGATGTGTTGAACGCCGCGCCGGACTATGCGCAGGCGGTGAACATCCCCCATTACGGCTGGATGGCAGTGCTGTTTGCGGTGCTGTCCTACCTCATTTACATTGCGGCACTGCTGTGCTCCCATCTGTCGGCGTTCCGGGTGGCGACCAATCTGCGGCTGGCGGTGTCGGAACATTTGGCGGTGCTGCCGCTGGGCTTTTCCGAGAACTTCGGCAGCGGCAAGCTGCGCAAGATCATCCATGAGAGCACCGGATCCGCCGAGACTTATCTTGCCCACCAGCTGCCCGACCAGTACAACGCCATCGCCACCCCGGTGGGGCTGTTGGTTTTGCTGCTGGCGTTCGACTGGCGGCTGGGTCTACTGAGCCTTGCGCCGGTGGTGTTGGCTTTTCTCATTATGGCGACCATGACTGGCAAGCGGATGGCTGAAAAAATGCGGCAGTACGGCAACGCCTTGGAGGCTATGTCCAATGAGGCCGTGGAGTACGTCCGGGGTATCCCGGTGGTCAAGACCTTCGGGCAGTCGGTGTTTTCCTTCAAAAAGTTCAAGGCCGCCATTGATGAGTACGAAAAGTGGGTCGTCTCCTACACCAAAGATCTGCGACTGCCCATGATGTTCTATACCGCCGCCGTCAACGGGGTGTTCGCCTTTTTGATCGCGGGCGGGCTGCTGTTCACCCGGAACGGTGTGACTTCGGAATTTCTGCTGAACCTGCTGTTCTACATCATCATTACCCCGGTAATCTCCCTGACCCTGACCCGCATCATGTACATGAGCGAGAACAAGATGGTGGTGGCGGATGCGCTGGCACGCATCGACTCGGTGCTGGAGACGGTGCCCATGCAGGTGCAGGCTGTTCCGCAGTACCCGAAGGATTCCTCTGTCACGTTGCGGGATGTGCATTTCAGCTACGACGGAAAAACCGAGGTCATCAAGGGCGTTTCGCTGGAGATTCAGCCGGGACAGACGGTGGCCTTTGTAGGCCCCTCCGGCGGCGGCAAATCCACGCTGGCAAACCTTGTCTGCCGGTTCTTTGATGTGCAGAGCGGCAGCGTCCGGGTGGGAGAAGCGGATGTGCGGGACATCCCCAAGGAAGAGTTGATGGACACCATCTCCTTTGTGTTCCAGAACAGCCGCCTGCTCAAGGGCAGCATTCTGGACAACGTCCGTCTGGGTAGGCCGCAGGCCACCGAAGCCGAGGTGCTGGCGGCGTTGAAAGCTGCACAGTGCATGGATATCGTGGAGAAGTTCCCGGCGGGCATCCACACGGTCATCGGCACCAAGGGCGTGTATCTTTCCGGTGGCGAGCAGCAGCGCATTGCCATTGCCCGCGCCATGCTGAAAAATGTGCCCATCCTGATCCTAGACGAGGCCACCGCCTTTGCCGACCCGGACAATGAAGCAAAGGTGCAGGCAGCTTTTGCCCAGCTTGCCAAGGGCAAAACGGTGCTGATGATCGCGCACCGCCTGTCCACAGTCGCCAACGCCGACTGCATCTATGTGGTGCAGGATGGGCAGATTGTGGAATCCGGCACAAAGGACGAACTGTGTGCGCAGAACGGTCTGTTTGCCCGGATGTGGCAGGAGTATCAGGCGTCGGTGCAGTGGAAGGTCGCAAAGGAGGGGTAAGGAATGATCGAAAAAATTCAACACGCCACAGCCAGCTCCCCGGAGGGCGCAAAGGAACTTGTAAAGGGCGTTCTGGCCTGTGCGTTCCAGAACATGGCGTTCATGCTGCCCACCGGGCTGCTGTATCTTCTGGTAAAAGACCTGCTGGTAGGCTCCACCAGCGGAAGAGCGGCCTTCTACCTGCTGGGGTGCGTTGCCTGCTTTGCGCTGATTTTACTGACCACATGGTTCCAGTACAACGGCACCTATTTTACCACTTATAAAGAGAGCGGCACCCGCCGCCTGACCCTTGCGGAGCGGCTGCGGAAGCTGCCTCTGTCCTTTTTCGGCAAGCGAGATCTTGCCGACCTGACCAGCACCATCATGGCGGACTGCGAGGTACTGGAAAAGGACTGCTCCCACTTCATCCCCGGTCTGTTCGGTTCCCTCATCTCTACCGTGCTCATTGCCCTGAGCCTGTTCGCCTTTGAGTGGCGGATGGCACTGGCGGCTCTGTGGGTCATTCCGGTATCCGCTGCCATCGTGGTGGGCAGCTATCGGGTACAGGATAAGGTGCAGGCCAGGACCATGGCGGCGAAAATGGCCTGTGCGGACGGCATTCAGGAGTACATCGAGACCCTCCGGGATCTGAAAGCGAGCAATGCGGAACAAGGCTATCTTTCCGGCCTTTCCGACAAAATTCGGGCAATGGAAAAGCAGTCTATTGTGGCAGAGCTGGAAACAGCGCTGTTTGTGTCCTCCGCCGGCATGGTGCTCAAGCTGGGTATTGCGTCGGTGGCGCTCACCGGTTCGGTGCTGCTGGTGCAGGGCAGTATCGACGTACTGACCCTGTTTCTGTTCCTGATGGCGGCATCCCGGATGTACGACCCCATGCAGGGGGCTTTGCAGAATCTGGCGGCGGTCATCGCCATGCGTACCAATGTGGGGCGGATGAATGAGATTCTGGACGCTTCCCTGCAGACCGGCAGCGAGCAGCTGACCAATCAGGGCTGCGATATCGTGTTCGACCATGTGGGCTTTGCCTATAACTCCGGCGAGACGGTGCTGCGGGATGTCTCCTTTACCGCAAAGCAGGGCGAGGTCACGGCACTGGTGGGCCCCTCCGGCGGCGGCAAGACCACTGTTTCCCGGCTGGCAGCACGGTTCTGGGATTACCAGAAGGGCAGCATCACCGTGGGCGGCATGGAGGTTTCCCAAATCGACCCGGAAAAGCTCATGAGCCTGTATTCCATCGTCTTTCAGGATGTGACGCTGTTTGACAACACGATCCTCGAAAACATCCGTCTGGGGCGCAAGGGGGCCACCGACGAGGAGGTTCTGGCGGCGGCAAAGCTGGCAAACTGCGAGGAATTTGCCGAAAAGCTGCCGGACAAGTGGAACACCAACATCGGCGAGAATGGCTGCGCTCTTTCCGGCGGCGAGCGTCAGCGCATTTCCATCGCCCGCGCCTTCCTGAAGGATGCGCCCATCATTCTGTTGGACGAGGCCACCGCCAGCTTGGATGTGGAAAACGAAACTGCCATTCAGGAGGCACTATCCCGGCTCATAAAAAACAAGACCGTCCTCATCATCGCTCACCGGATGCGTACCGTGGCAGGTGCAGACAAGGTTGTTGTGCTGTCGGGCGGCATCGTGGCCGAGCAGGGCAGCCCGGCAGAGCTGTACGCCCGGAAGGGACTGTACACCCACATGGTGGATCTGCAGTCGGCAAGCCAGAACTGGACGATCTGAGAATGAGAGCAGCTTTTATTTGGGAAAAAGTCTTGCATTCAGTTAAAAACTGTGGTATATACATTATACGAAACACTGTTTTGAAAGAACGCTCCACCGTTCAATGATGTATAAATGGGAGGTGCCTGCCATGACCGCCGTGATCTATGCCCGCTATTCTACTGACAGTCAGCGTGAAGAATCCATTGAAGGTCAGATCCGGGAATGCACCGCCTATGCGGAAAAGAACGGCTTCACGGTGGTCAAGCATTATGTACACCTATTACAAGTGTGCTGCTGCCAAGAAGAAAAAGACCTGTGATAAAAAGGCCGTGCGGAAACAGTGGCTGGAAGATTTGGTGGTCAACGAGACCATGAAGCTGGTGGAAGATGACGCTTCCATGAATGCCATCATTGCCAAAGTCATGGAATTGCAAAATCAGGAAAGCACGGATTTGCCCATCTATGAAAAGCAGTTGAAAGAAACGGAACTTGGCATCACCAATATGCTGAACGCCATCCAGATGGGCATCCTGACCAGCTCCACAAAGGAGCGGCTGGAAGCTCTGGAAGATCAGCGAAAAGAACTGCAAGCCCGCATTGCAGAGGAACGGCTGGCCAAGCCGAAGATGAAAGAAGAGTTCGTCCGGTTTTGGCTGCTTCGCTTCCGCAAGCTGGATATGACCCAGCCGGAGCAGCGGCAGGCACTGGTGGATACTTTCATCAATGCCATCTATCTCTATGATGATAAGGTACTTATTACCTTTAACTATAAGGAAGGTACAGAAACGGTCGCTTTCGGGGAAGCCGTGAAAGCGGAGAAAAGTTCGGATATGAGTGCGCAAGGTGCACCAAATTTTGAACGTCAAATCGTAAGATTTTGCGTTCTTTCTTTCATATAGAAAACCACAAGCTATGCTTGTGGAAGAAAAGAGCCGTAGCGTTGAAACGGTAGAAAAAGAACCTCCTTTTGCTATAATTAGAAGCGGGTAACGCCAACCGCATACTAAAGCAAAAGGAGGTTCATCCATATGGACGAGAAAAGTTTATCACATACGAGCTTGAATTGCAAATATCACATAGTGCTAGTACCGAAATATCGCAGGAAAGTGATATACGGAAAGCTAAGAAAAGATATTGGAAAAATACGAAGGACACTATGCGATTACAAGCATAGATTGCCACAAAAATCGAGCCATGTCAACGTGAACTTGTCGGGGCGAGGCCCCTCCATCTTGCTGCGCAAGACCGTTCTGTCGCTTAAAAGTCCCACTGTGGCTTTCATTGCTCCGCTGCGCTGCGCAAACGCGAACTTTTGAGAACACGTCACTTTCGGCAGAGTGCAAGAAAACGCAATGAAAACTTTGGCAAAAAGAGAGAGCCAGGTGGGATCGTTTTGGTTATTTGTTTTTTACCAGCAGTGCCTGATAGGGATTCAGCTCCACATCCGCCAACCAGACCGGCTTGCCATCGGCGGTCTTATACTTGCCGCCCAGCGCATCCAGACTTGCCCCTGCCGGGTACTCGGTAAAGTTGAACAGTCCCACCAGCGTTTCCTCGCCGCGCTTGCGTACCAGTGCCAGCACGCCGGGGTTGTGGCTGTCCCATGTGGTCACCCACGCATCCGGGGCAAAGCAGGGGTCTGCCCGCATTTGGCGCAGCTGCTCCATGCCCTGCCACAAAGCGTTTTGCAGCGTGCCCTTCCGGGTGCGCTGCTTTGCGTTCTCCCAGTTGAATTTGCTGCGGTGCAGGTTACGGCTGTCCTCCACACGGTCGGGGTCGTTTTTGTAGTCCCAGCCATTGAGTTGTGCGATCTCATCGCCGCAGTTCAGCATGGGAAAGCCCTGCAAGAACGCCATGGCAGTGTGCAGCAGCAGGTCGCGCTTCACCGCGTAGTCCAGTGCGGTTTTATCGTCCTTTTCCAGTGCCTGCTCCACGCCGCACAGGCTGGCGGTGGTGCCGCAGCTCCGGGCATCGCCGGTGGCAGGGTCGTAGTTGTACAGCTCACCCTTTGCCCAGCTGCCGGGGAAATTGCCCTCGTAGAAGTGGTACAGGTATTCCTTGTGCTTCTGCGGGTCGATGCCCAGTCGTTTCTCCACCGCCTCGTCCAGACCCCAGCCGATGTCATCGTGGCAGCGCAGATAGTTCACGAACCAGCAGTTGTCCGGCAGGGCGTGCAGGGCATCCAGCTGCGCTTTCAGCAGCCGGGTGTCCCGGCTGGCAAGGGCACCCCACAGGTTGACCATGGTGGACACGTTGTAGAGCATATGGCATTCCGGTTTTTCCGGGGTGCCGAAATAGGCGGCAAGCTCCTTGGGAGCCATGACCACCTCGCCTTTGAGGATGACCGCCGGGCAGACGCACTCCAATACCATGCGGAGCATCCGCACGATGGTGTGCACCTGCGGCAGATTGCGGCAGGTGGTGCCCAGCTGCTTCCAGATGTAGGGCACGGCATCAATGCGGAACACCTCCACGCCGAGGTTTGCAAGGTGCAGGATGCTCTTGGTCATGTCCACGAACACCGCCGGGTTTGCGTAGTTCAGATCCCACTGATAATCGTGGAAGGTGGTCAGCACCCACTTGTGCATCTCCTCACACCATGTAAAGTTGCCGGGCGCGGTGTTGGGGAACACCTGCGGAACGGTCTGCTCGTACTGGTCGGGGATGGTACGGTCCTCGTAGAGGTGGTAATAGGCCTGAAACCACGGGTCTCCGGCCTTTGCCGCCATGGCCCAACGGTGGGTGCTGGCGGTGTGGTTCATGACAAAATCCAGACACAGGCTGATGCCTGCTTTCCGCAGCTCCCGGGTCAGGTTTTCCAGATCCTTGTTGGTGCCAAGGGCCGGGTCTACAGTGTCAAAATCCTCCACCGCATAGCCGCCGTCATTGTGGGGGTGGGGCATCTGCAGCAGGGGCATCAGGTGCAGATAGGTCAGCTTCTGCTCCTTGAGGTAGGGCAGTTTCTTTGCCAGTTCTTTCAGATTTCCGGCAAAGAGGTCGGTGTACATGGTCATGCCGAACATATTGCCACGCTTGTACCACTCCGGGTCGGCAGAGCGTGCCTTGTCCAGCGCTTTCAGCTCAGCACTGCGGGCGTTGTAGGCTTCTGCCATCTCCCGCTCCAGAACTTCCAGCCCTTCCCGGTTGTGGTACAGTTCCATAAACAGCCATTCCAGCTCGTCCTTGTGTTTGGCGAACCGGGACGCAAATTCCTGTTTTGCTGCCATGATTCAGCCCTCCACTTCCGCAAGAGTGGGCATGGCAGGGATGGCACCATGCCGGCTGGTGGTGATGCTGGCCGCTTTGTTAGCAAAGGCCAGAATGCTTTCCAGCTTGTCCACGGTCAGGGTGTTCAGCTCCTCCTTGCAGAGCTTAGACAGGGCAGCTCCAAAGAAGGTATCACCTGCGCCGTTGGTGTCGCCCACCTTGCAGGGAACGCCCGCCACATGGCCAGTCTTGTCCCCAAAGCGGTAGAACACGCCGTTTGCACCCAAGGTGACGAAGATCAGCCGGATGCCGTTCTGGGCAAGCTGGGCTGTGCCGCTTTCGCAGTCGGTGGTGCCGGTGAGCAGGGGCAGCTCTTCATCGGACACTTTCAGAATATCCACCAGCGGCAGGGGTGCTTTCATCTGAGCAATGGCATCCTCTTTGTTCTTCCAGAGGTTTGCACGGTAATTGGGGTCGTAGGTGATGGTAGCACCCAGCTTTTTGGCACGGGCAGCAGCGTCCAGCGTGGCAGTGCGGGAGGGGTCAGCGGTCAGGCTGACAGAGCCGAAGTGGACGATTTTGGCAGCTTTCAGAGCCTCGTCCGAAATGTCCTCTTTGCACAGCATCACGTCAGCGTTGGCGCTGCGGTAGAAGCTGAAATCCCGCTCGCCGGTGGCATCCACCGAGACCACCGCCATGGTGGTGGGGTGGTCTGCATCCACCGCCATGCCGGAAACATCCACTTTGTTCTCTGCCAGAACCTCTTTCAGGTAGCGGCCAAAAGCATCTGCACCCACCTTGCCGATAAAGGCGGTCTGTGCCCCCAGCCGGGCAGCTGCCACCGCCAGATTTGCCGGAGCACCGCCGGGGTTTGCGGCAAACTGCGGAATGCCGCGCTCGTCCTTGCCGGTCTGGGTCAGGTCGATCAAAACTTCGCCAATCGTTAAAATGTCCATGATAATTCTCCTTATTCTTGATGTGAAACCCAACGATCACCGCTGGAACAGATAATGAATGTAAGCGGCTGCACGCTCCGGGTGCGGTGCATTCTGCACTACCCCAAGATAGACCTTGCCAGAAAAACCTGCCTGCCTGACAAACGGCGTGTCCGAAATATCCAACACGGTCCCACCGGCGTTCAAACCCGACAGTGCATGGAAAGACGCATCCAGTGTCCGCAGATCGAGAAAATAATCATCTGCCAACAGTCGATCCCGTGCATATTCGTCCATCAGAACAACATCTAACCGCTGGGCACTGACTGCACCCAGCAGCTTCATCTCCGAAGCATATACATACTGCTCCTCTGCGTGTTCGCTTTCGCTGAGCAGCAAGCCGGACAGCAGATCGACCTGTTGCTTTTTGGTCAGACCCTGCGCCTCGGCAAAGCCGGTGGTAAGCTGTTCTGTCAGATCAGACCCGGCAGTGACATTTACCAGACCAAGGTAAAGCACATCCTCTTTTTTCGTCACATGACGGTAGGCTGCATACCCGAGGATATAGACGACGATGAGCACGATCGCAATGGGCAGCTTGTAATATGCCCAGATGTGCTCCCACTTTTTGCGCCCATGGAGGGAGCGGAGCGTATCCCGGTCAGTTTTTGTCATGGTCGTATTCCTCGTGTACTGCATCAGGGTCTCCACCGATCAGATAGAGGATCCGAAGCATCAGAAAGGAGCAGAGCATGGCGCACAGGCCCATGCCCAGCAGGAATGCAGGCGTGAACACAAACACTATGACGTACCCCATGATGCCATAGATCGCCGCCATCAGCAGGGTGCAAAACAGATACCGGACACCCACGAGAAACGCTGTTTTCAGGATGCCGAAGGTGGTGTTTTCAAACCGTGCCAGCAGAGGAAAGGCATACAGCAGAACGATGCCGTACAGAATTGCCGCACCAATAAGCGTTGCAGTGAGCAGCGTCCAGAAAATGTTTTCGCTCCACATTCGGCGCAGCACAAAGCCATCCACAGCCAGGAAACTGCCGACTGCCAGCAGGATAAGCCAGAGTTTTGTGGCAGGCTTAAAATTTTCCCGGAACGCCTTAAAAAACATCCGGGTCAGACCATCGTCCCGATCTTCCGCCATTTTGAGCGTGACGTAGAACAATGCGGTCGTAGAAGCCCCTATGGTAACGATGGGCAGGCTGCACACGAGCCATAAGATGTTCAGGTAAGCACTGTAAGTCAATTTCGTCAGCACAGCAAACAGCGGTTTGTCCGTATTGCACAGGTCACGCATGGGGGGGCTCCTTTCGCTCAATCTCCTGTGGATTCGCGCAGGATCAGGTTGGTTTCCGTATAGACGGTGCGATAGTTCAGCGATGGCTCTTCGATGCGGGTCATAAGCAGATTGGCCGCGGTGTAGCCCATGATCTGTCCATGGATATGGATTGAAGTCAGACGGGGGGCAAAGTAGGAAGCCTCCTGACTGTCATCGAAGCCGCAGACCCAGATATCATCGGGAACCGAATACCCCAGCTCATTCAATGCCTTGACCAGATCCATGGCAACAAAGTCATTGGCGCAGACAAAGGCATCCGGCATCGTTTTGAACCGACGTATGGTTTCGTACAGGGATACCGGATAGTTCTGCTGTCCGGATGGCATCGCACAGGTGCTCAGGCCTTCTGTCAGACCAAAGTACTCCACTGCATCCTTATAAGCCATATAACGCTCAAAGAAGGACTGACAGTGGTTTTTATCCCCCGCAAAGCTGATGCGTTTTTTGCCGCGCTGGACCATGTGGGCCACTGCATTCTGAATCTCAATGCGGTTTTCCATATAAAGGCGGTCGGCTTTAAGGGGCGGACGCATATCCATCACAGGGGTGTCTACAAACAGCAGCGGAACATCCAGATCGCACAGCATCTGTGCGTAGTCATAGTCGAATACTTCAATGCAGATGATGCCGGCTGTGCACTGGATGTCGAGAGAAGATGGAAGTTTTTTCTCTTTCAGCTCTATGGGAGAAATGCGATGAATGGTCATGCCGCTGTGCAGATGGTCGATTTCCGACTGGAAACGATCCAGCATCATGGAGGAAAAGTGAGAGCTGCTCAGAAACTGGGTCGTCAGCATGGCGATCTCCCGTTTGTCACTTGGCAGAATGGAAGGCCCTGCTGTTTTTGCAGCGTCTCCCTGAAACAGCGGCAGATAGGCGAACTGCTTATAGCCCATTTCGGCGGCTTTGCGCAGGATCTTCTCCCGTGTGGCATCTGCCAGCACACCGGTGTTGTTGATGGCCTTTGAAACTGTGTTGCGGGAAAGCTGCAGTTCGTTTGCAATATCCTGAATGGTGACCTTGGTTGCCATAAGTCATCCTCTTTCTTTATAAATAGGAGCGGGTGTTCTTTCTTTTATAGATAAAGTCTGGTGACGGATCTTATTCTTTGTGACTCCAGTATAGTGCAAATGCACAAATTAGTCAAATGCAAAAATGCAAATCATCATTTTGCATATTTGCGCACTTTTGAATTTGTGCATCTGTACAAATCCACAATAATTTTTGATGTATACCACGAATTATCGTTGACATTCGCTTGCTTGCGTGGTATAAATGAATTACAGAGTTTTACATTTGCACAATCGAAGCGATGAAAACGTAAAATTCAAAGGTGCAAATGTAAAACATAAATCAAACGGCAAGCAAATCAAAAAGGAGGAGAATGATTCATGAAAGCAAAGACGGCCTCGCCGGAAACGGCTGTGCTGACGGCAGAACGCAAGCTGCACAACACATGGGTCTACATCAAACGGCATTGGCAGCTTTACCTGTTGTTCCTGCTGCCTGCCGTGGCGCTGACGCTGGTGTTCAAGTACGCTCCCATGGGCGGTGTGCTGATCGCGTTCCAGAAGTACAATCCCTTCAAGGGCATCTGGGGCAGCGAGTGGGTAGGCTTCAAAAACTTTACCCGCTTCATGTCCTCGCCGGACTTCCAGCGCTATCTGATCAACACCCTGAAGCTGAGCGTCTACGGTCTGCTGTGGGGCTTCCCGATCCCCATCCTGCTGGCATTCCTGCTCAACCGTATCGAGAGCAAGAAGATCAAGCAGAAGGTGCAGCTGGTGCTGTATATGCCCAACTTCATCTCGGTCATCGTGCTGTGCGGCATCGTCCGGGTGCTGCTGAGTGTCACCGGTCCGGTGAACGGCCTGCTTCACACCAGCATCAACTTCATGACGCTGCCGGAAGCATTCCGCCCCATCTACATTATCAGCGGCATCTGGCAGGGTGCCGGCTGGGCATCCATCATGTACACCGCATCCCTTTCTAACGCCAGCAAAGATCTGAAGGAAGCTGCGATGATCGACGGCGCAAACCTGATCCAGCAGATCATGACGGTGGAGTGGCCCGCCATTAAGGATATGGTCGTGATTCAGTTTATCCTGCAGGCAGGCAACATTATGAGCATCGGTTTTGAAAAAGCCTATGCCCTGCAAACTGACCTGAACCTGAACACTGCCGAGATCATTGCAACGTACGTTTATAAAAAGGGCCTGTTGGACGGCGATTACAGCTTTTCCACGGCAGTCGGTCTGTTCAACACCATTGTCAACGTCATCCTGCTGATCGCAGTGAACAAGATCGTTGCCAAAATGAACGATGGCAAGGGCTTGTAAGGAGGGGTTTACCATGGCAAAACAGAAAAAATCAAAAATGGCCCTCTACACCAGACAAGATAAGATCATCCTGTACTGCGGCTACGCACTTCTGGGCTTGTTCCTGCTGGCGATCATCGTTCCGATGATCTACATCGTCATCGCGTCCTTTATGGACCCGGTCACTCTGCAAAACAAGGGCATCTCCTTTGATTTCAGCAAGTGGAGTCTGGATGCTTACCAGCGTGTCGTTTCGGACAAGCAGATCTGGGTCGGCTTCAGGAACGCAGTGCTTTACTCGATCATCTTCACCATCATCTCGGTAGCTGTGACGATGCTTGCCGCTTATCCCATGTCGCTGCCGGACTTCAAAGGCAAAAAGATTTTCAATACCTTGTTTGTGATCACGATGTTTTTCAGCGGCGGTCTGATCCCCACCTACCTGCTCATCAACAATCTGGGTCTGCTGGATTCCATGTGGGCGGTCATTCTGCCGGGAGCATTCAGCGTGTGGAACATGATCATTGCCCGTACCTATTATCAAGGCGTCCCGCGTGAGCTGCGCGAAGCTGCGGATGTGGATGGAGCCAGCGAGATGCTTTACTTCTTCAAGATCCTGCTGCCCGTGTGTATGCCGGTGGTGGCAGTTCTGGCCCTGTGGCAGTTCGTGGCCATGTGGAACAGCTACTTTGACGCCATGATCTACCTGAACAGCGCATCGAAGCAGCCGCTGCAGCTGGTGCTGCGTTCCATCCTGATCCAGAGCCAGCCGGAATCCGGCATGATCGCAGATATCCAGAGCACTGCCGAACGTGCCAAGATGGCAGAGCTGCTCAAATATGCAACCATTATTATTTCCAGTCTGCCGCTGCTGGTGATGTATCCCTTCTTCCAGAAGTATTTTGATGCCGGCATCATGGCTGGTTCCATTAAGGGCTGAGGATATTCCAGAATTTTATAAGCAGGTACGCTCATCTGTTACACGAAAAAAGAAACACGAAAAAGGAGAAAATACCATGAAAAAGCTGATCTCTCGCCGCAACTTCCTCAAGGTCTGCGCTCTGGCGGGCTCTGCCGCTGCTCTGTCTGCCTGTGGCGGCAAATCCACCGGCAGCGGCGATTCTGCTGCCGCAGCTGTGGACGTGACCGGTGCCGTTACATTTCCGCTGTCCGAAAAGGTCACCTTTACCGGTATGACCAGCTTCCCTGTGGGCAGCGAACCCGAACCGAACAACCGCACCATCTTCAAGCGTCTGGAAGAGCAGACCAATGTGCACATCGACTGGACCGCCATCCAGTCCGACCAGTGGAGCGATAAGATCACCCTGAATATGTCCAACCCCAACACCCTGACGGATTTTGTTTTTACTGCTGATTTTACCGACAGCAATCTGCTGCGCTACGCAGATCAGGGTGTCATCCTCAATCTGGAAGACTACATTGACAACAATATGCCTTATCTCCAGAAGGTCTTTGAGAAGTACCCGGAGTACCGCACCATGTGCACCGACAGCGATGGCCACATCTGGGCACTGCCCTGGATCGAGCAGCTCGGCTCAGAAAAGACCGCCATCCAGACCATTGGCAACATGAGCTTCATCAATACCAAGTGGCTGAACTTCCTCGGTCTGTCGATGCCCACCACGGTGGACGAGTTTGAGCAGGTGCTGATGGCATTCCGTGATAACGCCGCTTCTATCAAGGCAGAGTATGGCATTGACGGCGACATCATCCCCATGTCCTGCATCGTCAACAACGGCGATCAGGACCCCAGCATCCTCATCAATGGCTTTGGCGAAGGCTACGGTGATGCAGACAAAGACCGTCATATCGCCGTTACCAACGACCGGAAAGTCATCTGTGCCGCCACCCAGCAGGGCTACCGCGATGGTCTGGACTGGCTGCACAAGCTGTATGCCGAGAAGCTCATCGACCCGGAGTGCTTCACGCAGGAGTGGTCCACCTATGTTTCCAAGGGCAAGGCTGGCCGCTATGGTGTCTGCTTCAGCTGGGATGTTGCCAACATTGACAACCTGACCGACTGGGAGCCGCTGCCTGCCCTGACCGCCGATACCCGGAATATCACTCCGCAGAACGGCTCTTTCACCAGCGGCTTTGCCCGCGGCAGATGCGTTGTCACCGCAAAGGCGACTAATCCTGCACTGGTTTGCGCATGGCTGGATCAGATGTACGCACCCCTCCAGTCTCCGCAGAACAACTGGGGTACTTACGGCGATGCGGAAGGCTTTAACATCTTTGAACTGTCCACCAACGATAAGGGCGAGCCCATGCTGAAGCACGCTCCTCTGGGCGATGCTTCTCCCGTGGAAGTCCGTGAAGCGCAGTGTGTCAGTGGACCTCTGGCGGTTCTGGATGATTACTATGGTGTATACGTTACCTGCCCGGACGATGCACAGTACCGTCTGGACTGGATCAAGGAGATCTACACCCCGGATATGAACAACGATTATGTCTATCCCAATGTCTTTATGAGCAGCGAGGACACCGAGCAGGTCTCTAACCTGCAGGCAGATCTGCAGACCTACATGAATACGCAGAAGGCCAACTGGATCATGAACGGCACTAAGGATGCAGAGTGGAACGAATATCTGAGCAAGCTGGAAGACTACGGCCTGTCCGACTATCTGGGCATTATGCAGAAATATCTGGATGCTTACTACGCATAAGAATTCTTTCCTTTGGAGGATTCCATGAACGATTTGACTTTACAAAAAGCTCGTGCCTATGAGGCCGAGCACGGCGCAGCGATCTCCCCGGAGGAACGCCCTGCTTACCACATGACTCCCTATGTGGGCTGGCTGAACGACCCAAACGGTTTCTCTTATTATAAAGGGAAGTATCACCAGTTCTATCAGTATAACCCCTACGATGTGCGGTGGGCGCCCATGCACTGGGGTCACGCGGTCAGCACCGACCTGCTGCACTGGGAGTATCTG
This sequence comes from Faecalibacterium sp. 3, assembly GCF_048323735.1. Taxonomy (NCBI): domain Bacteria; kingdom Bacillati; phylum Bacillota; class Clostridia; order Eubacteriales; family Oscillospiraceae; genus Faecalibacterium; species Faecalibacterium sp. 3. The sequence continues at coordinate 1,461,131 of NZ_JBLWFN010000001.1, forward strand.
CCCTGTGCACTGGCCCCGGATTCTCCGGCGGACAACGGCCCCGGCTGCTTCTCCGGTTCTGCCACCGAGATGGATGACGGCAAGCAGCTGCTGATGTACACCAGCGTGGTGGCAGAAAAGCAGCCCAATGGGGAGATGCGGGACATCCAGACCCAGAGCATTGCCATCGGTGACGGACTGAACTACGAAAAGCCTGCCTGCAACCCGGTGCTGACCCAGAAAGACCTGCCGGAAGGCTTCAGCAAGTTCGATTTCCGGGACCCCAAGATCTGGCGTGAGGCTGACGGCACCTACTCCGCCGTCACCGTCTGCCTGGCCGAGGACGGCAGCGGCGCAGCGGCACTGTTCCAGAGCAAGGACGGCTTCGACTGGCACTTTGTCACGGTGCTGGAATGCTGCAACAATCAGTACGGCAAAATGTGGGAGTGCCCGGACTTCTTCCCGCTGGACGGCAAGCAGGTCCTGATGCTGGGACCCATGGAGATGCTGCCCAAGGGCGAGTTCCACAACGGTCACAACGTGATTGCCTTCATTGGCAGTTACGACCAAGCCACCCACACCTTCACCAAGGAAAACGTGCAGCTGATGGACGGCGGCATCGACTTCTACGCCACCCAGACCACCCTTGCCCCGGATGGCCGCCGGATTATGACCGCATGGCTGCAGACATGGTCGGACACCGAGGATAAGCCGCAGGGCTGCAAGTGGTTCGGGCAGACCATCTGCCCCCGGGAGCTGCACATCAAGGACGGTCGCATTGTTCAGGCCCCGGTGCGGGAGCTGGATGCAGCCCACGGCAAGCGCACCTTCCACGAAAATGTGACGGTGCAAGGCGAAACTTCTCTGGAAGGCATCAAGGGCCGTGTGGCGGATCTGACCGTCACGGTGCAGCCCGGCGAATACCGCTCCTTCACCCTGAAGCTGGCCGCCGATGCAGACCACCACACCAGCCTGATCTACGACCCCTACACTTCCGAGCTGACGCTGGATCGCAGCTATGCCGGTTCCCGTGCCGACATCGTACACCGCCGCAGCTGCAAGGTACGCAGCCAGAACGGTGCGCTCAAGCTCCGTATCCTGCTGGACAAAAACAGCATCGAAGTTTTCGCCAACGACGGCGAGCAGACCATGACGGCATGGATCTACACCCCCCAGTCTGCCGACGGCATCACCTTTGCCGCAGACGGCAAAGCAACTGTTACGGTGGAACAGTTTGAGTTGAATCTGTAACCTGATATTCCCTTCATTTCTCCTTCATTGAATACAGCCCCGTTTTGGCTTCTCCTTCGCCAAAGCGGGGCTGTGTTTGTTATGTCATTGCTCTTCCAGTCTGCGTCAGGGGGCCGGTTCGCAGAGGAACTGCAGCCGACAAAAAAGCATCCGCAGCGGCACTGCCGGGCTGTCTTGGCCCATGTGCAGAGCGCTGCGGATGCTTTTTATGCTTGTGCTTTCACCGGGCAGTGCCGTCCGGGGCCAGGATGGTCATTCGTCCGTCCACCGCCGCGTCCAGCATCTCGTGCTCCCGGAAGTATTCCATCAGGATATCCTGACAGGAGGTTGCCACGCTGCGGGGCTTCTGGAGCTTGCAGATGGTATCGTAGGAGATGTTGAAAAAGCTCTCGATGTTTTTAAAGTGGTAGTTCTGCAGCCCCACGGTGAACAGGGCATCGTCGCCGATCTCCTTGCCCACCTCCTTGCCGCAGTAGGTAAAGTAGTCAAAGTCGCCTTTGGCGCGGTCGTAGCGCAGCCGCAGGGTGGAGGGCAGCTGGTAGAACTCGGTGTGCCCGGCATAGGCTTCCTCCCGCAGCATGTAGCGCAGCATCTGCCGCAGTTGCTGTCCGGTCACCTTGAACATGAACACGCCGTCGTCGTAGGGGAAGCCCTCGATGAGGTCGCCGTAGGTAACGATGGGGCCAAGCTTCTCGGCCCGGATGCTGCCGGAGCCGATGAGCATGATATCGATGCCAAGGCTGCGGGTGAAGATGTCCGCAAACAGGTTGCCCAGCTCGGTCTCCCGGGTGCGCTCCGGGTGGGTCAACTCCCGGCGGAAGCGCCCTACGATGTGGCTGTATTTCTCGTCCACCTGACTGGTGAAGCGGTGCAGCACCTGCTCCATGGCGGGGTTGCGGGGGCAGGTGTCGGCGCAGATGGGCACCGTGTGCCATGTGTAGGAATCGATGCAGTTGTTGTCGGTGTCCACGATGATGTCAAAGCGTCCGATCTGGTCGGTGCCGGTGCCCGCCTGCGCGATGACCACGCCGTTTTCCTCCACGGCATGTTTCAGATAGGTGTGGCTGTGGCCGCCGATGATCAGGTCCACCCCCCACGCCGGGTCCAGCTGACGGGCCAGATGGCGGTCCTCCTCAAAGCCGATGTGGGTCAGCAGCACGGTAAAGTCGATGTCGATGCTGTTGTGGGCGTTGCAGATCTTGCCCACCTCGGCAGCGGCAGCAGCGGTGTCCACAAAGGACCCCACCAGCGACTCGGACTTGGTCTGGTTGATGACGTCCTGGGTGATGATGCCGATGAACAGGATGTTCATGCCGTCCACCCGCAGGATCTTGTAGGGGGTGAACAGCCGTGTGGGGGTGTTCTTGATGTAGAGGTTTGCGTTGATGATGGGAAAGCGTGCGCATTTTTCGATGAACAGTAGATGTGCGATGCCGTAGTCCACCTCGTGGTTGCCGATGGTGACGATGTCCGGGGCAAGGGCGTTCATGATCTCGATGGTGGAAAGCCCCTTGTATTCGGAATCAATGACCGAGCCCCGGAACATGTCACCCGCAATGGCGTAGATGGTGTTGGGCTCTTCGGCCCGCACCTTTTCGATGTAGCCGGACAGCATGGAGACGCCGCCCACCAGTTTTTCGTCCACCTGCTCTGCCAGAAAATCTCCGTGCAGATCATTGGAGTGGAGGATGGTGATCCTTTTAGTCTGTTTCATGGTGCATTCCTCCCGGTGTGGGTCGGCGGCGGTCAGCCCATAGCCTCCTGCCGCGCAAAGTAGACAGTACTGACAAGGCTCATGTAGCTCTCTTCGTTGTCCAGATAGAACTTCAGGGCAAGGGTGTCCTCGTCCTCCAGCGTGACAGCGTAGCGGGAGCCGTCCTCCCCGGTAAAGGTAGCGTACCACTCCTGATTGGTCTGGAAGGGCACCTCCGGGGTGCCCTCCTGATAGAACAGGTCGGCTTCCTCCACGTTCAGCTCCGGATAGGGGGTGATGTAGCTGGCGGTCAGGGGCAGCTGGTCGCCCTCGGTCTCGGCGTCTGTGGGCAAAAAACACATCCGGTCGGCGTCTGCCGGGTCGGTCTCAGAATAGCCCTCGTCAGTGTCGCGGGCGATCTCCAGCCAGTTGCCTTCCAGCGACCACGGACTGGTGATGGTTTCCCAGTCGTCCCCCTCCGGGTAGATGGTAAAGTCGCACACGCCCTCGGCTTCCACCACATGACCGTTCTCGCCGGAAAGGAAAGGGCTGAATACCAGCTCTTCGCCGGTGCTGGGGTACAGCTCCACCTCGGTGTTGGGGGCGATATCGCTGATGTTGCACAGCAGCAGGATGGGCTGGCCGTCCTCACTGTAATAAAGCTGTTTGCCGCGCTGGAGCGGGTTTTCGGCATCGTCTGTCAGGCTCGTCTCGTAGACGAACAGGGTGGCATCCGGGTCCTGCGGGAAGATGCAGTACAAATCGCACCCGCCGTCCGGTGCCACGACCCAGTGATCCTGCGGGATGTCGTAGACGAAGCCCCACAGCTCCCGCAGGTCGGTCTGGCTGTCCAGCACCTTCTGCACATCGGTGGTGATCTCGTAAGAGCCGCCCAGATACAGCACACAGGCGCGATATTCGTCCTCCCCTGCCAGAAGGCGCATGTAGGTCACGTCCTCCGGCTCGGTGTACTCCTGTTTGGCGGAGGGCGATGCGATCATGTTATCTCCGTCCAGCATTTTTTCGGGCTTGGAGCTGGACGCGCTGCTGCCGCTGCTGCCGCTGCCGCAGCCTGCCAGACCGATGGCCAGCGCCAGCAGGGCTGCCAGAAGTTTCAGGTTTTTCATAAGTTCTCCTTTCTCATGCCCTGCCGGGGCGCACCTCAGGAGGCAGCGCCGGGCGTTGGGTGTTGTGAAAAATCGTCTATGCCCTCCACCGGCTCCGGGCTGCCGGTCCCGGCAGAAAGCCGGGGCGACCAGTCCAGCGCGCGGCCGGTGGTGCAGTAGACCACCGCCGTGATGTCGGGGGTGTCAGGGGTGCCGTTGCACAGCAGCAGAATGGGCTGGCCATCCCGCCCGCAATACAGCTCCCGGCCCGTCTGGTGCGGGTACTGGGGGTCCTGCTTTTCGTAGACAAAAAGCGTATCCTGCCTGCGCACAGCAAAGATGCAGTACAGCTCCCGCCCGCCGCCCGGTGCTGTGACCCGGTGGTCTGCCGGGATGTCCGAGAGGAACGTCCACTGCGGCTTCAGCGCTTCCAGCGCAGCGTCCACATCGGCGGTGCGCTCCGGGACGCTGCCCAGATAGAGCACTGCGGCAAGGCTGCCGTTCTGTTCGGCCTGCTGCCGCAGCTGCGCCACGGTCACAGCGTCCGGCCGGGGAGCGCTGTCCGAAGCTGCCGCGCCGGAGCGGATGGGGTCGCCGTCCACCGGCCCGCAGCCTGCAAGGCTCAGGGTCAGCGCCAGCAGGGCGGCAAACAGCTTCATGGTCAGGCCCTTCATCTTATGCCCACGGGTCGGCAGACGTCGGGACGCGGATGCCGGTCATCAGGTACTGCTCCCACAGAAACCACTGTCCGTTGCCCTTGCGGCGCAGCTTGATGGGGCGGGGGTCGTCGGCACCGCCGCAGGGGATAAACAGCTTGCAATAGCCCTCCTCCACGTTAGAGGTGTGGTTACTGCCCACCAGCAGGGTGAAGGGCTGGCGGGGGGTATAGCCGTTTTCTGGCGATGCACCCACAAAGTAGGAGAAGGGGATGTAGCTTTTGCCGTCCCGGAAGCGGTCGTTCAAAAAGGAGATATCCTGCCCGTTCAGCGGACGGGGGCCGCGCAGCCAGTTGAGCATCTCCTTTCCGATGTTCTTGTCGGCACCGTAGGCGCACAGCGCACAGACGGTGAGAGCCGCAGTCTTGAAGGGGGTGTCAAGGCTTGCTTCCGGCAGCGCCTGCATCTGGGCAAGGCTTTCCGGCAGTTCCTGAAAGGTAAAGGTGACGGTCTGGTTTCCACCGGCGGTGGCAGCGGCCTGCTTCATCTTATCAAAAAGTCCCATGAAAATACTCCTTTCTGTTTCCTCAGCCCCGTTTCAGATCGCTGCGGGGCATCATCCGCTTGCGGATCATCTTTTTGTTCAGATCCAGCGTGAGGTTTGCAAAATATCCATTTTCAAAATACCATGCAATGTCCTTTGCGTCCATACCAACGCTGTTGTACAGCCACCGCAAAGGCACTTCCGGCCCGGAGTAGCTCTCCACCCTGCGGGCGATGGTCCTTGCATGGTAGCGGCGTTTTTCGTTGCGTGCGAACAGAACAAGGGGCACTGCGCCCACCACGATCCAGAACACATACCCGACAACGTGGGAGGTGTCCTTGACCTGCAGGTCCAGGCAGAGGGTATACAGCCCGCCGACCGAGCAGAACACGCAGAAGGCAAGCCCTGCGTTCCGCAGCCATTTGAGGAAACGAGGGATCTCGCCCCGGGCTTTTTCCGAGAGATAAGGGTTCATAAACATGCTCCTTTCAGAACGAACCGCCTCCGCCGCCGTGGGTCGTGCCGCTGGAGGAGGTGTGGGTGGAACTGCCGCCGGAGCTGTCGGAGTCCTTTGCCTCCACATGCTCGGTGCGGCTCACGTCCCGGTACAGGAACAGCTCCCGGCTGTTGGTCAGGTTCATGCTGCCCTCCCGCACATAGCTGGCGGCGTTCTCCTGGAACGCCACGCTGCGCAGCTGGCTTTTCATCACGCCAACGACGACCCATGCCAGCACAAGGCCGATGCCCAGCGCAAGGAACAGGTACATGAGAGACAGCGGCTCCCGGGGCAGGTTATTCACGTCATAGGGGTGGCCCGCCCGGGCAGCGTCAATGTAGGTATCCGACCACTGGACAAAGGTGCGGAATGCACCGGCGTAATCTCCATCGGCCATGAAGGGGGTCATCTGCTGGCCAAGGTACTGGATGCCGGCATCCGTAAAGGCGGTGATGCCGTAGCCGCAGGTGGAGATGTGCCATTTGCGGTCGCCCACGCTCACCAGCAGCAGCACGCCGTCCATATCGGGGCCGTAGCCGTACTGGCAGTAGTCATACAGATCATCGGCAAACTGCTCCATGCTGTCGGCACCAACGCTTTCCATCGACTCGATGGTGGCAATGGTCACATCGAAGCTCTGGCGCAGGCTCAGCTCTTCCAGTGCGTCCTCCAGCTCGTTGTCCTCGTCCTCGGTCAGCACCTCAGCGTCGTCGAATATGCGGTAGTATAGGTCGGCAAAGCCGCCCTCCACCGCAAAAGCCGGAACAGCCAGCGCCGCCGCAAGAATCAGTGCTGCCAGCGCCGCAAAGAGGGAGTGCAGTCGGTTGGAAGTCTTTTTCATCGTTCGTCCCTCCTTTACAGGATCCGTGCCAGCCACAGCAGCCACATCACGCCGTAGGATGCGGCGGAAAGAGCAGCCGTAAGGCCCAGCATCCACTTGCGGGCAGCGCCCTTGTCCACGGGCAGGTCACCCACGAATTTGCCGCTCTGGCCGTTCATGGCAAACAGATAGTTTTCGCCCCGCCAGCTGGTGCTCAGCAGCCAGACCGGGAACAGCGCATACTTTGCCTTGCCGCCGTGCAGCTGGATGCTGCTGTTTTCCACCTTGACCGAATCGTAGCCGGTAACGGTCTGCTGGAACGTCTCCTCGGTGGAGCGGCGGATGCGCTTGTTGGCCCGCTCGATGCTGTCCTCGGCGTTCACGTCGTATTTGTCTGCCACATAGCCGGCCAGATAGGCGGTCTGGAAGGGGATGGCGTCCTGCATGGCGAAGGGCTCGATGGACTCCATCAGGTCGTCCTCGATCTTGGACGAGCCGTCCACCGGCACTGCATCAAAGCCCAGGGTGCCGTCCCGCCGGACGGAGTAGTAATTGGTCTCGGTATAGTCGTACTTGCTGTCCGACCAGCTGCGGGTCCGGGTGGCGGTGAACCGCAGCTGAGCGTCGGCGTCGCTGTCGAAGAGCCAGAAGGGCACATACACGCCCTTGATCTCGTCGATGTGGTTCTGGCTGCGGAACACCCGGGGCAGCAGGGTCTTGCCCTTGAGATGTTCCTGCAGCTTTGCCTTGGCGGCCTTTTTGTCCAGCTTGAAGGGGATGATGAGGTCGGGCCGCAGCGCCCCGGCAAACTGTCCGGTGAGGACGATGGGGTTGCCGCAGAAGGGGCAGGCGGACGCCGCCATGGTGTCATCGCCCACGATCTCGCCGCCGCAGCTCTTGCAGCTGTAAGTATGCAGACCGGCGGTCTCTCCTTCTGCCCAGCTGCCGCCGGGGGTCGCCCACTCCATCTCGCTGGGCTTTTCGTCCTTCAGTTCCTCATCGTAGCCCTTGAGGGTATCCACATCGAACTCGGTGTCGCAGTAGGGGCATTTCATCTTCTGGGTGGCGCTGTCAAATTGGATGGCACCATCGCAGCAGGGGCACTTGTATTCCAGCATTCCTGCCATAGCGTTTCCTCCTGTTGTTTCAAAGGGGGTCGGGGGCTCTTCCCCGGCCCCGCTGTTTTTGCGTTGGTCTTCCCGCCGAAGCGGTCGGCTCAGAAATCCGTAGTGATGCGGAACACCACCGGTTCGTCCGGCTCGGTGGCTTTGCCGTGGTGGCCCACTGCCAGGAAAGCGTTTTCTTCCAGCGGCAGGAAAACATCAAAGGTGCAGAAGTCGCCGCACAGCTGGCACAGGGTCTCGCGCTCACCCACGGGGAGGGACTTTTCCAAAAAAGTGCCGTCCGGCCCGTACAGCTCCCACACATAGCCCGTGTCCAGCAGATAGCCGTTGGGGCGCTTCATCATCACGGCGTTAAAGCTGCCCACCGGCTGCGAGCTGCGGGCCAGCTCATTGCCGTCCAGATCAAAGGCAGCAAAGTAATCATCGCCGCTGGATTCCAGCTCGCCCACCGTCAGCAGCTCGTCCCCGCTGAGGTTCAGGGAGGACATGCTGTAGAAGGGGCCAATCTCGTTATCGCCCTCCAGCGTCAGCTCGGTGTACTCGCCGTCCTGCACCAGCACCGGCGCGGAGTCGGTCCAGTAGATCACGGTCAGATCCCGGTCCTTGGAGGAATAGCAGCTGCCCGAGTAGTCCAGTGCGTCGCTGGGCTCCTCCGGGTCGCTGCTGTTCAGATCGTAGCAGTAGACATCAAAGTTGTCCATGGCGTACAGGATGCCATTGCGGTCGATGCTGAGGGCGTTGCTGCCGTCAATGTTGTACTCTTCCACCGGGGTCAGCCGGTCGTCCTTGATGGCATACTCGAAGATCTTGGCAGACTGCTCTTCATCGTCCTCGTTGTAGAAGCTGAAGAAGTAATTGCCCCGGTAGCTGTCCGCTTGGATCAAATGATAGGCACCGCATACCTCGCGGCGGACGTCAAAGGGAATGTACTGTGCCTTGAAGGTGTAGTCGCCGATGGTCAGTTCCCCGGTCTGGAACTGGGTCACAGGGGGCCCTGCAAGGGCGGCTTTGTCCTCTGCTGCTTCCGGCTGTGCCGAAGCGGACGGGGCACTGCTGCTGGAAGCCGGTGCACTGGAAACGCTGGATGCGCTGGCGGCACCGGAGCCGCCGCAGGCGGTCAGCCCGAGGGCGGCGGTGGCAAGGCCCATGGCCTTGAGGAAATCTCTGCGCTGGATCTTTTTCATATCCGTTCCTCCTTTTTCAGTCACTGCACCTTTGCAAAGGCTTCGTCAGCACGGCGGCTGTACAATGCCATGCCGCCGGTCTGGGCGTCGTTTGCCAGATTGATGTTCTCCACAAAGCGGGCCTTTTCCTGCTCAGAGAGCTGCCCGCCCTTCATGGCGGCAGATGCCACGGCACCCATGGCACCGATCATGCCCATCTGGCCCTTCAGCTCCCGTTCCTCGGCCTTGGACATCCGGCGGCCGAACATGCTGGTCTCATTATCGTGGACCCCGAAGATGTGGTCCAGATGCTGCCGTGCGATGTGGGCATAGCCGATCTCCCGCCGGTCCCGTTTGCTGAAGCAGATGACCAGCTCCTGCTTGATGTAGGGGTGGGGATGCATGCCTCGCTGGGTCTGGGCCTCGGTGATGCTGCGGGGCTGCACCAGCTTCAGCTTCAGGCCGCCGCCGTTGAGGGTGGGTTCCTGGCCCGGCTCCTTGGCGGGGGTCTCGTCCAGATACTCCTCATAGCTGGCGATCTGGTCGTAGCGGATCAGCTCCGGCATCTTGCCCCGTCCGCCGGTGCGGTCGTCGATGTACAGCATGCCCAGCTCATCGCAGAACACCAGCCCCATTTGCGATGGGGTGGAGGGGTATTCGTTGACCCGGAACTCGGTCTTGTTGAACACCTCGTCGAACACCCGCTTCATCCGGGCCATATACTCCATGTGCTCCTTGGCCTCGTCCAGCGTCAGCTCGCTGAGCCGGATATATTTGGAGCACTTGTTGCCGCAGTCATCGCAGAGGAACTGTCCGTCCCGCAGCTTGGAGCGGTGCATGGTGCCGCACTCCTTGCCGCAGACGGCGCAGTTTTGTTTTGCGAACAGGTTGGAAAAGAATCCCATCATGGTATGCTCCTTTCATTGCTCTGTATTTGTCAGGTCAGGTCGCTGTCGTCAAAGGGGTCACCGCACTCCGGGCAGAACTTGGGCGGGTGGGCGGGGTCTTCCGGCTCCCAGCCGCACTTGTCGCACTTATATTTGGGCGTGCCGGCGGGCTTGGGTTTACCGCACTCGGAGCAGAAGCGGCCCTTGTTCACTGCGCCGCAGCTGCAAGTCCAGCCTTCTGCTGCCGCCGGGCGGGGCTTGCCGCACTCCGGGCAGAACTTGCCGGTGACGGTGGCACCGCAGCTGCAGGTCCAGCTGTCCGCAGCGGGCTTCGGCTCCGGCTTTTTGCTGCCGCATTCCGGGCAGAATTTGCCGGTAACGGTGGCGCCGCAGCTGCACTTCCAGCTGTCTGCCGGGGCGGGTGCGGGACGGCTGACCGGCTGGGGCGCGTCCACGCTGTCCGGACGGGCCTGCTGGCCCATGGCGAACAGGTTCTGGGCGCTCATGCCGCCCATGCCGCCTGCACCGGCTGCCATGCCCATGCCCATAAAGCCGGTCATGGCACCGGCAGTGTTGCCGGCGGCGGTCTTCATGGCGTCGATCTGACCGCCCACCAGACGGGCGGCAGCGGTGGTGGGATCGGTGGTCATGGCGTTCTCTTCCCACTCGGTGATCTTCTTCTGCTGCTCCTCCGGGATGGACAGGGAGTTGATGTTGAAGGAGAACACTTCAATGCCGCGCTTTTTGCGCCAGACATTGGAGAGCTGCTCGTTGAGCGCCTCGGAGATCTCCAGCGTGTGGGCGGGGATCTCGTAATACTGCACCTTGTTTGCCGAAAGGGTGGCAAGGGCAGGCTGCAAAGCGTTCATCAGTTCGCTCTTCAGCCGGGGTGCGATCTCGGATGCGTCATACTGGGTAGAGACGTTGCTGCACACGTTGGTGTAGAACAGCAGCGGGTCGCAGATGCGGCAGGTGAAGCTGCCGTTGCACCGCAGGTTCACCGAGAGCTTGTAGCCCCGCTCCTCGCTGACTACCACGCGGAACGGGATGGGGGTGGCGGTGCCGTACAGGATCTCGCCCAGCTCCTTGGTGTTGATGTAGTATACGCGCTGATCCTTGCCGGTGTCGCCGCCGTAGGTAAAGCGCTTGGCCACGGTCTGGAAGGTAGCTGCCAGACTGTCGCCGAAGTTGCCGGTGAACACGCTGGGCTCGGTGGATGCGTCAAAGGTGAACTCGCCCGGTTCGGCGCACACCTCCACCACGCGGCCCTGCTCCACGATGAGCATGCACTGTCCGTCTGCCACGGCGATGCCGCTGCCGTTGGTGATGATGTTGTCCTCGCCGTTGTTGGAACTGCGGCGGGAGGTGCGCTTCTGGCCCTTGACCATCAGCACATCCTTGTCCAGAGAATCGCAGTAGAAAAATTCCTTCCACTGGTCTGCAAGGGTTCCGCCCAGTGCGCCCATACCTGCTTTGATAAGACCCATAGTAATTTCCTCCTGTATGTTTTATTTGTGCAAACGATAACTTTCTGTTATCGCACGGTTTCCGGTTTCGGTCACGGTACAAGGGTTAGATCCGGGGAGTCGTTTTTCCAGTAAACGGGACACGTGTCCCGGTCAAACAGCACCTCTCCGGCGCGGTATTTCAGGCTGCAGCCGCTGGGGCTGCCGTCATCGTTCAGCAAAATGGCCCAGAACTCGCACGGTCTGCCGTCCGTGTCGGTCAGCGTGAAGTGCAGCTCGGTGCCGTCCTCGGTGCGGCCCTGTGTTCCCTCGGCGGTGCCGGTCAGGGTGCCGTTCCACCCGTCCCATTCCACGCTCATGCAGCAGCTGCCGTCCGGCAGGAAGGTCATCCAGCGGATTCCCTTTGCGGCCTCGTCTCCGGCGCGGTAAGTGCCCCACAGCCTGCGGGGGATGGCGGTGTAGCCGATGTCGTCCCATGCCTCGGTGCGCTGAAAAACGTACCAGACCTCACTGCCCTTTTTGGGGCCGGTGGACTGCATCCGCAGCGAACCGTCCTCCATCATGGAGATGGTCCAGCAGCTTCTGCTGTCCTCGCTGAGACATTTCAGGTTCCAGCCCTGACTTTTTTCCCCGTCCCAGCCAGTCACAGCGCCGGCATTCAGCTCTCCGGTGCGGGTCTCGGCAACGGACTGGATCTGCGGGCTGACGTATGTTTCCCGGATGAAGGAGACGGTCACCGTGCCGGTGATCTCGGCCTTTTCCAGCCGCAGGGTAAAGCTTTCGTTGCGGTCGGCGGGGGCATAGCTTTCACCCTGCGTCACCGCCGTGACTGCCATCCACTCGGCCAGCACCTGCTGCTCCCAGTCCTGCGGCAGCGGCTGCGCGTCCAGCGGAATGGTCGGTGTGTCGTCCACATACTGCTCCTGCGCTGCGCTGGACCGCCTGACCACGAAGGAAGCGTTCCCCGCTTCGTCAAACGAAAACGGCAATTCATCCAGCGTAGTCCACCATGCGGTGTTGCCCTCTTTCAGGCTGTCGGGAGGCAGCAGCCCCCGCTCACAGGCGGCCTGCTGGTCCAGCTCATCCCGGCGCTTCACGTCGCGGTACAGTGCTTCTTCCAGCGCGGCGGGATCTGCCCCCATGCGCTGCAGCAGCTGGGTGGCGGTGAGCTGGTTTCCGCTTTCAAAGTCGAAGCACCAGCCGTTGTGGAAGGGGGCATCCGTACCGCCATAGCAGCTGCTGACCACAAGGCTGACGCAGTCGCCGTACCAGCTGGCGTTCCAGTTCATCTCAATGCAGATGTCCCACGAATCCGGGTCGGCTGCCTCCGGGCAGTCGGCGTACTCCTGCACATCGTATTCGTAGTAGCGGGCGATCTCGGCGTTGATGCGGGCGGCGTCGGCGCTGTCGCTTTCCAGCCGGGGCAGATGGATGTTCAGCCGGACGGTGCTGCCGTTCTCTGCCTGCACCACCTTTTCAAGGGTGTACTGCTCGGTGATCGCCGCGGTGGCGTGCATGGAATCCGGCGGGGTCGATTTCAGCTCCCGGCTGTCGGCCGGACGGGCAGAGGCCGCGGCCCTTGCCCCGCAGCCTGCCAGCAGCGCCGCCAGCAAAACTGCCAGCGCGCCGCAGAGAGTGATGTGTTTCATCTTGCACCTCCTTGTCTGCGGGCTCAGCTGCGCCGTGGTCAGGCATCCGGGCAGCGGATCAGCTGCAGCTGGGTCTTTCCCTCGGCAAAGGGGTTCTGCCCGTCGATCATGGTAAAGCTCAGGGTTTCGTTGTACAGGTCGTACTTCACCGCCGCCACAAAGGTGATGCCCGGCATCCCGTCCGCCGTCTCGTTGGCAGAGACACCCAGCACCATGCCCTCCGGCACCACGCCCAGATAGTCGGCGTAGCCCTGATAGAAAACGTTGTTGTCCTGCACGCCCATCTGGACGGAACCATTGCTTTCCACGTCCATCCAGTCAAACTGGTTGTCAGACATGTCGTTGAAGGCACCGACAGCCTCCGAGGGGATCTCCTGCATGTTCCACTCTGCCGTCAGGGGAGCAAGCTCCAGCACAGAGCCATCCTCCTGATGCAGAATTACCTCTTTGCCGCTGCGTTCCAGCGCCACGCCCTGATTTGCAATATAGATAGGGTCCTGACAGACCAGAGCATTTCCGAACATGAGGCAGTGTAGCACGTCCACGTACTCCACCACGCCGTCCTTCGTCAGCAGATAGACCACCGGGTGGAAGGATGCGCCCAGCTCTCCGATGCACAGGTCGATATACTCATTATAGATGCCAAGGATGGGGTAGGTGCGGTCCTGTTCCAGCCGGATGCCGTAATCCGTGTCCCATGCGGCGGTCTCTGGCGTGCGGCGCAGGGTGATGGTGCCCTGTGTTCCTTCCAGCTGCACCGAAGCGCTGCCGTAGGTATCGGTCAGCACCGTCTGCGGCTGCGGGTCAGCAGCCTGCAGCGGGATCTCCACATCCAGCTGCCGCCAGCCGCTGCCGGCGGGGGAGCTGCACCCGCCCCGGAGCACCAGCCGGTCCTGCTCCGGCAGCAGGCACAGATCCTCCAGCTGGTTGTTTTCCAGCGTGTTCATCCGCATGCTTGCCAGATTGCCGCCGCTGCGCAGGCCCTCGTAGTAGCCGCCCTGCGCCATGCGCCGGTCAAAGGTCTGCATGGCCCCGCGCAGCATCTGCTGCTGCACGGCATCCGGGTCCAGCCCCATGCGCTGCAGCATTTCCGCCACGGAGACCTGCTTTTCGGTGGCAAAATCGAAGCACCAGCCCCGGGAATACCCCGGGTCGGAGCCGCCGTCGTAGCGGAACACCACAAGGCTTACGCAGTCGCCGTACCAGTAGGCATCCCAGTTGATGTAGGTCTCCGGGCACCACTCGTCCTGCTGGGGCTCGATCTCCGGGCTGTCCTCGTACTGTCGGAATTCTGCCGCATACATGGCGGCAAGCTCATCGTTGAGATAGGCGGCATCCGGGCCGTCGCACACAAGCTGCGGCACATGGATGGTCAGCTTCTGGGTGATGCCGTACTCGTCCCGGATGGTCTTTTCCAGCGCGAACTGCTCGGTGATGCGGTCTTTTTGTGCTGTCTGCACCGCCGTGTCTGCGGTGCTCTGGGGGACAGTGCCGGAGCCTGCGGGGGCAGCGGGAGCCGCCGCGCCGCCGCAGCCGGTCAGCCAGAGAGCCGCCGCCAGCACCGCAGCGGCAAGGCGTTTGTGTTTCATGGTCCTTCTCCTGTGTTCTCAGCCGTAGCTGCGAGCCATCTGCAGCTGGGTCTCGCCCTCGGCAAAGGGGTTCTGCCCGGCGATCATGGTAACGCTCAGGGTCTCGTAGTACAGGTCGGTCATGACCGCTGCCACAAACTCGATTGACGTCTGCCCGGCTTCGGTCTCGTCGGCAGAGATGCCCAGCACCACGCCCTCGGGCACCACGCCCAGATACGCGGCGTCGCCCCGATAGATGCGGCTGTTGTCCTGCACGCCCAGCTGAACGCTGCCGTCGCTGCCCAGATCCAGCCAGTTCCAGCCGGTTTCAGAGGTGTAGTTGTAGGAGCCGGTGACGGAATAGGGGATCTCCTGCGCGCTCCACTCTGCCGACAGGGGAGCCAGCCCCAGCACAGAGCCGTCCTTCCGGCGCAGGTTCACCTCGCTGCCGCAGAGTTCCAGCGCCACACCGTTGTTGGCAAAGTAGATGGGGTCCTGACAGATCATGGCGTTGCCGAACATGAGGCAGCGCAGCACGTCCACATACTCCACCACGCCGTCCTTGGTCAGCAGATAGACCACCGGGCGGAAGAAGCCGTCCGCCTGATCCCCGATGCACACATCCACATATTCATTGTAGGCGCCAAGGATGGGGTAGGTGCGCGTCTGTTCCACCCGGATGCCAATGTCGCCCCATTGGTCGGTCTTTGGCGCGGGGCTCAGGGTGATGGCGGCCTGTGTTCCCTTCAGCTGCACCTGCACACCGTCGTAGGTGTCGGTCAGCACCGGGGTGTCGGCGGGGGCGGCGGGGGTCAGCGGAATCTCCACATCCAGCTGCTGCCAGCCCCAGTCGGTCTCGGAGCAGTACTTGCCCCGGAGCACCAGCCGGTCCTGTTCCGGCAAAAGCAGGCACAGGCTTTCCAGTTCATTGTATTCCAGCGTGCCCATCCGCATTTCCGACAGGTTCCCGCCGCTGCGCAGGCCCTCGTAATACGCGCCCTGCGCCATCTCCCGGTCAAAGGTCTGCATGGCCTGCCGCTGCACCTGCGCCTGTACTTCGTCCGGGTCCAGACCCATGTGCTGCAGCATCTCGGCTGTGGTGAGCCGCCTGCCGGTGGCAAAATCGAAGCACCACCCGCTGTAATACCACGGTGCTTCGTCGTAATCGTGGCTGCGCATCACAAGACTGACGCAGTCGCCGTACCAGTAGGCGTCCCAGTTGATCTCGGTCTGTGAGCACTCTTCGCCCTGCGGCACCTCAGCGTCCGGGTAGCTTTCATAATCCTTGTATTCCGCCACATACATAGCGGCAAGTTCTTCGTTGAGAGCGGCGGCGTCCGGGCTGTCGCACACAAGCTGCGGCACATGGATGCTCAGCTTCATCACGCCGATCATCTCGCCCCGCACCGTCTTTTCAAGGCTCCACTGGTCGGTGATGCGCTCCTTTTGCGCCGTCTGCACCGCTGCGGCTGCGGCGCTTTGGGAAGCTGCGCCGGAGCCTGCGGGGGCCGCGGGGGCAGCTGCGCCGCCGCAGCCGGTCAGCAGCAGCGCCGCAGCCAGAACCACAGCAGCAAAACATTTGTGTTTCATGGCTGTCTCCTTTCACTTACAAAGCCCCGGGCACACAGGAGGATGGGCAGTGCCCGGGGCCGGGAAATTTCCAAAGATCAATGGGAGAACTTTTCGCCCACCACCAGTGCGATGAAGTAATTCTCACCGCCGATGTTGCGCACCGACATGGCAAAGCAGTGTGGGTTGTCTACCGCCATGTTGATGCCTTCCGACATATAAGTCAGCCACTTCTGTCCCTGCGCCTCGTTGGTGGGGTATTTCAAGGTCTCCAATTTGTTCGTTCCTTTCGGTCCAATCGATCCAAGGCCCGCAGTAAAATAGCGATCATAGATGGGATACCCCTTGTTAAACAGCGTCTGTTTGATCTCCGCTTCCTTTACCTTTACATCGTTTTCGAACTTTGTTGCGTCAACGACCGGATTCCCCTCCTTTACAAAGGGGCTGATGAGAAGGTCGGTAAGTTCTTCCAGCTCCTTCTCATAGACCAGCTCCATCAGACCATTGTCCCTGCGGAACTGATTGAGGGCGTCCAGTGCCTGCTGGACTCTGATGTCATTGGAGGGCGTCGGTGCGCTGGGGGCACCGCCGCAGCCTGCCAGAGAGAGCGTCACAACGGCTGCGCCGGTAAGGGTGAGGAATTCGCGTCGGTTCATCTCTTTCATGGGGGTGCTCCTTTCACTTACAAAGCCCCGGGCACGCTGTGAGGCTTCCGTACCCGGGGCAAACAGGGGGATGTTTTGATGTCTTGTTATCTTATGCCGTTTTGTTCCAGAACACGGTAGCGATCATGTAGGTCGTGCTCTGAACCACCGGGCAGTAGATGCTGATGAACTCTGCCTTCCGGCTGAGACTATACTTCAGGATTTTATCCACAAATTTCTGAACCACCGCACCCTCGCAGGAATACTCAAACGTCAAGGATACCTCCATATTTCCTTCCTCGCCAGTCGGTTCGGAGAAACCGGCAGCGCCTCCAAGATCATACTTTTTCTTCATTGAGATTTCCCACTTTTGAATATCAACCAGTTTCTGCATGTCTTCCGTAGTCAGCGTATGCACCGATTCTTTTGCGTCCTCGAAGATTCCTCCTTGGATTTTTATGGCTCCCTGCGCCTCCTGATTGAGAATCAGCTGCTCATGGTCAACCAGATTTGCATTAAAATTTTCCTTCCAGACCTTGTTGATGGCTGCCAGCAGCTCGGCTTCCTTGCCGGTGGGTGCTGCGGGTGCGGAAGGTGCGGAGGGGGCGCCGCAGCCTGCCAGCGAGAGCGCCACAACGGCTGCGCCGGTAAGGGTGAGGAATTCGCGTCGGTTCAGTTCTTTCATGGGGGTGCTCCTTTCTTCTTATAAAGCCACCGGGCACGTTATGAGGTTGCCGTGCCCGGGGCGGGTGATGTGCTTTAAAAAATCAGCTGCGGCTCAGCGCAGATCCGACAGGGGTGTTACAACTACTTATTGTGCCGCCTATCCGACAGAGGCGCTATCACGATATAGTCCGTTCCCGCAACGGTGGGGCAGTAGATGCCGAGATCTCTGGTTTCCATGTCCATGGCATTGACCATCTTAAGGAACGTATCCTTGAAATTCTCGCCGCTCAGTTCATACGGGATCGTCAGCTCCATGCCATAGTCATGGAGTTCAGGGTAGCCCAGCACATAGCTGCACCCCACGACCCCCTCTCGCAGAGACATCTCTGATCCGTACTTTATCTGGAGGGCCTTCCGTCGTTCCTGCATCTCTTTTTCAAAGGCAGCGTTCTGCTCCGGGGTCATCTCCACCTCTGCCTTGTCCGCCTTCACGCAGGGACTGACAAAGTGTCTCGCGAAGTCGGATGCATCCTGACTGTAGCCCAGCGTTCTGATCATTTCAGGGTGTCCCCGATCATTCCAATAGTCTATGAGCGTCTCGTTGAGGGCCTTAAGGAGGTCCAGCTCCTTTTGGGTGGGTGCTGCGGGTGCGGGAGGCACGGAGGGCCCGCCGCCGCAGCCTGCCAGCGAGAGCGCCACAACGGCTGCGCCGGAGAGGGTGAGGAATTCGCGTCGGTTCATCTCTTTCATGGGGGTGCTCCTTTCTGTTGGTCCCCCTGCTTTTTAGGGGGCTCTGGTTTGGGTGTTACGAAAATCAACTTTCCGCATGAAGGCTTCCCCCGGTCGGGGGAAGCTGTCACCGCAGGTGACTGATGAGGGCGCAGGACAACAGCATTTTGCCCTGAATACCCCTCATCCGGCGCTACGCGCCACCTGCTCCCCCTTTTGTCGCTATTCGACATTTTCCCCCGGTGCGGGGGAAATCTGTCCCCAAGGGGTGAAGGCTTTTTCTCCGGGTCAAGCTGCAAAAAATGATTTCCGTAGTCGGGTATTCTCTGCACTTGCAGTCCGCTCCATCTTATGCTATCCTTATGAATAGAATCCGCAGATGCCTGTTGACACGTTTTGTGCACAGCGACAGGCTTTCTGCACCGGCGCAGGACTTTTTCTGGTTGTACTGTACCATACCCGGGAAAAAATTGCCCCCTCAGAAAAGCCGTTTTTGGGGGGGCAATTCCAAAAAAATTTTTGGGGGTTTGGGGCTTCCCCCTCAAAAAATCCCCCCAAAAAGCCCAAAATTGGGGGGATTTTGGGGCAGTTCCCCCCAAAAAACAGGCAGCTGCAGCCCTGCCTGTGCCGGTTTTCCCCCTCTGGCTGCAATGTGCGGAAAGGAGTCATGATAAATGGAACGAAGGACATTTTTAAAGCTTGCGGCGCTCGTCCCCGGTCTGGCACTTGCGGGCTGCGGCGGCAGCAAGACCCTGCTTTCTCCCAAGGACCCCACCATGCTCAGCATCTGGCATGTGTACGGCGAACAGGCCGACTCGCCCATGAACCGCCTGCTGACCGAGTTCAACGACACGGTTGGCAGGGAGAAGGGCATCCTGCTCAACGTGACCAACATGACCAACAGCGCCGCCATCGGCGGCCAGCTGCAGGACGCCAAGGCCGGCAAGCCCGGCGCGCTGGACCTGCCGGACCTGTTCTCGGCCCACCCCGCGGACGCCAGCGCTCTGGGCATTGAGGACCTTGTGGACTGGAACGACTGGTTCACCGCCGAGGACATGGCGGCCTATGTGCCCGGCTTTGTGCAGGACGGCATCATTGACGGGCGGCAGGTGGTGTTCCCGGTGTCCAAATCCACCCAGCTCATCTTTTTGAACGGCTCCCAGTACGCCCGGTTTGCGGCGGACACCGGGGCGCAGCTTTCCACCCTTGCCACATGGGACGGCTTTTTTGAAATGGCAGGTACCTACCGGCAGTGGTCGCAGGGCAAGCCCTTCTGCGCGCTGGATTACCCCCTGCGTCTGGTGGAGCTGAACGCGCTGGAGCAGGGCAGCGCAGAGCTGTACAAGGGCAGCTGGTACGATCTGACCAACGAGACCTTCCGCGCTTCGTGGATGGAGTTTGCCCGGGCGCTGGTGCAGGGCGATATTCTGGTGTCGGACCTGTACTCCAACACGCAGGTGATGACCGGCGAGACGCTGGCGGGCCTTGGCAGCTCTGCGGCCATCCTTTATTACAATGATTTCGTCACCTACCCGGACAACACCACCGAGCCCACCGACCTGCTGCTGGCTCCTTTGCCCCACGCCGCAGGCACCGCCACGCCCCTGATGCCGCAGGCCGGTGTGGGCCTGTGCGCCTTCAAGACCACCGACCAGAAGGCCGAAGCCGCCGCCGTGTTCCTGCGCTGGCTCACCGAACAGCAGCGCAATCTGGAATTTGCCGCCGATACCGGCTACATGCCGGTGTCCAGCGCCGCCTTTGACGCCATTGCGGACTATCCCTTTGAGCAGCAGAGCTATCAGCGGCTGTACGACGTCTACAACGAAATGCGCATCCAGAACACCCCCCTGTCCGAACCGGGCATCGTGGGGTACCACGCCAAGGCCAAAACCTTGTACGACAGCCTGCGCCAGCGCCAGAAGGACTATCCCCAGCGCCTTGCGGACGGCGAAACGCTGGAAGCCCTTGCCGAGGAGACATGGCAGCTGCTGTGTGACAATGCCTGAGCCTGCCGCTCAGCCGGAAAGGAGGGACTTTGATGCACTTTGTTGACCGGCACCGTGAAAAGATCCGCCAAAGCCCCATGAGCAGCCGGCTGCTGTGGGCCTGCCTGCTGCTGGTGGTGCTGCTGGTGTTGACCTTTGGTGCGGCGCTGTTCCTGTTTGCCAGCCTGCACAACACCAAAAAGGACATCAGCCGCAGTCTGCAGATCCAGTTTTCGGTGTTCCAGAACGATATGGAGCGCTATTTTGAACAGCTGGCGGTCATGGGCGTGAACCTGTCCGAGGACATGAGTGCAGAGGTGGACAAGGAGCTTGCCCTGCGGCAGATGTCCTTTGCCCAGCTGAACGACTCTCCCGAGGTGCTGAACGCGCTGGAGGAGGAAATGATCGAGCCGCTGTGCCGCCGTCTGCGCCAGACCGGCTGTTCCGGCGCCTTTGTGCTGCTGGATGCCACCGTCAACACCCGCATGGAGGGGGCAGAGCATTCCCGCGCCGGGCTGTATGTGCAGAAAAGCGGTGCCGACACCCCCACCGTGCCCCTGCTGCTGTACCGGGGCAGTGCGGAGGTGGGCAAGGCCCACAGCGTGATGCCCCACCGCAAGTGGCGCATGGAGTTCCAGACCGACCAGTTCCCGGACTACGACCGCTGGATGACCCCCGGCAGCGCCCCGCTGTACCAGTCCTATACGCTGACCGAGCGGTTCGAGCTGCCCGGCACCTCGGAGGAGGTGCAGCTGTTTTTGCTGCCTCTGCGGGGGCGGGACGGCACGATGTACGGGCTGTGCGGCTTTGAGATCAGCGAGAGCTACTTCAAGCAGAACTTTGCCCAGCCCACCGGCTTTGACCGGCTGAGCTGCCTGCTGGCCCCGGCGGGGGACGGCCTTGCTGCCGATGCCGCCCTCAGCAGCGGCACCACCGGCGGCTACTACCATGCCCCCCGGGACACGCTGATGCTGCGCAGCATGGGCGGCGGGCTGACCCAGTTGACCGGCCCCGACAGCGCCTATGCGGGCATCTCCCAGCTGTGCCGCCTGAGCGAGAGCCAGTCCTACCGGCTGGCGGTGTGCATCCCCATGGCAGACTACCGGAGACTGGTCTTTTCCGGCAATCTGCAGATGCTGCTCATCGGCCTGTTCATCGCCTTTTTCGTGGTGTTCTGCTGCATGAACTTCCATCGGCGCATCCTCTCGCCTGCGTTCCGGCAGTTCGAGGAGGACCGGCGGGAGTCCCGGCGGCGGATGGACGAGCTGCAGCTGGAACGCCAGCAGATGCAGACTGAGCTGTCCCGGCTGGCGGACGTGTGCCGCAACGAGTCGGTGCCCGATGCCTTCCAGACCTTTGTGGCGGGCATCCCCACCCTGACCAAGACCGAACGCCGCATCTTTGACGGCTACGCCGCCGGGCTGCGCACCCGGGAGATCGCGCAGCAGCTGGATATCAAGGACAGCACCCTGCGCTTCCACAACAAGAACATCTACGACAAACTGGGTGTCAGCTCCCTCAAGCAGCTGCAGCAGTTCGTGGCGATCCTGAATTCCGGCAGCGGCAGCGCCCCGGACGAAAACGCCCCGCCGAAAGGCCGCTGAACGGAATGCTCCCGCACCGCTATCCCAAACACCTTTACTTGAAATAGACCTGAAATGGTGGTAGAGTTGAGAAAAACAGGAGGAAGCAGCATGTGGTTTGTTTTTGCGTTGGGGTCAGCGGTATTTGCCGCATTGACTTCTATTCTTGCGAAGATCGGCATTGACGGAGTAAATTCCACGCTTGCCACGGCCATTCGCACTGCAGTTGTGCTCCTGATGAGCTGGGGCATGGTGTTTCTGACGGGAACACAGACCGGCATCGGGGATATTTCTCACAAAAGCTGGCTGTTCCTGATCCTATCCGGCCTTGCCACGGGTGCAAGCTGGCTGTGCTACTATCACGCTCTGCAGATCGGTGCAGCGTCCAAGGTGGTTCCTATCGATAAATTGAGCGTGGTCATCACGCTGGCACTGGCATTTTTCATCCTGCATGAGCCGTTCACGGCCAAAAATCTGATCGGCTGTGCGCTCATTGCGGCAGGAACCTTGTTCATGGTATTATAAAAACAAGAAATGGCTGCGACACGTTGCGCGGTGCTGCAGCCTGCAGATCGAGCACTTTCGTCTGATATGACTATTATTTTTGAACAAATGCCTTGACATCTTATGCGGACTGCGTTATTATAAAAACAATAAAAGTTTGTTCAGAGAATCGAGCAGAACAAACAAGAGGGAAAGCAAAAACCCTTTTGTTTGCTCTGCTCTTTTTCTTCTGTTCGGAAAACAGAGCGATCAGGAGGTATTTATGCTGGATGTAGCGATCATCGGCTGCGGCGTCATCGGCGCAGCAAGTGCCTACGAGCTGTCACACTACCGGCTGCAGACCGCGGTCTTTGAGGCGGAAAACGATGTGGCAGACTGCACGACCAAGGCCAACAGTGCTATTCTGCACGCCGGATACGATCCCGAGCCGGGCACCCGGATGGCACGGCTCAACGTGGAGGGTTCTGCACTGGCCAAGGAGATCTGTGCCCGTCTGGATGTGCCGTACCATCAGTGCGGCAGTCTGGTGCTGGCCCTCAGCCCGGAGGAGCTGCCCCACCTGCAGAAACTGTATGAGAACGGCATCGCCAACGGCGTGCCGGGCATCCGGCTGCTTTCCGCAGAGGAAACGCTTGCCATGGAGCCGAATCTGGCCTCCAATGTGGTTGGCGCGCTGTATGCGCCCAGCGCCGCCATCGTCAGCCCGTGGGACTTTGCACTGGCCATGGCAGAAGTAGCTGTGCGCAACGGCGTGGAGCTGCACCGCAGCTGCCCTGTGACCCACATTGAAAAGACTGCCGGCGGATGGGCACTGACAACGCCCGATGGCATCGTGGAGACCCGCTACATCATCAATGCGGCAGGCATCTCGGCACAGGCCGTGCACGATATGGCTGCGCCCCACAAATTTACCATCCAGCCCACCCGCGGCGAATACTACCTGCTGGACAAATCCGAGGGCAGCCGTGTGCACCACGTCATCTTCCAGTGCCCCAACGAAAACGGCAAGGGCGTTCTGGTCGCGCCCACCGTCCACGGCAACCTGCTTGTTGGCCCGGACGCCGTTCGGGTAGAGGGCGACAACACCGCCTGCACCGCTGCCGGTCTGGCTTTTGTCAGCGCCGCAGCCCGCCGCAGCGTGCCGAGCATCCGGTTCGGGGAGTCCATCCGCAACTTTGCGGGCGTCCGCGCCAATGTGGATACGGGCGACTTCGTTATCGGCGAAGCAGAGGGCGCGCCCGGTTTCATTGATCTGGCCGGTATGAAATCGCCCGGCCTGTCCAGCGCCCCGGCTGTCGCAAAGGAAGTTACCAAGATCCTGAAGGCCCACGGCGACCTGCCCGCCGCCAAGACAGACTACAGGGACGGCCGCACCAGAGTGCGCTTTAAGGAGTGTTCGCCGGAAGAAAAGGCCCGGCTCATTGCGGAAGATCCCGCATACGGCCGCGTGGTCTGCCGCTGCGAGACGATCACCGAGGGGGAGATCCTGAACGCCCTGCGGGAAGAGATCCCCGCCACCACCATCGACGGCGTCAAGCGCCGTTGCGGTGCCGGTATGGGCCGCTGTCAGGGCGGCTTCTGCGGGCCGCGGGTGCTGGAGCTGATCAGCAAAACGCTGGGCATCAGCCCGCTGGACGTGCTGCAGGATAAAGCCGGTACCAACGTCTTACTGTGCGAAACCAAGCAGGAGGAAAATCACCATGATTGATCTGGTCATCGTCGGCGGCGGCCCGGCAGGCCTTGCCGCAGCTTACAGCGCATGGCAGCATGGTCTGCGCGATATTCTGATTTTGGAGCGGGACAACGAACTGGGCGGCATCCTGAACCAGTGCATCCACAATGGCTTTGGTCTGCACCGCTTTGGGGAGCAGCTCACCGGCCCGGAGTATGCCGGCCGATGCATTGAACTGCTGCAATCCACCGGCGTGCGGGTGGAGCTGGGCACCATGGTGCTGGAGGTCACCCCGGACAAAAAGATCCACTGTGTCAGCCGGGAAAAGGGTTATCAGATTTTGGAAGCCAGAAGCATCATCCTCTGCATGGGCTGCCGGGAACGCACCCGCGGTGCCATCGGCATCCCGGGCACCCGCCCTGCCGGCATCTACACCGCCGGTGCTGCCCAGCGCTATGTCAACATGGAGGGCTATCTGGTAGGCAAGCGGGTGCTCATCCTCGGCAGCGGCGACATCGGCCTGATCATGGCCCGCCGCATGACGCTGGAAGGGGCCAAAGTGCTGGCCTGCGTGGAGGTCATGCCGTATTCCGGCGGCCTGACCCGCAACATCGTGCAGTGCCTGCAGGATTTCGACATCCCTCTGTATCTGTCCCACACCATCGTGGATATTCAGGGCAAGGCCCGCGTGGAAAAGGCCATCGTTGCCAAGGTGGACGAGAACCGCCGCCCCATCCCGGGCACCGAAATGGAATTTGATGTGGACACCATCCTGCTCAGCGTTGGCCTGATCCCGGAAAATGAGTTGACCCGGCAGGCCGGGATCCCCATGGATCCCCACACCAAGGGCGCTGTGGTCTACGAGAATATGGAGACCGGTATCCCCGGTGTGTTCGCCTGCGGCAACGTGGTGCATGTGCATGATCTGGTGGACTTCGTTTCGGGCGAAAGCGACCTTGCCGGTGCTTCTGCGGCGGCCTATGTTTTGAAGGGCGAAGCCTCCGATACGGTTGTGCTTGACCTTGTCCCGGGCAATGGCGTGGGCTACACCGTGCCGCAGCGGGTGCGCCCCGCTGATGTGGACAGGAGCGTGAATATTTCCTTCCGCGTGCGGCAGAACTACGGCCCCAGCCAGATCACAGTGGCCTGCGGCGGCAGGCAGTTGGCCCGGTTCAAGCGCCAGCGCATGGCACCCGGTGAGATGGAGCACATCACCCTTCCAAAAGTCCTGCTGGAAAAAGCGGACGGCCCTCTGACCGTCGCGGTAGAGGAGGTTATTGCAGAATGAGCCGTATCAAAGAAGTTATTTGCATCTGCTGTCCCTGCGGCTGCCACTTGCAGGTGGACCCGGAAAATGATTATAATGTAACGGGAAACGCCTGCCCCAACGGTGCCGCCTACGGCAGGGAGGAACTGACCCACCCCACCCGCATCCTCACCAGCACCGTGCGGGTAGAGGGTGGACTGTATCCGCGCTGCCCGGTAAAGACTGCGCAGGCTGTGCCCAAAGAGAAGATGACCGAGGTCATGGCTGCGCTGGACCGCGTCACCCTGCACGCACCCGTCCGCACCGGGCAGGTGGTGCTGGCCGACGTGTGCGGCACCGGCGTGGACATTGTGGCGACGCGAAATCTGTAATATACACTCCTGAAACGATACGGAGGTAGCAAAAGCATGAGTACAAAATATGTTCTGGCGCTGGATCAGGGAACCACCAGCAGCCGTGCCATCCTGTTCGACAATGAGCAGAACATCATTGCGGTGCAGCAGCGCGAGTTTGAGCAGATCTATCCACAGCAGGGCTGGGTGGAGCACAACCCCATGGAGATCTGGTCCACCCAGTATGGAGTCATGAACGAGGTGGTGGCCCAGAGCGGCGTCGATGTCCACGACATTGCCGCCATTGGCATCACCAACCAGCGGGAGACCACCATCCTGTGGGAAAAGGCCACCGGCCGCCCCATCTATAACGCCATCGTCTGGCAGTGCCGCCGCACGGCACCGCTGGTGGATGAACTGCTGCAGCAGCCCGGCATGGCAGACTACATCCGGGAGAACACCGGCCTGATGCCCGATGCCTATTTCTCCGCAACGAAGATCAAGTGGATCTTGGACAATGTGCCCGGTGCGCGGGAGCGGGCCGAGGCAGGGGAGATCCTGTTCGGCACTGTGGACACATGGCTGGTCTGGAAGCTGACCGGCGGCAGAGTGCACGTCACCGACCGCACCAACGCCAGCCGCACCATGCTGTATAACATCCGCACGCTGGACTGGGACGACACTCTGCTCAAAGCGCTGGATATCCCGCGCTGCATCCTGCCCCGCGTGACCGATTCCAGCGAGGTCTACGGTACCACCGACCTGTGCGGTGTGCAGATCCCGGTGGCCGGGATTGCCGGTGACCAGCAGGCTGCGCTGTTCGGGCAGAGCTGCTTTAGCAAGGGCGAGGCCAAGAACACCTACGGCACCGGCTGCTTTTTGCTGATGAACACTGGCGACACCATCTGCCGCAGCCGGAACGGCCTGATCTCTACCATTGCCATCAGCCTGAACGGCAGGGTGGAGTATGCGCTGGAGGGCAGCGTCTTTGTGGGCGGTGCTGTGATCCAGTGGGTGCGCGACGGTCTGCGCATGATCCAGGAAAGCCGCGACGCGGAATACTACGCCCAGAAGGTGCCGGACAACGGCGGCGTTTACATCGTGCCCGCCTTTACCGGTCTGGGTGCACCGTACTGGGATATGTACGCCCGCGGTGCCATCGTGGGCATCACCCGCGGTACCACCCAAAACCATATCATCCGCGCGGCGGAGGAATCCATCGCCTACCAGAGCGCCGATCTTGTGGCGGCTATGGAAAAAGACATCGGCGTGCCCATCACCTCGCTGAAGGTGGATGGCGGCGCCTCCCGTGACCAGTTCCTGATGCAGTTCCAAGCCGACATCCTGAACAAGACCGTGCTGCGCCCGGCCATCCGGGAGACGACCGCTCTGGGAGCCGCCTATCTGGCGGGCCTTGCCACCGGTGTGTGGAAGGACCGGGACGAGATCCGCAGCCTGTGGCACTGCAACATGACCTTTGTCCCGCAGATGGACGAGGCCGAACGCACCCGCCTGCTGGCAGGCTGGCACAAGGCCGTGGGCCGCAGCAGCGACTGGGCAGAGCATTGAAGATTTTCGCTCACGATCACTTACAGCAAAAATGAGACAGGCAGCCCCTTGTTTTCGGGGAAGCCTGTCTCATTTTTTGTATGGAGCTGTTTGCAGCGGCCCATCGGGCCAGATTATTACATCATTTGATGTCGAGTTCGGGCGGGACGTCGATCTGATCCGAGACATACTTCCCGTTCTTTTTGCGCTGACGCACGCACTCGGTGAGCAGATACTCGATCTGTCCGTTCACCGAGCGGAAGTCATCCTCTGCCCAGGCGGCAAGGGCGTCGTAGAGCTTCGCGTTCAGGCGCAGGGGCACCTGCTTTTTGGGCTCTGCCATCAGTACAGGCTGCCGCTGTTCACAATGGGCTGTGCGTCACGGTTGCCGCACAGCACCACCAGCAGATTGGAGACCATCGCCGCCTTGCGTTCGTCGTCCAGCTCCACCACCTTGTTTTCGCTCAGGCGGTCCAGGGCCATTTCCACCATGCCCACGGCGCCGTCCACGATCATCTTGCGGGCGTCGATGATGGCGCTTGCCTGCTGGCGCTGCAGCATCACGGCTGCGATCTCCGGCGCATAGGCCAGATAGGTGATGCGGGCCTCCACCACTTCGATGCCGGCCTGCTCAACATTCTTCTGGATCTCGTCCCGGATGCGGGCGGCTACCACCTCCGAGGAACCGCGCAGACTGCCCTCATCGGCCACGCCGTCGCCGGTGGTGTCCACATTGGGGGCTACATCATAAGGGTAAACGCGCACCACGTTGCGCAGGGCGCTGTCGCACTGCAGGGAGAGGTATTCCTTATAGTTGTCCACATTGAACACGGCCTTTGCGGTGTCGGTGACCCGCCAGATGACCGCAATGCCGATCTCCACCGGGTTGCCCAGACAGTCGTTGATCTTCTGGCGGGAGTTGTTGAGGGTCATCATTTTGAGCGAGATCTTCTTGCTGGTAGATTCTGCGGTCTGGGCACTGCTGTTACCTGCCTTGAGCAGGGCCGCCATGCCGGTTTCGCCGCTGTTCACATCGCCGCTCTGGCTGAGCTTTGTGCCCGCTGCAGGATTGACTGCGGTACAGAACGGATTCACCCAGTAAAAGCCCTGCCCCTTTAAGGTGCCGATGTAATCACCGAAGAGGGTGAGCACCAGTGCTTCCTGCGGCTTGAGCACCTTCAGGCCGCAGAACAGGAAAATGCCCGCCACCCAGTACAGGATGGACAGCGCCATGAGCAGAATGCCCGGGAACAGGCTGGTGTCCAGCAGGATCAGGCTGTACACGAACAGTACCGTGAACACCACATAGCCCAGCAGGGTGAGCAGCAGCATGACCATGCCGTTCTTTTTGGTCTGCAGAATTTTCTCTTCCATAATGGTCTCCTTCTTATCAGGGTTTGAAAACGCTTCTTTATGATATCAAAATCATATCACTTTGAACTTTTGCTGTCAAGCCCCGGAGGCCAAAATCCCTTCAGGCGGGGTACAATGTTTATAAAACCGGCTTCTCAGTCCCGGAGCAATGCCACGGCCACATCGTTGACGTTCGTGCCGGTGGCTCCGGTCATGATGAGCCCCTCCACAGCCCGGAGGGCGTGGTAGGCATCGTTGTGCTGCAGGGTGTCAAACACGTTCCAGCCTTTTGCAGCCAGCGCAGCAAGGGTCTCGCCGTCCACATAGCCGCCTGCAGCATCGGTGGGGCCATCGGTGCCGTCGCTGCCCACCGAGAACACTGCCGCGTTCCGCCCTGCAATGGCGGGAGCTGCCGCAAGCGCCAGCTCCTGATTCCGCCCGCCGAGGCCCCTGCCGGTCAGGTGGACGACCGTCTCGCCGCCTGCGATATAGGCCAGCTTTTTCCCGTGCCCCGTGTGGGTGCGGACGATGGAGCTAAGAAAACTGCCTGCTTCCCGGGCCTCACAGCAAAGTTGGTCGGTCAGCAGGATGGGCTCATAGCCCAATTCCCGGCAAGCATTGGCCGCAGCGGTGCACAGTTCCCGCACACTGCCGGTGATCCGGGTGGTCACGTTGTCCAGCGCTTTGGGCGTTTCCTGCTGCAGCAGCGTCTTTGCCTGTTCCGACAGGTTTAAATGGTACTTTTCCGCAATGGCAAGGGCCTGTGCGCAGGTGGAGGTGTCCGGCACCGCCGGGCCGCTGGCGATCATGTCCAGCGGGTCGCCGAGGATGTCACTGAGCACGATGCTGAATACCTCTGCCGGGGCACAGGCCTGCGCAAACCGTCCGCCCTTGACAGCGGAAAGCCGCTTGCGGATGATGTTCATTTCCACGATATCGGCCCCGCTGGCGAGAAGCTGGCTTGTGATGTCCTGCAGCTCTTCCCCGGGCAGCAGCGGCCGCTCGAACAATGCGCTGCCGCCGCCGGAGAGCAGGAACAGCACGGTATCCTCTGCCGTCAGGCCCTGCACAAGGGCCAGCGCCTTTTCGGTGGCAGCAAAGCTGTTCTCGTCCGGGACCGGATGGCCTGCTTCACAGCAGGTCACGCCCGGGATCTCACCCTTTACGTGGCCGTATTTGGTCACCACCACACCGCCGTCCACACGGCCCAGTGCTTCCACCGCAGCGTGTGCCATCTGCCAGGCCGCCTTGCCCGCTGCCACCAGCAGCACTCTGCCGCCCCTCGGCGCAAAGGCGTTCAACGCACGGCGCACGGCTTCGTCCGGGAGAACGGCGTTCAGGCTGGAGCGGATGATGGCATCTGCATCCCTTCGCAGAGTCGAATTCATAAAGCATTCCTCCACTAACTGTTTTTGCTTTTAGTATAGCGCGTTTCTGCATTCTTTTAAAGTGCAGCTCTGCCGGGTTTCTTCCTTGATTTCAAAGAAAAATAAGGGTGAAAAAAACTGATATAACAGCTAAAATAGCGAAAAATGCATTGACAGTTGCACGGCTGTGACGCTATAATAAGCCGTGGAATATTTTCCGGCAGGATCATATTCCGAGGGGAAGAGGGGAAGCGTACCTTTTTGAACACAAAAAAACAATATCGCACTGCTGCTGCGGCGCTGGCTGTACTGGTGCTGGCGGCTTTGCTGCTTTTTGCAGGCGGCAGCTGGCTGGAAAAGCGCAGCCGGAAACCGGAGACCCGGACCGAGCTGCCGCAGGCAGAGCAGGAGACCGTGGAACTGAACGGCCATACCTACAAAAAGCGTGACGGGCTTACGACCATTCTTGTAATGGGCGTGGATCATGAAACGCAGGAGTCCTATGCATACCGGCAGGCCGGTCAGGCGGATTTCCTCCGGTTGATCGTGCTGGACAGTAACAACAAGACGGTGCAGCAGCTGCAGATCGACCGTGACACGATCACGCCGGTGACAGTGCTGGGCGTTATGGGGGACCGGTATGAGCCGGTGGAGCAGCAGATCTGTGTGGGATATGGCTTTGGCGATGGACGCCAGACCAGCTGCGAGGTCACAGTGGAAGCTGTGGAAAATCTGCTGGGCGGACAGACGGTCGATCAGTACCTTTCCATGGGTCTGGATGGCATTTCAACACTGAATGACTTGGCGGGCGGCATTACCGTTACGCTGGAGGATGATTTCTCCGCCATCGATCCGGCTATGACCAAGGGCACGACCCTGACGCTGCATGGCGACCAGGCAGAGACCTTTGTCCGTACCCGCCGCAGCATCGGCGTTGGCACCAATGAGGCCCGCATGGCCCGGCAGGAACAGTATATCCAGAAGCTTGCCACACAGCTGGATGCTGAAGTAAAGCAGAACCAGAGCTTTGTGCTCACGGCTTACGACGCAATGGAACCGTATCTCTATACGAACATCCCGCGCGGCCAGCTGGCAAATGAAGTGTGGGCGGCAAAGGATTATGAGCGGACGGATACAATCAAGCCGGAAGGCACCCATGAGATCGGTGCCGATGGCTTTATGGAGTTCTATCCGGATGCTGCAAGCCTGCAGCAGGCTGTATTGAAGCTTTTCTATGAACAGGTTGAATAAATGTGTGTGTTGCACATTTAGATAGAGGTACTCTCGGGGAAAGAGTGCGAAAGTTTGAAAGGAAGAGTCATATGAAAATGAAAAAGGTCGTTGGTGTTGCAGTTTCTGTGGTTCTGGCCGTAAGTATGGTTGCAGCCACTGCTTTTGCAGCAGAGACTGCTCCTGCAAGCCCGACCAGCGCAGATAAGGATGCCGGCAAGATTACCTTTGAGGCCACCGGTTCTTCTTCTGAGGGCCTGAACGTCGAGTTAAAGACCACCACTGTTTCTGCCGAGGAAGAGGAAGCTTTGAAGGCAGCAGGCAGCGTGCAGGCTTATCTGGGTGCAGATGCCTGTTCTGAAATTACCCGCATTCTGGGCAGCAATGTGACCATCAGCGAGATCAAGGAGCTGGAGGTTACCGGTTATGTGGCTAGAATGGGCGATGTTGCCGCTTACCTCCACTTTGCAGCTCTGCCCAAGGCAGGCACTCAGGTTGTCGTTACGGTCAAGGTCGTCACTGCGAATGGCAACGTTGTGACTCTGCCTGTGGTTGGTACCGTTGTTGAGCAGACTTCCACCGTCAATGGTAAACCTGTGACCCGGCGTGTTGTCAAGGTTGTGCTGGATGGCGTGACCATGGCAAACATTCAGGCTGGCAAGGCAACTGCTTCTGTTGCTACCGCAAAGTAATTAGCAGACTGCATCATTTGCGGTGCTCCCTGATGAAAAAGGGGACGCCGCATTTTTGGCGTATGGGATTTAGAGAAATAGAGGAAAGGGCGCAACGCCCGGGCCGCATGGGCGGCAATATTATAAGGTTATAAGGAGTGAAATCGTGCAGCAAGATACTTTTGTGAAGGAGCGCACAGCTTTAGCGGTACAGCCGGAACAGGGAGAAGACACCATTGATCTGCTGGAACTGTTCATGGGTCTGCTGGCCCACTGGACGCTCATTGCAGCCACGGCTGTGGTGGGTGCCGTACTGATGGCGCTTTATACGTTTTTTCTGGTAACGCCGATGTACAAGGCAACGGCCACCATCTATGTGGTCAGCCGCAATGATTCGGTGTTGAACTTCTCCGACCTGCAGGTCGGAAGCGAGCTGACCAGCGATTACATCAAGGTCTTTGAAATGTGGGAAGTCCACGAAAAGGTCATCAGCAACCTGAACCTGAATTATACCTACACCAATATGGCCAGTATGCTGTCTGTCACCAACACCAGCGACACCCGTATGCTGGATATCACGGTCACGAACCCGGACCCGGAAGAAGCGGCAGCGATCGCAAACGAGTATGCGGATGTGGGCGCAAAGTACATCTCGGAAAAGATGAAGACGGACGAGCCCACCCTGATGTCTTCTGCGCGCGTGCCGGAGAATCCGTTCAGCCCCAACAAGGCCAAGAACATCCTGCTGGGCTTTGTGGTGGGCTTTGTGCTGGCCTGCGCCGTGGTGGTGCTGCGGACCATGCTGGACGATACCTACAAGTCTGCCGATGATATCCGCAAGTATACCGGCATGGTCGTGCTGGCATCGATCCCGCTGGCCGACGCTGGCGAACAGCCGAAAGAGAAAAGCGAGTTCAAGCGCCGCACCAAGCGGTTTGCCGATGATGTCCGCCGCCGTGTGGGTGGCAGCTCTGGGAGGAAAGCATGAAACAGCTGAAGATCACAAAATTTCCGGCTCTGGATTATGCGGGAAATGAAGCCTTTAATACCCTGAGCACCAACCTCTCCTTTGCAGGTGCGAGTGTCAAAAAGATCATGATCACCAGCTGCCATGCTGCAGAGGGCAAGAGCTATCTGGCCATGAACCTGATGCGCACGCTGGCACAGCGCGGCATCAAGGTGGCGCTGGTGGACGCAGACCTGCGCCGCAGCATGGTCAACAGTGACTACGGCCTGAAATATGAGGATGGCCGCAGCGACGGCAAGGGCCTCTCCCATTTTCTGGCCGGTATGGTGGGCATGGATGAGGTCATCTACCAGACCGACATCCCCAACGCGATCATGGTGCCGGTGGGCCGCGATGTGCCCAACCCGCTGGCACTGCTGACCAACAGCCATTTTGCCGAACTGCTGGATATGCTGGCCAGAATGGCAGATTACATCATTGTGGACGCACCCCCGGTGGGCGTGGTCATCGATGCGGCAGAGATCGCCAAGGCATGTGACGGCACCCTGATCGCAGTGAACTACAACGATGTGAGCCGTCAGGAGCTGTTGGACGTGAAGCAGCAGATCGAGCAGACCGGCTGCCCCATTCTGGGCACCGTGCTCAATCAGGTGGACTACGACAACTATATGGGCCGCAAGTACTACAAATCCTACTCAAAGTATGGAAAGTACGGCTATTACAGAAAGTATTATAAACGGAGCCACGAAGCGGAAAAGAAATGAGCGGCTTTACGGATTATCATGCGCACTTCGTCTACGGCGTGGACGATGGTGCGCAGACCAGAGAAGAAATGTATGCCATGCTGGATGCAGCGGCAGCAGACGGTGTGCGGCACCTGTTTGCTACCTCCCACAGCACGCCGGGCATGGAACGCTTCCCGCAGGAAGTCTACGACCGGCATCTGGCTCTGGCCCGCGCATACTGCACACAAAAAGGCTACGACCTGAAGCTGGAGCACGGCTCTGAGCTGCTGTATACCCCTGCGGCGGGATATGCGGCAGTCCAGCGCCAGCTGTTGACCTTGGGAGATACCGGCTGGGTGCTGCTGGAATTTGTGCCGAACATAACCGCAAAGGAGCTGGAAACGGCTCTGCGGGAGATCACGGGTGCAGGCTACCGCATTCTGGTGGCCCACATTGAGCGGTATCCCTGCCTTGCGCAGCACGGCCTGCTGGCCCGCCTGCATGAGCAGTACCGGCTGCGCTGCCAGATCAACTGCTCGGCTGTGCTGGACAGCGGCTTCTGGCAGCGGATGCGGCTGGAGCACTGGGTCAAGGCGGGGCTGGTGGACGCGGTCTCTTCCGATGCACACAACTGCACCTCCCGCCCGACCCGGATGCGGCAGGCCTACGCGCAGCTGTGCAGTCATGTGGGAGAAACTACGGCACAAAAATTGACAGGGTTGGACGGCACGGAATATCTTGTATAACTGCCTGAGCTGCGGGAAATAAGATCCGGCTCAGACACCTCTTTCGGTCAGTGGTTTTGCGGACAAACTGCACGGAAGAGGTGCTTTTTCGTAATTAAGATAAAGTTTCCGTTTTTTGTGCAAAAATAACTTGCGAATCAGCGGGTGACGTGTTAAACTGAACAAGGGGGAGCGTTTTGAACGTAAGCTTGCGGGGGTGTATTATTAAATGAAGATATTGGTCGTCGATGACGGACAGCTTGCGATCAACTCGCTGGTCCGCATCCTGTGCCGTGTTGCACCCGACTGTGATTATATCAGCGCCATGACCACCGAAGACGCTCTGACATGGATGCGTCAGGGGCCTATGGATGCTGCCTTCCTGAATCTGGAAATGCCCGGCATGAACGGGCTTGGTTTGGCGCGCATGATCCAGAAGCTGCAGCCGCGCTGCAACATCATTGTGGTGACAGAGCATCCGGAATATGCGCTGGAAGCGCTGCAGATCTTCGTCAGCGGCTTTCTGCTCAAGCCCGCAAACGAGGATGATGTCAAGAATGTGCTGAAGCATCTGCGCTACCCGCCGGAGGATGGCCCGGCAGGCGTCAAGATCCAATGCTTCGGCAATTTTGAGATCTTTGTCAATGGGCGCACACTGTCTTTCAAGCGCAGCAAGAGCAAAGAGCTGCTGGCCTATCTGGTGGACCGCAACGGTGCCACCTGTACCAACGGCGAAATGCTGGCGGTGCTGTGGGAGGACAAGCCCGATACCGCATCCCTGCACAGCCATCTGCGCAACCTGATCTTTGACCTGAGCCATGCGCTGGAGGATGCAGGTGTTACCGGCCTGCTCATCCGCGGCCGCAGCACGCTGGCCATCGATACGGGCAAGGTGGACTGCGATTATTACAACTTCCTGAAGGGCGACCGCTCGGCCATCAACTCCTACCGGGGCGAGTATATGACCCAGTATTCCTGGGCAGAGGTGACCCGCTCGGCGCTGCGCCAGCAGGCAAGCGCCCAGAAAACGGCGTCCATTCCCAGCTATTACGCGCCGACCGAATTTTGAAGCAAAAAGAAAGCACTGCATTGCAGTGCTTTTCTTTTTGTCGAAATGCTTTTAGTTTTTCAAATGGGCATCCCAGCCGGAGGAGGTAATGATCTGCTGGTCCGGTGTGCACCACATGGCTTCCACGCCGTCCAGACTTTCCACGATCTTCAGCCCATCCTCCAGCGGCTGGCAGAACAGGCCGGTGGTCAGGCAGTCGGCCAGACCGGAGTCGCTGCACAGCACGGTCACGCCATTGAAATAGGTGGAAGGGAACAGGGTGTCCGGGTCGATCAGGTGGTGATAGCGTTTGCCGTTCACCACAAAGTAGCGCTGGTAGTCGCCGCTGGTCACAAGGGCCATATCGCTCATGTTGATGGCACCGCTCAGCATGGAACTGGCGGTGTACAGGTCGGAAGCGTTCCACGGGTTTTCCACACCGCCGGTCCACTGGCTGCCGTCCGGTTTTGTGCCGATGGCACGCAGATTGCCGCCCACGCTCACCAGAGCGCTGGTCAGGCCGCGGGCCTCGGCTGCCTGACATGCCATTTCCACGGCATAGCCCTTGCCCACGCTGCCCACGTCCAGCCGCATGTCCGGGTCGGCCAGATAGACGGTCTTGGCGTCTTCGTCGATGATGACATTGTTGATGTCGCAGTGCTGGGCGGCAGCTTCCAGCTCGTCCATGCCGGGCAGCTTGTTGTCCGCATCGGCCTCGGTGGCCTCGGCCGCTTCGCGGTAGTTGTGCCAGATGTTCAGCACGCTGCCCATGGCGATGTTCAGCTTGCCGTTGGTGGTGGCGTACATCTGGTCGGCCAGCTCCAGCATGGAAAGGATGCGGTCATCCACCTCCACGGGGGCCTTGCCGGCGTTGTCGTTGATGGTCTTCACGTTGGTCACGCCGGGGTAATCGTTGTAGATGTCGTACAACTGATTGTAGGTGACAAGGTCTGCGTGCAGAGCGTCCATCTGGGTCTTGAACACCTCTTCGCTCTCACAGTAGGCGATCACCTGCGTTACGGTGTCGAACACATCGTAAAAAATGGTGGAGTAGCGGGTCAGCTCCTTCTTTTTGGGGGCACAAGCGGCCAGCAGGCTCAGGCAGAGCGCACCGGCCAGCAGCATGCTGACCAAACGGTTTGCGCGGGTCTTCATAGAGTCTGGTTCTCCTTTGCGGCGGTAACGGCTGCGTGCTCCTCCTGCAGATGGGCCAGCAGGTCACCGAACACCCAGCTGCGGTTGGAGGGAGTGACCACGGCCTTGAGCGGGATGTTCACCTGTGCCTGCTTCATCAGGTCCAGCAGGGTGTCCACATCCTTATCCTTGAAGTTTGCCAGCACCAGTGCCGGGGGATAGGCACCCGGTTCCAGCACCAGCGTGCGGGCGGTTCTGGTCTCCACCTCGCCCAGCAGCTGGGCAACGGTCTTGCCGGCATCCGCAGGGGACACGAGCAGCAGCTTCATGCCAAAGGCGGGGGCCATGCCCTCCAGCTTGCCGCGGTCAGCATTGGAGAGATTCCAGCCCAGCGCCAGCGGCACACCGGCGTTCTGGTTGCGTGCGATATGTGCTTTCATAATGATACCTCTTTTTAAAGGGTGATTTCAAAATACACTATAGTATACCACAAACCAGAGCAAACGAAAAGCCCGGGCCTTTCTCTGAGCGGAAACAGGCCCGGACTTTTTTGTTCAGTCAAACGGTAAAAGGAAAAATCATTTCCGGCTGGTAAGCCGGTTCAGCAGCATCACGGACAGAACGATGATGCCGATGACGAGGATGATGCCGACCATTCCGATGAGCATCATCGGCAGTGTGACCATCCACGAAGAAAGATGAAGCATAAGTACACCTCCGTTAAGTCATCAGGGTCAGGATGAGACCGCCTGCAATGACGGATGCGATCTGCCCCGAAACATTGACGCTGATGGAATACATCAGCAGGAAATTCTGGCTGTCCTCTTCCAGACCCATCTTGTTGACGACGCGGCCGCTCATGGGGAAAGCCGAGATGCCGGCTGCACCGATCATCGGGTTCAGCTTTTTGCCTTCGGGCAGGAACAGATTCAGCAGCTTTGCAAACAGCACGCCGCCTGCGGTATCAAAGACGAAGGCCACCAGACCCAGTGCAAGGATCAGCAGCGTGTCGGGCCGGACGAACTTGTCTGCGGTCATCTGCCCGGCAACGGTCAGGCCCAGCACAATGGTGATCAGGTTTGCCAGCACATTCTGTGCGGTCTCGCTGAGCACGTTCAGCACGCCGCACTCCCGCAGCAGGTTGCCGAACATCAAAAAGCCCACCAGCGCCACACTGGCAGGGGCGACTATGCCCGCAATGATGGTCACGACGATGGGGAACAGGATCTTGGTCAGCTGGGTAACGCTGCCTTTTTCATAAGGCATCCGGATCAGGCGCTCCTTTTTGGTGGTCAGCAGCCGGATAACAGGGGGCTGCACGATGGGCACCAGGGCCATGTAGCTGTAGGCTGCCACCATGATGGCACCGAGATACTGGGAGTTGAGGGTGTTTGCCACAAAGATGGCAGTGGGGCCGTCCGCTGCACCGATGACAGCAATGGAGGCGGCATCCTTCAGGTCAAAGAAGAAGCCCGCCAGAAACAGGGTGAAAAAGATACCGAACTGTGCCGCCGCACCAAAGAGCATCAGCCACGGCTTTTCCAGCAGCGGGCCAAAATCGATCATGGCACCAATGCCGATGAAGAGCAGCAGCGGGAACAGCTCGTTGGACATGCCCGCATCAAACAGAGCGGAAATTGGGCCTACCGTATCGCCCTGCGTGATGGCACCCGACAGGGGCAGATTGACCAGAATGGCACCAAAGCCCATGGGTAAAAGCAGGCTCGGCTCCATTTTTTTGGCGATGGCAAGGTAAATGAGCAGCGCACCGATGGCCCACATCACCACCATCTGCCATGTCAGGTTTCCAAAGTTGGAAAACAGACTTGCGAATGTGTTCAGAAAGTTCATGCTTTTTCTTTGCCTCCTTGTGCTCCGGTACAGCGGCAAGAAAAAAGAGACCTCTGCCACAGTACCTTGTCTGTGACAAAAGTCTCAAGCGAACACATGACATCGGGCATTTTGCCGTGATGACGCTGCCATGCAGCCGTTTTCCGGATCACAAAACGGAAAACGGCCCTTTACTCCCTTTTATCAAAGGTATTAAAGCAGAAAACAGGGGTAAAGTCAAGGCAAAAGCGGAAATCTTTCCTGCATCTTATCCGGGCCGCTGAGCACCACCATCCATGATCGGGTGGCTGTTGTGGTCTATTATGGCCTTGCCATGGCCGTGCGGATCGACCTGTTCCAGCTTTAAAAAGTCCATGATCTGCTCCGGCAGCAAAAATCGCGCCCTGTATGCTTTGCTTTTTGCTGCATT
The DNA here is from genome assembly GCF_048323735.1 of Faecalibacterium sp. 3. Classification (NCBI taxonomy): domain Bacteria; kingdom Bacillati; phylum Bacillota; class Clostridia; order Eubacteriales; family Oscillospiraceae; genus Faecalibacterium; species Faecalibacterium sp. 3. Next base: position 1,499,512 of record NZ_JBLWFN010000001.1, read on the forward strand.
TTCTGCAAAAAACGGGACAAGCCGAAGCGGTTTGTGCTATACTGTGAACAGGCTGTACCCCTTGCGTGCAGCTGAAAAGCCGAAAATCCAGCCTGTTTCTGCAGCCACAGCAGGATCTTGTGGGAAAAAGCCCTGGAGCCCGCCTGTGACTGCGGAATACTCGCCATTTTCTTTGTTTTCAGATACGCCCTGAGCAGACCGCAAACGGATAGAAGGAGCATTTCCATGATCACCATCTCAGAACGCAGAGAGCAGGAATCTGCTAAAAATTTTGTCCTGCGGGTGCTGATCGATAACATCGTCAACACCCGTCTGGAACCCGGAGAAAAACTCAACGAGCCGGAGCTGTGCGAGCAGCTGGGGGTCAGCCGCACCCCCTTCCGGGAAGCAGAGCTGGAGCTGGCGCAGCGGCGGCTGATCGAGATCCGGCCCAAGATCGGCACCTATGTTTCCCTCATCGACGCCGGGCTGGTGGAAGAGGTCCGGCATCTCCGGGCAGTGCTGGAAACAGAGCTGGCGGGGATGGCCTGCGAAATGCTGACCAAACAGGAGCTCGACCGTCTGTGGGAGAATGTGGCGCTGTGGCAGATGTACATTCAGCGGGCGCAGGAGGAAAAGATCTTTGCACTGGATAAGGAGTTCCACAAAATGCTGTATGAGCTGTGCGGCTGCCCTTACTGGTATGAGCTGGTGGAAAATCTGGCCCCTCATTTTGACCGCACCACGATGCTCAGCTTCCGCTGCCGCCCGGCAGAAGCAATTTTGGATGACCACACCAGCCTGCTGAAGGCCATCGAGGCAAAGGATACCGCCGCTGCCCGCACCATTGCCGCCCGGCATATGCAGCGGTATACCGAAAATCTGGCCACCATCCGGAAGTCCTTCCCCCAATATTTCAAGTAAATGCTGCCGGGGGCACCCCGGACAGGAATAAAACGGCCCCGGAAAGCGTTTTCAGAAGCTTTCCGGGGCCGCTGGTTTTTATTGTTGCTCTTCCTTTGCACGCAGGCGGCGGCAGGCGTCCTCCTTCACAAGCTCGAGGATCACCGCAGTCAGGGGGATGAAGAAGATGATGCCGATGATGCCAAAGAGCTTTCCGCCGATCATGGCGGCAACAAGAGTGTAAAGGGGAGAAAGCCCCACGGACTTGCCCACCACGCGGGGATAGATGAACTGATTTTCAATGAACTGCACGGCAAGATAAACGATGAGGCAGCGCACCGCCAGCACAGGGTCCACCAAAAGCACAAGGAACACGCTGACCACGCAGGAGATCAGCGCGCCGACGTAGGGGATGATGGCGCAGATGGCGGTCAGCATTCCCACAAGACTGCCGTAGGGGATCCGGAAAACGGAAAACGCAAGGGTCATGAGGACGCCGAGAATCACCGCCTCGCTGCATTGTCCGGTAAGAAAGTTTGCGAAAGACTGGCGGAACGCCCTGCAGAACTTCAGCAGCCCGGCGGCGTGGTTCGGCTTCAGATAGGCGCACACCAGCGTGCGGGCGTGTCGGCAGAGACTTTCCGAGCCAAGGGACATATAGATGGAGATGATCAGGGCAAAGGAGGCTGTCACCGCAACATTCACCGTGGCAGATACGGCGCTTACCGCGTTGATCAGCACAGTATCGATGCCGGCAGTGATCTTGTGCAGCAGCTGCTCCCAGTTGATGCCTTCCAGCCAGCTCATCAGCCAGCCTGTGTCGGCATTCTGCGCACTCAGATAGGCGGTCCAGCGGGGAATGTTTGCCTCGATCTGCAGATAGAGACTGTGGAAGGACTGCACAAGCTCCGGGATCAGCAGAGTGAGAGCCAGCACCAGCACAAGCACAACGCCCAGCAGCGTGATGGAAAAGCTGATAAGGTGGATGGCTTTATCCGACGGCTGCCTTCTGGCCTTGCGGAACAGACGTTTCAGCCGCTTTTCCAGCCCACTCATGGGCACGTTGATAAAAAGTGCCAGAATGCCGCCTGCCAGAATGGGCAGGACCAGATCCACGAGCTCTGCCGCAAAGGCCAGAACGGTGGAAAGCCGCAGCAGAGCAACAAAAAGCGTTACGCCCACAACAGTTACGAGCAGATATTGTTTGGTTTTTGGTTCCATGACGAAGTTCCTTTCCCGAAGCCGGCGGCTGAAATTTGCAAAGAGACGGTCTGCGGACTCTTTTCCGTATTGTAACCAGAAGAAAAGGGCTTGTCAAGACGCCGGGAAAGGGGAAGGCTTTTGATTTGGCTCAGGCTGCAAAAGCGGATTTCCGTGCAGGCATCCCTACCACTCTTGTTTCCATCCCGCAGAACCATTATAATAGGGGCAAAAGACAAAGCTGAAAAGGGGATATTTCATGGGAGAAGCAGAAGTCAGCCGCTTTCTCTGCATTCTGATCAAAATGGGAGAAGCACTGCAGAACAGCGGGGCCGAGGTTTTCCGCGTAGAAGATACCTTGAACCGCATCGCAGCCGCATACGGCGCGCAGGAGGTCAATGTGTTCGTCATCACATCCAGCATCGTTGTCACCCTGACAATGCCGCAGCTCCCGCCGCAGACCCAGACACGCCGTCTGCGCCATGCGTCCGGGAACGATCTGCTCATGCTGGAAGAGCTCAATGCACTCAGCCGCCGAATCTGTGCGGCACCGCCCTCTGTGGAGGAATTTCAAAGGCAGCTGGACGCCATCCTTGCCAAGCGTGCAGACCCCCGGCTCCGGCTGGCGGGCAGCGTGCTGGCTGCTTCCAGCTTTGCCGTGTTCTTTGGGGGCAGCCTGTGGGACGGCCTGCTGGCCGGCGTCATTGCAGTGCTGGTCTTCTGGATGGAGCGCTGCCTTGCACCGTTCTGTATGAACGGCGTGGAATTTCAGTTCATCGCCTCATTTTGCTGCGGCATTTCCACCCTGCTGTTCTGCCGCATCGGGCCGCAGCTCCACGCAGACAAGATCCTCATTGGCATCATCATGCTGCTGATCCCCGGCATCATGCTGACAAATTCCATCCGGGATATCCTGCTCGGCGATATCATTTCCGGCTCTCTGCGGCTGGTGGAGGCCATTCTGATGGCCGCAGTCCTTGCACTGGGCATGATGGCGGCCATCTGGCTGATGGGAGGGATCGCATGATGCAGATCTTATCGCAGCTGCTCAGCGCAGCTTTGGGCTCTGTCGGCTTCGGGCTGATCTTCAACCTGAACCGGCGCTACCTGCCTGCCGCCGCTGTGGGCGGGTTTCTGGCGTGGCTGGCCTACCTGCTGGCCGATCATGCGCTGAGCAGCGTCTTTCTTGCAAATCTGCTGGCCGGTTTTTGTGCCGCCCTCTATGCCGAGATCCTTGCCCGGTGCTGCAATGCGCCTTCCACGCCGTTTTTCATCACGTCGGCCATTCCCCTCATCCCCGGCAGCACGCTTTACTACTGCATGAATGCGGTGGTCTCCAGCGATCTGCGGGCGGCAGAGCACTTTGGGGAGCAGACTTTTCTGGCCGCCCTCGGCATTGCAAGCGGCATGGCGATCGCGTGGTGTCTGGCAGATCTGAGCCGGAAACTCCATCTGCTTCTGGTCCGGCCCCGCAAATGATTTGTATGGTCTGCTCTGGAAAATCACATGGATTTTACAGGGAGATGATTGCAACGGTACGGAGATCCGGTTACACATTATAAATGTTTTTATCGAAAAAATGGATGCCTCCCGCTCAATGCAGGAAAGCATCCATTTTGGATCTGTATTCAGAAAATCGTGGCCCGTCTGCCGACCGGCTTTCAGCGTGTCAGTTCATCTTCTTGCCGAAGAACTCCACCTCTTTGCTCACGAACTGCATCAGCTCGTCGAACTGATCCGGGGTCAGGCTCTGAGCGCCGTCGCACTTGGCCTTGGCGGGGTTGTTGTGAACCTCGATCATCAGGCCGTCGGCACCGGCGGCGACGGCAGCCTTTGCCAGCTCCGGCACCATCCATGCGTGGCCGCAGGCGTGGCTGGGATCCACGACAACGGGCAGGTGGGTCATCTTGTGCAGCATCACCACACCGGCAAGGTCGAGGGTGTTGCGCATGCTGGTCTCAAAGGTGCGGATGCCGCGCTCGCAGAGGATGACGTTCTCGTTGCCTTCGGCCATGATGTACTCGGCGCTCATCACGAACTCTTCCAGCGTGTTGGCAAGGCCGCGCTTGAGCAGCACCGGCTTTTTCTGGCGGCCGACGGCCTTGAGCAGCTCAAAGTTCTGCATGTTGCGGGCACCCACCTGAATGAGGTCCACGTTCTCGAACAGCGGCAGGTGCTCGGTGTTCATGATCTCGGTGACGATGGGGGAGCCGGTGGCACGGCGTGCCAGCTTGAGCAGGTCCAGACCCTCGCTGCGCATTCCCTGGAAGGAGTACGGAGAGGTGCGGGGCTTGAACGCGCCGCCGCGCAGCAGGGAAGCACCGGCGGCTTTGACCCGCTGTGCACAGTAGGTGATCTGCTCCTCGCTCTCGATGCTGCAGGGGCCTGCAATGACTGCAAAGTTTCCGCCGCCGATCTTGACGCCGTCCACATCGATGACGCTGTCATCCGGATGGAACTTGCGGTTGGCCTTTTTGTAGGGCTCCGTCACACGGCGGCAGGTCTCCACTACCGGGTTTGCCAGCACCCAGCTTTCGGCCACGGCCTTGGTGTCGCCGATCAGGCCCAGAATGTGGCGCTCACTGCCCTTGGAGTCGTTGATCTGCAGGCCCATATCCTGCAGTTCGTGGCAGAACTCGCGTACCTGTACTTCGGGTGCATCCTGTTTCAATACGATGATCATGATTTTTGTCTCCTTTGCCTTATCGTGTGAACGGCGAGGGAGACCGGCTCCTTTGCCGCAGCTTGCATTGTCAAACTTCAGTGCTCTGAAGTGTGTGACGCTATGATATCACTTCAGGAAACTGAAGTCAAGAGAAATTTTGAAATTTTATGGAGAAAGTGGTAGAATAAAAAAGAACCCTCTCAGTCATTGCTGCGCAATGACACTTGCCGGGTTGCGGCTCCCAGCAATCACTTCGTGCAAAAATGCACTCGTGCTTTGCTGGCCGCTGCCCCAACAACAACTCCCTGTATCCGCCACTGGCGGCGGTCGTTGTTGTTGCTCCCGAAGGGCGAGCTTTTTACTGCTTTCCATGGGGCATTGCTTCACGGTGAAAGAGGATCTGCCAGTTACCGCGCATAAGCTCCCCCTTTCGGGGGAGCTGGACGCGAAGCGGCCTGAGAGGGTTCAATACAAGCAAAGGGGATTCAAATATGGGAAAAGAAGCAAAAACCAATGCCATGCGCATTCTGGAACGTGAAAAGGTACCCTACACCGCCCACGAGTACGCCCACGAAGAGGGCGTGGCTGTGGACGGCGTGACCGTGGCAGCCAGCATGGGCGAGGACCCGGCATGCGTGTACAAAACGCTGGTAACGCAGGGAGCCAGCAAAAACTATTTCGTCTTCGTCATTCCGGTGGCAGCGGAGCTGGATCTGAAGGCCGCCGCCCGCAGTGTGGGCGAAAAGAGCGTGGCGATGATCCATGTGGCCGATATCAACAAGGTCACCGGCTATGTGCGGGGCGGCTGCAGCCCGGTGGGTATGAAAAAACAGTACAAGACCGTGTTTGACGAGAGCGTGCTGACACAGCAAAAGGTATATGTCTCCGGCGGCCGCATCGGCACACAGGTGTGCTGTGCCCCGGCAGACCTTATCCGCGCAGCACGGGCGGCAACTGCAAAGATCATCTTCTGAGGATGAACCCTCTCAGGCGCTGACGCGCCAGCTCTCCCGAAGGGCGAGCTTTATGTGCTGTGAAGAAAATCGAACCTTCTGATTGGAGGAGCTTTTGAACTTTGCGGAGATGAGAGGGCAAAAAGTCTGTCTATTATGCAGAAGTTTGCACAAACTTCTTTACCTAAAATATACCTAAACTATAAGTCATACTTAGAAAGAAAAACAATGTCGAAACTGCACAAAACTTTTGAAAGTTTTTTGGCGGCATGAAAACACAAGGTAGAATTTATGGAAACGCCCTTTTCAAAGCGTTTCTTTTGCCGTAAACTGTATGTAGTACAGGGACGGATGGCCCGCAGAAAGGGCTTTTGCCGTCCCTGAAAAAACGCAGGCACAAAGAGTTGCGGAGGAAAACTTCAATGATGAAGATGCTGGCCGGTCTCATGAGTCAGAACAACATTCATGCAAGTCAGGGGCATCGTGCAGCTTTGTGCGGCGTGTGGGAAAAGCGTATGCAGAAATAAAGGCGGTGGTACGGGGGTACCACAGCCTTTTTTGTTTGTCGGGATCAAGAAAGAGAGGTTTGGATATGGTTCGTAAAGTGGCTGTGATCATGGGTTCAGACAGTGATTGGCCGGTGGTGAAGGGAGCCTGCGCTCAGCTCAAGGCGCTGGAGATCCCGTTTGAGGCCCACATCCTTTCGGCGCACCGCACCCCTGCCGAGGCGGCAGAGTTTGCAAAGAACGCCCGCGCCAAGGGCTTTGGCGTGATCCTGTGCGCGGCAGGCATGGCGGCCCATCTGGCCGGTGCCTTTGCGGCCAACACCACCCTGCCGGTGATCGGCATTCCCATGAAGGGCGGTGCCATGGATGGTCTGGATGCACTGCTTGCCACGGTCCAGATGCCCAGCGGCATCCCGGTGGCAACGGTGGCTCTGAACGGTGCCAAGAACGCCGCATGGCTGGCAGCGGAAATTCTGGCTTTGAGCGATGACGCTCTGGCCGAAAAGCTGGCTGCAGAGCGCACCGCCATGGCTGCACAGATCGCCGCCAAAGAGGAAAAGCTGCAGAACGAACTGAACGAGCTGTAAGACGCGGACCCTCTCCGTCACGCCTGCGGCGTGCCACCTCTCCCGAAGGGCGAGGTCTTACGCCATCTGACGGGAAAGCGGTATAAAAGCTCCCCCCTCGGGGGAGCTGGCATTGCGGAGCAACGACTGAGAGGGTTTCAGAGCGAAAAAGGAGAACCAATGTCTGATTTTTCATATCCACTGCATGAAGAATGCGGTGTTTTCGGCATCTATGACCGTGCCGGTACCGAGGATGTGGCCGCTGCCGCCTACTCGGCCCTGTATGCTCTGCAGCACCGTGGTCAGGAGAGCTGCGGCATCGCTGTGAACGATGACGGCGTCATTGTCGGCCACCGCGACCTCGGCCTTGTGAACGAGGTGTTCACCCCGGCAGTGCTGGCAAGTCTGGCAAACCCCAATGCGCACATGGCCACCGGTCATGTGCGCTACGCTACGGCAGGCAGCCGTGTGCGGGCCAATGCACAGCCCATGATCGTCCGGCACGGCCGCGGCACCATGGCCCTGTGCCACAACGGCAACCTGACCAATGCCATTGAACTGCGCCGCCAGCTGGAAAACGAGGGCGCCATCTTCCACGGCTCCTCCGATACCGAGGTGATCTGCTACCTGATCACCCGCAACCGCCTGCGCATGGGCAGCATCGAGACCGCCATCAGCAAGACGATGGATGTGCTGGAGGGTGCCTACAGTCTGGTGATCATGTCGGCCACCAAGCTCATTGCAGTGCGTGATCCCCGCGGCTACCGGCCCCTGTGCATCGGTACTCTGCCCGGCGGCGGCTACGTGTTTGCCAGCGAGAGCTGTGCACTGGACGCTGCCGGTGCCACCCTGCTGCGGGACGTGGAGCCCGGCGAGATCGTGGTGGCAGACGCAAAAACCGGCGAGCTGCGCAGCATCAAGGATCACTGCGGACGCCCGGACACCCAGATGTGCGTGTTCGAGTTCATCTATTTCTCCCGCCCGGACAGCATCATCGAGGGCAGCTCGGTGCACGAGGCCCGCAAGCAGGCAGGCCGCTTCCTGGCGCAGGAGCACCCGGTGCAGGCCGATGTGGTCATCGGTGTGCCGGATTCCGGTCTGGATGCAGCGCTCGGCTACTCACAGGAGAGCGGCATCCCCTATGGCATCGGCTTTATCAAGAACAAATACATCGGCCGCACCTTCATTCAGGGCAGCCAGAAGCAGCGCGAGAACAGCGTGCGCATCAAGCTGAACGTCGTTTCCAGCACGGTCAAGGGCAAGCGGGTGGTGCTGGTGGATGACTCCATCGTGCGCGGCACCACCTCTGCCCGCATCATCAAGCTGCTGCGGGACGCCGGTGCCACCGAGGTGCACTTTATGGTGTCGGCCCCGCCGTTCAAGTACCCCTGCTACTTCGGCACCGATATCCCGGACCAGAAGCTGCTGGTCGCCACGGGCCGCACCGTGGAGCAGATCAATGAGATCATCGGGGCCGATACACTGGGCTATCTGTCCACCGAGCATGTGGTACAGCTGGCCAAAAACGCAAAATGCGGATTCTGCACTGCCTGCTTTACCGGCGAATACGCCGTAAGGCCGGACGAGGTGCTTTCCACCGATATTCACGAACGCCACCTGAACGACCGTCCCAAGGACGAGAAAAAATTAGGAGAGTAAGACCATGGAAAAGAGCTATTCTGAAAGCTACGCAGCCGCCGGTGTGGACATCACCGCAGGCTACCGCTCCGTTGAACTGATGAAGCAGTATGTGGCCCGTACCATGAACGAGCATTGCATCGGAGGCTTGGGCGGCTTTGGTGGTCTGTTCGAGCTGGACTGCACCGGTTATAAGCACCCGGTGCTGATCTCCGGCACCGATGGCGTGGGCACCAAGCTGAAGATCGCCATGATCATGGACAGGCACGATACCATCGGCATCGACTGCGTGGCCATGTGCGTCAACGATGTGATCTGCGCTGGTGCAAAGCCGCTGGTGTTCCTGGATTACATCGCCTGCGGCCGCAACATTCCTGAGAAGATCGCCGAGATCGTCAAGGGCGTGGCCGAGGGCTGCGTGCAGGCCGACTGCTCTCTGGTGGGCGGCGAGACTGCCGAGCACCCGGGCATGATGCCGGAGGAGGAGTACGATCTGGCCGGCTTCACCGTTGGCGTTGTGGATAAGGAAAAGATCCTCAGCAACGAGACCATGGCAGCCGGTGATGTGATCATCGCCCTGCCTTCCACCGGTGTGCACTCCAACGGTTTCTCGCTGGTGCGCAAGATCTTTGACATTGACGCAAACCCCGATGTGCTGCACACCAAGCCGGAAGAGCTGGGCGGCAAGACCCTCGGCGAGGCCCTGCTGGCCCCCACCAAGATCTACGTAAAGCCTGTGCTGAAGGTACTGGAAGAGGTGGATGTGAAGGGCATTTCCCACATCACCGGCGGCGGCTTCTACGAGAACATCCCCCGCAGCCTGAAGAAGGGTTGCTGCGCACGCATCAACAAGGCAGATGTCCGTACCCCGGCGCTGTTCCAGCTGATGCAGAAGACCGGCAACATCTCCGAGCATGACATGTTCAACACCTTCAACATGGGCGTGGGCATGGTGCTTACCGTCCCCGCAGAGCAGGCCGACAAGGCACTGGAGATCCTGCATGCAAACGGCGAGCCGGAAGCTTACCGTCTGGGCGTCATTGCAGAAGGTGAGGGCGTGGAGCTGTGCTGAACATTGCAGTTTTAGTCTCCGGCGGCGGCACCAACCTGCAGGCTCTGCTGGACAGCGAAGCCCGGGGCGAGAACCCCAACGGCAGGATCACCCTCGTGGTGGCCTCCAAGCCCGGTGTCTATGCGCTGGAACGGGCCGCAAAGGCCGGTGTGGAAGGCTGCGTGGTGCGCCGCAAGGATTACGAGAACAGTGAAGATTTCGACGCAGCTCTGCTGAAAACGTTGAAAGACCACAACATCGATCTGGTGGTGCTGGCAGGCTTTCTGTCCGTGCTGGGGCCCAGTGTCATTGAAGCGTATCCCCGCCGCATCCTGAATGTGCACCCGGCGCTCATCCCGTCTTTCTGCGGGCCCGGCATGTACGGCCTGCGTCCGCATGAGGCGGCTCTGGCCCGGGGCTGCAAGGTGACCGGTGCCACCGTCCACTTCGTGAACGAAGAGTGCGACGGCGGGCCCATCCTGCTGCAGAAGGCCGTGGACATCCTGCCCGGCGACACCCCCGAGGTGCTGCAGAAGCGTGTGATGGAGCAGGCCGAATGGAAGCTGCTGCCCAAGGCGGTGGCTATGATCTGTAACGGTGAAGTGGAGTAAAAACTCCTTCCGTCACGCCTGACGGCGTGCCACCTCCCTCAAGGAGGGAGGCAAGGCTCCCTCTCCGAGGGGGCTGTCGCCGCAGGCGACTGGGGGAGTTCCGTAATAGGAGAATTTGACATGGAAAAGATCAACCTGAACGAGTATCTGGCATCCAACGAGTACCCCGGCCGCGGCATTGCTGTGGCAATGGCTCCGGATGGCCGACAGATGTTCATTGGCTACTTTATCATGGGCCGCAGCGAGAACAGCCGCAACCGCGTGTTCGACCCCGTGCCCGAGCGCGGCGGCATCTGCACCATCGCAGCGGACCCCGCAAAGCTGGAGGACCCCAGCCTGATCATTTACAATCCGGTGCTGACGCTGGGCAAGACCCATATCGTGACCAACGGCGACCAGACCGACACCATCTATGACCTGATGAGTCAGGGCAAGAGCTTTGCCGATGCCCTGCGCACCCGCACCTTTGAGCCGGACGGCCCCAACTACACCCCCCGCATCTCCGCTGTGGTGTATGCCGACGGCAGCTACCAGATGAGCATTCTCAAGTCTGCGGACGGCAATGGCGACAGCGTGCAGCGCTATTTCTTTGATTATCCCCAGCCCGTTGCAGGCGAAGGCCATTTCATCAGCACCTACAAGCACAACGGCAACCCCATCCCCAGCTTTGAGGGCGAGCCGCTGCGCTTTGCCTGCCCCCGCACCATCGGCGATTTTGCTCACGATCTGTGGAGCAGCCTGAATCTGGACAACAAGGTGAGCCTGTTTGCCCGGGTCATCGATCTGGAAACCGGCGAGAGCGGCGATATGATCTTTAATAAATATGACCCGGTGTGCAGCGATCTGGACGACCCCGAGGAGCCGGAGCTGCTGCCCGAGGAGCTGGAACTGCTCAAAAAGCTTGACGCTGAGGAAGAATAAGAGTAAACCTTTAGGATATAAGGAGGATGCACCAATGAACGAACTGGCACTGAAGTACGGCTGCAACCCCAACCAGAAGCCCAGCCGCATTTATATGGAAGATGGTTCTGACCTGCCGGTGACCGTGCTGAACGGCAAGCCCGGCTACATCAATTTTCTGGATGCCCTCAACTCCATCCAGCTGGTCAAGGAGCTGAAAGCTGCCTGCGGTCTGCCCGCAGCAGCTTCCTTCAAGCACGTTTCCCCGGCGGGCGCAGCTCTGGGCCTGCCGCTCACCGATGTGGAGCGCAAAATGTACCACATTGCCCCGGATATGGAGCTGTCTCCGCTGGCAAATGCCTACGCCCGTGCACGCGGTGCCGACCGCATGTCCTCCTTTGGCGACTGGATCGCCCTGTCCGACATCTGCGATGTGCCCACCGCAAAGCTGATCCAGCACGAGGTGTCCGACGGCATCATTGCCCCGGGCTACGAGCCGGAGGCACTGGCCATCCTGTCCGGCAAGAAGAAGGGCAACTACAACGTGGTTGCCATCGACCCCGCCTACAAGCCCGCTCCCATCGAGCACAAGCAGGTGTACGGCATCACCTTTGAGCAGGGCCGCAACGAGCTGGTCATCAACGCCGACACCATGCTGAACAACTGGGTCACCGAGAACAAGGACGTGACTGAGGAGCAGAAGCGTGATTTGGTCATTGCCCTCATCACCCTGAAGTACACCCAGTCCAACAGCGTGTGCTACACCTATCATGGTCAGACCATCGGTGTGGGCGCAGGCCAGCAGAGCCGCATCCACTGCACCCGTCTGGCAGGCCAGAAGGCCGACAACTGGCAGCTGCGCCACATGGACAAGGTACTCAACCTGCCTTTCCGCGATGATGTGGCAAAGCCCAACCGCGACAACGCCATTGATGTTTACATCGGCGATACCCCGGAGGATGTCATCGGTGATGACGTCTGGGCAGAGACCTTCACCGAGCAGCCCGCGCCCCTGACCGCAGAGGAAAAGAAGGCATATCTCAGCAAGGTGACCGGTGTGTGCCTTGGCTCGGATGCATTCTTCCCCTTCGGCGACAACATCGAGCGCGCCCGCCGCTCCGGCGTCACTGCCATCGTGCAGCCCGGCGGCTCCATCCGTGACCAGCAGGTCATCGACACCTGCAACAAGTACGGCATCGCAATGGCCTTCTGCGGCCTGCGGCTGTTCCATCACTAAGGGAAAAGAACGAACCCTCTCAGTCGCCTGATGGCGACAGCTCCCCCGAGGGGGGAGCTTTATGCGAGAAAACGGACAGAAATACGCATTTCGTTAAACGCAGTACCTGCCGTCAGCAGAAAAAAACTCCCCCCTTCGGGGGAGCTGGCATTGCGCAGCAATGACTGAGAGGGACATTCAAAAACGGGAAGGTGAATGATATGGCTGAAAAAATTCTGGTAGTGGGCGGCGGCGGCCGCGAGCACGCCATCATCAAGGCACTGAAAAAGAGCCCTGACTGCGGCGAGATCTGGTGCGCACCCGGCAACGGCGGCATCAGCTATGACGCAAAGTGCAAAAACATCAAGTCTACCGATGTGGACACCATGGTGGGCTTTGCCGTAGAAGAAAAGTTCGATTACGTTGTGGTGGCGCAGGACGACCCCCTGGCCCTCGGCATGGTGGACGCGCTGGCCGCTGTGGGTATCCCGGCCTTTGGCCCGGACAAAGCTGCAGCCCGCATTGAGGCCTCCAAGGTGTTCTCCAAGGACCTGATGAAGAAGTACGGCATCCCCACCGCAAAGTACGAGGCTTTCGATGACCCCGCAAAGGTCATGGACTATATCCGCGCCGAGGGCAAGTACCCGGTGGTCATCAAGGCCGACGGTCTGGCACTGGGCAAGGGCGTGCTGATCTGCGAAAACGAGCAGCAGGCAGCCGAGGGCGTCAAGGAGATCATGCTGGACAAGAAGTTCGGCGCTTCCGGCAACCATGTGGTGGTGGAAGAGTTCCTCACCGGCCCGGAGGTCAGCGTGCTGAGCTTTACGGACGGAAAGGTGGTCAAGCCCATGGTGTCCAGCATGGACCACAAGCGCGCCAACGACCACGACACCGGCCTGAACACCGGCGGCATGGGCACCATTGCTCCCAACCCCTATTACACCCCGGAAGTGGCTGCCGAATGCATGGAGAAAATTTTCCTGCCCACCATCAAGGCCATGAACGCCGAGGGCTGCCCCTTCAAAGGCTGCCTGTACTTCGGCCTGATGCTCACCCCGGACGGCCCCAAGGTCATTGAGTACAACTGCCGCTTTGGTGACCCGGAGACGCAGGTGGTGCTGCCCCTGCTGGAAGGCGACCTGCTGCACATCATGCAGGCCTGCACCAACGGCACGCTGGAAAACGAGGAGGTCAAGTTCTCGGACGGCGCTGCCGCCTGCGTCATTCTGGCTTCCGGCGGCTACCCGGTGGCTTACGAGAAGGGCAAGCCCATCACCGGCCTTGTGGACGGTCAGCTGCCCGGCGAGGAGAATGTGACGGTCTACCACTCCGGCACTGCCATCACCGAGGACGGCACCCTTGTCACGGCCGGCGGCCGTGTGCTGGGTGTCACCGCCACCGGCCCGCGCCTGACCAATGCACTGAGCCATGCCTATGAGGCAGCAGAGAAGATCAGCTTTGAAAAGCTGCACAAGCGCAGCGATATCGGCCTGCGCGCCCTGAAGGCACTGGCAGAGAAGCAGTAAGAAAGAAAACCCTCTCAGTCGCCTGGCGGCGACAGCTCTCCCGAAGGGGGAACTTTATGCGGGAAAATGGGTAAGCCTGTGCTTTCCATCGAACGCGGTACTCTCCGCCAGCAGAAAAAGCTCCCCCTTTCGGGGGAGCTGGCACGGCGTAAGCCGTGACTGAGAGGGTCGGTTCAAAGAATACAAAGGGGGAACCTACCCAATGGTCTATCGTATTTATGTGGAAAAAAAGCCCGGCTTCGATGTGGAAGCCACCGGCCTGAAAAATGAGCTCACCAGCCTGCTGGGCATCAAGGAACTGTCCGGCCTGCGTCTGCTGAACCGTTACGACGTGGAAGGCATCGACGAAGCGCTGTTCAACCAGTGCGCAGACACCGTGTTCAGCGAGCCGCCGGTGGATAACACCTATGCCGAGCTGCCCGCCAGCGACGGCGTGTCCTTTGCGGTGGAATATCTGCCCGGCCAGTTCGACCAGCGCGCAGACTCCGCTGCCGAGTGCATCCAGCTCATCAGTCAGGGCGAGCGCCCGCTGGTGCGCTCTGCCCGTGTCTATCTGCTGGAGGGTGCCCTGACCGATGAGCAGGTGGCCGAGATCAAGAAATACGTCATCAACCCGGTGGAGGCCCGTGAGGCTTCGCTGGACACCAAGCAGACCCTGAAAATGGAGTACCCCGTGCCCGCCCCGGTCAAGGTGCTGGAGGGCTTCAACCAGCTGGACGAAGAGCAGCTGAAAAAGTTCATTGCGGACAACGGCCTTGCCATGGACCTTGGTGATATCGAGTTCTGCCAGAAGTATTTCCGCTCGGAGCACCGTGACCCCACCATCACCGAGATCAAGATGATCGACACCTACTGGTCCGATCACTGCCGCCACACCACCTTCGGCACCATTCTGGACGATGTGCAGATTGACGATGCCGTGGTGCAGAAGGCCTTTGACCGCTACATGGCCATGCGTGCCGATCTGGGCCGGGAGAACAAGCCCCGCTGCATGATGGATCTTGCCACCATCGGCGCCAAGGAGCTGAAGAAGCAGGGCATCCTGAAAAATCTGGACGAGTCCGACGAGATCAACGCCTGCACCGTCAAGATCAAGTGCGATGTGAACGGCAAGGACGAGGACTGGCTGTTCCTGTTCAAGAATGAGACCCACAACCACCCCACCGAGATCGAGCCCTTCGGCGGTGCGGCTACCTGCATCGGCGGTGCCATCCGTGACCCGCTGTCCGGCCGCAGCTACGTCTATCAGGCCATGCGCGTTACCGGCGCAGGCGACCCGCTCAAGCCGGTCAGTGAGACCCTGCCCGGCAAGCTGCCCCAGCGCAAGCTGGTGACCACTGCTGCCGCAGGCTATTCCTCCTACGGTAACCAGATCGGCCTTGCTACCGGTCAGGTGGATGAGATCTACCACCCCGGCTACGTGGCAAAGCGCATGGAGATCGGCGCCGTTGTAGGCGCTACTCCCGCTTCCCACGTCCGCCGCGAGTGCCCCGCCCCCGGCGATGTCATCGTGCTGCTGGGCGGCCGCACCGGCCGTGATGGTGTGGGCGGCGCTACCGGCTCCTCCAAGGCCCACAAGCTGGACAGCCTTGAGCACTGTGGTGCCGAGGTGCAGAAGGGCAATGCTCCCATCGAGCGCAAGCTGCAGCGCCTGTTCCGCCGCGAGGATGCCTGCAGGATGATCAAGCGCTGCAACGACTTTGGTGCAGGCGGTGTGTCCGTTGCCATCGGTGAGCTGGCCGACGGCCTGTATATCGACCTGAACAAGGTCACCAAGAAGTACGAGGGTCTGGACGGCACCGAGCTGGCCATCAGCGAGAGCCAGGAGCGTATGGCTGTGGCGCTGGCCCCCGAGGACGTGGACAAGTTCATTGCCCTCGCCAACGAAGAGAACCTTGAGGCCACTCCTGTGGCAAAGGTGACAGCTGAGCCCCGCCTGAATATGGTGTGGAACGGCATGTCCATTGTGAACATCAGCCGCGAGTTTCTGAACTCCAACGGTGCCGAGAAGCACCAGAAGGTCCATGTGGAAAAGGCCACGGTCTGGCAGCCCCAGTGGGAGGGCCTGACCTTCAGCCAGAAGATGAAGAATATGGTGGGCGATTTGAACATCTGCAGCAAGAAGGGCCTGTCTGAGCGGTTCGACTCCACCATTGGTGCCGCCACCGTGCTCATGCCCTTTGGCGGTGCCTATCAGCTGACCCCGCAGAACGCCATGGTGGCAAAGCTGCCGGTGGACGGCGAGACCAGCACCTGCTCCGGCATGGCATGGGGCTTCAACCCCTTCCTGATGAGCGCAGACCAGTACAAGGGCGCTCAGATGGCTGTCATCGAGAGCGTTACCAAGCTGGTGGCCTCCGGCTTCCGCTATGAGGATGCTTACCTCACCTTCCAGGAATATTTCGAGCGTCTGGGCACCGCCCCGGAGCGCTGGGGCAAGCCGCTGGCCGCTCTGCTGGGTGCACTGGATGCCCAGATGGGTCTGGGCATTGCATCCATCGGCGGCAAGGACAGCATGTCCGGCTCCTTTGAAAAGCTGGATGTGCCTCCCACGCTGGTCTCCTTCGCCACAGCCATCGGCAAGGCAAACAAGGTGGTGTCCACCGAATTCAAGAAGCCGGAGAGCACGGTGGTGCTGGTACGGCCCATCATCGACCCCGAGACCGGCTGCCCCAACTTCTTCTCCCTGAAGGCCAACTACAAGATGGTGGAGGACATGATCGAAGAGGGTATGGTGGCATCCGCCTGCTCTGTGGGCTACGGCGGCATTGCCGAGGCTCTGTTCAAGATGGGCCTTGGCAACCACATCGGCTTCAAGATGCGTGCGGATAAGACCACCCATGAGATGTTCCAGCCCATGTACGGCTCCATCGTTCTGGAAATGGTGTCCGATTCTCCCGCCGGTGAGATCCTGGGCGAGACCACCAAGGAATACGTCTTTGAAGCCTGCGGCGAAAAGCTGGATATGGCCCAGCTGCAGGAGATCTGGGAAGGCAAGCTGGAGCCGGTGTACCCCTACCGCAAGGCAGGCCCCACTGTGGAAAAGATCAACGGCAGCCTGACCGCACCCGCCGCACCCAAGATCGGCGTGGCAAAGCCCAAGGTCATCATTCCGGTGTTCCCGGGCACCAACTGCGAGTACGACACCGCCAAGGCCTTTGCCCGCGCCGGTGCCGACCCGGAGATCCTGGTCATCCGCAACCTGACCCCCGCCGACGTGGCCGAGAGCTGCAAGGCACTGGTCAAGGCCATCGATAACAGCCAGATCGTCATGCTGCCCGGCGGCTTCTCCGGCGGCGACGAGCCGGACGGCAGTGCAAAGTTCATTGCTTCCTTCTTCCGCAACCCGGAGGTCACCGAGGCAGTGCGCCGTCTGCTGCAGCAGCGCGACGGCCTGATGCTGGGCATCTGCAACGGCTTCCAGGCTCTCATCAAGCTGGGTCTGGTCCCCTACGGCGATATCCGCCCCATCACTCCCTATGACCCCACCCTGACCTTCAACACCATCGGCCGCCACCAGAGCATGCTGGTGCGCACCCGCATTGCATCCACCGGCAGCCCGTGGCTCTCCAAGTGCGAGGTGGGCGAACAGTTCACCGTTGCCATCAGCCATGGCGAGGGCCGTTTCGTGGCTCCGCAGGAAGTGCTGGACACCCTCATGAAGAACGGCCAGATCGCCACCCAGTATGTGGACATCGAGGGCGATCCCACCATGGATCAGAGCTATAACCCCAACGGTTCTGTGCTGGCGATCGAAGGCATCACCAGCCCGGATGGCCGTGTGTTCGGCAAGATGGGCCACTCGGAGCGCAGCGGCGAGTACCTGTACAAGAACGTTACCGGTGACAAATATCAGCCGATCTTTGAGGGCGGCGTGGACTATTTCAAGATTTGATGGTAGAATAGAGAAAAACTCCTTCCGTCATCGCTGACGCGATGCCACCTCCCTCGGAGAGGGAGGCTGAAAGGCCCCCTCCCCGAGGGGGCTGTCGCCGGAAGGCGACTGGGGGAGTCACTTTCAGGAGGAAATAACCAATGTCTCAGCATGATCGTTATATCAGCCCCTTTTCCACCCGCTATTCCTCGGATGAGATGCAGTATATCTTCTCGGACGACAACAAGTTCCGCACATGGCGCCGCCTGTGGGTGGCGCTGGCCCGGGCCGAAATGGAGCAGGGCCTGACCAACATCACCCCCGATATGGTGGCCGAGCTGGAAGCCCATGTGGACGATATCAACTATGAAGTGGCCATTGAGCGCGAAAAGCTGGTGCGCCACGACGTGATGAGCCATGTTTACGCCTACGGCCAGCAGTGCCCCAAGGCAGCCGGCATCATCCATCTGGGTGCCACCAGCTGCTACGTGGGCGACAACACCGACATCATCGTGATGCGTCAGGGTCTGGAGCTGGTGCGCAAAAAGCTGATCGGTGTGCTGGCAAAGCTGGGCCGCTTCGCTGAGGAATACAAGGACATGCCCTGCATGGCCTACACCCACTGCCAGCCTGCTCAGCCCACCACCGTGGGCAAGCGCGCCACCCTGTGGGCCAACGAGCTGGTGATGGATCTGCAGGAGATCGACCACCGTCTTGCCGTTCTGCAGCTGCGCGGCGTCAAGGGCACCACCGGCACACAGGCTTCCTTTATGGAGCTGTTCAAGGGTGACGCCGATAAGATCCGCGCCGTGGATGCTTCCATCGCCAAGGAGATGGGCTTTGCGCCCGATGCGGTCATCCCCGTGTCCGGCCAGACCTACAGCCGCAAGGTGGACGCCTTCATCCTGAATGCCCTGGCCGGCATTGGCCAGAGCTGCATGAAGTTCGCCACCGACCTGCGCCTGCTGGCCAACTTCAAGGAGATGGAGGAGCCGTTCGAGAAGAACCAGATCGGTTCTTCCGCCATGCCCTACAAGCGCAACCCCATGCGCTGCGAGCGCATCTGTGCGCTGAGCCGCTATCTGATGGTGGATGTGCTGAACCCCAGCTTTACCACCGGCACCCAGTGGTTTGAGCGCACGCTGGACGACAGCGCCAACAAGCGTGTTGCCATGGCTGAGGGCTTCCTTGCCACCGACGCTATCCTGAACATCATGCTCAACGTCACCGATGGCATCGTGGTGTACCCCAAGGTGGTGCGCAGCCGTCTGATGGCAGAGCTGCCCTTCATGGCCAGCGAGAACATCATGATGCAGGCTGTGGAAAAGGGCGGCAACCGTCAGGAGCTGCACGAGCGCCTGCGTCAGCACGCCATCGCCGCCGGCAAGCAGGTCAAGGAAGAGGGCCTGCCCAACGATATGGTGGACCGCATCGCTGCCGACCCCGCCTTTGGCCTGACCCGCGAGGAGATCGTGGAGGGCCTTGTGCCGGAGAACTTTGTGGGCCGTGCACCGCAGCAGGTGGAGGAGTTCATCGCCAATGTGCTCAAGCCCATCTTCGATGCCAACCCCGATGCCGTGGAGCAGCACGCATCTCTGAGCGTGTAAATGTAAAGCTGTCATGCGTATTAAAAATAGAGAGAGGCTAATTGGCCTCTCTCTATTTTTAATACAAAAATCTATGAAAAAACGTCTGGATATGCTATACTCATTCCATAAAATCGGACAGGTGTGAGGCAGGACGTGAATTTTATTTGCAAAATCGACCGGGAACTTTATCGTGTGGTCGAAGAAGACTTGGTGACGGATGAAGTCATTATTACCGAGCAGCAGATTCTGCACATTGAAGAAGGCCATCCGGGCGACTTTGAACGTCTTGCAGAGCATATCCCACGGATTTTACAGGAGCCGATTATATTCTGCGTGCGAATCGCCCGCATACAGCGCTGGTTTTAAAACAGATCGAAACGCCGGAGTTCGAAGCAGAGGTGATTTTGCGGCTGAAGGTGTCGAGTGATCCGAAAGAGTATAAAAACTCGATCATCACGATGTGGAAAATCAGCAAAAAACGTTTTCAGCGACTGCTTCGGCAGGGTGATACACTTTACAAAAAAGAATAAATGTGATATCCTGTACATAGGATAAGAGAGCATCTGAGGTGGTCAATTTCGTGGCAGCCACACGCCGATGGTAACGACAAGAGCTTTTGCTCTGAGAGATGCAGGAGAACGCCACGCCTGCCGGATGCCACTCGATGGGGAACGGTTCAGATGCCGTTCCCCGTTCCTGTTTTCAGGAAAAAATTTAAAGGGTCGCCGCATCTGCGGCGGCCTTTTTTGATGCCTGTCCCCCTTGAGAAAAATCCGCTGTCATGCTACACTGGGAGTATCATCAACAAAGGAGAACCGCGTATGCGATTGGATAAATACTTAGCCGAGACGGCCCAGTGCACCCGCAGCGAGGCCAAGGTGCTGCTTTCCAAAGGGCGGGTGCAGGTGAACGGTGCTGTCTGCAAAAAAGGGGACACCCAGCTCAAAGAAAGTGACACTGTGGCCGTGGACGGCAAAGCCCTGAATTACCAGCAGTTTGTGTACCTGATGCTCAACAAGCCCGAGGGAGTGGTAAGCGCTTCCACGGACAAGCGGGACACCACCGTGGTGGATCTGGTGGGGGACGCCTATCCGCGGAGGCAGCTGTTTCCGGCGGGGCGGCTGGACAAGACCAGCACCGGCTTTGTGCTGCTGACCGATGACGGCACCTTTGCCCACGAGATCCTTGCCCCAAAGCGCCACGTCTCCAAGACCTACACTGTGGTGCTGGACATGCCGCTGACCGAGGAGATGCGCACTGGTTTTGCCGCCGGGGTCACGCTGGCGGACGGCACAGCGCTTTCGCCTGCGGAGGTCACGGCCCTTTCTGCCGACGGCCTGACCGTGCGGGTGGTGCTGCGGCAGGGGGTCTACCACCAGATCAAGCGGATGTTCGGCGTGTACGGCGCAGGCGTGAACGGCCTGCACCGGGACGCCATCGGCGGCCTTGCGCTGGATGCGGCCCTTGCACCGGGGCAGTGGCGGGAGCTTTCTGCCGAAGAAGTGTCAAAAATTACCATCTGATAGGGTGCGCTTTTCACCCGGATTTCAAAAAAGCAACACATTTTGCCGGTAAAATAGAGGCCAGAACCACGCAAAAAGGCACTTTTTTGGCTTGAAAAACCCCTGAGAGATAATATTCACAAGAAAAAACTATCTTTTTTGTTGAAATATGTTGCAAAAGTAAATTCTTTTGTGTAAAACATAAAATGTAATGCAGCTAAATTGTTGAAAATCACGACCGGCTGCCGCTGCGGTTTGCACAAACGAGGAAAAGGGGTATCCATTATGGCCAATAGAGTATTTCAAAGCGTGATCTACCAGATGAAAGATGCGATCAACCGGGTGGTCGGCGTGGTGGATGAGACCGGCGCTGTCATTTCCTGCTCGGAGCTGAACCTGATCGGCGAGGTGCGCGAGGGCTTCATGGCAGAGCGCCTGACGGCGGGGGACCGCTTCGTGCGCGATGGCTACACCTATCAGCAGTTCTCCAGCGCCAAGCATAACGATTATGCAGTGTTCGTGGAGGGCGTGGACGAGACGGCTGGTCAGTTTGCCGCCATGCTGTCCATCAGCCTGCAGAGCATCAAGCAGTACCACGATGAGAAGTTCGATAAGTCCAACTTCATCAAGAACGTGGTGCTGGATAATATCCTGCCCGGCGATATCTATGCCAAGGCCCGTGAGCTGCACTTTGCCACCGACGTTTCCCGCGTGGTGTTCATCGTGCGCGTGACTTCCGGCGGCGACATCTCCGCCTATGATGTGGTCAGCAGCCTGTTCCCGGATAAGCAGAAGGACTTTGTGTTCAACATCAGCGAGACGGATACGGTGCTGGTCAAGGAGATCCGCAAGGGCATCGACCGCACGGATATGGAAAAGCTGGCTGCCAGCATCGTGGATACCCTGTCCGGCGAGCACTACATCAAGGCTGTGGTGGGCATTGGCACCCCCATTTCCAACGTGAAGGATCTGGCTACCTCCTTCAAGGAAGCACAGATCGCCATGGAAGTGAGCAAGGTGTTCGACACCGAAAAGCAGATCATCCGCTACGATAATCTGGGCATTGCACGCCTGATCTATCAGCTGCCCACCACCGTGTGCGAGATGTTCCTGCGTGAGGTGTTCAAGCAGGGCAGCATCGAGAGCCTGGATCAGGAGACCCTGTTCACCATCCAGCGCTTCTTTGAGAACAACCTGAATGTGTCGGAAACCAGCCGCGGCCTGTTCGTGCACCGCAACACGCTGGTGTATCGTCTGGAAAAGATCAAAAAGCTGACTGGCCTGGATCTGCGTGAGTTCGACGATGCTATCGTCTTCAAGGTAGCATTGATGGTCAAAAAGTACCTGTCCAACAATCCGGCCAAATACTAATAGGCTGCAGGCTCTGCCTGCAGTGCAGAACCGGCCGCTCGCAACCGATGCTGGCCGGTTCTTTTTGCTGTGAAAACAGATTTTAATGTCAGGAGCTAATATTACCCTATGATCGATTTAGAACACGTTTCCAAGGAATATAAACGGGGCGGACCGCTTGCACTGGACGACATCAGCCTCCATGTGGACGATGGCGAGTTCGTGTTCCTGCTGGGCCATTCCGGCGCAGGCAAATCCACCCTGCTCAAGCTGCTGCTGCGCGAGGAGCTGCCCAGCGAAGGCAAGGTGACTGTGCTGGGCAAGGATGTTGCCCGGCTGCGCCGCCATCAGGTGCCGTATCTGCGCCGTCAGATGGGCATTATCTTTCAAGATTTCCGTCTGATCCCCACCATGACCGTGTACGAGAACATCGCTTTTGCCATGCACGTCACCAATGTCAAGCGCAAGGAGATCCGTGACCGTGTGGAGTACATGCTGGAACTGGTGCATCTGGAGGATAAGGCCAAGGCTTATCCGGACACCCTTTCCGGCGGCGAACAGCAGCGCGTGGCTGTGGCCCGTGCACTTGCCCACGGCCCCAAGCTGGTCATTGCGGACGAGCCCACCGGTAACATCGACCCGGAGCTGAGTCTGGAAATGATGGAGCTGCTGGAGCGGGTGAGTGAAATGGGCATCACCGTTGTGGTCGTCACCCATGAACACGAGCTGGTGCGTCAGTTCCATCAGCGGGTCGTTACCCTGAAAAAGGGCCGCATCATTTCGGACGTGCCTGCCGATAAGGAAGCCATCCGGGAGCGGGCAGAGCGCCGGGAGCGCCTGTTTGAGACCGAGCTGGAACCGAAAAACACTGCAGAAAAGGAGGCGGCCACCGTATGATGAGACCTTCTACCTTCTTTTTCCTGGTCCGGCGCGGCGTGTGCAATCTGGGCAAGCACTGGGCCATGACCTGTGTGTGCATCCTGTCCCTCAGCGTCTGTATGACCCTGAACACCTTTGCAAGCCTTGCAGAGGTGAACGTGGACAGCATGGTCAACTATCTGGGCAGCCAGAACGAGACCGTGGTCTATCTGGACCCGGAGTGCGACGATGCCACCGCTCAGGCTGTGGGCGAAAAGCTGTCTGCCATGCCCGGCGTGACCAATGTGCAGTTCGTCTCCAAGCAGGACGTGCTGAACACCTACCGCAATTACATGGAAGATTACTCCTCCCTGTGGGACGAGTTTGAAAACGACAACCCCTTCAAGGCAAACTACCGCGTCTCCATCGCAGACCTGAGCCAGATGGAGGAAATGAGCAAGAAGATGCAGGCCATCCAAGGGGTATACAGCGTGACCGCTCCGGTGGAAATGACCAATGTCTTTGTGCAGGTGCAGCGCTCTGTTACCAAAGTGGGCCGCGGTATCGTGCTGGTGCTGATGGTGGTCAGCATCATCACCGTGGGCAGCACCATCCGCCTGAGCGTGTTTGCCCGCCGCCGCGAGATCGAGATCATGAAGTATGTGGGCGCCACCAACAGCCTTGTCACCCTGCCCTTCTTTGTGGAGGGTCTGGCCATGGGCCTGATCTCCGGTGCACTCACTGCAGCGATCAGTCTGGGCGGCTACTCCTATATGGTGCAGGCCTCCGATGGTCTGGGCGGCGTATGGGAAATGATCATGGGTCAGGCCCTTGTGCCGGTGAGCGCCGTCTGGTCCACCATCGTCCCGTACAGCCTCATCGGCGGTGCTGTTGTGGGTGGTCTGGGCAGCATGTTCTCCATCCGCAAACACCTGAATGTATGATGGAAAGGAGCCGCACATGAAAAAAGCACTTCATGCAAAGCCCTTCCGGCTTCAACTGCCCGGCTACACGCCGCGCCATGCCCGGCCGGAGCCTGCCCGCAGTAAGCTGCTGCGGGGCGTCAGCCTGTGTCTGGCGGCCGCGTGCCTTGTGGCAAGCGTAAGCTTTCACCCGGCTACGGCAGCCACCAGTATGGCCAGCCTGCAGAACAAGCTGAACAGCCTTTCCAAATCCATTGACCAGCACAAAAAGGAGCTTTCGGACGCAAAGAAAAAGGAAACTGCGGCAAAAGCGCTGGAAAGTGAGCTGAAGGAGCGCGTGGGCGTCATTCAGTCTCAGATCGGTGTGCTGAGCACCCAGATCGCGGCGGTGCAGAACAGCATCGGTCAGACCGAGCAGAAGATCAGCGCCAAGGAAGCGGAGATCACCCAGAAGCAGACCGAGATCGACGGCCAGTGGGACGATTTCAAAAAGCATATGGCGGCGATGCAGGAGCTGCGCGATGGCGGCAGTGTGGCCATGCTGAGCGCGGTGAACGACCTGTATGAGCTGCTGACCTTCAACGAGGTCATGCAGGATATCTCCATCAAAGATACCGAGATCATGGACAATATGAAAGCCGCCAAGAGCGCTCTGGAAGCAGATAAGGTGGAGCTGGAAGCCCAGCGCAAGGAGCTGAAGGGCCAGAAGGCAGAGCTGGATACCCAGAACTACCAGATGAAGGCCAAGCAGAGCGAGCTGAACAGCAGCATCTCTGCGGCACAGCTCTCTGCACAGGACGCCCAGAAGGCCCAGAAGGCAGCGCAGGCGGCCATTGAATCGGACGAGCTGAACTATGAGGCAGTCAAAAAAGAGATCCAGAAGTCGATCGCAGCGGCTGCATCCAGTAAGCCGCAGCTGAGCTTTACCGGCTTTGCCTGCCCGCTGAAGAGCTATACCCGCGTTTCCAGCGAGTACGGCTGGCGTAAGAATCCGGTGTCCGGCGTCAACAGGCTGCATGCCGGCATCGATCTGGCGGCCCCGGGCGGTACGCCTATCTACGCAGCCGCCAGCGGCTATGTGCAGGTGGCAGGCTGGTCCAGCGGCGGCTATGGCAACTATGTCATCATCTATCACGGCAGCATGTCGGATGGCAATGCCTACAGCACCCTGTACGGCCATATGAGGTCGGTCGCCACCAGCGCAGGCAAGTATGTCAAGCAGGGCGAGCTGATCGGCTACGTTGGCTCTACCGGCAACTCTACCGGCAACCACCTGCATCTGGAGGTCTGGAAGGGCGGCAAAAAGGCCAATGCGGTCAATCCGCGCGGTTATATCCCATTCCCGCACAACTGAGTGTATTTATAAGGAGTCTGGTATTCTATGAACGAACAAAAACATAAGCGTTTGCTGCGCATCGGCTGCCTTTTGCTGGCAGGCTTGTTTGCACTTTCGCTGCTGGGCAGTGTGCTGATGATGCTGCTGTTCTGACAGGAGGGAGCAAGGCATGAACCGTAAGATCTCTGTAGGCATGGCCGTCACCATTGTGATCCTGGCTATGACCGTGACCTTTTCCATCACCATGCTGATCGCCATGCGGCTGTTTGACAGCACTGTCAGCAGCGTGAAGGAAAAGGAGAGCATGTACAACAAGGTGGCCGAGGTGGACCGCTATGTGCGCAGCAACGACTACTATTCCATCGACGAAACGGTGCTGTATGACCGCCTGACGGCTGGCTACCTGCTGGGCACGGGCGACAAGTACGCCCGCTACTACAGCGCCATTGCTTACACGGAGCTGATGAATCAGCAGAGCGGCAAGGTGATGGGCATTGGCGTGGAGCTGGGCATCGACCAGACCGGCTACGCAAAGGTGACCAAGGTCTACGAGGACTCGCCTGCACAGGAGGCCGGCATCGTGGCAGGGGACTACATCACCGCCATTGACGGCACTGAGGTAAAGAGCCTTTCCGGCGTGGACGCTGTGCAGGCCCGCCTGCAGGGCGAGGCCGGTACGACCGTCAATGTGACATGGCTCAACAGCGAAGCGGCCTCCAAAACGGCAGACCTGACCCACTCCGGCTATACCAGCACCACCGTGGATTATCAGATGCTGGACAGCGTGGGCTACATCAGGATCCGCCAGTTCGACGGCAGCACGCCCAGTGAACTGGATTATGCCATTCGTTCCCTGACCGCCAGCGGGGCGCAGAGCTTTGTGTTCGACCTGCGCGACAACGGCGGCGGCGTGCTGGATGATGCCGTCAGCTGCATCGACCTGATCGCTCCGGAGGGCACGGTGGCTTATGCTGAGGATAAGAACGGCAACCGCACGATCATTGGCAGCAGTGACAACGAGAGCAGGGTAGACCTGCCCATCGTCTGTCTGGTGAACGGGAACACCGCCAGCGCAGCAGAGCTGTTTGCCGCCAGCCTGCACACCATGAACGGTGCACGTCTGGTGGGCACCACCACCATGGGCAAGGGCACCATCCAGAGCAGCCCGCAGCGCCTTTCGGACGGCAGTGCGGTGAGCATCACGGTGGCAAAGCTCATCTGTGGCGACGGTTCCTGCTTTGACGGCACCGGTCTGAGTGTAGATGTGGAAAAGGCGCTGACCGCAGAAGAGACCACCAACTTCTATGATTACACCCCGGAGACCGACCCGCAGATCCAGCGTGCGGTCAGCGCAGCACAGCAGCTGAGCGGTACCACGACTCTGGGCGGCGTCAACGACGCGGCTTCCTCGGCGGCTGCATCCGAATCTGCGGACAGCGCCGCTGCTGAGCCGGAGAACGCTTCCTCTGAGGAAACGGCTTCTTCTGCCCAAGCAGAAACAAGCAGTGAAGCTGCGTCCAGTGCGGAATAAAAGGTAAAACCGGCAGAAATGCTGCATGGGCTTCTTCTTGTAAAAAAGTAACCCGGTTTATTGCAGTGCTGTTTGCCGTACGCATGTTCCTTTTTTGAAACGGCTTTTGAGCGCGCCCGTAGGGCGCGGTGATGCCGCTTGCCGTACCGACTCCTCATGTGAAAAAGCGTTTTGGAGCGCCCCGCAGTGCTCCCGTTTACCGACCCCTTCTCGTGAAAATGCAACCCAGCCAGACCCGCAGGTCTGGCTGGGTTGCCATATTATAATAATATTTCCGCTGAATATGCCCAAAGCAACGCGGAGGGCATTCAAATCGTACTATTAAAAAGGATGGAATCTATGCCCGAACTGACCGACCTCTCGGTGATCCGTGCCCTGTGCGAAAAATATGATTTTGCACTCTCCAAGGGTTTTGGACAGAATTATATCATCAACCCGGGTCTGCCGCCCAAGATCGTGGATGCCAGCGGCGTAGATCGGCGCTATGGCGTCATTGAGATCGGCCCCGGCATCGGCGTGCTGACCCGGGAACTGGCAAAGCGTGCTGCCAAGGTGGTGTCCATCGAGGTGGACGAACGCCTGCCGCCGTTGCTGGCCGAAACGATGGCTGGAGTGGACAATTTCAAGCTGGTATTACAGGATGTACTGAAAGTGGACCTGAAGGCGCTCATTGCAGAAGAGTTTCCCGGAATGCCGGTGGCGGTGTGCGCCAACCTGCCGTATTACATCACCAGCCCCATCGTCATGAAGCTGCTGGGCGATCGTCTGCCCATCGAGAGCTTGACCGTTATGGTGCAGAAGGAAGCCGCAGATCGTCTGGCTGCTGCGCCCGGTACCCGGGCCTCCAGCGCCATCAGCTGCGCCGTAAGCTACTACGCAACCTCCAAAATGATGTTCACTGCCGCGCCCGGCAGCTTTTACCCGGCACCCAAAGTGACCAGCGCTGTGGTGCGCATGGAGATCCGTCCGCAGCCCGCCGTGCAGGTGGAGGACGAAGAAGGCTACTTTGCACTGGTGCGTGCCGCCTTTGGTCAGCGCCGCAAGACCGCCGCCAACGCCATTGCCAGTGGTCTGGGGATGCCCAAGGACGCAGTGACTGCCGCCATTGAAGCTGCGGGGTTTGACGCCCGCATCCGCCCGGAGGCTCTCACGCTGGAGGATTTTGCCAAGATCCAGCAGGCTCTTGCCCGCTGACCCCGCCGACGTCCCGCCCGTTTCAAGGTGAAGCCTGTTTTTTCTCGATCACCGAACCACCATCCACCCGGACGGTGGTTTTTGTTTGCGCATTTTTCATGGATTTCGCGAGCCGCGCATCTAAAAAAGCCCCGCAGGGGCTTTTTTGCCCGCCGGACCATTCGGCGGGCCTTAAGAGTTGCGCTTGCCGCTTTTTCTGCAGCCCCTTGGCAGGGCTTTGAAAAAGCGGAGCGCTGCCCCAGCCTCGCCTCCCTGTTTCCGCCGCAGGCGGCGGTCGGCTCCGCTGTTGTTCGAATCCACCCGCCCAGTGAGTCTGGCTTTGCAGTAAAACAAAAACCTCAGCGTACTCTCATACGTTGAGGTTTTTTGGTGGGCGCGGGTGGATTCGAACGAGCCTGGCTATTATCTGTGCAAATTTTCAGCAGAAAAAAGCACAGAAATCATGCGATTTTTCTGAGTTTTACTGTTCTGCGCAAAGCGTTGCTTACCCGGATTGAGCCAAAAAAGTGGGTTGCAAAGTGGGTTATTTGAAAATCCGGGATTGATGTTGAAGATCTTTCTAAAATCGTGTATGATGATAGTACCTATACACAAGCGGTTTATCTCCTTCAGAACAGCAAATTCATATCTGAGTATCAGGGACGGCTATATGAATCTCCCACGGATGGAATTTTTAAAGCCGGAACGATGCAGATCAATGAAGATATGCTGAAGGAATATTTCAGTGAAGGGTATCGCGCTTTTTATCAGGAGCCCTCTGCCCTGAAAGAGAAGGATCCGCAGCTCTATCATTTTATCGAGGGATTGAAAAATGACCAAAAGTGAAGTGCTACAGCTTGATGAGCCCTCTGCAATCTGGAACGAAATGCAAAAGAATCCGGCATTGCGAACAGAGGGGGATGCCTGGCTGCACATGACCTGCCTGTCAGCCAAGCAAGACAGACAGCGGTCTCAGGAAGCATATCTGTATATACAGCAGCTTGAACACAAAGGCGAAACCTGTTACAATGCAGTCAATCGCAAATGTTAAGGCATTCAGCCGTGACACGCTGGATGCCGCCGGGCAGCAGCAGTTGAAAAATGCCCACAAGCGCCTTCTCATGGTCGCTTCAAAGCAACCGGAAAATGTTGAAGTGGGAAGGGTGTTCGACATCAAGATGAAGCCGCTGACGAAGGATATCATCGGGCCCGCTCGTGGCGGAAGCGTGAAACCTCCAAAAACAGCGGTTCCGCATATCTTCATTCACACCCATCCCGATTGCAGTATTTTTTTCGCAGGGCGATTTGTACAACTTCGCACACGACGATTCTATAAAACTTCTGACCGCAGTTGGTCATAACGGGCACATTTACGCGATTGAGAAAACATCAGAGTATGATTCGAATACAATCAAGGCTATTTCTTCCCGGCTTTTCACAAAAGTAAATGCATTGAGTGACATTCCAAGGGAACAATTGCCTGACGAACAACTGCTTCAGGAAGCCGAATCCATAATTCATGATTCAATCAAGGAGATGAAAAAATATGGCATCCGGTTCTATGAGTGATTATTTCACACCAGAAGTAATTAAAGAGCTTCAAGAAACATTGCTGAAACATCCAATTGACCACTCGTATGATGAAGCATGTGAAGCATACGACAATGATGTTCCGCCTGAGCAACTTGCATCGCGCTGTGCCTATGATGCATTGAAAGGGATTGGCAAGCTCCCGCCCGGCATCGAATAACCTTAACCACCATCCACCCGGACGGTGGTTTTCTTTTGCCCATTTTTAGGAGGCACGCTATGGTTACTACAGTTCTTATCACTCTGATGATCCTCGCCCTGCTTGAGATCATTCTTCTGAACGGTGCCCGGCTGTTCTTCATGATTGCATCCGCCGTGCAGCAGGCGCAGGACGACAAATACACGCCGCACCCGCACCCCAAAAAGTAAGCTTTCATTCACGGAAATGCCCCATTTTAACCACTATGTGCCCCGAAAAAAGGCTTCATAGTGGTTTTTTCATGCCGTTTTAGCTCATGTTGGAAGAGCGCCGGTCTCCAAAACCGGAAGCGGCAGGTTCGAGCCCTGTAAACGGTTCCATGCGGCGGGCGGCGCGTACTCCGCCTTGTCCCGTGCGGAAAGAGAACCGCGATAAGCCCGTGCTGCCCATCGAGAGCCAGATCGTGGAGCAGCTGGTCACCGCCAGTATCACCACCGTTGCCGCGCTGGTCGCGTGGTGGAAGAACAACAGCTTCCCCCCGCAGCCCTTCAGGCAGACCAGACCTACGACAAGCTGAAGGCACAGGGGAAGTAAGCCGCCCAGTCCAAAACGGCCATACATAGCATCAGCCCCGGGGAGCCTGACGGTTCCTCGGGGCTGTTTTTGTTTGTATGACGTATTGAGACATAAAACGACATATTTCGGCGTATTTGATGTGTTTTGAAAACTTTTCGGTTAGAGTTGACGCATAAAGAAAGGATGTGTCAACTATGATCGTTTCAGATTTGTCCGCTCAAGTCAATGACCTGCTGCGCCCGATGGGCACCACACGCAATGTGAGCGCCTACAGCATCCTGCTCCGGTGTATCGAACTGATCTATGAGCAGGAGGACCGCCTGCAGGCTGTGGAGAAAGAGAGCTACACTCCGATTGCAGATCAGCGATGTTGTGACCCTAAGGCAATCCAGAGCGCGATCCGCAGGGCTACGAAAACCGCGTGGGACACAAACCCCGCCTATGTGCAGCAGCTGGCAGGCTACCCGCTGACCGGTGCGCCCAGCGCGGTGCAGTTTCTGGAGATGCTGTACAACGCGGTGATGAGAGCATAAAAGCGACTCAAAAGCTCATCTTTTCAGTTGTTTTTTTGAACGGTTTTCTGAAGAAGTGGGTTTAAGAGTGGGTTTCAGCAAAAGAAAAGCACCAAGAAACCAACGTTTCTAGGTGCTATTTCTTGGTGGGCGCGGGTGGATGTCGCGAGCCGCGCAAAACAAAAAGGAACCCGGGTCGCGGCTCCCAGCGGCTGCGTCGTGCCTTGGGCGGCACGCGCATCCTGCTGGCCGCAGCCCAAACAGCTCCTCCCTGCTTCTGCCGCTGGCAGCGGTCGTCGCTGTTGCACTGGGCTGTTTTTGCGCCGTCTTCAGCGACGTCGCCGCAGCTGTTCGAATCCACCCTTGAGAGTGAAACTTGAGATACCGGATAAAGCAAAAAACCAGCGTATTTTCTACGCTGGTCTTTTTGGTGGAGCGAAGCAACCTAAATCCGAACCATTGCCCTCTGGGGCATCTTTGGCGGCGATCTCATCGAAAGTGATGGTTTTTGTGCCGTCTTTGTAGTTGAATGTAATCAAAACTTTTTCATCATAGAGATAAACAGCATTCACGAATGTATTGATAAGCGTTTCCCGGTGGCTTTTCACGTTCGGGTCGAGCTTGCGGAACCGGGTCAGCCAGAACCGAACTTGATTTTCGCTCAACCGTGGCTGAGCGATTTTTTCTTCGGCAATCCGAACTTCAAGCTCTTTCTGCTGGGCTTCCAGCTTTTCCAAACGTAATTTGGTGGAGTTGGTCAGCACACCCGCTTGAATAGCGTTCAGCATATTCTCAATGCCGTTCTCCACCTCGCGCATCTGCTTTTCCAGCAAAGGAAGCGTAGTGTTTTCCTGATCCTGCAACTCCATGACTTCTGCAACGATGGCATCAATCACGGCATCGTCCTGAATCAGCTTCATGGTTTCAGCCACGACCAAATCTTCCAGCCATTCCTTACGGACGGTCTTTTTCTTGCAGGTCTTGAAACGCTTCGCGGTGGCGCACTTATAATAATGATGAACGACCTTGTTTCTACCCGTACCGCACTCACCGAACATCATCGCACCGCACATTCCGCAGAACAGCTTGGTGGTGAGCAGATAATCATCCTCGGCCTTGTGGCGGGCAGGAGCACGGCTGTTCTTTTTGATTTTCAGCTGCACTTCCTCAAACAAGTCCTTGTCCACGATGGCCGGGATACTGTCGGGCATCACAATGTCCTTGAAGTGGTTTTCTCCGATGTACCGTTTGTTCGTCAGCAGCTTTTGAACACTGTTGTAGGTGAACTTCTGGTTGCGGTTGGTGGTCACACCACTGTCGTTCAGCCAGTTCATCAGTTCTTTCATAGTTGCACCATCGTTGTACCGCTGAAAGGCTTCTACCACAAAGGGAGCTTTCAGCGGGTCGATTTGAAAGAACTTCTCCTCGTCCACCTTAAAACCAATGGGAATCGTGCCGCCGTTGTACTTTCCCTTCAGAACATTCTCAGTCATGCCGCGCACGACCTTTTCAGAAAGTTCTGCGGAATAGTATTCAGCCATGCCAGTGAGCATACTCTTGACCATGATACCCGCAGGGCTGTCAGAGATAGGCTCCGTGGCAGATACCAGTTTGACATGATTCCTCTCTAACTGGTACTCATAGTGGGCCGAATCATAGCGGTTTCGGGCAAATCGGTCAAGTTTCCAGACCAGCACAATGTCAAACAGCCGCTTTTCGCTGTCCTTGATCATCTGCTGGAAATCCGGGCGGTTGTCGGTTTTTGCGGAAAGGGCGCGGTCAATGTAGTGTTTGACCACGGTGATGCCGTTCTTTTCGGCATAAGCCGTACATTCACGAATCTGGCCTTCGATGGATTCTTCACGCTGATTGTCGCTGGAATAGCGGGCGTAGATCACGGCGGTCATGCAAACACCCCTTTCACTTCATTCTCCGCAGGCGGCGCACAAGGTCGGATGCACTGTACAGCACACGAGCCACCGACACGGCATCCTCGCCCACGATGTAGAATACCGAGTAGTTATCCACCAGCATCTGCCGCAGCCCTTGGGTGCGCTCCGGCTCGCTCTCTACCAGCGCACAGCGTTCCGGCAGGATGTTCAGCGACTGGATGGCTTCCGCAATGCGGTTATACTGCCCCATAGCCGTGTCAGGCTCCAGCAGACGGTCGGCAATATAGCTGTAGATCTGCTCCATATCGCTGAGGGCTGCATGAGAAATTTTCACATCATACTGTTTCATCTGTGCTGTTCCCTGAACTGTGCGAATGCGCTTGCAGCATCCACGGTATCACCGTTCTGAATCTCCTTAATGCCCACCTGCAAGGCTGCATGAAGCTGGTCATCGGTCATGGTGTCAGCGTTCAGTGCAGCAGGAGCTTTCGGCAGGGATAGCGAGAACGGAATGCCACCCGTCAGCGTGATTTGGCGCAGGTACATATCAATGGCGGTTGCCATCGGGATGCCGAGCTGCTTTAGGACATCTTCGGCTTGTTGCTTGACGGTAGGGTTGACACGGAGATTGAGCGTCATCGTTTTTTCCATGGTTATCACCTCGGATTTATTGTAACGTATTTTGCGTTGCGAGTCAATCAAGCGCGAAGCCGCTATTGAAATTCTCTGTATTTCACAATATATTCGTCATTAAATTGTTTAAAGCGCAGAATATTCATTCGTTAGAATAAATCTTTGGAATACGCCCAGCTTATACTGGGTGGTGAGATTGAGCATTATCTCTCGCTCGGCCGCGACCATGGCAGATTAGAAGATTGACCTTTAATTAGAATATTCCAAACAGACCAACAGCCCTCTACTTGCGATCATTGCAAATAGAGGGCTATCGGTTTGTTAATAGTTATCAAGTTTTTCCACAACTTTTGTCGCCTATTTGTTCTTACTCATCTGCTTGAAAAAATTCCTGCTTCGTCCCGATAATATCTTCATAGTTGCTCTGAGTTACTGTGACTTCCAGATGATCTCCCTTATTTTCAATTTCTGCTTTTATATCATTTCCTCTGTCGTCTTTGCCGCTAAAGCTAAGAATCCCTGTTTCAGAATCGTAAGTTCCAATCGCGTTTTCGACATAAAGCAAATGGGTAACGCTATACTCGATCCTATATGTGCCATCATCTTCTTTAGTGATATTCAGAATTTCATCAAAATCATTACTATAATAGCCTTCCTCTGGCATTTGAAAATTCGCAGTATCATTATTGGTTAAATGCTCGTTTGATACTATATCACTAACATTTTTGTTTTCTACTTGTACTGAAGTGCTTTCAGTCGATGGTTCTTTATTTTCCTGAGATTGCCCACATCCAGCTAACCCCAAAACCATGCATAGCACAAACAGATAAATTACTTTTTTCATAGCATTCTTCTCCTTTATTCAATCTATTTTTGTCGATTTATTTGTTATCGCATTTTATCATACCATAATTATTAACTTTTCTGTTTAAATAACGAACTTCAAGCCTGATTTATTTCATCTGTCCACAATTTTTTTCAAAATCATATGGCTGCACATAAATTTCCAGAAAACTTGTAGCACAATCACGATTTTTCTTTTCGTTCATACAAACCACCACGGCAATTCCAACCACAGGTTATCCATGGCCTGTTCCTCGGTCTTTTTGGCGCGGCTTTTTGTCAGGTGAAAGTATATCGCCGTGCCGATCAGAGGATGCTCCTCGCCATCGGTAAAGCCATAGCGGTACAATAGATAGGTCTGCTCTCGCTGGGTCAGCCGTTTCAGACCATCGTACAGTTCCCGGCGCGATTCCTGCTCTTCCATAATACTCTGCGGCTGCATGGCATAAGGGTCGGCTATGGCTTCGATGCGCCGCAGTTGTTCCTCTCCCGGCAGAACATCGTCCAGCGAAACGCGCTGGTAGCAGATACCATCCTTATCCTCCGTCACCATCCGCTGCTCAAAAGCGGCAAAGGCATCCCGAACCATATCCATCATGGCGTTGCGGATGGCCGGAGCCGCATAGGTCAGGAACTTCATGCCGCGCGCCGCATCAAATTTCGGCACAGCTTTCCATAAGCCCAGATTGCCCGCCTGTTTCAAATCGTCCGTGTCAAGGTTCAGGCCAGCCTGTGCCAGATTCATGCTGCGAAAAAGGTCATTCGCCACCTTGCCGATAAAGGACTTGTTGTTGTCGATCAGGCTGTCCAGCGCGGCGGCATCGCCTTTCTGTGCCAGCGCACAAAGCCGTTCATTCGTCTGCTTCATGGGCGTTTTCCTGCTCTGCGGCAGACTGCAAGATTCCCAGCAGACCGCTTCGCAGCTGTTCCAGTGCTTCCGGCGTGGCTCCTTCCATACCCGAAACGCTGTCCAACATTGCATCTGTCAACTGCTCTGCCGTAATCGTTGGGTGCTGCACATCCTGCCATTTGGTCAGTTCTGTAAACATTTTTTCTGCCACTTTCTTGCTCATGGCTTCCTGCTCGGCGTAATGGCTCCCGATCCCCTTTTTGATTTCCTTGACCGCCGCCATGAAGTACATTTCAATGTCATCAAGGTCGCCTTGGTACACGGGCTTTCTCCGAAGGCTGATGTCCTTTGCGGCTTTGGCTGCCTCCGGGGTCTTGACCCTTGTACGCAGCAGGGTGCTCAATGTCGTGAGCATGGCGTTCTGTGCCGCAATACCGGACGCAAAGGTATCATCAAAATACTGCGATATGCGGTAAGTAAGCTCTGCAAACCGGGCGTTTTCCAACAGCAGGTTGACCACCTCTGTATTGACACGCCCCGTGTAGAGGTTCTTTGCGGCTTCTACGGACAGGCCAAGTTCGGCAATGTCGTAGTTCTTGCGGTCGGGGATGTTGGTTTCTCCCAGCAGAAAATCCGTAGACACGTTGAACAGCCTTGCAATCTTCAGCACCTGCTCATGGGTCAGAGTCCCTTTTGCGCCGCTGATGAAGCGGCTGATGGTGCTTTTGGAGCAGCCGATTTCCTTGGCAAGCTCCGGTTGGCTTATGTTGTGCTCTTTCATCAAGTCCGCAAGACGGATGTTGGATGGTGCGGGCAGATATTCCTGTGCCATGTGGTCGGCCCTCCTTTTTGAGCTTTTTCCTCATTATAATACGCTCTGCCGTTTTGTTCAATATACGGTTACCTCTCCGCCCTTGCTGTTGCAGCCCTGCAACCAGTAAGGGCTTTTTTCTTTTTCCGTTGCAGTTCTGCCGCTTTTTTGCTCTTTCTGCAAAATTCCCCGTATATTCAGGCAGGAAGCAAAAAAACACCAGAGTTCCCACACGGGGATACTCTGGTGCAACACATAACACCGCCCTGCCCGGTGGCCGCAGGGTGCGGGGTTTTGTCGGCATCGAACCGCTTGTCCCCCCTGCCCGTAAAAAGTGCATTTTTTTACGGAAGAAGTTCGTACAACCTGTACGGTCTGTACTTGTACGCACCCGTACGGCAAGTAGAAGCAAATTAAAACGCGTCATCGTTTATATTTCGCGTCTCCGTACACCGTACAGACCGTACGGGTTATTTGAAGTCCGTACGCAATTTTTTCAGATGCGTACGGAGCAATCAAGTTCGCATTGTGCGAACTTGATCGGAGCTCTCCCGCAGGAGACGTTCTCCCTCGGAGAGTCCTCGAAGAGCCCACTACACTTTGCAGCCCATAGGGATGAAAGTGTCATAGTGGGTTATTACACTTCCGAAGAAGTGCATCTTCGTTCCCCGTCACCTCTCGATGAACCTTGAAAGGAGGGATGCCCTTTGGCAAGAAATGATGGCATTGACCGCACCAGTGTCCGAAACCTCGCCGTTTCGGACAAGGCCGTTGGCAACACCCAGCAGCACAACGAGCGCGAAAAGGACAGCTATCGGAACCCCGATATCATCCCCCAGCGCGCTGCATGGAACGTCCACCTCAAGAAGCCAACTGCCAGCTACACCGACCTGTTCGCCCAGTTGGAAGCCGATGGAACCATCTCCACGCGCGGCTTGAAGCCGGATGCCACCCATTACTGCGAGCTTGTCTTTGATGTCAACTCGGCCTATTTTGACAATCACGGTGGCTACGAGTTCGCCAAGCAGTTCTATGAGGATGCCTACAAAGCAGCCGTTCAGATCGTGGGTGGTGAGCAGTATATCCTCTCGGCAGTCATGCACGCCGATGAGATCAACCGTGCCATGACCGAAGCACTAGGCCGCGAAGTTTACCACTACCACCTCCATGTGGTCTATGTACCTGTGGTCGAAAAGCAGATCCTGTGGTCGAAACGCTGCAAGGACAAGGCACTGGTCGGTACCGTAAAGGAGACTGTCATGCAGGTCAGCCGGAGCAAGAAGTGGGCATCCAAGCCCCTGCTGGACGATGCTGGAGAGCCCGTCCTGCAAAAGAACGGCAAACCAGTCCTGAAGAAGTCGTACAGCATCCTGCAAGACGATTTCTTCACCTATATGCACAATGCCGGGTACACCGATGTAGAGCGCGGCGAGCGCGGCAGCACCGAAGAACACCTGACCGTCACCCAGTTCAAAGTTCAACGGGAGCAGGAACGGCTGGACAGCCTGACCGCCCAGATTGACCAGAAAGAGCAGCACCTCACCCAAACCAACAAAACCCTCTCCAAGACCGAAAAGGAACTTGCCGCTGTGCAGAAAAAGGTCACGCTCACAAAAGAAGCCCTCATTCATGCGCGCGATCTGGATTATATTGGTAAGCGCACCTTTCTCGGCAACTATTCGCTGACCGAAGAAGAGTTTTCCAAGCTGAAAAAGCAAGCCGACCACGGCTATATGATGGATGTGGAGAACCGCCGCCTGAAAGAAGAACTTTCCACCGCCAAGAAAGAGGCCGTTCGTTGGAGCAACAAGTACCACGACCTGTGGTACGACGTGAAACCCTATCTGGATGCTCTCCACCGTGCGCCCGAACTGGTGCGTGGCTTTCTGGAAAAGATTCTTGCCCCCAAGCAGGAGCACACCATGAATGTGCCGCAGAAAAACCGCAAGCGTGGGCAGGATATGGAACTTTGAGTTTCGGAGGATACCATTTGAGCAAAAAGAAGAAGTCGAACAAATCCGGCTACCCGGATGAAGCAATCAAGACCCTTGCGCGTTGCTTTTATCCCTCCATGGTTGAGTTTTTCAACAGCGAGGAAGGCCAGCGTGAATACGAGGAATGGCTGAAAGAGCAGGAAACTCTACAAGCCTTGCCTGTTGCAGCATAAAAACAGCAGGACGCTCCCAGTAAAGGGAACGCCCTGCCTTATATAGATGTGTCTCACCGAGGTGTGTCCAGTTGGGCACACCTCTTATTTTTTTGCCCTTAATCTTCTAGCCCATGGCTTCCAGCCACATTCTTCAAATATTTCTCCGGGTCACCGTTCAGAATCAAATCCGCATAGCCCAGCGGATCGTTGTAGATGAGGTAGTCCAGTTCCGTCCTCTGCGCCATGGTCACGTCCAATTCATCCTCGACCCCAGTGCAGTCAATGGAGATCATTCTCCCATCCCGGAGCAGCAGTTCCACGCAGCCGGTGTCCATGTTGAATTTGCAGGTTCTTTCATCGTACTTCATAATCATACCCTCCAAATCTTGTTATTGGCTTACGGTCTATGACAAGGTATCGGAGTTTTACGCCGTCCACGGGAGCCTTCATTCTCAAACCCGAAGAAAACGAAAAATCCGAACCCTTCTCCAATCGGAAATAGGTTCGGATTTTTCTTGTTTGGTGGGCGCGGGTGGATTCGAACCACCGAAGCTGAAAGCAGCAGATTTACAGTCTGTCCCCATTGGCCACTCGGGAACACGCCCATATTCAATTCGCAGTCTCACAGACTGCCTGTATATATTACCACTGGGGCAAGGGTTTGTCAATGTTTTTTGAGGAAATTTTCTTGCAGGGGACGGAAGTAAGCGAAAAGCCCCGGGATCAAGGCGTCCCGGAGCGTATCAGAGCTAGTGACAGGAACGGAACACGTTCCGACACTTTTCGGAAGGAAAAATGCACAAAAAACATACCTTGAAAATGTTCAGGACGCTAAATTATTTCGGAATCCGAAAAAAGTATTGATGTATCCCAAACAGCGTGTTATTCTGTAGACAGTGCTTATTTCATAATCCGAAATAAGCGAAGACAATGGGGTCTGAAAGGAATCACAGCCATGAAAAAATCCAGCCTGCGGACAGTAAAGGAGAAGAACCGCCGCCTGATTTTGCGGGCACTGCTCACCGAGGGCGGGCTCTCCCGGATCGAACTGGCAAAACAGACAGGCCTTTCTCCCAGCACCATCACGGCGCTGGTGGGAGAACTGCTGGCAGAGGGCGTCGTGCAGGAGAGCGGCCTGCGTGCCGCAACGGCAGGGCGCAGCCGTGCCGGACTGACCATCTGTCCGGACTACGGCAGGGTCGTTGTGGTGGATATCGGCCGCAGCCATGCGGTTTTATATCTCTACGACATGGCTTTGCAGTGTGTGTTCCACACGGTGCTGCCCGACCACGGCGGGGATGGAAACGAGCTGCTGACTTCGATCTCTGATGCGATCTTTCAGGGCTTTTCCATGGAGGAGCTCCACGCAGGCAAGATGAAGAGCATCGGGCTGCTGTTTCAGGACGACACCGAGATCAGCGAGTTCCGCGTGATGTACTCCACCGGTTATACCGCGGCGACCATTTCTCTGCGGGAGGCGCTGTTTACCCAGTTCAAAGTGCCGATCGTGGAGGAATACAGCCGGGTCTATACCGTGAGCCGTGCACTGGCAGAGGCCGGCAAGTCGGTAGGTTCCAACTATGCACACATCGACCTTGGCGACCGGGCCGTGGTGCAGATCGTGCAGAAGGAACAGCCGGTGGCACTGCGCAGCGAGGGACAGGCAGACATCACCGGTCTGCTGCTGCCCGAAGGCGGCTCTCTGCTGGAGCTGGCGCAGAACTTTGAAGCTGCACCGCCCGCTCAGCAGGCGGCAGCGCTGAAAAACACGCAAAGCCCGGTGAGCTGCTTTACGGTACGGCTGAGCAATGTGGCGCGGATGCTCTGCTCGCTGTTCGTGATCGAGAAGCTGTATCTCTCCGGCCCGGCGGCTGCAAGCCCGGCGTTCATGCGCGGGGTGGTGCAGAAGCTGAAAAGCCCGGAGATGCGTCCGGTGGTGCTGAACCCGGATCCTGTCCATACGCCTGCCTTTATGGCAACGGATCTGCGTCAGAGCCTGCTGTGCAGCACGGACGCCTGAAAATGAAACTTGCCGTGGTTTACGGTGAGAATAAAGGGGGCTTGCCCCCGCAAAAAAAGGAGCAGAACTATGTTACAAGGCATTCTGATCGTTGTGGCATTCCTGGTCGTCGCGGCATTGATGATGACCAAGAAGATCCCTACTCTGCTGGCGCTTCCTTTGATGGCTGTCGTCATCTGCATCATCGCCGGTGTACCGATGTTCGGCAAAAACGCGGACGGCGCAGAGATCGGCTGGCTGACCACCGTGTTTGAAGCCGGCACCGTCCGTATGGGCAGCGCCATCATGGCAACCATTTTTGGTGCATGGCTGGGTCAGCTGATGAACAAGACCGGCGTCACCGAGAACATCATCAAAAAGAGCGCTGAGCTGGGCGGCGACCGTCCGCTGGTAGTCACCCTGATCATGGTTGTGGCCACCGCTGTCCTGTTCACCACCCTGAGCGGTCTGGGCTCCATCATCATGGTAGGTTCCATCGTGCTGCCCATCCTTATCTCTGTCGGCGTGCCCGCTGCAAGCGCAGCCTGCATCTTCCTGATGGCATTCACCACCGGCCTTGCCTGCAACATTGCAAACTGGAAGAGCTTTGCAAGCATCTTCTCGCTGGACATCGCCGACATTCAGGGCTTTGAGATCTACCTGATGGCAGCGACTGCTATCGCCACCCTCATCATGGTCATCGTGGAGTTCAAGCGCAACGGCATCAAGTTTGCATTCTCCGCTCCCGTGGACAACACAAAGCCCACAAAGCAGCTCACCGGCGTGCGCGGCGGTCTGGCCATGATTACCCCGCTGATCCCCATCGTG
Source organism: Faecalibacterium sp. 3 (assembly GCF_048323735.1). Taxonomy (NCBI): domain Bacteria; kingdom Bacillati; phylum Bacillota; class Clostridia; order Eubacteriales; family Oscillospiraceae; genus Faecalibacterium; species Faecalibacterium sp. 3. The sequence continues at coordinate 1,540,184 of NZ_JBLWFN010000001.1, forward strand.
CTGGTCGCCTTCCTGAAAGTGCCTGTCACGCCTGCATTCACCGTTGGCATCATCTGGTGCCTGCTCTTCACCTCGCAGAGCTTCAGCAAGGCCATGAACCAGATGACCAAGACCTGCTACGACGGCATCACCGATGCAGGCCCCGCCGTCATCCTGATGGTCGGCATCGGCATCCTGTTCCTGGCTGTCACCAACGCAAGCGTCAAGGAAGTTCTGAACCCGCTGCTGCTGGCCATTGTTCCCACCAGCCGCGTGCCCTACATCATCTTCTTCGCCATTCTGGCACCTCTGGCGCTGTACCGCGGCCCCATGAACATGTTCGGCCTCGGCTCCGGCATCGCAGCGCTGATCATTGGCCTGGGCACCCTGAACCCGCTGGCTGTCATGGCTGCCTTCCTGGCGGCTGAGCGCATCCAGTGCGGCGGCGACCCCACCAACACCCAGAACGTCTGGACCGCAAACTTCTGCGAGGTGGACGTGAACACCTGCACCAAGAAGATGCTGCCGTATCTGTGGGCAGTGTCCATCGTCGGCGTCATTCTGGGCGCGATGCTCTACTTCTGAGTTGTTTTCTCCCCCACAAGCCGTCTGCAGCGGGCTGTACGCAGCCCGCTGCATGGGCGGTCCGAGTATCCCGCGCGTTTGTTGTTCCATCTTCGCGAGATGCTGGGACCGCCCATTCTTATACCTGGATCTGCCCGGGCTCGAAAAGCAGCAAAGAAGAAGGAAAAACAGGAGGTTTTTGCTTTATGAAAGTCCGTATCGGAATTGATGTCGGTGGTACCTTCACCGACGCCGTTGCCATTGATAACGAGACCTTTGAGGTCGTTGGAAGCGTAAAGGTCCCCACCACCCATACCGCCGCCGAGGGCGTTGCTGCCGGCATCGTACAGGTGCTGCACAAGGTCATGGAGCAGTGCGAGATCCGGCCGGAGGATGTCATCTTCATTGCCCATGGTACCACGCAGGCCACCAACGCCCTGCTGGAGGGTGATGTGGCCCCCGTCGGCATCATCACGCTGGGCAGCGGCCTGCAGGGCGCAAAGAGCAAGGGCGATACCACCATGGGGGACATCGAGCTGTCTGAGGGTAAGTACCTGCGGAGCTACAACGAATATGTGGACACCAATGCACCGGATCTGGACGGCAGCATCCGCGCGGCTATCCAGAAGCTGCAGGAGCAGGGGGCACAGACCTTTGTTGCCGCCGAGGCCTTCAGCGTGGACGACCCGAAGAACGAGAACCGGGTGGTCGAGATCTGCGGTGAAATGGGCCTGCCTGCCACAGCGACCAACGAGATCTCCAAGCTGTACGGCCTGAAGGTCCGCACCCGCACCGCCGTGATCAACGCCAGCATCATGCCCAAGATGCTGGATGCTGCCACCATGACCGACCAGAGCATCAAAAATGCGGACATCAAGAGCCCGCTGATGGTCATGCGCTGCGATGGCGGCGTGATGACCGTGGACGAGGTGCGCAGCCGCCCCATCCTGACCATCCTCTCCGGCCCTGCCGCAGGCGTTGCCGGTGCTTTGATGTACGAAAAGCTGACCGATGGCCTGTTCTTTGAGGTAGGCGGTACCTCTACCGACATCTCCTGTGTCAAGGACGGCAAGGTGATGATCAAGTACGCCGAGGTGGGCGGCCACAAGACCTATCTGAACAGTCTGGACGTGCGCACCGTCGGCATCGGCGGCGGCAGCATGGTGGAGGTGAAGGACGGCAAGGCCTGCGATACCGGCCCCCGCAGCGCCCACATCGCCGGTCTGGACTATGAGGTGTTCACCGATGCCGACAAGATCCAGAACCCCCGTCTGGTGCCCGTGAGCCCCATGCCCGGCGACCCGGAGTACGCCAGCATCGAGTGCGACAACGGCGTTAAGGTCTGCCTTACCATGTCCGGCGCTGCCAACATTGCGGGCTACGTCAAGCCCGGCGATTATGCCTATGGCAATGTGGAAGCCGCCCGCAAGGCGTGGAAGCCGCTGGCAGACAACATGGGCTGCACCGTGGAAGAAGCTGCCCGCAAGGTGTTGGGCTTTGCCGCCGCCAAAAACAGCAGGGTAGCTGCCCAGCTGATGAAGGACTACCACATGGACCCCCAGCACACCGTGTTCGTGGGCGGCGGCGGTGGCGCTGCCAGCGTGGTGCCGCATCTGGCCGAGACCATGCATCACAAGAGCCGTCTGGCAAAGAACGGCCCGGTCATTTCCACCATCGGCGTGGCATTGGCCATGGTGCGTGATATGGTGGAGCGCAGCGTTTCCAACCCCACCGACAATGACATCATCAGTGTGCGCCGGGAGGCCGAACAGAAGGCCATCCGGAACGGAGCCGCGCCCGGTTCTGTGGAAGTGACCGTGGAGGTGGATACCCAGCGCAACGTGATCCGCGCCATCGCCGTGGGTGCTACCGAGCTGCGCAGCAAGAACCGCAGCGCCGAAAAACTGACCGAGGACAAGCTGCTGGAACTGGCGGCAGAGAACCTGAGCATGGACCCCAAGGCCCTGCATATCGCAGCCAGAAGCGAGAACATGTGCGCAGTGACGGCGGATAAGGTGGAGAAAAAGCTGTTCGGCCTGATGAAAAAGACCTCTCATCCGCTGCGCCTGATCGACGAAGAGGGGGTCATCCGCCTGCAGAAGGCCAACGCCACGGTGCGTCAGGCCGATATCAGCAGCTGGCGTGATGCGGTCGCCTATATGCTGGAAGAGCTGACCGTCTACAACGACGGCGGCACCAACTACCCCAATGTGTACATCGTGCTGGGCAAGCGCATCATCGACCTGTCCGGCATGTCCAGCGAGGAGCAGATCTACAGCCTTGCCAATGTGGAGCTGAACGGCTACGATGCCAAAACTCCGGTCATTGTGGCTGCGACCCTGCGCATCGATTCCTGACCGACCAAAGGAGGCTGCCATGTCGTCTTATGCACTGCCTTTTCCCGGCCGTGATCTGGCGGAAAAAGAGCTTTCCTACGACCCGTGCTGCCCCCGCATCCCGGAGGCAGACCGCGCCCGCATCGTGGATGCCGCATGGGAAAAAGGCTGCGCTGCGGCAAGGGATGTCTTTGCACAAAGCGGCGGCAGTGCAGACTTTTTTGCCATCTGCAAGGCAAACGGGCTGACGGTGGTGGAGCGGGACATCGACTTTGTTTCCGGCAACCAGCGCTATTTCAGCGACTATGTGGCGGGCAAAAACTGCGTCACCCTCTATCTCAGATCGGTGGACCTGTGGGCGCAGCAGAACAAAATGACCCGCATGGAAGCGGAGAACCTGATCCTCAGCCATGAATATTATCACTTTCTGGAGTGGAACAAGCTGGGCCTGACCAGCCGGGACTATCAGGTGCCCATGATCAGCATCGGCCCGCTCCGTCTGGGCAAGACCGGCATCCGTGCCCTTTCCGAGATCGGCGCGCACGGCTTTGCCCATACCTATCATCAATTGTTGGAGGCGCAACATGGAAAGCATTGAATATCTGGGCAGGCAGCTGCCCCTTCTGGGCCACTATGATACTGTTGTGGTGGGCGGCGGTGCTGCCGGTGCCGCAGCCGGCATCCGCTGCGCCATCGACGGGCAGAAGGTCCTGCTGGTGGAAAAGGGGGCGTTTCTGGGCGGCACGGCTTCCCGTGCACTGGTGTGCCCCATGATGCCCACCTATGTGGAACATCTGGAGGTGCTGCACAGGGTAGAGGAGACCCTGAACAGGCACGGCGTCACCACCCGTGACGGCATTACCACAATGATCTGGTTTGCACCGGATCAGCTCAGCGATGCCTTTGAGGAATTGTATGTCAGCAACGGCGGCAAGCTGCTGTATGACGCCACACTGGTGGATGCGGTGTGCGAGGACAAGCACATCCGGTACATCGTGGTGATGACCGTGAACGGTCTGCAGGCCATTGCAGCCGGAAACTTTGTGGATGCTACCGGTGATGCTGTACTCACCCGCATGGCTGGCGTGCCCACCAGCTCCGGCGATGAGAACGGGGACAATCAGGTCAGCAGTCTGCGCTTTATCATGGGCGGCATCGACGTGGAAAAATACCGCGAATATGTGCTGTCTCTGCACGACGAGTTCTCTCCCCTCAAGACCGGCTATTTCTTCGAGTCTGCCATGGTGGCAGGCCGCAGCTTCAAGCTGGAGCCCATCTTCCGCGAGGGCGTAGCCGAGGGCCTGCTCACCGAGGAGGACCTGCGCTATTACCAGTGCTTCAGCCTGCCCAACAAGCCCGGCTGCATGGCCTTCAACTGCCCGCATCTCCCCAGCCTGAAGCAGAACACCGATGCACTGGCCCGCTCTGCCGCCATTGCAGAGGGACACGAGAAGATCGGCCGTCTGGTGCGGTTTCTGCAGGCAAAGATGCCGGGCTTTGCGCACAGCTATCTGCTGCAGACAGCGGACATGCTGGGCGTGCGCGAGAGCTGGCGGCTCAAGGGCAACTATCTGCTGACCGAGGAGGACTACACCCGGCAGGCGCGCTTCCCGGATGGTCTGGTCAAGGGGGACTGGTACATTGATGTGCACTCCAACAAGAAGGGACTGTTCCACCAGAACACCTACCAGCACGGGGATTACTACGAGATCCCTTACCGCAGCATGGTCACAGACGAAGCCGAGAACCTGATCGTGGCGGGCCGCTGCATTTCCACCACCTTCCTGATGCAGGCCAGTGTCCGCATCCTGCCCACGGTCATTGACATGGGCGATGTGGCGGGCAGTGCCTGCACGCTGGCGCACGCCACCGGTCAGCCGCTGTGCAGACTGGATGGCAGCAAGCTGCGCCGGTTTGAACCGACCTCATTGCCGCAAAAGTGAAAGCGCCGGGTATGCCCGTCTTTGCCGAAGGGCTGAAAGTGCGTGCCGCGCAGCTGCACAATGACATAAAAATCCCACCAGATGACGATCTTCGCCGTTTCTGGTGGGATTTTCTTGTGGGGAGCTGCTGTGCCGACAGAGACGAACCTGCCGAGCTGTCGCACTTTCCGGGCGTTTCACAACGCATAGAAAAGCAAAAATCCCACGATACACGCCGCTATTTTAGCGGTATATCGCAGGATTTTTCTTGGAGCTGGTGACAGGAGTTGAACCTGCAACCCACTGATTACAAATCAGTTGCGCTGCCATTGCGCCACACCAGCCTATTCAGGACGGCAGAAGATCACCGTCCTGAAATAGGATAGCAGAAATCGTGCAGATTGTCAATATCCATGCGGGAAACTTTGTCACGGCAGATCCTGCTGGCCCGAAACGCTGCAGTTCAAAACGAACTTGAGGGGCTTTTGGATTTCCCTCTTGCAAATTTTGATTTTGGTGTTATGATACGAGAAGATACAGGATGTGCAAAATGAATCCTGCACATGGCAACAATATCTTTTTCACATGAAAGAGGAGGGCGCTCCATGTACGTGGACTGGGAATATTATAAGATCTTCTACTATGTGGCAAAGTATCAGAACTTTACCAAGGCCGCGCGGGTGCTGGGCAGCAATCAGCCCAACATCACCCACGCCATGAACCGGCTGGAAAGCCAGCTGAATTGTGTGCTGTTCATCCGCTCCAACCGCGGCGTTACCCTGACGCCGGAAGGAGAGCTGCTCTATTCCCGCATTGCATCGGCAGCGGTGCAGATCCAGGATGCGGAGGAAGAGCTGAGCGCCAGCGCTACGCTGGAACACGGAGCCATCAGCATCAGTGCTACCGAGACGGCCCTGAACATCTATCTTTCGGAGAAGCTGCGCGCCTTCCACACCGAGTATCCCGGCATCCGGCTGCGCATTTCCAACCACTCCACACCGCAGGCCGTGCAGGCTGTGAAAAACGGTGAGGTGGATTTTGCCGTTGTATCCACCCCGGCAGAGGTGGACGGCAGCTTGAAAATGGTGGAACTGAAAGCATTCTACGAGGTGCTGGTGGGCGGCAGGACTTTTACGGCCCTTGCCAGCCAGAACCTGAGTTTGAAGGAGCTGAAAAATTATCCGCTGATCTCGCTCAGCGATACAAGCATGACCCGCAGCTTCTACAGACAGTTTTTTCTGGAGCATGGCGCGGTGCTGAAGCCGGACACCGAGGCCGCCACCACCGACCAGATGCTGACATTGGTCAAAAGCGAATTGGGCATTGCGTTTGTGCCGGAACCCATGGCAAAAGAACTGCTGGAACGCGGGGAGCTGGTGCAGCTCCATCTGCAGGAGATCATCCCGGAGCGCAGCATCTGTCTGGTGTATGACCGCCACCGCCCGCTGAACACGGCGGCGCGCAAGTTCCAGCAGATGCTTACAAAGTCTGCTATCGGCAGGCCGGTATCCCAGTAATGCAGCATGCGGCAAAAGCTGTCCGTGCAAAAAAAACAGGGTGATGCCCTGCACAAGTGCAGAGACATCACCCTGAACGGCGGCTGTTATTCCTCGGCAGCGGCCTTGGATTCATTTACGAATGCGGCGATCTTGTCCACCTGGATCTCGGCCACGGCGCGGCCGGTGTCGTAAACACGGCGCAGCTGGGCTGCATCGCGCTCCATGGAGCCGATCTCCAGCGGGATGGGCGGGCGGATGACGAAGGCTTTGCCCGTCTGTTCCAGCATGGAAACATGGGCAAGGGTCTCGTTGTAGCGCTCGTGGCGGTCGGCCACGGCATCCACGAAGGCCGGATAGCGCAGGTAACGCGCCCGGATGGCGGGCAGCATCTTGTTTTTCTTCTTCACAAAGCCCTTGGGCTGGGTCAGCACGATCAGGTTGCGCTTGTAGCCGATGGACTCAAAGAACCGCACCGGGATGGAATCTGCAATGCCGCCGTCCAGCAGCTGGTAGTGGCCGATCTTCACGATCTTTGAGGCCAGCGGCATGGAGGCCGATGCCTGCATCCACTGGATGTCCTCAGCGTCACCGGTGCGGCACTTGTGATAGATGGGGTCGCCGGTGCGAACATCGGTGCACACCACAAAAAAGTCCATGGGGTTCTCCCGGAAAGCCTTGGAGTCAAAGATGTCCAGCTTTTCCGGTACGGTGTGGTAGCAGAACTGCTCGCTGTACAGATTGCCGGTGCGCAGCAGGTTGCCAAAGCTGGCATAGCGCTTATCGGTGCAGTATTCCGTGTTGTAGCGGATGGTGCGCCCGATCTGGTGCGACTTATAGTTGCAGCCGAACACTGCACCGGCAGAAACGCCGATGGCACCGTCCAGCACGATGCCGTGCTCCATCAATACATCCAGAACACCGGCGGTGAACATTCCGCGCATGGCGCCGCCTTCCAGCACAAGTCCAGTTTTCATACAGCTCTCCCTCTCCGCAGTACCGGCACACAGCTGCCGGACAACCCTTTATACTAATTCTAGTATACTCAATTCTGCAAAAAGTACAAGGGCCGAAAGGGCTGAACTTTGGCAAGAAAAGCTCTTGCCAAAGCAGGATGCATCCGGTATACTATATGAAATAAAAAACATGTGTGCCGGAGAGTGCACGGAGATGGAAAATAGACTTGGAGGAACTGGTTCGCTATGAAGATGCTGGAAGAACGTATCCGCAAGGATGGTATTGTACGCGAGGGCAACGTGCTCAAGGTAGACAGCTTTATCAACCACCAGATGGATATTCCGCTGTTCCGTGAAATGGCAAAGGAGTGGAAGCGCCTGTTTGCCGGCAAGACCATCAACAAGGTGCTCACCATCGAGGCCAGCGGCATCGGCATTGCAGCCGTGGTGGCAAGCGAGTTCAATGTGCCGGTGGTGTTCGCTAAAAAGTCTATGAGCATCAATCTGGACTACGATAACTACGAGACCAAGATCCAGTCCTTCACCCACAAAAAGATCTACAACGTCATCGTCTCCAAAAAGTTCCTCACGGCAGAGGATCATGTACTGATCATTGACGACTTCCTTGCCAACGGCTGCGCTCTGATGGGCCTGCTGGATCTGGCCAAGGAAGCCGGCGCCACCGTGGAAGGCATCGGCATCGCCGTGGAAAAGGGCTTCCAGCAGGGCGGCGAGCTGATCCGCAGCAAGGGCATCCAGCTGGAAAGCCTTGCCATCGTGGACTCCATGAACAGCGAGACCGGCGAGATCGTCTTCCGCGACCAGCCGCACCAAAATTGAACAAAAAGACGTTGCATTTTAACGGGTGCTGTGATATAATATGAATGAGAAAAGCGCAGGCTTTTCAATCTTCGCAGAAGATGACGAGTGACGGTTCTGACTCGTCGGTAAAATAAAACGTGACCGAGTGAAGATGATGTGTGACGGTTCTGACACATCGGTAAAATAAAAATTGACCGGGCGAAGAAATCAAGCGGGGTCAACTGAAAAGGTTGGCTCCGCTTTTTTGTATAAAAAGGAACGAAAACATCGGTGTACAAGGGGTACAAACAAGATAAAATAGAAATGAGGGGCGATAGAGCGGAAATGTCAGATTTTCCACTCTATCTGAACACGGTCGCTGGTGGCCTTGATCGTAGAGATCAAACCATCGGCGGCTTTTCTTTTGTCGTCAAAATCTATGCTCTCCCAGTTGTCGAGATAATAGGATAACTTCTTTATCTGCTGGGGCGATATGGTTTCAACACTCAATTCAGCGATTGCCTTTGAAATGGTCTGGCATCGGGTGTCCAGTTCTTCAATTTTTTTGTTGGCGTAGGCAAGCAAGGTCGCATTGGCTCCGGTCAGCGTATCCAGCAGCTTTTCAATTTCTGCCTCCACCTGTGCCAGCTCCACTTGATAGGCGGTAAGTTTCGGATTGACTTTTTCCTCTCTGCCGTGGAGTATCTGAAAGTCTTTGAATTTTTCCTGCATGGCCGAGAAAATGAATTGCTCAAATTCTTCTTTGCGGATTTTCCCGCAGCCCGGACAGCCTTTGTTTTCCGTCCGTTTGGTACAGCGGAAATATCCGGTGCTGTTTGGTACATGGGTGGCTTTCAGAGCATACCCACAATGCCCGCATTTGATTTTTCCGGCCAGCCAAGTATTTTTCGGTTTCCGTCCCTGCTGGAAGGTGGTATTTGCCATAAGTTTTTTCCGGCATTTAAGCCATGTGTCAGAGGAAATGAGTGCTTCGTGTGGAGCGATAACAAGTATCTGGTCTTTTAAGCACCTGTCCTTGTCCTCCTTCACATCCCGCCCCTGATAGAGATAGCAGCCGTTTGTTCCGGCAAAGTCGGAAGCGTCATTGACAATCGCTGCACCCTGGCTCTTGAAAAATTCGTACAGCTCCAAATCGGCCTGTGCGTAAACGGGGTTTCTTAAAAGCTGGGAAAGAAATGTACGGAACATGGATTTGCCATAAATTTTTATGTCATGTTCCTCGAAGTATCGGGTAATATCTCCGAAGGAGGTTTCCGGTTCAGCGTACATTTCAAACATCAGCCGAACATGGTCGGCGGCTACGGGGTCGGCAACCATTTTCTTTGTGCGGATACCCTCTACCACAGTAGGCTCTAACTGATAACCGTATGGTGCCTGCCCGCTCATGTGGAAGCCTTTTAGGCACCGGGAATAGTAGGCGTCTGTGACACGCTTCTGAATTGTCTCACGTTCAAGCTGGGCGAATACAATGCAGATATTCAGCATGGCCCGGCCCATCGGGGTCGAAGTATCAAACTTTTCCGTGGAGGATACAAACTCCACATCGTACTCTTGAAACAGCTCCATCATCGTTGCAAAGTCCAGAATAGAGCGGCTTATACGGTCCAGCTTGTACACGATGACCCGCCGAACCTTTCCCTTGCGGATCTCGCCCAGCAGCTTTTGAAACTCTGGCCTGTCCGTATTCTTACCGGAATAGCCTTTGTCCTTGAATACCCGGCAGCTCCCACCTTTCAATTCATACTTGCAAAAGTCGATCTGACTTTCAATGCTGATACTGTCCTTGCGGTCTACTGACTGTCTTGCGTAAATACAATCTTCTCTGATAAATTCCATATTGGGCTCCTTTCCTTGTTGGAATGGAGCTACCAACCTTACAACTATATTATACCATCAGCAGCCCCGGACAACAATGTTGCGAATGATTAGGGAAATCTGTCCCCATATTTGCTGAACACCTCGTAAAGACAACGCTCAATTTCTTTTTTGCGCTGTTCTTTCTCCTTCGGGGGAAGTACCGGCGTGAGGCTTTCCAGCACAATAATCTTCCCTTGAAATGCGACAGACTTTGTTTCTCGTTCATAAGTGACAGCTTGCGTCATTGAAAACCTCCTTTGCGAAAGTTCGTGTATATGCCAGCCTTTCCCGCTTGTCCCGTGGGGAAATGTCAAAAGACGGCACCCAGCAGGTGCCGCCCTTTGAGCTTTCTCCACTTCGGGTCAATGTGGCCCGAGGTCAGTAAGGACTGGAAAGGTACTTTTCTTTGGCGTCCTCCACGCTGTTGAGGTCGAATACTTCATAAAGCTGCCCCACAACACGCCGTATATCCTTCTTTGAAAATCCGCAGTCCTCCATTGCCATAATGACATAACCACGGCAGGCGTCATTGCTCCATTCGTCCGGTTCCAAGCCGGGGATCATTCCAAACGCATTTCCCATAAAGTGTTCCTTTTTTGAAAAGATGGGGAGCCACGCCGGATCGGTTAGCCTATCATCAGACAGCATTGCCGGGGGCTCCCCATAGGTTTTCACTTCATTTCAGACACACCGGACGGGCATAGGCTTCATGCCCCATAGTATTTCAACTCTCCCCATTCTGATGGCAAGGCGTTCTCATTGCCTGCGACGGCTCACGGCTTGCAAGGCCGCTTCAACGCTCGGACTGTGACTAAACGCAAGTATCCGGGTTCTGCGCCTGTTCCGGTGGAGCCAGCCTTGCCCCACCTATGGCATGGACCTGTTCGCTCGCTCAGTTTTACAAAGACTGTATTCTTTGAAATCCGAGGTCATGGCGGGTCTGTCACACAGCGCGTTCCCCTTCGTATCCGGGTGTCTTTTTATTCAATTTTCAATCTGCATGAGGCTTGTCTGAACCTCGGGCCATTGTGACCCGAAGTGTTTTGCCTCTCATAAGCCATTTCATTTTCCGGCCTAAATCGGTACGCCTTACAAAGAATTTTTCAAAATTTTTTCTAAGCGCCGCAGACCTCGCTCGATTGCGACACGAACCACTTTTTCATGGACGCCCTCTGCCAGGGCAATGTCCTGTTTGGTCATGCCGAGAATGAAATGAGCATAAATCCGTTTTGCCTGTTTGTCCGGCAGATTGGCAATCGCTGCGTGAAGTTCCTGCATGGTCACTTTCCGCTCATACAGTTCATGGGGAGATAAGGCAACAAAGACAGCTTCATGCTCCAGCCCGTCATCCCGATCAAGGGAATAGTAGGCTTTGTGGCGGTATGTACGCAGCCGGTAGGCAGCCTCTTTACGATCAAACTCTTTGAACATTTCTGCAACTTCTTCCGATACTTCCATGAAGCAATCCGATGTATAGAATGGGTAATAGTCCCGCAAATTGATAATAGCCATATTGACCTCCGTTTCGGTTGTTGGTTGACGAGTGACCGAAACGAAGGCGGCGGGGAGCGACACTGGGGAATGACTTCGGGCCAACATGACCCGAAGCAGCCCCATAAGAACACAAAAGCGCCCGGGCGGCATGAAGCCACACGGACGCATGAAATGACATAACAATTAAGGTTCCAACAAATTTCGCATACATAGCCGGAATAACCCGGAGGCGGAGCTATGCTTTTTTTAACTGATGTAGGTCATGGGTACTATGAAAAAAGGCAAAAATAGACACGGCGGCAATCCTCCTATATGCCGCCGTGGATTTACACGGTGTTAGGTCGTCGTTGGTTTAGGATAGACGAAAAGAAACGGCGGCTCTGAAAATCAAAGCCACCGCTTCATGGGCGTGTGAATGTGTCTGCTTTACGACGGCTTTTTTTCTTTTGCCGTCGTGCGGCAGATTATTCCATATTTATGAAACTTGGTGCTTCGCAAATATATGGCGAGAAAAACCAGCGCCAATTCCCAAAAAGATCAATGCCGTTGGGATTGCCCATATCGCATACAGCATACCGTTGCTCATTTGTTCCACCGATAGAAGCGAAACAGCCAGAACATGGTAGACAGGAAGAAGCCCGACCAATCGGAACAATGGATTTGTTTCCGGGATCGGCAGCAAAACCGGGAACAGAAAAATTGCCATTGCCGCAACCAAAGCTACAATCTGATTTTTACTGATTGCAGACATCAACAATGTAATTCCTGTAACGCTGATGGTACAGGTAAATGCCAACAGGATTTGATATTTGAGCAGCGTCCCACAGGTGATATTAAAAGGGATAAATGCTTCAACATATTCGCTGGGAGCAAATAGAATACTGCAATTCAATCCTTCCGTTCCGTAAAAAGCACGCGCAAGAAATAAGTTAAAAGCTACTATCAGCGCAGTGGTGAGAATGGCGGTGAGAATGCCAGCTACTACCTTTGCAGTAGCACATTTGGTTTTTCCGTATTTGCTTGTCAATATGATATTGTCAACGCCTTCATACTCGCCGGAGAAAATCGGAGCAAGCATGATGATAACCGCAAGAGCAAGCGCGATAAAAACCCGCACCATGTTTTTACTTGTTGAAAGCCAACCATCTACATAGCCAATTTTGATTTCTTCATTACCGAACACATCGGAAACACTCAATCCGTTCCAATTTCCGTTCAGATCTGAAAATCGTGAAAAGGCTGCGGATTGCATGGCGTTTTGGTAAATATAGGCCGCATTCAACCCATGCAAATCTGATGTCGGCGCAAAATCAGACATCATTTGTCGCACTTTTTCATCGGTCAGGATTCCTTCATACTTTGCTGCGATTTCCTTGTCGATTTCTACTGCTGCTTTGCCGGAACCTTCACCGGCGTTCTGGTCAAAAGCGTATTTGTTTTGATAGGTGGAAAAAGAAAGCAAAGCAGAGAATAGAAGTATCCCGATAAGGGTAACCATAGATAAACGCTTGGAAAAAATCTTCCGCAGTTCAAAATAAATTAGTTTTTTCATTCTTCACAGCCTCCTTTGAAATAGAACAGGTACAAATCTTCCAAAGTAGGCTGTACCCTTACTGCATTTTCCATCGGCGGACGATCTCCAACAATCCGCAGGATTGTCTGGTTTTCGCTGGTATTCCGCAGATTGCTTGTATTATAGGAAGCCGCGTATTTTTCCGCATAGGCAGTCGGAACCGTACATTCCCATACTTGACCGTTGATTTCAGAAGTAATCTCCTGCGGATTTCCAAAATGAATGATTTGCCCGGACTTCATCATAATGATTTCCTCCGCGATAAACTCCACATCGGAAACAATATGCGTAGACAGGATTACAATGCGGTCTTTGGAAAAGGCACTAATCAAATTGCGGAAACGGACGCGTTCTTTCGGGTCAAGCCCCGCCGTCGGCTCGTCTAAAATCAAAATGCGGGGATCATTGAGCATGGCTTGTGCAATCCCTAAACGCTGTTTCATGCCTCCCGAAAAAGTTTTGATTTTGTGCTTACTTTCCTTTGATAAATCTACCGCTTCCAGCAGTTCTTTTGATTTCTTCCGCGCTGCCTTCTCGTCCAAGCCTTTTAGGGCAGAAACATATAGCAGGAAGTCAAACGCTGAAAAGTCCGGGTAATATCCGAAGTGCTGGGGCAAGTAGCCCAAGAGGCTTCGATAGCGTTCACCCAGCCCAACAGCATTTTTCCCATTCAACAGTATTTTTCCGGAAGTGGGATTTTGGATATTGCAAAGCAGCCGCATTAGCGTTGTTTTTCCTGCGCCATTTGCGCCCAGCAAGCCGTAGACACCATTAGCCAGAGTAATATTCAAATCGTCTACGGCGATTTTGGAACCGAACTTTTTTGTCAGTCCAACTGTCTTTAATTCCATAAAAAAGCTCCTTTCTCCATAGGGAGCAATAAAATACTCTCCATGTGTTTTCATGGAGAGTATAGCGGGTAAATATCTATTTTTTATCTACAAGACAGGAGTTTTGAAGAAGGCGGAAACTTTTGCTCCCACTTCGGTATTTTCAATCCTCAGATAACCGTTATGGTGTTCACAAAGTAGCTTACAAATATATAACCCAAGTCCGAAATGCTCGGAATGGTTGCTTTCCCCTGTGAAGTACGGATTTGCGGCTTTTTGTAGGCTGTCTTTATCAAAACCATTCCCATCGTCCGATACGGAAAGCAGCAAACCGTTGTCATGCAAGGCGAAAGATATTGTTACCAAAGTACGGGCATACCGCACAGCATTAGAAATCAAGTTGTTGCATACCTGTGAGATAAATGCACTGTCAAGAGATAGCTGCAAAATAGGGATGTCATTTTGTAAAATCAACTCTTTTCCGTTTTTCGTACAAACGATTTTTGCGCTGTCATATAAAGAAGATACCAACGGTTGCAAGTCAATCAACTTGTAATCCGGCTGCGTATCTTCCATACGCCTAAGATTGCTCATACTGCTCACATAGTTTTCCATACGGGAAATATGCTTTCCCATTGTGGCGGCGGTTTCCCTCGTTTGGGAATTGTCGCTGGCTTGCAGCATTTCATTATAGCCTTTTAGTACCGTCAGAGGGGTACGCAAATCGTGAGCAAAAGCGGCGTTGAGTGCTTTTCTTTCTTCAACTTGCCGCCACATTTTAGAGAAATTATCCGCAAGGGTTGTCCGCATGATTTCAAAGGACGCGCAAAGCTGCCCCAATTCATCGTTGCTGTCATAGTCGATTGAAAAGTCCAAATCATTGTTCGCTATTTTTTCAGAAGCCGCCCGCAGTTCAGCAAGCGGTTTTTTCAGTTTATTTTTGTAAAACAATAGCGCAGCCGCTATGATACAGAATGCAGAATAAATAGGGGGTGTAACGGTTGGCAACAAATCTAATATAGCAAGCAATTGTTCGTCTTGTTCGTTCAAGACAGGCAGCTCCTTATAAATATAAGTTCCTTCTCCCAAACGTTCCCCCTGTTCATTCGTCAAGTAGTATTTTTCGCCAGTATTAGGGTACTTTTCATTGATTTTATCGGCGACAGTTTCACATACAGAAGCAGTCATAATTGATAGGGCAAGAGCGAACATAACAAAGAGAACAATATAGAGTACAAGACTTTTACGCAGAGATAAATTTTGTACGGGTCGCATTATTTTAACCATTTATATCCGCACCCCCAAACTGTTTCAATATATACCCGGTCTGTATATGCCGCAATCTTTGTTCGTATCCTGCGGATATGCTCTGCCACAACGCTGCTGTCGCCCTCGCTGTCATAACCCCAAATACGCTCATAAATCCGTTCTTTATCAAAGACCTGTCCCGGATTTTGAGAAAGCAGTTCCACAATATCAAATTCCTTTTTTGCAAGACCGACACGCTTATCACCAAAGAACAAGCAACGTTCCGAATAGTCAATCGTCAAATCACCGGAAAACTTGACTTGCGCTTCAAAGTTGTGTCGCGCTTCCCGGCGCAGATGAGCGCACACCCGCGCTTCAAGTTCCATAAGTGAAAAGGGCTTCACAATGTAATCGTCGCCGCCAACAGCAAAGCCGTTTACCTTATCTGTATCTTCGATTCGGGCAGTCAGAAAAAGGATTGGGCAGGATATGTGATCGCGGATACGCTTGCAAACCTCTAACCCGTCCGTTCCGGGCATATTGATGTCAAGCAAAATAATATCCGGTTGTTTTTCCACTTGCTTTAGTGCTTCTGCACCATTGGAAGCAGGCAAGACACGAAAGCCCTTGCTTTCAAAAAAGCTGCCGAGCATAGAAACAATATCGCTTTCATCGTCAGCAATCAGTATCTTTGCATTCATTATGCTCACCTCCTAACAGCAAATATAGCAATCCTTTTTCAATTATTTATCTATTTTCCGAAAGTCTTTTGTACGAGCATCCATAGGCTTCTCCGCAGTTTTAGGGAGCAGCCAAACACCGGCCATTTTCACAGCGCCGAGGATACGCCCTCCGGCACAATAATAATTTACCCTACGAGGTGTCACGCCCCACTTTTCGGCAGCCTCTTTCAATGTCATATAGTCCATTTCGCACCTCCACAGGATATATTATAGTTCTCTACCTCGAATAATACAAGTTAGAGCCTACACGGATGCGAAATAAAATACTACTTAATGTAAAATTTCATTACATTCTCATAATTCAACCCGAAATGTAGAATGATATAGGGTGATATGAGAATGAACCAAGATGAAAGAAGGTTTGACTTTCACGGCCTCGGAGCGGCTCTCAAACGAGCCAGAGAAGAAAAGGGCTGGACACAAGCCTATGTTGCGGAATTAGTAGACCGTGACTCCCGTACCATTATGAATATTGAGAACAAAGGTCAGTATCCCAGTTTCGACCTTTTTGTTAAACTCATTACTATGTTTGACGTTTCAGTTGACCAGTTTATTCATGCGGACGGAGGGGCAAGGTCAAGCTCTTGCAGAAAACACATTGATGTACTTCTAAACTCCATGACTGAAAAAGAGCTTGTCGTAATAGAAGCCACAGCCGAGGGCATTAAGAAAGCCAGAGAAACGGAGGTTCCAGAATAAGGACCTCTGTTTTTTTGCGCCATTTTAGGGGCTGCCGCTAAGTGGCAAGCAATGCCTCTGTGGCCACAAGTGGCACAAAGGCGGCTTGTTGGGGCTCGCCCCAAACCCGTATCTTCGGGCCAACATGGCCCGAAGTGTCAGCGTCGCTTTGCTCCTTATTTTCATAACCTTAACGCTCCTTTTCCTGCTTTCTTCCCGGCTCGGTGTAGCCCATCAGAGTGTCAATGTTCGCCTTGATCGTGACGATCTCCTGCATATCCCGTCGTGCCTTCTGGTATTCTCCATAGAGCTGTTTTTTCTTTGCTGTGAGCTTGCGGCCTTCCTCCTTCAGCACATCCATTTTAGGGAGCTTCGCCCCGCCCAGCAGAGAGCGCATTTCCGCTTGTGCAGCCCGGTACAGTTCAAGGTCGGCCTCATGCTCCGCAAGGAATTTCCGGCTGTACTTCGTCGCCTTATACTGCTCAAAGACTGGGCGGGTTTTGGCATACTGAACCGTTGCGGCCTTTAGCCCGGCATTGGTTTTCATGGCCTGCTCCGTCTGCTTGACCTGTTCGGAAATAACATGGAAACGGTCTGCCGCCTCGGTGGCTTTCTTCGCCAACTGCTCATAATCGGTCAGGTTATTGTCCTGTATATAGGCAAGAGCGGCGGCCATCTGCTTAATGTTAAATACCTTCGCCCAGCGTTCATATCCCGGCCCCTTACCGGCAGCCAGCTTTGCTTGAATATCCACCGCCAGACTGATTTTCCGCTCCGAGCGCCCGGGGCGTTTTTCTTTACCCTCAATGGCGGACAGAACATCTTGCAAGTCGTAGCCGTCCCCCAGCGTGGAGGCACGCAGACGGGTGAAGCGTTCCTGTCCCTGCCCGGTCAGCCGGAAGCTGATACCGCCGCCCCGAACCGTCTTGACCTCATACCCGGCCCGCTTCATCAAATTGAGAAATTCGTCCAAATCAGCGGGGCGTTCCGCCAACGCAGTATCAATGGCAAGGCGCAGCCTGTCCTGATAGGAAAGCGGCCCTTTCCGGTCTTTCTGCCACTCTCCATAGTTCCGATACTTGCCCTTGCTCCGGGGCTTCGGGTTCTCCACGATGGATAGCCCGTTTTCAAGGCACAGCCTGTCAGAGAGCCGCCGAAGGGCGAAGCTGGAGCCCCAAAAATTTCGGAATTTCCGGGTGCAGTCAAGGGTGGTGGAGTTGTAATAAATGTGACAATGGATGTGCTGCTTATCGGTGTGCGTGGTAACGATAAAAGCGTGCCGCCCCTTTGTCCAGCGCATAGCCAGCTCATAGCCGATACGGTTCGCCTCCTTCGGGGTGATCTCGCCCGGATAGAAGGATTGTCGTATCTGATAGCACAGCACATTATTTTCTTTCTTCTGTTCCCGGCCCGTCATAGCGGCATAGCTGGCCTTTGCCAAAAGGAACTCGTCCGCCACGGTGGCCGGATCACATTCATAAGCGGAGATATACTTTCCGCTTTCTGTTTTCTCCGGGTCCTTGCCATAGTCCAGACAATCCCGGATAGCCTCAGCAATCGTTTCGCCTTCGCCCGCATGGCGCTGTAACAAAGTTGTGGTAGCCAAAAATCATTCCTCCTTTCCATGAGAAAGGGGCGGCCCATTCCGACCGCCCCGACTTCGGGCCAGTATGGCCCGAGGCTGCTTAACTTGCCAGAAACCGGTACAGAGCGGATTTGCCTCCGTCCAGCGCCCAAAGAAGGGAGCCCGCCGCCGCTTGCAGTCCATACGGCGAAAGAAGGAAGGCAAGAAACAGAAATACAATCCCGCCTATGGGCGTCGGCGTGAAAAAGAGAGCGACACCCAGCACCGCCAGGATCACAGAGGCAATCGTCAGCAGGACGGCACAAATATCAAACAGGAACACCAGCAGAGCCGCCAGAAGGGACAGCGCCAAAGCAAAGGGAGCAACCAATATTTTCAGCAGTATCTTCATCTTCAAAACCTCCTTTATCTATCCTTCCTACCTCTATTTTATCATGCCTGCCCGGGGACATAAATGTTGCGAAAGATTAGTAAATCCTGTCCCAAACCTTCGGGTCATACTGGCCCGAAGTGGTAAAAAAAGAGCAGGGCGGCAAGCCCCGCAACGGAAGCCTGCCGCCCTCGTCTTACTTTGCCACCAGCTCGGAGAGCTCCCGCAACACCTTTGACACCTCGCCCCACAGCTTTTCATAGTCCCGCTTCAATCCGTCGATTTCCTCCGGGTACACGCCATAGGTATGTGCGTGTATGGCAACCTGATTGAGATTGTTAGAACAGCGCCGTTGCAGAGAGATCAGCTCTTTTACGGGCGCAAGGTCGATGTGCAGGATATACCCATTCAGAGCCATTTTCCGTACATAAGCCCCGGCGTTGGAAATGCCCGCCTCAGCCATCCGTTCATGGATGGCTGCCAGCTCGTCCGGCGTTACCATGACGTGCAGATGGACATTCCGCTTGCGGTTCTCCATCAGCGTTCCAGCTCCCGGCCTTTCCGGCGCTCTTTGGGTTCCTTTACCTTATCAAGCGGTTTTGCGTCCAGCTCCGGGGGCGTGGGTGGGATGGGCGTGTTGTTGGGTACGCCGTCGATCATGTTGCAGTTCTGCTCTGTGGAGAGCTCGGCGGTTTTCAGATAGTTGTCTTTTTCGTGCATGGCGATCCTCCTTTATCGTTCCTCATGGTTTTTATGGCTCCGCTTCTGGCCGGGCTCCTTCGGGGGCTCCTGCCCTCTGGTTCCTTCTTTGAGCCGGGCGGTAATGGATGGGCGCACCCGGTCAGGATTGCCCGGTGCTGGTTTCAGTTCATAATCCTCCATCTGCTTTTCGGTCAGCGGCTTTGCGTAGGTCAGTTCGCCCCATGCCATCAGACTGCCGTCTGCCACAGGACGCCGCCTGTCATCGTCGTAGTTGACGATGGAAAGAGGCTGGTTATCCGGCAGCTTCGGGTAAGTTCCTATGTCCACGGGCCGCTGGGTGGAATAATAGCGGTAAACGCCCTCCGGTCCGAGCTCGGTATGCTTGACCGCCGCATGGTAAAGCTGCTGATAGTCGTCCACCCGGCGGTCAAAGTCCCTCTGCGCCCACGCCTGACTGGTTCCATAGCGACCCCAGTAGTAATCCCGATGGCCGTTTTCCCCCTCGGTAAACTGCCAGGTCACAAAGGGGCTCGGCGCTCCCGGATTATGCCCCAGCGCAAAGCCGTGTCCGGTTTCAAAGGTGGCAGCTTTCAAAATCACATATCCTTGTACTGTCTCCAAGAGATTCCTCCTTTCTGTGCCTCGGGCTAACATGACCCGAAGTGCTGGATGTTACGAAATAAGAGGGCAGACCGGGGAGAAATGTAATAAGATATTCCCACCCCGGAAACACCCTCAAAAAAGCCCGGAATGTCAAGCCTTTGGAGGCGGCAAATCGTAACAGCCGCCCGGCCTTTTCTTCCGCATTTTCCTCATGCGTTCCCGGCTTTTTCGGCGGTTCCCTTCGGCCTTGCAGGCGTCGGAACAGTAGGCTTGACGCCCCTCGGGCAAAAACGCCTTTCCGCAGACCGCACAGGCTCGCAGCTCCGGGGAGATGCCTTCCGTTGTCAACGACGCTTGAAGCTCCGGGTTAAGAGGCAGGACAGCCTCACGGAAATAACGGCAGTACGCCCCTGTCCAGCACTTGTGCAGCATACAGCAGGCACAGTCAAGAGGAAGGCACAGGCCGCTTTCCCGGTCATAGTTGGCGCACATCCCCGTGACCAGAGAACGGATTTTTTTCTTCTCGTCACGGGTCAGCTCCCGGGCGTCCATTTAAGACTTCGGGCCACGATGGCCCGAAGGGCGGGGCTCCACGATCAGCGCCCGGAACTTCTTCCGGCACTGTTTTTTCTTTCCTTTGCACTCCTTGTAATAACGGCATCCCTTACAAGGGTCGTCATTGTCCCAGCCGGGGTGCGGTACTTCCTTCATCATTCGTTCAAAAGGGCTGCTTGTAAAATTCATTCTCATTCCTCCGTATCTTCCTCCCACGGCGGGGTATTTTCGTCCTCGGGTTCCTCTGCGATCTCCTCCAGCTCCCCGTCCTCATATTCGCAGTAATCATCTTCCAAATCCGGGGCCTCATGCTTCGGCTTGTAAATCTTGAAATAGTAACCAATCCCACCGCCGGCCAGCACCACCGCACCGATCAGGAGCAGAGAGAGAAGGGGGCTGTCCTTTTTCTCCGGCTTGGGTTCCGGTACTTCCTCCACCGGTTCGGTGGGCTTTGGCTCTGGCTCAGGGGTCACTTCTTTGGGCGGTTCCTTGCCCTGTTCAGCAAGAGGCAGAAGGTCGTCTGTGGTAACGGTATTGAGGAAATAGACGTTCTCGCTGGTTTTCTGTTTGTCGATCACCAGATAAAACACGCTCTCGTCTGCTGTGGTGATGGTGTAGAACTCCTTTCCATCCTCGTCGGTGGCGTTGTCCACCACGGTTCCCGTCCCGTCCGGGGTAAAGGGGTTCTGGGTTTCCGGCTCCGCTTCGGTTTCCACCGGGGCGGGCGTTGTCTCCGGCTGCGGCTCGCTGCTCTGTGCATAAGCCGGGACTGTAAAGATCAGGCAACACAAAAGGCTGGCAGCCATCGCCGCCAGCCTGCGAAATTTAGTTTTCTTCATGGGCTGTGTCCTCCTTTTCGGGTGCCTCCGGCTTCGGGTCAGTATGGCCCGAAGCGGTAAGGCTGTTTTTGGGGTCGTTCAAAAAAGCCATAAGCTGGGCGGGCGTCAGTTTGAGGGAGCGCACCGCCTGCACGATCTGGCTGTTTTCTTCCTCCTGTTTCTGCTTTTCCAGCTCCCGGATTTTGGCCTGCCACTCGGCAGCCTTCTCCCGGGCTTTTTCCAGTTCCTTATCGAGCTTGTCGATCTTGTTCATGCAAGGACTCCTTTCCTCTGGCTCACAAACGCCCGAAGGCATAGAAATGTGTCTGCCAGTAGCTTGAATTGATGTTTGCGTATTGGATGGGCGAACCACAATGGAGCATCATCCCGTCGCCCACATAAATCCCCACATGGGACACAGGGCCGGGGCTGTCATAGGTTCCCGTGAAAAAGATAATATCGCCGGGCTTTGCCTCGGAGGGGGAAATGATAGCACACTGGTTGTAAATGCCCTGCGCCGTGGTACGGGGCAGGTTGTGGACGCCGCTGGCCGTGTACACCCAGCAGACAAAGCCCGAACAGTCAAAGGAGGTGGACGGGCTGGAGCCGCCCCACACATAGGGCCAGCCGATGTACTTTGTGGCTTCTTCCATGAGCGCCGCAAAAGCCGGGTCATCCAGCGCCTCGCCGGGTATCTCATAGCTGGGGCCGGTATCTTCGCCGCCGTTGTAAATCCCTTCCCACAGATAGGGTTTGTTGCCTTTGAGCTGCTGCATAACGGTGTAGATTTCCCGCTGCTGTTCGTTAAGCCTCGGCAGGATCACGGCGGGCAGCGTCTTGTTTGTGAGGGTCACATTGAGAATGTAATACTCATAGGGGACTTCCTCGGTGGTGGTTTCCCCGGTCTCCGGGTCGGTGCTGGTTTCGGTGCGGTAGCGTATCTCGACTTTCTCCGTCAAGGTCAGCTCATACTGTGCCTCGAAGATCTCCCGCAGTTCGTCCTGCACCTGTTCCCGGAAATACACATGGTACTTTGCCGAGAGATAGGACGCCAGCTCATAGGGGTTATGGCCGATCTCGTCCACGGAATAGCGGTACTCGTCATAGCCGGGATGGGTGCTTTCGATGTTCGCTACCGTCTGCGCCAGCTCGTTTTCCAGTGCCGTGTAGTCCTCGTCCACGCCCAGCAGGTCCGTATCCTCCGAGGCGTAGGAGGTGCCGGATAACGCATTGGCAAGGCCGCTGCCAAGCGTGGGAAAGATGGAGCTTACCGCCGACACAAGAAAACAGAGCAGCAACAGCAGGAGCAGGACCAGCACCGCCACGGGATGACGGGTCACAAACTGCGCCGCCCGACGGGTCGCAGTTCCCGAAGCGGCAGCGGTTTTCTTTGCGGCCTTTGCGCCCTGTTTTGCAGCCGCCTTTGCTTCTTTGGAATACCGGCGTTTCAGTTTCCATTTCTGCTGCACACGGGAAAGCGGATTGCTGGCAAGCTCCGGGTGCTCGGAGGCCATCTTCTGAAAATCCATATTGGCCCGGGCTTTTATGTCCTTCCGTTCCCATTTTGCCACCTTCCGGGTCGGGTGCTCCCGCCAGCGGCGTTTGGCATACCGGGTCAGTTTCCGGGCTCCGGCCTCGGCCACAAGTTCCGACTTATGGGCTCCTTCCACACCCACATTTTCATGCTCAACTTCGTGGATCTTGTTGTGGACATAGAACCATGCTTCTGTACGGGCTCCCCGGACAGCTTTCTTCGCAAGCCCCGGCGGCTTCTGCGCCGCCCGTTTCGCCTCGACCTTATCCAGCTTCTCCCGGGCCTTTCCCAGCTTTTCCCCGGCGCGCTCCGCTTTGGCCTGCGCCTTCTGGTACTTGTCCTTTTTACTCCCGGCCTTCTCGGCGGAGCCCTCCGGCTCCTGTGCCCTGCCGGTATCCTGCGGCCTGCTCGCTTCATCCTCCTGCCTCATGCGGTCAGAGGGACGGCTTTTGCGGCTGTCCTCTTGAAACTTGCCGCTTTTGGACTTCGGGCCATCATGGCCCGAAGGACTGTCCTGCCCGGCATCCTCGTCCTCAAACCGCAGACGTCGGGACGGTGCGGGGGAAGGTCCTTCCCGTTCTGCCGGTCCGGGGCGATTGTCCCCGGTATCCTCCGTCGGCCCCGGCCTTTGAAAATTCCGTTTGTCCGGTTTCTTTCCGATAATGTATCCCTCCTTTCCAAACCTCGGGCCATCATGGCCCGAAGTGTGTTACGCCCGGTTCATTTCCTGTTTTTTGTCCTCCGGGCGGGTGGTCATAATGGCGTACAGCTCGGTATTCTGCGGGAAGCGGTCAACAAACGGGATGGTGGTATTCCCGAAGAACAGCAGCCCTTCGCCGGAATTGGTATGGGTCACATAGGAAAGCTGGTGGGGGCTGATCCCAAGCTGTTTGGCTAAAATCTGCCGGTCCCCCTGTGCCTGCGAGAGTAGCACAAGGAAGTCCGAGTTTTCAAAGATGTTCTCGATCTCCGGGCTTGCCAGAAAATCCTTTACATTCTGCGTTAAAGCACTCGGAACGCACCCTTTTTTTCGCAGCATTTTCCAGATCGCCACACAATAGCTTGCCGTCAGACGGTCACGGAGCAGCACATGAAATTCGTCAAAGTAACACCATGTGGCGATACCGCGGAGGAAATTCATGGACACCTGCGAGTTTACCAAGTCCTGCATAATGAGCATGGCAATCGTCCGAAGCCCGGCCCCCAGCTTTTTTAAGTCAAGGCATACCAGACGGCGGTTTAAGTCCACATTGGTTTCATGGTTGAACACGTTAAGGGAGCCCGACACATAAATTTCAAGGGCCGTCGCCAGCCGCACCGCCTCGCCCTCCGGCTGGGAACAGAGCAGGTCATACAGGGTTTGGAGGGTCGGCATTTTGCTTGTTTCCGGGTCCTGCAAGTGTTCCCGGTACATCTGGCGCACACAGCGGTCAATGACGGTACGCTCCACCGGCTGCAAGCCGTCCTTGCCGCCGACGATCAGCTCCATCAGCGACAGGATAAAGTCGGCTTTCAGTGCCATCGGGTTTTCCTCGTCAAAGCTCAAATCAATGTCCATCGGATTGATGTGGTGGGGGCTGTCCGGTGCGATCTCGATGACCTGTCCGCCCAGCCGCCTGATAAGGGGCGAGTATTCGCCCATCGGGTCCACCACGATAATGCGGTCTTTTGTGGCAAGGAACACGTTCACAAGCTCCCGCTTTGCGGCGAAGGATTTACCGGAGCCCGGCACACCGAGGAACAGGCCGTTGGGGTTTTTGAGCTTTTTCCGGTTTGCCATGATGACGTTATGGGAAAGGGCGTTGAGCCCGTAATAGACGGCTTCGCCATCCATGCGGAGCTCCTGCGTCATAAAGGGAACGAAAATGGCCGTGGAACTGGTCGTCATGCCGCGCTTGATCTCAATGCCGTTATGACCCAGCGGAAGGCTGGAAAGAAAACCGTCCTCCTGCTGGAAGTCCAGCCGCTTCAAGGTGCAGTTGTATTTCTGGACGATACCCGACACCGTGAACAGGTCATTGTCCAGCTCCCGGCGGGTCGGGGCCATGTTTACCACAAGGAAGGTCAGCAGGAACATTCTTTCATTCCGGCTCTGTAAATCTTCCAGAAGGGTCTTTGCGTCGTTGCTGTACGTTACAAGGTCGGGCGGAAGTATGTCCATGTCGTACCCTGACCGGGCTGCCTTCTTTTGTTCCTCCACCTTCATCTTGTCAATGTCGGAGACTTTGGCCTTGATAGATTTTACGGCAGCGGCCTGATCGACGGTCTGGATATGGAGGGTGATGGTCATTTCCGCATCCATTTCCAAAAGCTCCGCCAGCAGCTTGTCCGAGAGCTCTGAGGCCAAAATCTGCAAGTAGGAGGCAGCGCCCCAAGTCGTCCCCACCCGGAACAGACGGCTGAAACGAAAATCGAAACTGTCCGGGGCGATAAAGTCTTTGGTGGAAAGCCCGGTTTTGGGGATCATATCCCATGAAAACCGGAAGGGGGAGCCGCTGCCGGGGTGGAGCTGCCCGTGAAGAAGCTCCAGCCGTTCCAGCCCCGAAAGGGAACGGCACTTGACGCCCAGCTTTTTGAAGTTCCCGCAAATGTCCGCCTCTACACGTTCCAGCCTTGCCCTGGCGGTGGAAAGGTCGTCCACATTCACGCCGAAGGTCAGGAGCTTTGTGCGGACAATGCCGTTGTTGCTTTTGGCGATCTGGTTTTCCAGCATTTCCACATACTCACACCGGACGCTGTTGTAATCATCGTCCTGCATGGGGATGTTCACGCTGTACCGGCTGCCCGGGCGGCTCCGGTGGTTGAGGAAGGAAAGCTGGAACGGAAGGCTGCTGTCAAAGTAGTTAAGGCAGGCGCTCCACCCGTCAAAGATGGCCGCCTGATCTTCGGACTGTGCGAGCTGGTAGTTGATGTCCTCGTATTCAATGGTTTTGGTGTAATAGCGGTCCGCTACCCGGCACACCCCGTCCCGGTACATTTCCCGGTAAGGGAGGGTCTGCTGGGCGGTGGTGGGAATATTCTTTCCTTTCGTGAACAGGCCGGTAAGGCCCTGTTTTTCAGGCTTTCTGCCTGCGGGCTTTCCGGCCCTTCTGCTGTTTCGCAATCGGCTGCGCCTCCTTTCTGGCGCTAAGCAGCGCATAGAAGTTTTCGGTTTTGTAAGGCCGCACCCGGGGATAGAGGAACCGGGTGCGGATGATGTTTTTCAGCACTTTTTCCAGCGGCAGGCCGTCCCGCTCATACATAGCCAGAAAGAAGAACGGGAGCATGAGGCCGATCATCAGGAACATGGCGGCACTGTTCCCGATACTGCCACGGGAAAACAGGTAAGCCGGGAGGCCCACCGCCGCCGCGCTGGAAAAACAAACAAGCTGGCGCTTCGTTAGGTTGAAGGCCAGCTTTGTCTTGATTTTGGAAAGGTCTTTTGGTACTGGCACATAGGCCATTTTGTTACACCTCCTTTATTGCTTCGGGCCAGTATGGCCCGAGGTTATCTTGCGGCCTCTTTGGCCGGGGCTGTGCTGCGGGCAGCTTCGGCGGCCTCTCGTCCGCTCTGCCTTGCCCGCCAGTATTCGGGGTGATACTGCCGGATGGACTGATTGAGTTTTTCTTCAAACTGTCCTTTGTCCTTAATGCGGTCAGGGATTTTCCACAGCTTTTTGTCCAGCAGCTCCCGGAGCACTACGCTTTCCTGTGCGTCCTCCTCATAGCAAATATAGCCCTTGTCCTTGAAGCCGCACTTTTTCGCTGCTGGGGAGAGGACGGCGGCTACCTCATTTGCCACCATCGTTCCGCCATGGCTGGCGGTAGATACCAGAAACACCCCCGGACAGAGGGTTTCACAATTCTGCACCTCGCCCCACGGGGAGCTTTTCGGCGCATGGAACATTCCGCCCGTCCGGCTCCGGTCTGCCTGCATGAGCGCTGCCTTTTCTAAGATGGCTTTCAGTTCCGGGGAAAAATAGGCATATTCCCGCAGGACACGGGCGGCCTCCCCGCCGCAGGCGTTCATCAACAGGGTATAGGCGTCGCTGTCCGCTTTGGTACAGCGGCCCAGCAGTTTTCCGTCGTAATAGCAGGCCGCGTCATAGCCCGTCCGTTTGCGTGGCATGGTTCCCGCCTCCTTTCTGCTTCGTGCCAGCATGGCCCGAGGTCAACGCTCTGCACTGCGGCTGGGCTTTTCCTTCGGAGGCCGCTCTGCCTTTGCCTGTTCGGCAGCCGCTTTTCCGGCTTTGAGTTGGTCGCTGATGGACGCACGCCCCACAGAGCCGCGCTCCGCCATCTGTTCCAACTTTGCCTCATAGGCTTGCAGAACAGCAGTATTGAGCTGTTCCCGGAACTCCTTTGTGACAGGGTAGGCCATATCCCGATAGCCGCCTTTGCCGTCCGGCTGGCTGGGCATCCCAAGAAAGAGGCCCTTGCTGCCCTGTACGATTTTCAGATTTTCCACCACAAAGCAGTCATTGAATTTCACGCTGGCAAAGCCCATGAGATTTTTCACAGGTTCGATGACCCGCACGCTTACATCCAGCTTTATAGGGGCGGCTGGTGTTCCGCCCGCAGTTTTTTCCTGCATGGATTTCTCCTTTCCGGCGGGAACAAGGTTCCCGTCCTTGTAGTCATAGCCTTCCGCCCGGAGTGCCGCCAGCGTGTCCGCCGATACGCACCCGGACAGTTTCAGATCGGTTTCCACCATAAAGCGCATGGTGTCTGCTTTAGAAAATTCTTCGGGGAGCTTTCCGTAGAAAGCCGGGTGCGGCTGTCCGTCCGCACCCTGTTTGTAACGCCGGGGCATACCGCCTCCTTTCCGCTTCGGGTCAGCATGGCCCGAAGTCTCTTAATGGCAGCCGAAGATGGATTTTGCAAGGCTGCCCGTTTTGAACAGGGTAAAACACAGCAACACCGTATATCCCACGCATCCCCAGATCGCCCCGATGGGGTCGCCGTCGGCGGCGATACTCTGGATCAGCACCGCATAGATGGCAACACAGACTAAGATCAACAGACCTTGAAAGCCCACCGCAAAGAGGGAGCGGAAATAGTTCTGCCCCATGTGTCCGGTTTCCCTGTTGGGGACGGTGGCAAACGGGATAGGCGCTAAACTTGTGAGTAAATAAATTTCAATCATACGGCCATATACGATGACGAAGATCACGATGTTTAAGGCAATCATGGTAAGCTGGATCAGGAAGGATTGTAGCCAGAGTCCGAACAGAGGGCCTAACTCCATCGCTTCAAGCTCTGTCCGCAGACTGTCAAGCACATCCGGCGTGATTTCTGTCCCGTTCTGGATAATGCCCGCTGACTGCTGGATCACATGCTGGCTCACATCAAAGACCGCCAGCACGATATTGAAGGTATTCGTCAGGATCATCACAGCCACAAAGGTTTTGAACACCCACTTAAAAAATATCCATGTGTCAACTTCATGGAGGTTGTTGCGTTCTATGAGCATCTGTATCAGCTCATAAGTCATTACAAAAGTGAGGATGACCCCGGCGATTGGCAGGATGGCAGTTTCAGAGATCTGTCGTATCATGGAAAAGACCCCGGCGTTCCAGTCCGCCGGGGTCGTGCCTACCTGTGTGGCGATCTCGCCAACGCTCTGATTGACGTTATCGAAAAGGCCATCCAGATTTCCCATGATACCATCGACGAGCAGACCTTTCAGCCATTCAACGATTGCGTCGATGATAAAGTCCATACATCAGCTCCTTTTCTGGAAAAAGGGACAACGGGTGACATTTAGCTGAACAGGCCGGACAGCAGAGGGATAAGCTGAAGACCGATCAGAACGACACCGCCGCCCGCCATCAGCTGCTTAATGCCCTGGCTTTTTGCCGCAGGGTTGTCCGACCCGTAACCTTCCAGAAGGTTGATGACGCCCCATACCGCCAGACCGGCGCCAAGAGCCATGACCAGAATTTTGAGAATGTCGATTGCCTGATTGAAAAATTCCATATACGTTCCTCCATTTTGTTTGTTTGATGATTTTGGGTACAAAAAAAGCCGCCCACATCGGCGGCGCTTCGGGTCAACATGGCCCGAAGTTACACAAACTCGTCGCTGTCCAGATCATCGAAATTCAACAGGTCAGCTTCTTCGTCCGTGTCGGAGCCGTCCACTTCGTACACCGTGTATTCGTCCTCCGGCTTTAGTCTCAATGGCCGGTGGCGGAACAGGCTTTCCAAGCGGAAGGCGTTTTTCTTTTTATCAAATTCGGCTGTGTACTTGTAATTCGGGTGCTTTTTCAAGTCATACTTCGGGGACAGGAAGGGCGGGAGCCCCCGAAGCTGCAAGATACATTTATCCCCGGGCATGGTGGTGATCTCGCTGGTGGTCATCAGCTCCCGGCCAAGCCGCTGCATATTCTGGCTGTAACTTTCAGACTGTCCACGGCTTCGGCCCTCGGTCTGCATAGAGATGGTGGCCTTGCCCAGCCAGTTTTCCGAAATATCCTTTAGGGTGGAAGCCTCCCGGCCTCCGAGGAATACGATACTGTCCATGTTGCCCATGATGGTTTCGGAATGGTCTTTGTACAATGCCTTGCACTGGCTCATTGCCTGATAAAAAAGCGTCAGGCTGATCTCACGGGAGCGGATGACGGCCACGATCTTTTCCAGCCCCGGCACCTGCCCGGTGTTGGCAGCCTCGTCCCACAGCACCCGCACATGGTAGGGCAGACGCCCGCCATAGGTGTTGTCAGCCCGTTCACACAGAAGGTTGAACATCTGCGAAAAAGCGAGGGCAACCAAAAAGTTGTAGGTGGTGTCCGTGTCGCTGATAAGGAAGAACAGAGCCGATTTTTCATCCCCCAGCTTATCCAGCTCCAGCTCGTCATAAGACATAATCTCCCGAAGCTGGGGAATATCAAAGGGAGCCAGTCTTGCACCGCAGGAAATCAAAATGCTTTTGGCTGTCTTGCCAGAGACAAATTGTCAAGGACTTTTTAATCAAATTCACAAAAAAGGTGCCAGAAGCACCGTATGGCTCCTGACACCTCGTTTGACAGATTACATTTTTCCGTTCAGCAAGTCTTTGCAGAGATACGCATAGTCTGGCAGCTGGTTGATATATGGCTCCCAGCGCCGCTTGATTTCCGCCAATTCCAGCGGATCGGCTTTCTCCAGTGCATGATCGTTGCCTGTCATATATAAAACATCCGTAGCAACATCATCCAAACACCTGCCGCAGAGATCAGCAGCTGATTCTATCCTAATGCCAGTATCCACATAAAGCGGATTGACGCCAATCGCCAGCCAGACATAGCCTACCTTGTCCGACCAGAGCAGTTCAAAATCAGGGCTTTGCCGCAGATGTTCCGCAAAGACCTCCTTTACTCGTTCAATTTCATGCTTCTCTTTTTCTGTGTAAAGCATTTTCGTGTCCTCCTTGACAAAAATTTTGGTGCGTACCATTATCAGTTTAGCACAAGGCGGCTTCGTTTATCAGTCTGTCACATCTGCTGAATTTCATTTTTGAGCATACGCTTGATTTTATCGCTCATGGTTTCTGTGCTGGTCTGGCTGAAATGGACATGAACCTTGTAGGTTGTCTTGCCGATTTTCTTTACCATCGCTGGCGTGTTTTCCGGCGCTCTGGACGCAGTAACGGCGTCTGCCACCTGCATAGTACGGGGTTCTCTGTTCATGGCGCTCCTTTCTCCGAACGGGGCTGTGCCGCCCGGTAAAAAATCAGTCTTGCTTACTGTTTACAATGTCTTTTGCTGTCTGTCGGGTAGCACCGGCATTTTCTTCCCGGAAATTCTTCCCGTCAAAAAGAAGCGGCGCACACCGTTCCAGAATACGGTCATAGATACGGGCGTGGGCCAGATCAGGCGGGTTTTTCAGCTCAGACAGTTTCAAGTTTGTTGTGATAATCATGGGCCTGCGGCTGCGGTAGCGGCTGTCGATGACGAAAAACATCTGCTCCATAGCATATTCGGTACTGCGCTCCACACCCAAATCGTCAATGATAAGCAGGTCGTATTCGTCAAAGCTGGCGATAAAGTCGGCCCTGTCTTCGGAGAACATCCCTGTCAGGCGGTTCAGGATGGTGGGAAAGTTCGTCATCAGCACAGGCACATCCCGGTCAAGTAGAGCATTGGCGATACATCCGGCGAAAAAAGATTTGCCGGTTCCCACATCTCCAAACAGCAAAAGCCCGATATTGCTCTTATATGCTTCTTTCCAGTTCTCCACATAGGCATGAGCCTTGTCCATCAATGGGTTTTGCCCGTTATCATTGGAAAATGTGTAGTCATACAGATAACGGTCTTGCAAGCCCTGTGCCTTTCGGCGTTTGATACGCTCCATGCGGCGCTGCCGTTCTTCAGCAGCCTTGCGTTGCTCCTCAGCCTCCCGCTGGCACTGGCAGATGCAGCGCGGCATAAAGTAGCCGGATTTCCCGAAGCATGGCACAACGGTCTGCCTCTGGCCGCCGCATTTCTTACAGTGGATGAGACCGTCTGACGGGTCTATATACTCGTCCCCGGCCAATTCCATACCGGCAGCTGCCTTGTCGATCAGCGCCCGGATTTCTGCGGTAATCTCAATCATACAGTTTCATCCTCCTTTACGCTGTAATCCCGGTTGCGGGTGGGCGGGGCCGCCTTTTTCGCGTCCTCACCGGCCCAGCGCCGGATGGTGGCGGCATGACTCTGATACCGCTTACCGGTAGAGGCCATGTATTCGGACAGCTTTTCGATGTACTGGCCCCATACAGTGGGAAAACTGGCCTGTAAGTCTGCCAGTTCCTCGTCCGTCAGGAAAACATTCTGGTAACGGCCATAGGCGCGGGCGAAGCGTCCCTTCTCTATCTCTCTCTTTATCTCTATCTCTTTCTCTAACTCTATCTCTATCTCTGGTGGACGAATGTCGGACAAATGTCCGCCGTTTGTCCGGGGCGCAGAAAGAGCCTTATTTTGAATCCTTGCAGCCCGCTTTCGCTCGGCCTCGGTAGAGGACTGGCCGATTAAAAGTTCGATGTTGCTCATGTAGAATGTGCCGCTGTCCAGCACCTCCACAAGACCCAGCTTCAAAAAGATCTGCAAGGCTCTCTCCACAGTGCCGATCTGCTGGCGGGTAATGGTGGCGATCATCTGCGCCGTGTAAGGAATGTCCTCGTCAAGTTGAAGCCGTCCACCATGTTTCAGCGATTTCAGATACAGCTTGAGCAGAATGTTGGAATACAGCACACCATCCTGCATACTTTCCAGCAGCACGATGGAATCATCGTCAAAATAGTTTTCTTTGAGTTTCAGGTAATAATATTTTCGGTTGTCTGACATAGGGTTCCTCCTTGGGGTTTCTCTTGGGATTCTGTACGCATTTTAAGGCCGTTTTAGGGGTCGGAGGATAAATCTATCAGCCTGCCTTTGACACCCTCGAAAAAATCCTTGATTTACAAGGGTTTTTCAGCCCCTAAAGCGTGACATTTCTCCCGTTGTTTCCGCTTGCGCTTTGCGGCGTTGATCCGCTTCATGCGAGTGGAACATTCCGGGCAGTATTTGGCCCTGTTAGAACCGGGGGTAAACAGCGCCCCGCATACGGCGCATTTCTTCGCATTCAGCCGGTGGAACAGCGCCGTTTCCAGTTCCTTATCCTGCGGCAATACCGCCGTCCGAAACCACCTGCACAACAGGGAGTAGGAAATAGACTGGACACAGACACATTCCTCCCCATCGTCCAGGGCGATACAATTTCCGTCGATGTAGTTGCAGCACTCATGCACCAGCCTCCGCGCTCTGCGGTACTGGCGGTAATCCATGACGGGGATAGGTTCAGTCTTGTCGTTCTTTATAAATGATTTCTCTCACAAAGCAGGTAACCTCCTTGAATGAATTTATTGTTAAATATTCGTGCAAAGTATTGTTTTCTTCGTGCAAATGGCATATACTATAATTGCCAGCAGAAAGGGGTTGATCGTATGGCTGGAAATACCACAAACATCAGTATCCGCATGGACGCAGATTTGAAAGCACAGGCGGACGCACTGTTTACTGAACTTGGCATGAACCTGACTACGGCGTTTAACATCTTTGTGCGCCAGTCGCTTCGTGAAGGCGGCATTCCCTTTGAAGTAAGGCTGGAACAGCCGAACAAAGAAACGGTTGCTGCCATGCTGGAAGCGGAAAGGATTGCAAAAGACCCGTCTGTAAAGGGCTACAATGACCTTGACGAGTTGTTTGCTGACCTGAAAAGATGAAAGAAACCAAATATACCGTCAAGTACACGACCAGTTTCAAAAAGGACTACAAACGAGCCATCAAGCGTGGCTTGAAGATCGAGCTGCTGGAGCAGGTCGTAGCGTTGCTGGCGATGGGCGAACCGCTGCCAGATAAGAACCGTGACCATGACCTGTCCGGCGATTGGGCAGGCCATCGGGAATGTCATATTCTCCCGGACTGGCTGCTTGTCTATCGCATAGAGGATGATGTTCTGGTGCTGACGCTGGCCCGCACCGGCACACACAGCGACTTGTTCGGCAAATAAACAGTCTGCCGCCGTATGGGGAAACCTGTACGGCGGTTTTTCTGTGTGCAAAAGTATGTCGTGAAACGCGGTAGCCCTTACCGCTCCGGCTCCCGGTCGTGAGACTTGTCCCGTTCCTGTCTGGACAGCTGCTCGGCGGTTTTGCGGAGCCGTTCCACTGCTTTCAAATCCTCCCGCATGGATTTCATGGCAAGCGTGTCCGTCTGCTTTCCAGCGGCCAGCTGGTCAATTTCCAGCTGCCATGCCTTTGGGGTGATTGCCTCGCCGCTGTCTTTCAGTTCTTTCAGATACCGGGCCGCTGTGTCATACAGAATCAGTTCCCGGCTGTGGCGCTGTTCAAACTGTTCCCGTTTTTCCGGCTTTACTTTGGCAAGCTGCTTGTGGATGGACTTGTACTGGTTGTACTGTTCCCACATCTCCCCGCGCTCGGTAAGGGTGGCGATCCGGCGCTCGGCCTTGACGATCTTTCCCCGCAGGTCATAGTAACGGCTGTTCATATCAGCGATTTTTTCATGAAGCTGCTGCATAGACTGGATGCCGTTTGCCTGCAAAAAGCTGAATAGTGCAGCGCTTTCCTGCAAAGCCCGGATTTTGCCGGTGCGGGTGCGGGGAGCGTCCAACTGCTGCTGGGCCTCCCACAAGGCGGTCAAGCTGCTTTGCTGTGTTTGTGGTTTTTCCGTTTCGGCTTTCGACCAGCGATAAAGACGGGTAATGCGGGCTTTGATTTCTTTCAGCAGCTTGTTGTCGGCGGCGATCTGCCGGTTTACTTCTCCCTTGTCGGTGCGGATACCGCGCTTTTCCATTTGGCTGGCGGCTGGCCCCAGATGGACAGAGGGAATTTTATCAATTCCCTGTCGCTTGTAGCTGCGGTGGTTTACCAGGGCGGGATGACCGGCGGCATCCAATGCCCGGTTGGTGCAGGCCGCCCACGCTGCCCGCCAAATCTCCACATTTTCTTTATCGTTCCAGTCGGTCGTATCCTCTCTGTGATTTTTCCAACCGCCTTTCCCATCCGGGATACGCTGTCCATTCTCGTCCAGATCGTATGCCTTGCGGCACTTTGCGCCCCACTGTCCATTTTCTTTCAAAGGCCGGAGCGTCAGCATGATATGGACATGAGGGTTGCCGGTTCCCTTGTCATGGATAGCAAAGTCAGCACACATTCCTTTGTCTACAAAGTTGTCCTTCACATAGGCGCGCACAAGGGCAAGCTGCTGTTCACCGGACAGTTCACGGGGCAGAGCTGCCTCGATCTCACGGGCAAGCTGGCTGTCCCTGGCTTTCTCGATCTGCTCCACACTGTTCCAGAGGGTGGATCGGTCTGCAAACTCTGGCGGGGCGTGGGCGGGCAGCATGATCTCCGCATGAACAATGCCGCCTTTCCGGGTGTAGTCGTGGGTCATGCCGTCCCATTCATTTGTCAGCTTGGTTCCGCTGCGGTAAGCAGCTGCGGCAACGGCAGAACGGCCCGCGCTGCGCTTGATGATACTGACGGGGATATGACAGAAATCTATGGGGAACACCTCCTTTCAGTGAGGGGATAACAGGCTCTGTGGAGCCGGACAAACGCAAAGCGGGTGTCTGGCTGCGCAGAGCGCACAAGGGGTTTGGGGAGTGTAGCGCCCCATCGCGAACGAAGTACGCAACGCCCCCGGCAGGGCGCACAGCACCGGCAACGGTGTATAAGTGCGCCCTTGTAAACAAGGGACTTATGGCGTGTCCCCGGATTTTGGCAGGTTTGCAGTCAATTCCACAGCCCCCGGAAGATGGGACAGGGCAATCAGGAACGCCTTGACCTCTACGCCGGGAAGGTCGAGGGCCAGAGGGAAAATGCCCTCCAAAATGGCCCCGCGCTCAATCAGGCGGCGGGTGCGAACCCTGCGTTCTTCGTTCCGCTGCTTGTTCTCCAAAATCTTCTTTCGGTTTTCAAGCTGCCGAATCTCCTTCAGGACTTTCTCCCGTTCTTCTTTTTGGGGGTGGGCTGTAATTTTTTCGTTCATGTCAGGCACCTCTTTTCTTTGAAAATACTCATAGATTGACCGTCCATTTCTGTCGAGCAAAGTACCGGCGCAGCCTCCGCAGTGCGGCATGGATGGATTTTCCCGCCTGTGATGGCGTGATACCCTCCATTGCGGCAATATCTTTCACTTTCATACCCAGCATATAGCGGGCGTGGACACGGCGAGCCTGCATAGGCGGCAGGGAGGAAATGGCTTCGTACAATCGCCGTATCAGTTCTTCGTATTCGGCTAATTCTTCTTTTTCTATCAGGTAGTCCTCCGGCGATGGCTGCGCCCAGCCGATGGCGGCATTTTCGATTCCATCGTTACAATCGAGGGAATAAAACGCCTTATACCGGAACATCTTGCGATCTCTGGCGGCCTCGGCTCTCTTGTCCAGAAGAAACGCTTCGACGATCTCATCGGACACCTCCACAAAAATGTCCTCTTTGCAAAATGGATAATATTGTTTGAGATTGATGGTCTGCATAGGCACGCCCTCACTCTGTTTGAAAAAGGTCATCATAGCAGCTGCGCATATTCCGCAGACCTCGACGGATGGCAACGCTGACCTTGCTGCTGTGGATGCCCTCTCTCCGGGCGATTTCTGGCTGCTTGATACCGGCAATGTAGTAGGCGTGAACACGGCGGGCCTGTGTCGGAGTGGCATGAGCCAGAGCCACCGGCAGAGCTGCAATCAGGTATAGGCGGGTGGTCATTTCTTCTCGTTCCAGCAAAATATCTTCCGGCGATCTGCTGTGTTCCAGTGCGTAATTTTCCAGCCAGCTGTATGCGTCCAGAGAGTAGTAGGCGCGGTGGTAGACTTTCCGACGCTCATAGTTCTCCATCTCCCGCTTGGCCTGATACATCGCTGCCCATACTTCGTCCGTAACATCCACAAACTCGTCATGCCGGTAGTGGGGATACATCCACCGCAGATTGATTGTTTTCATAGGCTTACCTCCTGAAAATCGGAGAGGCGGACAGCTCGTCCGCTGTCCGCCCCTCGCTGAGATAAGGGAAATGATCCCTTTCACTTGGTAGCCAGAAAACAGGTCATTCGTTAAGCCTGTTCTCAAAGAAATTTATAAATTTTTTTCTGACCGCCTCCACACTTTGATAAACAGCCACTTTGGAGCAGCCGCACAGTACACCGATCTCTGCAAGGCTCAGCCCGTCAAGCGCATAGAGCAGGAACCGGCGGCGCTGGGCCTCGGTACAGGTATCCAGAACAGCCATCAGCTCATGCAGCGTTTCCATGCGGCAAAGGTATTCCTCCGGCGTTTCGCCGTAGACCCCTACACCCTCGGTAGTAATGATGTACTCGTCAAACTCCCGGCCATCCCAATGCCGCCGCTGTTCATGGAAGAGGTTCTCCGTTTTATGATCGGCCCGGTCAAGAAATTCATAGACTTCCAGCGTAACCTCCACGGCTACAGCTTGTCCGTTATAATTGATGGTAACTTCCATCTGCCTTTCCTCCATTCAGATTTTTTGGGTAAATCTGAATGAGGCGGCGGGGCGCGGCACTGGGGCCAGGGTTCGGGCCATGCTGGCCCGATGTTCCGGCTCCATAGGGACAAAAAAGCGCCCGGACAGCAAAAAGCTATTCGAGCGCAAAAACTCCAATATTCACTTACAGAATGACAATTTTCGCACCGGCTACCAGACGGGGCCTGTTCGTTGACTGGGCTTTTTTTGACGGTAGTGAAATATCGTCTGAATTTGTCGGCGGTCAATGTGCTTCATGGCGGTTCCCTCCTAAAGCCGCCGTGTCAGCGTGTAGTCGTCACTCCTTTGTTGAGGGCATAAGGAACGGCGGCCTTGATGTTACTCAAAACCGCCGCAGTACCCGGAAAATCCATTATGGGCGCACGAAGCTGCCTGCCCTGCAACGGTTTTTTTCTTTCCCCGTCTTGCGGGGCAGGATCGCTTGTCTTATTTGGTTTAGGTTTGTTCCTGTTCGGCTGCCTCTTTCAGCCGTGAAAAGCTCTCATCGCTGATGATGTGTTCAATCCGGCAGGCGTCAGCCTCCGCAGTCCTGGGGTCAACGCCTGCGGCGATAAGCTGCTCGGTAAAGAAGCAGTGACGCTCGTAGATTTTTTCGGCTACCTCGCGGCCTACATCGGTCAGATGGAGAAAGTGATCTTCGTCCATAGTGAGAAAGCCGCCGTCCCGCAAGATAGCCACTGCATGGCACACGCTGGGCTTTGACACCTCCATGTGCCGGGCCACATCTACGGAGCGTACCATACCGCGTTTCTTTTGGAGAACAAGGATGGTTTCCAGGTAGTCCTCCCCGGACGCATGAAGTTTGTTCTTGCTGCTCATTATGCCAGCTTCCAGTTTTTAATAGATTTCTCTTTTTCCCACATAGTTTGATAAAGCGGCACGGTCTGCAACAGTTCTTCATGTTTCCCACAGCCTTGCAATATGCCGTCAGATAGGACAAGTATCTGATCTGAATTTTGGATATAGGACAAAGTGTGTGATACAAGGAACACCGTCTTGCCCTTAATCATTTCTTCTAT
Source organism: Faecalibacterium sp. 3 (assembly GCF_048323735.1). Taxonomy (NCBI): domain Bacteria; kingdom Bacillati; phylum Bacillota; class Clostridia; order Eubacteriales; family Oscillospiraceae; genus Faecalibacterium; species Faecalibacterium sp. 3. The sequence goes on from NZ_JBLWFN010000001.1 coordinate 1,577,870, forward strand.
GCCCTTCTGTATTGCTACGGCATTTTCGGCATCCAGACTGGACAGCGCCTCATCTAAAAGAATGATCGGGGAATCTTTCAAAATTGCCCTCGCAATAGCGACGCGCTGACGCTCTCCACCGGAAAGGCTTGCGCCGCCCTCGCTGATAACCGTTTGATAGCCCTGTGGGAGCTTTTCTATAAATTCGTGACAGTGAGCCTTTTTTGCCGCCTCTACCACCTGCTCGTCCGTTGCGCTCTGGTTTCCCATTCGGATATTATTCATCATGGTATCCTGAAAAAGATATACTTCCTGAAAAACGACACTCACATGACGCACCAGATCACTATGCTTTAATGTTGCCGCATCTTTCCAATTCAACAGAATCCGCCCGTTTTTCGGCGTCACGAATCCCGGAATTAAATTAAGGAGAGTGGATTTGCCGCTTCCAGAAGGACCCACCAATGCAGTGATCGTTCCGGGTTTAGCTGAAAAACTTACATGACTAACTGCGTCACGCTTTCCATCATAGCTAAACGATACATTTTCAAACCGTACATCGGCTTGTGTATCTGCAAACTGTGTAGTTCCCTGTTTTTCATTTTCGGTCGGCAGGTTGTTGATTTCTGCTATATTATCCAACGATGCGTTTGCAAGATTCATCATGGCAAAGGAACCCATCAGAGCTTCCAGCGGACGGTAAAAAATAATACCCATGATTGCAAAAAACAAATAGGTTGCCGGGGCTAATGAACCAGAACGAACCATTGCAATGCCAACACCCAAACTCAAAAACAGGCCCAGATTCAGGCAGATTTTATAACCCATGCTCCAATTCGTCAGCGTCGCTTCATAACGGTCAGAAGCCGTGCAATATCCGTTCACCTGCTTCTCCACGAGCTTACCAGATTGCTCCAGCCGGTATGCCTTGATCGTTTCCATGCCCTGTACATATTCCAGCGTGGAATCAATCATTGCCACCTGCGTATTTTTCTTCTGCTCTCCCAGTTGAACCATGCTCTTTTGAAACTGCTGGTAGAGGATATAGCCGGGGATGATCCCCGCAAACAGAAGAAGCGCCATACGCCAGTCCACACTAAGCAGCATCAGAGCAAATACAACCGTCATGATCATGCTGGAAACGAAACCGGCAATAATCTCCATGATATTCATTTCCACGAAACTTAAATCAGTTGTAAACAAAGATGTAAGCTGGCTGATCTTGTCTTTTGTAAAGTAGTAGAGCGGAAACTGTTTGATTTTCGCCGCAATCGAAAGACGTTCATCCCGCATCATGGCATAAGATACCGGGCGCTGTTTTGCAATCGTAAAGTAATAAAAAACAAAATGCAGGACAGTATAGACCAGAAACATAAGGCTATACTGCATCAGTTTTTCCTTTGTAAACGAGCCGCCCAAAATATCTTTTATCGCAAGGAACAGCATGAAATATATCGCGCCCTCACAAATTGAGGTCAACGCCTGAAACAGCCACGCAAGATAAAGCTGCTTTTTGCGCTCGCCTGCAAGGTCTAAGAATTTCCTTATCATAGCAATCATGCGTTTACACCTCCCATTTTCCATTGATCGGATTGTTCAAAGGCCGCCCACATATCCTGATACGGGGAGCAACGGTTTATCAATTCATCATGTGTGCCGCAGTCAATCACTTTGCCCTGTTCCAGAACCACAATCGAATCAGCTTCCTTGATACTGGAAAGACGGTGCGCTATTACAAGTACGGTTTTTCCCTCTGATAATTTAGCTAGCGCCTTTTGCAGTAAATCTTCATTGTCGGCATCAATGTAAGCCGTTGCCTCGTCAAGAATCACGACCGGCGCATTTTTCAGAATCGCCCTTGCCAATGTGATTCTCTGTTTTTCACCGCCGCTCAACTTGGTTTCCTTGTCTATCACTGTGTCATAGCCCTTTGGAAGCCGCATAATAAAGTCGTGACATACGGCATCCTTGGCTGCCTGCATCATTTCTTCCTCCGTGGCCTCTGGGTTTCCCATCATAATGTTATCCCGGATGCTCTTTTTGAACAGGAACGTATTCTGGGTCACAAAGGAAATCTGGGACATCAGATCGGATAGCGGAATCTGGTTCAGCGGTACGCCGCCCATACAAATCTGTCCCTCGGTTATATCCCAAAACCGGCAGATCAGGCTGGCCGCTGTACTTTTGCCGCTGCCGGAAACACCGGCGAGCGCCGTTACTTTTCCGTCAGGAACAGTAAATGAGACATCTTTTAATACCGGCTGTTCTTCCCCATAGGAAAATGTAACGTGTTCAAACGCAATCGTGTGGTCGGCAAGTTCTGCCTTTGAGGTCGTATCCGCCATTTCATCCAGCTTCAGAATTTCGTCTATCTTTTTTGCAACAGAGGCGTTCATGCCGATATAATCAAAGTTATTAGAAACAGTTTCCAACGGAATCAGCATGGCAAGCCCCATAAACAGATACATAATATAGCTGGCCGCTGTCACGCTGCCGGAGAGGTACATCAAACCGGCAAGCGGAAACAGGAACACAAGGTTGCTGTTTAAGTCGGTATGATTGAAAGCAACATATTTCAAGCAGCTTTGGAACCACTCTGTTACAACGGTGCTGTAAGTGCGGATGCTTTCTGACAGGCGGCCATAAGTGGATTCGTCGGCAGCAAATATCTTCAGTTCTTTCATACCGTTGACATATTCCACCGTCTTAACGCTGACATCGGCAAACGCCTGATTAAATTCGTCCATTTTTTTCATCTGAACGATAATCATAAGAATACCGACAAGAATAAACAGAACGACCGGAATCAGCATGATACCGGCTACCCTGATGTCCAATATCACCAGCAGGATTTCCATACACAGCGGTACAGCGAGGCCGGAAATAATCTCTGGAATGTTATGGGCGTAAAATGTCTCCAACTGTTCCATATTGTCCATAATGATCGTTTTGACCTGCCCGGATGCCGTTGTTTTCACATAGCCCATTGGTAAGCGGGCAATTTTACGGAACAGCTTTTTACGGGTTTCCCCCAATGTCTGGTAGGCTACCTTGTGAGAGATTTTTGTGCCGGTTCCAAACAGCAGATGTTTCAAAATGATTGCTGCGGCAATCAGGCACACATATTGAAAAAGGTTCTCTGTCCGTTCATCCAGGAAACAGGTCACAATACCCCAAACGCCTAAATAGGGCAGGATGCCGCACAAAACAGACAGGACGCAACAGATCACCGCACCAATCAGGCGGCGCTTATTTCTCTTATCAATTAGTCCAAACAGGGCTTTTACATCACTCATTACAATTCATCTCCTCCTTGCGGAATAGTGAAATTCCAAAATCTGTCCGATACTCCATTTTGCCAACCAGGTATAGCAATAGTTCCATGACTTTAATACGCATAAGGTAATTGCGGTACTGTTCCGGCAGCAAGAGCAGTTCGGTAAAAATATGCTCCACACTTTTTGTTGCGGGTGCTATAAAGCATCCGCCCGCTGTAAAAAGTCCTTGAAAATCCATGTCCTCGTCAAACGCGATTGTCCCCAGCATGATATTCAGGCTGTTTATGATCTGCGGCAGATAAGCCACCACTGAAACACCAACAAAAGGTTCTTCTCCAAAATCACAGCTTTTCAGGTGGCTTGCACCATTGAAAACAGAAATATAATGGTCGCTCATAATCTTCTCCGGCTGGTCGCTGAACAGCATATTCACTCGCCCATGAAAGCAATAGGTGACTTCAATAAAACGATCTATACATTGGATATTTTTTTGAATTGGAGTTGTGATATGAACATTGCTATAAACAATTTCAGCACCAGGCATCACTTCAAAGCTCTGCATGGTGCCTTTCCCAAATTTGGGAGAAATTGTATATATCTTTGAATCCTTTTCAACGGAACAGTTACCAATCAGCTCATGGAAGAACAGGAGGTCATTTTCCATTCTCCTCAAGGTTCTGCCTCCTTTCTGACCGCAAGAAAAAATCATGTAGTCGATGCAGATTGTCGGGGGAAAGTGGGTAATCTTCCTGCTGTTTTCCGTTATCTAAATGAATCACTCTTGTACAGGCTGCCGCTAAAAATTCGTAATCATGGGTTACAACAAAAATTACCTTTCCCATTTTGGAAAGCGTTTGAAATAACCCCGCAACCTGAATCATGCTGTCATAATCAAGTCCGCTAGTTGGTTCATCAAAAATTAAAACATCCTTACGGCATACCATACTGACCGCCACGGCTGCACGCTGCTTCTGCCCCCCGGAAAGTGTATTGGGATGATGAGTACGGTACTCATAAATACCCAGCCGTTCCATTGCCTGTTTTGCTGCATCCAGATCAGGATGCTTAATTCCAAATACACATTCCTTTTCCAATGTATCGGCAAATAACTGATAGCTTACGTCCTGCATCACCATATAGGAGCGTTTTAACCGGCTCTTTGCGTTCAGTTCTTTACCATCCCAAAGAATTTGTCCCGTACAGTTTGTGTGCAGGCCGCATAGTGTTCTGGAAAATGTAGATTTCCCGGCTCCGTTATGGCCGATAATTCCTATGATTTCTCCCGGTGCCGCACTCAAATTCAAATCGTCCAGAACCAGTTTTTTCTTATAGAACAAGGATAAGTTCCTGACTTCCAAAATCGGCTTTTGAGAATTTTCAGCAAAGGCCCTTGGCTGTACCTTTGACAAATCTAAAGCGCGAAGTCCCATACTATGCCGCTGTTCTTCAGGAATAGAAAGAAACTGGCTTGGAGAAAACACAGCAGATATAGCCCCGTTTTCCATATACGCAATGCGGTCAACTAATTCCCTCAGATAATAAATCCTATGTTCTGCAATTAGAATGGTCTTGCCTTGTTTCTTTAGGAGTTCAAGTGTACGCCGCAAATCCTCAATAGCATCCATATCCAGATTGGACGATGGTTCATCTAACAAGTAAATACTCGGAGACATAGCATAGATGGACGCAAACGCCACCTTTTGTTTTTCGCCGCCAGACAATTCAAATATGCTTCTCCCCGTCAGATGTGCTATATCTAAATCCGCAACTGTCTTTGAAATGCGTTCTTTCATTTTTTCCCTTGGATAAGTCAGATTTTCCATTCCAAAGGAGATTTCACTGTCTGTATCTACATTAAAAAATTGAGAGCGTGGATTTTGGAATACAGACCCCACATACTCGGACACTTCATATATGGGATAATCCTGTATATTTTTACCGTCAACATAGGTTGTTCCGGTGACTTCTCCCGGATAAAAGTATGGAATCAGGCCATTCACAAGACGGGTCAATGTGGTCTTCCCACAGCCGCTTCGCCCACACAACAGCACACACTCGCCTTTGTTGATTGTCAAATCAACATCGCGCAGTCCGCCATTTTGTAATGATTCCTGATAGGTAAAAGAAACCTTGTCAAAACGGATCATTAGCCTGCACCCCCTTTCAATTTCAGCCAGATTGACACTGACATAAACAAAGTGAACAGGATAAAGCATACGGCATCCGCAACACTAAAGTGGATTTCCTGCAAGCAGGTTCGGGGCTTCGGATTTTCCAGCCCCCTTGTAACAGCCGCCGCCGACAATTCATCCGCCACTTTCAGTGCTGACATCATCATCGGAACATAGATACATTCCACTGTTCGGGCCGGATGGGTCAGCAGACTTTTGACGGTTGGAGCTACATCGCGCATCCGCATGGCGTCGCTGATATAGCCCCAATCCTCATGCACCATAGGAAAATAGCGGAGCATGACCGTCAGAGGAATAACCATTGCTTTTGGCATATGAATACGGTTCATGGCCGCCATAAATTCATTTACCCTTGTCGTGCTGACTAAAATACCTCCGAGCATGGCACAAGGAAAGATTTTACGGATAAATACGGTAAATGTTACAATCGCAATCTGCAAAGTCCCTGTCAAATAATTTGTTCCAATGATATGCAGAACAACCATTCCCGCATAGACAGCAGCCATTCTTACCGTAAACCGCTTTGCTCCTACAAGGATGCCGAGAATCACAACGCATACAACCAGCGCAATCTCATAGAGTAAAGAGGGCGCAAGGAACAACGCAACATTTCCGACGATCAACAGATATAGTTTTGTGCGAGGGTCTAAATGTAATGTGGCAAGTGTGTCTTTTGTTTGCAGTTGCATCTCCATTACACTACTCCGGCCTTTTCAAAATGCTTTTTCAATAGTTTCTGGCCTACAAGACCGCTGATAGCAGCACAGATCAACACGCCGATAATCATTGCCGGGAGCATCCAGTTTTGCGCGGTTGAAACCATTGTGTCCATATAGGTCTGTTCTGTTCCCTTTTCTACCAAATATTGCACATAGGCGTCGCGGTCAAACCAAAGCATACCGTAGGAGAAAACTGGGCTGAGAACAAAAATCATGTAGGACAACAGGTTACGCCCTTTGTTTCTAAAGTTCCCGGAACCGGCCAGCAGATCGGCCACAACGCCGAGAATACAATATGCCAAACACATAGACCAGTACATACCGAGTACGAACAGTACACCTCCTACCAAAATACCGGTGACAATGATTGGGCCATGCTTCGGCACCTTCGCCAGTATCAGCATATAAACCGGGCCGCACAGCAGCGCAATAGACAGCGGGCAAAGGAAAGTCAGTACAGGGAAGAACCCAAAGATAGCCTCGCCAATCATGGCGCATACCATGTACAAAGCAGCAAGGATGCCGGTGGTAATCAAATCACGCACAGACAGCCCTTTTTTCATTTGTTGTGAATTAGACATTTTCAACGTCCTCCTATTTATTATTTGCTGGCAGAAGCCTCATTGACCTACGCACAAAATCGTGATAGAATTGCTGTGATTAGAGTCAGCTAACCAGCCAGTAATGTCATTCTACTCAGTGATTTTTTGGGTGTCAAATCCGGCAAAAAAGGTCAAAACAGGAGTTAAAAGTGGAAAAACAACCGGATATATCAGTGCTTTTTGTGGTTTTGCTGACAGCCTTTGCGACATTTTGGAGCATAAAAAAAGATACTGCGGATTATTCCGACTACATAAGAAACGGGGGTGAGCAGGATGCAGACCGATTCTACACAGGCCGCGCACGAATTAGGGGATGCTTCTTTTTATCTGCATGATTATCATTTTCGACAGGATAATCATAATGGAATCTGCACCTTGCAGCCGCAAAACAGACAAGGCTATGGAAATATCTATCAGGTTCAACCGACAGATGGATTATTCCTATCAACCGGAAGCTGGATACCATACGCCTCAATGGAACGCAAATATGAGATCAATCAAAAGCTGGTGAAAATTTATTATTTGGAATCCGGCGGTGTTACCCTGATCCAGAATGGGCGGAAAGCCCAACCTATCACAGAGGGAATCCACCTTTATCTAAATAAGCCGTCACAGGGGCGAGTATTATATCAACCCAATATACCAATCAGCTATGCGTCAGTTTTGCTGTTTGAAGATTACATAGAGAAAAATCTGCAAGACCGTTTTACCCCGGACGATTTTGACTATGCAGAGGTTTATGATTGGAAAGCTTTTGATTATAATACCCCGGAAATTGGAACCCTGTTTTTGCAGATACGGGATAAACTGATTGCTGGCGAAACCTCCCGTCTTTACTACGAAAGCAAAGTAGGTGAACTGCTTTCTATTGTGGCAGGCAACTTTCATAAACAGCGACAGGAGATAGCATCTAAACACCAGTCTCTTTCCAAACAAGAGAAAAAGGCGCTGGAATCTGTACGTCTGGCTATTGAACAGAATATTTTAAACCCACCAGAACTCTCGCAGCTTTGCAAAATAGCAGCAATGGGGCAGACCAAACTTCGAGAATCATTCAAAGCCATGTATGGTGTTCCTATTGGGGCTTATATCCGACAGGCAAAAATGCGGTATGCGCTTTTATTGATGTCAAAACCGAATTTGACAATCGGCAATATTGCAGAGCATTTGGGCTATGCCAATGCAAGTAAATTTGCGGCCACTTTCCGTAAAGTTTATGGAAAATCCCCAGAAGAATATAGGAATCAAAAAAGATGAAGTCAGTCTATTTACACTAACTTCGTCTTTTTGATTATATTGTAATTTATTGTTAGGGAATCAGTCGTTAATCAATTCTGCTAATATGATTTCTTCTGCCTGCGCTTTCAGCGTGTTCATCAGCCCCACCCAGCGCATAGGGTCACAGGCTTTCAGTTCCTCCGTGACACCCGCAACTTCCATCATGTGAGGCAACATGGTTTCCACACGCCCCTGTGCTGTCCGCTCAATCTCTAACAGGTGCGGATACAGCTTCTCGCTCATCAGCAGTTGGTTGTAGAGAATAGGACGGTGTTCCTTCAGGTAGGACTTTCTCATCCTGCCGTACTTACCGATAGAAGTTTCCGGCTGTTCAGAAAGTTTTAGGTTGGGTATATCATAATCTCCACAACGAATGTAAGTCAACTTACTCATATTCATTCTCCTTTGCTCCGTGATGATTAGACTGCTGCGCTGGCTGCTATGCTGCCTTTGCGCGGTTCTTCTTTCGGCAGCTGTCCGACAGTAGAAAAAACACCTTTTTTCATATCCTCAGCCCGGATCAGGGCTTTCTTAGCGTCCATTTCCGCTTTTTTCTGCGCCTTGATTTTGTCCTCATACCGTTTCTGTGCGCCGCTGGCTTTTCGTTTCAAATAGTTCTGATGGAGCCTGTCCTTGCGTTCTTCTTTTTTTCGCAATTCTTCCTGTTCCTCCGGTGTTAAAGGAACCGGCTGTAAGGATGGTGGGATATAGCGTCCTAAAAAATTGAAGTAGATTTCAATTTCCTGCGTGGTGTCCTGGCTGCCTTTTCGGGCGCGTTCGTGGACAAGGATTTTCTCTACAAACTCATTGAGCATGGTGTTTGTCAGCGTGTCAAAATTCTCGTATTTATCAATCAGGGCTATAAATTTCTCTGCGGATTTCTGGCTCTGCTCATAGCCGGTAACAGCCTTTTCCAGCTCTGCAATTTCAATCTCAAGTGCGTCCTGCTCTTTGGCATACTGTGCATCAAGCGCCTTATATCGTGCATCCGGCAGCTTGCCGAGGGCGTTGTCCTCATAGATTTTGCAAATCAGTTTTTCCAGTTCTCCGGCTCTCTTTTGGGCAGCAGCCAGACGCATGCGCTTTTTCGATATATCGGCACTCTGTTGAGCAACCTGCGTCTCCTGAACAGTGTGAATAAATTCCGTCCGGTCATTTCTCGAATATTCAGCGATAGCCCGGAGCGTGTCGGAAACCAATGTCAGGACAGCACTCTCATTGATACGGTGTTGTGTAGGGCATAGTGTCCCACACGGAACTTTGGTATAATTGGAACAGGTATATTGAGAAACCCGCTTGCCATTGTTGGTGCGGTGGACATACATCTTGCCGCCGCAATCGGCACAATAGAGCAAGCCTGTGAGGGGAGCCGCTTCGCCCCAGCCGTTTGGATAACGCCGTACATTGCTGCGGATTTTCTGCGCCAAATCAAAGGTCTGCTGGTCGATAATGGCTTCATGGGTATTCTCAAAGATCGTCCACTCGTCCTCAGAAACATAGTGGCTTTTCTTGTCCTTAAAGTGCTTGCGGGTCTTGAAATTGATGGTATGCCCCAAATACTCTCGTTTTTTCAAAATGTTCACGATGGTAGATGATCCCCATCCATAGGGGTCTTTGACCGGCTTTGAACGGTTCACACCCTCGTTGAAGCGGGCAAGGTGTACGACAGGAATTTCAATCCGCTCTGCGGATAATTTGCAGGCGATCTGATAAGGCCCATATCCCTCCAGCGTGAGGGAGAATATACGGCGTACCACTTCGGCAGCTTCCTCATCTACCAGCCAATGCTCCCGCTTTTCGTCCCATAAGTAGCCGTAAATCACGGTGCCTGTCAGGTGCTTACCGCTCATGCCTTTTGACTTAAACACAGAGCGGATTTTCCGGCTGGTATCACGGGCGTAAAATTCATTCATAATGTTGCGGAACGGAGTGAAATCGTCATCGCCTTTCAGACTGTCCACACCGTCATTGATCGCAATCAGCCGAACTCCGCGCTGCCGCAAAACCTCCATGACCTGACCGACCTTTAAATAGTCGCGCCCCAACCGGCTCATGTCCTTGATGACGATTGCCTCTACACGCCCTGCCTCCACTTCCTCCATCATCGCCAAAAATCCGGGGCGGTCAAAACGGGTGCCTGAGATACCATCATCGGTAAAGTGCGTAGGGTTGGGCAGCCCGTTCCGGCGGGCAAAATCCTCTAACATCTGTTTTTGGTTGGATATGGAGTTGCTCTCGCCCTGTAACTCATCGTCCCGGCTCAGGCGCTCGTACAGTGGGGTAATTTTTTCATTTCTCATGGTTGTACCTCCTGAAACAAAAATGCTCTAAGTGATTGCTTCACTAACCATGACAAAATCATGATTAAGAAGTCACTTAGAGCATATATCACCGCTGGCGAGCTTGTATTTCTTATACTGCCTCACGGCGAAGTGCTGGGGGTTGCGGCGTTCCAGCCCGTCAAACATATAGTCCACCGCGTTTTTGAAGGTTTCGTCATCCTCCCGGACTTCCATGCTGCTTATCATTTCCACCAGCGTATTCATGTTGCGTTCTTCCTCCGGCCCCTCAAAGACGATGTAGGACACAAGGGCGCAGTACAAAAGGGTTTCTGCTTTTGTCCAGAACTCGTCGCCCTCCTTGCCGTCGCCTTTGGTGTTGGCAATCAGGGCGGTAACAAATTTCAAAACATCGCTTTCTGTCTTGATATAGGCCAGCGGATTGTAGTGCATGGATTTTGAAAAGTCGATACTGTTGAACACCCGCACCCTGTATTTCTCCCGTTGCAGAAACCGCCCGCACTGGTCGAGAGTGCCGCCCTTCGGGTCTACCACCACATACGAGGAATGGGCTTGAAGGAGCTGCGGGGTCAACCAGAACCTTGTCTTTCCCGAGCCGGACGATCCGATGACACAGGCGTTTAGGTTCCGGGCATTGGCGGGTATCTTCGGACGGGTGTTCATGGTAAGGAACTCCGTCCCGGTCAGAATGACATTGTTCTGAAATTTAGGGTCAACAAATGGCTTTATATCCTCCTTTGTTCCAAAGCGGGCGGTGCCGTACTCCGCATCCCGCCGGAATTTTTTCGCCTGCCTGATCTTTGACTGTATCAGCAGATACATCCCAGCCGCACCGGCAAGGCCCACCAGCAGGTCAATACCTCCCAGCCCCGGCCAGTAGGTTTCAAAGGCTTTGGGGAAGGTATCAAGCATCCCCATGAGCTTTGTCCCGAAGTCTGTGCCGGGGGCGATCCGGTAGGCCGTCCCGATTTTGGAGAAAAACCAGAACACAAAGAGGTACGGCAGGTTTGGGAGCACATATTTTCTGATCTTGTCACTCAACGTCCGTCCTTCACCGCCTCTCTGGTCCGCTGCTTTTCCTTTGCCTGCGTCCTGATTTGCTCCGTGAATTTCCGAAGCTGACCGAGGATGGAAGCCTTGTCCTGCTCTTTGTTCAGCACCTTTGCGCTGTACTTCTGGAAGGCCGCCGTGATAGCGTCCGCCTGATTGGCTTTGAAAAACAGCAGGTAATGACCGGGGCTCACTTTATGGAAAGCGTAGTCCACATGGAACTCCTTCGCGATCCGGTCAAAATCCTTTGGAGCTCCCACATAGGGCATGGCACTTTTGCCGCCATAGTGGTTCATCAGCTTTTTCACGCTCTGGCGTCCCTGCGGGGTCAGCGCCTTCTGGTGGTGCTTTTGCAGCGCCCGAACCACCTTGCCAAGAGCGGCAGCCAGCACTTTTCCTGTGAGCTTCGTTGTCCTGATCGAAAGGGCAACCGTTTTTTGGTTTACTTCTTCCTGCATAAAACCTCCTTTCCGTCGGGGTTCCCGCTATCCGGGAGGCCCCCGTACAATCTCGGGGAACAGAAAACCTCGGGCCAATGTGGCCCGAGGCTTACCGCTCGGCATCTCTGCCGGACGGAGCTTTCTTTTCCGGCTCCGTCTGGACTTTTTCGCCCTGTTCCCGCATGGTCTGCAAGATAGAGGGCTTCTTTTGAAGCTGGGAGGGCTTTTCGCCGGACAGCGGCTTGATACATTCCAGACGGTCAGCCGCCCGGATGGCGTTGTCCGTGAGCTGCCTCTGCCATGCGCCCACGCTGGGAGCCCAACGAAAGCCGCTGCTTTTCAGCTCGGCCCGGGTGTCCGCGTCAGGCTTTCCGTCAAAGAACACCTGCAAGCGGTTGTCCTCCCGGTTCATTTCCACACGACCCCCATCGAACTCCCAGCCGGAAAACTCCCGCTGCGCCTGTTTGGTGAGCTGTTCGATACGCGTCTTTACCCGGCGGATCTCCGCATTGTTGTTGGTAAGCTGGTAGCTTTCAAAGGGCCTCGGGTCGCTCCGCCAGTTTGCCGCCATGCTTGCTTTCAGCTTTTCGATCTGGTCCGGCGACAGCAGCGCACAGCCATCCAGCTTGCCATGCTTGCGGTAATAGGCGTTGACCTCCTTCATAATGAGCTGGGAGCGTTCCAGCCCGTCCAGCTTCTTCTGGAGCTTTTCAATCGCTGCCGGGTCATCGGCGCTGATCCCGCCCATGCCGGTACTGCGTATCTTATCCAGAAGCCCTTGAATATACCGCCATTCTTCCATGTTGCTGTCCCGGGCCCGGTTCTGTTTTTCCTTCTTTCCCACCGGGAAATTGGCAGGTCCGGCGATCATCACAGAGGGAACCCTTGCGTCAATGGCAAAGCCCTGGTTCATGTTTTCGGCCAGCTTGCGGGCGTAGGTGTCTAACAGATGGTCGATCTTCTCATGGTACATGGGGTCCACCCGGGATTTCTGCTTTTCCGCTATGGCGGCGGCCTTGTCCACCATTGCCCGGTATTCCGCCGTTGCGCTCCCTTCCTTGTAGTCGGAAAAGCTGTTCATTTCCTTTGCCCGGCGGGCGGCCCCTTCATTGATAGGGTAATAGTTGATGGTATGCACCTCCTTCATGCTTCGGGCCATGATGGCCCGAAGTCTTACCGTTCTTCATGGGAAGGCCCCGCCTTGTCCTTTTTCGGAGCGGGCGGGGCTTCTTGAAACCGTTTGAGTGCAGCGAGAATGGAGTGGACAGGCTCGGCCTTTTCAGGATAGGCAAATATCCGGTGTTCCGGCGGAATGTCCTGCGGCCCGTGGTAATACTCCTTGAAGCCCTCCGGGACTGCCGAGACATACCCACCGGGAGCGAATACGCCGCCCTCGTTGATACGCACATCCCGCCCGTATGCCTCATAATCGAAGTAGTTCTGAATGTGCTCCGGTATGTCGATAGTCCCAAGCTCGTCGGCGTAAAGACGGCCCAGCCCTTCATCATCGGAAATATCCGGGTAAAAGCGGTAAAGGTCAAGGTTCTGCGTCAGGTTTATCAAATCCTTCACGCTCCTTGTGTGGTTTCCTAAGACAAGAGCGGCTTCAAAGGTTTCCAGTCCGCCCTTATCTCGTACTTCCAGCAGGGCGTGGCCCAGCTCGTTCAGCTCGTCGATGTTCTCACATTCGTAGAGATGATCGTAGAGCCCCAGCACATCACTGTCAAAGCTGGTAAAGAACACTTCGCTGTACCGTTTTCCGTCTATCCCGATTTTGGCAAGGGCGGCCTGCAACTCCTGTGTCGTCATGGGGAAATGTACCGTTGTCCCTACCTCAATCCCCATTAAGGGGTATAGGGCTGTATTGGTTATATAGGCTTCAAACATGGGCTCATTCCTCCTTTCCGGCCCGGTCAGCCAGCACCTCATAAATCCCGGCCATAATGTAATCGGCGCAAGGGAGGGCAATCGCATTTCCCAGCGCCTTGTAGCGTTGCAGAGGCCGAATCTCCACGCCGTCCGCCCCGTACTTTGTCCAGCCCTCCGGCAGCCCCATCAGCCGTTCACTTTCTGTTTCCGTCAGAAAACGGATACAGCCACCCTCCGGGTCGCCCTCATACCAGAAGGCAAAGGGCGTTACATCACTGGCTAAAAGAGTGGGAAAAGGGTCAGTTGGTAATCCGAAGCTGTTTCGGAAGGCCGTTTCTTCCTGCCTTTTTGCCGCTCCCCGCATACGGAAGCACTGAAAGGGGTGGATGACTGGTATCTGCCACCCTGTTTCAAAAGAAGCTGTTCGATCTCCTTCGGCGGCGGCCCGCCCGCCCTCTCCGCAAGGCGGAGGAAGTGGGAGCATTGGACGGGGCTTAAATAGTATGTCTGCGGCACGTCTGCCTCCAAAATCCGCCACGACGAAAATCCGCTGCCTTCGTGCCAGCCTTCGGGAGCCTGCCCAATACTGGGCGTCCATGAGCCGCCAGCACACATCAGGCGTTCCCCCTCGCACCATTCCGGCGTTTCCCCATCTTCCCGAAGGAGGCATTGGAACTTCGGTGTCCGAGAAGGCGGATAGGACGGCTCTAAAGTCCATCCGGTCATTTGTAGAAAACGCTCCCATGACGTTTTCCCAAACAGCGATAGCTGGATATAGGTTATCAGTAGCATCCCTCATTTCCTGTATGATACGAAACGCCTGATAGAACAGGCTTGATTTTGCCCCGGCAAGACCGGAGCGGTTGCCGATCAGAGAAAGGTTCTGACAGGGGGAACCGAAGGTTATCACATGGACCGGCGGGATTTTCCCGCCGTCCACCTTCGTAATATCCCCCAAATGCACCATGTCGGGAAAGTGCCTTTTGGTTATGGAGATGGGCGCTTTTTCAATCTCGCTGGCCCAGACCGGACGGATACCGCACCGGGAAGCAGCCAGAGGGAACACGCCAATCCCGTCGAAAAGGCTCCCCAGCTTAATGTCCGGCATGGCCCGGGGTGCCGTGTCCCTTCACGGCAAGCACCCCTTCCAGTGTGGTCGCCGCAATGCCCAGCCGTCCGGCAACCGCAATATCGTTTTTCACATCCTCGTCCACAGCGCTACCGCAGACGATCAGGGTGTGGGAGCGCCGCAGCATATCCCGGCGCATATCGATCCCGGCCTTATGTTCCTCGGGAACGCTGTCATTCAAAAACAGCGGCAGATACAAGAGCGGGCAGATCGGGGAAAAGCCCGCCTCATAAGCAAGGCGGCAGTAGTGGGTCGCCAGCTCCATATCAACATCCGGCTCGCCGCTCCATGCGGCGGTCAGGTATGCTAAAGGTCGTTTCATTGGTTGAGCCTCCATTTCTGTTTTGGTTTAGGGAAAAGCAAGGTATCGCCCAACCCCTCCGCCCCTTCCCCCGGGAAGGGGAACGGCTCTGGAGAATTTATATCCCCGTCGCTTGATCGGGAAAAAGCATAACCGGGAGAAATCCGTCAAGGGTGCCTCTGGCACCGCCTGCGGCGGCGCTGCCCTTGACTGATTTTCCCGGCTATGCTACGGAATAACTGGCGACGGGGAATAATTTATATCTCCAGAGCTTCGGGGCGCGGGGCAGAGCCCCGCAATCCTCGGGGCACGTTGACCCGAAGTTTCGGCTTACTTTTCCTGCTCGTTTTTCTTCTCCGGCTTTTCGTGTTCCTTCTGCTGGCCCTTCCAGTCGTCCAGCAGCTTGATAATCTGGTCCTTCATTTCCCTCGGCGTAGTTTCCTTGCCGAAATACTTGCTCAGTTCCGCACCTGTCAAAATCACTTTGTCTACCTCCTTTTTGTCCTCCATCATAATGCCGTCGATCACGTCCCCGTTGAGTAGCTTCTTTTCGTCCAACTCACGCATACGCTTTGCCTGCGCCTGTGAAGGCGAGGACTGCTGGCTGTCAATGGCGACGGCGATATAGTTCTGGTTCTTCTTGCCGATATAGGAAAGCTCCACCGCCGTAGTAAAACCCAGCTTTTTTTCATCCATCAGCTTCATCAGGTCTGGAACCAGCTCATTGAGACGGATATACCGCTGCACCTGCTTGACGGCCATCTTGTTCCGCTCGGCCACGATCTCGTTGGAGCGTTTACCTGCGTCCTTCGGGTCAATCTGGCCCGAAGTGCGGGA
The DNA here is from genome assembly GCF_048323735.1 of Faecalibacterium sp. 3. NCBI lineage: Bacteria > Bacillati > Bacillota > Clostridia > Eubacteriales > Oscillospiraceae > Faecalibacterium > Faecalibacterium sp. 3. The sequence goes on from NZ_JBLWFN010000001.1 coordinate 1,593,844, forward strand.
GCCCTGGTGCTTGATGGTTTCAAGCTGCATTTTTAAGGCTTTGGCCCGCTCACTGGGGAGGATTTCTTCACGCTGGTTCAGATTGTCCTCCACCATCTGTGTGATGGCTTCATCATCTGTCAGGTTTCGGACGATACAGGGCATATCCGCATATCCGGCAAGCTCACTGGCTTTCTGGCGGCGGTGGCCGGACACGATCTCATAGCCGCCATCCTCACGGGGACGGACGATAGCGGGCTGGGTAACGCCCTTGTCCTTGACGCTGGACACCATAGCCCGCATTTCTTCATCATCCCGAACCTCAAAGGGATGGTTCTTGAAGGCGTGAAGCTCGTTCAGCTTGATATAGACGATCTGTTCCTTGCCCCGGCGTGGTGCATCCTTCGGTTTTTCGGGTTCCTTCGGAGCGGGAGCGGCCTGTACCGTTGGCGCCGTTTTTTTCTCCGGTTCCTTTTTGACCGCATTTTCCGGTTTCTGTGCGGGAGCTTCGGGCTTCGGGGTTGCGGCCTTGTCCTTATCTGCTTTCGGGGGACGGCCCCGGCGCTTCGGCTGTTCCGGCTCTTTGGGTTTTTCCTCCGCTTTCTTCGGAGCCTCCGGCTGCTTTTCCGGTTTCTCCGCTTTTGCCGGGTCAGGCTTTTCCCCGCCGGGAGCTGCCGCCCGTTCCTCGACCTTCTTTTCCTTCATAATTTCAGCGAAGTTATAGACGGAAACCTGCGGGTTCTTTACCTCCGGTTCCGTCTTTTTTTCCGGCTCCGGGGAAACGGAAACCTTCCCCGGCTCTTTTGGGGGAGCGGGAGGCGTTTCCTTGCCCGGCCCGCTATCCGTTACCGGCTGTTCCGGCGTTTTTGTGGTTTTATCATCTGCCATAAGCATTTACCTCCTGTTTTTTGGCATGAAAAAAGGGGCTCAACTTTTCAGTCAAGCCCCCGTGGGAAGTTCCTCCTTTCTCCGCCATGATACAAAAATACCGCCCATAGTCTCGTTTGGGCGGTACTTTGTGTAAGATTGGCAGTCCATTATTAAGTTTTTTATTATGTTCCCTTTGTACACCGTTGCAAATGGAATTTGATGTAAAAATTTATCAGCTTTCGTCGGATTTTCAGAAGGACTATCCGGCCGGACGCTATCCGGAACTGATGTGCAAAAAAGGCCGGCCATACAGCTGCCTGCTGGTCGATCTGCATCAGGACTATTTTATCTGCATTCCGTATCGCTCCTCCATCCAGCACAATAACGCATTTCTTTTTCGGGGAACACAGCGTTCCCGGAGAACAAGGTCGGGGCTGGATTATTCCAAAATTGTTCTGATCAGTGACGAACGCTATTTTGATCAGGCAAAGGCCGTGGTGGATCAGGACGAGTATACGGAGACGCTGAAAAATATCAAGCGGATCGTAGGCGAAGCGGTGGACTATGTGGATACTTACATAAACCATGTCACAGGAAAAAGGCCGCTGCATCTGCGAGAGTATCAGCGAAAATATCAGTATTCGACACTTCCGTATTTTCACGACATTATGGGTATCTGACAAAAAAGAGACCGCTCCGGCGGTCTCTTTTCTGTAACAAAAGTTTACGCCCCGTCAAAGCTGTCACCGTCTGCGGGCAGGTCTGCGGCGGTCTGGGCGGGACCGGCATCCGCTTCCGGCTCGGCGGCGCGGGGGATACCTTTGTACACCAGCGTCTGTTCCAGCACCTCGGCGCACACGGGGGCCGAAAGACTGCCGCCGGCAGTGGTCCAGCTGTGGGGCTCATCCAGACAGACCAGACACAGAAACTGCGGGTCATCGATGGGGGCCACAGCCACAAAGCTGGCAATGCGGGCTTTTTCGTCGGCGCTGTCCAGCTTCTGGCTGGTGCCGCTCTTACCGCCCACCCGATAGCCCTGGATCTGGGCATAGCGCCCACCGCCGTTCAGCACCACGGCCTCCATCATGCCGCGCATGATTTGGGAGGTCTCCGGCCGGATGACCTGCCGCCGGCACACCGGGTCGATGTGCTGCAATACGCTGCCGTCCGGGTTCAGGATGTCGCTGACGAGATAGGGCTGCATGAGCTTTCCGCCGTTCACCACGGCGCACACGGCTGCGGCCATTTCCATGTAGGAGATCTTGCTGCTCTGGCCAAAGGCGCAGGACGCCAGCTCCACCGGGCCCATGCGGTCGGCGGTGTAGTACAGGCTCTTTTTCGGCTCGGCGGGCAGGTCGATGCCGGTGGGCTCCCGCAGACCAAAGGCGGCAAAATAATCGCAGAAGGCTTCCTTGCCCAGCCTGGCCCCGATCTGGATAAAGCTCTGGTTGCAGGAGTTTTCCAGCGCCTGCGTCACGGTCTGGCTGCCGTGGCGCTTGTGATTGGCACAGTGGAACCGGGTGCCTGCCACCGAGATGGAGTCCCCACAATAAAAGGTGGAATGGGGGCTCGCAGCCCCGGCATCCAGCGCGGCGGCGCAGGTGATGAGCTTGAACACGCTGCCCGGCTCGTACAGGTCGCTGACGGCTTTGTTGCGCCACTGGGTCTGCTGGGCCAGCTGCAGTGCCGCCGTGCGCTCTTTGCCGGAGAGCGCGTCCACCCTCTGCCGGGCGGCGGCGTCGTAAATGACGCGGGGCTGGTTGGGGTCGTAGGCAGGGGTGGTGGACATGGCCAGTACCGCCCCGGTGTTCACCTCCATCACGATGCCCACAGCCCGTGCCGCCACATGGTGCTCCCTGACGGCATAGGTCAGGGCGTTTTCGAGGTAGTGCTGGATGCTGGCATCGATGGTCAGCCGCAGGCCGCTGCCTTCCAGCGGTACACGTTCGGTCTCGTAGCTCTGTTCCAGCGTATAGCCCCATGCGTTCACGGCGGTGAGCACCACACCGTTCTGCCCGGTGAGCACCTCGTTGTACTTGAGCTCCAGCCCGCTCACACCGGCGTTGTCTACGTTGGTAAAGCCCAGCACGCTTGCAAGAAACTCCCCCTGCGGATACCAGCGTTTGGAGTCCTGATTGATGCGGATGCCGGTGATGCCGTTTGCTTCGCAGAAGTCCCGCACCCGATCGGCGGTGTCCCGCTCCACACGGTAGCGCAGCAGGCAGTCGTTGGAGCGGCGGTCGCTGAACTTTTCCAATAATGCGGCTTTGTCCAGCTCCAGGATCTCCGCAAGGCCGTCTGCGGCAAGGCTGAGCTTTTCTTCCGGCATTTCACGCGGGGAGGCCCGCAGGGTCCAGCAGCTGCTGTTGGCGGCCAGCAGCGCGCCGTCCGCACTGTAGATGCGGCCCCGGTCGGCGGGCACCACGGTGTCCCGCAATTGCTGGCCCAGCGCACGGCTGGTGTACCAGCTGCCCGTAAATAATTGCAGATATGCCAGCCGCGCGGCCAGCCCTGCAAAGCAGACGCAGCACAACAGGGCGGCCACCAGCCGTGCCCGGGCACGGAATGCCCGTTCCGGCAGGGTGCGCAGGGGCCTTGGCTCCGGTTTTGGCATGGCGGGCACCTCTCTTTCAAATGGAATGTATGCGCCGGTGCGCCGGGCCTATGACTAACCGGCACCGCCGCCGCGTACAATAAGGGAATGGAGGTGATGCAGATGCCGAAAGCCGCAGCCCACGGGGTGCGCACCCACACAGGGCGGGGACTGCCGCTGCGCCGTCTGCCGGCCATGGACCTGCCCTTTCTGGTGCTGGTGCTCACGCTGGTGGGGTTCGGCCTTGTGATGCTGGGCAGTGCCAGCAGTGCCGTGGCGCTGTACCGGAGGAACGATGCCTTTGCCTACCTGCGGCCCCAGCTGCTGTATGCGGCGCTGGGCATCGGGGCCATGTGGGCGGCCAGCCGGGTGGATTACCACATCTATCATAAGCTGGCATGGCCGCTGCTGGGGCTTTCCATGGTGCTGCTGACAGCGGTGCTCTTTATGCCGGAGTACAACGGCTGCAAACGCTGGCTGGTGCTGCCGGGCCTTGGAACGCTGCAGCCCAGCGAGATCGCCAAGTTTGCGGTGGTGCTGGTGTTTGCGCATATCATTTCCCTCAACCACGACCGCATGGGCAGCTTTGCAGTAGGGGTGCTGCCCTTTGCGCTGGTGCTGGGGGTGGTGGCAGTGCTCATGCTGCTGGAACCGCACCTCTCCGGCACGGTGCTGATCCTGTGCATTGGTGCGGTGCTCATGTTCGTGGGCGGCACCGGGCTGCGGTGGTTCGTGCTGGCGGGGGTGGGCGGCGCAGCGGCCATCGGTGCGGCCATTGCCATCATGCCGGACCTTGTACCCTATGCGGCCAGCCGCCTGAGCTCATGGCTGGACCCCTTTGCGGACCCGCTGGGGGACGGCCACCAGACCATCCAGAGCCTGTACGCCATCGGCAGCGGGGGCGCGGCGGGGCTGGGCCTTGGCAGCAGCCGCCAGAAGCACCTGTTTGTGCCGGAGCCCCAGAACGACTTTATCTTTTCCATCCTGTGCGAGGAGCTGGGCTTTGTGGGGGCCTGTGGGGTGATCCTGCTGTTTGCGCTGCTGCTGTGGCGGGGCGTCACGCTGGCGGCCCACGCGCCGGACCGGTTCGGGGCGCTGCTGGTGGTGGGCTTTGTGGTGCAGGTGGCCCTGCAGGCGGTGCTGAACATGGCCGTTGTCACCAACACCATCCCCAATACCGGCATCAGCCTGCCGTTTTTCTCCTCCGGCGGCACCAGCCTGATGATGCTGCTGGGCGAAATGGGCATCGTGCTGTCGGTGTCCCGCGGAGAGATGTAAAACCGGACGTTCCGCGCCTTAAAACGGCACGATCCGGCCCCGGAACTGCTACAAATGACCCGACAAATAAAACACAGGCCGCAGAACAAATAGAAACAAACTGCCCTCGTTCCGCATAGCATGAGGTATCTTTTGCGGAACGGGGGTTTTTGCATGGGCGGAGATCTGATCATTACAGGCGGTGTGCCGCTGAACGGTACGGTGCGCATCCCTGCAGCCAAAAACAGTGTCCTGCCGCTGCTGGCGGCGTCCCTTCTGTGCAGCGGCACGGTGCGCCTGCTGGCGGTGCCGCAGCTTGCGGATGTGGACACCAGCCTTGTCCTTTTGCGGGGTGCGGGCTGCGCGGCCCGCTGGCAGGGCAGTGACATCACGGTGCAAAGCATGCCGTCGGTCTGTCGTCTGGAGCCAGAGGCTGCAGCACGGATGCGGGCATCCATCCTGTTCTGCGCACCGCTGCTGGCACGGCTTGGCCGGGTGGAGACTGTTCTGCCCGGCGGGTGCCGCATTGGTGCAAGACCCATCGACCTGCATCTTTCCGGCCTTGCGCAGATGGGAGCGCACTGCCGCGAGGAGGGGACACGGCTGATCCTGACCGCCCCGGCGGGGCTGCACGGTGCGGACATCACGCTGGGGTTCCCCAGTGTGGGAGCCACCGAAACGCTGCTGCTGGCGGCTGTCTGCGCGCAGGGCGAAACCGTGCTGCGCGGTGCGGCGCGGGAGCCGGAGATCGGCGATCTGGCGGCATTCCTGAACCGCTGCGGCGGCTGCGTGCAGGGGGCAGGCACCGGCACGGTCCGGGTGCAGGGACGGCGGATGCTGTACGGCTGCAGCTTTGCGCCCATGGCAGACCGCATCGTGGCCTCCACCCTTGCCTGTGCCTGTGCGGCGGCAGGCGGCAGGGTGGAGCTGACCGGCTGCGCGCCTGCAGTCTATGCGCCGCTGCTGGAAATTCTGGCACAAATGGGGTGCGGCATAGAAACCGGGCCCGAAAGTGCGGTCATTGTCCGGTCCGGTGCGCTGCACGGGGCGGGCAGGGTGTTCACCGGGGTGTATCCGGCACTGGCCACCGACGCGGCCCCGCTGCTGGCGGCAGCGATGCTGTGCGCCGACAGCGTGAGCAGCATCGAGGATGTGGTGTTTGAGCGGCGGTTTGCCTGCGCAGATGGGTTTGCGGCCTTTGGAGCGGACGTGCAGGTGCAGCAGCGTACGCTGCACATCCGGCCGGTGCGGCAGCTGCAGGGCGCGGAGGCGGCGGCCCCGGACCTGCGCGGCGGGGCTGCGCTGGTGATCGCGGCGCTGGCGGCAAGAGGCCGCAGCCGCATTGCAGACACCGGCCATATCGACCGCGGATATGCCTGTTTTGTGCAGATGCTGACGGAACTTGGTGCCCAAATTGAGCGGGAAATGCCGTGCGGGAGCACCTGCGAGAAAAAAACACCTTCAAAAAAGCAAATTTGACTTGCATTCAGGGCAAAAAGATGATACGATACAGTTATATAAATGTAAACAGGATACTTTCTGTGCGTTCTGCGCACTTCTACGATAAAATCCGATGGAGGACAAAGTTATGGCACTCATGCTCGATGAAGAAATGGACGAAAACGTTACGACGATCAAGGTGATCGGTGTTGGCGGCGGCGGCGGCAACGCGGTCAACCGCATGGTCAGCGATGGCCTGCAGGGCGTTGAATTTATCGCGATGAACACGGACCAGCAGGCTCTGGCCAAGAACCACGCTGCCACCAAGGTGCAGCTGGGTTCCAAGTTGACCAAGGGCCGCGGCGCAGGCGCAGACCCGGAGATCGGCCAGCGCGCTGCCGAGGAGAGCAAGGACGAGATCGCAAATGCACTCAAGGGCTCTCAGATGGTCTTTATCACTGCCGGTATGGGCGGCGGTACCGGCACCGGTGCGGCTCCCGTTGTGGCCGAGGTCGCCCATGATCTGGGCATCCTGACCGTGGGCATCGTCACCAAGCCCTTCTCCTTTGAGGGCAAGCGCAAGATGGGTCTGGCAGAGCAGGGCATTGCAAACCTGCTCATGCATGTGGACAGCCTGATCGTCATCCCCAATGAGCGTCTGAAGATGATCAGCCAGGAAAAGATCACCCTGATGAATGCCTTCCAGGCTGCAGACAACGTGCTGCGTCAGGGCGTTGAGTCCATCTCTGCCCTGATCAACGTGCCCGCCTTCATCAATCTGGACTTCGCCGACGTGCGCTCCATCATGAAGGATGCCGGTTACGCACACATGGGCGTGGGCAGCGCAAAGGGCGCAGGCAAGGCCGAGAACGCTGCCAAGGCAGCCATTTCCTCTCCGCTGCTGGAGACCAGCATTGCCGGTGCACACGGCGTGATCATCAACATCACTTCCAGCCCGGACATCGGTCTGGAGGATGTGGAGACCGCAGCAGGCCTCATTACCCAGAGCGCACATCCGGATGCGAACATCATCTGGGGTACTGCGTTCGACGAGAACCTCTCGGACGAGATGCGCGTGACCGTTGTTGCCACCGGTTTTGACAACAAGAGCGCAAACGACCTGCGCAGCAGTATCAGCAATGCCATGGGCGGCGCACAGTCCACCCCGTCTGCAGTGTTCAGCAGCGAGGCGGCAGCGCAGGAGCCTTCTGCCGCAGCACCGGCTGCTTCCGCTGCTGCAAAGCCGGTGGAAGAGGACAACAGCGACAATGGCTATTACGATCAGCTGATGGCCATGCTGAACAAGCGCAGATAAAAACAGGGAGATAAAGCATACAGGCGTAACGGATGGATCGGAGGGACACCATGGCGCAGGGCAGGCAGCAGAACAATGGTTCGCGGCAGCGCTGTGCCCAGTCTGCCGCGGCAAAGGCTTCGGCAGAGCCGCCCAAGGCGGTGTGTGCCCAGCTGGAACAGCTGAACCGCAAGCTGGCAGCTGCCAGTGCGGAGATCCTCCGCTACCAGACCCGTCTGTTTGCCTGTGAGCGGCAGATGGCGGCACTGCGGCAGGAAAATGCCCAGCTGGAAGCGGCCTGTGAACAGGCGCGGCAGGAGGCTGAGTGCGCGGGCGCTCATGCAGAGCAGCTGCGTCAGGAGCTGGCCCGCCATGCGGAAGCTGTGCGGCCTGTGCCGGTTGCGGCACATACGCCCCCGCAGCCGGTACCATCGGCTGCCCAGAGCCCGCGACCGGAGCCGGAGGCTGAACAGCCCCCGCAGCCCGAGCCGGAAGCCCCACAGCCTGCTCAGCCGGACTGGAAGCCCCAGACCAGATTGGAGCACCTCTCGGTGGAGCTGATGAACTGGTTCGACGATATGATGGGCGCGTGACGTATTGGCTGGGATGCTCCGCTTCTGCGGGACAGAAACCGAAATAAAAAAGGGACTGCTGCACCGGATGGGGTGGCAGTCCCTTTTTGCGCTCATCCGTCCCGCAGGCGATCTGATTTAAAAAGCCCGGACAGGCACAGCAGAGAAAACTGCGGCCTGTCCGGGCTTATTCTTTGCGGTTTCAGCGCACCGCGCTGGTGCGGTGCTCCATCAGATAGGTGGCTTCCAGATCAGCGATGTGCAGCTTGACGGCAAGGGGATACTTGTCGTAGGCTTCCGAGATGGCAAAACAGCCGCCCCGGGCCGCATCGTCAAAGCCGCCCATGTGCCAGCGGATGGCAACGGCCTCCTCGACCCGCAGCTTCATGAACCGCTCGATGAGGAATACGCTCTTTTCGCCGTGGCCGTAGGGGAACAGATCCTCCACGCTGTAGCTGGGCACCTTTTCCCACTGGCCGGTGGCTTCGTTTTTCACGTTGCGGGTGCCGGGCTTGTAGTAGTTGGCCTTGCACAGATCGTGCAGCAGTGCGCAGATGGCAAAGCTCTCCTCGTTGTCGCCCTCGGCAAAAAAGGTGTCGTGCAGCGCGTGATAGACGTTCAGGCTGTGCATGCACAGCCCGCCCTCACAGGCACCGTGGAACCGGGTGGAGGCCGGTGCCGTGAAGAAATCCGTCTTGTGGTCCAGCCAGTCCAGCAGCTTTTCGCCGCCGGGGCGGGTGACGTGCTGCTTCCAGATCTGCAAAAACTCTTCGCGGTCGCCCATGCTCACAGCTCCAGCTCGTCCAGCAGGCCCTTGAGGATGGCCATTTCGTCATGGCTCAGGGAAATGCCCTTGCCCATGCGGGTGCCGTCCGGGGACCAGTCGCGGATGTCGTATTTGGGCTCGCCGTCGTTCCAGCTGATGAGGTTCAGCTGACGCTCCCAGCCGCGGGGACGCTCCGAGAGCACTGCAATGCGCTGAACTACTTCGTATTTGATCTCTGCCATGATGCAAAACCTGCCTTTATCTTTGTTTGCTACCATAATAAGGGAAGCGGACGAAGATTTCAACAGGTAGAGCGAAAATAATTTGAAAAATTTTTAGCCATAGGGGGATTCTTCCCGCCAGTCCACAAGTTCCAGCACGGCGGCGGTGTCCTCGTCCGGGGCCGGATGGCGGGAGTGGGTGTGCTGGCCGGTGCTGAACAGCCCGGGGGCATAGTGGGCCATCACGCTGGTCTGCACGTCTCCGGCTAAAAAATCTTTGGCGTTTTTCTGGCGGCAGGCCACAGGGGTACCGTCGGTCATGGGCACACCCTGCGGGGTGCTGCCGGTGTCCGGGTGGGGCGTCTGGCCCGGCGTTTCAACGTGCGGCGGCACCTGTGTGCCGGGGGCAGTGGGGTCGCCGGGCGGCAGGATGACAGGAGCCTCCGGCTCTTTGCCCAGCGGCGGGCTGCAGCGGGAGCAGCTGTTTTCCGGTGCAGAAGAAGCACCGGGCTGTTCGTCCATCTCGTGGCGGATGAAGGGCGTGAGAGAGTTCATTGAAAAAATCACCTCCGGGGATAGGATGCCCCGGAAAGATGTAACTTATAAAGAGGCAGTGAAGCAGGACGGCAGGGAGTTTCTCCAGCGAATGTCCTGGGGGTGGGACCCTGCTGCCGCAAGCAGTAGGGCGGGACTGGAGTCTTGCAACAGCGACGACCGCTGCCCGCGGCAGAAAACAGGGAGAAGCTGTTGGGGCAGCGGCCAGCAAGACGCAAGCGATAGCGAAGCGGATGCTGGGTGTCGCAACCCGTCGCTGTTCGCGGAGAAAGCTCCCTGCTGGCCTGCGGTGTTTCACACGATCAATTCTACGGTAGAGCCACCGGTGCGGGCTTTGCGCACCACCACCTGTCGGTCGATGCGGTCCTTCAAGGCGCTCACATGGGAGATGATGCCCACCAGCCGGTCGCCCTCGGTCAGCCCCGCCAGCACCCGCATGGCCTGTTCCAGCGATTCCTCGTCCAGACTGCCGAAGCCCTCGTCCAAAAAGAGGGTGTCCAGCCGGATGCCGCCTGCGGCACTCTGCACCTCGTCCGAAAGGCCCAGCGCCAGCGCCAGCGAGGCCTTGAAGCTCTCGCCGCCGGAAAGGGTCTTGACATTGCGGCGGGTGCCGTTGTAGTGGTCGATGACGCCAAGGTCCAGCCCGGACTGGCTGCGCTGGTTCTCTGCCCCGATGCGCTCCAGCTCGTACTGCCCGGCGGTCATCTGCATCAGGCGGGTGTTGGCATGGCGCAGGATGCGGTCCAGATAGTTCATCTGGATATAGGCTTCCAGCCGGATCTTCTGCTTGCTGGTCAGGGTGCCGCCTGCTGTGGCGGCAAGGGCGCTCACCCACTGCCAGCGCTGTTCCAGCTGGGTGCGGGCGGCAGCGGCAGCGCGGTATTTTTCTGCTGCAGCGCGGTTGGGCAGCAGCTGTGCTGCCAGCTGCTGTTCCTGCTCGCGCAGAGCGCTCCGGGCAGCGATGAGCCGGGTCTGCAGGGTCTGTAACTCTTCCAGCGGCTGTGCGGGCACGGCCTGTGCTGCGGCGGTCTGCTGCGCCTGCAGGGCATCCACGGCGGCCTGCGCGGCGGCCTGCGCCTGCTCCGCCCGCTTGAGGGCAGCCTGCGCCTGCTCCATGCCGGTGCGCAGAGCGGTGCGGCGGGCTTCCAGTGCATCCAACGCAGCCTGTGCTTCGGCTCGCTGGGGGTAGGGCAGGGCAGAACGCTGCCCGGCGATCTGCTGTTCCAGTGCGTCGGCCTGCGCGGCCTGGGCGGCGGCAGAGCGGTCTGCCTCGGATGCCGCCTGTTCCAGTGCCGGGCGCTGGCGGGTCCTCGTCTGCCGGTCGGCCTCCAATGCGGTGCGGCGGGTGCAGTCGGCTGCGGCCCGGCGCAGGGCTGCGGTGCATTCGGCCTGTGCCGCGTGCAGTGCGGCGGTCTCCTCGGCAAGCACGGCGCTCATTCCCTTGAAGGTCAGCTGCACCGGGCCGTCGGGCGCAGTGAACCGTTCGGGCAGAAGATCCTCGGCATCCCGGCGCAGAGAGCGGCGGGCTTCCTCTGCGGCAGCGTTGGCGCTCTGTGCGGCGGCGCTGGCTTTCTGGGCAAGGGCATCTGCGGTCTCGGCTTCCTGCTTGGCGGCGTCTACCTGTGCCTGCGTGGGGGCGGTGCGGGGCAGCTGGGCCTTGGCTGGGTGATGGGTGCTGCCGCACACCGGGCAGGGAGCACCCTCGGTCAGGCTCTGGGCCAGCAGCCCGGCCTGTGCGTCCAGAAATGCCCGGTCCAGAGCATCCCGGCGGGTGTGCGCCTGCGCCTTGGCTTCGGCGGCGGTGCGGTAGGCCTCCTGTGCCCGGTGGGCCTTCTGGGCCAGCTGCTGGCAGGCGGTAAGCCGCTGGGTCAGGGTGGAAAGCGCTGTGCTGCGCTGGGCCAGCTCCTTTTCCTGCGTTTCCAGCGCCAGCCTGCGAGTGGAAGCGTCGGCCAGAGCGTCCAGTTCCTGTTCATCGGCAGCAAGCTTTGCAGCCAGCTCTTCCAGCTGGGCGCGCTTTTGTGCGGCCTGCGCCCGGGCCAGCTGTGCGGCGTCCCGGGCAGTGCCTTGCTGGCGGCAGAGCCGTTCCAGCTCGTCATAGGCGGCAAGGGCGGCTTTGGCCTGTGTGGCCTGCCCGGCCAGCAGGTCCAGCTGTGCGGCATCGCCTGCATGACGGGCGCTCTCGGCCCGGGCGGCTTCCAGTACGGGCTGCGCGGCGGCAAGGTCGGCCTGCTTTGCAGCCAGCTGCTCTGCCAGCTGCCGGGCCTGCTGTGCCGCACCCAGCTGCTGCTGCACGGCGTCCAGCTGCGCTTCGGTGTCCTTCAGGGCGGCAGCTGTGCTTTCCTGTGCGGCCCGCTGGCGGGCCAGCAGGGCGTCCAGCAAAGCAAGCGCGGCGTCCGGCTCGGTCTGGGCACTCAGCGCGGCAAGAGCCTCGGTGTCCGGGTCATCGGGGGCGTACTGGATGCCGGAGAGCAGGCTGTCCAGCTTTGCATTCTGGGCGGTGCGCTGCTGGCTGAGGGCAGCGCTTTCGGCCTGCAAGCGCTCCTGCAGGCGGGCGTAGCGCTGGGTGCGGAACAGCTTGCGGAAGATGCGGCTGCGCTCCTCGGTGGAGGCGTTGAGCAGCCGGGTGAACTGTCCCTGTGCGATCATGGCGATCTGGCAGAACTGGCTGTAATCCAGCCCGATGATCTCCATGACGGCGGCGGTCACGTCCTTGGCTCTGGTCACCGGCGGGCGGGTGTCGGGAAAGGTGAGGACGGCATCCGCCTTTTCGGTGGTAAAGCCCTCGCCGCGCACCTTGGGACGGGTGTATTCCGGGTTGCGGCGCACGGTATAGCGCTGGCCGTTCACCTCAAATTCCAGCTCCACAAAGGTGGGCGTTCTGGGGTCGGCATACTTGCAGCGCAGCATGGCACCCTCGCGCACACCGCCGCTGGAATGGTCGTACAGGGCGTATGTAATGGCATCGAACAGGGTGGTCTTGCCCGCGCCGGTGTCGCCGGTGACAAGGTACAGACCGCCTTTTCCCAGTTTTTCCAGTTCCAGCACGGTCTCGCCCGCATAGGGGCCAAAGGCCGAAAGGGTCAGTCTGAGCGGTCTCATGCGTCCTCGCCCTCCTTCCAGATCTCCTCAATGAGCTGCTGGCAGAATGCCGCCTGCGCAGCGGTCAGCGGCTGGTTGTTCTGCAGCTGGTAGAACGCCGAGAAGTGCTCCAGCGGGGTAATGCTCTCGGCGCGCTCCGGTGCGGTGATCTGCTGATCTTCCCGGGTGCGGAGGTTATCGTAGTCCAGCCGCATCAGGTTGGGGTAGATCACCCGCAGGCGGGCCAGCGCGTCCGGCACATCCTGCTCGTCGGTCAGGGTGATGTGCAGGTAGTCGTCCACGGCGGTGTCTGCGTAGCGGCGGCGGTCGGTCAGCTCCATGTAGCTGCCGCGCACCTCCCGCAGGTCGTGCTTTGGGGTGAGCGGCGCGGTGGTGATGGACACTTCGCCCTTGGGCCCAAGCTCCACAAAGCAGGCGCTTTTGTGCTGCCGGGCCTCCGAGAAGGAATACTTGAGCGGGGTGCCGCAGTAGCGCACGGTGTCGCGGCCCACCCTCTGGGGGCTGTGCAGATGGCCGAGGGCCACATAGTCAAAGGCATCGAACAGGCTGGCGTCCACGCTGTCCACGCCGCCCACCGACACCTCTTCGCTCTCACAGCAGGCAGCACCGGCCACGAACTGATGGGCCACCAGCACGCTGCGGTGCGCCGGGTCCGGCGGGCAGTGGCGCAGCACGCAGGCAAGGGCATCGTTGTAGCTCTCCACAGGCTCGTCCGGCCAGACATGCCGCACCATGGCGGGCTTGAGGAAGGGCAGAAGGTACACGTCCAGCGTGCCGTACTCGTCGGTGAGGGGGATGGGCACCGGCGCACCGGTGAACACCGGGCTGACGTACACCCGGCTGTTTTGCAGCAGGGCCGCGCCGAAAGCAATGCGGTCGGCGGAGTCGTGGTTGCCGCTGATGGCGAACACCGGCAGCTGCCGCTCAGCCAGCTGGGTGAGGAACCAGTCCAGCAGGCGCACGGCCTCGGCAGGGGGAACGGGCTTATCGTAGAGGTCGCCCGCCAGCAGCACACCGTCCACGGGCGTGCTGTCCAGCAGGGAGAGGATCTGTTCCAGAATGTACCGCTGGTCGTCCAGCATGGAGAACTCGCACACCCGCTTGCCCAGATGCAGGTCGGAAAGATGCAGAAAACGCAAACGGAAACACCGCCTTTTCAGAGTTTTCTTTATTATACAGCAGGGCGGGGGTGGGGGCAAGGAAAACAAAAAAGGGAAAACCCTCTCAGTCAATGCTTCGCATTGTCGGCTCTCCCGAAGGGCGGGCTTTTATGCATCAGGAGGCAAAGCGCAGAAGCCGCTCTTGAAAATGCTGCTGACGGTTACGGCCCCAACTGTGAAAAAGTGGATCGGAAACAACCGCCGTTGTTTCCGATCCACAAATAATAAAAGTTTATTCCGCTGAATGTGGCCAAAGCGCACGCGGCGGCCATTCCAGATCGTTTTACGACCTGCAAAGGATCAGAACATCTTCTCCCACGTTTCTTTGCCGACCGCGCCGTCGGCGGCAAGGCTGTTGCGGCGCTGGAACCGCTGCACCGCTGCAGCTGTGGAAGCCCCGAATCTGCCGTCTGCGGTCAGCCGCTCGCCCAGAGAGTTGAGCTTCTGCTGCACCAGACGCACTGTGCCGCCGGAAGAGCCGCTGCGCAGGGCAATGCCGGGGTAGGGCACATGCAGGCCGTGTTTGGCCGTGTAGCGGGTGTAGAGCACGTTCCATGTGTTCGCGCCCACCTTGCCGTCCACATTCATCTTGTTTTTCAGCTGGAACTCCTTCACGGCGTTCTCGGTGGAAATGCCGAATTTTCCGTCGGTCTTCAGCTCGCTGTACCAGGTGCAGGCATCGCGCACACCGTTGAGCCAGGTCTGCACAAGGGCTACGTCCGGCCCGGAGGAGCCGCGCTGGAGCAGGGAATAATAAGCAGGGATCGCCATAGTGGATAGCACACTCCTTTCGCCCTATGCTATGCGGCGAAAGCGCCGGGCGTTACCCAAGCAGCACCACGTCCTCCCGGCGGGCGGTGTGCTGCTGCACCCATTCCACCAGCCGGAGCCGGAGGATGTAGTTCCCGCAGACGAGGTCGTTTTCGGCGGGCCGGGCGTAGCCCCCGCAGGCAGAGCGGCACAGGCCCGGGTAGAGCACGCACCACCAGTTGCGGCCGGTGCCGGCGCCGATCTGGATGCGCAGCGCGTCGTACCGCCCGGCAGGCAGGATGCCCGAAGCGTAGCGCCGGGTGTCGAAGTACATGTTCACCAGCTGCACCCGCACCGGGGCGCGGATGTTCAGCCCTGCCAGCGCGTGCCGGGCCGTGAGCTGCAGCTCAAACAGATGCCGCGCCGCCCAGCAAAGGGCGTCAGGCTTGCTTTTGGCAGGGCAGGCGGCGTCCAGATAGGCCAGCACGGCGTCTCGCACATGGAGCTTTGCGCTCTGGCTGGCGATGGAATCGTTCTCGGGCCGGATGTGCAGCCGCAGGGTGTCGGCGCACACCAGCGTCCCGGTGTCCAGCTGGGTGCGGCCCCATGCAAATGCCTGCCATGCGCCGCACAGGGCAAGGGCGAGAAACAGGCCAAGGCAGAGCAGCGCCATCTGAGCGCGTGTAAGCATTCTGGATAACATAAAAACAGACCCTTCTTCTGGAAATGTTATCCAGAGGATGGGCCTGTTGGAGTAGATTTATTCTCTTAGTTCTTCAGCGACTGCATGGGGGCAGGCAGGCGGCCGCCGCGGTTGATGAACACGGACGGGTCGTGCTGGTTCACGGCCATGATGGGGCCATAGCCCAGCAGACCGCCAAAGTCCAGCACCTCACCGGCCTTGCGGCCAATGGCGGGAATGACGCGCACGGCGGTGGTCTTGCTGTTCACCATGCCGATGGCGGCTTCGTCGGCGATCAGGGCGCTGATGACGGCCGGGGTGGTGTCGCCCGGGATGATGACCATATCGATGCCCACCGAGCAGACGGCGGTCATGGCTTCCAGCTTTTCAATGGTCAGGCAGCCGATCTCGGCGGCGTGGATCATGCCGGCGTCCTCGCTGACCGGGATGAAGGCACCGGACAGACCGCCCACGTGGTTGGAGGCCATCACGCCGCCCTTCTTCACAGCATCGTTCAGCAGGGCCAGACAGGCGGTGGTGCCGCAGCAGCCGCAGGTCTCAAGGCCCATCTCTTCCAGAATGTTGGCCACGCTGTCGCCAATGGCGGGGGTAGGTGCCAGCGACAGGTCGATGATGCCGGCGGGCACGTCCAGAGCCTTGGAGGCAAGGTTTGCCACCAGCTGGCCCACGCGGGTGATCTTGAAGGCGGTGCGCTTGACCAGCTCTGCCACCTCGTCGATGGGAGCATCCTTGGGCAGGCGGGCCAGTGCGGCGCGCACAGCGCCGGGGCCGGAAACGCCCACGTGGATCTCACAGTCCGGCTCGCCGGGGCCGTGGAATGCACCGGCCATGAAGGGGTTATCCTCCGGTGCGTTGCAGAACACCACCAGCTTTGCGGCACCGATGCACTGACGGTCGGCCGTCAGCTCACTGGCCTTCTTGACGGCCTCGCCCATGAGCTTGACGGCGTCCATGTTCAGGCCTGCCTTGGTGGCGCCGATGTTCACCGAGCTGCACACGATGTCGGTCTCGGCCAGCGCACGGGGAATGGACTCGATCAGGCGGCGGTCACCGGCGGAGAAGCCCTTGTGCACCAGAGCGCTGTAGCCGCCCACAAAGTTGACGCCCACCTTTTTGCCGGCAGCGTCCAGGGTCTTTGCAAAGTCCACGGGGTCGGCATCCGGGCAGGCACCCAGCAGCATGGCGATGGGGGTGACACTGATGCGCTTGTTGATGATGGGGATGCCATACTCGGCGCTGATGTGCTCCACGGTGGGCACAAGGCTTGCAGCCTTGGTGGTGATCTTGTTGTAGATGTTCTCGCACGCCTTCTTCGGGTCCGGGTCGATGCAGTCCAGCAGGCTGATGCCCATGGTGACAGTGCGCACATCCAGATTGTCCTGAGTGAACATCTCGATGGTCTCGAGGATGTCACCGGTATTAAACATACTCATTGCAGTGTACTCCCTCCATCAGATGGTGTGCATGGCGTCAAAGACTTCCTGACGGGTCACGTTGATCTGCATCCCCATCTCGGCGGCCAGTGCATCGCAGCGCTTGTGCAGCTCTTCGTGGCTCACATTGCACTTGGAGATATCCACCAGCATGATCATGGCGAACATGCCCTGCAGGATGCTCTGGGTCACGTCCTCGATGTTGATGTTCAGCTCGGTGCACAGACCGGCGACCTTGGCAACAACGCCCACGGTATCGTGACCAATGACGGTAATGAATGCTTTCATCGTTTCCACCCTCGTTTTCCTTTTGATGAACGGTGCCGCAAAAGCTCCGGCACACTCTTACCCTTCCAGTATAGCAGATTTGGCAAAATTTGAACACACTTTTTGTAAAAAAGAACAGACACGAAGGGAAAAAGACATTCTATCCCAAAAATTGGGTGCAATCTTTTACAGCTTGTGCTATACTTATAAATAATTTATTTCCCGGTTACGGGCTGAGAAGGAGCAAGATACTATGGAACAGCTTTTGAAGATCCTGGAAGACAATGCGCGGCTGCCCATTGAGGACATCGCCACGATGCTGAATAAATCTCCCGCCGAGGTGGCGGCCATGATCGATCTGGCCCGGGCGCAGGGCATCATCAAGGGCTACAAGACCCTTGTGGACTGGGAAAAGGCCGGGGTCAACCGTGTGGAGGCCGTCATCGAGCTGAACGTCAGCCCCAAGAAGAGCCGCGGCTTTGACGAGATCGCAGCCACCATTGCCTCCTTTGACGAGGTGGAGAGCGTGCTGCTGATGAGCGGCGGCTACGACCTGCAGCTGGTCATCAAGGGCCAGACCTTCCAGGAGATCGCCCTGTTCGTGGCAAAGCGCCTGTCTCCGCTGGACGATGTGCTGTCCACCGCCACCCACTTTGTGCTGCGCACCTATAAAAAGGAGGGCCGCCTGTATCAGGACGAAGAAATCGATGAAAGAGAGTGCACGGTGCTGTGATGGACTACGATAAACTGATCGCGCCTGCCGCTGAGGCCATGCGCCCCTCCGGCATCCGCAAATTTTTCGATCTGGCTGCCGAAATGCCCGAGTGCATCAGTCTGGGCGTGGGCGAGCCGGACTTCAAAACGCCATGGGCCGTGCGCGAAGCCGGCATCGAGAGTCTGGAGCATGGCCGCACCCGCTACACCTCTAACGCAGGCCTGAAGGAGCTGCGCGCCGAGGTGGCAAAGTATCTGGAGCGCCGCATGGGCCTGCACTACGACCCGCTGCACGAGGTGCTCATCACGGTGGGCGGCAGCGAAGCCATTGATATGTGCATCCGCACGCTGGTGCAGCCCGGGGACGAGGTCATCATCCCGGAGCCCTGCTTTGTGTGCTACGAGCCCATCACCACCCTGTCCGGCGGTGTGCCGGTGCATGTGGCCTGCCGTCAGGAGGACGAGTTCCGCCTGCGTGCTGACGCCCTCAAGGCTGCCATCACCCCCCGCACCAAGCTGCTCATCATGCCGTTCCCCAACAACCCTACCGGTGCGGTGATGGAGCGCGAGGATCTGGAAGCCGTTGCTGAGGTGCTGCGCGGCACCAACATCATGGTGCTCTCGGATGAGATCTACGCCGAGCTGAACTACGGCCTGCGGCCCCATGTGTCCATTGCCACCCTGCCCGATATGGCAGAGCGTACCATCGTGGTGAACGGCTTCTCCAAGACCTACGCCATGACCGGCTGGCGTCTGGGCTATGCCTGCGGCCCGGCACCCATCATCCGGATCATGACCAAGATCCACCAGAGCGCCATCATGAGCGCTCCCACCACCAGCCAGTACGCCGCCATCACTGCCCTGAAGGAGTGCGACGGCGAGATCGACCGCATGCGCGACGAGTACAATATGCGCCGCCGCCTTGTGGTGAAGGCCTTCAACGATATGGGCCTGACCTGCTTTGAGCCGCGCGGTGCGTTCTACGCCTTCCCCTGCATCAAGAGCACGGGCATGAGCAGTCAGGATTTCTGCACGAAGCTGCTGGAACAGAAGCATGTGGCCATCATCCCCGGCGACGCCTTTGGCGCTTCCGGCGAAGGCTACGCCCGCATTTCCTACGCCTACAGCGTGGAGCATCTGAAGGAAGCGCTCCGGCGCATCCGGGAATTCCTGCAGGAAAACGGCATCTATCACGGCATCTGAGGAGGAACAAATGGCAAGGCTGAACTGCGTGACCGTTCTGGCCCCCGCAAAGCTCAATCTGGCGCTGGATGTGGTGGGTCTTCTGCCGAGCGGCTACCATGATCTGGACATGACCATGCAGGCCATCACCCTCTACGAGCGGGTGGTGCTGCGCCGCAGCCCCTACCTGAACCTGCGGCTGCCGGGCAGTCTGGTGGCCCCCAATAACAAAAACACTGCCATCAAGGCAGCGCTGGCCTTTTTTGACTACACCGGCCTTCTGGCGGGTGTGGACATCACCATCTATAAAAATACCCCGGTGCGGGCAGGCATGGCAGGCGGCAGCGCCGACGCCGCCGCTGTGCTGGTGGGCATGAACGAGCTGTACGGTGCGCGGCTCTCCATGAGTGAGCTGTGTGCACTGGGCGCAAAGATCGGTGCGGACGTGCCCTTTGCCCTGATGGGCGGCACCTGCCGGGTGCAGGGCGTGGGAGACTTCCTCAAGGCCCTGCCGCCAGTGCCGGAGTGCTGGTTCACGGTGGTGATGCCGGACTACGGCGTTTCCACCCCGGAGGCCTTTGCGGCCTACGACCGGGTGGGCAGCAGCGTCCACCCGGACTGCGGCGCACAGGAAGCCGCCATCCGTGCCGGAGATCTGGATGCCCTTTGCGCCGCCGCCGGCAATGCGCTGGAAGAGTGCAGCGGAGCAAAGGATACCGGGGCCATCAAGGCTCTGCTGCGGGAGCATGGCGCTGTCACCGCCCTGATGACCGGCAGCGGTGCGGCGGTGTTCGGCGTGTTCCGGGACGAAGGGGCCGCACGGGCTGCTGCACAGGCCGCAAAGCGGCGCTGGAAGCAGGTGTACGTGGCGCAGCCTGACCGCGGCGGCGCACGGGTGAGCCGATAAAAATGCATAGACCTCCTTCCCACGGGGCATACTGTCCGCAAGGGAAGGAGGTCTTTTTTGTGCAGACCTTTTATAAAATCTGCCTGATCCTGTTGATCGTGGGCGGCATCAACTGGGGCCTTGTGGGGCTGTTCCAGTTCGATTTTGTGGGCTGGCTGCTGGGCGGCAGCGCATCCATCTGGTCCCGCATCGTGTTCACACTGGTGGGCATCGCAGCCCTGTGCGGCATCCCGGGGCTGTTTACGGATGAAACGGATGAATGACCCTCTCAGTCAATGCCTGCGGCATTGCCAGCTCCCCCGAAAGGGGGAGCTTTATTGTGCCTGTCCTCCAGAAGTAAAAAAGCTCTCCCTTCGGGAGAGCTGGCGCGTCAGCGCCTGAGAGGGTCAATGACAGGTGCTTTTGCTTGTTGACTCAATTACTGCTTCCGTCCAGATCGTCCCACCCTACCAGATCCGGCAGGGTGAGCGTCTCGTCCGAGCAGTGGGAATGTGCACGCCGCTGGTCCTCGGCCATGGTGCGCACCACCTCGCGGGTGATCTCCCGGATGGCGGCGCAGTCCTCGGGCAGGTCGGTCTGGCTGCGGCCGGAGTGGGTGAACAAGATCCTGCCCTGATGGCCCACCACCAGCGTCAGCGGCAGCAGCTGCGGGGCGCTGGTGTCGTAGCGGTAGCCCTGCTCTCTGGCGGTTTTGTAGATGCGCTGGGCCGCAAAGCTCCAGCTCAGGATGCCCCGGGCCTGCTCCACGCCCAGATAGCCGTACAGCACCCCCGGCGCGTCGCAGATGAGCGTGAAGGGAAACTCGGCTCCCTGTGTGGCTTTTGCCACCGTGCGGGGCGAAGAGTGCACCACGCAGGCCAGACGCACGCCGCGCAGTCTGGGCAGGGTCTGCAGGTAGCGGGTCAGGTATTCCCGGGTGACAGGGTGGTCGAAGGCTGGCAGGAAGATCATCACCAGCGGGTGCTCACCCTCGCACAGCTTATAAAAATCGTTTCCCGGTGTGGTGGGGGTATCAAAGGTGAAACGGGGGATGGAGGTGCCAACCAGATGTTCTGACTTCATGCCGCAATGCACATCCTTTCCATATTCAGGGAAATAAAAAAATCCACACACTGTCTCTGTTTTTGCAGAGGACAGCGGTGGATGGATTGCTATAAAAAGATCCCGCCCGGTCGTCTGCGGTCAATCAAACCTACCCTTACGGACAGGTGGGTGCCCTGTCGCCGGATTCACGCTTCCTCATCGAACCTCCATGGTCGACCCATGGCGGGGAGGTCTGCAATCCGCCGGAGAACTCCGGGCTCCCGTTGAATGATTAGTAGGATCATATAAACCGCAACAAATCGAGCCGGGCAGGAAGTCTTGCCGGGTAATTTGTCTGGAATTATTCTTCGATGTCGTACTCGTCGCTCAGGCGCTCTTCAAACAGCTTGCCCAGCTCCAGCAGCAGTTCGTCGTCATCCACGACGTCCAGATACTCGCCTTCATCGTCTTCGCCGACGCTCAGGATGACCAACTGAGCGTTCTCAGCCTCTTCCTCGGTCTCGGCGTATTCCACAGCAGCCAAATAATGCACGCCCTTGTAGTCCAGCGCATCGATCACCTCAAACGTGATCTCGTTGCCGTCCTCATCTTCCAGGGTCATCAGGTCAGGCTGATTTTCCTCTTCGGTATTGGGGTTCTTGATCTCATCAGACATAGATAGCGTCTCCTGTATCGTGTCATAAAACGGGCCGCTTGTGTGTCGCCCGCTCGGGTCTGCATATAGTGTAGCGTTTTTTTGCCTGCTCGTCAAGATGCTTTTTCGCACAGAAATTGTGTAACAAATTTTCACGCATTTGCTCTCGAACTCTGGGGCAGAATATGATATACTATCCTCTGAATCTTTTGCGCACGGTGTGCCGTGCGGTTACTAGAGTGTATGGAGCGTGGGTGAAAATGATGCATAAAAAAAGATGGGCGGCACTGGTGCTGGCAGCAGCACTGGCCCTGACCGGCTGCAGCTTTGGCGGCGTCGGCGGAGGCGGCAGTACTGCCCAGAAGATCGACCGCCCGGCGGTGGAGTCGGCAGAGCTGCAGTTCACCCACCCGGCGGCGGGGGATACCGTTGCGGTGTTCGATACCTCGGCGGGCGTGTTCCGGGCGGTGCTCTTCCCGGATAAGGCCCCGCAGGCCTATGATAACTTTGTGGGCCTTGTGCAGGCGGGTTACTACAACGGCCTGACAGTCTCCCGTGTGGAGAGCGGCTTTGTGGTGGAGGCCGGACAGGGGGCCGACGGCAGGGGCAGCACTATCTGGAACGGCGGCCGCTACCCGGCTGAGACCACCGACAGCCTGCACCATTATTCCGGTGCCCTGTGCATGGGCACGGATGCTTCCGGCGAGTGTGCCAGCGTCTTTTACGTGGTGCAGACCCTGCCGGGAGAGCAGTCTGTGACGCAGGAGCTGGTGGATCAGATGAACAGTGCCGGCTACCGCGCAGAGGTCGTTTCTGCCTACCAGACGGCGGGCGGTGCGCCCTACCTCGACTACACCGACACGGTATTGGGACAGGTGTACGAGGGCATGGACGTGGTGGATGCCATCGGCCAGACTGCCGTGGACGAAAACCAGAAGCCCTGTGAGGACATCACCATCAACAGCGTGAGCATTACGCAGTACGAATAAGAAAAAGGACACCGTCAGGTGTCCTTTTTCTTATCTCTCCCCCGGGTGCTCCTTCCGCCACGCCAGATAGTCATCCAGAATGACCGTGGCGCTCACAGAGTCCAGAATTTCCTTCCGCTTTGTGCCAAAGGTGCCGCTCTCGTCCAGCAGGTCGGCAGCGGCGCAGGTGGTCTGGCGCTCGTCCCACATGCGCACGGGCAGGCCGCTCCAGATTTCGACCGTTTTTGCCAGCTTGCGGCTCTTGGCGGCGCGCTCGCCCTCGGTGCCGTCCATGTTCAGCGGCAGACCGATGACGATGAGCTCAGCACCGATCTCCTTTGCCACCTCGCATACCCGGGCGGCTATCTTGTTGCGGGCTTTCAGGGTGATCTGCGGGGTGATGGCGGTGGTCAGGAACTCGGTGCGGTCGCAGGTGGCAAGGCCGGTGCGGCTGTCACCGTAGTCAACAGCTAAAATTTTCATACAGGCTTCCTCTCTTGTGTGGAAAAGTTTATCGGTCCAAGTGTACCACAGCTGAAGGCTAAAGGGTAGATAATAACACTTCTTTTGAGAGGATTTTCGTGTTACAATAAACACAGATCGTTTTTCAAGGAGGAAGTGCCCCATGCTCAAACTGGTTTTAGGCGGCTCCGGCAGCGGCAAAACGACGCTGCTCTATTCCCGCATCCGCGCCCGGGCCGAGGCAGGCCGGTACAGCATCCTGCTGGTGCCGGAACAGTTCACCTCCAGCACAGAGGGCCGTATCTACCGGGAACTGGGCGATGCTCTTTCCGGCATGGTGGAAAGCTTTTCCTTTACCAGTCTGGCCGAGCGCATCCTCTCCGCCGAGGGCGGTGCGGCGGTGCAGACCCTTTCGGACGCAGGCCGGGCCGTGCTGGTGCGCCGCGCACTGGAAGAACTGCAGGACAACGTGCATTACTACTACCGCCACCGCCGCAGCGCAGCTTTCTGCCAGATGGCGGCCCAGACCATCGACGAGCTGAAGAGTGCCGGACTTTCCGGCACACAGCTGGCAGAGCTGGCCCGGGACTGCGGCCCCGAGAGCGGCAAGCTGAGCGAGCTGGCGCTGATCTTTCAGGGCTACGAGACGCTGCTGGCGGGCACCGGCATGGACCCCTCCGACCGGCTGGAGCTGGCGGCGGCCCGGCTGGAAGCCGCCCTTGCCCGGGGCGAGCTGCCGGACTTTCTGCGGGAGCGGGAGGTGTTCATTGACGAATTTGATACCTTCAACGCCCCCAAAAAGCGGCTGATGGGTGCGATGCTGGCGGCACTGCCCACGGTCACGGTGGCCCTGTGTGACGACGGTTCTCCCATGGTGCCGGGGGAGATGGGGCTGTTTTCCGGCGCAAAGCAGGTGGCGGCGCAGCTGCGCCAGCTGGCCCGCAAAAACGGGGCCGAAGCGGCAGTGCCGGAGCTTTTGCGCACAGACCTGCGCCACAGGGACGCCCCCGGCCTTGCCGCTGTGACGGAACTGTTGGAGACCGGCACCTGTGAGGTGCCGCCTGCGGCACCGGAGGTGCGGCTGTTTGCGGCCGCCAGCCGGGAAGAAGAAGCCCGCTGCACCGCTGCGGCCATCCGCCGCCTGATGCGGCAGGGCGTGCGCTGCGGAAAGATCGCGGTGGTCTGCCGCGACATCGCCGGCTATCGCGCCGCCATCCGGTACGAGTTCCGCATGGCAGACATCCCGCTCTACTGTGATGAACCCACCACCCCGGAGTTCAGCGCCCCGGCCACGGCGGTGCGTGCGCTGCTGGCCCTTGTGCGCGGTGCGGACATGACCGAGAACCTGACCGTTCTGGCCAAGACCGGCCTGTGCGCCCTGAGCGAACCGGAGGTCTGTGCACTGGAAAACTATGCCTACACCTGGTCGCCCGATGCGGCGGCGTGGCGGACAGGCTTTGAAAAAAGCCCCCAGGGCTTTGGCGAGAACGAGCTGACCGATGAGGACCGGAAAACGCTGGCCGATGCCGAAAAGGCCCGTCAGCTGCTGGTGACGGCGGTGGACAGCCTGCGCGGCAGGGTGCGCGGGGCCAACGCGGAGCAGATCAGCCGGGCACTGTATTTCTGCCTGAAGGAGCTGGGAGCCGAGGAACAGCAGGCCGCACAAATCGAGTCCATCCGTGCGGCCCGGGGCATCCCGGCGGCAGAGGAAGCGGCCCGGGAGTGGAACGTGGTGATGCAGCTGCTGGACGAAATGGCCCACCTGCTGGGCGGGCAGGGCGTGACCCTTGCGGAATATGAGGATCTGTTCAGCCTGCTGCTGCGCTCGTCGGACCTTGGGCACATCCCGCAGACGCTGGACGCGGTGGTGCTGGCAAGCGCCGGCAAAATGCGTCTGGATGCGCCGGACTATGTATTTGTGCTGGGCCTTGCGGAAGGGGAGTTCCCCTGTGCGCCGTCCGAGACGGGCCTTTTGACCCACGCCGACCGCGATGCCCTGATGGCAAAGCAGATCGACCTGCCGGACTGCTTTGAGAACCGCGTGGTGCGCGAGCAGGTGTGCTTTTACAAGGCCCTTACCGTCCCGGCCAAGGGACTGTGGCTCAGCTGGCCCAAGGGGCAGGGCAAGACCCTGTGCGCAGCGCTGGAGCCTATCGTGGAGGCCCTGCACCCGGCGGCACCGGAGTTGGAGCTTCCCGACCTTGCGGCTACCCCCGCCGATGCACTGGACACGCTGGGCGGCTGGCCGCTGACCGACACGGAACGCGCCAGTCTGACCGAGGCGCTGCGCCTGCCGCAGACGGATGCACCCCGGGGCCTTGCGCTGCTGCAGCGCATGGAGGAGAACCCGCCCCGGCAGGTGAACGACCTGTCCGCGCTGAGCGGTCTGCTGGGGCAGCGGCTGCGCATTTCGCCCAGCCAGCTGGAAAAATACTATACCTGCCGGTATGGCTATTTCCTGCAGTATGTGCTGGGCCTGCGCCCCCGCAGGAGGGCCGAGCTTTCAGCCGACCAGAGCGGCACCCTGATGCACTGGGTGCTGCAGATGGCGCTGGACCCGCACCCGGCTGCGGATAACCCCTGCAAGGCGCTGACGCCTTTTCTGGAACTGGACGACGAAGCCATGGCGGGCCTTGCCAGCCTGCTGGTGGATGAATATGCAAAGCGCTATCTGCCCGAGGATACGGCCCGGTTCACCTACCTGCTCTCCCGCCTCAAAAAAAGCATGACCGGCCTTTTGTGCTATCTGCGGGACGAACAGAAGCAGTCCTGCTTCCACCCGGCAGCCTGCGAGCTGCGCATCGGCTCCGGGGAGGACGCCGTGCCCGGGCAGGTGTATCATCTCTCGGACGGACGCACGGTGCAGCTGGTGGGCACGGTGGATCGCGCCGACGAGTGGGTGGAGGAAAACGGCACCCGCTGGGTGCGGGTGGTGGACTACAAGACCGGCACCAAAAAGCTGAACCTGAAGGAGGTCTACTGCGGGCTGGACTGCCAGATGCTGCTGTATCTGTTCAGCCTGACCCGGGATAAAAGCGGGCGCTTTACCGGCGCGGAACCCGCAGGTGTTCTGTACCTGCTGGCAGACCCGGCCCCCAAGACCACGGCCCGGCAGCAGGCAGAGCGCGGAACGGAATACGAGCTGGACGGCCTTGTGCGGGACGAGCAGCGGGTGTTCGATGCCATGGACGCCGCCGAGACCGGCCGTTACCTGCCCTTTGGCTACCGGGACGGCAAGCCCAGCCCCAACCAGAAGGATAAGCGTGCGGATATCGCCAAGCTCAACCGGATCCAGCTGCATCTGGATGACCTTGTAACCCAGATGGGCAGCCAGCTCTACAGCGGCCGCATCGAAGCGGAACCGCTGGTAGCCGGGGCAGGCAGGAACCCCTGCGTCTGGTGCGACTACAGCTTTATCTGCTGCCACGAGACCGGCATCGGTGAGCGTGCGCTGGAGGCTCCGGCCAAGCCCTTTGAGCCGGAAGAGACCGAGAACGAGAAGGAAGGTGAGCAGGCATGAGCGAACCCAAATGGACCCCAGCCCAGCGGGCCGCCATCGAGGACCGGGGCGGTGCGCTGCTGGTGAGTGCGGCGGCGGGCAGCGGCAAAACAGCGGTGCTGACCGAACGTGCCGTGCGGCTCATCACAGACCCGGAGCACCCGGTGGATGCAGACAGGCTGCTCATCGTCACCTTTACCAATGCGGCGGCGGCAGAGCTGCGGGCCCGCATCGGGCAGGCACTGCTGCGGCTCAGCGTGCAGCAGCCCCACAACACGGCCCTGCGCCGCCAGCGGATGCTGCTGCAGCGGGCACCCATCTGCACCATTGATGCTTTCTGTCTGGATCTGCTGCACAAACACTTTCAGGCGCTGGACATCCCGCCGGACTTTGCCCCGGCAGACCCCGGCAGCGTGGAGGTGCTGCGGGCTTCGGCGCTGGCCGAAACGCTGGAAAATGCCTACCGCGACCCGGATTTCTGCGCCTTTGCAGACCTTTACGGCAAGGGCCGCACCGATCAGGCCGCAGGCAATACCATCCTGCATGTGTACGATTTTCTGCGTGCACTGCCGGACTACGACCGCCGCATGGACGAATATCTGGCTCCATGGCAGCAGGAGAACGGTTTTGGCTCCACCTGCTGGCATGACCTGCTGCTGGCCGAAGCGGCCCGCTGCGCCGGAGCGGCCCGGGAGCTGCTGACGGCGGCGCTGGCCGACTGCAGAGAGGACTTTGCCCTTGCGCAGGCGCAGGCCGAGGAAAAAGGAAAGACGGCAGCCTCCAAAGCCAAGGCCGCGGCGGGCGTCAACGATAAATTTGCAGAGCCGCTCTCCCGTCTGGAAAACGCCGCTGCCCTGCTGGGCGAGGTGGAGCGGCTGGCGGCGGCAGGGGAGTGGACACCGCTTTATGACAAGCTCACGCCCTATGTGCTGGGTATGGAGGAGATGCCCGGCTTCAAGGGCATGAAAAAGCGGCTGACCGGCGACCACAAGGCAGCGGTGCGCACCCGCACGGATGAAGCTGCCAAGCTGTTCGAGCAGATCACGGAGCTTATCTCCTGCAGCGAGGAGGAGGCCGAAGCCGACCGCAGGGAGGCGCTGCCCCGGCTGCGGGCCCTGTTTGCCGCTGTGCGGGACTTTGACGCCCGTTTCTCGGCAAAGAAAAAGGAGCGCAAACTGCTGGAATTCAGCGATTTTGAGCATCAGGCCCTGCGGCTGCTGCGCACGCCGGAGGGAGAACCTACCCCGCTGTGCCAGAGCATCCGGCAGAACTACGCCGCTGTGATGGTGGACGAATATCAGGACACCAACGCGCTGCAGGATGCCATCTATCGCTGCCTTGCATCCCCGGCGGGGGACGACCTGTTTCTGGTGGGCGACCTGAAACAGAGCATCTACCGCTTCCGGCAGGCCGACCCCAGCATCTTCCGGACGAAGCTGGATGTCTGGGCCCCTCTGCCCGGCGGCACGGCACGGCCCCGCCCGGCAGAGGGAACGCCGGGCACCGATGCACTGCTGGCACTGGATGCCAACTTCCGCTCGGCCCCGCAGGTGGTGGCAGGCATCAACTTTATCTTTGAACAGCTCATGACGCCCCGGCTGGGCGATACCGCCTATGGCGACGGTCAGCGGCTGGTGTGCGGTGCACCCGGCGACTACGCCGGCAGCGTGGAGGCACACTTCCTGCCGGACGACACCGCCGAGACCGACGCGGCGTGGATCGCCCAGCACATCGAAGAGCTGGTGCAAAACGGCACACCGGTGCGGGACGGCAGCTCCACCCGCCCGGTGCAGTACGAGGACTGCTGCATTCTGCTGGCGGCACGCGGGGATTTTCTGGCCTACGAAGAAGCGCTCACGGCCCGGGGCATCCCGGTCTACGCGGACGCCCGGGAAAATCTGATGACAGCCCCGCACATCCGTCCGCTGATCTCGCTTTTAAAGGTCATCGACAACCCGGCGCAGGACATCTATCTTGCTGCTGCCATGCTGGGGCCGATGTTCGGGTTTACAGACGACGACCTTGTGCGTCTGCGGGCCTGCAGCGAGGAGGCGCAGAAAAAACAGCAGGAGCCCGGCACAAAGCACACCCGCATGAGCCTGTACGGCGCAGTGCTGCAGGTGGTGCAGAGCGAAAATGAAACGCCGTTCACCCAAAAGGTGAAGGCTTTTTACGCCCGGCTGACCGAGATGCGGCGCATGGCCCGCAGCGTTCCGGCAGAGCAGCTGCTGGAAGAGATCTTTGTCTCCACCGGCTACCTTGCCGCGCTGGGCGTGCTGGAAAACGGAGCCCGCCGCCGGGAGGATGCCCGCCGGTTTGCAGCGTTCTGTGCGGAATCCGGCACAAACGGCATTTCGGCGCTGGTGCGTGCCATCGATGCGGCGGCACAGGCAGGCTCCACCGGGCAGGACGCAGTGCCGGGCGGCGCACGCCCGGGCTGCGTGACCATCATGACCATCCACCGCTCCAAGGGCCTGCAGTTCCCGGTGGTGTTCGTGGGCGATACGGCCCGGCACTTCAACCTGAGCGACACCTATCAGCCGGTGCTGTTGCATCGGGAATACGGGGCAGGCCTGCGGCTGCGGCCGGAACAGGGGGACCTGTACAAGACCGCCGCATACACCGCCCTTGCCAATGCTCACGCACAGGAGACCCGCAGCGAGCAGATGCGCCTTTTGTATGTGGCACTCACCCGCGCACAGGATATGCTGATCCTGACCGTCCCGCTGGGCATGACCAAGACCGGCAATCCCTTTGCCCGGGCGGCGGCGTTTCTGGCGGCAGGAGCGGGGGAGACCCTGAACCGGCAGGCAAACAGCTTTGCCGACTGGCTGCGTGCGGCGCTGCTGGTGCATCCCTTTGGCGGGCCGCTGCGGCGGCTGGCCGGAGATCTGGAACTGCCCTTTGTGTTTACGGAAAGCGAGATCACCGTATCCGTTCAGGAGGCCCAGCCGGAACCGGAAGCGTCCGGGCAGGAGCCGGAACAGCCTGCAGCCGTCCCGGCAGACCCGGCTCTGGTGGCCGGGCTGCAGGAAGGCTTTGCTTGGCATTACCCGGCGGCAGAGCTGGCCGCTGTGCCCGCCAAGGTCAGCGTGACCAGCATCGTGCACAAAGCCGAGCAGACCACGCTGGAACGGCCTGCCTTCCTCTCCAGAGACGGCCTGACCGCTGCCGAAATGGGTACGGCCCTGCACGCCTTTCTGGAACATGCGGACTTTTCGGCCCTTGCAGCGGCAAAGGTTACAGGCGGGCTGGAAAAAGCCATTCTGGCCGAGCGTCAGCGGCAGGTGGACAGGCAGCTTGTGGCCCCGGAGATCGCGGAAAAGCTGGATGTGAGCCGGATCCGCCGCTTTGTGGAAGGCGAGGCCTTTGCAAAGATCTGCACAGCAGACGAGGTGCTGCGGGAGCTGGCTTTCATCACGGCACTGCCAGCCGAAGCGGTGCTGGCTGCGCAGGGCACAGAGGGCGTCCGGGCCGAAGGAGAGCAGGTGCTGGTGCAGGGCATCGCAGACCTTGTGCTGGTATATCCGGATCATCTGGAACTGCTGGACTACAAGACCGACCGCCGCAAGACCGAAGCAGACTTCCTGCGGGCCTACCGCGCGCAGCTGAACCTCTACGCCCTTGCCATCGATAAGCGCTTTGCCCCGAAGAAGGTGACCTATAAAGGCATCTGCTCGCTGGAGCTGGGGAAGCTGATCGAGGTGTAAAACCCTCTCAGTCCGCTCCCATTGGTCGCGTCCAGCTCCCCCCTTTCGGGGGAGCTGGCATCGCGAAGCGATGACTGAGAGGGTTCAAAAGTCATATTTTTCCCGCAAAACGCATAAAAAGTGCTTGACAGCGCTTTCTGCCTGTGGTAAAATAACCGGGTAAAGAAAGCAGCTACGGCCTGTGCCGCGCTCGCCTTGTGGGGTCGGAATCCCCGGGCTATACCCGAAAAGCAGTTCATCTTTGTGTGGATTGCGGCTTTTGAGTGAATTTTTGCGCGGCTGTCCTGAAAATGGGCGGCCGCGTTTTCTATGCCAAATATTGCAACAAAATGGATTTTGTTTGGAGGTGCATTCATTATCGCTACCGCTGGAAAGTCGAAGGAACTGGAGATCAACGGTCAGATCCGTGACCGTGAGGTCCGTCTGATCGGTGCAGACGGCGAGCAGAAGGGCGTTGTGTCCATTCAGGTGGCTATGCGCGCTGCAGAAGAGGCCGGACTGGATCTGGTCAAGATCGCACCGCAGGCCGTCCCGCCTGTGTGCAAGGTGCTGGACTACGGTAAGTACCGTTTTGAACAGCAGAAGAAGGAGAAGGAAGCCAAGAAGAACCAGAAGGTGGTCGAAGTCAAGGAGACCCGCCTCTCGCTCAATATTGACACCAACGACTTCAATACCAAGCTGAACCAGACTGCCAAATTCCTGGCAGCTGGCCACAAGGTTAAGGTTTCGATCCGCTTCCGCGGCCGTGAAATGGCGCACAGTGCTCTGGGTGCAGACGTGCTCAAGCGTTTTGCCGAGGCTCTGCCGCAGGCATCCACCGACAAGCCGCCGGTGCTCGAGGGCCGCACGATGTCCATTCTGCTGATCCCGAAACCCAATAAGGACTAATTTTAGGAGGAAACTAAAATGGCTAAGATGAAACTGAAGACGCATTCCGGCGCTAAGAAGCGCTTTAAGCTGACCAAGAACGGCAAGATCAAGCGCGGCCACGCATTCCGCAGCCACATCCTGACCAAGAAGACCACCAAGCTGACCCGTGGCTACCGTCAGCCCAGCTACGTTGATAAGACCAACGCAGCTACCATCAAGAGCATGCTGCCCTACGCCTAAGAGCGAGCCGCAGGCACAAACATTCTACTACAGATAACTAAAGGAGATATATAAAATGGCACGTATCAAGGGCGCAACCATGACTCACAAACGTCGTAAGAAGATGCTGAAGCTGGCCAAGGGCTTCTACGGCTGCAAGAGCAAGCACTTTAAGATGGCCAAGCAGCAGGTCATGAAGAGCGGCAACTACGCTCTGGCTGGCCGCCGCATGAAGAAGCGTCAGTTCCGCAACCTGTGGATCTGCCGCATCAACAATGCAGTCCGTCCTCTGGGCATGAACTACTCCACCTTCATGGCAGGCCTGAAGAAGGCTGGCATCGAGCTGAACCGCAAGATGCTGTCCGAGATGGCCATCAACGATCCCAAGAGCTTTGCAGCTCTGGTCGAGACCGTCAAGAACGCCTGATCAAGAACCTGAATCGTGACGCCCGCGTATACGCGCGGGCGTCCGTTTTGTATCCGGGGTTCTTGCGGACGAAAACAGTGTTTCAGGGCAGTGCCCTGCCGCAGGAGCTTTTGTGGCAGACGCTGCCCTTTTTGCTTTTTTACAGATGAATGCCCGCTTTCAGCAGGAGGAATACAATGGACGAAAAGATCACCAGCCGGGAAAACGCAAAGATCAAATATGCCTGCCGCCTTTCTTCCGGCGCGGCATTCCGCCGCAGTGAGGGCCGCTTTCTGGCCGAGGGCCGCAAGCTGTGCCCGGAGCTGGCCCGCGGCGCACAGCTGGAGACCTTGTTTTATACCGAGAGCGCCATGGCAAAGTGCCCGGAGCTGGCAGACCTGCCCGGCGAGCACTACCTTGTGGAGGATCACGTGGCCGACAAGCTGGCCGATGTGGGCACCCATCAGGGGGTGTTCGGCGTATTCCGCACCCCGGTGCACGGCTTGGACGAGGTGAAGACCGGCGGGCGGTATCTGGCGCTGGAACGGGTGCAGGACCCCGGCAACGTGGGCACCCTGCTGCGCTCTGCAGCTGCCTTTGGCTTTGACGGCGTGATCCTGAGCGACGGCTGTGCCAGCGTGTGGGCCCCCAAGACCCTGCGGGCTTCCATGGGAGCCGCCGTGCGCATCCCGGTGATCGAAGCCGGTGCCATGCCCGATGCCATCGTCCAGCTGCGGGAAAAGGGCATCACCTGCCTTGCGGCTGCGCTGTACAAGTCCCAGCCGCTGAGCGCGGCGCAGGCCAGCTATCCCGGCGGCGTCTGCGTCGTCATCGGCAGCGAGGGGCAGGGTCTGACCGATGAGACCATCGCCGCCTGCACCAGCACGGTGCGCATCCCCATGACCGACCGGGTGGAAAGCCTGAACGCCGGCATTGCGGGCAGCATCCTGCTGTGGCATTTCCGGGAGGAGAGCCTGTGAGGGAGCTTGCCGGGCAGACCGGCCTTTTTCCGCCGGAGCCTGCGCCGGACCCGCTGCTGTGCTGGCTGTGGCTGGCCCACGTGCTGGGCCCGGCCAGCATCCACGCGGGCCGCGTGCTGGATGCGTTTGGCGGTGCGCAGGAAGCGTGGGAAGCACGGGACACCGCTGAATTCCGCGCTGCGGCCGGGGATGCTGCTGCGCTTCGCGCACAGCAGCTGGACCCGGAGCAGTATCACGCACTGGTCATGCGGTGCGATGACCTCGATGTGCGCATCCTGACCTTTGATGACCCGGATTACCCGCTGGCCCTTTCCCGCATTCCGGACATGCCGCTGGTGCTCTACTGCACCGGCGACCCGCGCTGGCTCAATGAACCGGGCACGATCGGCATCGTGGGCAGCCGCAGGCCGACAGAATACGGCCTGAATGCAGCGGCAGACATCGGCGGGGCACTGGCAAAGAGTGGTGCGGTCATCGTCAGCGGCCTTGCCGACGGACTGGACAGCGCCGGACACCGTGCCGCCGTGAAAAACAACTGCCCCACCATCGCGGTGATGGGTGTGCCCATTGACCGCACCTACCCGGCAGCGAATGCGGTGCTGCGGCATAAGATCGAGCAGAAGGGCTGCGTCATCAGCGAATATCCGCCCCGCAGTGAGGGCGTTGGCGCCAATGGCTTTCTGCAGCGCAACCGGCTCATTGCGGCGCTCAGCTCTGCGCTGCTGGTGGTGGAAGCACAGGAGAAAAGCGGCACCATGTCCACCGTGTCCCATGCAGAACGCTATGGGAAACCGGTGTTTGCGGTGCCGGGCAGCATCTATTCGCCCAACTCCGCAGGCACCAACGGCCTGCTGCGGGATGGCCGCGCCCGCGCTGTGAGCAGTGCAGATGACCTGATGGGCCCGCTGGGCCTGCGCCGGCAGAGCGCAGCGGCGGTGACGGCAAAGCAGCCGGAGCCTCTGAGCGAGAACGAGCGGAAGGTGCTTTCCTGCATCGGCCCGCAGCCGCTTGGCATTGAGGAACTCTGCGTGCGCAGCGGCCTGCCCACGGCAGCACTGCTGGGCACCCTGATGAAGCTGGAGCTTTCCGGCAGGGTGCTGTGCATGCCGGGAAAGCGCTATATGATAAAATAGTATAATTTCCGCTGGCGCAGCACACAACAGCTGTGGTATATTATAAAAATAGAGAATCCCGTACTGTGCACACCGCACAGCGCGTTACCGATAAAGAAGAAAGAAAAACGAATGGGAGTAAACTCGAATGGCGAAACTGGTTATCGTGGAGTCGCCTGCCAAGGCGAAGACCATCGGCAAATATCTGGGCGATGACTACGAAGTCACCGCAAGCATGGGCCATATCCGCGACCTGCCCGCGTCTCAGCTGGGCATCGATGTGGAGCACGGCTATGCTCCGCAGTACATCAGCATCAAAGGCAAGGAAAAGCTCATCAAGGAGCTCAAGAGCAAGGCCAAACACGCAGACGGCGTGCTGCTGGCGACCGACCCGGACCGCGAAGGCGAAGCTATCAGCTGGCATCTGGCAAACATTCTGGGGCTGGACCCCCACGAGCCCAACCGCGTCACCTTTGACGAGATCACCAAAAAGGGCGTGAAGGAGGGCATGGCCCACCCCCGCGCCATTGACGAGGATCTGTTCAACGCCCAGCAGGCCCGCCGGGTGCTGGACCGTCTGGTAGGCTACAAGCTCAGCCCGTTCCTCTGGCGCAAGGTGCGCCGAGGCCTGTCCGCAGGCCGCGTGCAGAGCGTGGCTGTGCGGCTGATCGATGACCGCGAAAAGGAGATCGAGAGCTTCAAGCCCGACGAATACTGGAACGTGGACGCCACCCTCGGCGCAGGCCACAAGAGCTTCACGGCGCGTCTGGCTGCCGATGCCAAGGGCAAGAAGCTGCTGCCCAAAAACGAAGCCGAGGCCCGGGCCATTGAAAAGGGTCTGGAAGGGGCCGAGTACGTGGTGGCAGAGCTGAAAAAAGGCAAGCGGGCAAAGCAGCCCACTCCGGCTTTCATCACCAGTACCCTGCAGCAGGAGGCGTCCCGCCGGCTGGGCTTTACGGCTACCCGCACCATGCGCGCTGCCCAGACCCTGTACGAAGGTGTGGATATTGCAGGCCACGGCACCATGGGTCTGATCACCTATATGCGTACCGACAGCCTGCGCATTTCGGACGAAGCGGTGGCTGCCGCCAAGGAGTATATCGCAGGGGCCTACGGTGAAGCCTATATCTGCCCCTACAAGCGCACATGGAAGACCAAGAGCGCCACTGCCGCGCAGGACGCCCACGAGGCCATCCGTCCCTCGGTGCCGTCCCTGACGCCCGACGAGGTGGACAAGAGCATCAGCGGCGACACCGCAAAGCTCTACCGCATGATCTGGAGCCGCTTTATGGCCAGCCAGATGGCAGACTGCCAGCAGGACACCGTGTCCGTCACGGTCAGCGCGGCAGACTACCGCTTCAAGGCCAGCGGCTATACCGTCACCTTTGACGGCTTCACGGCTCTGTATGAGGAAGCCACCGACGAAAAGGAAAAGAAGGAGACCGCTCTGCCCCCGCTGGAACAGGGTCAGGTGCTGAAGCTGCGCGAGCTGAAGAGCGAGCAGAAGTTCACCCAGCCGCCCGCCCGCTACACCGAAGCAACCCTCATCAAGGCGCTGGAAGAAAACGGCATCGGCCGTCCTTCCACCTATGCGCCCATCATCACCACCATCATCGACCGCGGCTATGTGGAGCGCGACCAGAAAAAGCTCAAGCCCACCCTGCTGGGCCGGGCGGTGGATGGGCTGATGCTGGAGCAGTTCCCCCACATCGTGGACGTGGACTTCTCCGCCCAGATGGAGAAGAATCTGGATAAGATCGAGAGCGGCAAGGCCGACTGGCACAAGACGGTGGATGACTTCTATCAGGGCTTTGCCGCCAGTCTGGAGCAGGCCGAAAAGAACATGGAAGGCAAGAAGGTCAAGGTGCCGGACGAGCCTTCCAGTGAGGTGTGCGACCTGTGCGGCCGGCCCATGGTCATCAAGGTGGGCAAGTACGGCAAGTTTTTGGCCTGCAGCGGCTTCCCGGAGTGCCGGGGCACCAAGCGTCTGGTCAAGGATACCGGCGGCATCTGCCCCAAGTGCGGCAAGGGCCGTATGCTGGAACGCAAGAGCTCCAAGGGCCGCATCTATTACGGCTGCGAGCGCTACCCGGACTGCGATTTCATGACATGGGATACCCCGGTGCCCACCAAGTGCGAGAAGTGCGGCAGCACCCTGTTCCGCAAGGGCTCCAGGCTCTACTGCGCAAAGGAAGGCTGCGGCTTTGAGATGCCGGTGCCGAAGAAGGATTGAACTGTGAACGGGCTTGCCCTCTCAGTCTCACTTCGTTCGACAGCTCTCCCAAAGGGAGAGCCCTTGGCAAAACCCGAAACCCTGCGTGGAATGCCAAAGCCTCCCACTTTGGGGGAGGTGGATGCGAACAAAGTGAGCAGACGGAGAGGGCAAGGACGCTAGTGCAAAACTGCAATATAAATTCAACGATTTTCTGAAACTCAAAGGAAAAACCAAATGAGCGAATATAAAGTAACCATTCTGGGCGCGGGCCTTGCAGGCTGCGAGGCGGCTCTCTGGCTGGCGGGCAAGGGCGTGCAGGTGGACCTGTACGAGCAGAAGCCCGTTCACTTTTCACCCGCGCACAAGAACGCAGGCTTTGCGGAGCTGATCTGCTCCAACAGCCTGAAAGCCGAACGGCTGGACTCTGCCTCCGGCCTGCTGAAGGAAGAAATGCGCCGGATGGGCAGCCAGCTGCTCAACGCCGCCGAGACGGCCCGCGTGGCCGCAGGCGGTGCGCTGGCGGTGGACCGTGATGCCTTCAGCGCCGAAGTGACCCGCATGGTGGAAAGCTGTGAAAATATCACCGTCCACCGGGAACGGGTGGAGCACATCGACGAGACTGCCCCCATTCTGGTGGCCACCGGCCCCCTGACCGACGGCGCACTGGCCGATGAGATCGGGGCCTTGACCGGGGACGAGCGTCTGCATTTCTACGATGCCGTGGCCCCCATCGTCACCGCCGAAAGTCTGGACTACAACAAGGTGTTTGCCGCTTCCCGCTATGACCGGGGCGAGGCCGACTACCTGAACTGCCCTTTCAACAAGGAAGAGTACGAGAAATTCCACGCGGCTCTCGCGTCTGCCGAGCGCGCCCCTCTGCACGACTTCGATACCGGCGCAGAGCAGAGCGCTCAGCCCGACCCGGACGCCCATGGCAAAAAGGCCGACACCGTCACGGTCTACGAGGGCTGCATGCCCATTGAGATCATGGCTGCCCGAGGCGCCGACACCATGCGGTTCGGTCCCCTGCGCCCGGTGGGCCTTGTGAACCCCAACACCGGACACCGCCCCTGGGCCAATGTCCAGCTGCGGGCCGAAAATAAGGAGCGCACCCTGTATAACATCGTGGGCTTCCAGACCAACCTCAAGTGGGGAGAGCAGAAGCGGGTGTTCAGCATGATCCCCGGGCTGGAAAATGCCGAGTTCGTGCGGTATGGCGTCATGCACCGTAACACCTTCCTCGATGCGCCCCGGGTGCTCAGCGCCCAGCTGTGCCTGAAAGAGCACCCCAATGTGTTCTTTGCAGGGCAGATCACCGGCTTTGAGGGCTATATGGAAAGCGCTGCCTGCGGCCTGCTGGCGGCCCGCAGCCTGTATGCCCGTCTGGAAGGAAAGGAGCTGCCCGCCCCGCCTGCCGACACCATGTGCGGCGCACTGGTGCAGTACCTGACCACCGAGAACAAGCACTTCCAGCCCATGGGCGCGAATATGGGCATCCTTCCTCCGCTGCCGGAGGAGAGCCGCCCGCGGGACAAGCGCCTGCGTTACATGGCACAGGCCCAGCGCGCTGTTGCCAGCTTCCAGCACTGGCTGGATGAAACTTCTCTTTAAGAAGGGAGAAAAGCTATGAAAATTATCGTGGACATGATGGGCGGCGACAACGCCCCTCTGGCGGTGCTGGAGGGTGCCGCACAGGCCGTGAAGGAGTACGGCGTCACCGTCGTCGGCGTGGGCGACGAAGCACTGGTGCGCAAGACCGCACAGGAGAACAGCATCCCGCTGGACGGCATCGAGCTGGTGAACTGCACCGAGGTCATCGATATGTGCGATGAGCCTGCCCGTGCCATCCGCCAGAAGAAGGACTCCTCCATCGTGGTGGGCCTGAACATGCTCAAGGACGGCAAGGGCAACGCCTTTGTCTCGGCCGGCAGCACCGGCGCGCTGCATGTAGGCGCAAGCCTCATCGTGCGCACCCTCAAGGGCATCAAGCGCCCGGCTCTGGCCACCATGGTGCCCGCTAAAAAGCAGGCCTATCTGCTGCTGGACTGTGGTGCCAATGTGGAGTGCCGCCCCGAGATGCTGGCAGCGTTCGCTGTCATGGGCAGCTGCTATGTGAACAAGGTGGAGGGCCGCCGCAGCCCCAGTGTGGCGCTGGCCAACAACGGTGCAGAAGAGAGCAAGGGCACCCCCATGCTCAAGGAAGCCCATCAGCTGCTCAAGACCACCCCCGGCATCCGCTTTGTGGGCAACATCGAGCCCCGCGATGTGCCGGGTGGCGAAGTGGACGTGGTGGTGTGCGACGGCTTCACCGGCAACGTCATCCTCAAGCTGACCGAGGGCGTGGCAAAAATGCTGCTGGGCATGCTGAAGCAAATGTTCCTCGCAAACCTCGGCGGCAAGCTGGCTTACCTGCTGCTCAAGGGCAGTGTGGCAGACCTGAAGCACCAGATGGACAGCGAGGAGTACGGCGGCGCACCCTTCCTGGGCGCAAGGCAGCCGGTTATCAAGGCCCACGGCTCTTCCAAGGCCAAGGGCATCAAGAACGCCATCCGTCAGGCAAAGATCTGCGTGGAGAACGATCTGTGCGGCACCATGCAGTCTGCGCTGGATGAGCTGGCTGCGGCACAGAAAACTGAGGAATAAGGGAAGCGGGCTTGCCCTCTCCGTCATTGCTTCGCAATGCCACCTCTCCCAGAGTGAGAGGCTTTGGCAGTTCGTGCAGACTGCATCGATTTGCCAAGGGCTCCCCCTTTGGGGGAGCTGGCGAACGGACGTGAGCCTGAGAGGGCGAGGATGCTGACCATCAATAAGGGAGCTAAAACATATGAGCCATCAGTTGGAAACAATTATTGGTTATAAGTTCAAAAACCCGGAGCTGCTGGAGATCGCGCTCACCCATACCAGCTATGCCAACGAGAGCCGCACCCCGGTCAAGCACAACGAGAGGCTGGAGTTTCTGGGTGACAGCGTGCTGCAGATCGTCTCGGCAGACTATCTGTTCCACGCCTATGCGGACCGGCCGGAGGGCGATCTGACCCGCATCCGCGCCAGCCTTGTCAGCGAGGGGGCCCTGTTCCAGTTCGCGCAGGAGATCGATCTGGGCGAATACCTGCGCCTTGGCCGCGGCGAGGAGCGCTGCGGCGGACGCACCCGCCCCAGCGTGGTGTCGGACGCCTTCGAGGCAGTCATTGCCGCACTGTATCTGGACGGCGGCATGGAGGTGGCCCGCAAATTCATCCTGCCCTTCATCACCGAGGGCAAGCACGCCGAGGCTGACTACAAGACCCGCCTGCAGGAGATCGTGCAGCAGAACCCGGAAGAGCGCCTGAGCTATGTGGTGGAAAGCGAGTCCGGCCCCGACCACGACAAGCATTTCGTGGTGGCGGTGCGGTTCAATTCTGACCGCGTGGCCCGTGGCGAAGGCCGCAGCAAAAAAGCCGCAGAGCAGTGCGCCGCCAAAGAAGCGCTCAAGCTGCTGGGCGTGATAAAGGAAAAGTAAATGGTATTCAAAGAACTGGAGATCCAGGGCTTTAAAAGCTTTCCCGATAAGGTCAAGATTCGCTTTGATGCAGGTGTGACCGGCGTAGTGGGTCCCAACGGCTCCGGCAAATCCAACCTTTCGGACGCGGTGCGCTGGGTGCTGGGCGAGACCAGCTCCCGCCAGCTGCGCGCGGCAGGCAAGATGGAGGACGTCATCTTCGGCGGCACCCGGCGGCGCGGAGCCATGGGCTTTGCGCAGGTGCGGCTGACGCTGGACAACGCCGACCATACCTTTGATCTGGATGCAGACGAAGTGACCATTGGCCGCAAGTATTACCGCTCCGGTGAGAGCGAGTATACCATCAACGGGCAGGTGTGCCGCCTGCGGGACGTCTACGAGCTTTTGCTGGACACCGGCATCGGCC
Source organism: Faecalibacterium sp. 3 (assembly GCF_048323735.1). Taxonomy (NCBI): domain Bacteria; kingdom Bacillati; phylum Bacillota; class Clostridia; order Eubacteriales; family Oscillospiraceae; genus Faecalibacterium; species Faecalibacterium sp. 3. The sequence continues at coordinate 1,633,630 of NZ_JBLWFN010000001.1, forward strand.
GCGACGGCTACTCGGTCATTGGGCAGGGCCGCATCGCGGAGATCGTGGCCGCAAAAAGCAGCGAACGCCGCGAGATCTTTGAGGAAGCCTGCGGCATTGCAAAATACCGCTACCGCAAGACCGAAGCCGAGCGCCGCCTTGCTGCGGCGGGCGAGAACCTTGAGCGCCTGCGGGACATTCTGGGCGAACTGGAAAGCCGGGTGGGCCCGCTGGAAAAAGAAAGCGCCAAGGCAGAAAAGTTTCTGGAGCTGAGTGCCCGGCGCAAGACGCTGGAAGTGACCCTCTGGACCGACGGCGTGCACCGTGCCCGGGAGACCGTGCGCCAGCAGGTGCGGGACTACGAGACGGCGCAGGCCGATTACGAACGCTTTGACCGCGAGACCAGAGCCGCCGAGCAGGAGGCTGAGGAGATCCGGATGCAGGCACAGCAGCTGACGGTTGCCGTTGAGCGCCTGAATGGGGATATCCGCAGCATCACCCAGCAGATCAGCGGGTCGGAGAGCCGCATCGCCGTGCTGGAAAACGACATCCTCCGCAACGAGGAGAGCGCTGCATCCCTGCGGGAAGAGATCAGCGCCGGGGAACAGGACAGCACCGAGGCACAGGCCGCCTTGCAGCGTCACCGGGCCGTGGCAAAGACCATGGAAGCGGAGGGCGAAAAACTGGCGGCAGAAATCGAGGCACTGAACGCGGAGATCGCTCGCCTGACCGATGCCAGCAGTGCCAGCGGTGCCCGCAAGGATACTCTGAAAGCGGAGCTTGCTGACCTGGCGGCCCGGCGTACCGAAGCGCAGGTGGCGCAGGCCGCTGCCGAAGCTGCCGGGGAAACAGCCCGCCAGCGCCTGCCCGCTCTCGAAGCGAACGCAGAAGAGAGCACCGCCCAGCGGGATGAGGCAAAGCGGGATCTGGAAGACACCATAAAATACCGCCGGATGCTGGAAGAAAACGAAAAGCAGCTGGCGAACGTCCGTTCCGGTCTGGAGCTCAAGCTGAAAAGCCGCAAAGCCGCGCTGGACGATGCCGACGCGGCAGAGCAGAAGCTTGGCCGGGAGCTGGATGCCGCCCGCCAGCGTCTTTCGGTGCTGCGGGAGCTGGAAAAGAACATGGACGGCTACCAGAACTCGGTCAAGGCCGTCATGCGTGCCGCCGGTGCCCGCCGTCTGCGGGGGGTCATCGGGCCGGTGTCCGCTATCCTGACGGTGGAGCCGGGCTGTGAGGTGGCTGTGGAGACCGCCCTTGGCGGCGCACTGCAGAACATCGTGGTGGAAAACGAGGCCGCCGCCAAAGCGGCCATCGCCCTGCTGCGCAATGACAATGCGGGCCGCGCCACCTTCCTGCCGCTGGACACCGTCCAGCCCGGCGTGTTCCGGGGGCGTCTTTCCGGCACGGCGCGTCTGGCTTCCAGCCTTGTACAGGCCGACCGCCGGTACGACAACATCGTATCGAACCTGCTGGGCCGCATCATCGTGGTGGACGACATCAACGAAGCCTCCCGCGTGGCGCGGGATAACGGCTTCCGGAGCAAGGTGGTCACCATGGACGGTCAGGTGGTCAATGCAGGCGGCAGCTTTACCGGCGGCAGTGTCCAGCGCAGCGCGGGCCTGTTCACCCGCAAGCAGGAGATAGAAGAGCTGCGGGTAAAGGCTGCAAAACTGCAGAAGGAATGCCTTGCCGCGCAGGAAAAGACCGACCGCTGCAAAGAGCAGGCAGATGCCCTTCAGGCAGAGCTGACCGCCACGGCCAGTGAACAGATCACCGCAGCCAACGACAGGGTGCGTGCCGAGGCAGAGCAGAAGCGGCTGGAAGCTGCCGTACAGCAGCAGGAGAGCACTCTTGCCGCCCGGCAGCAGGAGATCGATGCCCTGAAAGCGTCCCTTTCCGAGAGTCAGAGCAGGGCCGAGGACGCTGCTGCTCTGCAGGCAGAGCTCACAGCAAAGGTCGATCTGCTGACTGCTGAAGTGAACCGCATCGCCGAGGGAGACGACAGCTTTGTGGCGCAGCAGACGGTGCTGAACCAGAAGCTCAGCGCAAAGCGGCTGGAACAGGTGACCCGCCAGAAGGACGCCGAACTGGCCTACAGCCAGATCGCTGCGCTGGAACAGCGGGCACAGGATGCCGCCGCACGCCGTGCCTCGCTGGAAGAAAGCCTTGCGGCACTGGCACAGCGCAGCGAGAGCTGCCGGGCAGAAATTGCAGCCATCCGGCAGGCAAAGTCCGACAGCCAGACCGAGATCACCCAAAAAGAAAAGGCAATCCGCGAAGCCACCGAACAGCGGCTGGAACGCCAGCAGGCAGAGACCGCGGCACTGGGCCGGGCGCGCACTTCCTCCGACAGCCGCGAGGAGATGGGCCGCGAAATGGCCCGCCTTGCCGAACGCAAGGCCGCAGCCGAGACCGAGTACGACCAGACGGTGGCAAAGCTGTGGGATGAGTACCAGCTCTCGGTGAGTCAGGCAGAGAACCTCTGCGTGGAGTTCGAGAGCCTGACAGCCTTGCGGGCACAGGTGGCAGAACTGCGGGGCAAGATCCGTGCCCTTGGCAGCGTGAACGTCAGCGCCATCGAAGAGTACAAAGAGGTCCGGGCCCGCTACGACGCCCTTGTGCATCAGGTGACCGATGTGGAGGAAAGCCGCCATGAGCTGATCCGCATGATCTCCAAACTCTCGGCGCAAATGCGGGAGATCTTCACTGACAGCTTCCGCGCTATCAACGAAAACTTTGGCCGGGTGTTCACCGAGCTGTTCGGCGGCGGCGAAGCCAGCCTGCTGCTGGAGGATGAGGCCGATGTGCTGTCCTGCGGCATCGGCATCCGGGTGGCCCCGCCGGGCAAGGTCATCAAGAATCTGGAAGCGCTTTCCGGCGGTGAACAGGCGCTGGTGGCCATCAGCATCTACTTTGCCATTCTGGCGGTGAACCCGGCTCCGTTCTGCATTCTGGACGAGATCGAGGCCGCTCTGGACGATGCCAACGTGGTGCGGTTTGCCCAGTATCTGCGCCGAGTGAGCGACAAGACCCAGTTCATCGTCATCACCCACCGCCGCGGCACGATGGAAGCCGCGAATGTGCTTTACGGCGTCACCATGCAGGAGGACGGCGTGTCCAAACTGCTCAGGCTCGATCTGGAACAGGTTGACGCCACGCTGGTTTCCTGATATATATTAAAGAAAAAGATAGGAGGACACTATGGGGTTCTTCGGATTTGGCAAGAAAAACAAAGAAAAAGAACAGGAAAAAATGAAAACGGGTCTGGAAAAGACCCGCACCGGTTTCTGGGGCAATATCCTCAACACCCTCACCGGCAGCGTCATCGACGACGAAATGTACGATGATCTGGAAGAGCAGCTCATCCTTGCAGATGTGGGCGGCGAAGTGGCCGTGCGTCTGGTGGACAAGCTGCGGGACCGGGTGCGCGAGAAGGGCCTGAAGACCGGCGAAGAAGCGGCAGATGCCCTGCGGGACATCATTGCCGAGGAGATGACGCCGGAGGCTGAAATGGACCTTTCCGGCAAGCCTGCCGTCATTCTGGTCATTGGAGTGAACGGCGTGGGCAAGACCACCAGCATTGCAAAGTTGGCCGATTACTACACCCGCGAGGGCAAAAAGGTGATGCTGGCCGCAGGCGATACCTTCCGTGCCGCAGCCAGCGAGCAGCTGGAGATCTGGGCAAAACGCGCCGGTGTGCCCATCGTCAGCGCAGGCGAGGGCGCAGACCCGGCGGCTGTCATTTTCGACACCGTAAAGTCTGCCACCGCACGCGGCTATGACATGGTCATTGCCGACACCGCAGGCCGTCTGCACAACAAATCCAACCTGATGGCAGAGCTTTCCAAGATCAGCCGTAGCGTCAAAAAGGCCAGCCCCGAGGCCAGTCTGGAGACCCTGCTGGTGCTGGATGCCATCACCGGCCAGAACGCCATCAGTCAGGCCAAGGAGTTCTGCAAGGCTGCAGACGCCACCGGCATCATCCTGACCAAGCTGGACGGCACCGCCAAGGGTGGCTGCGTTGTGGCGGTTAAGCAGCGTCTGGGCCTGCCGGTGCGCTTCATCGGCGTGGGCGAGGGCATCGACGACCTGCTGCCCTTCACCCCGGAGGGCTTTGTGGAAGAGCTGCTCCCGCGTCAGTGGAAGCACTAAAACAGAACCCTCTCACCGTTCCGTCCGCTTGCAGCGGCGCGGAGACGGAGCTCTCCCAAAGGGGCGAGCTTTGAAAGCGGAAGGAGTATCAAGATGAAAATTTGTGCAGCCACCGGCAACGCCGGAAAGCTCCGCGAACTGCGCCGCATTCTGGAAGCGCAGGGCCACGAGGTGGTCAGCCAGAAGGAGCTGGGCATCACCATCGAGCCGGAGGAGACCGGCACCACCTTTGCCGAGAATGCCCTCATCAAGGCCGAGACCATCTGCAGGGCAAGCGGCCTGCCCACCATCGCCGATGACTCCGGCCTGTGCGTGGATGCGCTGGGCGGTGCGCCCGGCGTCTACAGTGCCCGCTACTGCGGCCGCCACGGCGACGACGAAGCCAACAACGACAAGCTTCTGGACGCCATGCAGGCTGTGCCTGCCGGGCAGCGCGGTGCAAAGTTCGTCTCAGCGGTGTGCTTCATCCTGCCGGATGGGCGGCATCTGACCTGCATGGGCGAGTGCCCGGGCAGCATCGCCTTTGAACGGCTGTGCGGGGATTACGGCTTTGGCTACGACCCGCTGTTCATCCCCGCCGACTGCGGCGTGGGAAAGCACGAGAAGCGCCCCAACACCGAGGGCCGCAGCTATGCCCAGCTGACCCCCGACGAAAAGGACGCCATCAGCCACCGCGGCAACGCGCTGGCGGAATTGGAAAAAGAACTACCTGATTTTTTGAAATAAAAGGAGAAAAACTATGCTGACAAGCAAACAGCGCGCCATCCTGCGCGGCAAGGCAAACACCATGGACCCCGTTTTCATCGTGGGCAAGGGCGAGATCGACGAGACCATGATCCAGGGCGTGAAGGACTGCCTCGACGCCCGTGAGCTCATCAAGCTCAAGGTGCTGGAGAGCAGCATGTACAATGCCCGCGAGGCTTCGGTCAAGCTGGCCGAGGCCACTGGCGCCGACTGCGTGCAGGTGATCGGCTCCAAGTTCGTGCTGTACCTGCAGAAGAAAAAGGACAGCGCTTACGCCGACCTGCTGAAGTAAAAATGAAAGTTCTTCTCTACGGCGGCACGTTTGATCCGCCCCACAACGGCCACCTGAACAATCTGCGGGCTGCCGCCGACCGTGTCCGCCCGGACAAGGTGGTGGTGATGCCGGCCGGGCTTTCACCGTTCAAGCAGCACACTTCGGCCCCGGGTGCGCTGCGGCTGGAAATGTGCAGCTGCTTCCATGCACTGGAAGAGGGGATGGATGCCATCCCGCAGCTGGAAGTCAGCGGGTGGGAGGTAGCTCAGGCCAAAGCAGGGAACCACAATTACACGGTGCTCACGGTGGAAAAGCTGGCCCGGGACTACCCTGGGGCACAGCTGTACCTTGCCATCGGCAGTGATATGCTGCTGAGCTTTGACGACTGGCACCGCTGGCAGGATATCCTGCGCCTTGCCCATCTGGTGGTCACCAGCCGCAATGTGGGCGATGCACCGGAGCTGCACGCAAAGGCCCTCCGGCTGGACCCCACCGGGGCACGCATCCTGTTTGCGCCGGTACAGGCGCTGCCCATGGCCAGCAGCGACATCCGCACCCGTCTGGCTGCAGGCGAAGGGTGTGAAGCTGAGCTGCCGGAGGCAGTGCGGGCGGTCATCCGCCGGGAGAAACTCTACAAAAAGGAAGTATCAGCCAATGAACCTCAAACAGGCAAAGGAGCTTGTGCGCGGCCGCTTGAGCGATAAGCGCTATGAGCATACCTTGAATGTGAAAAAAATGGCCGTCAAGCTGGCAAAGATCTACGGTGAGGACGAGGAGCGGGCCGCGCTGGCAGCCCTGCTGCACGATTCCGCCAAGGAGATCAGCAAGGATGAGATGCGCGAGATCCTGCGCGCTTACCCCCAGTATGCCGAGGGCGGCGAAGAGCGCCCGGCCCCGGTGTGGCACGGCGTGTGCGCCGCGATCCTGGCCCGCACCCAGTGGGGCGTGACCGACGAAGCGGTGCTTTCAGCCATTGCCTGTCACACGGCGGGCAAACCCGGCATGACCCGGCTTGACAAAATTTTGTATCTGGCCGATATGACCAGTGCTGAACGGGACTGGCCCGGCGTGGAAAAGCTGCGCAAGCTGGAAAAAAAGGATCTGGATGCCGCCATGCTGGCCGCGCTGAAGCAGACCAACGATTTCGTGCTCTCGCAGGGCAAGCCTCTGGACCCGATGTCCAAAGCGGCCTATGAGGATATCCTGGCCAGCAGCGGGCAGAATGAAATGGAAAGAACAGCAGAAAGCAAAGGTCTCTGACCGGATGCAGAAAACAGATTGCAGATTCTGCCGGACAATGTTATACTAAAGACTATGACAGGTCTTGCAGAGAACCTTTTGCACGACTGTGAAAATCTGGAGGATACAAAAAAGCATGAGCCAGACGCCACGCCATATCAATACCGATCGTTCGCTGAAGCGCCCGGAGCGGGCGGCAGATGCACCGCGTCACGCCGCGTCCAGCACGGATGCAAAGCAGAGCACAGGCGGTGCACACAATGAGCCGCCCCGCCGTCCGGCACAGGGCAGCGGACAGGGCGAACCGCCGCGTCGCCGCAATAAGAAAAAGAAAACGCCCCTCTGGCTGCCTTTTGCAGTGGTCATGGCCATCATCGCGGTGATCTCCGGTGTGGTGGTGTACGGCGTCAGCCTTGTGAACAAGGTGGAGGACAGCATCCGTCCGGACGACAGCACCCCTACCATTGAGGAAGAGGTCAAGACAGACGAGGAATACAAGGGCGATGTGGTGAACATTCTGGTCTGCGGCATCGACTATGAAGAGGGCCGCAATTATTCCAACGACCCCACTTCCAACGACGGCATGACCGACATGATCCTGTACGTGCAGTTCGACATCAAGAACGGCGCGCTGCGGATGCTGCAGATCCCCCGCAACAGCCTTGTCACCACTAAGAACAAAAAGATCACCCTTTCCAATGGAAAGACCTACGCCGCCACGAATTATCAGATCAACTCGGTGGCGATCTCCAACGGCGGCAGCATCGCCGCTCTGGCCGATGTCATCTACGACCAGTTCCGGCTGCCCATCGATTACTATGTGACGGTGGACATGCAGGCGCTGGTGGATATGGTGGATAACTTTGGCGGCATCGAGGTGTATATCCCCCACGATATGTCCTACGGCGGCAGCAAGCTGCTCAAGGGCTACCGTAATCTGAACGGTGCATCGGCAGAGTTCTTTGTGCGCTGCCGCCACGGCGACGGCTACGCCAATTCCGATATCGACCGCCTGAACATGCAGCGCTATTTCTATGCCGGCCTGTTCAAGCGTGCCCGCGCCATGGGTGTCACCGATATCCTGAACCAGCTGCCGCTGGTGTTCAAGAACTATATCAAGACGGATATGGACATTTCCACCATTGCAAAGCTGGTGGTGTCCTTCCTCAAACTCGACAGCTCCAACATCATTCTGGCGCAGACGCCGGTGTTCATGGGCGTGCCCAATGTGGGCAAGACCGACACCTTTGCCGGCTACTCCTGCGTGGTGCCGGATGCGGGTTCCATTGCAAACCTGCTCAATCAGTATTTCTGCACCTACACCGGCCCCATTGATGTGAGCGAAATGAACCTTGTCACCGACGAGTGGCCTCACGGCAGTGCATCCACCGATGCCAACGTGCAGTATATGGGCCGCATCGATAAGGAGTCGGACGATGCCATCCTGAACGGCGATACAGACCTTGATGGCGCTGTTACCACCGACGGTCAGGCCGCAGGCTCCGCAAACTGAAACTGACAGAAAGGAAAAACATATGGAGAACTTCAACGACAGCAAGGCGCTTGCCATTGAGATCGCAAAGATCCTGGATAAGAAAAAGGCCCACGATGTGCGCGTGCTCAAGGTGGAAAGCCTGACCGTGCTCACCGATTACTTTGTCATTGCCTCCGGCACTTCCACCACGCAGGTGGCGTCTCTGGCCGACGAGGTGGAGTACGAGCTTTCCCAGAAGGGTCTGGAGCCCTACAGCACGGAGGGCTACGACTCCAAGAACTGGGTGCTGCTGGATTATTCCAACGTCATCGTGCACGTATTCGTGCCCAATACCCGCACCTATTACGATCTGGAGCACCTGTGGGCAGATGGTGAGCCCATTGATATCTCCGAGTACCTCACCCCCGACAGCACCCTTGAATAATTTGATCAAGGCAAACAGGTCTGCTTCTGGCAAAACCCTCTCCGTCATCGCTGCGCGATGCCACCTCTCCCGAAAGGGAGAGGTTTTGGCGCAATAGGGAAAGTTGGCAAAAAAGCTCCCCCCTCGGGGGAGCTGGCAGGGCGAATGCCCTGACTGAGAGGGTTTATACCGGGAGCACCTTGAAAGCATACGCCCCCAAGCAACGGTATTTTGGATAAAGTCTGGAGCTGATTAACAACATGAAGTACGATTACAAGGCAGTTGAAGCCAAGTGGCAGAAGGTGTGGGAGGACGAAAAGACCTTCCATGTCGAGATCGACCACAAAAAACCCAAGTTCTATGCACTGGTCGAGTTCCCGTATCCGTCGGGTGCCGGCCTGCATGTAGGCCATCCCCGCAGCTACACCGCGCTGGACGTGGTCAGCCGCAAGCGCCGTCAGAACGGCTACAATGTGCTGTATCCCATGGGCTGGGACGCTTTTGGCCTGCCCACTGAGAACTTTGCCATGAAGAACCACATCCACCCGGCCATTGTCACCAAGAACAATGTGGACCACTTCCGCAGCCAGCTGAAGGCTCTGGGCTTCTCCTTTGACTGGGACCGCGAGATCAACACCACCGATCCGGAGTATTATAAGTGGACCCAGTGGATCTTCCTGCAGCTGTATAAGCATGGTCTGGCTTACAAGAAGGAAATGAACGTCAACTGGTGCACCGGCTGCAAGTGCGTGCTGGCCAACGAGGAAGTTGTCAACGGCGTGTGCGAGCGCTGCGGCAGCGAGGTCGTTCACCGTGTCAAGAGCCAGTGGATGCTCAAGATCACCGCTTATGCCGATAAGCTGATCGATGGTCTGGACGGTCTGGATTACATTGAGCGCGTTGCCACCCAGCAGAAGAACTGGATCGGCCGCAGCCACGGCGCAGAGGTCAACTTCGGCACCACCGCAGGCGATACCCTGACCGTGTACACCACCCGCTGCGACACCCTGTTCGGTGCCACCTACATGGTCGTTTCTCCGGAGCACGCTATGGTCAAGGAGTGGCTGGACAAGGGCATCCTCAAGAATGCCGATGCCGTCAAGGCCTATCAGGCCGAGGCAGCCCGCAAGAGCGACTTTGAGCGCAGCGAGCTGAACAAGGAAAAAACCGGCGTCAAGCTGGAAGGCGTCATGGGCATCAACCCGGTCAATGATACCGAGATCCCCATCTTTATCTCGGACTACGTTCTGTCCACCTACGGCACCGGTGCCATCATGGCTGTGCCCGCTCACGATACCCGTGACTGGGAGTTTGCCAAGAAGTTCGGCCTGCCTATCATCGAGGTGGTCAAGGGCAATACCCCCTCCAATCTGGACGAAGCCGCTTTCACCGATGTGGCCACCGGCACGCTGGTCAACTCCGGCTTCCTGAACGGTCTGTCCGTCACCGATGCAAAGAAAAAGATGATCGAATGGCTGGAGGCAAACGGCAAGGGCTGCGATAAGGTCAACTACAAGCTGCGCGACTGGGTGTTCAGCCGTCAGCGTTACTGGGGCGAACCCATCCCCATGGTCAAGTGTGAAAAGTGCGGCTGGCAGCCCCTGCCCGAGAGCAGCCTGCCCCTGACCCTGCCGGACATCACCGATTTTGAGCCGGGCCCGGACGGCGAATCTCCGCTGGCCCGCCACAAGGATTGGGTCAAGACCACCTGCCCCTGCTGCGGCGGCCCTGCTACCCGTGAGACCGATACCATGCCCCAGTGGGCCGGTTCTTCCTGGTACTTCCTGCGCTACATGGATCCCCACTGCAAGGATGCCATTGCGTCCAAGGAGGCTCTGGAATACTGGTCTCCGGTGGACTGGTACAACGGCGGCATGGAGCACACCACCCTGCATCTGCTGTACAGCCGTTTCTGGCATAAGTTCCTGTACGATATCGGCGCTGTGCCTTCTCCGGAACCCTACCAGAAGCGTACCGCTCACGGCATGATCCTGGGCCTGAACCCCCACAGCTTTGTCAACCTGCCCGCTGAGGAGCAGGAAAAGCTGCTGAAGGAGTACGGCAGCCAGAAGGCCGCTGAAAAGGCTCTGGAAGAAAAGTACGGCGAAATGGCACGCCACCCCATCGTGAAGATGTCCAAGTCTCTGGGCAACGTCATCAACCCGGACGAGGTGGTGGACCAGTACGGTGCCGACACCATGCGTCTGTACGAGATGTTCATGGGCGACTTCGAGCAGGCTGCACCGTGGCAGACCTCTGCCATCGCAGGCTGCAACCGCTTCCTGGACCGCGTGTGGGCACTGTCCGACAAGCTGGTGGAGGGCGAGGGCTATCGTCCACAGGTGGAGACTCTGATGCACCAGACCATCAAGAAGGTGGGCGCTGACATCGAGACCCTGAAGATGAATACCGCCATTGCCCAGCTCATGACGCTGGTGAACGCCCTGTACGACAACGGCGGCGCAACCAAGGCCGAGCTGGAGACCGTTGTTCAGCTGCTGAACCCGTTTGCTCCCCACATGACCGAAGAGCTGTGGGAGAAGCTGGGCCACAGCCACGATGAGCAGCTGGCTTACTATCCCTGGCCCAAGTACGAAGAGGCCAAGTGCGTGGAGAGCACGGTGGAGATCGCTGTGCAGGTGAACGGCAAGGTGAAGGCCCGCCTGAAGGTGGCAGCCGACATCGACGCTGCAGCCGCCATTGCCGCCGCCAAGGCTGACCCCGCTGTTGCCGCCGCTCTGGAAGGCAAGCAGCTGGTGAAGGAGATCTACGTCAAGGGACGTCTGGTCAATCTGGCCGTCAAGGGCTAAACCCCGATACCCTGCCGTAAGGCTGGATATACAACTACCCGCAGAGGCGGACGAACGCATAAAACACCCGGGAGCGTCTGTTCAAAATCTTTTCAAAGATTTTGGGCAAAAAACTTTCAAAAAAAGGTTGACGAACCAGAGAAAATGCGCTATACTGTCTACTGTTAGTTACCATGTAACAACGAAATTCCTGCCTCACGGTCCAAGGGAGGGAATAAGATGTCGGAAATTCGTGTTAAAGAGGGCGAGTCGCTGGAAAGCGCACTGCGTCGCTTCAAGCGCAGCACTGCTCGCAGCGGTGTGCTCGCAGAGGTCCGTAAGCGCGAGGCTTACGAGAAGCCGTCTGTCAAGCGCAAGAAGAAGTCCGAAGCAGCCCGCAAGCGCAAGTTCAAGTAATTGATCGCTTGAAATCGCTGTTGCTTTAGATTTCATACGCGTTGCTAACGCCGATGTAGGAGAGCCTGATTTCAGGCTCTCCTATTTTCATTTCAGGGAGAAATACTATGCTCATCACCCCCGAATATGTTTTCAAGGATGTCACCCACATCACGCCGGAATGGCTGGCGGCAAAAGGCATCACTGCGCTGGTGCTGGATATCGATAACACCCTTACGGCCGACCGCAGTCAGGAGCTGCCGGAAGAAGTGGCCGGGTGGCTGGACATCATGCGCAGGGCGGGTGTCAAGCTCACCATCGTGTCTAACGGCACGGAAAAGCGGGTGCGGCCCTTTGCCCAGAAACTGGGCCTTGCGTACCTGTACCGTTCCGCAAAACCGCTGCCCTTTGCGCTGATAGCGGCACAGCACCGCATGGGCGTGAAGCGCCGTCAGATGGCGATGGTGGGCGACCAGCTCTATGCCGACCGCATGGCGGCAGCGCTGTACGGCATTCCGGGCCTGATGGTGGTGCCCCGTGGCCCGGACCTCGGTGCGCAGGTCATCCTCAAGCGAAAGTGGGAGAAAAAACACTGGCAGAAATACTATGACCGGGGAGGCAGGACCCTGTGAGTGATTGGAAGATCCGGTTCGGCACTGCAGGCACCAGCGACAGCTTTGCAGCCCAAGGGTACAAGAGCAGTCTGGACGTGCCGGAGTACACCGCAAAGATGGGGCTGAACGCCTTCGAGTACCAGTGCGGACGGGGTGTGCGCCTGGGACTGGACAAGGCCGCAAAAATGGCCGCACTGGCCGGGCCAAAGGACATTCTGTTCAGTGTGCACGCACCTTATTATATCAGCATGTCCAGTCTGGAAGAGGACAAGCGGCTCAACAGCATCCAGTATCTGCTGCAGAGCGCGGCGGTGTGCAGGGCACTGGGCGGCAGGCGAATTATTTTCCACTCCGGCAGCTGCGGCAAGCAGAGCCGGGAAGCGGCCCTTGAAAAAGCACTGGATACCATGCGCCGTGCCGTGGAAGCGCTGGACGAAGCAGGCTTTGCCGATATGACTCTCTGCCCGGAAACCATGGGCAAGATCGGCCAGCTGGGCACACTGGACGAGGTGCTGGCGCTGTGCAGCGTGGATAAGCGCATTACGCCCTGCATCGACTTCGGCCACCTGAATGCCCGCACTCTGGGCGGCATCCGCTCGAAAGAGGACTACGCTGCCATCCTTGACCGCATGGCAGAAAAGCTGGGGGACCAACGGGCAGAACGGTTCCATGTGCATTTTTCCCGCATCGAGTATTCGGCGGGCGGCGAAAAGCGCCACTGGACCTTTGCCGAGACCCAGTTCGGCCCGGAGCCGCAGCCGCTGATGGAACTGCTGGCTGAGCGGAAGCTGCAGCCGGTCATCATCTGCGAGAGCGCAGGCACGCAGGCTGAGGATGCCGGGGCTATGCAGCAGATGTACCATGCAGCGTGCAAAACGTAAAAAATTTTGTGTTTTTATCGTCTTTTTTGCCGAAACCCCTTGCCAAATGCAAACGGATTGGGTAAAATAAATAAAGATATGCGTTAAGCATTTGAGATTAAACTAATGGAGGAATTCCTATGATTTCTGCAGGCGAGTTTCGCAATGGCGTGACCTTTGAGCAGGACGGCCAGGTTCTTCAGGTCGTTGAGTTCCAGCACGTGAAGCCCGGCAAGGGCGCTGCCTTTGTCCGTACCAAGACCAAGAACGTGATTACCGGCTCTGTGGTTGAGACCAGCTACAACCCGACCGCAAAGTTCCCGCAGGCTTTCATCGAGCGCAAGGACGTGACCTATAGCTACGAGGATGGCGATCTGTACCACTTCATGGACAACGAGACCTACGATGACATCCCCGTCAACGCAGCCGATGTGCCCGATAACTTCAAGTTCTGCAAGGAGAACGAGCTGTGCAAGCTGCTGAGCTACAAGGGCAAGGTGTTCAGCGTCGAGATCCCCAACTTCATCGAGCTGGAAGTTACCCAGACCGAGCCGGGTGTCAAGGGCAACACTGCCACCAACACCCTGAAGCCCGCTACCGTCGAGACCGGTGCTGAGATTCGTGTGCCCCTGTTCATCAACGAGGGCGACCACATCCGCATCGATACCCGCACCGGCGAGTATATGGAGCGCGTCTGATCCCTTTAACGCCAAACCGGGCTGCGGGCAACCGTTTGCCCGGTTTTTTAAAACTCCGAGTTTTTCATTTTAAGGAGGGCATTCGTATGGAACTGAACAAAAAGGCAGCTTATCTGCAGGGTCTGGTCGATGGTCTGGGCATTGATGATACCACCAAAGAGGGCAAGATCATCAAGGCCATGAGCGCACTGCTGGGTGAAATGGCTGAGGTCATCGAGAGCGTGGACGAAGATCTTTCCCGCGCCTACGACCAGATCAACGACCTGAGCGATGAGCTGGAAGATCTGGAAGCAGATCTGTACGAGGAGGACGACGAAGACGGCGAAAGCGAGGACGCCGAGGATGAGGACTCCGACGACGATGACGATGCCAAGGATGATGACATCGCCAGCGAGCCGTTCTATGAAGTGGCCTGCCCCAACTGTGGCGAGACCGTTTACGTCAGCGAGGATGATCTGGATGCAGGCGAAGCCAACTGCGCGCACTGCGGCGTGACCTTTGAGGTCGCTCTGGAAGGGGACGGCGAAGAGGATGCCGAGGATGGCCCCGTGCAGTACGAAGTGACCTGCCCGGACTGTGGCACCACCGCCGTGTTTGAGGAAGACGAACTGCTGGACGGCGCACCCAAGTGCCCGAACTGCGGCAAGCCCCTCGACTTTGAAGTGACCGAAGAATAAACAAAAAAGACCGCTGCACTCCGGTGCAGCGGTCTTTTTTGTTTACTGTGCGTTTGCCTTCTGCAGCCAGATGCTGCCGATGTCCAAAGCGTTGTACAGGCCGATCTTGGTGGTCTGACGCATCACGCGCTCCTGCGGAGCCTTGGTGGTGTCGGTAGAGAGCAGCATCAGGTGGACCTTGTCTGCAACCTGCTGGTCGCCCACAGGCTTGGTGGTCGTGATCTGCAGATAGAGCACATATGGGTCGGTCATATTGCCGTAGTACAGCTCATTGTCCTTGCGGACGAGGGGCTTGCCTTTATAAGTCAGTTTTGGAGTGAATGCCATCGTGAAAGCCTCCCTATCAATAGTAGTTCAGTTCAGTATAACACATCTGTGGTGCAGGATGCAAGCTTTTGTACCCGCAAAAGGCAGGCTTTTTGCACACAATGGCATGCCTGCGTGCAAAAAAATCTGCAATTTTAGGCACTCTGGCAGAAAACAGGGCTTGTAGCGGCGCACAGATATGGTATACTAAAAGCAGAAAAAGCCCGGGCGGACCGGTGCGGAAAAGTGAGGGAAAACACCATGGCAGACTATCAGGAATACCGGCGGCGGGTGCTGCGCAGGCGCTGGCGCAGGCGGTTCATGGCGACAGGGCTTTTGCTGCTGCTCTTGATGGTGGGAGCCATCGGGATGCTGTGGAAAAGCCTGCACCGCGAAACAAACCCCTCCGGCATGGGGCAGAACACCATCCTGCAGGAAGTGACACAGGACGACACATGGAACACGGTTTCCTATGCAGTGGCGCGGCCGCTCACGGTGCAGGCGCTTGCAGGCAGCACGGCCACGGCACTGGATTTCCGCATGGCGGCTGTGCCGCAGAGCACGGCTGTGGAAAAAAGCTGGTTCAACGATGTGAGCTTTGTGGGCGACAGCCTGACGCAGGGGATGCAGCTGTACGAGGAGGGAATGCAGAATGCCATGTTCTGCGCCTACAAGGGTGTGGGCCCGAATGTGATCGTCAATGGCACCACCTGCAAGCGTGCCGATGGCACGACCGAGGTGCCGCTGGAAGCCCTGACCGCTCAGAACCCAAGGGCGGTGTATCTGCTGCTGGGGACCAATGTACTGGGCCGCGATACGGACTATTCCAGCTTTCTGACCTACTACCGGCTGATGCTGGACATGCTGAACCAGACATTGCCGAACACCAAAATTTACGTGCAGTCGATCACGCCGGTGCGTCCGGAGGTGAGCCAGAAGTCCGGCCACGAGGGACTGAACCGTGACAGGCTGTACCAGATCAACAATGAGCTGGCAGCCATCGCACTGGAAAAGGACTGCTATTTCCTCAACCTGTGGGAAGTGCTGGCAGACGAAAACGGCGATCTGATCGAGAGCTATGCTCAGCCGGACGGCTACCACCTGAGACCCGCCGGTTATGCGGCATGGGTGGACTACCTGCGGAGCCACACTGCAGAGTAAAAAGAACAAGGGGCTGCTGCACTGAGTTTGGTGCGACAGCCCCTTGTTGTGTGGGACGATTTGAAATGCCCTCTGCGTTGCTCTGGGCCACGTTTTCACAGAGAAAAGTTGCTAACAACGGAAGCGGCCCCTTCTGTGAAAATACGATTGTCGCGGCCTGCGGGCCGCGACAATCGCGAAATATCAATAGGGGTTCCACTGAAAAATGGTCAGAGCGAAGCGGAGACCATTCAAATCGTTTTACTGTTTAAAAGACGGAAAGCTTCAGGTCAGAACAGACCGGTGATCTTGCCGTTGGCATCCACATCGATGCCCACAGCGGCGGGCTTTTTGGGCAGGCCGGGCATGGTCATGATATTGCCGCAGATGACCACCACGAAGCCGGCACCGGCAGCAAGGCGCACCTCGCGTACCTCCATGGTAAAGCCGGTGGGGGCACCGATGAGCTTTGCGTTGTCGCTGAAGCTGTACTGGGTCTTGGCGATGCAGACAGGCAGATTCCCGTAGCCCATGTCGGTGAGCTCAGCCAGTGTCTTGCTGGCGGCGGCGCTGTAGTTCACGCCGTCGGCGCGGTAGATTTTGGTGGCGATGGCGCTGATCTTATCCTTCAGCGGCATCTCCAGCGGGTAGGTGTACTGGATGGGACGATCCTCCAGAACCTCCAGCACCTTTTCGGCCAGAGCCTTGCCGCCCTCGCCGCCCTTGGCGAACACCTCGCTCAGCACGCAGGGAACGCCCTGCTCGGCGCACACCTGCTCCACATAGGCCTGCTCTTCGGCGGTATCGGTGGGGAAGGCATTGATGGCGACCACCACCGGCAGTCCGAAGCCGTTTTTCAGGTTGTCGATGTGGCGGATCAGGTTGGAGGCACCGGCCTTGACAGCTTCGAGGTTGGGCTGGCTCAGGTCGGCCTTTGCCACGCCGCCGTGGCTCTTGAGGGCACGCACGGTGGCCACCAGCACGCAGGCGCTGGGTGCGATGCCTGCATAGCGGCACTTGATATCCAAAAACTTCTCTGCGCCCAGATCGGCACCGAAACCGGCCTCAGTGATGGTGTAGTCGGCCAGAGAAAGGCTCAGCTTGGTGGCCAGCACGCTGTTGCAGCCGTGGGCGATGTTGGCAAAGGGGCCGCCGTGGATGATGGCGGGATTATTTTCCAGCGTCTGCACAAGGTTCGGGTCCAGTGCGTCCTTCAGCAGGGCGGTCATGGCACCGGCAGCACCGATCTCACCGGCGGTGACGGGCTTACCGTCGTAGGTGTAGGCGCACACGATCTTGGAAAGACGCTCCTTCAGATCGGAAATGCTGGTGGCGAGGCAGAAGATCGCCATCACCTCGCTGGCAACGGTGATATCAAAGCCGTCCTCGCGGGGGGTGCCGTTCACCTTGCCGCCCAGACCGTCCACGATGAACCGCAGCTGACGGTCATTCATGTCCATGCAGCGCTTCCATGTGATGCGGCGGGGGTCGATGTTCAGCGGGTTGCCCTGCTGGATGCTGTTGTCGATCATGGCAGCCAGCAGGTTGTTGGCTGTACCGATGGCGTGCAGGTCGCCGGTAAAGTGCAGGTTGATGTCCTCCATGGGCACCACCTGTGCGTAGCCGCCGCCGGCAGCACCGCCCTTGACGCCGAACACCGGGCCAAGGCTGGGCTCACGCAGGCAGAGCATGGTCTTTTTGCCCAGAGCGTTCATGGCATCGGCCAGACCCACGCTGGTGGTGGTTTTGCCCTCGCCCGCCGGGGTGGGGCTGATGGCAGTGACAAGGATCAGCTTGCCCTGCTTTTTGGCATCGTGGATCAGGCGGTGATCGATCTTGGCCTTGTAGCGGCCATAGGGGATCACGTGCTCATCGGAAAGGCCCAGCTGGGCGGCAATCTCGGTGATGGGTCTCATCTTTGCTTCCTGTGCGATCTCGATATCGGTTTTCATCAGACATCCTCCTTTGGAAGCCGTTTTCACAAGCATTGCACGCCGCCTGAACGGCCTTTTTGCTCGCATCCTGCGTTGCTTTCCCTTGCGATCCGTCAGGATCACGGCGAAAAATCGCCTTGTCTGCGGGCAAAAAATCTCGCCATTCAGCGCACGCTGCTTATAAAAACAACTTCCGACAACAAAAAAAGGCAGCTTTGCGCAGCAAATGCGCAAGGCTGCCCAGACGGTCGGCATTGACTCTCCTGCGCATCCGCACTGTGGTGCTCCACAAGGTTCCGTCAGCGGAAACGCGGTCTCTATGCTGTAAAGATAGCACATCACCGGGGTGTTTGTCAAGGAAAAACAGTGCTAAATATTTTGCGTTATAAGATGGGTTGTGGTATACTTATCATGGTTTATTCTGAAATTTTAGAAAGCAGGAATCCCTTTTATGCTGCAAAACCCTGAATTGCATTATCTGGATAACGCCGCCACCACGATGGTTGCTCCCGAGGTGGCGGATGTGATCGACAAGGCCATGCGGGAACACTGGGCAAACCCGTCCAGCCTGTACGGCCCCGGTGCCCGCAGCGAGGAAGCGCTGAACACCGCCCGTGCCGCTGTGGCCCGCACACTGGGCTGCAAGAGCCGGGAGCTGTACTTTACCTCCTGCGGCAGCGAGAGCAACAATCTGGCTCTGCTGGGCGCGGTGCGCACCCGCACCTTTGGCAAGGGCATCGTGGTGTCCGGCTTTGAGCACCCCAGCGTCCAGCGCCCGCTGGAAGAGCTGGCGAAGCAGGGCTATGATGTCACGGTGATCAAACCCCGCCCGGACGGCACGCTGGACATGGACCGGATGCTGGAGCATGTGGACAAAAACACCATCCTTGTGGCCTGCATGATGGTGAACAACGAGGTGGGCACCCGCAACGATGTGGAACGCCTTGCCGCCGAGGTCAAGCGCCGCAACAGCCGCACCATCGTCCATGTGGATGCGGTGCAGGCGTGGATGCGTGTGCCCATCAAGCTGGACAACATCGACACCCTGTCGGTGAGCGGCCACAAGATCCATGCCCCCAAGGGCATTGGTGCGCTGTATCTTTCCGACCGTCTGGTGCAGGCGTTCCGGCCGCCCTATCTGGGCGGTGAGCAGGAGCGCGGCCTGCGCCCCGGCACCGAGAACCTGCCCTATGCCATGGGTCTGGCGACAGCCGCCACCCGTCTGGCAAAGACCATGAAGAGCCGTGACACTGCCATGCGGGCGCTGAACCAGCGCCTGCGGGAAGGGCTGAAGGCTTTCCCGGAGGTGGAGATCAACAGCCCGGAAAACGCCGTGCCCGAGGTGCTGAACTTCAGCGAGAACTGCATCAAGAGCGAGACCATGCTGGCATGGCTGGCCGAAGCACAAATTTACGTTTCGTCGGCCAGCGCCTGCGGCCGGGGCCAGCCCAGCCATACGCTGGCGGCCATGGGCAAAGATCCGCTGGCCATCGATACGGCAATCCGGGTGTCCTTCTGCGGCGACAACACCCCCGAGGATGTGGATGCCTTCCTTGACCGCTTTGAGGACGGCATGAAGCATCTGCAGAAGATCCGGAAGTGACAAAGGCAGGATAGCAGATAGTTTCTCCAGCGAATGACCGGGAAGTGGGACCCTGCCACCGCAGGTGGTAGGGCGGAACCGTGGGTTCCGGGCTGTTCGCGGAGAAAGCTATCTGCTAGCCTGCCGGACGGAAGCACTCGAGTTACGATCATATTTAGGAGATACAACATTTATGCATGAAATCATTATGGGCTATCAGGGTGAGATGTCCCTGAAAGGCCTCAACCGCAACCAGTTCGAGTCGGCGATGATGAAGATCCTGCGCTACCGGCTCAAGACCGTGGGCAAGTTCAAGGTCTACTGCACTCAGTCCACCTTTTACATGGAACCCGAGGAAGAGGATGTGGACATGGATCTTGCCTTTGACCGGGTGAGCAAGGTGTTCGGCCTTGCGGCACTCAGCCGCGCCGTGGTCTGCGACAAGGACTTTGACACCATCTGCCAGACCGCTGAGGATTACCTGGGTGCCAGCCTGCACGGCATCCGCACCTTCAAGGTGGAAGCCCGCCGCTCCGACAAGACCTACCCCATGACCAGCCCTGAACTGATGCGGGAACTGGGTGCCTATCTGCTGGGCAAACACAACTACCTCAAGGTGGATGTGCATAACCCGGATTTTAAGGTGATCGTAGAAATTCGGGATTACGGTGCCTACATCCACGGCCCCAAGGTGCCCGGTGAGGGCGGCCTGCCTGTGGGTACCAGCGGCCGTGCACTGAACATGCTGTCCGGCGGCATCGACAGCCCGGTGGCGGCTTACCGCATGGCTAAGCGCGGTCTGGCTCTGGACCACATCCATTTTGCGTCTCCGCCGTACACTTCGGAGCGCGCAAAGCTCAAGGTGAAGGCACTGGCGCAGCTCACCAGCATCTATACGGGCAGCTCCAATCTGTTCGTCGTGCCCTACACCAAGCCGCAGGAGTACATCCGGGATAATGCTCCGGATGTGCTGTTCACGGTGCTGATGCGCCGCAGCATGATGCGCATTGCCAATGTCATTGCCAAAAAGCAGGGCTGTGAAGCCCTTGTTACCGGCGAGAGTCTGGCTCAGGTGGCCAGCCAGACCGTCAAGGCCCTGCAGTGCACCGATGCTGCGCAGGACCTGCCCATCCTGCGCCCGCTCATCGGCATGGACAAGACCGAGATCGTGGAGACGGCCCGCCACATCAACACGTTTGAGACCAGCATCCTGCCCTATGAGGACTGCTGTACCATCTTCACCCCGCCGCATCCGAAGATCCGCCCGGAGCTGGCCGAAATTCTGGAAGCCGAAGCCGCCATGCCCGGCCTTGCCGCGCTGGAAGCCGAAGCCGCAGAGAACGCCGAGCGCATCCGCATCCGTATCACCGATCAGGTAGAATTTGAGGGTTGATTTATCCATGACAGCAGAGATCATCAGTGTGGGTACCGAGCTGCTGCTCGGCAACATTTTGAACACCAACGCCCAGTATCTGAGCCGCGAGCTGGCGGCACTGGGCATTACGGTCCAGCGCGAGAGCACCATCGGCGACAACCACGACCGTCTGGCAGATTTTGTCAACGAGGCAAAGCAGCGGTGCGACCTGCTGGTGTTTACCGGCGGGCTTGGCCCCACCGCAGACGACCTGACCAAGGAGACGGTTGCCGGCTGCTACGGTGACACGCTGGCCTTTGACCCGGAAGAATGGCAGAAGATCGTGGATTTCTTCACGCGCACCGGGCGCAAGACTACCCCCAACAACCGCAAGCAGGCCATGGTGCCGGTGCACGGCCACAAGATCATCAATAACCACGGCACTGCTCCCGGGGCATGGTTCGAGCAGGATGACCATTGCGCCGTGCTGATGCCCGGCGTGCCTCACGAAATGAAAGCCATGTGGGAGGAGAGCGTGCGCGGCCTGCTGCTGGCCCGCCAGAACTGCACCCTGCATTCCATAACGCTGCGGGTGCTGGGCGGTGAAAGCGATATCGAATACCGTGTGCGGCATCTGCTGGAAAATGCAAATCCCACCGCCGCCATCTACTGCAAGACCGGCGAATGTGAGATCCGTATCACGGCCCGGGCAGAAAACGACAGTTCAGCCGAAAAAATGTGCCGCGCATACGCCACAAAGTTCTATGATCTGCTGGGTGATGCGGTGTATGATGAGGATGTGACCGGTCTGGAAGAGACTCTGGTGCACACCCTGAAGGGAAAGGGGCTCACCATTGCCACGGCAGAAAGCTGCACAGGCGGCATGATCGCCCAGCGGCTGACCAATGTGTCGGGTGCAAGTGAGGTGTTCGGTTTCGGCTTTGTCACCTACTGGGAACAGGCCAAGGCAAAAATGGTAGGTGTGGAACCGGCAGTCATTGCAAAATACAATGTGGTGTCTGCTCCTGTGGCGGCACAGATGGCACTTGGCGCGGCAGAAGCTGCCGGGGCCGATATCGCTGTCAGCGTCACCGGTCTGGCAGGCCCCAACGGCGGCGATGCCGTCCGTCCGGTGGGCACGGTGTATCTGGGTGCGGCTTGCGGCGAGACCGTATATGTGAAAAAGCTCTTCGTCTCCCGCCCCGACCGTGCGCTGGTGCGTGCCCGCGCGGCACAGGCGGCACTGGAACTGGCGCTGCGTCTGGCTCAGGGCAAAGTTCCTGCAGATACACAGGCGCTGGCAAAAAGCGCCCAGCATGACGATGCGGCTCTGACGGCACTGGACAGCACCTTCCTCAAGGGTTAATACGAGCGGCCCCGGGCCGCGGGGGTGAAGCAGTTGATACACGAAGAAAAAACGCAGACCACCTGTGTGCTGCGTCTGTTTGGCGCACCGCTGTGGACGGTGCAGCAGGCAGCACAGCAGGCAGACATTGCAGCCCGATGCCGTGGCCGTGGGGCGGAGGTGCTTGCGGCCCTGCAGGCCGAAACGCCTGCCAGGCTGGAAAAGGCCCGCAAGGCCCTGAACGGCCGCTTTGCGGCAGAGCTCTATGGAGAAGGGGAGATGACCCTTGTTCATGCAGCGGTGCAGGCGCTGGAAACGCACCGCAGGCTGCTGGTATGCTGTGATGCGGACGCAGGCACCCTGCTGGAAGCCCGGCTGGAAACGGTGCCGGGTGCAGAAAAGGTGTTCGATTTTGGGGCTTTGAGTTATGCGGACGCAAAGATCCGGGAAAAGCTGAGCGTCAGGACCTGCCGCGTGAAAGGCGGGCCCATTCCGGCAAAACTGGCCCGTGTGCAGGCGGCACAGCGTTTTGTGGGCGCAGATCTTGCCGCCGGGTGTGTGGAGCGCGCCGAGGACACCGTGCTGTTTCTGGGCAACCGCAGGGGCTGCTGGGTGCGCACAGTGGCGAACACGGATGCACCGGCCCTCTGGCTGCTGGACATGATCCGTCGTGCTGCATCCGGTCTGCCGCAGGCGGCGGGGACAAGCTGGCAAAAATACGGCAGGGCGGTCCCGGCGGATGTGCTGACGGCGCAGACTCTGCCGGACAAGCCGGAAGGAACGGCGTCTGCTGCTCCGGCAAAGCCGCCCCGCAAACGGCACAGGGTGCGGAATGCCCTGATTTTTCTGCTGGTTCTGGCACTGGCCGCGTTTGCCGCCGCGTGGTATTACACCGGCGGCGACCTGACCGCCCTGCCCCAGAGACTGCAGAGCCTTGGTGCCGACAGCCTGCCCCACGCGGGGGCAAAGCTGATCTAAAAAAGACCCCGGAGGGTGTGAACCTTCCGGGATTTTTTGTTTATAAAGGCGATTTTTTAAGAGATGCAGTGTGCTGCTCCGAACCCATCCGTGAAAAAGAACCTCCGGAAAATCCGCAGATTTTTCGGAGGTTCAAATAAATGATAAATTTTCCGAATGGTTATGCCTTGTGGTCGCTCAGCCACCGCAGAGCCATATAAACATAGGCCGCAGAGCCTTCGTACAGCACGCTGTCGTCAAAGCGCACCTTGGGGTGGTGCTGACCGTAAACATAGCCTTCCTTGGCATTTCCGGCGGAGAGGAACATGCTCACGGTAGGCACCTCATGGCTGACAAAGGCAAAGTCCTCGCTGCCGCCGCCGGGCTTGCCGCCGGTGAGGGCGGTCATGTCCATGGCACCCCGGCCCAGCAGTTCGGTCATATAAGTGAGCGAATCTTTGGCAAGGGGCGTGTCCACCACCATGCAGGGGCAGTGGTCGCTGAATTCCACCTCAGCGGTGCAGCGATAGGCTGCCGCCACGCCCTGTGCGATCTCGGTCATGCGCTGGTGGATCTGCTCACTGACTGCGCCCTCGGGGTCCACCGTGCGGATGGTGCCCCACATGTCGGCTGTATCCGGGATGACGTTGGAGGCCTTGCCCGCCTCGAACCGGCCCGTGGTGAACACGCCGAACTTGGCGGGGTCCAGCTCACGGCTGTTGATCTCCTGCAGGGCAATGTGGATGTGGGCCGCTGCAGTGATGGGGTCGATGCAGGCGTTGGGCATGGAGCCGTGGCCGCCCTTGCCGTGGACGGTGATGTGGTACTGCTCGCAGCTTGCCATGGTGATGCCGCCGCCCGGCACCAGCACCGTACCCACCGGCAGGGGCATCCCGGCCAGAACGTGGAACATCACCGCGGCATCCACCTTCGGGTTTTCCAGCAGGCCGTTTTTCAGCATGTCCAGCGAGCCCTGAAAAATTTCCTCGGCAGGCTGGTATTCCAGCTTCACGGTGCCTTCGATCTCGTCTTCGTGGGCCTTCAGCAGCTTTGCTGCGCCCAACATCATGGCGGTGTGCATATCGTGGCCGCAGCCGTGCATCCTGCCCGGGATCTCGGAAGCAAACTCCTCACCGGATTCTTCCTGAATGGGCAGGGCGTCCATGTCGCCGCGCAGCAGGATGGTCTTGCCGGGGCGTTTGCCGCCTGCCAGCGCGAGAACGCCACATCTGCCGCAGTCCTGCGGGGCATAGCCCATTTCGGTCAGGGCCTTTTTCACCAGCGCTTTGGTCTGCGGCAGATCAAAGCCCACCTCGGGGTGGCGGTGCAGGGTGCGCCGCCATTCGCACAGCTGGGGTTCCAGCTCTTTTGCAGCGCTGAGCAGTTCTTCCGGTGTGATCATTTCAAAATCAACTCCCTCTTATTTTATAAAGAAAACCCTCTCGGGCATTGGCCGTGACGGAGAGGGCTCTTTATTCCTTAGTTCTCGTCCGTCGGGGTGCCTTCCGGATGATATTTGGCACAGGTGCACTTTTTCCACTTCAGGCCGCTGCCACAGGGGCAGGGGTCGTTGCGGCCGATCTTGATTACCCGCACAGGCTGGCCGTGGGGTGCACCCTTGGCACCGGGAGCGCCGTTGCCGGGCACAAAGCCTTCGCCGGTGGGCTTTGCCACCTGTTCACGCTTGGGGGCGGCACCGGCCTGACGGATCTCGATGGACAGCAGCATCTTCACACTGGACTCACGGATGGAATCCACCATCTGGTCAAACATGTCAAACCCTTCGATGCGGTACTCCACAACAGGATCCTTCTGGCCGTAGCCGCGCAGCGCGATGCCCTGACGCAGCTGATCCATGTTGTCGATGTGATCCATCCACATGCGGTCCACGCACTTGAGCAGGCAGATGCGTTCCAGCTCGCGCATGACCGGGGCACCGTAGCGCTGCTCCTTGTCGGCAAGGATCTTCATGCCGCGGTCATACAGCATATCGGCAATGCTCTGACGGGAGATATCCTCAAAGTCGGCCACATCATAGTGCAGGTCGGTGTCGGTGGTCAGCCAGCCCAGATAGTGGCGGCGCAGGGCACCAAAGTCCCAGTCGTCCTTTACATCACCGGCCAGGAACTGGGCGCAGCTGGAATCGATGTTCTCCCGCAGCATCTTGTGCATCTCGGTGCTGATGTCCTCGCCGTCCAGCACCTTGCGGCGCTGGCCATAGATGATCTCGCGCTGCTGGTTCATCACGTCGTCGTACTTCAGCACGTTCTTGCGGATCTCGAAGTTGCGGCCTTCCAGCTTTTTCTGGGCGCTTTCCAGCGTGTTGGTGATCATGCGGTTCTCGATGGGCGTGTCCTCGTCGATCTTGAGGGTGTCCATCAGGCTGGAGACGCGGTCGCCGCCGAACAGGCGCATCAGGTCATCTTCCAGGCTCAGATAGAAGCGGGAAGCACCCGGGTCGCCCTGACGGCCGGCACGGCCCCGCAGCTGGTTGTCAATGCGGCGGCTCTCGTGGCGCTCGGTGCCGATGATGAACAAACCGCCTGCAGCACGCACTTCCTCGGCCTCGGCGTCGATCTGGGGCTTGCACTGGGCGTACAGCTCATCAAAGCGCCTGCGGGCCGCAAGGATGTTGGCGTCCTCGGTGTCGCCGTGGCCGTTTGCTTCGGTCAGCAGCATCTCCACCGCTGCCGGGTCGGCGTCCTCGGGCTTTTCGGGATTCAGCAGGTTCTCACAGAAGTGCTCCTTGCGCATCTGGGCCTTGGCCATGAACTCGGCATTGCCGCCCAGCATGATATCGGTACCACGGCCTGCCATGTTGGTGGCGATGGTGATGGCACCCTTTTTACCGGCCTGCGCCACGATCTCGGCCTCGCGCTCGTGGTTCTTGGCGTTCAGTACGTTGAAATTGCGGGTGTACTTTTGCAGCATTTTTGCCAGCGTTTCGCTCTTTTCCACGCTGACCGTACCCACCAGCACGGGCTGGCCCTTCTGGTGGCATTCCAGCACCTGCTGGATAACGGCATTGTATTTGCCGTTGACCGTCTTGTAGATGGCGTCCGGATAATCGATGCGCTGACGGGGACGGTTGGTGGGCACCGTGACGATGTTCAGGCCGTAGATCTCGGTGAATTCGGTGGCCTCGGTCTTGGCGGTACCGGTCATGCCGGACAGCTTTTTGTACATGCGGAAGTAGTTCTGGAAGGTGATGGTGGCCAGCGTTTTGCTCTCGGCGGCAATCTTTACGCCCTCCTTGGCCTCGATGGCCTGATGCAGACCCTCGTTGTAGCGGCGGCCGATCATCAGACGGCCGGTGAACTCATCCACGATGATGACCTGACCATCCTTGACCACGTAATCGATGTCCCGCTGCATCACGCCGTAGGCCTTGATGGCCTGATCGATGTGATGGGCAAGGGTCATGTTCTCGGCGGCGGCAAGGTTCTCGACCTTGAAGTAGGCTTCCGCTTTCTTGATGCCGCTGGCAGTCAGGGTACAGGTCTTGTGCTTTTCGTCCACAACGTAATCACCGTCTGCCTGTTCATCGGTGGACACCTTGTCTTCCAGCTCCACCACTACGCTCTTGCGCAGGGTGCGCACAAAGCGGTCCACCTGCGTGTACAGGCTGGAGGAATCCTCGCCGCGGCCGGAAATGATCAGGGGAGTGCGGGCTTCATCGATCAGGATGGAGTCCACCTCATCGACGATGGCGAAGGCGTGGCCGCGCTGCACCATGTTGGCCTTATAGGTCACCATGTTGTCGCGCAGGTAGTCAAAGCCGAACTCATTGTTGGTGCCGTAGGTGATGTCGGCGGCGTAGGCGGCACGACGTGCATCGCCGTCCATGCCCTGTGCGATCAGGCCGACGCTCAGACCCAGCCAGCGATAGAGCTTGCCCATCCACTCGCTGTCGCGCTTGGCAAGGTAATCGTTAACGGTGACAACATGCACGCCCTCGCCGGTGAGGGCATTCAGGTAGGCGGGCAGGGTGGCCACAAGGGTCTTGCCTTCACCGGTCTGCATTTCGGAAATATCACCGCGGTGCAGGGCAATGCCGCCGATGATCTGCACAGGGAAGTGCTTCATGCCCAGCACGCGCCATGCGGCTTCGCGGCAGACGGCAAATGCATCGGGCAGGATATCGTCGGTGGTCTTGCCGTCGGCCAGCTGCTGTTTGAAAGCGGCCGTCTGGGCCTGCAGCTCAGCATCGGACAGGGCGGCATATTTGCCTTCCAATGCAAGCACCTGCTTGGCAATGGGGTTGATCTTTTTCAGCTCCCGGTCGGAGAAGCTGCCAAAGAGTTTTTCAACAAGGGACATTGGTAACACCTCATAGATCAAATTCGGGAAAAGGCTTCCCGGAGATAGACATAACAATACTACTATATGATACACCAAAGCGGCAGACGCGTCAAACCTGCAAGGTTATTTTAGCCGGTTTTTGAATGAATTTTCTGTAAATTTGCGCTGGCGGGGGGCATAAAAGGAAAAGATATGTGGTGGAGGCGAACAGCCTCGCCCTCTCCGTCTGCTCCCGCTGGTCGCATCCACTTCCCCCAAAGTGGGAGGCCTTGGCAATCCACGCAAAGTTTCCGGTTTCGCCAGAGGCTCCCCCTTTGAGGAAAGACTTCCCCCGGTCCGGGGGAAGATGTCGCGCAGCGACAAAAAGGGGAATCTGGCGAGCGAATGCGAGACTGAGAGGGCAAGCCAGCTAAAACAAAAACCACCTCTGATTTTTGCAAATCAGAAGTGGTCAGATGTACATTATAAGGTTTCCAGCAGCTGCGGCAGCTGGGCCAGATCGTCGATGACGTGGGGGCATACCGCTTCCAGCCGTTTGCGGGACTGATGCCCGCCGGTGTAGAGCACACACCCTGTGCCCAGTGCAGCGGCAACCTCGGCGTCGTGCTGCGTATCGCCGACCATTACGCAGGCGGCAGGGTCGATGCCACTTTGGGCAAGCCAGTTCCGGCCCACCTGCACCTTGCTGACGCCATAGATGTCTGCAAGGCCGAGCAACTCGGTAAAATAGCCCTGCAGGCCCCGCGCGGCCACCTGCTCGATCAGGTAGTCCCGGCGGGAGGCAGACAGCACGCTCTGCCGCCAGCCCCGGCGCGAAAGCTCGGCCAGCGTCTC
This sequence comes from Faecalibacterium sp. 3, assembly GCF_048323735.1. Classification (NCBI taxonomy): domain Bacteria; kingdom Bacillati; phylum Bacillota; class Clostridia; order Eubacteriales; family Oscillospiraceae; genus Faecalibacterium; species Faecalibacterium sp. 3. Next base: position 1,661,707 of record NZ_JBLWFN010000001.1, read on the forward strand.
GGCAGCGTGTGCAGAGGGGGGACAGGCATCCACGCCTGCGTTGTAGTGCGCCATAAAGCACTCGGCCAGCTCCGGGTAGGGATGTCTGGCAAAGTCGAAGCCGGCGCGGATGTAGTATTCCTCAATGGGAAAACCGAAAATTTCCCGGTAGGCGGCAAGATCGTACCGCTGCGGATAGCCGTGAGTCTCCAGCATCCAGTTGAGACAGCTGTGGGTGAAGTCCAGGTCATCCATCAGGGTGCCGTTCCAGTCCCAGAAGATCATACCGTTTGCCTGCATGGAAACCTCCGATTTTTAGAAGCCGTTTTCCGCGAACGGATCAGCGCACTGCGAAAACAGCGGCTTATTCTGCTGCAAAGAGCTTGTTCAGGGCCTTGCTGCTCTCGATGATCTTCACCAGCAGCACACCCAGAACGGTGCAGCTGATGAGCTCGCCGATGCCCACGGAGATGCCGTTGGTGATGCAGGCCAGCCAGATGGGAGCGCTGGAGGTGGGGTCCGGGAACATGACGGCGATCTCAATGCCGATGATCACTGCATTGAACAGCACCGGCGGCAGGGAAGCCGCCACAGCCAGACCCTTGAAGCGGATGTTCCGCAGCTTGTAGGTGACAAGGCAGGCCAGCAGGGTGGCAAGGGTGCCGAAGATGACATCCACGATGGTGGAGCCCAGCAGGTTTGCCAAAAAGCAGCCCAGCACCACACCGGCAATGTACTCGGCACCGAACACCGGCAGCAGGCAGAGCGCCTCAGCCACACGCACCTGTACCGCACCATAGGAGAGCGGCTGCAGGGCCATGCAGAGCACAACATAAATGGCTGCGACCACGCCGCAGCGCACCAGTTTACGGATGGAAGGATTCTGATTCATGATATAATACTCCAGCGGGATGATTTTGACCGCACAGGGCCGCCAGCCCCTGTGGGTTTGGCCCGGCGTGGTTCGAGACACACCGGGGAGCCTAAAATCCTAAGTTGCTCTGAAAGGATGCCGCGCAAAAAACACAGCAAAAGGCAGTATAGCATAATTTTTGGCAGATTGCAACGAATTTTCGCAGAATCAGGTACAGATGCAGTTTTTGGTTTGGACCCTTCCGGTGAAAAAGAGGTTCCGAAAAGCCCGCAGGCTTTTCGGAACCTCAAAATAAAAATAAAATTACCGCTGAAATAGCCAGAGCGAAAGCGGAGGCTATTAAAATCGTGTTTTACCCTCTGGGATGGCCGGTATACACCAGAGCCACCGTGTCGGGGCCGGTGTTGGCGGAAACGACGCCGCCCAGCTCAAACACCAGCAGCGGCGGCTTGCCAAAGGCCCTGCGGCAGGCCTTTTCCAGATCCGCTGCCTGCGGGATGTTCGTGTGACCGATCATATAATCAAAGTCCTCTACGCCCTCGCAGCGCTGTTTGCACAGCTCCACCATGGAGGGCACCACCTTGTCATCGCCGCGCACCTTGGCTTCCACCCTGGTCTTGCCATCGATCAGCGTAATGATGGGGCGAATGCCCATCAGCTCGCCCATGACGGCGGCAGCGGCGGAGATGCGTCCGCTCTTTTTCATCTGCTTCAGGCTGTAGGGTCCCAGAATGACCTCCATGCAGTCCATCTGGGTCTCGAACTCATGGATCACATGGCTGATCTCTGCACCGTTCTTCAGCTTGCGGGCCATTTCGCACAGATACCAGCCGAACACCATGGAATAGGTGTGGGGGTCCAGCAGATGAATCTTCAAGTGGTGCTCCGGGCGCTCTTCCCGCAGCATCCCCTGCGCCATGAGTGCGTTGTTATAGGTGGAAGAGCCGGATTTGTTGATGGGAACATGGATGACATCGGTATAGCCCTCATCCACGTACTGGCAGTATTTTTCACAGAACTGGATGGGGGTGATGGCGGCAGTGGAAGGCACGCCCTTAGCGGCACGCATCTTATCATAGAATTCGGTGTTGGTGCAGCTCTCACGCTCAATATAATCCACATCATCCAGCAGGATGTGGAAGCTCATGATGTCAATGCCGTATTTTTCGGCCATCTCCTGCGGGATATCGCAGGAGGAATCGGTCAGGATCGCGATCTTGCTCATAATTTCCCTCATTTCCATTGGTAATCTCGTAAATGTCCGTGGTCCAGAAGCTCCGGAAAGTCCCACTGGCGCAGCACCTCATATACGCCTACAGCCACGCTGTTGGAAAGGTTCAGGCTGCGGCAGGTGTCCCGCATGGGCATCCGGATACAGTGCTCCTGATTGGCCGCAAGCAGTGCTTCCGGCAGGCCGGCGTCCTCGCGCCCGAACACGAGATAGCTGCCGTCCGGGTAGCTCACATCGGTGTAGCGCTGGGGTGCCTTGGTGGTAAAATAGTAATAGGGGCCGCTGTTTTTGGCAAAGAACTCGTCCAGACTGTCGTAATAGCTGATGTCGAGGTAATGCCAGTAGTCCAGCCCCGCGTGCTTGAGCTTTTTGTCATCGATGGCAAAGCCCATGGGGCCCACCAGATGCAGGCGGCAGGCCGTGCAGGCACAGGTGCGGGCCACGTTGCCAGTGTTCTGCGGGATGCGCGGCTCTACAAGAACGATGTTCAAAGTCGGTTTTTCGTTCATGGGTCGGTCTCCTTATTCGGTCACGGACACAGGGCACAGGCGCGGTAGCAACGGCTCGAACCAGACGCCGAAGCGGGTATCCTGTGCGGCGGGAGTGCTCTGGATGGAAAGCGCCACGAACTCGGCGGCGTTGTCGGCGGCGGCACTCAGGGCGTTGCCCTGCAGCAGCGAGCCGATGAGCACGGCACCGTATAGATCGCCGGTGCCGGGAAAGCTGCGGCTGATGTGCAGCTTTTTGACCAGAAAGCGGTCTCTGCCGCTGCCTGCGCAGCCGATGTACTTGCCCAGCGGCAGGCCGGTGACGACAGCCCCCGGGGCCAGAGTGGTCAGCTCGTCGGCCAGAGCCTGTGCGGCCTCGTCGGTGAGCGGCTCGGTGCACGGCTCACGCTGCAAAAGCAGCTGCGCCTCGGTGTAGTTGGGCAGGATCAGGTCTGCGGACTGGCACAGCGCGCGGATGCGGTCGATGAGGGCAGAGGTGACGGTGGAATAGGCCTTGCCGTTGTCGCCCATCACCGGGTCCACCACCTTTTTGGCAGCGGGCCAGTACGCAAATGCTTTTTCAGCCAGTGCTACCTGTGCCTCGCCGCCCAGATAGCCGGTATAGATGCAGTCAAACTCCACACCCAGAGCGTGATAATGCTCCAGCGCCTGCTGGCCGTAGGCAGAGCCGTCCAGCCGTGCAGGGGTGCCCAGACCGCCCGTGTGGGTGGAAAGCACTACCGTGGGCAGGGCCACCGGCTGCACGCCCATGACCGACAGCACCGGCAGGATGACCGCCAGACTGCAGCGGCCCATGCCGGAAAGATCGTGGATGCAGAGAACTTTTTTGGGTTCAACAGGGTGTATCAAATAAGGGGACCTCCTTGCCAGTATGCAGTACGGGCCGCGGCCGGTTTGGGCCGGGCACACAGACCCATAATAAATTTCACGACACAGTATACCACAAATTTCTGCATAAAAAAAGCGGATACCAGATACTTTATTGGAAATAATAACCCCGGAGACCGGATCTTTTCACCGAAAGGAGCTTTGAAGATGAGACACGAAACGAACAATTCTTCCGGGATGCTGCTGGGGATGGCGGCCGGCGCGGCACTGGGTGCCGTGGGCGTGATGGCTGCCACCCAGAACCAGCGCCAGCTGCGCCGCACCACCCGCAAGGTGGTGAAGGGCGCGGAAAACGCCGTTTTGCAGCTGGACAAAATGGTGGGGGACTTTGTGGAAAAGCACATGGAAGGGTAAAAAACAAAGAACGGCGTTCCGGATGGGACGCCGTTCCTTGCTTTGAAAAGCTCATTTGTTCCAGATGCACATGCGGGCCGAAGTATTGATCTCGCCCAGAACGCTCAGATCCATCTGGATGTTGCAGGTCACGGTAAGGGACTTGTTGACATCGTCACCGGTCAGCACCGAGGCGGGCAGGTTCTTGATGGTGAGCACGCCGGTGCCCTTGGACACCTCGCCGGTCACAGCGCCGGTGTAGTTCACATCGCCGATGGTCAGGCCGGTCAGGTAACCGGTGACGCCCATCTTGCTTACCTGCCGGATGGGCAGGGTGAGGGTATAGGTGCCGTTGGACTGGCGGGTAAGGCTGGCATCGCGGTCCGTGTCGATGCCGGAGTTGGCCATGGATTCCTTATCGGATCTTTCCTTCCAGAATTTAACGCCCACGTTCAGGGTAGCAGCAGCGCTGGCACCAAAGGTGAACATGCACAGCAGCAGTACCGAAAGCAGGGCGGCGCTTACGCGCTGACAGGTCTTAGTCATGGATATCTGCCTTTCTTTGCCGCAGAGGCGGCCTTATCCGGCACACGAAATACCGGAACTTTCAATGCTAAAATAGCATGGACGTGTAAAAATGTCAATCTGCTTCGTGAACCTTTCACAAAAACGTTGCACATAAGAAACAAAAAACAGGTGCTTTTGATCTGTTGGCTCCTATGCCGCAGGCAGCCGGACTTTTACCGGGAAAACACAACACCGGACGGCCCGCAGGCCGTCCGGTGTTGAAAACGGAAAAACTAGTTCGGCTTAGATCTCAAAGTTGGGGTCGTCCTTCAGCACATGGATGTTGGTCATAAAGGCGCTCTGCTCCGGGTCAGTGAAGGGAGCTTCCTTGACGTACTTGTTCAGCTGGATGGCCGTGCGTGCGGGGTCGGCAATGGTGCCTGCGCCGCCGATGCAGCCGCCCGGGCAGCCCATGCCTTCCAGCAGGTAGCCGTTGTACTTGCCGGCCTTTGCCAGCATCAGCAGCTTCTTGCACTCGGCCAGACCCTGTGCGGATGCGATCTTCACATCCATATCCGGGTGCCATTCCTTGATCTTATCGGCAACAGCCTTTGCCACGCCGCCGGACTGTGCAAAGCCGCGGCCTGCAGCGGAAGCGTGGATCAGATCCTGCTCGTTGGGATCGACCTCCAGATTTGCCACGTCGATGTCCTTTGCCTCGATGATGCCGGCCAGCTCCTCAAAGGTGAGCACGAAGTCCACATCCGAGCGGACGGTGCGGCGGGAAGCTTCCAGCTTCTTGGCGGCGCAGGGTCCGATGAAGCACATACGGGCTTCGGGGTCGGCCTTCTTCATCATGCGTGCGGTGAACACCATGGGAGTCATGGTCATGGAGATGTTCTTGGCCAGATCCGGGAATGCGGTCTTTGCCATCATGCTCCATGCCGGGCAGCAGGAAGTAGCCATGAAGTTCAGCTTTTCGGGCACTTCCTCCAGGAAGTCGTGGGCCTCGTCCACGGTGCACAGGTCGGCACCGATGGCAACCTCCACCACATCGCAGAAGCCGACGGCCTTCAGGGCAGCCTTGAGCTTGCCGGTGGAAGCCAGACCCGGGAACTGGTTGATGAAGGCGGGAGCCACCAGTGCATAGATGCGGTCGCCGCGGTTGAAGCCCTGGATCAGCTGATAGATCTGGCCCTTGTCCGCAATGGCGCCGAAGGGGCAGTTGACCAGACACTGGCCGCAGGAAACGCACTTGCTGTAATCGATCTCGGCACGGCCCAGCTCATCGGAGTGGATGGCACCCATGCCGCAGGCAGCGGCGCAGGGACGCTCGGTCTTGACGATGGCGTTGTAGGGGCACACACCGACGCAGCGGCCGCACTTGATGCACTTGTCCTGATCGATGGTGGAACGGCCGCTCTCCCATGTGATGGCCTTCTTGGGGCACACTTCCATACAGGGGTGGGCAAGGCAGCCCTGACACAGGTCGGAGACCTTGACCAGCTTTTCCGGGCAGCGGTTGCAGGCAAACTTGATCACGTTCACCAGCGGGGGATCGTAATACTTATCGGCGATGGATGCATCCTCCAGACCGGAGACGACGCTGTTGTGCTCGTCCATGCGGCGGGTGGGCAGACCCATGGCCAGACGCACGCGCTCCTCAACGATGGCGCGCTCCAGGAAGATGTCCTTGCGCAGCTTGCCTTCCTCACCGGGGATGATGGTGTAGGGGATCTTGCGCATCAGGTGGTTGGCCTGCTCGCCCTTGACGTTGGCGTAAGCCATGCGTGCCACCTCGGTGAACACCTGACGGCGGATCTGGATGACCGTGGTATTGATTCCTCTGAAACTCATTCCAATTCTCTCCTTGCTTTGCTAAAAACAAACGGGCTGCACCCGGCTGCCGGCAGCGTTGTGCCGCGCAGGGCGGGCGTGTTACAGGGCACATTGGTAACGCACTGCTGCAAACAGCACTGTGCCCGGGATGGTTCACTTTCATTTTAGCATAAAGCGTGCCGTATGAAAAGGGATAAAACGCAAAATTTGTTAAAAATTTGTTGTATTCGTCCTCGTGTACAGAATCAACAATTTTAATCGCGTAAACTCAGCAAAGTGCTGCACGCACGCGCTCGCCGTCGTATTCGCCCAAGCGTACATGCACGATCTCGCCGCTGACATGGCCGGGGGCGGACACCACCACCGGGATGTACAGCCGGGTGTAGCCGGTGAACAGGGTGCCGGAGAGGGGAGTCTCCAGCAGCACATCGTCCTCGGTGCCCACATGGGCGGCCAGCACCTCGCGGCGCACCTCCTCGGCGATGCCGTTCATCACGCGGCTGCGCTCCTGCTTTTCCCGCTCGTGCACCTGCTCCGGGAAATCGTAGGCCGGGGTGCCGCTGCGGCGGGAGTAGGGGAACACATGCACCTTGAGAAAACCGATCTTTTTCAAAAATCTGCAGCTCTCTTCAAAGTCGGCCTGCGTCTCGCCGGGGAAGCCGCAGATGCAGTCGGTGGTAAAGCTGACCGGGCGCGCACCGTAGGCGGCACGGATCTGGTCCACCACCTGTGCGTACTGCTCAGCAGTGTACACACGGCGCATCCGGCGCAGGGTGGCGGTGCAGCCGCTCTGCAGGCTCAGGTGGAACTGAGGGCAGAGCTTTTCCACGGCGGCAAGGCGGGTGATGAACTCCGGCGTGAGCATATCCGGGTCCAGACTGCCCAGACGGATGCGCTGGATGCCCTCCACCTGAGCGCAGTGCTCCACCAGCTCCACGAGGTTGGTGCCGGTGTCCAGACCGTAGCTGGGCAGGGAGATGGCGCTGAGCACCACCTCGCGGTAGCCGGAAGCGGCCAGCTGGCGCAGCTCGGCAAGGATGCTGGCTTCGCTGCGGCTGCGCACCGGGCCGCGGGCCCGGGGGATGACGCAGTAGGCGCACTGGCGGTTGCAGCCGTCCTCTACCTTGATAAAGGCGCGGGTGTGGGTCTCGAACCGCTCCACAGGCAGTTCCTCAAATTTTTCGCCGCGCTGGTGGGGCTGGATGGCAACGATGCGCTCGTGGCCGTCCAGCAGCTTTTGCACATTGTCCAGAATGGCTTTGCGGTCGCCATTGCCGCACACAAGGTCGGCCTCGGTGAACTGGGCGGCTTCCTCCGGGAAGGCCTGCGGATAGCAGCCGGTGAGCACCGTGACCGCACCGGGGTTCTCGCGCTTTTTGCGGCGCAGCCACTTGCGGCTTTTCTGGTCGCCGAAGTTGGTCACGGTGCAGCTGTTCACGATGAACACATCGGCCGGTTCACCTTCCTGCGCAATGGTGAAGCCGTTGGCGCGGAACAGCTGTTCCAGTGCGCCGGTCTCGTTCAGGTTGACCTTGCAGCCAAGGGTATAAAAACAAACTCGCATGAGAGGGTATCCTTTCGACTAAAAACGGGGTGATGCTTGCAATACTCTTTATTATATATCACAGCGGCCATGCAGTGCAAGAGCGGATGTGTGCAGGCAGGGCAAAACAAAAAGAGACGGGCAAATGCCCGTCTCTCGTGGGATGGCGTGGGAAAATCAGCCGTTGGTAGAGGTGGTGGTCTTCTTCAGCACGGCCTTGATGACGTAGACTTCCTTACCGTTCTCTTTGACGATCTCGCCCTTGTCGTTCAGCTTATGAACGATAGTAGCGGTGTCGACTTCAACACCCTTGGCGGCTTCAACATTCATCGCAGCGGCACCACGCAGCTGGGTGTTGACAGCGCTCACGCATTTATTGGGATCACTGTACAGATCGGAGTGACCCGGGACAGCCTTGGTGGAGTTGTTTTCGTTCAGCTTTTTGATGGTGTCCTCAGTGATGCCGGAGCCTGGCTTAGCAGAATAGACAACACCGGTGGAGAAGAGATTGTTGACGTTGCAGCCGGTGAACATGGAAGCACCTGCAACAGCAACGGCGGACAGACCTGCGACCTTCAGGAAAGAACGACGAGACAGAATCATGGTAGTATCCTCCTAATAATTTAAGATGATTTCACAAATTGAAGCAATACAGCCCGGAGTGGGCTATTCCACCTTTAGTGTAGCGTTTCTGGTAAAAATAGTCAAGCGTTTTTGCGAAAGACGACCGAAGTTAAGCACAAACAAAAAGAGACAGGCCGCAAAGCCTGGCTCTCGGATGCAAATGTGTGGGGAGGCGAAAGTCAAGCCTTTTTGGGAAAAATGCAAAAGAAACGCATGGAAATACAAAGCGTGATCGTATGCACTGTGCCCGGAAAAGAAAACAGAACACACCTTACCTGTCAGAAAGGCAGCTGTTCCCTTGACAAAAGAATAAAAAATCACTATACTACAAATAGAAAAGGCGCTGTCCGCAATGGTCAGCTCCTTGCCCGTTCAGTCAAAAAGATTGACCGCTTGAGCTTGGACACTTGAGGCGGTCAATCTTTTTTGTTATCATCGTGTTTCTTCTGGTAAAACTTGTCCACGACCTCAACGGTCAGACGGATCACGTCCACGATCAATCCCAGAAAACTGAAAATGACCATGAAGAGCGTGAGAGTCTCCATCAGATTCATCCGACATCCCTCCCTTCGCCTTCGAGGCTCCGGGAAGTTTCTCCAAAAAAGTTCCACTCCCGGAACTCTGTTTCATTCCATGTAAAAAGGAAGAATCAGCGATACGGGCAGGGAGCGTGACCACCTGCACTTGCAGACAGTGCCTTAACGCCACTGTTCGGTGGCATTTTTATTTTATCACGTTCTACGACAAAGTACAACCTGCTTTTCGACTTTGCACAGTTCTGAATCCGCCGCTGCCCGCATACTTTCTCACCAAGAGACATTGCGCAGGGAGGGACCGGAATGGAGCGAAAAAACTTGGCGCTTTTGTGCGCGGGGGTGGTGTGCTTCTGGCTGTTTGCGCTGGCCTTTGGCACGGCACAGGGCGGCGGCCTGCGTCGGCAGAGCCCGGCAGTGCAGACGGCGGTGCAGCCGCAGGGGCCGGTGCAGCTTACCGCAGAGCCGCCTGCACTGGAACTGCCCTGCCGCGCTGCCTGTCTCATCGACCAGCAGACCGGCACGGTGCTGTACGAAAAAAACGCCGACCAGCAGATGCCCATTGCGTCCATCACCAAGGTGATGACCCTGCTGCTTACCTTTGAAGCGGTGCACAACGGACAGCTGACCATGGATACGCCGGTGCCGGTGAGCGAGCACGCCTACCACATGGGTGGCAGTCAGATCTGGCTGGAGCCCGGCGAGCAGTTCACACTGGACGAGATGATCAAGGCGATCTGCGTGTCCTCTGCCAACGACGCCGCTGTGGCTGTGGCGGAGCTGGTGGGCGGCAGCGAGCAGGGCTTTGTGCAAAGCATGAACGCCCGCGCCGCAGAGCTGGGCATGACGAACACGGTCTTTCACAATGCCTGCGGGCTGGACGCCGAGGGCCACCTTTCCACGGCCCGGGATGTGGCGGTGATGAGCCGGTACATCCTGAACACCTGCCCGGAGGTGCTGCACTACACCGGCATCTGGACCGACACCCTGCGGGGCGGTGCCACCCAGCTGGTGAACACCAACAAGCTGCTGCGGCGGTATAACGGCATCACCGGCCTCAAGACCGGCACCACCAGCGGTGCGGGGGTGTGCATCAGCGCCAGCGCCACCCGGGACGGGCTGGAGCTGATCGCGGTGGTACTGGGCGCACCTTCCAGCTCCGACCGGTTCGACGCAGCCACCACCCTGCTGGACTACGGCTTTGCGGCCTACCGGGCCGTGCCGCTGCCGGCGGTGGAAGACCAGCCGCTGCTTATAAAGGTAAAAGGCAGTGCAGAGGAGAGCGTGCCGCTGGATTACTCTGCCCTGCCCGGGACCCTGCTGATGCCCAAGGAGGGCAGCACTGCCCTGACCGCCCGGGCCGATCTGCCGGATGCGCTGGACGCACCGGTGCAGCAGGGGCAGGCGGTGGGCACGGTGCGTGTCCTGAGCGGGGAAACGCTGCTGGGCGAATACGAGATCCGCGCGGCGGCGGATGCGCCAAAAATGGATTTTGGCACGGCTTTCGGCCTTCTGTGGGGCGCGCTGACCGGCCGGGAGGACTGAATGCACGCTTCAGCGTACAAAAGTGTGCGGCAGCAGGCTGCATGGAACTGTCTGGGTGAACAATTCTGGATGAAGAAACAAAAAAACACTATTAAAATTGTATGAAATCCAAGGATTTTGACCTTGACTTTGCCCGGAGGGAACGGTACACTTATACCAAGATATTTCCTCGCAGGGCTGAGAACCTGCAAATCGTTTGGAGGTTATAATAAAATGAGTGTCACGTTGAACACCAAGCACCTCTCCAGTTTTATCAGTGAAGAGGAATATGAAGCCATCTACCCGCAGGTAGAGGCCGCGCATAACCAGCTGGAAGCAAAGACCGGCCCGGGCAATGATTTCCTTGGCTGGATGTACCTGCCCCGCGATTATGATAAGGAAGAGTTTGCCCGCATCAAGGAAGCAGCTGCCAAGATCCGCGAGGATTCCGATGTGCTGGTGGTTGCCGGCATCGGCGGCAGCTATCTGGGTGCCCGCGCTGTGATCGAGGCTGTCAAGGGCCAGTTCCACAATGAACTGGAGAACGGCCCCAAGATCTACTTCTGCGGCAACAGCATCAGCCCCACCTACCTGAACAACATCATCAGTCTGTGCAAGGGCAAGCGCTTCTCCATCAATGTCATCTCCAAGTCCGGCACCACCACCGAGACCTCTCTGGCATTCCGCGTGCTGCGTGAGCTGCTGGAAAAGGAAATGGGCGTGGAAGAAGCCAACAAGCGCATCTACGCCACCACCGACCGTGCCAAGGGCACTCTGAAGCAGCTGGCCGATGCACAGGGCTGGCCCACCTTCGTGGTCCCCGATGACGTGGGCGGCCGTTACTCCGTGTTGAGCGCTGTGGGCCTGCTGCCCATTGCCGCTGCCGGCATCAGCATCGACGACCTGATGAAGGGCGCTGCCGACTCCATGGAGCGCTTCTCCGTGCTGGGCAAGGACAACGATGCCTACAAGTATGCTGCTGTCCGCAACATCCTGTACCGCAAGGGCAAGAGCGTGGAGATCCTGGAGTGCTACGAGCCGGACTTCGCCCTGATGAACGAGTGGTACAAGCAGCTGTTCGGCGAGAGCGAGGGCAAGGACAACAAGGGCCTGTTCCCCGCAAGCTGCATCTTCTCCACCGACCTGCACTCCATGGGCCAGTTCATTCAGGAAGGCTCCCGCACCATGTTTGAGACCATCGTGGATGTGAAGAAGCCGGCACAGGACCTGTTCATCGACCCGCTGGAAGGCAACTTTGACGGCCTGAACTTCCTGGCAAACCAGAACATGAGCGTTGTCAACCGCAAGGCCATGGAAGGCACCATTCTGGCACACACCGACGGCGGCGTGCCCGAGGTGCTGATCGAGGTGGACGACCTGACTGCCTACAATGTGGGCTACCTGATCTACTTCTTCTGGCGTGCATGTGCATGCAGCGGCTACCTGCTCAGCGTCAACCCCTTCAACCAGCCGGGTGTTGAAAGCTACAAGAAGAACATGTTTGCACTGCTGGGCAAGCCGGGCTACGAGGGCCTGACTGCCGAGCTGGAAGCAAAGCTGAAGTAAATGACAATGATCTCCCGCCGCAAGGCGTGGAAAATACAGGAGGACTGAACTATGATTAAACTGATTGTTGGTACCAAGGGCTCCGGCAAGACCAAGGCTATGATCGACCAGATCAATGATGCGGTCAAGACCTCCAAGGGCAACGTGGTCGTCGTTGAAAAGGGCATGAAGCTCACCTACGACATCTCTTCTTCTGCACGTCTGATCGATCTGGACGAGTACAAGATCTCCGGCGGCGAAATGCTGTACGGCTTCATTGCTGGCCTGATGGCAAGCAACTACGATATCACCGACCTGTACATCGACGGCATCCTGAAGGTGCTGGATCACGATCTGAACCGTCTGGGCGTCGTGCTGGACGAGATCGCTGCCATTGCAGGCGACAGCGTCAAGGTGACTGTGACGGTCAGCGCTGACGAGGCTGCTCTGCCCCACAACGTGAAGAAATACCAGTGATCTGTTGAATTTCGGAATCTGAACTCTATGCAACAGGCAGAAGACCGAAGAAAAAATAAATTTTTTCGGTTTTCTGCCTGTTTTGGTGTTGACAAAGGGGTGCTTTGGCGCTATACTAACAAAGCAGCCTTTTAGAGGTGTACTATGCAATTTGACCTGAGAAAGTTTATCGCCACCGGCAGACAACCCTATCATGCAGAGTTTCAGTGTGATTTATCTGCTCATGATTATGCCGGGGCAAGGATCCCTGAGCCTGTCACTGCCGTGTTCGACGCAGAGACGGATGGCGAAGAGATCCGGATGACGCTGCGGGCAAACGCATCGGTGCACGGAGAGTGCGCCCGCTGCCTCGACCCGGTCGTTCGGGAAGAGACGGTCGATACGGAGTGGACAGTCAAGGAACGGGATCTGGATGATCCGGATTTCGATCTTCCGCTGGACGAAAAAGGCCATCTGGATGTGGATGAATGGCTCAGCCAGGAATTTATGTTTCAGATCCCCACGGTGCTGCTTTGCAGTGCCGACTGCGCCGGGCTTTGCCCCGTGTGCGGCAAAAAGAAGGCGGAATGCACCTGTCAGCTGACAGAGCAGGCCGAAGCTCCCGTAGACACAAGGCTCGCAATCCTTAAATCACTGCTGAACTGATAAACCCATCAAGGAGGTGCAAAAATATGGCAGTACCTAAGAGACATCTTTCCAAGGCCCGCCGCGACAAGCGTCGCAGCAATGTTTGGAAGCTGGAGGCCCCCGCACTGGTCAAGTGCAGCAACTGTGGCTCTCTGAAGCTCCCCCACCAGGCATGTGGCAACTGCGGTTACTACAAGGGCGAGGAAGTCATCAAGAAGGCCTAATTTGCGCGTAATTGGTGGCATAATGGTGTTATGTACAGAAGGGGAGGGCGCATGCCTTCCCCTTCTTGTTCTGTAAAAAGAACGAACGCTCGGCCGTTTGTGCGGAAAAGAGACCTTTTATAAAGGAAAAGGAGGTGGATGCGGTGGCAATGAAGATCGCACGGGTGGACCCCGGCAGCGAAGCGGAAGCGCTGGGCCTTGCTGCAGGCGATGAACTTCTGAGCGTGGATGAGAACGAGCTGAACGACAGTCTGGACTACGATTTCTACACCGACAGCAAAAGCTTCCACCTGAAAGCAAGGGTGGCAGACGGCATCCGCGAGTGGGATGTGCAGCGCACGGAGCGCGGCCCCTTTGGCTGCGATTTCCAGACCTATCTGGGCGACCAGAAGCACTCCTGCTCCAACCACTGCATGTTCTGCTTCATCGACCAGCTGCCTCCCGGAATGCGCGAGAGCCTTTATTTCAAGGACGACGACGAGCGGCTTTCCTTTTTGTTCGGCAACTATATCACCATGACGAACATGCAGGACCACGAGATCGACCGCATCATCAAGATGCACATCTCGCCCATCAACATTTCGGTGCACACCACGAACCCGCAGCTCCGTGTGCGGATGCTGGCCAACAAGCGCGGCGGCGAGGTGCTCAAGTACCTGCCCCGTCTGGTGGAGGGCGGCATCGCCGTTAACTGTCAGCTGGTGCTCTGCCGCGGCATCAACGACGGCGACGAGCTGCGCCGTACCCTGAGCGACCTGTTGGAGCTGACCCCCATGGTGCAGAGCATCGCTGCGGTGCCCTGCGGCGTGACGGACTACCGCGAGAAGCTGTTCCGGCAGACGCCCTACGACGCAGCCACCAGTGCCGAGGTCATCGACATCATGGAAGAATTCGGCGATGAGTGCAAGCGCCGCCACGGCAAGCGCATCATCTATCCCAGCGATGAATGGTATCTCAAGGCAGGCAGGCCCATCCCGCCGGAGGAGTTCTACGAGGACTTTGACCAGCTGGAAAACGGCGTGGGAATGATGCGCCTGTACGCTTCGGAATTTCTGGCGGAACTGGAAAAGCCCCACCGCATCTACGGCACCAAAAAGATGGACGTGGTCACGGGCGAAATGGCGTCGCCGCTCATCCACCAGATGATGGCCGAGCTGCACCGACAGTACCCCATGGTGGAGGTGACGGTGCACACCATCAAGAACAAATTCTTCGGCGGCAATGTGGGGGTGGCCGGTCTTGTGACGGCGACCGATATCATTGCCCAGTGCGAGGGCAGGCTGACCAGCGGTACGCTGGGCGTACCCGCCGTGATGCTGCGGGAGGAAAAAGACACCTTTCTGGACGACATCACCACCGACCAGCTGGCCCAGCGCCTTGGCGTGAAGGTGGAGGTGCTGCCTACAGCCGGCGGCGAGGAAGCCCGTGCCCTGCTGCGCAGCGGCCTGCACATTGCAAGGAGAAGAAGAACATAAAAGAAAACCCTCTCCGTCATCGCTGTGCGATGCCACCTCTCCCGAAGGGCGAGGTTTTATGCATCTTTCGGCAGGAGTGATAAAAGCTCCCCCTTTCAGGGGAGCTGGCGCGGCGTAAGCCGTGCCTGAGAGGGTTGTAAGAAAGGAGGAACCCCTATGAGCAAACCGATCGTAGCGGTGGTGGGCCGCCCCAACGTGGGCAAGTCCACCCTGTTCAATAAATTGTGCGGCCAGCGCCTTGCCATCGTGGAGGACACGCCGGGCATTACCCGCGACCGCATTTTTGCCAACTGCGAGTGGAACGGCCACGAATTTCTGCTGGTGGATACCGGCGGCATCGAGCCCAAGGCCACCGAGGGCATTCTGGCCCACATGCGGGAGCAGGCCGAGATCGCCATTGACACCGCAGACTGCATCATTATGGTAGTGGATGTGCGCGACGGCCTGACCGCAGCCGACGAGGATGTGGCCCACATGCTGCGCCGCAGCCACAAGCCCATCATTCTGGCCGTGAACAAGTGCGATAAGGTGGGCGAGGCCCCCATGGAGATGTACGAGTTCTACAACCTCGGCTTTGATGAGGTAATGCCCATTTCGTCCGTGCACGGCCACGGCACCGGCGACCTGCTGGATGCCGTGTGTGCCCACCTCGATTTCAGTGAGACCGTGGTGGAAGAGGACCGCATCCCGGTGGCCATCATCGGCCGTCCCAACGTGGGCAAGTCCAGCCTGACCAACCGCATTCTGGGCGAGAACCGCATGATCGTGGCAAACGAGGCGGGCACCACCCGGGACGCGATCGATACCCCGGTGGATAACGCTTACGGCAAGTTCATCTTTACCGATACTGCCGGTCTGCGCAAGCGCAGCAATATCACCGATGGACTGGAGCGCTATATGGTGGTGCGCGCACTGGCTGCCGTGGAGCGCAGCCGCGTGGCGCTGATCCTGGTGGATGCCACCGTCGGTTTTACCGAGCAGGACAGCAAGGTGGCCGGTTACGCCCACGATCAGGGCAAGGCATGCATCATCGTTGTGAACAAGTGGGATGCCGTGGAAGGCAAGGAGACCAATACCATGGAGCTGCAGCGCCGCGGCTATGCCGAGTGCTTCAGCTTTATGGGCTATGCACCCATCATCTTCATTTCCGCTCAGACCGGCTACAACGTGAACAAGCTCATGCAGCTCATCCGGGATGTGGACAGCCAGAACGGTGCCCGCGTGCCCACCGGTGTGCTGAACGAGATGCTGGCCCGTGCAACTGCCCGGATGCAGCCGCCCAGCGACAAGGGCCGCCGCCTGAAGATCTTCTACCTGACGCAGGCATCCACCCGCCCGCCGACGTTCGTGGCTTTTGTGAACTCGAAACAGCTGTTCCACTTCAGCTATCAGCGGTATATCATCAACCAGATCCGCGAGAACTTTGGTCTGGAGCACACTCCCATCCGTCTGGTCGTGCGCGAGCGCGGCTCCGGCGAAGTGGGCGCAAAGGACGTGTAAGCGCCCGCAAAGGAGGCATCTGTCTTAATGATGAAAACGATCCTGATTGCCGCAGCCACCATCCTGCAGGCGTACCTGCTGGGCAGTGTGGATACCGGTATCCTCGTCAGCAAGTTCGTATATCATGACGACGTGCGCAATCATGGCAGCGGTGCGGCCGGCATGACCAACATGCTGCGCACCTTTGGCAAGAAGGCTGCCGCCATGACCGCGACAGGCGATGTGCTCAAGGGCGTGCTGGCCGTATGCATCGGCCGGTGGCTGTTCCAGCTTCTGTCTGCCGACGCCGGTGTGTCGCCGTATCTGGGCGTCTATCTGGCCGCTATCTTTGCAGTGCTGGGCCATCTGTACCCGCTGTACTTTGGCTTCAAAGGCGGCAAGGGCGTACTGGTGGCAGCGGGTGCCATTCTGGCCATCCAGCCGGTGCTGCTGCCTTTTCTGGCCATCATCTTTCTGGTGTGCCTGATCCCCACCGGTATGGTGTCGCTGGGCAGCGTGACCATGGCAGCACTCTACCCGGTGCTGACGATCATTTACGGCTCCCTGCAGGGCTATGCCGCCGGTGATATGCTGGTGTGCGCCATTGGCTCCGGTTTTATGTCCGGTATGGTGATCTATATGCACCGCGCCAATATCCAGCGCATCCGCGAGGGTAAAGAGTACCGCTTCGGAAAGCACAATAAAAAATAAAGCATCATAAAATGCCCCGCAGCCTGCTGGTTTTCCGGCAGTGCTGCGGGGCATTTTTGCTTATGTTATTTCGGCTCCGGGTCGGCCTGCTCAAAATCGTACTCGTCAAAAGTCTCTTCTTCGACGGGAATGGCCTCGGAGACCTCCGTTCTGACGCGCTCCTTCAGGCGGGAGAAAACCTCATCGGCGGGAATGCCGCTCTGGCGGGGCGAAAGATCCGGTGCCGGGTGGCCGTCCGGCAGGTGGGCACCGAAAGCCGGGACAAAGAAGAACTTGCGTACAATGAAGATCAGTGCGATGGCTCCCACACTGAGCAGGTTTTCTACTGCCGAGTCATGGCCCACCACCAGATGGCGGGCAATGGCGTAGAGCAGCACTTCCAGACTGCTGCCGGGGCTGTGCTTGGCCAGCATCTTGATGAACTCGATGCCGATCACGATGTCAAGGCTCCGCTCCAGAAAAATGCGGATCTCCACTTCGTTGCCGTCAAACAGCAGGCCGGGCATCCACTTGATGAGAGGCACAGCGCTGAGCAGCAGACCGATGAGCACAAGGCCGGAGAGCAAAATTTCCAGCAGACTGGACGCCTGAATGATGCGGTTGCGCAGCTGGGTGCGCCAGCGGCTTTCCACATGGGAGGAGGGATTGTCCATATTGAGCCTTCCTTTGCAAAAAAAGTTTCAACATTTATGTGTAATATTGTAACAGAAATGCAGAAGGCTGTCAATTGCTGGAAGATCAGACGACACTGTTCGCTGCAGTGGTGGGTGCCACCGCTACATAACCGGATTTTTTGATGCAGTCCTGCCCGGCGGCGGTATCCAGCCAATCGTAGAGCTGACGTTCCGGGCTGTCGGCGGCAGCGTCCGCATGGAGAACGGCATAGAACTCGTTGCACAGCGGGTAGCTTTCGCTGGCGATGGTGTCGTTGGAAGGGGTGACACCGTCCACGGCCAGCAGACGCAGGCCGGGCTGGGAGTACATCTGGTCGATGTAGTAGTAGACCGAGAAGCCGATGGCGTTGGCGCTGTTGTTGTAGGCGGCGATGCTGTCCACCAGCTCACCCATGGCAGCGGGAGCCAGCTCGGTGGGCGGGTCCATCAGTTCGCCGCCCTGAATGAGCAGCTTGCGGAACAGAGTCTGGCTGCCGGAGTCCTCGCCTCGCTGGAAGGGCACGATGGCAAGGTCGTCACCGCCCACATCCTTCCAGTTGGTGATCTTACCGGCGTAGATGTCTTTCAGCTGCTGCCGGGTCAGGCTCTGGACCGGATTGTTCTCATTCACAATGAACACCAGTGCGTCCCGGCCAATGGGCTTTTGTTCCAGCTGGGCACCGGCCTCCTGCAGCTCTTCTTTCACGTAGTCCGGTGCTTCGTACACCACCAGCATCCGGGCGGTGTAATCCTCATCCGGATACAGGCCGAAGTTTTCCCACGCATAGGCCGTGGTGCTGACCGAAATGCCGCTCTGGGCTACTTCCAGATCGATGCCGGTGGTGTCGGCCATCATCTGTGCCATCAGTGGGATGCAGGCCGTGCTGCCGTCCAGCTTGGGAAACTCTTCCGGCGAGAACAGCCCGATGGGTTCAAGCTCGCTCACGGAAGAAGCGGGGGCTTCCGGCGAGGTGGAAGCGCTGCTGGCGGGGGTGTCAGCCCCCTTGCAGGCGGTCAGGATGCCTGCGGCAGAGCAGGCGGCAAGGCCCAGCAGAAAGCTTCGGCGGGAAATTTTAGCATTTTTCATAAGGCGTTCCTCCTATTGGGTCAGTAGCCCATTTCGTCGTCGGCATTGATGGAAGAGAAAATGCTGCGGCAGTAAAGCCATTTGCCGTCGGTATCCATCCAGCCGTAGTAAAAGCCGCGTTTTGCAACGAACACGTGTTCTGGCAGCTGGTTCAGGCTGTTGTCGTAGTAGCTGTAGCAGCTGCCAAGGCCATAGAACACAATGTTGCCGTTTTCATCCAGCACGTCACACATTGAGCCGTTGCTGCTGGGCGCATTGGCGTTGCCACAGTACAGCGGCCTGCCCTCCGGTGTGGTGATGAGATAGTTCAGGGCATAATACTTGTCCTGCAGATGGGTCAGGTCGGAGACAAGGCCCTCGGGGCCGTACACGCGGGTGGCGGTGGTCTCAAAGTTATCGTTATCCCGCAGCTCCAGCCAGACGTAGCCGTCACCCTTGTTATCCATCATCACGCTTTGCTGGCCCTCCACTGGCTCCACGGTGGTATCAGTGATCAAATCGCCGGTTTCGGTGTTGAACACCTTCAACCGTCCGTCCTCATAGTAAAGGGCAATGGTGTCGCTCATGACGCTGGAAGCGTACAGCGGTGTCACCTCACCGGTAACAAGGTCGTGCAGATCATAGCCGAAGTCGCCGCTCGTGCGCCATGTGACCACATAGCCCGGGAAATAGCTGCTGGGCTGGTCGTCGAAGGTGCCAATGAGGGTGCGGTCCACGGTGGCGAGATCCCGCAGCTCGTAGCGGCCATCGCTGGTCTCGAAGCAGGCGGTGCCGCTGCCGCATACCTGTCGGAAGCCGGTGAAGCTTTCGCCGGTGGCGGGGTTATAGAGCGTTTCGTCCGTTGGTTCGCCGCTGGCATGGCAGGTGTCCAGCTCTACCCAGTCGTTCAGAACGTCCGGCGCATAGGAAAGGCTCAGGGCAGTAGTGGCATCTGCGCCGTAAGTCTGTGTACCGTCCTTCGTCTGTATAATGACCCAGCTGTGCAGGGCGGGTTCATCGTCCCATGCGTCCTCGGCAAGGTCTGCCGGGCGGGCGTAGCAGTTGAACACCAGATAGTCCCCGCAGACGATGCAGCTGTAAGCGCCTTCCGGCACGGGCAGACGTTCGCCGGTGGAAAGGTCAATCACCTGACAGGTGCCGTAATCGTCGTAGCCGTTTTCGTAGCTGCCGTTCACGGCGTGGACTTCCTGCAGCACCAGCAGACTGTTCTGCATGGAGGCGTTCTGCTCCCCCTCAAAGGTCATGACTTCATTGCCGTCTTTGTCAAACAGGCCGCTGCGCCGTCCGCAATAAGCGTCCGGGTCGGCCCAGGTGCGGAACCAGTAGTCTGTTTCACCGGTCACGGTATCCTGCAAAAGGCTCACATTTTCGCTGCGGAGGGACTGGTACAGGACTTTTCCGCCGCAGAGCACCGTGCAGCTGTTGCCGGAACTGTCGTAGCCGTAAAGCATCCGCAGCCGGCCGTCATCCAGGCGGGAACTGTCGTAAAGCAGATTTCCATTTTTGTCGGTGGGTACAGAGGATGCCGCCGCCGCAGGCTTGCCGGAAGCGGGCGGCAGCACGCTGCAGCTGCAGCCGAGGGCAAGGCACAGCGCCATGCAGGCGGCAGCGCAGCCGATGCGGGAAACGGTACACTTCATAAAGATCACTCCTTTGAAAGGCCTGAAACAGTACACAGAGAAGAAAGCAGGGACTTCCTTGATTTCCCAGTTCAATTATAATACGAAACAGCCGTGCTTTCCATTGCAGGAAAACACGGCTGCTGGTTACAGTTTTATGACAGCGGTTCAGGAAGCCGATCTGGCTTTTTCGGCGTCGTCCATCCGGCTCAGCTGGTTCAGGAACGCCAGCAGAAAGGGCAGGGAGACGATAAAGGTGAACACATCCGCAATGGGCTGGCAGGTCTCCACGCCCACGAGCCCCAGTGTGCGGGGCAGGATAAGGATGAGCGGGATAAAGAACACGCCCTGACGGCAGCAGGCCAGAAAGGTGGCGCGTCCGGCCTTGCCTACGCTCTGGAAAGTCATGTTTGCCACTACGATCACCGGCTGCAGCAGAATGGCCAGACACTGGAAGCGGAAGGCAGGCAGGGCCACGGCGGTCACATCCGGGTCGTCGCGGAACAGGCGGATGAGGGCATCGCTGTCCACCCAGCACAGGGCGACCAGAACCACCAGCATACAGAAGGCGGCACCCATGGTGAAGATGGCCGCCTGCCGCACCCGGCGGAACTTGCGTGCACCATAGTTGAATGCGGCTACCGGCTGCAGGCCCTGTCCTACGCCGATGACGACCGAAATGATGAACATGAAGATGCGGGAAACGATGCTCATACCGGCCACGGCGGCATCGCCATAGCTGCGGGCGGCGATGTTCAGCAGCATGCCGCCAATGCTGTTCAGACCCTGACGGCCAAAGCTGGGAGCACCGCCGATCAGGATCATGCCAAACTCCCGTGCTTCGTGGGTGACGGAATGGAGGCGGAACTGGCTGACCGTTTTGCCCCGCAGGAACATGGACAGCAGGATGAAAAAGCTGATCGTCTGGCTGAGAGCCGTGGCGATGCCTGCACCGGCGGTGCCAAGGCCCAGCGCGAACATGAAAACGGGGTCCAGCAGGATGTTCAGCACGCCGCCGGTCACAAGGCCGATCATGGCAAAATTGGCCTTGCCCTCGTAGCGCAGGATGTTGTTCATCACGAGGCTGGAGATCATCAGCGGGGCCGCGATGAGGATGGGCCGCGCATAGGCGCAGGCGTGGGGCAGGATGGTCTCGGTGCTGCCCAGCAGCAGCATGAAGCCGGGCAGCGTGGCAAGGCCGATGAGGGCCAGCACCACACCGACGGCCAGCGCCGTGAAAAAGCTGGTGGAAGCGAACCGGGTGGCTGCTTTGGTGTTCCTGCTGCCCAGACTGCGGCTGATGATGGTGCCGGAGCCGTGGCCCAGCGTAAAGCCCAGAGCCTGAATAATGGCCATCAGGCTGGAAACGACGCCTACCGCGCCGGAAGCGCTGGTGGAGATCTGGCCCACAAAAAAGGTGTCGGCCAGATTGTAGATGCTGGTGATCAGCATGCTTAAGATCGTGGGAGCGGCAAGCCCCAGGATCAGCTTGGGGATGGGGGTCTCGGTCATTTTTTTGTATTGCTGGATATTGAGCTCGTTCGATGCCATGGAAGGGCCTCCCTCTGTATAAGGTGAAAAAAAACGCCCCTGCAGCAGAGCGGCGGATAGCTTTGGCGGATGCGCAAGGGATGCTGGCACATAGTATAGCGCATGTACGACAAAAAGTCGAGAGGTGCGGCACCGCAAAAGGAGCCGCATAGAGACGGTCGAGCAGGAGAAAAACAGGCGGAAAGAGTGTCTCTTTTTGTCTGTTTTGCTAAAGGATGGTCGATTTGCTTGTGGAAAATCACGATATGTGGTATCATTTACCATAAGGAGAACAAAAAAGCCTGCATTTTATGCGGGCTGCGCGTAAACAAAAGGCGGCTGCAGGCAGGACCCGGCTGCTGCAATTCCAATAGGAGGGAAAAATCATGAAAACTGTTGCACAGACTGTGATCGGAGCGGATCACTTCTATACCATTGCCGCACACACCGGCAATGTCATTCAGGCTGTGGAAGGCGTCAAGGGAGCCGGCACCGTCCGCCTGGGCAAGTACGAGCACAAGCCCGAGCAGGAGTGGAGCTTCATCCGTGTGGGAGACGGCGTTTACCGCATCCGCAACCGTGCTTCCGGCAAGCTGCTGGACCTGACCATGACCGGTACTGCCAACGGCACATGGCTGCATCTGTGGGAGGATGTGGGCGGCACCTCCCAGATGTGGACGGTCCAGCCCACCCCGGAAGGAAAGGTGCGCCTGCGCTCTTCCTGGGCAGGCGGCAAGTGCGTGGATACGGTCGGCATGGGCGCTGATGTGGGCACGGTGCTGCAGATCTGGCAGGAGGTGCCCGGTGCAGACGATCAGCTGTGGACCATTGCCGAGGTAAAGGAACGCGCAAAGCGTGCCGTCAAGAAGGCTGAAGAGCCCGCTGCGGAAGCTGCAGCAGCTCCGGCAGAGGAAAAGGCACCGGCCAAGAAGCCTGCAGCCCGCAAGCCCCGGACCACCAAAAAGGCGGCTGCCGCCAAGGCAGAGGAGCCTAAGACCGCCGAAGCAGAAGAAACGGTGAAGGCAGACGCTGCACCCGCAGAAAAGCCTGCCCGCAGGACCGCAGCCAAAAAGACTGCTGCCAAGGCAGCGGAAAAGGCTGGGCCTGCAAAGGCAGAGACCGCTGCAGAGGAAAAGCCTGCTGCGGAGAAGCCCAAGCGCAAGTGCGCACCCCGCAAGAAAAAAGAGACCGTCTGATCGCGGACGGCAAAAACTATAAAAGCAGCGCCCGCCGGGAGGTTCAAGCCCGGCGGGCGCTGTTGCTTTTATTCCGGAAGTGGTTCTGAAAAGGTTCCGGGTTATGTGTACTGATCTATGGTCAGCCTGCCTTTTGCATGCTGTCGGCAGTGCTCTGCACAAACTGCAGCACGCTCTGGATGGTATCACGGATCTGCACCAGAGTCTGAATGTCCTCATCCTTCATGCGGGAGGTGGGCGCGGTGAGCACCACAGTCTGGGCACTTACGGTGCCGGTGAGCTGGATGCGGACCTGATGCTCCGGGATGGTCAGCAGGATGTGTACAGGAAGGGAATCCTCAAAGAATTTGCTCTTTTCAAAGCCGATGACCAGCACCGGGGCAGAAGCACTGGTGTCGCCGGTGTCCAGTTGATAGTAAAGGTAGCCGTCCAGCGCACCTTCCGGCTGCACGCGCTGCGGCTTTTTCTGCGGCAATTCAAATTCGGTCATGTCCTGCAGGCTGGTGGCCTCGGTGCCAACGCCCAGAAGGCTGGCCAGCTGGGCCTGCGAGACATAATTGCCAAGGGTCCAGTCCGGCATCAGAAAGCTTGCCAGCGGGTAGCTGCCGGTGATGGAGGAGCGGATGTTCTTGTACAGCTGCCCCACATCGTATAACGTCTCGCTGCCGCTGACGTACACGCGGGTGAGTGGGTCGGCGGGAATGACCGCGCCCGGGGCCGTGATGCTCAGCTGCAGAGCGTCCGGCGCGTACAGGCCGCTGACTGTGCCCTTTGTGGAGCCGGTTTTTTGCAGGATGGTGTACAGGGCGGGGGAATCGGCGGTGGATGTCGCCTCGTAATCAAAGGTGAATGCCGCGCCGGCCTGCAGGGCCTTCACGCGGCGGGCCACCAGACTGTAGCCGACCATAACGGCGATCACTGCGATCAGGGCAAGGCACAGGATCAGGATCAGCACCACGCGGCCGACACCGCGCTTTTTTTTGCGGGAAGATGCCATAAGAAATCCTCCTTTGGTGAGAAGATATTTTATTCAGCATAGCGGAACGGCAGGCAAAAGTCAAGCGAAGCCGGATAAAACAAAAAGTCCGGAACCCAAAGGTTCCGGACTTCTGGCGGAAAGATGGGGATTCGAACCCCAGAACGCTTTTGACACGTTACACGATTTCCAGTCGTGCGCCTTAGACCAACTCAGCCATCTTTCCATATTCAGTTGTGCGTCACAGCGCTCTACTATAATACCTGAAAGGTGCGCATTTGTCAAGCACTTTTTTTAAAATGAAAAATGAGAAGATAAAACAAAAAATCCGGGACCCAAAGGTTCCGGATTTCTGGCGGAAAGATGGGGATTCGAACCCCAGAACGCTTTTGACACGTTACACGATTTCCAGTCGTGCGCCTTAGACCAACTCAGCCATCTTTCCATATTCGGTTGTGCGCCGCAGCGCCACACTATAATACCTGAAAGAACCGCTTTTGTCAAGGATTTTTTGAAAAAAATGTTTTTTTCAAAACGACATCTCTGTGCAGGCAAAAAACGGCAAAAAATTCAGGGATGCGGCAAAAGCCCTTGACGAAGCGGTTGAACCGGACTATGATGAAGCAGGAGAGTACTGCGGCGGGAAATCTTTGCGGCCGCAGAGTGGAATAAAAAAGGAGGATGCTTTCTTATGACTTATCCTGAAGTGCTGGCCAATGCCCGTGAGTGCATTGGCAAATACTGCAAGGCCTGCCCGGTGTGCAACGGCGTGGCCTGCAAAAACCAGATCCCGGGCCCCGGTGCCAAGGGCGTGGGCGATACCGCCATCCGCAATTATAATAAATGGGCCGAGATCCGTGTGAACATGGACACCCTGTGTGAGGGCGGCACGCCGGACACCCACGTGGAGCTGTTTGGCAAAGGCTTCAAGTACCCCTTCTTTGCAGGCCCGGTGGGTGCGGTGAACCTGCACTACTCCGAAGCCTACACCGATATGACCTATAACGATGTTCTGGTGCGCGCCTGTGCAGAAAATGGCATCGCGGCCTTTACCGGTGACGGCACCAACCCCACCGTGATGGAAATGGCCACCAAGGCCATCGGCGCGGCAGGCGGCTGCGGTGTGCCCACCATCAAGCCCTGGAACATCGACACCATCAAGGAAAAGATGGCGCAGGCCAAGGCCAGCGGCTGCTTTGCCGTGGCCATGGATGTGGACGCCGCCGGTCTGCCCTTCCTGAAGAACATGACTCCTCCGGCAGGCAGCAAGAGCGTGGAAGAGCTTGCCGAGATCGTCAAGCTGGCCGAGCGGCCCTTTATCGTCAAGGGCGTTATGACGGTCAAAGGCGCACAAAAGGCAAAGGAAGCCGGTGCTGCTGCCATCGTGGTATCCAACCACGGCGGCCGTGTGCTGGACCAGTGCCCTGCCACGGCCGAGGTGCTGCCCGAGATCGCAGCAGCCCTCAAGGGCACCGGCGTGAAGGTGCTGGTGGACGGCGGCATCCGCACCGGTGTGGATGTGTTCAAGGCACTGGCGCTGGGCGCAGACGGCGTGCTGATCTGCCGGCCGTTCGTCACGGCTGTGTATGGCGGCGGCGAAGAGGGCGTGAAGTGCTACATCGACAAGCTGGCCGGTGAGCTGGCTGACACCATGCAGATGTGCGGTGCACATTCTCTGGCGGAGATCACACCGGATATGGTGCGGGTTTGAGTAGAACCATTTAAAATGCTCTTTGCTCTGAGCATATCAGCGGAAAAATTTTTGTACTTGTAAATCGGCAAAGCCTGCGGGCTTTGCCGATTTACTTTTTCACGGGAAGGGTCGGAACGGAAAGCGGCATCTGCTTTATGAAATTGAGCTTCCCGTTACGACCCCATCCTGTGCAGCTGTGTTCCGGGGTAGTAATGAGCTAAAATATCCGCATAGTCCGCGCCCTGTTCTGCCATGGCCTTTGCACCCCACTGGCTCAGGCCCACGCCGTGGCCGTAACCCCGGGTGGTAAAGCTGAAGTTTCCGCTCTGGTACTGCACGGTAAAGCAGGTGCTGCGCAGACCCAGTGCCTGACGCAGGGCTGTGCCGGAAACGGTCTGTCCGCAGACGGTGAGCGATTTTGTGTAACCGGAGGAGGTCTGTTCGACCGGGCCGAACCAGCTTTCCGGTGCGGCGAGATCGGCCGTGATGCCAAGGCCGGAAAAAGCCTGCTGCACCTGCACGGCAGAAAATACAGCAGTATACTGATAATTATCGGCGGAAAGGTCGGTGCCGCTGTCCACCGGGATCAGATAGGGCAGGGCGGTGCCCCACACATTTTCGCTGGCCTCCGTCCGGCCGTTGGAAATGGCAAAGTAGCTGGTGCAGGCGGGGGCGTTATCGTAAAAAAGAAGATCGTTCAGGACCTCGTCCACAAGGGCCGAGAGCCGGGCATAGTTCTGCTCGTAGGCGGTGCCCCAGTAACTGCGCAGCACCGGTTCGGTCAGACAGCCCTGACGCCGGGCAGGATCAACGGTGAGCCATGCACCGCTTTGCAGGGCGGCATGATCCCGGCAGTAGAGCGCGTAGGTGTGGGCGGCAACAGCCTGTGCCTTGAGTGCTTCGTCCGGCCAGCTGACCGGCATTTCGGCGGCGACAGCCCCCAGAACGTATTCCCGGCGGGAGAGCTGCACTACCTTTCCGGCGGACTGATCCTCCACCGGAAAGGTCTCGGCGTCTGCGGAAGAAGGGTCTTTTGGCTGCGATGTGGGTAGCTCAGGCACAGAAGATGCTGCGGGCAGAGGTGTTGTATGGCCCAGCACAGCCCGCGTGACCCGGTAGGCGGCCAGAGGCAGAGCACTGCCCAGAACCAGCAGGACTGCAAAAATCAGCAGAAATAACTTTTTCATAGTCCAAGCCCCTCCGACAGCGGTGTTTTTTAAATCAGAATACCGGATACACCCTGAAAAAAGATGCGAAACAGGGAGAACGTCTTTTGCAGTGCAAGCCAAAAAAGGTGATGAGCGGGCAGTTTATGTGCCAGATGATGCACTTGATGCTTGAATTTACTCTTCAAAAGCGATATCATAGAATTATACCCATCACAGAGGATGGGCGGGAAAGTATAAGAAATAGGATGAAAGGAGAATCCCCCTTATGAATTTTGCACATTCAGAAGTGGCTGCACTGGACCAGAACACGATGCGGACGTTGTGTGAGGAATATGTGGCCAATAACTACATCGACCCGGAGACGAGTGAGCGGCTGGGCGTCAAGCGCGGCCTGCGCAACCCGGACGGCACCGGCGTTCTGGCTGGCCTGACCAATGTCTGCGACGTTGTGGGCTATAAGAAGGATCAGGAAGGCCATGTGATCCCCACTCCCGGCAAGCTGATCTACCGCGGTGTCAACATCAACGAGATCGTGGACGAGGCCTACCGCAACGACCGCTTTGTGTTTGAAGAGGTGATCTGGCTGCTGCTGTTCGGCAGCCTGCCCAACCAGGAGCAGCTGGACGAATTCTGTGAGATCCTGGCAGAGCACCGCGCCCTGCCGGAAGGCTTCATGGACACCATGAACGCCCCCTCGCCCAATATCATGAATAAGCTGCAGCGCTGCGTGCTGGGCCTTTACTCTTATGATGAGCACGCCGAGGATCTGAGCCTGGAGAATATCCTGAACCAGAGCATCAATTTGATCGCCAGCATGCCCACCATGATGGTGAACGCATACCAGATGAAGCGCCGCTACTACGATAAGCAGAGCATGTTCTTCCATCTGCCCAAGCCCGGCCAGAGCACGGCGGAGCACATCCTGAGCACCTACCGTCCGGATCAGAAGTTCACCCACGAGGAAGCAAAGCTGCTGGATATGTGCCTGCTGGTGCACGCCGACCACGGCGGCGGCAACTGTTCCACCTTTACCACCCGTGTGCTGTCCTCCTCCGGCACGGATACCTACTCTGCGATCGCGGCGGCCATCGGCGCACTGAAGGGCCCCAAGCACGGCGGTGCCAACCTGATGGTGAACCGTCAGCTGAAGGATATCCTCAAGCATGTGGAAAACCCCGAGGACGACGATGAAGTTCGCGAGTATCTGCGCCGCATCCTGCGCAAGCAGGCGGGCGATGGCTCCGGCCTGATCTACGGCATGGGCCACGCGGTGTATACCATCAGCGACCCCCGTGAGGTGGTCCTGAAGCAGCGTGCCCGCCATCTGGCTTACGAGAAGGGCTTTGAGGAAGAGTACAACATGCTGTGCAGCATCGAGCGGCTGGCCCCCGGCATCTTTGCCGAGGAAAAGGGCAGCACCAAGCCGGTGTGCGCCAACGTGGACCTGTTCAGCGGCCTGATCTACAACATGCTGGGCATTTCCGAGGATATCTACACCCCGCTGTTTGCCATTGCCCGTGTGCCCGGCTGGTGTGCACACCGCGTGGAAGAGGTGGTATTCGCCAACCGCATCATTCGCCCCGCTTACAAGTATCTGGGCGTGCGCCAGAAATATAAGCCGATCGAGGAACGCTGATGAATCCTTCTGTTTTGTTCGTTTTTATCCTGAGTGCTCTGCTGGGCGTGCTGCGCGCGGCAGATCTGGCCTTTGGCACCGACGCCGTTACCGGCCTGTGTCTGGTGGGCTCGGTGTGGTGGCGCTATCTGGCGCTGGGCATTGTGGTGCTGGCTGCAGTGCTCGTGGGCCGTACACAGCCTTCCCGCTCGGAGGCAGTGCGCAGCCGCAGGCCACTGGCCGGTGTGCTGGCGTTTGCCGGTGCAGTATGTTTTCTGGCCGCAGCGGGTGCACAGATCGCGCTGGGTGCAGCTTCCGGTCTGGGCGGCTTTGTGCGGTGTATTCTGGAATGCGTGTGCTCTGTGTGGCTCAGCACGATGGGCCGCTGCTGGCTGAGCCCTGATGCGTGGAAGAAGCCCTTTGGCGGGCTGTACCTTGCCGTTGCAGGAAGCCTGCTGTTCTATTGGAACGTACTGATGCGCTTTATGGAGAACAGCTCCAGCTGGCACCGGGTGCAGCCGACAGCTGCAGTGTGGCAGATGCTGGCAGTGCTGGTGTTTCTGGCGGCGCTGGCTCGGGCACTGCATATCCCGCAGCCGGACAATGGCAAAACACTGTGCGCAGCCGGGCTTGCCGCCTTTGCGCTGGGTCTGTGCTGGCAGCTGCCCCAGTGCTTTGCGCTGCTGGCAGGCAATGGCATGGGCCTTGCTGTGATGCCTGACTTTTTTGCAGGGCTGGGCCTTTGCTGTGTGGGCAGCATTGGAGGAGTGTGCGCTGCAGCCTGCCTGAACAGACAGAGCTGACAAAAGTGCTGGCATGCTGTTGGCGCAATTGCCTAAAACCGGCGAGTGAAAGGAAGCAAAATCGTACAAAAGCAAAAAATGATGGAAATGTCTTGTTAATTTTTTGGCAGACACTTGAAACTTTCTGCGTTTTGGTCTAAAATAAAGATACCGTGATTTATCCGATTATGGGTAAAATAATTAGGAGGTACTATTAACATGGCTGTTAGAGTTGCTATCAATGGTTTCGGTCGTATTGGTCGTCTGGCTTTCCGTCAGATGTTTGATGCTGAGGGTTACGAGGTCGTCGCAATCAACGACCTGACCAGCCCCAAGATGCTGGCTCACCTGCTGAAGTACGATACTGCTCAGGGTTCTTTCTGCGGCAAGATCGGCGAAGGCAAGCACACTGTCGAGGCTACCGAGGACTCCATCATTGTTGACGGCAAGGAGATCAAGATCTACGCTGTTAAGGATGCAAAGGATGCTCCCTGGGGCGAACTGAACGTTGACGTCGTTCTGGAGTGCACCGGCTTCTACACCAGCAAGGAGAAGAGCATGGCTCACATCCAGGCTGGCGCAAAGAAGGTCGTTATTTCTGCTCCCGCAGGCAACGATCTGAAGACTATTGTCTTCTCCGTCAACGAGAAGACCCTGACCGCTGAGGATCAGGTCATTTCTGCTGCTTCCTGCACCACCAACTGCCTGGCTCCCATGGCTAACACCCTGAACAAGACCTACCCCATCGTCTCCGGTATCATGACCACTGTTCATGCTTACACCGGCGACCAGATGATCCTGGATGGTCCTCAGCGCAAGGGCGATCTGCGCCGTGCTCGTGCTGGCGCACAGAACATCGTTCCCAACACCACCGGTGCTGCTAAGGCTATCGGCCTGGTCATCCCCGAGCTGAACGGCAAGCTGATCGGCTCTGCTCAGCGTGTGCCTGTTCCTACCGGCTCTACCACCATTCTGGTTGCTGTCGTCAAGGGCAAGGACGTCACCAAGGAGTCCATCAATGCTGCTATGAAGGCTGCTACCTCTGAGTCCTTCGGCTACAACGAGGATCAGATCGTTTCTTCTGATGTCATCGGCATGCGTTATGGCTCTCTGTTCGATGCTACCCAGACTATGGTCGCTAAGATCGACGACGATACCTATCAGGTTCAGGTCGTGTCTTGGTACGACAACGAGAACTCCTACACCTCTCAGATGGTCCGTACCATTAAGTACTTCGCTGAGAACTGCTAATCACAGCTCTACGCTCAAAAGTGCTTGAGGTGTCGTGCTGAATGACAGCTAGTACCAGCTTTGTTGGTACGAACATGCTGTGATTGGTACGACAACAGGATATTGAGTTCAACACCCTTCCTTTTGCGGGTTTCCGTGAGAGGAAGGGTGTTTTTTTGCTTGCGGAATTCTGGATTGCTGCGTTTTTGTCTGGACAATGGTTGATTTGTTTATGCGAGAAAATATGCATTTTTTCAGGCTGGATGGATAAATTCGCGTAGTAATGACGGTGAAAAGGCAAATACATAAAGAATGAAAAAATGAGTGATAACGTTATTTTTCAGTCAAAGGGAAAGAGGTTCTATTGAAAAATTGGAACAGGCAATAGATGAAAAAGGAAATTTCTTGACGAATTGGGGGTTTAGCAAGAAAATGCGTAAAATAGACTGAAATCTTATCCGTAAAATGGGCAACGATAGTGCAACGAAGTATTGTATGCAAGAAGAAAACATGCTAAAATAATACTGATAACAACAGGCTGAAATTGGTGGAAAGTTGGTATCGAAAGGTTACTCAAAGAACGAAATCTCCTGAGTTGCGGTTGGGGGAAATAAGTATGCTTTTGGTGAGTGGGAGAACAGAAAAACATCTGTACTTTCGAGCAGAGAAACTGCGCAGAATTAAATCACGTGGATGAGATACCCTGGGCGAAAGATCGTCCGGGGTTATTGTGGTACAAAAACAACATAAAATCAAATTTGGAAATCCAGAGGACAAAGCGGGTGAAACGGATCCAATTGCGGAGAATACAGAACCCGTATGGAACCTGTGAAACAATACGCGGCTGTCATAATAGGGACAAGGGTACGGCAGAGAATGAAAGGCTCCGTAACCTGAAGTTCATATTTTCTTACCCGAAGAATGAACGAATGATCTTTTTGGGTGGCAGCAATGCCATCCAGAAAGAAATCTCGACCATGAGGGTGGGGTGACAGCCAGCGGACAGGCAAGCGAGCCTATC
Source organism: Faecalibacterium sp. 3 (assembly GCF_048323735.1). Lineage (NCBI taxonomy): Bacteria > Bacillati > Bacillota > Clostridia > Eubacteriales > Oscillospiraceae > Faecalibacterium > Faecalibacterium sp. 3. Next base: position 1,693,200 of record NZ_JBLWFN010000001.1, read on the forward strand.
CGCTCTTTGTGTTGGCTGAAATATAGATGAAGAAATTGAGTGGGATTGTGGGAAAGATTTATGAGTAAGAAACTTGCGATTGCGATGTTCGGACAGAAGCGATTATCGAGAGAAGGCGGAGTAGAAATCGTTGTCAAAGAGCTCTGCACCCGAATGGCACAGAATGGTTGTGAAGTGACCTGCTACAACAGAGCAGGCCATCATGTGAGTGGTGCAGAATATGACGATGCTGGTAAAACGGAGTACGAGGGAATCCGTCAAAAGTCAGTTCCGACCATTGAGCGGCGTGGGGCTAGAGATATAATAGGGTCAACCAAGAAAACCTACGATAACTAAAGGGTTTTGACGGCTTGAGTTGTCCTTCAAATGTTTTATTTGTTGAAAAGCTGCAAGAAGCGGAAAATCCTGGGGGTTATATGTAGGAGGCTTTTGGAAGCTCTGTTTTGACCCACAAAAGGAGCAGCAAATAAAGATTGAAGGAGAGTTCAGGCCTACGGTGGATTGCCTTTGTGCGACCCGCCGTGGGCTTATTGCTGTTTTATAAAGAGAAAAGTGAGGAGAATGAAAATATGAAAAATTATAAAATCGCCGTGGCTGGCACTGGATATGTCGGCCTCTCCCTTAGCGTTCTGTTAGCACAGCATAACCAAGTGATGGCTGTTGACATTGTGCAAGCGAAAGTGGATATGATGGACAACCAGAGAAAAGCCTGATTTCATGCGGGTTTGCGCGGCTTGACCTTTTCACCTCAACTTGTTTCTGCTTGTCATGGTGCGTTAGGGCCAGCGTGTTTTCAGGGGTTAATGGCTTCTGGTTGCGCTCTGTACTTAACCCACCACAGCGAAAGCTGATAGAGCAGAAAACAAAATAAGGAGGTACGAGGACAAGCCTGCGTATAGATTGTCACTGCAATCTGTATACAGGCTTGTTGTTGTGCTATGAAGGAAGTTGAGGAGTAAAAGAATATGATGGCAAGAAGCACATCTTAAGCGAATGTATGATAAAACCAAGAAATAATAGGTTATAAAAAAGAGATACCATCTTTCGGGATGTGTACATTGGAAAAATCTGTGGATGAAGGAGTTTAGAGAATATGAAAGTATGTTTGGTTGGTTCGTCAGGAGGACACCTGACACATTTGTACATGTTAAAGCCGTTTTGGAAAAACAAGGATCATTTTTGGGTTACTTTTGATAAAGAGGATGCAAGGAGCCTACTTGAAGGTGAAAAAATGTATCCCTGTTATTATCCGACAAACCGGAGTCTAAAGGCTCTTATTAAGAATACCAAGATTGCATGGAATGTGTTACATAAGGAAAAGCCAGACTTGATTATTTCCTGCGGTGCAGCAGTTGCGGTCCCGTTTTTTTATATTGGTAAAATGATGGGCGCAAAGTTGGTTTACATCGAGGTTTTTGATCGAATTGATAAACCGACAATGACAGGAAAGATGGTTTACCCCATTGTGGACAAGTTTGTTGTGCAGTGGGAAGAGCAGAAAAAGGTTTATCCGAAAGCGGTTAATCTGGGAAGTATATTCTAAGTAGGGGACGAGAAAATGATTTTTGTGACGGTAGGAACACATGAGCAGCCATTTAATCGGCTGATTCAGAAAATAGATGAATTAAAGAAAGACGGCATTATAAACGAAGATGTAATTATCCAGACTGGCTTTAGTACATACGAGCCGAAATACTGTCAGTGGAGTAAGTTGATTCCATATCAGCAGATGGTGAAAAATGTCGCCGATGCTCGTATTGTAATTACACACGGTGGACCGGCAAGTTTTGTAATGCCTTTACAGATTGGAAAGACTCCTATTGTTGTGCCGCGTCAGCATCAGTTTGACGAGCATGTAAACGATCATCAGGTCGATTTTTCAAGAAATGTGGCACAAAGAATGGGAACGATTATTCTTGTGGAAGATATAGAAACTTTAGGGGATATAATAAAGAATTATGATCAGATAGTTGCTGGTATGAATCATGGATTGAGTAGCAATAATGCAAAGTTCAATGAGGGGCTTGAAAAAATAGTAGAGGAACTGTTTAAGTAGGAGGATTGGGTAATGAACAAGAAAGTCTCTAACAAGATTGTGTATTTGAATTTTATACTTGCTTTTCTTATATTAAATCTGCACTCTGCTTATATGGAACTATTTGATACAAATAATACGGTTTTGGTAATAAACCAGTTTGTTCGCATTGTGTGCAACATGGCAGTTCCTACATTTTTCTTTGTTTCTGCTATGCTGTTTTATCGTTCATGCAAAAGAAAACGATATAAAGAGGTAATCATTGCTAAAACACGAAGTTTGCTAATACCATATCTATGTTGGAATATAATTTGTTTTCCACTGAAGGAAATGAAAAATGTATTCGGGGGGGGGGGACTATTGCATCTGTACCAGAAATTATATGGAATATTCTGAGTTCTTCTTATGATCCGGTATTATGGTTTATAAGAGTTTTATTTATCTATTTTCTGTTTTATCCAGTAAATGTGTGTTTACTGAACAAAAAGAAGATATACCCTTTTTTGATTGTTGTAATTTTCTTTATTAATATTTATATAGGTCCAAAAGCGGGATATGCGACTTGCAGATATTGGCTACCGGTATATATGCTTGGCGCATATATAGGATATTGGCACCATGATAGGGTATTCGATGTCAAAGAAACAAAAATAAAGTACATGAACATTGCTGCAGCAGTAGCATTGCAGATTGTTTTGTTTATCTGGGCCATGAACAATAACTATGGCTTGTTTGTTTGCAGAATGATATCTCCGATTTTTTACTGGGTCATAGCAGATATATTCCAAAATTTGCGCCATCCATTGTGGGTGATGAAGCAATCATTTTTCTATTACTGTACACAAATGATCTTCTCAATTGTTGCACAAAAGATTTATCTAGTGATATTTGGAAAATCGGCTATAAGTGCAATTGTTTCCAATGTGGGAATACCATTTATTTTAATGCTCATATTGATGTGTGTTGCCTTAACCTTTTGTAAAGTATGGCCTAAGGGATATGCATTTTTGACAGGCGGAAGAACATAGATTGGAGGTTGTGTATGAAGAAACATGCGTTTCTTTTGCAAGTTCACAATAACAAAAGTCAGCTTATTAAACTATTAGATTATTTAGATTATCCAGATAACGATATATATATACACATTGACGCAAAGTCCCATGCACTAGATGGTATAGAATCATATGAAGCAGTACACTCTAAAATCTACTTTATCCCTCGTATTCGAGTGCACTGGGGCGGATATAGCCAAATTCAAGTGGAAATGGCACTTCTTGAAGCAGCTTTAGCAAATGGAGAATATGTCAGATTCCATATGCTATCTGGTGCAGATATGCCCCTTGTAACAGAAAAACAATTACATGCGTTTTTTGATATGCATGGAACAACAGAGTTTATTCATTTTGATATGATTCAGGATGAAAGACAAATACGTAATAGACTGGCGCAGTACCATCTATTGAGAGATCATATTGATCGTTCCCAACGTATTTTGTGCGGTATGGAAAAAGGCCTACTGCTAACTCAGAAAGTTTTAAGAGTAGATCGACTTCGAAACAGCGATTTAGTTTTGCGTAAAGGAGCCAATTGGTTCAGCATTACTGGTAATTGTGCAAAGTATGTTGCTTCAAAAGCAAAGTGGATAGAAGATCATTTTAAATACACAAAATGCTGTGATGAAGTTTTCTTGCAAACTATAGTATACAATTCAAATTTTAGGGACAGTCTTTTTCCAAAAACGAAGAACATAATTTATGAAAATATGCGTTTGACGGATTGGAAACGGGGTAATCCATATACGTTCCATATGGAAGACCTAGAAATGCTAATGTCTTCTGGATATATTTTTGCAAGAAAATTTGACGAAAACGTAGATAACATCATTATTGAATCAATCTATAGGAGATTGATGGAAAAAGGAGAATAATATGAGAATCGGAATTATTACATTTCATGCCTCTTTGAATTGTGGCTCCATGCTTCAAGCATTTGCACTACAAAATGTTCTTGCCGAGAAATACGGTGCTGAAGTGGAAATTATTAACTATTCTAACTGGGGACAGAGAAATTATTATGCCAACTGGGACTGGTTTCTTCGCCCAGCAGTCCTAAGGAACAACATTAAAGCGCTTTTTCATTACGATGCAATTGAGAAAATGAGAACTGATTACCTTGAATTTGAGAATCAGTATTTAAATCTGACACCTAAGCTGATGAAATATAAACATGAGTTAAACGGAATTGACAAGAATTATGATATCGTGGTTGCAGGTGGCGACCAGGTGTGGAATGTCAGATGTAGAGATGCAGATGACGCTTATTTTTTGTCATTTGTAAAGAATGCAAAAAAAGTGGCCTATTCTCCTAGTCTGGGCGCAAGAAATATTAATACAGAGTGCATAAACCCGGGAAAATACGCAAAATTGGTGAAAGACTTTGATTATTTATCTGTGAGAGAAGATAATGGGCAGAAATGGTTGAAGGAACTTACCGGTATTGAGGTACCGATTGTGGCAGACCCGACAGTGCTATTGACGGGTAACGAATGGTGTGAAAAACTGAATATTCCTGAAGTAGATGGGGATTTTATCTTATATTATGCATTCTATTATTCTAACGAGGAGAATAATAAAATTCTCAAAGAAGTAAGTGAAAAATACAATATGCCCATTTATATTATTGATGGTAAGCAGTGGACGATAAATAAATTAGATCAGTATGGCATACGGCTGTGGGAGAAGAGCGGACCTATTGGTTTCTTGACATTAATGCGCAATGCGAAAATGGTGCTTGTTCAATCTTTTCATGGAATTGTTTTTTCGGCGCTTTTTCATAAAACATTCTGGTCTTTGAGAAATACTGTTATAAAAAACAAGAATGATGATCGTGCAAAAGTGATTCTGCGACAAACAGGTTTAGAGAAAAGAGCAATCCGATATACGGATTTGCTTACTCAGAATTTGTTAGAGCCGGTTGATTATACACAGGTGGATATAAATTTACAGAAAATGAGAGAAGAAGCGTATTCTTATATTGAACGCTTCTTGAATGAGTGATTGTTATGTGTAAAATATCTGTTATTGTACCTGTCTATAATATAGATCAGTATTTGGATAGATGCGTTTCCTCTATCATCAGTCAATCCTGCTTTGAGCAACTGGAAGTTATACTTGTGAACGATGGAAGTACTGATAAAAGTCCAGATAAATGTCAGGAATACGCTAAGAAATATAGCAATATTGTGGTTATTAACAAGGATAATGGTGGTGTTTCATCTGCTAGAAATGCTGGAATTTCTGCTGCGCACGGACAATATATTGCCTTTGTTGATGGTGATGACTATGTTGCTACTGATTTTTTTCAGGAAATGTTGGATGCAATTATATATAGTCAGTCTGATTTAGTTATATTTGACTACTATGTTGTTTACAACGGAGATTCTAAAAAGGCATACAGAGGTGAAATTCAAGAAAATTATTTTACATCGGACGGTGCCATGCGAGAATTTTTAAAAGGTGGAGCAATTGGTATTAATCTATTTGATAAGCTGTATGTGACCCGAATCGTAAAGCAAATTGCCTTTGATCCTAGTATCAGAATTGGTGAAGACCTATATTTTATTTTTCAATACTTACAGAAGATTGAAAAATGCTATGGGGTTTATAAACCGGGATATTATTATGTCCAGAGAGAAGGATCCGCTATGAAATCACAATTTGCGGAAAAAAATTTTGATGCAATCATAGTAGCGGAACGTATTATGTTATGGGCGAAAAAAAATCATTTGGAATATATGGAATTGGCAGAAGCTCATTACATTCATGTGGCCTATAAAACAGTAGAGCGTGCGCTGAAGAGCAGAGATTATGCTGCTTATAAAGAACAAATTGATGACTTATATTGTAAAATAAAACATTATCGGCTGAGGCAGGCCTATAATAATTTGTCTCGGAAGCAGTTCGTTGGATTTTTGTTGATGAAGTTATCTCCGAAGGCTTATATATTAGTATGCAAAGTAATGAAAATATAGGGAAACTCTGATAAAACAATTAGAGCTGTCGGTGAGAGATTTCCTCCCTCTAAATGTTTAGAAAAGTGAGGAAGGCTGTTTATACATTGATTATTTTTAAACTGCGCTAAGTGAGGAAAAATTCTTTTACCCGACCGCAGCTGTTTTATTATGAGATCCCGTAGGAGGGAAGATATGATACGTATTTCACCAGCAAGATTTCAGGCGTTTCTTTTAGCAATAATCTGTTGTAGTGGCTTTTCTTTTTTAATGCCACTCAGAATATATCTGATTTGCTTGTTTTTAGGCTTTACAATTTTCCAAAACCTGGAAGGATCAAATATGCACCTGGCAAGGCAACCGCTGATGTATGCGTTGCTTGCATTTATATGTGTTATTTTAGCTGGAGCGGTTAATTCATATGATAGAGGTGAAACTTTAAAATATGCCATAACATTTTTTGCTGGAGCATGTATGGTGTTTTTAAGAAATAGTGATAACTTTTATTCTTATAGTGTGGAATATACGGAAATAGGATGCAGATGTGTGGCTATTTCTATTTGTATACAGATAGTCTTTCCTACTATTTATCGAGATCACTTGAATTTTTTGATAAGAGGCGGAGCAGGTGCTGTTTCAAGATTAAATAATGAATTGTCGCAGCATATATATTCGGGCATTGTCGGAGAAAAAGGAGAAGCTGCCTTTTTAATGGTCTTGGCAATTGTTTTACTTCTGTCGAGATGCACATATACTAAGAAAATCGAAAAAAAAGATTTTAAATGGTTGATTATTTATTTAGTTGCCTTGATTTTACCTGCGAAAAGAATGTTATTTGCAGTTGGAATTCTTCTAATTATGCTTTATATCGTTTTTTGGACAAAAGGATCAAAAAAAGTAATTGCGTTGGGATCTTTTGGTATATTGGGTATTCTTGGTTTTATCAGTATGATGGTAATTCCATCGCTTAATACATTGTTGAATCGATTCACATCATTCGAAGGTGATGATACTGCCAATGGTCGTGTTTATCTCTGGGCTCATGCATTACGCATGTTTAGAGAACGACCGTTTTTAGGATATGGCTACGGAAGCTACAATAAATATGCATCTAACCAAGGCGTCATTCTTACGAAAAGTAGAGTTTGGGAATCTCATGCTCACAGCATTTATTATCAAATGTTGGGGGAGATAGGGATTATAGGTTTGAGTGTGTTTATCATCCTTAATCTGACTGCAATAGCAATGGCAATTTATTTATATAAAAGGAGAAACAGGCTAAGCAGAAGAGGATGTGGATATCTGTTCATCGGAATTAATATTGTAGTCTTTGTACTTGTTTATGGACTTACGGGCAATATTATTTATTATACAAACCAAATAATGGTCTATTTATGGGGACTTGGCCTACTAGCCTATGCATATAAGCGTGGCTTTATAGCGGAGGTAGAGAAGTGAAGAAAGTTGGAATCGTAACCTTTCATACAGCACTTAATTATGGTGCTATTATGCAAACATATGCATTACAAACATTTTTAAATAGCATTGGCATAGAGAACACAGTGATAGATTACAGAAGTGATTTTATTCAAAAATGTTATCGTCCTTTTTTTATTGCAGACGGCAAAGTGTTCAATGCCATAGTACGTGGCATTTGTTTTGGAAAAAATATTAGAAAACGCAAAAAAGGTTTTGCGGAATTCACAAATAAATATTTATGCTGTAGTAAACCCTATTTCACATCAGATGAGATAAAAGCCGATAGAGATGAATACAGTTTTTATATTTCCGGAAGTGATCAGGTATGGAGCCCAATTAGTGCAGGATTCGATCCGGTATACTTTTTGCCTTTTGCGAGAGACGAACAGAAACTTTCCTACGCTGCAAGTATCGGTTCGACGGAATTGAATACGGATATCAAGAAGGAGCTGTTTAGCCGACTGAATGGTTTTCAAGTTTTATCAGTTAGGGAGGAATCTGCAAAAAAACTTCTTATGGATGCGGATACCAATAGAGAAATTTATGTGCATCCAGATCCGACATTATTGATTCCTCGGGAGCAGTGGTTGAAGATTGCTAGCGATCCTGTGGTGAAAGAAAAATATGTTCTTGTTTTTAATGTTGAAAAGCCTATTCATGACATTACATATGCAAAGAAATTGGCTACTGAAAAAAATATGAAGGTTGTCTATTTGAATGACAGAACTATCAGAAAAGACCCCGACATTACCTACATTGAAGCACCATCACCTGATGAGTTTTTGAGTTTATTTGCAAATGCAAGTGCAATTGTTACTAACTCTTTCCATGGAACAGTTTTTTCAATTATCTTTCAGAAAGAATTTTACGTTGAATTGGATAATAGAAAACAGAGAAATATTCGTGTGGAAAGTTTGCTGACGCAGTTGGAAATTCCAACAAGAAGTATATCAGAAGCACAGAGCGCTACTGAAATCGATTGGGACAATGTGGAAAGAATTCTTCGCGGAAAACGAGAAAATGTAGAGAGATACTTTAATGCAATGTTCGGACAAAAAAATAAACATGAATAAGCCAATTGTAGATGCATTAAAGAACTTAGGTAATCGAAGGAAGATTTTTATTAAGAACTTAAAGAACCTGCACGATTTTTTTTGATAGAATATTAAAGCTACTGGCAATATTTATTAATAGATGAAGCAGGGGGATAACGGTTATACCTAAAGTAATGAATCTAGTAGAAGGGAGAAAAGAGCATAGGCTCTTGTAGAGAAATGGGAACCCTTAAGAAAAATTTTTTATATAATGTATTGTATCAAATATTGCTTGTAATACTACCGCTAGTTACAGCACCGTATATTTCACGAACATTAGGCGCAACGGCTGTAGGTGTATACTCTTATACTTATTCGGTTGCATACTACTTTCTGCTTTTTGCAATGCTTGGAATTGGAAACCATGGCAATCGAAGTGTGGCTGCTGTAAGAGATAATAAAGAAAAATTAAATAAGACTTTTAGTAGTATTTATTCTTTGCAAGTTATAACATTTTCGATAGCAATAATTGCATATGCAATTTATCTTTTTTTGTTTGTTAAAGATAATAAACTGATTGTGCTTCTCCAGTTAATCTATGTTACATCGGGATTGTTTGATATTGGTTGGCTGTTTTTTGGATTGGAACAGTTTAAATTGACGGTTGCAAGAAATACTTTAATTAAAATTTCCACGGTTGTTTTTATGTTTGTTTTTGTTCATAAGCCTAGCGACTTGTGGAAATATACATTAATTATGTCTGCTGGAACACTGTTCAGTCAAGCATACTTGTGGTTTTATGTCAAGAAATTTGTTTCATTTAAGAGGTGTAGTGTTAAAGAAATCGCTTGTAATATTAAACCAGTCTTGATTCTATTCGTTCCGGTTTTAGCATACAGTATCTATAAGGTTATGGATAAAATTATGCTAGGTAATATGTCAAGTTATGATCAGGTGGGCTTTTATAATAACGCAGAAAAAATTATTAATATTCCGATGGGAATAATTACTGCATTAGGCACTGTTATGTTACCTAGAATGTCTAATATTGTAGCAAACGGAGATAAAAAAAGGGTAGATGATTACATCAGAATATCTGCTAAACTCGTAACACTATTATCATCGGCAATTGCTTTTGGATTGATGGGAGTTAGTAGCGTTTTGGCACCTGTTTTTTTTGGTGATGAATTCATTGCTTGTGGAGATATAATGAGGTTATTATCCGTTACAGTTTTCTTTATTGCTTGGGCAAATGTGATACGAACGCAGTATTTAATACCCAATAAAAGAGACAGCATTTATTTGACGTCAACTATGGTAGGGGCGATATTGAACCTTATTATTAACTGGATGCTAATCCCTAAATATCAAGCGAATGGAGCGGCTTTTGGTACAATTGTTGCGGAATTCTCTGTAATGTTGGTACAGGTGATTGCAGTAAAAAATGAACTACCAATGCGCAAGTATATTATGTCATATTCTCCCATACTGGTTATAGGATTCATCATGGCAGTATTAGTGGATAGGATTGGAGTTAAATTAGGTGTAAGTATTTCAACCCTTGCGCTTCAAATTCTTGCTGGAGGATTCTTTTTTTGTATAGCGACAATAGCGTATTTGCGAATTAGCAACGATGAATTGTGGAGACTAGGAATTAATTCGATTTCAAAAAGAAAAAAGAATAGTTCGAGATAATTATTTTGTTAATGAAATTGCTCATAAAAATAATTAAGATTGATGTTATTCAAGCAAAAAATCAATTTTTGGAATTTGAATAGTATTGAAACTTGTATGTGTTTTACACGTTTTTATATAAAGGGGGAACATCATGCAAACAGATATTGAGTTGATTAATACAGAGGTATATGCTGGGCGGTTAAAAGATAAGAAAGACCTAAATAATAGTTCCTCTGGTGGAGCATTTACAGCACTTTCGGATTTTTTTCTGAAAAATGGAAATGCAGTGGTGGCAGTAGTCTATAATTATGCAACTCATACTGCAGAATTTCAGATGATTCTAGATGAAAAGCAGCGTGAAAGAGCAAAAGGTTCAAAATATATGCAGAGCAAACCTGGTGATATTTACCGGGAAGCCTATCACTGGCTAATGGAAAATCCGAAGAAAGAACTACTCTTTGTTGGTATGGGATGTCAATCAGATGGATTTCGAAAGTTCAGTGAAATGAAAAGAATCCGGGAGCGAGTGTATGTAGTAGATATTATCTGTCATGGTTCTCCAAGTCCAAAACTGTGGAGAGAATATGCAGAGTCCATCCAGAAGAGCGCTGGAAAAATAACATATCTCACATTTAAAGATAAGCGAAAAGGTTGGAAATCTCCAACAGCTTATGTAAAGATCAATGGGGGAGAGAAGTCGATTAAAGACTATGTTAAGGTGTTTTATAATAGGTGCGCGTTGCGGCCGTCTTGCTATGAATGTCTTTATGCGACCACAGAAAGAAAAACAGATTTGACTATAGGCGACTTCTGGCATATCGAGGAGACTATTCCGGATTTCTATGACCCTAATGGTAATTCGTTGTTCTTGATTCATACGAACCGTGGAGAAGAACTGTTTGAAAAAATTTGTAGTGATTTGGATTATAGATTAAGTAATACAACACAATGCTGGCAAGCAAATCTTGAAGCTCCGACCCAAAAATCTGAACAAAGAGAAGAATTCTGGAGCGATTACAAAAAGAAAGGAATTGATTTCGTGATGAAGAAATATGGAACAGTTCCAGTGCAAACAAAAATAAAGAATAAAATCCTCAAGATTTTCAGGGGGGGGGGTACACAGAAAGTAGTACCTGTTATGCTGATTGCTCCGAAAGGAGGGCGGCATAATGAACTGGAAGCAGCCTAAAGTATACGCAGTAAAACATAAGGATGAAGCAACAAGAGCAGCTTCCAGGTCTGGTGGCATTTTTACAGCTCTGTCAGATCGGGTTCTATCTGATGGTGGAGTTGTCTACGGATGTATTTTGACAGATGATTTTAGTGCTATACATATTCGCGCTGAAAATACGGAAGAACGCAATCGAATGCGAGAATCAAAATATATCCAGAGTAAGCTGGGAAATACATTTAAGAATGTTAAATTGGATCTCGACACGGGGAAAAGAGTGTTATTCTCAGGAACTTCCTGTCAGGTAGCTGGTCTGAAAAGATACCTTGGGAAAGAGTATAATAACCTGTTCTGTGTGGACATTGTATGTCACGGTGTGCCAAGTAAAAAGGTATGGAATGCATATCTACGTTGGCAAGAAGAGAAAAACCATTCAAAAGTTGTGAAAGTTGATTTTCGCAATAAAAGAGATTTTGGATGGCACGACCATGTGGAAACACTCTATTTTAAAAATGGAAAATCATCAAATAGCTATGTTTTCAGAAATCTTTTTTATGGGCATACAGTTCTGCGACCAAGTTGTTATGAGTGCCAATATAAATCGGTCATGCATCCGGGGGACATTACGATTGCAGATTACTGGGGGATCGAGAAAGCCGCACCAGAGTTTGATGATAACAAGGGCGTTTCATTGGTGCTAGTAAATAATGAGGCTGGAGAAAAAAACTTTGAAAAAGTAAAAAAGAGACTGATTTGGAAACAGACAAAGCTAGAGGACAGTATGCAGCCGCCTCTTAAAGCTCCATTTCCAAAACCAGATAATAGAGAGCAGTTCTGGAGTGACTTTGAAAATAAATCGTTTGAGTATGTTGCCAAGAAATACGGTGGCATCGGACTAAAAAATGATGCTAAGTTGCTTTTGAGAAAGATTAAGAGAAAAATTAAAAAGTTGGTGGTAAAAGGTGGAAAGAGAGATTCCAATATTATATAAAAGAAAAGAAGAATGCTGTGGATGTACGGCTTGTTATGCCATCTGTCCGAAAGAGGCTATTTCTATGGTCGAGGACGAAGAAGGCTTTGAATATCCACAAATTGATGAAAGTAAATGCGTGCGGTGCTACCAATGTATTAAAGTATGTCCGATAAAAGCAGCACGAGCACAGTAAGGAGAGAGTTATGAAAACAACATTGCTTATCATGGCGGCCGGTATCGGTAGCCGCTTCGGAACAGGAATCAAGCAGTTGGAGCCGGTAGATGCTTCTAACCATATTATCATGGATTACTCGATTCATGATGCAATCGAGGCTGGCTTCAATCATGTGGTATTTATCATCCGCAAGGATATCGAGAAGGAGTTCAAAGAGGTCATTGGTGATCGCATTGCCTCCATTTGCTCCTCTCACAACGTAACTGTAGACTACGCTTTCCAGGATATCAACGACATTCCGGGAACTCTGCCAGAAGGCCGGACAAAGCCGTGGGGAACCGGTCAGGCTGTGCTTGCAGCGAAGAAGGTCATCAAGACTCCGTTTATCGTCATCAATGCAGACGATTACTATGGCAAGGAAGGTTTCAAAGCCGTACATGAGTATCTGATGAATGGTGGCAAGTCCTGCATGGCAGGATTTGTGCTGAAGAACACGCTGTCTGATAATGGCGGTGTGACCCGTGGCATCTGCAAGATGGACGACCAGAACAATCTGACTGAGGTTGTGGAAACCAAGAACATCGTCAAGACTGCAGATGGAGCAGAGGCAGACGGTGTGGTTGTTGATGTGAATTCTCTGGTATCCATGAATATGTGGGGCTTGACTCCTGATTTTCTGGATGTTCTGGAGGAAGGCTTCAAAGAGTTTTTTGAGAAAGAAGTTCCGGGCAATCCGCTGAAAGCAGAGTATCTGATCCCTATCTTCATCGGTGAACTGCTGGAGCGGGGAAAGATGTCAGTGAAGGTTCTGAAGACCAACGACACCTGGTACGGCATGACCTACCATGAGGATGTCGCAGCTGTAAAGGACAGCTTCAAGAAGATGTTGGAGAACGGTGTGTACAAGGCTGACCTGTTCAGTGATCTGTAAACAGCGATGAAAGAAACGATTGATTTACTCGGGAAGATTATCACAAACATCCTGACTGCTCTCTATGAGCCGTTTGGATTCTCACTCCTTCTTTCTTTCCTCGCCATGTTTTTCTACCTGTATGCGTATGAGCCAATACATGCGGGCAAAGGATGGAAGAGTGCCATAGTGACCTGGTATCAGAAGTTCAAAGAAAGCGTGTTCTTTCGGAAGTTGTTCTTACTGGCCTTTGTGACATCAATGATTTTGTTTAGAACGTTACTAAACCGTAATCTATGGCTAAATCCTTTGTCCGATGTCATGGGTGGCTGGGGCATCTGGGAGACAGTGAACGGTGAACAGAAGCTGACCACCGAGTGCATCGAGAACGTGATTATGATGGTGCCGTTCACCAGCATGGTTATATGGACATTTCAAGAGAAAGTGGGCAGTAGCTGGAAGAAGATACTGTGGTATAGCGGAAAGATAGCGCTCATTTTTTCGATAAGCATTGAGATGCTACAGCTGTTTTTAAGGCTCGGTACATTCCAACTGTCTGATTTGTTCTATAACACAGTTGGTGGAATGATTGGCGGTTTAATGTACTACGAAATTACGAAGGCAAAAAAGCATCTGTAAAAGAATAGAATTATGTGGAATATTGGGAGCGGTGGCTCCCGATGCTGCTCGGATAATCATACACCTCTTCGTGGTGAGCAGCAGGCAACGATCCGTGATCGGCAGAGATGTGATAACGAATAAATGTAGAAAAACAAATAGGTGCTATCATTATGGACGATATTATATATTTCATTTATTATCCCACAGTGATATAATTAAACCATCATAACAGGAAAGAGGTTATCACCTATGCCCAGAACCAAAGGTAGCAAGAATAAGCCCAAAACTGTGACTGCTGATTTTGCAACGCAGATTGTGGAAAAGCAGTCCGCGAAGGAAGCACTCACAGCCGAGATTGCATCCATCACCGCCAACATTGACACTTTGAAGGCTGATTTGAAAGCAAAAAAGGCTGCTTTGAGGAAGGCCGAAAAAGAAGTGGCCACTCTGGAAGAAAAGAAAGCAAAGGCAGATGCTAAGGCTGCAGAGGAAGCAAAGAAAGCAGAGGCAGAATCTGTTCTGAAAAAGCTGCTTGCTGAAGGCATGAGTGCTGATGAAATCCTCGAAAAACTGAAATAACACGAAAAACCCGTGATGGACAGGCGTAACGCGCCGTTCATTACGGGTTTTAGGGTTATAAGAACATAAGTTCATCCGGCGGCAACATCAAACTGAAAATGTGCAGGAAGGTTGAACTGTTTGATAAACGCGTGGTGCTGGGCGTGATAGTGCCTTAGATCGTATCCCAGATGATGCAACTCAAGAAGTTTCACCATCACCAGATTGAGGTGAATCCGCTTAGCTACAGCAATTTGCGCAGCGTCCAGCCCACGTTTCGTCATTTGATAGACTTCATCACTGTCCAGCATCAGGTGGGATGTGAAAGCGTTATGCTCATAAAGAAGGATGTGCTTATCCTTAATGGTCAGAAATTTGTTCAGAGTATGCAAGTCCATAAGAAGCTGATGCTCCAGATAATGTCCGAGCGCATAACCGCACACCATCTGCTTTGTCTGTTTGTCCAGCTGGCGATTGATAAGGATCAGTGGCTTATCAAAATAGAGTGAAAGCAAACCCAACATATCTTTAATGCGAGATGTTTCACTGATGTCCAGACTGCAACTACGCGCGATCTGTTTGATGTTGCGAGTTCCGGCATTTTGGACAAGTTCGTTGGCAGCTTGGTGAATAAACGCTGAATCCATAATGTAATCTCCTTCCGGGGATGGCATAGTGAATAGAACAGTGGTTTACAGGTTCATTATTCGTTCCTTTTCTCGTTTTTGTTCTCGGTACTTAAAATAGGCTTTGTGCATTTCATACATGATGCCGTCCATATCCTGCGGGGTCAGCTCTCCGCTGGCAAATAGCTCAGTAAGCTCAAATGCGAGATGCTGGGCTTCTATTTTGCCCTTTTTTCCGTAGGCTTCGGCAGCACGTTCGATAAATAAAGACTGATCCGGTTGCAAATAGGTCAAAGGTACATGGAATATATCGGCCATCTTTTCAAGCATTTCAATACTGCGAGGGTAGCGGCCATCACGCTCCCATCCGATGATCGTTCGTTTGTTGATACCCAGACATTGTGCCAATTCGTCCTGTGTTAAAGAATGTTTCTTTCGTAGATCGCGAACTTTCTCTCCAAATTTCATGTTTGCAACCTTTCTATGGCGTAGTTATCGTGCTGTAACAATGTGCAACGGGATTTGTAAATATTCAATCTGGAAGATGCAACAAATTTTCACATTTACATCTTGACACGGCGACACGACTTGCTTATAATATATGCTATATTCTATCATCTTTTGGATTATTATACCGTAAAAAACGTAAATATGCAAGTCGAAAAAGGTGAAAAAAGAGCGGAAGTTCAAAAGGTGAAATTGAATAGAAGAAGAAACTTAAACCAACACAAAGGAGGCCGTGAGAAGATGAGCAACGGAGAACATGAAATCCGCACCCCAAAAGGGCTGCGGATCGGGAATCGCAGTGTCGTTGATGGAAAGAATATGCTTCAGATCAAGCGTGGTGGCTGTGAAGATTATATTTCTGCTGAATCTCTGGTGGAGAGCATTCACGGCCTTCCCGTGAAGAGTATCGAATTTTTCACAGCAGAGAACCAACGGAAAGAAGCCTGAAGCAGAGTGCTTCATCGACACTGAAAGCGCAGAGGTGGAATCTTAGGCGGCACCTGGTTAGCCGACCAGCTCCATCAGACGTTCTTTTGGGTCTACAATATAATATCTGTTTGTTAGAGCGATACCGTAGCAATATGTGATATAGGCCGGAACAGAATGAGCGAATGCAGTGCAGTAGTGCGCCTGCAAGTAGTTCATCCTGTTCCGGCTTTTTTAATTTTTTTTCAAAAACACCTTGCGAAATGCCCTTCCAGCAATTCTATATATGAGAGACTAAACATCACACCTTAAAAGTGAATCATGAAATAGCGATGCAGTAGGAGAAGTCTTAGACTTCCCGTTCAAAAAAAACGGGTAAGTCTGGGACAACTTTTGCTGCATTTTTTGTTTCAGACCGCCCGCAGCCAAAAGGCAGAAAGGTGGACATTATGATGACATTCAAGGATCTGAAAAAGCTTGTTGAACTCCCTTCGTACAAGGAACAGCGTGTTCCAACCGTGAAGGCACTTGAGGTATCTGGTGTGCCAGTGGTAGCTGAGAAGATTCTGGAAAATCATGGAAGCATCAGTGTCTACCAAAATGGTTATGTGATTTACCGGGCGCATAAAAGAGTGACCGTTTTCTCGCTTCGCAACTGCGTACATTATAAATATGATGCACTGGAGGGTGCGGGGCATCACATTGAGGAAGAGGAATTTGATGAATACGAGTGGCACATCCGTCTGGTTCTGGAAGGAGAGGATCGTATTTTCATGAACTACGAGATCATTCAGGGAAAATGGATGCCATCCCGTGAGGACAGGGAGTATAAGGAAGAAATCCTGGAGGGAGTCGATGAAGCAGTCAGCACACTGGAAAGAATGATAAGTGAGGAAAGAGTGGAAGAATTGCTCTCTACTTTGACTGATTTGCAGAGAAAGGTCGTTCACATCCACCTGTTCCATGGTCTGTCTTTCACAGAGGCGGCAAAACACCTTGGCATGACCCGCCAGAATCTTACCGGAATTTATAACGCAGCAATTTACAAGATACAGAAAAAGCACTTCCGGGCATTGTGCAGCTGCTAACATATACATAATCGAAAAATGCGCCGTCCAATCGCAGAAAGCACTCTGAATTGGGCGGCTCAAAATTTTTTTGAATTTTTTTCAAAAACACCTTGCGAAATAGCCCTTCTCCGATTCTAGGAGTGAGAGGACACAAAAAATCTCCATCCCAATCGGAAAGTTCATAGAAAGTTCAAAAACTTTTTTTGAAAACACCTTGCAAAATGACCTTTCTCCGATTCTAAGGATGAGAGGACAATACAAAACCTCTCACCGGAACCTTGAAAATTGAATAAGCCATCCCAGAGAGATACTTCTGATACTGAATGTGCATCCTGCGTGTCTTGTCAGAGAAAACGCCGCTGAAATATGGGGCAGGAACGGGCTGGGGCAGAATGGCAAAGCTCAAATAACAGCAGATACACTGCGGCGGAGTGTCGAAAGATGCTCCGTCGTAGGAATGTACTGTTATTTATAATAGTGCAAATCCAGCAGGAGGGGAGGTGATGAATCTACATGAAGTACCCGTATTTCAGAGGTCTGGAAGCAGACCGATACAGTTTCTACCGTGTGCCGAAAGCACTCATCAAGGTAGACCTGTTTGAAAAGATGTCTGGCGATGCAAAGCTGCTTTATGCAGTCTTGCTGGATCGGATGAATCTCTCGCTTAAAAATGGCTGGCAGGACGAGAATGGAAATGCCTACATCATCTGTACGATAGATGAAATCATGGATTCGATTCGATGTGCCAGACAAAAAGCGGTCAAACTGCTGGACGAGCTGGAACACGAATATCAGCTTATTGAGCGGCGCAGGCAGGGCTTGGGAAAGCCGAACCTGCTCTATGTAAAAGACCTCTATGCGGGACTTTCACAATCGAACTACTGGAAGTATGAAAATCAAACTTCTGGTGGTTTGAAAAGCGAACTTCCGGGAGTATGGAAATCAAACGGAAGTAAGACTGATATAAATAATAATACTGATAGTAGTGAGACTGATCAAATCTATTCTGCACAATCTGGTGAAAACATATCCGGGGAGATGCGGGAAGATGAGAGGTATCGCCTCTATTTTCAAGACAAGCTGGAAATCCCGATCTTAGAGAAGAACTTCCCGCATGACCGGGAAATCCTGATGGAGATTCTGGAACTGCTTGTGGAAACCGTGACCAGCAGAAAAAAGTTCTTGCGTATTTGCGGAGAAGAAAAGCCGAAAGAGGTGGTCAAAAGCCGCCTGATGAAGCTGGATTCCATGCACATCCAGTATGTGATGGAATGTCTGAAAAGCAATACCACACAGGTACGAAACATTAAACAATATCTGCTTGCCACACTGTATAATGCTCCGACCACGATTGACAGCTATTACGCTGCACAGGTCAGACATGATTTTGGATGGGGCGGCAGAGGCAATTAAGGAGGACGATGCAATGAGCGTGTTTTTTATGAATTTTGATATGGCTCCATCGGTGATCTGGGCGAGAGACTTGTACGACCAGATGCAGATTCGGAGTGACTTCCGCAAGTGGTTCCCCCGGATGTGTCAGTATGGATTTGTGGAGGGCCGGGACTATGAGTTCGTTCCCCGTGTCCGCCCGCAGGATGAGGGCGGGCGCACGGTGCAGCGGTATGTGAAAGACTATCGGATCACGCTGGAGATGGCAAAGCAGTTGTACAAGCTCCATCACTTCCACAAAAACGACTGTTTCCGCAGCTGCGAAGGACAACACTGCATGGGAACTGATCACTGGATGCAGGCAGTTATTGAACTGCTGCATCAGCACAAGTGCAAAAGCCACGCGCCGCCGAAGCGTCTTTACGAATCACAGCCGCCCGATTCGCTGGTGACAACGACACAGATCGCAAAAGAGTACGGCTGCGGTGCAAAGGTGTTCAATCGTCTGCTCCATCTGCACGGTATCCAGTACCGGACCAATAACCAGTGGGTGCTGTATGCAAAGCATCAGGATAAGGGATATACTGCAAACCTTGTTTTCCGGCTCCATCGGAGTGATGGCAGTGCAGTGGAAAAGCTGCATACGGCATGGACGCACAAAGGCAGGAAGTTTCTGTACCACGAACTGAAACGGCGTGGGATTCTTCCGATGGCAGAACAGGAGGGGTGAGCCTATGAACTTTACGAATAGCCCGTTTGAACGTATGATGCGCCAGCGTCCGGGAACGGACAGTGACCATCCCTGCATTTCCTGCCGACACCGCAGGGAGTGCGGCTACATGATGCACCAGTGCAGAAAGAAATTTCGTTCGGTCTTTGGCGATACGGCTCCCCCGGTATCAGGCACAGTCAGTGTCTGATGCCGTTTGGATAAAACTATAAACCGGAAAGGAGGGCGCAGGTGCAGGATGAAGTAAACGAAAAAACGATGGCATTGTGCATCAAAGGCGGAAAAATCTCGGCGCAGCTTCTGAAAGCAGCACTGACAAAGCTGCTTTCAGAGATCGAGAAGAAAAAACAGCAGTCGAAGAAGATGGGAGGGCAGAACCGATGTAAGAGAGGAAAGCAGAGCATCAAGAGCCTGCAACAGAGCGGCGCACAGCTTACCAATATCGTTGTCACGGACAATAACATCAAGTCGTTTGACCGGGTAGCCCGGAAGTACGGCATTGATTATAGTCTGAAAAAGGCAGAAAAAGAGGGTAAAACCGACTATCTGGTCTTTTTCAAGGCGAAAGATGTAGACGTTATGACGGCAGCGTTCAAGGAATACACCGGAGTTTCGCTGAAAAAGGAGCAGCGGCAGTCCATCCGTAAGAAACTGGAGCAGGCAAAGGAGCGTGTTGCCAAGCACCGGGAAATCACCAAGGAAAAGACGAAAGACAGAGGGCAGGTGCGATGAGCCAGAAAAAGAAAACGACCGCACAGAGCAAACGACCGCGCAAAGCCCCCTCCAACCAGACAGGCGGAACGGCATGGGGCAAGAAAGTAGCGGCGGCAATCAGTGGAAAGATGCAGTCGGCAGATATGAAAAAGCTGATCCTGCTGAATTTTCCTTACATTATCGCCTTTTACATGGTGGAGAAAGCCGCATGGCTGTACCGACACTGTAATGGCGATACCATCGTGGACAGGCTGATGGTTCTTTTTATGAACTTCGGTCTGGCCTACAAGAGTTATCTGCCAAGTGTCCATCCGTTCGACTTGCTGGTGGGTCTGATCGGTGCAGCAGCACTGAAAGCCGTGATCTACTTTAAGGGGAAGAACGCAAAGAAGTATCGTCAGGGAGAGGAATACGGCTCTGCCCGGTGGGGCAATGCCAAGGACATTGAACCTTTTATTGACCCGGTATTCGAGAATAATGTGCTGCTCACCCAGACGGAACGGTTGATGATGAGCGGCAGACCAAAGCATCCGAAGTATGCCAGAAACAAGAATGTCATTGTGATCGGCGGCTCTGGCAGTGGCAAGACACGGTTTTTCGTAAAGCCCAATCTGATGCAGATGCCCGAAAAGGTCAGCTATGTCTGTACTGACCCGAAAGGTACGATCATCATTGAATGCGGAAAGATGCTCTCGGATGCCGGGTACAAAATCAAAGTCCTGAACACGATCAATTTCAAGAAGTCGATGCACTATAACCCGTTCCACTATATCCGCAGTGAGAAAGATATTCTGAAACTGGTCAATACGATTATCGCCAACACGAAAGGAGACGGCGAGAAGTCCGGCGAAGATTTCTGGGTCAAGGCAGAACGCCTGCTCTACTGCGCACTCATCGGTTATATCTACTATGAAGCCCCGGAAGAAGAACAGAACTTCTCCACGCTGCTGGAATTTATCAATGCCAGCGAAGCCCGCGAGGATGATGAAGAGTTCAAGAATCCGGTCGATGAACTATTTGAGGATTTGGAAAAGGCTAAACCAGAACACTTTGCCGTGCGGCAGTACAAAAAGTACAAGCTGGCGGCAGGTAAAACGGCGAAGTCCATTCTGATTTCCTGCGGTGCGAGACTGGCTCCATTTGACATTAAGGAACTGCGTGACCTGATGGTATACGACGAGATGGAGCTGGATATGCTGGGAGATCAGCGCACGGCAATGTTCGTTATTATCTCCGATACAGATGATACCTTCAATTTTGTGGTGTCGATCCTGTACACACAGCTATTCAATTTGCTTTGTGATAAGGCGGACGATGAACACGGTGGCAGACTTCCGTACCATGTGCGGCTGCTCCTGGACGAGTTTGCAAACATCGGCCAGATTCCAAAGTTCGATAAACTGATCGCTACCATCCGCAGCCGTGAGATTTCTGCTTCGATTATTCTCCAATCGCAAAGCCAGCTAAAGACCATTTACAAGGATGCCGCAGAAACCATCATTGGCAACTGCGACACGATGCTGTTCCTTGGCGGCAAGGAAAGCTCCACCCTCAAGGAGATTTCTGAAACCCTGGGCAAGGAAACCATCGACCTTTACAACACATCGGATACCCGCGGCAACAGCCCCTCTTTTGGCACAAACTACCAAAAGACCGGAAAAGAACTGATGAGCCGGGATGAGCTTGCAGTCATGGACGGCAGCAAGTGCATCTTACAGTTAAGAGGTGTCAGACCATTCCTGAGCGATAAGTTTGATATTACCAAACATAAGCGGTACAAGGAACTTTCGGATTTCGACAAGAAAAACGAGTTCGACGTAGAACGCTACCTGAAACACGAACTGCTGCTGCTCACCACGGAAGAATTTGACCTTTATGAAGTGGATGTGACCGAACAGGCACAAGAATAAGGAAGGAGGCTTTTATCAACAGCAAGCGATACACCCTCCCACCCGTTCGGGCAGACCCTGAACAGGTGATCCGTATGACCGACACGAAATAACCACCATCTATCATGTGATTCCAAAAGGCTGACTTTATTGAAAATGAAAGGAGAAGCCAGAATCGCAGGAAGCGGGCAGCACCGAAGATGTGCCAGCCCGCTTTCCTTTTGGAATCGCAAATATTCATCAAATCTGCGGTCTGGCGAAAATAATATATGGAATTCTTTAATCAGTCTATTACCGTTCTGCAGACTCTCGTTGTGGCTATTGGCGCAGGTCTTGGCGTTTGGGGTGTTGTCAATCTGATGGAAGGATATGGCAACGACAATCCGGGTGCAAAGTCCCAGGGCATGAAGCAGCTCATGAGCGGTGGCGGCGTCATTCTCATCGGTACGCAGCTGATCCCTCTGCTCTCTGGTCTGTTCGGCTAAGCACCCGCGATAGGAGGTACTCCCGCCATTGTTCGATAATATCTTTGCAGCCATCGAAAAATGGATGCGGGAACTTCTGACAGGAATGGTGGAGTCCAACATGAGTACGATGTTCACGGATGTCAATGAAAAGACAAGTGAGATCGCGGCTCAGGTTGGACGCACTCCACAAAACTGGAACAGCAGCGTTTTCAGTATGATTCAGAACTTATCAGAGTCGGTGGTAGTTCCGATTGCCGGAATCATCATCACTCTGGTACTCTGCTATGAGCTGATCTCGATGCTGACCGAGCGAAACAACCTGCATGATGTAGATACATGGATGTTCTTCAAGTATTTTGTCAAGGCATGGGTCGCAATCTATCTGGTCAGCAATACGTTCACAATTACAATGGCAGTCTTTGACGTTGGACAATCGGTAGTTAATTCGGCTTCCGGTATCATCAACGGCGAGACTGCCATTGATGTTAGTTCGCTGTCCATGCAGATGCAGGCGGCGATGGCAACCATGGAGATCGGTGAACTGGTAGTGATGGCTCTTGAAACCTTCCTTGTCAGCTTCTGCATGAAAATTATGTCGGTGGTGATAACTGTCATTGTCTATGGGCGCATGATAGAGATTTATCTCTATACATCGCTTGCCCCGATCCCGTTCGCAACGATGAGCAACCGTGAATGGGGTCATGTAGGAACCAACTATTTCAGAGGACTGTTCGCCCTTGCATTTCAGGCATTTCTGATGATGGTCTGTGTGGCGATTTACGCAGCATTGATCTCTTCGGTGCGGATTTCCAGCAATATGCACTCCGCACTGATCGGCGTTGCAGCGTATACCGTGATTCTGTGCTTCAGCCTGATGAAAACGGGAAGTCTGTCCAAACAGATCTTCGGCAGTCACTAAAACCGGGAAAATCCGAGGAAAGGAAAGACAGCAGATAAAAGCCGTATCCCGGCGGCGTGTCTGGCTGTCATGGTGAAGAATGGCTTATGTAACGATCCCGAAAGACCTGTCCAAAGTCAAAAACAAGGTCTTTCTCAACCTGACAAAGCGGCAGCTCATCTGTATGGGCTTTGCGGCATCCATTGGTGTTCCGTTCTACTTTCTCACACGGGGAACACTTGGCACAAGCAACGCGGCGGCGGGCATGGTGCTGCTGATGCTCCCGGAATTTTTCTTTGCGCTGTTCGAGAAAAACGGGATGCACCTTGAAACCATTCTGACGAACTTCATCAATGTCCGTTTCAAACGTCCGGCGGTTCGCCGCTACGAGATCGAAAATCTGTACGAATATGAGCCGGAGAAACCTGTAACACCAAAAGTGAAGAAGGGAGGCATTATTGGGAAAAGAAAAGGATAAGAAGCCGCTGTTCGGCGGCATCTTCCAGAAATTCTTCAAGCCGTCTGCAAAGGCAGAAGCAAAAAAGAAGAAAGAGCATCACTTGACCGTGCAGCGGTCGATTCCGTATCTGGAAATGGGACGGGACGGCATCTGCCGGGTGGAGGAACATCTGTATTCCAAAACCGTCCGCTTCTATGACATCAACTATCAGCTCGCGCAAAACGAAGATAAGAACACCATTTTTGAAAGCTGGTGTGACTTCCTCAACTACTTTGATTCCAGCATCCGCTTTCAGCTTTCGTTCATTAACCACAAAAGTGATATGAGCGAATACAACAAGGTCATTCAGATTGAGCCGCAGCATGACCAGTTCGATGATGTACGCATGGAATATGCGCAGATGTTGAAACAGCAGCTTGCCAAGGGCAACAACGGTCTGGTTCGGACGAAGTACATCACGTTCAGCATTGAAGCCAAAAGCGTGAAAGAAGCAAAGCCCCGGCTGGAGCGTATCGAAACCGATATTCTCAACAATTTCAAGGTGCTGGGCGTAAAAGCATATCCTCTGAATGGTGTGGAACGATTACAGATCATGTACGAGATGTTCCATCAGGAGGAAGAACGGAAGTTTGAGTTCAGCTATGACCGCATCCTGCAAAGCGGCATGACTACCAAGGACTTCATTGCTCCGACCAGTTTTCTGTTCAAGAGCGGCAAGGACTTCCAGATGGGAGATACTATCGGCGCAGTATCCTATCTGAACATCCTTGCCCCGGAACTGACGGATAAGGTTCTGGCAGAGTTTCTGGACATGGACAAGAATCTGGTGGTCAGCATCCATGTGCAGTCGGTAGACCAGCTCAAGGCAATCAAACTCATCAAGGGCAAGATCACAGACCTTGACCGCATGAAGATTGAGGAAGTGCGCCCAGATAGGGCATTGTGTAGTGTAGCGTAAGGGACTACCCCGTAGGATAACGCGGGAAACAACCTGCCTAACCGAAAGGCGAAAGCTGAAACGGGAACAGAGCACGGCAGGAAAGCGGTAAGTCACTGAAAGACAGTATTGTGCGACTGAACCGCCATGTTAAGCGGATACGAGGATGAAGTTGGGTTTACTGATACGCAAGTTTCTAATTTCTGTTATTTTCAGGCGGAGGAAAATGTCTGAAACCTCTGTCAT
This sequence comes from Faecalibacterium sp. 3, assembly GCF_048323735.1. NCBI lineage: Bacteria > Bacillati > Bacillota > Clostridia > Eubacteriales > Oscillospiraceae > Faecalibacterium > Faecalibacterium sp. 3. The sequence goes on from NZ_JBLWFN010000001.1 coordinate 1,718,204, forward strand.
GAACGCGATGGATGATGCTCTTCCATCCATCGGTTATCTCAATGTTCATGGAATCTGTAGGAGAACCTATGGCAAGGAAACGAAAGCGCATACCGACAATCCGCATTTCCCTACACACAATGTTAACTGGGGATACCCTACACAGGAACGCCTGAAAAGGCTATGGCTGTAGAGCCTGAAAATCCTGCATGGGTACGGAACGCTCATAGTAGTCCGAGAGGGATAATGACCCTTACATGGCGAAGGAGCGTAGTTATTGTGTACTAAGATAGAACGTTGATTAGGGAGGAAAACCTCATTGCAACCAACAACCGAAATTTTAGAAAGAATCAGCAAAGACTCATTAACCCATAAGGAAGAAGTATTTACTAGATTGTATCGCTATCTGCTGCGCCCAGATATTTACTATCAGGCATACCAGCGTCTGTACACGAACAAGGGTGCATCGACAAAAGGTATCAATCAAGACACAGCAGACGGTTTCAGCGAAGCTAAGATTGAAAAAATCATTCAGTCCTTGGCAGATGAAACCTATCAGCCCACGCCAGTACGACGAACTTATATTGCAAAGAAAAGCAATCCGAAGAAGAAGCGTCCATTAGGTATTCCGACCTTTACGGACAAATTGGTTCAAGAAGCACTCCGTATGATATTGGAAGCAATTTATGAACCGCTCTTTCTGGACTGCTCGCATGGATTCCGCCCGAAAAGAAGCTGTCACACCGCATTAGACAAATTGAAGTACCAATTTGGTGGTGTGCGTTGGTTTGTTGAGGGGGATATTAAAGGGTGCTTTGACAATATAAATCACGATGCACTGGTTGGATTTATCGGCAGCAAGGTCAAAGATGCACGCATCGTAAAACTGGTCTACAAATTTCTAAAAGCAGGATATTTGGAAGATTGGGTTTACCACAAAACCTACAGCGGCACACCGCAAGGCGGTATTCTTTCACCGTTGCTGGCAAACATCTATCTGCACGAACTTGATAAATTCGTCATGCAGCTAAAAGACGAATTTGACACTCCTGAAAAAGGGAAAATCACCCCGGAATACCGTGAACTGCACAATAGAATCAAAAATCTTTGCTACCACATCGACAGAAAGAATGGAGTAGAAAGAGAAAGCATGATTGCAGAGTGTAAAACACTCCGCAAACAACTTTTGAAAACTCCTTGCACAGCACAGACGGATAAAAAGCTCAAATATATCCGCTATGCAGATGATTTTATTATTGGTGTAAAGGGCAGTAAAGAGGATTGCCAGTGGATTAAGAGCAAACTCTCTGAGTTTATTGGGCAAACACTCAAGATGGAACTCAGCGAAGAAAAGACACTTATTACCCACAGCAGTGAATGTGCCCGGTTCTTAGGTTTTGATGTTCGTGTCAGAAGATGTGAGAAAGTAAAGCGGAACAAGAAAGGCACAAAAGCGAGAACTCTCAACAACCATGTTGAACTGCTAGTGCCATTCGATGACAAAATCCACAACTTTATTTTCTCAAAGGGTATAGCGATACAGAAAAAGGACGGAAAGCTATTTCCCGTTCACAGAAATTCCCTGCTACGGCTGACAGACCTTGAGATAGTCACAGTTTACAACGATGAGTTGAGAGGTATTTGTAATTATTACGGAATAGCCAGCAACTTCTGTAAACTGAAATATCTGTCTTACCTTATGGAATACAGCTGCCTAAAAACGCTTGCAGCAAAACACAAAAGCAAAATCTCAAAAGTTGTTGCTATGTATAAAGACGGAACTGGCGAATGGGGTATCCCCTATGAAACGAAAAAGAAAGCCAAGCGCCGCTATTTCGCCAACTATATGGACTGTAAAGATGCGAAAATTTCAACAGACTGCATTAGCAATGCCGCAATTATTTATGGTCAGTCGGTAACACCGCTTGAGAAGCGTTTGAAAGCAAGAATTTGTGAACTCTGTGGCACAACGGAAAGCGAACGTTACGAAATCCACCATATCAATAAACTGAAAAACCTTAAAGGAAAAGAACCGTGGGAAATCGCAATGTTAGCAAAACGGCGAAAGACACTTGTAGTGTGTGAGCATTGCCACCATCTAATTCACAATCAATGAGTTTTTCTGACCGAACAATGACAGAGCCGTATACTTCGAGAGAGGTAAGTACGGTTCCCGGAGAGGGTGATGCAAACCTGCTATTGCAAGATAGTAAGGCGGCAGCTCCCTACTCCACCAGAAAAAGGCGGTGCGTTCCGGCTATGATATGGAAATTATTCCGAGTGACCTTGCAACTTATGGTGGTGAAGCCAAGAAGATTCTGGATGATTTGCAGAGCCGCAATGAGCGTATGTTCCTTATTACGGTGCTGTTCCTCAATGCTGCGAAAACCAAACAGGAGCTGGATAGTGCAGTGTTTCAGACGGCTGGTATCGCTCAGAAGTTCAACTGCACATTGAATCGACTGGACTATATGCAGGAGCAGGGGCTTATGAGCAGTCTGCCGCTGGCCAATAATCTGGTTCCCATCAAGCGGGCATTGACTACAACTTCCACTGCCATCTTCGTGCCGTTCACCACGCAGGAACTTTTCATGGAGGGTGATTCCCTCTACTACGGTCTGAATGCCGTGTCCAACAACATGATTATGGCAGACCGAAAACAGCTCAAAAACCCGAACGGTCTGATTCTTGGAACACCGGGCAGTGGTAAGTCGTTCAGCGCAAAGCGTGAAATGACAAACGTGTTCTTCACGACAACGGACGATATTATCATCGCAGACCCGGAAGGCGAGGTGCGACACGAAGTCGCGTAATGTATTGCGTGTAAACGCTACTCTATCCATTTGGAGTAACCCTACTGTGACCTGCACTGGTCAAAAGCCGGCGTTGGGAAGCTCACAGGACAATATGGGAAATCTGCCAGCCTAAAGCGGATGTACTGTTAGGGTAAAGAATGCTATGTCGAACGTAATGTGAATCATCGTAAGGATCGTTACAGGGAATAGGTGAAATAAGGCTGATACACCTACACCAAAAGGTGTTGGAGGTGACCGAGGGGCCTTTCGCTACCCCGAAGCAAATGGACACAAATCCTCCCGGTTCAAAGATGGCGGCTAAGGCATTCGAGAATTATGCATTACGTGGAACGTGGAAAACCCTATGCGTTCCTTGAACAAAGGTATCGACCTCGCAAGAGGAAGAAATGGCGCAGAGGGTATGAGATGGAATAAAAAGCGAAAGGTTCACTGTAACGGTGAGCATAGGGGTTCAAAATTTGCCCTGACCTGAAAGGGTGCTGACTTATTCCGGGTATTTCATGGCAAGATTGGAGGTATTCCTGTGAACGATAAGTATTCAACGACGGAAGGTAAAACTTCTGAGAAGCTGTCGGACGAAGCTATGTTGAGTGCCCAATGGAAAAACATTGACTGGCATAAGGCAGAGCGGGAAGTCAACAGGCTACAAATCAGGATTGTCAAGGCAACTCAGCAAAAAGACTACAACGCAGTAAAACGACTTCAGTATCTTCTGACACATTCCTTTTACGCCAAAGCACTGGCTGTCAAGCGTGTCGTTACCAACGATGGGCGCAAGACTCCCGGTGTGGATGGTGTTCTCTGGAACACCCCGGCGAAGAAAATGAAAGCGGTTCTATCGCTGACAGATAAAGGGTATCGTGCGCGTCCTCTCCGTAGAGTGTATATCGAAAAGAAGGACAAGAAGAAAAAACGTCCGTTGGGGATTCCCACGATGTATGACCGCGCAATGCAGGCTCTTTATGCTTTGGCACTGGAACCGGTGGCGGAAACAACAGCAGATGGGAAATCCTTTGGTTTCCGAAAAGGAAGATGCGCACAGGATGCCTGCGAATATCTGTTCAATGCACTGTCGCGCAAGCACATTTCTCCGAAGTGGGTTTTGGAGGGTGACATCAAAGGTTGCTTCGACCATATCAGCCATGATTGGCTTCTGGCGAACATCCCCATGGACAAGAACATTTTGAAGCAGTTCTTAAAGGCGGGATTTATCTATCAGCGCGAACTCTTTCCTACCGAGGAAGGAACTCCGCAAGGTGGTATTATCTCCCCCATTCTGGCGAACATGACGCTGGATGGTATCGAGAAGAAGCTGGTCGAACGCTTTCACACGAACGCGCTCGGTAAGGTCGATTCAAGATTTAAGAATGCCCACAAAGTAAACTTCGTCCGCTATGCAGACGATTTGTGGTCACAGCGGCAACACCTGAACTGGCTCTTGAAGCAAAGGAGCTGATTCGAGAGTTTCTCGCTGAACGCGGATTGGAACTTTCTGATGAAAAGACCGTTGTCACCAACATTGACGATGGTTTCGACTTCCTCGGCTGGAACTTCAGAAAGTATAACGAAAAGCTGATTATCAAGCCTTCCAAAAAGGCGGTCAAGGCTATCGTTTCCAATATCTCTGACACGATTCTCCGCAGAGGAAAAGCGTGGCAGCAAGATGTTCTGATTATGAAGTTGAATGAACAAATTCGAGGTTGGACTAATTACCACCAGTCCGTATGCGCAAGTGATGCGTTCGCGCATCTGGATTATGTCCTGTACGAACTGCTGTGGCGATGGGCTAAAAGACGGCACCCAAAGAAGAACAAGTGGTGGATTTCCATGAGATACTGGCATCGTGTCGGTAATCGGAACTGGGTGTTCTCTACGGAAAACAAGGAGCTGATACGGGTAGACAGCACAGCCATTGTGCGACATACCAAGATAAAAGCTACTGCAAATCCGTTCCTCGATGAGGCGTATTTTCAAAAAAGGAAATTCGATAAAGGAATGCACCGGCTGACTGGAAAATTCAAGACGATTTGGAAAAACCAGAACGGGCTGTGCTACCACTGCGGAATGCCGATGGATGTAACGGAAGAAAGAGAAATCTTCTACCTTGCACCAAAAGCAAAGACTGGCGTGGAAGATGTTCGTAATATGCGCTACGTTCATTGCGCCTGTCAGAGAATTTATGCTGAGAACCGCTTGAAAAAGTGATGAAATGCTTGAGCCGTATGACGGGAAACTGTCACGTACGGTTCTTAGGCGGGAAGGCGGTGGTAACACCGCTGACCCAGCCGATTATTATCCGCTGGTCGAAGCCCTGGGCGGGCAGGTCATTCATATCTCATCCACCAGCCGGGACTACATCAATCCGATGGACATTAACCTGAACTATGCGGACGATGATAACCCGTTGGGCATGAAATCGGATTTCATACTTTCCCTGTGTGAACTTATCATGGGCGCACGGGATGGCATGGAGCCGGAAGAAAAATCCGTCATTGACCGATGCCTGCCGCTGGTCTATCAGAAATATCTGAATGATCCGAAGCCGGAGAATATGCCGATTCTCGGCGATCTGTACGACTGCCTGCGGGAGCAGAAAGAACGGCAGGCACAGCGCATCGCCACGGCACTGGAAATCTACGTCAATGGTTCTCTGCGGGTGTTCAACCACCAGACGAATGTGGAGCTGGATAACCGCCTTATCTGCTTTGACATCAAAGAATTGGGAAAGCAGCTCAAAAAGCTGGGTATGCTCATCGTGCAGGATCAGGTGTGGAATCGTGTCACCATCAACCGCAATGCAAAGAAAAACACACGATACTACATTGATGAGTTCCACTTGCTCTTAAAGGAAGAGCAGACTGCTGCATACAGTGTTGAAATCTGGAAGCGTTTCCGAAAATGGGGCGGCATCCCCACGGGTATTACGCAGAACATTAAAGACCTGCTGGCAAGCCGGGAGATCGAGAACATCTTTGAAAATAGCGATTTCATCTATATGCTGAATCAGGCATCCGGCGATAGGCAGATTCTTGCAAAGCAGCTCAACATTTCGCCGTTCCAGCTTTCCTATGTGACGAACAGCAACGAGGGCGAGGGACTACTGTTCTACGGCAACACCATTATCCCGTTCAAGGACAAGTTTGATACTTCGCTGAAACTCTATGGTCTTATGACCACGAAACCGAATGAAATTGCAAAATACAGGGAGAGGAAAGACGCATGATGAAAGAGAAAAAACTGAGCCAGATGATCCTGAAGCTGCATGACCGTGCTGAGGCAGCAAAATACGATGGCGATTCTAGCCCGCCTTATCAGGAAGTGAAAATGCTGAACTTCCACGATGAGGAATCGGTGGTGCATACGGTGCTGGAGGACTTTTACGCAGTCGGCGCACTGGCAGATGAACTGACCCACGGATTCCACATGGAAGAGCGGGGCTACATCGACCGCACGGAGGTCAATTCCCGGCTGATCGCTTTTGCCAGGGAGCTGGAGCGGATTCTCGATAAATGGGAGACTCATGCAGTCCTGATTGCATGAGTTTCCTGCCGGACGGGAGGTGAATCCGATGGCAGACAAGCGATTCCGGGGCAGAGATAAAATCGTCCAGAAAATGACCAAAGACGGTCTGGTGGAAGAGAATCTCCGCACCGGGGAAACCAAGTCCGCAGTTGAAGAAGAACCACCGAAGAAGGAAGATTCGGAAAAAGACGCTGCGGAAAGTGCAGAAGAAACCCCTGTTGTGAAAGAAGATGTGTGCATGGATGCCGAGGATGGAGAGGAGGAAAAGCCCCGGCGCAGCACCGCCAAGCAGAGTACAGAATATTATAAAGCCCATCAGGAGGATGGCAAAGCGAAAGAAAAAGATGCTTCGCCAGTGGACGAAGATGCAGAGCCTGCGCCGAAGAAAAAGGGCCGCTTATCGTTTGATGATGAGCAGCAGGGCGGCATTGTCCGGGGCGCAGGGCTGGGCATTAAGAAGGTGGCGAAGAAAGGAGTGGATACCGCCACTGGTTTTGCCCATAACAAGGTGCATCAGGTCGAAAAGGAAAACTCCGGCGTGGAGTCGGCGCACAAGAGCGAAGAAACGCTGGAAGGATTGTACCGATTCTCCAAAGGCAGGAAAAAGACCAGAGAGAAATCCGCAAGAGCTGAGAAAAAGGTCACTGCGGAAAAGAAATCCAGCCGTCTGAAATTTTCGGAGAGTGAGGGCGGCATGGCCGAAGAAGTGGCAGAAACGTCACTGAAAAAGAAACCGCACCTGCCACCACCGACTGCCGCAGGAGGTGAAGCAACAAAGACAGTCGGTTCAAAATTCTATCAGAAAAAGCAGTATAAGGATGCCTATGCAGCAGCCAAGCGAGGTCGGAAAGCTGGAAACGCTGCCAGCAAGCAGGCGGCAACGGCGGCGAACACGCTTGCCGAAAAAGCAAAAGCGGCGGTGCAGGAAATCGTTGTGCAGAACAAGACCCTGTGGGCGGGACTTGGCATCGCAGCACTGGTGCTCATGCTGATTATGGGCGCATTTTCAAGCTGTTCCGCAGCGATCCAGGGAACGGGCAGCACCTTTATCGGAACGACGTATCCTAGTAAGGATGCTGACATGAAAGGTGCAGAAGAAGATTATCTGGAACTGGAGCGAAAGCTGGATGAGCAGATACGGCAGATGGAGTCCACGCATCCCGGCTATGACGAATACCGTTACCAGTTGGATGAGATCGGGCATGACCCGTATCAGCTGATATCTCATCTGACTGCCGTATATGAGCAGTTCACCAGAGGACAGGTGAAAACCGTCATCAAGTCGCTGTTTGAGCAGCAGTATCTCCTGAAAGTCTGGGAAACGATAGAGATTCGCACACGCATGGAAACCAGAGTAGGGATTCGGCCAACGATTGACGCTTTTGGAAACGTCAGCATGGAAACCTATACCTATCAGGAAGAAGTGGAGTATGAGTACAAAATCCTCAACGTCCTGCTGAAGAACAAGGGCTTTGATACCATTGCCAGAAAGAACATGGATCGGAAGCAGACTGGGCGGTATGATGCCTACAATCTGACCTATGGCAATCGCCCGGAACTGTTTGGCGCAGGCTCACCTACATACAGCGGCGGCACAACAGGAAGCATTGGCTCTGGCGGTTCGGGTGGAACAGGCGGCAGTTCCGGCGGTGGTTTCCGATATGATATTCCAGAAGAAGCCCTGTCGGATGAAAAGTTTGCAAGGATGATTGCAGAAGCCGAAAAGTATCTGGGTATGCCGTATGTGTGGGGCGGAAGTTCGCCCAGCACCAGTTTTGACTGCTCTGGCTTTGTCTGCTGGGTCATCAATAACTGCGGCAATGGCTGGAATGTCGGACGCACGACAGCAAACGGACTGCGCGGCAAGTGCAGCTACGTTTCTCCTGCAAATGCACAGCCGGGTGACTTGATCTTCTTTGAAAAAACCTATAATACCGTCGGCGCGTCGCACGTTGGCATCTATGTTGGCAACGGCATGATGATTCACTGCGGCGACCCGATTTCTTATACCAGCATCAATTCGACCTACTGGCAGAACCACTTCCTTGGTTTTGGCAGAATCAAGTAGAGGAAAGGAGAGAAGCTAGATGAGCAAAAAGCTGAAGAAGTTTTTGAATGATGCAGAGAAAACCGAAAGCAAGATCGCGGAACTGGAAGAGTACCTGAGAAATGTCCGGGCTGCACAGAAAAAGGAAGAGGACAATGAGATCGTTCGGGCTATCCGCAGCACAAAGCTGGGCGGGCGTGACCTGTTGGCGCTGCTGGAAAATATCCAGGCGGGGAATGTGACGTTCCAGACAACCGTGAATAACGAGAATAAGACTTCGGAAGAAGCAGAAATGGAGGATGTGATTGCGAAAGATGCTTAAAAAGCTGGGTATTGTGATTCCCAGTGCAGTGCTGACCCTGCTGATGGCAGTGGGCTTTTCCACTCCGGCATTTGCCTATGTGGAGCCGGAAGTCAAAGAGGAACCTGTGCAGGTCATTGAGGAAGAAGAGCCTACTGAAGAGGAAAAGTTTCCGTTCACCATTGCGGGCAATGGCGAGGTGGAGGATAACATCACAGACGATTCAAGTAAGGAGTTCTTTACGGTCAAGACCAAGGGCGGCAATACTTTCTTTCTAGTGATCGACCGGGCAAGGAACAATGAGAATGTGTATATGCTTTCCATGATCGACGAGTACGATTTGCAGGAGTTCTTGACCGATGAGGAACGCAACGGCAAGGAGGAAGAGAAGCCGGCAGTTGTGCTGCCGGAAACCAAACCTGAGCCGGAACCGGAGGTTGAGATCGAAGAGCCGGAGCAGGACGATGGAAAGCTGACTAAGATTCTGGCAATCGTATTTGTCCTGGGTGTGGGCGGTGCAGGCGCATTCTTCTATTTCTACATTTATAAGCCGAAGCAGAGTGAGCCGGAAGTATCGAAAGAAAATCTGGAATATGAAGCTCTGCCGACAAAGAATGAGGATGAGGAAGCAGGGCAAGACGCAGAAACCGAAGAATAATAGAAAAACCGTATAATCTAGTGGTGCAGGGATGGTCTGATTCGGACTGTCCCTGCTTTTTTCAAACAAGCAGGAGGATACATGAAATATCTTGTGATAGCAGAAAAGCCGAGTGTGGCACGTTCCATCTCGAAAGTGATCGGTGCATACAAACATGAGGACGGGTATCTGGAGGGTGGGGATTGCGTGGTGAGCTGGTGTCTGGGGCATCTGGCAGAGTATGCAGCCCCGGAGTATTACGATGAACGCTATAAAAGCTGGCGGTTTGATGATCTTCCGATTCTCCCGGAAGAATGGAAATTGTTGGTTTCGGAAGATAAGAAAGCGCATTTCAATATCCTGCGAAAGCTCCTCCGAAGCAAAGATTTTGATTATGTGGTAAATGCCTGCGACGCAGGGCGTGAGGGCGAAGCAATCTTTCGCCGTGTGTACGGTCTGGCAGACAGCAAACTCCCGGTCAAACGGCTGTGGATTAGCAGCATGGAAGATTCCGCTATCCAGCAGGGCTTTGATTCCTTAAAGGATGGCGCAGAGTATGACAACCTGTTTGCCGCTTCGGAGTGCAGGGCAAAGGCAGACTGGCTGATTGGTATGAACGGCACACGGGCTTTTACCAAAAAATACGGCAGGCGGCAGACCATTGGACGGGTGCAGACTCCGACACTGGCAATGCTGACGGAACGGCAGGACAAAATCCAGAACTTTGTGAAAGAGCCGTATTACAAAGTAGAAATCACAGGAAATGGCATCGTGGCAGAATCGGAACGGATGGCACAGGAGCAGGATGCGGATACCATGCAGGCAGCTTGTGATGGACAGTGTGCCGTAGTTGGCAGCATTGAGCGCAAACGGAAAGAACAGTCTGCGCCGAAGCTGTATGACTTAACGACCTTGCAGCGAGAAGCTAACCGCTATTATGGTTTTACCGCCAGTCAGACTTTGAAGATCGTACAGGAATTGTACGAAGAAAAGCTGGTGACATACCCGCGAACGGACAGCCAGTACATCACGGAAGATATGCAGCAGACCATGGCAGATTTGCTCAAACACTATGGCGGCGAAGCAGATGGAGTAAAGCAGGTGGTCAATAACAAAAAGGTCACTGACCACCATGCGATTCTGCCGACACTGGAAAGCTGCAAGCGTGGGTCAAACAGCCTGTCCGGGGATAAGGAAAAGGTCTTTGCTCTCATCGTCTGGAAGATGCAACAGGCAGTACAGCCGCCATACATCTATGAAGATGTTCTGGTAACAGTATGCTGTCAGGACAGGAAATTCACTGCAAAATACAAAAATGTCTTGCAGGCGGGACATACCGCAATGCCTGTTCCGTTTGCAGAACAGGAAAAAAGCAAGGATATGGCATTCCCCAAGAAACTGGAACAGGGCGAGGTGATTCCTGTGGTGAGCGCGGAGAAAAAGCAGGGCTTTACATCTCCGCCGAAAGCATTTACCGAAGACACCCTGCTTTCTGCAATGGAAAGCGCAGGCAACAAGGAGTTTGAAAAAGACACGGAAAAGAAAGGACTGGGAACACCTGCGACCCGTGCAGCGATTCTGGAAAAGCTGGTATCTTCCGGCTATGTGGAACGCAAAGGCAAGCAGATTCTTCCCAGTGCAGAGGGGGTTACGGCAATCGCAAATATCCCGGATTACCTGAAATCGGCAAGCATGACCGCTGAGTGGGAAAATGAACTGCTGCGGATGGAACGGGGCGAAACAAAGCCCGCCGACTTCATGCAGGGCATCGGTGGATTGCTGGAACGAATGCTGGCAGACCTCCGGCAAATTCCGACCGTACAGGAATCACCTATTTATAATAAGGTATCTATCGGGAACTGTCCGGTATGTGGAAAGCCCGTCTGTGAAGGCAAGCTGAATTTCTATTGCTCTGACCGGGACTGTAAATTTGCCCTCTGGAAAGAAAGTAAATACCTTTCCGGCATGAAAAAGACGCTCACAAAGAAGATGGCAACTGACCTTTTGAAGAAAGGACGTACCTGTGCAAAAGACTTCTACTCTGCCAAAAAGGACAAGACCTTTGCCGCAGACCTTGTTATGGCAATAGAAAATGGCAGGGCGCAGTACAGTCTTGAATTTCCGAAAACACCAGCTAAGAAGTAAGGAGGGAACGATTGGCGAAATTTAACGATATTCGGGAACTTGCCCAGCAGAACGCACGGTGGGTAAGCAATTCTCCGAAAGACTGGATGAACTATCTGGATGTGGCGGCACGGCTGTACCGCTATTCGTTCAAAGATACTCTGCTGATCCATGCCCAGCGCCCTGATGCGACCGCCTGTGCAGAGCTGGAAGTCTGGAACAAGAAAATGAACCGCTGGGTAAACCGTGGCGCAAAAGGCATTGCACTTTTGGACGATGCCAGCCCACGGGCAAAGCTGCGCTATGTGTTTGACATTGCGGACACGCATCTGGTGCAGGGCGGCAGAACGCCGATCCTCTGGCGCATTGATGATTCGGAACACCAGCAGATGATCCTCGACCATCTGGCAGATACTTATGCTCTGACGCAGACGGACAGCATGAATGCTGCGCTGATGGAACTGGCACAGCAGTTGACCGCTGAAAATCTGGAAGAAGCGATGGATGGTCTGGAATATGAGGTGGCAGACACTTTTCTGGAAGGACTGGATGAAGATAACCTCCGTGTCCGTTTCCGGGAGTTAATGACCAACAGTATTTTCTATACCCTTTCCCGACGCTGCGAACAGGAACCGCTGGAAGTGCTGGACGATGAGGATTTTATCCGTATTGTGGATTTCAACCAACTTCCGGTCTTGACCTTCCTGGGCAATGCCGTTTCGGAACAATGTGAAGCGGTTCTCCGTGACATCGGACGGGAAATGCAGAAAATTTACCGAAAAGAAGTCACAGAACATCTTGCAAAAACTGCCGACAGATTGTATAATACCAGTACGGACTTTAGCACATTAAAGCGTGAAACTGAAACGAACATCACTGAAGGAGGAAAACCGTATGGAACTGACTTATCACCGCAAGGGGGACTACCTGTTTCCGAACCTGACCGTACAGGACGAGCCGATGAGCATTGGGAAGTACGGGATGCTGCGCAGGACTTATCTGAGGGAAAACAAGAAGAACTGGTATCAGAGTATGCTGATGAGCGGCAGGCTGAATCAGCATCTGGCGCAGATCGACGAGCAGGCGGAGAACCGGATGGAAGAACTGATCGAGAGCCTGAACGAGAAGTATCCGGCTCCGAACAAGGAAACCGAACAGATGGCATGGGTGGCACATCAGAACAATCTGACCGCGATGGCGGAAGAGATCGTGCTGAAGGAATTGGTGTACAACTAACCGCTGACACAACCGAACAGGATTTGAGCGAAGCAGAGGAAGAAATTGCCTCTGCTTTTTCTCTGCCCAGTCTGCCGACCGTGGAACAGCAGATTCGGACAATCGAAGCCCCGATGCAGGCCCAGTATGCCGATGAGATCACGATTCCGGCAGAAGTTGTGGATGAAATCCTGCGGACGGGAAGCAATCGAAGCAAAAGCCAGCTCCGCCTTATCTATAACTTTATGACCGAACAGACCCCGGAAGAGTATACCGCTTTCGTCAAAAAAGAGTATGGCGAGGGCGGCAAGGGCTTTGAGATCGGTGGCACAAAATATGCGGTCTGGTTCGATGAGTTGGGTATGCAGATTGCCGTTGGCGATACGGTTCGGAACGACCCCAAAAACAAAGCATTTCTGTCCTGGGAAGATGTCAGCTGCAGAATCCATCAGCTTTTGCAGCAGGGAGAGTATGCACCAAAATCGGTTTTGGATGCAGCCCGTGGCAATGCCCTGCATGAACACGCAGAAGCCCTAAGCTATATGGAACGCGATATGGCAGAGGGTGTGGCAGAGATGGTCTTTGCCGATACGTCCATCTTCTCCGGCGGATACCCGGAACTTACAGAACGCCTTGCAAAGCTGCTTGACCAGCCGGAATTTCTGGCTGACCTGAACGAACGTCTTTTAGGACTGGCAGAAGCCTACGCCGAAGATAAAAGTGTGATGCGGATGCAGTTCTACCGCCCGGATAAGGTGTCGGAACGATTTCAGAAGTTCGCCCTCCCGTATCAGCCCTATCAGGCAAGAGAGGGCTTTCAGTGGAATACGCAGAAAGTCTTTATCACGGACGATGAGATCAATGCTTTTCTTGCAGGCGGCGGGCCGTATTCGGATGGCAGACTGGCAACGTACAGTTTTTTCCTTACCCATACGGAGAAAGCAGAACGCGCGGCATTTCTGAAAGACCGATACGGTGTGGGCGGCAGCAGTCATGCACTTTCCCGTGCAGATAATTCCCATGCCAGCTATGACGGCAGAGGTCTTGAACTGGCACGGGGCATCTATGGAAAGCCGGATGCACTTGTAAAGCTGAAATGGAATCAGGCGGCTGAACGAGTTGCAAGGCTCATTGACCAGAGTTTGTATCTGAAGCCTGCGGATTACAGCCGGATGCCGAATTATGAGCATGAGCAGATGGCAAATCGAGTAATTGGCTTTTATTACCACTTGCCCGATGAAGTGGAACGTCCGTTTGAACGGGAACTGCTGAATGAGGATGCCAGAAAGAAACTGCTCGTCATGCTGGCTGATTCGGAACAGGCGGTAGAACTTCTGGAAAAGATGGATGCAGCACTTCTTTCCGTGCCGCTGGATTCCCCGGAATATGCGGAAAAATCAAAGACGCTTGCTGAACTGCACCAGTATGTTGAGGGAACGTACACGATCTTCCCGGAAAAGAAAAAGGCTGTTGAGATTTCTGTTTCTGAGACAGGACAAATATCGCTTTTCGATATTTGGGCGCAGGAACAGGAATCGAAAGAGCATTCAACCACCGCAGTGGTTGAAGAACCCCAGAAGCAGGCGGCAAAGTACAGCAGAAATGTCGGGGATTATCTCTATCTGGAAGATGACCGCCTTTATAAAATCGAACGTGTTACGGATTCTCTGATCTATCTGAAAGATATGGAGCGTCCTGCATGGGCGGCGCGGGTGCTTCGACCGAACCAGTATGATGCAGAACTGGCAAAGAATCCGCTGAATGATTATCTTCTGGCAGGGCAGAAATCTGCATTGAAAGATAGTCGCTGTGTTTACAAAGAATGTCTGTATTCCATGCTGGATGCGGTGCAGCAGAGTGAAATCTATCCGTATCTCCGCGACCGCGATGTGGATGCAGACGAAGCGGAAAAGGAACTTCGGAACAAGATCGACGAGCTGTTAGAGCAGAATGCGAAAACTGCTCCGCTGTATCTGGAAGCAAGCCAGAACTGGGAAAACTTCAAAGACTGGTTGGTAGAAGATATTTTCCAGCGCACCTATCAGGACGTTATTACGGACAGACGGGATGCCGTTGCACTGTATCAGGATAGCAAGGACGCACCGCAGTGGGTGCGCGGCATTATGGTTCCGTATGCAGCGGAAGAAAAGGCCGTTGAGCCGACCTTGCAGCCCCTGCCGCTGGATGCCGTAAACGAATATAACGCGCTGAAAGAGCGTTACCCGGATGCTCTGGTCGGCTATGAGCAGTACGGCAACTTTGAGTTCTACGGCGAGGATGCAAAGCGCGTTTCAGAACTTCTTGGCAGCAAGCTGTTGGAAAAGGAAACCGCACTCGGCAAGGTTGAGGTATCTGGTTTTCCGCGTGAACAGTGGGTTTCGCAGGCAATGAAGCTCTGGAAACAGGGGGAGAGTATCTATCTGTCCGGCCAGCAGGAAGATGGAACCCATGCGCAGACAAAGTATTTCCGCAGAGAGGAATATCTGCCAGTCAATACCATCGTTGAACTGGACGATAGAGAGTTCCGTGTGGATTCGGTCAACTTTGAACAGGGAACGGTCAGTTTGCAGGACATGACCCTTGCAAAAGAAGCTCGGTATCCGATCTTCCGAACGGAACCGCTGGAGTACATTCGGCACCTGTATGAACAGGTCGATGTGCCGATGGAAGAAGCGGTGGAAATCACGGTCTTTACGGCTCTGCACAATGCAGGTGTAGCCTACGAGGATTTTTCCCCGGAGCAGATGGATGTGATCTATTCGGTGGCAGAATCGGGTGGCGAGTTGGAAGAACTGCTGAATCCCGACTTTCCGCCGGAACAAATGCAGTTGATCGCAGATGTGCAGAACCGAACGGATGCCATTAGCCGCGCAGCGGCAGAGGAAGCCCTTGAACCGCTGACGCAGCAGCCTGTGACCCCGGCAGAGGTCAACCATGCAAGGCGGCAGCACAACCTTCCACTGGACAGTGAAGCAGAAACAGAACAGCCTGTACAGCCCAAACAGGAACCTATGAACTTCCGTATTACGGACGATGATCTCGGCGCAGGAGGGCCGAAAACAAAGTATAAAGCCAATGTGGAAGCCATTCGGGTGCTGCAAACGCTGGATGCAGAGCAGCGGCAGGCCACAGCGGAGGAACAGGAAATCCTTTCTCGGTATGTGGGCTGGGGCGGTATTCCGCAGGCGTTCGATGAAAACAACGCGGAATGGTCGAAAGAGTATGCCGAACTGCAGTCCCTGCTCACGGCAGATGAGTATAAGGAAGCCCGCGCCAGTACCCTGAATGCGTTTTACACTTCCCCTACGGTCATCAAGGCAATGTATGAAGCTCTGGGCAATATGGGATTGTCCAAAGGCAATGTGCTGGAACCGTCCTGCGGTGTCGGCAATTTCATGGGTCTGGTGCCGGACAGCATGGAAAAGATTCGGATGTACGGTGTGGAGCTGGACAGCATTTCAGGCCGCATTGCACAGCAGTTGTACCAGAAAAACAAGATTGCGGTGCAGGGCTTTGAAACAATGCAGTTCCCGGACAGTTTCTTTGATTGTGTGGTGGGTAATGTGCCGTTCGGCAATTACAAAGTGCCGGATAAGCGGTATGACCGCCACAACTTCCTCATCCATGATTACTTTATTGCAAAAAGTCTTGACCTTGTTCGTCCGGGCGGCGTGGTGGCGGTAGTCACTTCCAGCGGTACGATGGATAAAAAGAATTCCTCTGTCCGAGAGTATCTTGCCAACCGTGCCGATCTGGTCAGTGCAATTCGCCTGCCAAACAATGCGTTCCAGCGCAATGCGAACACAAGTGTTGTAGCTGACATTTTGTTCCTGCAAAAGCGAGACCGGGCGGCAGTGGAGCGGGCAGAGTGGGTAGACCTTGGCACAACGCCGGAGGGATACCCCATCAACCAGTATTTTGCGCAGCATCCTGAAATGGTGCTGGGTGAGATCACGACTGAAAGTACACAGTACGGCAAACAGGAAACCACGGTCAAGCCCATCGAGGGCGTAGACCTTGCACAACAGTTGAAAGCAGCCGTTGAGAACATCCATGCGGAAATCACTGAGCCGGAAATCACGGACGATGAACTTGACCAGAACGCAGAACCACTTCCGGCAGACCCAAACGTGAAGAATTTCAGTTACACCAATGTGGACGGACAGGTCTATTACCGTGAAAACTCCTATATGAACAAGGTTGACCTGCCTGCGGTCACGGCAGAGCGTGTGCTGGGGATGATTGCCCTGCGGGAAACCACACAGAAATTGCTGGACTGCCAGTTGCACGATGGTACGGATGCCGAAGTGGAACTGCTGCAAGGAAAGCTGAAAGACCAGTATAAGCGGTTCACAGCGCAGTATGGTCTGATCAACAGCACCGCCAACAAACGGGCATTCCGGCAGGATAGCAGCTATTGTCTGCTGGCATCTCTTGAGATTCTGGACGAGGATAAAAACCTCAAGCGGCTGGCAGATATTTTCACGAAACGCACTATTCGCAAGCCGGAACCTGTGACCTCTGTGGATACGCCGAGTGAAGCCCTGGCACTCTCCATCGGAGAAAAAGCAAAGGTCGATGTGCCGTTTATGGCTG
The DNA here is from genome assembly GCF_048323735.1 of Faecalibacterium sp. 3. Lineage (NCBI taxonomy): Bacteria > Bacillati > Bacillota > Clostridia > Eubacteriales > Oscillospiraceae > Faecalibacterium > Faecalibacterium sp. 3. Next base: position 1,735,441 of record NZ_JBLWFN010000001.1, read on the forward strand.
AACTTTGCGGAAAGACAGAGCAGGAAGTGACCGAAGAACTGGCGGGCGTTATCTTCCGCAATCCTGTCACACAGGCGTGGGTGACGGCGGACGAATATCTGTCCGGCAACGTCCGGGAAAAGCTGGCAACGGCAGAAACCTTTGCCGCAAACCACCTGGAGTATCAGGTCAATGTCGAGTATCTCAAGCGGGTACAGCCGAAAGATTTGAATGCTTCGGAGATTGAAGTGCGGCTGGGTGCAAACTGGATCAAGGCAGAGTACATTACGGACTTCATGGAGCAGGTATTCAAAACGCCGAGTTACTATATCGGAAGTTCCATCAAGGCTACCTATTCGGAAATCAGCGGCGCATGGAACATCAGCGGAAAGTCACTTGACCGGAGTAATCCCCGTGTGACGAACACCTATGGCACAATGCGGGTCAACGGCTATCGACTGCTGGAAGATGCGCTGAATCTCCGGGATACCAAAATTTACGATACCATCTATGAAGATGGAAAAGAAAGGAGAGTGCTGAACAAAAAAGAAACCATGCTGGCGCAGCAGGCACAGGAAGCGATTCGGGATGCGTTCAAGCAGTGGATTTTCAAGGATTTAGACCGCAGAGAGGAACTTTGCAAGGTCTACAATGAGCGGTTCAATGCGATTCGTCCCCGTGAATACGATGGCAGTCACATCAAGTTCGTGGGCATGACCCCGGAAATCAGCCTGATGCCGCACCAGAAAAATGCAGTGGCGCATATCCTGTATGGCAATAATACGCTGCTGGCGCATTGTGTGGGTGCTGGCAAGACCTTCCAGATGATCGCTGCCGGCATGGAAAGCCGCCGTCTGGGTCTGGCGCAGAAGAATCTTTATGTTGTGCCGAACCATCTGACGGAACAGTGGGGTGCAGACTTCCTGCGGCTGTATCCGAATGCCAATGTGCTGGTGGCAACGAAAAAGGATTTCGAGCCATCCAACCGAAAGAAGTTCTGTTCCCGGATTGCCACGGGCGATTATGATGCTATCATTATCGGGCATTCGCAGTTTGAGCGGATTCCGCTTTCCCCGGAACGGCAGAAATCCATGATCGAGCGGCAGATTCAGGACATTACCTTTGCGATTGCAGAAGCAAAGGCAGAGGACGATGGCAAGAGTTTCACGGTCAAGCAGATGGAGAAAACAAAGAAAACCTTGCAGGCAAAACTTCAGAAGCTGAACGACCAGAGCCGCAAGGATGATGTAGTTACATTTGAGCAGCTTGGTGTTGACCGCCTGTTTGTGGACGAGAGCCATTTTTATAAAAATATGTTCCTCTACACAAAAATGCGGAACATCGCTGGTATTGCTCAGACCGATGCACAGAAGTCCTCGGATATGTTTGCAAAATGTCAGTATCTCGATGAAATCACTGGCGGCAAGGGTGTGACCTTTGCAACAGGTACGCCTGTATCGAACAGCATGGTAGAGCTGTATACCATTATGCGCTACTTGCAGTATGACACCTTGCAGAAACTTCATCTTGGACATTTCGATAGCTGGGCGGCTTCGTTTGGCGAAACCGTAACGGCAATCGAATTGTCCCCAGAGGGAACGGGCTACCGTGCAAAGACGCGGTTCGCCCGGTTTTTCAATCTCCCTGAATTGATTTCACTGTTCAAGGAGTCCGCAGACGTACAGACGGCAGATATGCTGAATCTGCCTGTGCCAGAAGCAGAGTACATCAATGAGGTGCTGAAACCCAGTGAAACGCAGCAGGAAATGGTGAGCAGCTTTGCCGACCGTGCAGAGCGTGTGCGGAACGGAAATGTCAATCCGAGAACCGATAATATGCTCAAAATCACGAACGACGGCAGAAAGCTGGCCTTGGATCAGCGGCTTATCAATGACCTGCTGCCGGATGAGCCGGAAAGTAAGGTCAACCTCTGCGTGGAGAATGCCTATCAGGTATGGGAAGAATCCACGCCCGACAAATCCACCCAGTTGATTTTCTGCGACTTATCGACCCCGAAAGCAGACGGAACATTCAATGTGTACGATGATGTCCGGGAAAAACTGGTGGCAAAGGGAATCCCCCGTGAGGAGATTGCTTTTATCCATGAGGCAAATACCGAAACCAAAAAGGCAGAACTGTTTGCAAAGGTGCGCTCCGGTCAGGTGCGTATCCTGCTTGGTTCGACCCCGAAACTTGGTGCTGGTACAAACATTCAGGACAGACTGATCGCCCTGCATCATCTGGACTGCCCGTGGAAGCCCTCTGATCTGGAACAGCAGGAAGGACGCATTCTTCGTCAGGGAAACCGCAACCAGAAAGTGAAGATTTTCCGTTACGTCACAGAGAATACGTTCGATTCGTATATGTGGCAAATTCTGGAAAATAAACAGAAGTTCATCTCGCAGATCATGACCTCGAAATCTCCTGTTCGTGCCTGCGATGATGTGGACGATACCGCGCTGACCTATGCAGAAATCAAAGCATTGGCAACGGGAAATCCCTACATCAAGGAAAAGATGGATTTGGATATTCAGGTCAGCAAGCTGAAGCTGATGCGGGCCAACCACACCAGCCAGATTTACAGCCTGGAATCGGATATTGCACGGCGGTATCCGGCAGAAATCACGGCAGCGAAAGAGCGCATAGCAGGTCTGAAAGCTGACCTTGCAGTGGCAAAGCCGTTGCTGGAACAGGACAAGGAGAAGTTCTCCATCACGGTGGAGGACAGGGTTTATACCGACCGCAAGGAAGCAGGCTCGGCAATTCTTGCAGCCTGTGCCGCAATGAAGATCGCTAAGACAGAGGGGCAAATCGCAGATTTGGGAGGGTTTGCAATCAGTTCCCGGTTTGATGCGTTCGCCCAGACATTCAAGCTGACCATCAAGCGGCAGAGCAGTTATACGATTGAACTTGGCAGTGATCCGGCTGGCAATATCCAGCGTATTCTCAATGCGCTGGCATCTATCGAAAAGACACTGCCGCAGGTGGAGCGCAGATTGGAAACCTTACAGCAGCAGTTGGCAGAAGCAAAGGAAGAAGTGCAGCGTCCGTTCCCGCAGGAGGCGGAATTAAACGAAAAATCTGCACGGCTTGCAGAATTGAATGCCCTGCTGGATATGGACGAAAAGGGGGATGATGCGGCTCTTGGCATGGATGAGGAAGTAACGGATAGCGAACTTCCTGCGCCGAAACGTGAGATTGAGCGGAGTGCAGACAGCGTAAAACGTCCGTCGATCCTTGCACAGCTTCACGAAAAGCAGGCAGAACGCATGGCAGAGCCGAAACCGCAGAAAAAGAAAAGTCACGATATGGAACTATAACTGAGAATGCCCCGTCAGATCTCCGAAAGGGAATCTGATGGGGCAGATTTTGTAAAGGAGAGCATTTGCTGACATTAACACCGATCAATCTGAAAACTGCAAACGCATTTGTGCAGCAGTATCACCGCCATCATAAGCCGACAAGAGGACACAAGTTTTCCGTCGGAGTTTCAGACAGTGGTTCACTGGTGGGTGTGGCAATATGCGGCAGACCTGTTGCGCGGCGGCTGGATGATGGCTATACGCTGGAAATCAACCGCCTTTGTACGGATGGTACACCGAATGCTTGCAGTATCCTCTATGCTGCCGCATACCGGGCGGCAAGGGCAATGGGCTATACAAAGGTTGTCACTTATATTCTGGACACCGAAAGCGGCGTATCGCTCAAAGCTGCCGGATATGTTTGTGAGGGCCGTGCTGGAGGATTGGAATGGAACGGCGAGAGAAAGCCGAAGATGGCGAACCAGTATCCGTATCAGATGAAAACTAGATGGGTCAAAAAAATCGAAAAGGAGGGCATGAATGGCAGATAAGCGGGCAGACCAGCTCAAAGAAATCACGGAACGGTTGGAACAGGGCGTAAAGGACATTTTTACTTCGGAAATGTATACGAAGTACCTGCTTACAATGTCGAAATTCCACAATTACAGCTTCAATAATACGCTGCTGATCGCAATGCAGCGTCCAGATGCTACGTTGGTGGCTGGGTACAATGCCTGGAAAAATAAGTTTAACCGCTATGTGAAAAAGGGTGAAAAGGGCATCCAGATCATCGCGCCTGCCCCGGTAAAGGAACGGGAAGAGAGGGAGAAAATCGACAAGGACACCGGGCTTACGGTGCTGAATGAGAGCGGGGAGCCGGAAATCGAAGTGGTGGAGAGGGTGATTCCGCGGTTCCGGGTAACAACGGTTTTCGATTATGCCCAGACAGACGGAGAACCGCTGGCTACGCTGGAAGTGAATGAACTGACTGCCCGTGTCAAGGATTATACCCTGCTGAAAGAGGCAATCGAACAGGTATCTCCTGTGCCAATTCGTTTTGGAGAGATCGAGGGCAACGCAAAAGGTTATTACAGCCACATGGACAAAGAAATCTGTGTTCGTGCCGATATGGGTGAGAGCCAGACCATCAAGACGATGATCCATGAGGTTGCTCATGCCATGCTGCATGACAGCGACCAGATGAAACAGCGCGGCGAGGAAAAAGACCAGCTTACCAAAGAAACAGAAGCGGAAAGCATTGCATTTACGGTTTGCTCGGCACTTGGCATTGATACTTCGGACTACTCGTTCCCGTATGTAGCAAGCTGGGCAAGCGGCAAGGAACTGAAAGAATTGAAAGATTCGATGGATACGATTCGATTGACCGCTGCTGATTTTCTTGAAAAACTGGAAACGGCGGTGGTAGAAAGGAGTGTGGAGCGCATGACGGCGATGGAATATGCTGAAAAGTTGATTGCGGACAAGGAACGGGACGAAACCGTTTTTGACAACAGCCAGCGAAATCTCATTGTAAACTTTGCTTACAAGCTGGATGACCGGGCGGCAACGGAAGAACTTGCCAACCATCTGGCGGCTGCGGTTGCGGCTGAAAACACGGAAGAAATCAATCGCCTGATGTGGGAAGCAGAGGAGAAGATCGAAAGTCTGCCGGATGGCATGATCGGTCTTTCGGAAATGCACGAATATGGGTATCTGAAAGATGATGTTCTGCCGCTGACAAAGGAAGGCGCACGGGAGTGGCATCGGCTGGGCGAACGGATTTACCCGCTGTTTCAGGATGGCACGGCAGGAGATTTCGCCAGTCAGGAAGAGATCGAACAGCATGATGGCATTTTCGGAATCAAGGCTGACGCATGGAGTGCAATTTTGCTGGAAAAGAACGAAGAGTATCTGGAAGATGAGTATGCCCGCCCGGACGCTGCACTGACGGTGATAAGCCGGGAGCAGGCTCTGCGTCTGTTTGATGAGGGCAAGCAGATTTATCTTATCCGCGTTAGCCCATGGCCGGTTCTTGTCACAGGGCGTGAAGAAATCGAGCGGGGAAGTGACTATTTCCAGATTGCCCAGGAAGATTTGGAAAAGGACAAGCAGAAAGCAATGGAAAACAGCGAAAAAACACCCGTTGAAAAGCTGGCGGCAGACCTTGATAATTTCGCCTTTGACTTCGATTTCTACCACTATAAAGATAGCGTGGAGGATCGGGAACAGGCAGTTGAAGCACTGAAAGAACAGATTCAGGCTGGGGATATTCAGCCGATCCGGGAATGGCTGCAAGTTGCAGTGGAGGAATCAGAGGGAGAGTCCGCAGAAAAGGCGGCAGAGCTGATAACCCGGCTGGATGCGTTGGTCAAGGAGCAGAAGCTGCTTTCCGGCAGTGAAAAGCAGTTTGGCATCTACCAGATCACTGCCCGTGACCCGGAACACGACTATCGCTTTATGAATCTGGACTTTGTAAAACGGCATGGGATGGAAGTGAACCGTGCAGACTATGAGCTGGTCTATACCGAGCCTCTTACGGAAAAAGATACACTTGAAGCCATTTACGAACGCTTCAATATCCAGCGTCCAACGGATTTTACCGGGCATTCGCTTTCCGTCAGTGATGTTGTGGTGCTGAACGATGGCAAGTCGATCAAAGCCTGCTATGTGGACAGCATCGGCTTTGCAGAGTTGCCGGATTTTTTCAAGGAAAGAAAGATGGATTTGAAGAAAGAAACGATTCTGGATAAACAGTTGCAGGAAATTGAAATCTTTGATAAGCCCGGTCTTTTCAGCAACAGCAGACTGCGGGATGAGGATGTGCCGGATGGATTGTACCGCTATGACCTGCGCGGGTCGGACTATGATCCGGGGCAGCCGATTCTGGTGGAGAAAACAGTGATCGTAAACCATGCGGCATCTGTTCTGATGGCAGAAGAACTTGACCTTGGCGCAGGCGGTCGTCTGGAACTGGGCGAGGAAGGGCTGAACTTCACGGGTGGATTGCTGACTGTACGGGAGTTTATGGAAGAACAAGAGCATAAAAAGGATGGCTTAATACACGGTGACTCCGACCAGATTGCAGTTGAGGGTCATGTTGGTACATGGTATGCGATTGATGAAACGGAGGTCGGTGGCGAGAAGTTCTTCCTGCTGGAGCATGAGGAATACGGGGATGAAGCTGCCTGCGTTGCGGTCAATGAGCAGGGAAAACTGGTGGCAGAAGATTTGTGGAACGGCTTTGATGAGGACTTTCAGGATGCCGTAAAGGAGTATTTTGCAGAAAAGAATCCGACTTCACAAAAAGAAGAACAGGCTGTGCCTGTGGCAGAGGAAAGCCGCACGGATAATTCGGATGTTCCGGTTTATTACGAATCTTTTGCCTATGCAGCAGAGAATGGCGAGGTGGATTTGTACCGCATTTCCAGACAGCTCAATGAAGATTGCAGAAATGCCATTGAAGAAGCGATTGCAGGCAATTTCGATGGAATGCACCTTGCAGACGATGCTACGAAATCCGTCGTTGAACAGTTCGGCATGGAGCGTATGGGCTATATTCTGGCGTATACGCTGAATTATAACAATCACGACGGACGGTATTCGCACAGCAATAAGGAATGGGCAGAGACCACCTGTAAAGGAGAACGCGGTAACAACATTCGTCCTGACTGGATCGTGCGCAGTCACCCGGCTGTGCTGAACGGATTTGTGGATATGTACCGCAAAGAACTTGAGGCTGAACAGCAGAGGGAGCCGGAAAAGCCTTTTGTGCAGCAGTTCTATGTTGTGACAGATTTGCAGACCAATCCGATGCAAATTGAGAAGTTCGGGGATCTCGATGATGCAATGTCCTGCTATCAACAGGTTCCGAATTTTCATCTAAAAGCCCTTGGCGTAGAGAAAACGCCTGAGCCACTTCCGGGCAGTCTGGACATTGTGCAGTGCAAGAACGGTATCGACACGATTGTGGAGGACTACAAGAAAGTTCCGGGCTGGGATAATCCGTACATCCAGAATCATGTTGTTGCATTGGTGGCAGAAGCATTGAAAGTGCAGGATGTGGCGGTAGCCTATGAGATCAACGATGGCTATTTTCACATCCAGACCAGCGAGGACGGCTACGACTATACCTTATATAGTAAGGACTTCACAGTAATGGACGGTGGCATTGTTGAAACAGACGAGTACAGACCCGTGCAGGAAGTGATGGAAGAAGTTCTGGCAGAACACGGACACAGCGTTTCTGAGTGCGGTGTGATTAGCGCTGAATATCTTCAGGAACAGTCCTACCGTGCAGAAACACAGCGGGCAGAAGCGATGAAAGAAAAGCTGGCGGCAGAGAAGCCTGCGCCAGAAGCAAGCATCAGCTTTTATGTGGCAGAGTGTGCAGAGTTCCCAGTGATGGGTGAGTTCCATGACAATCTGACCTTGGAGCAGGCATTGGAAGTCTACGATAAGATTCCGGCAGAGCGGATGAACGGAATCAAAAGCATTGGCTTTTCCCTTGAGGATGGAAGCATCTATTCGGGAATGTTTGACCTGATGGTAGGTGGAGAAGTGCAGGCAGAAATCGTCAACCATATCCAGCATTACCGGGAAAGTCCGCTGGTGCAGAAAGCAATTTCGGATATGAAAACGCTTTTGGAAAAGCGGCAGGCAAGCAAGGAGTTAGAGGAACGCCCCAGCACCCGGCAGTCTGTTCGTGAAGCGTTGAAGAACCGCAAAAAGGCGCAGGAACAGCAGTCCAATCAGGAACAGGAAAAACCGAAGAAGGCAAAGAAGAAAGGAGAAATGGAACTGTGAGCAAGGTGAAGTTTAATGCAGATGAGATGATGGTTATGGCAATGTTTGAGCAGCCGACACGGACGGAAACCATGAGATATATCGAGGAAGTTGTTCCGTTTGTCGAGGACGATGTTGAAGTTTTTTCGCTGGTAGCATCGACCATGAAAAAGATGCGCTCTATTTCGGACATGGAATTTTCCAGACTTGACCTTAAACCGTATCTTCAGGATGTGGTGGCAAAATGAATATCAATCAGTATGCGGTCTATCAGCTGAAAGAAAGTGCAGAACTTGCTGCGTATCGGTCACGTTCATATCAGTATTTGACGGAACATCATTTTCAGGTGATCGTACAAAATTATCAGCAGGCGTATTTTACCAAGTTGTTTACATCGGACACACCAGAGATGATTCGGAAACGGTTGGAAGAGCATCGACCGAAGAATTTCCGTGGCCGTCCATTTGGTGTCGGTGATGTGATTGTCATAAACCAACAGGGAGAAATCACGGCGTATTTTGTGGATAAGGACTCCCTTGTTGTGGTTGCTGGCTTTATCCGCAGTAGTAGTTCTGGCATTCTGGTTACACTTGACACGAAAAATCTTTTTATAGATGGATGTGCTGGAACGTGGATGGCAACCGAAGAATGCGTAGTAGAAAGCCAGCACTTTTTTCTGATGCAGCATGAAGTCTATAAGGAAAAAGCACCGAACGTGATTGTAGATGCTTCTGGAAAACTGGTTTCCACTGAAATCCGAAAAGGGTTGGATGAGGATGCCAGAAAAAAGATTCTGGATTATCTGAATCCACCGCTGATAGAAAAGCCGGTGAACCAGAAGTTTTCACTACACCAGATGGAACATTATCAGAAGTTCTATGAGAACGGGGAATATGTTCGGGCTGTAGAATCCACTACGGAACAGAATTACAATATGATTGATGGCTGTGCCAACAATCTCCCTAAGCCCCGCATAATCAACGGACGGGAATCCGTTCTTGATAAATTGCGAATCAGGCAGATGGCACGGGAAAAGCAAAAGAGTAGCCAAGAGCAGTCGGCTGATATGGAACGGAACAGGAAGTGATCTGTTGTTGCCCGGATGCAGAGGGTTCCCTGCAAACAGGCGTTGGAAGAAATATTTCAGGATCGCTTTGTGGAATTACAAAATGGTTTCTTGAAATACAGGGACGCTTAAAGACTGAAAATAGTGCAAGAGCCACCATAGGCTTACCCAACAAAAGGGTAGCGTATGGTGGCTCTTTTTTGCTTAAAGGGTCTGTTCTGTTCGCTGAGTGTGATCTCGAATGTGGTGCTGCCCCAAGATGTTGTCAACATTGGCGCAGGCTGTTCGCAATTCTTTTTGATAATCTTTATAATAGGTGTAGGTGTCGTATTGAGCCGCTTTCAAGGCAAGTAATCGTTCTTTTTCAAGCTTCAAATCTTTCATCTTCGGAAGTGAGCCGTCTGGATTTTGTGCTTTCAGAATCTGGGCGGCTTTTTCGTGCTTCTCAATTTCATCAGCGTGATCCTTGCGAAATTTTCCTTTGAAGCGAGCTTTCAAAAATTCATTGTAGGTGGATTTTGTGGAAAGATACTGACCCAGATAGTGGATTTGCTCATTCACAGATTTGATTTGTGTTTCGGTGTCCTTTGTCTTTTGCCGTGCATCGTGCATCTGTAATGTGATGCTATCGTAGGTTGTCTGTAAATTTTCTCTGGTATCGAATCCGTTTTCCTGAATGTAAGCTACGGTCTTTGCCATCTGCTGAAGATTGGAAATTTTGACTTTTTGAGCATAAGCTCTGCTCTGTTGAGCCTTAATACAGTTCTGCAAGTCCACAACAAGACGCAGATCAGAGCGAATGAAGAGAATGGCAATCGGGTCTGCATGGTAATCGGGCATGGTCTGTCGTTGCTTTTCTTCTTGCTCAGTAGCAAGTGTATTGGCTTCAAAAAGATTGAGCAAATAATCTTTATCAAAATTTGTGCCTAAAGAGCGACCAGAAATGTACTTCTCTCGCTCTGGATGCAGATAGCTATACCTTCCCCGATTTTCTTTCACATGAATCTTATACTTTTCAAATAACTGGCTTTGAAAATCTTCAAACGAAATTGCGGAGGAAGAAATCTCTGAAACGGCATTCCGAACAAACTGCTTACGAGTCTGAAATGTTGTTTCCATTGGATTCATGCCATCAGCAATGATCTGTTCGTTTATATCTTCCAGCTCTTTCTGCCCTCGCTTTTGCAACCAGTATTCAGCTTCAGTGATTTTACGTTGAGCCGGAGAGAGAAGATCGACCTGATACAGATTTTCACGCTGGCATAGATTCATAAGTTCTTGCTGTAAGTATTTTAGATAATCTTTTGTCAGGTGATGTTTGTATCCTGCTTTGCAGTCAATGCTGCGTGTGGTGTATGACTGTGGCTCTATGTCCAGTTTCCGTAAGCTGTTGATTATGATATGAACATGGATGTTGCCACTGCCATTATGTCCATCCGTGTGAGTACAGACCAATGCTTGATGTCCGGGAAGATGATTCTTCACAAATTCAAGTCCCAGGGTTTGTGCTTTCTCGCCAGTAAGATTGTGTTCGTCTTTATCGCGCGGATCAAAACTGATGATATAGTGATGGGACTTGACTTCGTCGTATCGGTAGTTTTTTCGATACTGGTCATTGAGCATTTCGCACTCAAGGTCAAAGGTGTCGGGATTGCAGTTTACTCCATTCATGTGAAATTCGCTGCGGAGCATCATGCTCCCGTTTTCATCAAGGAGCGGTTTTAAGTGTCGTTCATCATGCTGATATTTCAAATAGCAGACTGCCGCACTGTAATCAGCGTTTTTTATTGCGATGTGTTTTAACACGGCCATGATAGGTTCCCCCTAATTTGATTGCTTCCTGCCGAAGCTGCCATAATGCAGTGAGATGGCGGTTGATCTCGTCCTGCATTGACTTGGAATAGAAACCGCCAGAGTGGAAGTATTGGGCAATCTGATTTAGGTTGTTGCCGATGGCAGAATACTCAGCAATCAGTTTTTGAAGTTCGGGAAGTTCTGCAGTGATGTTGTAGTGGACTTCGATGCGTTCGTCCAGCGCACTCTTCCTGACATAAACGGCAACCGGATAGCCTGCCTGTTCAGCAGAAATGGAAATAGAAGCGTACTCGGCATCCGTAAAACGTACCATTACGTTATTTGTTCTTTTTATCTGCTCGCACTTTTTTCTTCTGCCCATAGATAGAAACTCCCTTCAAATTTATTTGCGAAGCAAATCCCGACAAGTCGTAGGCGGTCGGCTGCGACCACTTTAGTGGAAGCCAAATAGCCAAAATCAGAGATTTTGTGCGTACCGAGGGAATGGGGAAGCGGAATCCCCATCAAGATTGCCGGTAACGAAAAATCACGAAAGTGAATTTTGAGTTACTCCAGGCGAATCTTGCCCTACTTACGGTGAAGCCGTTGCCTTACGCATTTTTCGGGTTCTTCTATCTTTAGAATCGGGCAGAGCGTGTTTCGCAAGGTGTTTTTGAAAAAAGACAAAAAATTTTTGAAATACCTTGCGAAATGGCCTTTCTCCAATTCTATAAGTGAAAGAGGCTGACACACCACCCCAAAAACAGAAAGGAATGAGTGAATGACCGAAACAACTGCACGAACCTATCACACCATGGAAAGCCTGCGCCAGATGGCACAGACCGATCTCCGTAATGTGAACCGCAAGGAACTGGTAGACATCAACGAAGTGGAAATTAGAAAAGACTTGTCGCAGCGGGAGCGGATGGTCGATTTCATTTCGCAGATCAAGAACCCTTATTGCTATCTCGACAAGGGCATGGTAGTGAAGATCAGCTTTGCGGGAGAGAACCGATTAGAGGACACACTGAAAAAATGCGCACGGACGCATCGGAGATAAAAAAGAAGAAAGCAGAAGAAAATTTACACTTTAGCACATTAAAGCGTTGACATGGACCGCGAAATATGAGATAATGGCTTTGGGTCAAAACAGAATATGCTAACTAAAGCCGATAATTTTCTTGGTTTATTGTCAGAACGACAAATAGATTAAGGAGGTTATCGGCTTTTTATGTTTTTTCAGGAAAATGGACAATATCGCTGTGCTGTGTATCTTCGATTGTCACGTTCGGACGGCGATCAGCAGGAAAGCAACAGCATCAAAAATCAAAGAGCTTTACTGAATGATTATCTGGGAAAGCACCCGGAACTGCATAAGGTCGATGAGTATGTAGACGATGGATACAGTGGTACGAATTTTGAACGCCCGGATTTCAAACGGATGATACAGGACATTGAGAATCGGAAAATCAACTGTATTATCGTCAAGGACTTATCACGATTCGGCAGAAACTACATTGAAACAGGACGTTATCTGGAAAGAATCTTTCCATTTATGGGAGTCCGGTTCATCGCCATCAACGATCATTATGACAGTGCGGAAGAAAACGATGATAAGGGACGTATCCTGATTCCGTTCAACAATCTTATCAACGATACCTATTGCCGTGACATTTCGATGCGTGTCAGAAGTCACTTGGATGTGAAACGGAAAGAAGGTCAGTTCATTGGCAGCTTTGCAGGATACGGGTATCAGAAAGACCCGAAAGACAAGAATCATCTGATTATAGATGAATACGCTGCGGGCATTGTGCAGGAAATATTCAAGCAGAAATTGAACGGAATGAGTTCACAGCGCATTGCCAGTCACTTGAACGAACTGGGTGTCCTGCCGCCAAACGAGTATAAGAGAGCCAATGGATTCAACTATACCTGCGGTTTTCAGGCTGGGCTGAATCAGAAGTGGACAGTGGTTTCCGTCAATCGTATTTTGAAAAATGAATCCTATACGGGAACATTGATTCAGGGTAAACGCAGGAAAATCAATTACAAAGTAAAAAAGAGCCATGATGTTGGAAGTGAAAACTGGATTCGGGTGGAAGATGCGCATGATGCCATTATCAGCAAAGGCGAGTTCCAGCAAGTACAACAGTTGTTGGAACTGGACACTCGTACCGCACCATCGCAGACAACAGTTTATCCATTATCAGGTTTTCTGCGCTGTGCAGACTGCGGGCAGAATATGATTCGCCGCACGGTGACGAAAAACGGGAAGAAGTATCAATACTATCACTGCTCTACCTATAAGAATGGCGGCGGCTGCACACCGCACATGATAAACAGTGAGAAGTTGACGGAAAGTGTTCTGGCTGCGATCCGGCATCAAGTGACACTTCTTGTAGAAGCGGAAAAGGTACTCTCCAATGCAGAGTTGGCAAGCGGCGAACAGATTGGCATAAAGATTCTGGACAGCCAGATCACTGCACTGGAAGCTGAATTAGAACGGTACAGTAATTTAAAAATCCGTCTGTATCAGGACTTATGCGATGATGTTGTCAGTCGGGAAGAGTACGGAGAAATGAATACTCGTTTTGCGCAGAAGATAAAAGAGGCACAGGATAAGATTCAGGAAATCCGCGAAAAGAAGCAGGAGGCATTAAAGCACGACACACTGCTTCCTACTTGGTTGGAAGAATTTAAGCAGTACGAACATATCAAAACGCTCGAACGCAGGGTCGTGGTGGAACTGATCGACCACATAGATGTTCATAGCAAAACAGAGATTGAAATTCATTTCTGCTTCGAGGATGAACTGCACAGTATCACAGAAAAATTTATGGAATATCAAGCACATCATGGAAATGAGGTGGCAGAGGAATGAAATGGGTCAGTTATACAAGGTCGATTTCCAGCAGGATCGGAGAAGAAAATCCATCCAATACGATTGCGGAACAGAATGAGCGCATTGCACGGTATCTAAAAAAGTGCGGGTGCAGCGTATCCGAAAAATACAGTGACCGCAGGAGAACAGCAGAAGCCACGGAGGGCTTTGACAAATTGGTACAGGATGGGATGGCTCGGAAATTTGATGCAGTTGTTGTGGATTCTATCTTCCGCTGTGGAAGAACCCTTCCGTTTGCCATTGAAGCACTGCAGAGGACGTTCTATCCGCTTGGTATCCAATTTGCAGTTGTGGAAGATGACTTTTGCAGCATAGACAAAACTGCCGAAGAGGTTGCAGAGTATTTCAATGGAAAGACCATTGATAAGATTCGTTCGGAATTTATTACCAATCGCCAGAATCACTTTGAAGAAGGTACATTGACCCATCGACAGGCTAAATATGGTTATGCGCTGTCGGAAGATCGCAGAAGCCTTGTTCTTAATCCTGAAAGCGCACAGGTTGTAAAGCTGATTTTTCAGATGTATCTGGAAGATATGAAAATCCCGGAAATCGCAAGAGCATTGGATGTACAGGGCGTTCAAACACCGCAAGTCCAGATGGCAAAGAAAAAAAGATCAAGAACAAAAAATAAGTGGCAGGATTCAACAATTCGCTCGATTTTGAAAAATCCACTCTATATCGGAAAGTGTACGCTGACACTGGCAAAGGCAAAGCGAGAATTGGAGGTTCCGGCGATTGTTTCAAAGACGGAATTTCAGAAAGCTCAGAAAAAGTTGGAATCTACGAGGTTGCCTTCGAGAAAAAAGGCTCGAAAAAAACCAAATCTGCTCTTCAAAAAAATCTATGACAAGGAAAGTGGAAAAGGTCTGCTGTGCAGAACATCAGAAGATGAAAGCCAGCAAATCTATTCGTTTGACAAGGGGTATAGATGCTTCTCTGGAAAAGCCCCTTTCATCGAAAGCGAGAAAATCTTTCGAGAGATTCTTTCAGCTTTGGAAAAAGAAAAAATGCAAGCTGCGCATATTGATAGGGTGCTGGACTTGAATCCTGAGAAAGTCAAGCAGTGCATGGATGCTGGACTGTTGCAGTACAGAAAAAGAGCAAATGAGATCGTTGCGCACTTGATGGCCAAGGACGATGAACGAACAGCAGTTTATCGGCAATACGAGCAGGGATCAATTTTACTAGAACAGGTAGAGGAGTATGAACATCAGTATCAGGTGGCGGTCCAGAAGCAGGAAGCGGCTTTTAAAAAAGTAATGCTGGCTGTTAATGACATAGAAAAAGCATTTAGCCATGGAAATCCCTGGTTGATGAAGTTCCGAGCGATTTCAATTCCTGAAAAATTGGAGCGCACACATCTTAAAGAATGGCTTGACCATGTATGGATCGTAGATTTTGAACAGGTAGAAGTGATCCTACAAGAAAGTGAGTGGAAGAGATTCTTCCCGGAAGAATGGCTGAACAACGGAGAGGAAGATTGTAATGGCAAGAAAGAGTAGAAAGAATATGATGCCGCAGGCTGCTGTGCAGGAGGCCGTACAGCAAAACGAAAAAGAACTTCTGCGCACGGCAGCGTATGCGCGGCTGTCGGTTGAGAACGGCGGGCATGAAACAGAAGATTCCCTGCACACACAGATTTTGCAAATTCATAATTATATCAGGGAAAACCCGGAACTGACGCTGACCGATACCTATGCAGACAATGGTTTTACGGGAACACGTTTTGACCGACCAGAATTTGAGCGTATGATGCAGGATATACGGACAGGCAAAATTCAGTGCATCGTAGTGAAGGACTTATCTCGATTTGGTCGTGACTATATCGAAACGGGAAGCTATCTGGAAACTATTTTCCCGATGCTCCATGTTCGTTTTATCGCCATCAACGATGATTTTGACAACATCCGGCAGTCGGATGTGGATAGTCTTGCGGTTCCCATCAAGAACATGGTAAACAGCTTGTACGCGAAGGACATTTCAAAGAAAATCAGCCTTAGTTACCAGATGCGCCGCGAGAAGGGAATCCCTACATCGTGGTGTACACCGTATGGCTATCAGTTGAACCAACAGGGAAATAAGCTTGAAGCGACTGAGGATGCGAAGTGGGTCAAACTGATCTATCAATGGTATCTTGCAGGAGTGAGTACAAACGAAATTGCCCGCAGGTTGGAATTTTTAGAAGTAGCAAGGCCGAACGAACGGCTGAATCGCAAATTACATGAGGGAGATGACCCTACCTATAATAAATGGCACCCCAGTACGGTTCTTCGTATTTTAAACAGCAGTGCCTATATTGGAGAACTGGTATCTGGAAAAACGCAAACTGCATCATACAAAGGGATTGGCCTCCATCCAGTGGAAAAGAAGGAATGGCATATTGTTGAAAACGCGCATGAAGCAATCATTCTGAAATCGGATTTTGAAAAAGTGCAGGCACGGCGGGAACAGAATAAGGAAAAACGGGAAATGGCGATGGCTCGTTCCAAGGCAACCAGAGAAAAGTGTTATAACCATCTCTCAGGAATGGTTTACTGTGGCTGTTGCAGACGCAACATGACGTTTGAACGGAGAGTGCATGGTACGGTGAAAGAAACGCACTATGGAGTGTTCATTTGCAAAAGAAAGAAGAACACGACTCCCTGCGCCTATCATGCGGTGCCGGAGAAAATGCTGATGATGGTGGCGATGGATCAGATTCATCATCTGGTGTCTACCATGTGTGAAGAAGAAAAGCTGGTAAAAGACATGATGCGCAGCAGCAATCTGGATTCGGCTCGTTCCATCAAAATGAAAGAAAACTCTATCCTGTTTCGGATTCAGGAAGCTGAAGAACGGCGGTTGCGCTTATATGAGGACTATAAAGCTGAAATTCTGGACGAAGATGAATACAGTCAGCTAAAGGAACACTACATAGCAGAAAAGCAGCGGTTGGAACATGAACTGCAAAAGCAGCGTCAACGTGCATTGGAACTGGAAAAAAGAATCAAAATCTGCGATGCGCAGATGGAGCGGATGCGCGGGATTCTGAATCAAAATGAATTTGATGAAGAACTGGTGCATGAACTTATCAAGAGAATCTATGTAGGAATGGACAATTCTGTGGAGGTCGAATTTAAGTGTGGCGACCCCTATCAGGAAGTGCTTGCAATCATGTCGGAGGTTCAGAATGAATGATAAAATTGCAATCTATCTCCGCTTATCATTGGCAGACGGAGATTTGAAAAAAGGCAGCAAGGATGAAAGTAACAGCATTGAGAACCAACGGATGCTGCTCCACGATTACATTGGGAAGCAGGAAGATTTGTTTGGCGAGATTGTAGAATATGTAGATGATGGCTATACTGGAACAAATTTTAATCGTCCGGCTTTTCAGAAAATGATCGTGGATTTGAAGCAGGGCGATATAAAAGTCATCATGGTAAAGGATTTATCCCGCCTTGGTCGTGACTATATCGGTGTTGGCGATTACATTGAACAGATTTTTCCGTTGATGGGAGTTCGGTTTATTGCTGTGAATAATTCCTTTGACAGCATGAAACTGAACAACGGAACACCGGGAATCGAAGTGGCGGTCAGCAATCTGGTGAATAATATGTATAGCCGGGATATTGCGAAAAAGATTCGGGCTGCTCTGGAAACGAACTGGAAGAACGGGAAAGCCACCTGCACGAATGTCCCTTTTGGATATGTGTGGAACAAGAAAGGTGGGCAGCGGTGGGAGATTGACCCGGAGGCAGCACCCTGCGTGAAAAAAGTATTTGAATTAGCATTGTCCGGCCGCAATACAACGCAGATCGCCTACGGCATGAACGAATTAAATCTTCCTACGCCGGGATTGTATGCGAAACGAAAGAATCTGCTGATGGGCAGCAATCCTATTATTGCCCCGGACAGTGAAATGTTATGGAACGCGGCAATCGTGTGGAGAATCCTTAGACGGTATGAATACACTGGTGCGTTGGTTATGGGGAGAAGAAAGAAAATTGATGTGAATACTACCTCTGTTCGGACGCTCCCGGAGGATAAGTGGATCATCGCAGAAAACGCTCATGAGGCCATCGTGACAAAAGATGAATACTACCAGGCACAGAAAGCAATCCGTAACGTAACTCCAATTCAATATAAGGTGGATGATGATTTTGCGTTAAAAGGAAAAATCTGCTGCGGAAACTGTAATCGGCAGCTTCGCCACGAAAGGCAATATGGGGAAATGGTTTTCTATTGCGGCTATAAACGGTCAGCCGGAAAGTTCTCTAAATGCTACGGCGGCTATTACAGAGAATATTCGGTGAATGCAAAAGTGGCTCGTGCGATAAAAACAGTATTCTATGCGCTGGATGTGGTAAATCAGGGAATGCAGGAAAAGCAGTCTATCACGGTGCGCTGCGTGGACATTGAGGACTTGGAAAAGCAAGCAGAAGCCATTCGGGTAGAGCAAATCAAACTATATGAATCGTATGCAGACGGTGTGCTACGGCGAGATGTGTACATAGAAAAGAAAAAGACCCTTTCGGAAAAACTGGCTGCATTGCAGGATAGCATACGGACAGAAAAGGAAGAACAGGAGTGTGCCGATGAACTGGATGAAGAAATCCGCAACCTGACAAAGCAGGCAAGTCAAAAAACATACATAGGCGGTCTGACCAAGGAATGTGTAGATGCTTTTGTCAGCATGGTTTATCTGTATGACGATCAGACGATGAAAGTTGAGTTTAACTGTGAGGATGTGATTCGGAGAGCATTGGAAAAGTATGGCGCATAACTGCATAGAAACAGCAAGGTGAGCAAAAAGAATGCCCGTCTGGTTGAGAGGATTCGTAAATCTTCTCGATCAGGCGGGCATTTCATTCCGTAGGAATGACTTTGACCGCATAAGCCACAGACAGCACCCCGGTGTAATCCGAAGTGCAGCTGTGTCTTATGCGGGCTTTTTTGTTATATGATCAGCGGGCTACAAAATCAGATTCCCAAACCGTACAGTATGGCTTTCATCTCTCTTACCATCCGAGTGAGAATTTCCTGTTCGATTTCATTGCAGTCCAAGAGAAGACGGTGAATTTCGGAATTTGAGGTTGAAGTCGAGTGCATCAAACTATCTACCAGCAAATCATCAGTCGATACGTCAAGAGCATTGGCAATATCAACCAGTGCATCAAGACTTGGGCGTTTGATAGCGGATTCGATTACGCTAATATGTTTTCGTGTCATGTTAAGCTGCTCTCCAAGGGCCTCTTGCGTGATACCAGCTTGTTTTCGGGCATTTGAAATGCGCTTGCCCAAAGCTTTATAATCAGTAGCCATGTGCTTTTCTCCTTATGATTCCCCGCATAAGGCAGTACAATTATCTCGCATGATGGTAGGCAGAGCAACTCTATATCAAAGGTTCTAAGACCGCAAAGGGACACACTGCTAGCTGCTCTGTGGTCTTAGGCTGTTTTGCTACCTACTGGGTAGCAAAAGGCAACTCATGCTACCTGATGGGTAGCAGTCAAAACGCAACGAATGCTTTATAATAGAGGTAGGAAAAGACTGCAAATAGGAAGGAAAGACGATGGCGGACAAGGTAGAAAAAAGAATTCTTACATTATATAGTGATGTGCAGGCAACTTCTGTTCACTGGTTGTGGTATCCATTCATTGCAGTGGGAAAGATAACATTGCTACAAGGCGATCCCGGCGATGGAAAGTCAACCATGATGATGAATCTGATTGCGGAACTTTCTAAGGGTGGGAAAACACCGGATGGAAAGCCTGTTGGGACGCCGCAGAGGGTTATCTACCAGTGTTCGGAAGATGGAGTATCAGATACCATTAAACCCAGACTGGAAAGATGTGGCGCAGATTGTAGAAAAGTAGCTTTTATCAATGAAGAAACATACAGTGGTCTAACACTGGATGATGAGCGTATCCGTCAGGCAATCATTGAATTTCGCCCACGGCTTGTAGTTATAGACCCGATTCAGGCGTATTTAGGAAGTGATTCTGACCTCCAGATTGCAGGGAGAGCCAGAAAACTGATGCAGCGTCTCGGAATGTGGGCTTCAGTATATGATTGTGCCATTGTGCTGATTGGTCATCTCAATAAGAAAGAGGGAACGAAAGGTTTGTACCGAAGCCTTGGCAGCATAGATGTGGTTGCTGCTGCGCGAAGTGTTTTGCAGGTGGAGCGTGACCAGAAAGATACAGATATTCGTATTGTTCGGCAGATAAAAAACAGTTTGGCTCCGTCTGATGGAGAAATTCGGTTTTCTATAACAGCGGAGATGGGTTTTCAATGGTTGGAGTGCAAGAGCACATTCGTTTCATCGGAACAACCGAAAGTGCCGGAATTTGAGTCAAAAACAGAAAAGGCAGCATATCTGATAAAAAAGTTGCTTTCTGATGGCGATATGAGAGCAAGAGAAATCTATATGCGGATGAAAGATGAAGGAATCAGCCGCAGAACCGCAGAAAATACGAAGAAAGAACTCGGTATCCGAAGTTATCGGAAGATGCGACAGTGGTATTGGAGCATCCATACGGGAGAATGAGGAAAAGCACATGATTACCGGTGAAGTAGAAGCAGTAGACCGTAAGCAAAAAATCAGAGACCGCTATAAGGGCGTAGATATATCGGAATTGGAAGTCATTCCCGCCAAAATCATAGAGGATTTGGAAACAAGTTCTGTGATTCGGCGTGTGGCAGCATATATCCGTGTTTCCACGGATAATGATGAACAGACTTCTTCGTATGAACTTCAGAAAAACTATTATACGGATTATATTCAGGCACAGCCGGGATGGGTATTTGTTGGAATCTATGCGGATGAGGGCATCAGCGGCACATCTCTGGAACACCGAAAAGGGATGCAGCAGTTGATTGAGGACTGCAAGGCAGGCAAGATTGACCTTGTTCTTACAAAATCCATTGCCCGTTTTGCTCGAAATATCGTTGACTGCCTTTCTGTGATTGAACTTCTGAAAAATCTGAATCCGCCTGTGGGTGTGAAATTTGAAGCAGATAATATCTATACGCTGGACAGCAATGGACGCATGATTCTGACGATTCTGGCATCTGTGGCAGAGGAAGAATCGCATTCCAAATCTATCATTATGAACTGGTCGATTGATCGGCGGTTCAGCCGTGGCCTGTTCCTGACCCCTGCATTGCTTGGATACGATAAAGACGAGGAAGGCAACCTTGTAATTAACCCGGAGGAAGCACAGACGGTAAAGGTGATTTACTACCTGTACCTGAATGGATATTCGCTTACGGAGATTGCAACTCTTTTGATGGAGTATAGCCGTAAGACGAAGTTGGGACGTGTGGAGTGGAATCCCGGTACACTTGCAGGTGTTCTGGCAAATGAGCGCCATTGTGGTGATGTACTGGCAAGAAAGACCTTTACACCGAACTTTTTGACGCATAAATCAAAGAAAAACAACAATGATCGGACACAGTACAGGCAGAAGAATCACCATGAAGCCATTGTTTCCAGAGAAGTTTTTAATGCAGCCAATCATCTGCGGGCATCCCGCAATTATTCAAAGAAAAACAGACCCTTGCCCGTGTTGAGCGTGGTTGAAGATGGGATTTTGCGAGGATATGTGCCTTTTGATAAGGATTGGACAGGTTTTTCGGCAGAAGAATACAGGGAAGCCTCTGAAAGCGTGATGAAAGAACCGGATGTCACTGTTACTGCGGATGTGAAAAAGCGTCTTGATCTGACGGGCTATGAAATAGTCAGGGTACAGTATTTTTCTACTATGCAGAATCCGGCTATGACGATTTCTAATGGACGATTGCGCTTTAACACCGCTTGCTTGAAAAAGTTTGAAAATGTTGAATATGTGGAGCTGCTGCTAAATTCTGTTGAACGCTGCATTGCCATTCGCCCCTGTGACAAGAATAATCCAAACGCGATCCGTTGGGGCAGACTGAAAGAGGGACGTTGGTGTGCAAGCACTTTGGGCTGTCGTGGACTTGCAAAGACTTTATTTGACATTATGGAATGGGATGAGGATTTGCGTTATCGGTTCCGTGGCCAGTTTTTGGAGCAGGGCGATAACAAAATGATGCTGTTCGCATTTGATGAGCCTGAAATGATTAAGGTGGAAGAAATCGTTCTGCCTCCAAAGGAAAACACCGAAGAAGATGAGGGCGAAACGGTCAAAAAGAAGATTTACATTTTTCCACCAGAGTGGGCTGGAACATTTGGACAGCCGATTACAAGTATAGCACAGGTGGGTATCTTACGGCAGGAGCATTATGCCGGAAACTGGGATGTATTTCGTCCTGCGACGGAGATAGAGGAAATGAACATATTTACGGCAGAAAGTCTAAATGAGTTGCTCCGTGAAGCGGAGAAGATAATGGAAGGATGGACTGATTATAGATGAATGAAGAAAACACAACAATCATGCCGCCAGAGAAGCAGATTGTGCAGGATGATAGAGACGCACGGGCGGAAGAACTGGAAAGTGCCTTTTCGTATGATGGCTACCAGGTCGTGCGAAAGGAATTGTTTGCCCATCTGCGTGACCCGGCAATCGTGATTCGTAAAGATAGTATCACATTCAATACAGCCTGTATCACAGGGCTGGAGGATGTGGTCTACGTTCATGTCATGTTCAACAATGATTTGAAGCGTATCGTTGTTCGTGGGTGTGATGAAAATGACAAGGACGCTCTGCGTTGGTGCGTGGCAAAACCGGATAAGCGCAAAAGCCGGAAGATGTCCTGCAAGCCATTTGCGACTTTAGTTTATCAGAAAATGGGATGGGACAGCGAGTGCCGATATAAAATGCTGGGGTACAGGATTACCTTTGAGGGTGAAACTCTGTATGTTTTTGATCTGCTTGTGCCAGAAATTTTTCATGAAGGACAGAGAAAAAAGAACGCAGTCGATTCGCAGGATAATGCTGCGTCAACAAAACCTGTGAACAGCCGAAAGGGATTTTACCTGGATGATATTGTGGGAACTTTTGGTGTGCCTGTGGAAGAACACCGGAAAGAATCTGAAGTCAAGCAAATGGATGGGTATGTGTCAATGGGGATTCTGACAGGAAAGATTGCTCCTGAAGCTGGAAAGGACTAATTGACAGGTTGTACAAGGGGAGGGTCTGTCCATTTGTGGGAGGTGAGCAATATGCAAAAAACAGAACAGAAAACGGAGCAACAGGCAGGACTTGGCATGAGTTTCTGCGAGGAAGAGGGACGAATCACGGTCTTCAGAAAAACGCTGGAAGCGTTAGAATGGCCGTCACACTATCGGTTTCTGTATAATCGTAAAATGAAACAGATAGCTGTACAGGCGTGTGGAGCAGAAGAATCAGGAGCGCATCGTGTGGGAAAACCAGACGAATCTAATAGCGGCGAAATCAAGTGTATGGCATTGGTTCGCATGATTTACGGGGATTCTGGGTGGGACAAGAAAATGTCCTATCGGCTGATCGGAAGAGCTTTTCCACAGCAGCGACTTGTTTCGTTTAAGATAACGGATGCGATGCAGATAGAAAACGGGAGAGTACTGACTGAAATGTGAATCTCACATTAGTGGGTTCTGAAATAATTAGTTGCCTATGATATAACAGTGGCGAAGAATGCAATAATATGGACAACTCCGTGCAAGGAAAGTTTACAGTTGGTTGCTTGATATGGGCGGTGAATTATGGTAAGATGGAAGTACGATAGGAGAGTTTACGCTCTTGTTGAATCTACTGCGAGGAAGTGAATGCCGATGGAAAAACAAGGCACGGTGGAAAATCAGCTTGCCCACACGATAGATCAGACAGAGTATGATTCGAGGTATGACAGAACAGCGAAAAAGCTGTTGGCAAACAAACAGATTCTGGCACAGATCATGAAAGGCTGTGTGAATGAATACAGCGATTGCACCGTAGATGATATTGTTGAGAAATACATCGAGGGAACCCCGGAGGTTGGCTCTGTTGGTGTTCATGTCGATGATACGAACAGACCCAAAAAGTCAACAGATGTAATCAAGGGTAGTAACAACGAGGACTCTACGCTGACCGAGGGAACATTGTTCTACGATGTTCGCTTTGACGCAATCGCACCGAAATCTGCGGACAGTGCAGAGCAGGAAGAAGTCATTCGTCTGATTATCAATGTGGAAGCACAGACAAAATTCAAGCCGGGATACCCATTGACGAAACGGGCAATCTATTATTGTAGCAGAATGATTTCTGCACAGCACGGTCCGATTTTTACAAAATCTGAATATGGGAAGATTCGTAAGGTCTACTCCATCTGGATTTGTACTCAGCCGTCAGATGGTTTTGAAAATACGCTTACCCGGTACTCCATCAAACCCGAACAGTTGATTGGAGAAGCGCAGGAAGAAACCGAAAACTACGATTTGATGAGTGTCGTAATGATTTGTTTAGGCAAGCCAGGGACGGAGAATCATAAGGGAATCCTGAAATTTATGGAAGTGCTGTTATCTTCCACAAGATCAGGTTCGGAGAAAAAGAAGATTCTGGAAGAAGAGTTTGGCGTTGCAATGAGCGAAGAACTGGAAAGAGAGGTGCTTGAAGTGTGCAATCTTAGTCAAGGCGTAAGAGCCGAAGGCCGTGAAGAAGGCCGTCAGGAAGGCAGAATCGAAGGCATCGGAATTGGCGAGATTCGGATGCTGGTTCAGCTTGTTCGAGAGGGTGATTTACCGCTGGAGCGTGCTGCGGCAAAAGCAAAGATGACAGTTGAGCAGTTTAAGGAAACAATGGAGAACACCCCATTACAGGCAGTGTGAAAATAAAATAGCATAAGATAACGGATAGCCCTACAAGGCCCTGATGATTCAAAGAATTGTCAGAAAAGCCTTGTGGGGCTTATTTTTTTGCTTTTTTTGAGAATTTTTTTGTCCCTATCTTGACATCAGGGGGACTTGCTGCAGTCAGCTCCTCCGCATTTGCGGCACTTTATAGTGCATTTGGAAAATACGATGTGGTGCACATCCACGCCGAAGGGCCAGCGTTCTTTGCATGGCTGCCGAAGATGTTTGGGAAAAGAGTTGTTGTTACCGTCCATGGCATTGATTGGCAGCGCGAGAAATGGCAATCAGGACTTGGTTCTAACAGCAGATAATCTGCAGCAGTATGTAAAGAAAATTGAAGTGGATCACAAGAAAAATACTTACACGGAATTTGTGTTTTAACGAGGAGAACAGACGATGAAAGAGAAAATCTATGATGCCCAGACAGGAATGGAATATGTTTTGGTGGGTGATTATTATCTGCCAGCCTTGAAATTGCCACGGACCCGTCCGATTGGCCGCTGGGGGATGCTGCACAAGGCGTACCTGAAACTGCGAAAACCAGCCTATTATCAGAGCCTGCTGCTGAATGGAAAGCTGGACGCTGTTTTGGCAGACGTGGAAGAACAGGCAGCAGAGCGATATGAGGTTTTGATCGAGCAGATGAGCCAGCGGGAGAGCATTTCAGAAAAACTGAAAGAAGAAAATCAGATGGAGTGGGTGAGCCACATGAGAAATCTGGAAAATCGTGCAGAGGAAATCGTAAAGGCAGAATTGATCTACACGTTTGAAAGGCGGTGAGCAGCAGATGATCGGAACCTATTACCGGCTTTCACTTGCAGACGAGGATGTGGGTGCTGATAAGGCCGAGAGCAACAGCATTCAGGGCCAGCGCGGACTGGTAGAGGGGTATATCGTGGCTCGCCCGGAACTGGCTGCAGAGCCGCGTCAGGAGTATGTGGACGATGGCTACTCCGGCACCTCCACGAGCCGCCCGGCGTTCCAGCGGCTGATTCAGGACGCGCAGGATGGCAAGGTGAAAACAATTATCGTAAAGGACTTTTCCCGGTTTGCCCGCGATTATATCGAAGCAGGCGATTATATGGAGCGCATTTTTCCATTGCTGGGCGTTCGATTCATCTCTGTCAGCGATGGGTATGACAGTGGAATGCAGGCCGGGAACGATGTACGCGGACTGGAAGTAGCCATTAAGAACATCATCAACGCATCCTACAGCCGGGATCTTTCTGCCAAAATCGCGGCAGCAGACCATGTGATGCAGAAAAAAGGAATGTATCTCGAAGGATACCGCCCGTTTGGATTCCTGTCGGACCCGAACGACTGTCATAAGCTAATCCTCGACCCGGTAGCCAGTCGATATGTGCGGTTGATTTTTGAACTGGCATTGCAGGGCAACAGAACAGGCACCATCGCAAAAATCCTGAATGAAAAGCAGATCCCGACCCCGGCAGCGTATCATGTGGCGGAAAACCATGTGTACAGTGAGCAGAAAGCATGGGATCTGCAGCGCAGCCATTGGACAAGTGGAACGGTTTACCATGTTCTGAAAAATGAGAAGTATAAGGGAACTTATGTGGGCGCGAAATTCATTATGCCGGTTCCCTGTAAGCATCGGGTGCTACGCGCTCCTTTGGAACAGCAGGTACGTATTGAGGACAGCCATGCCGCCATTGTGACCCCGGAGGAATTTGAACAGGCACAAATGGTCATCATGCTGCAGCATGGAAAACACCAGGCCGGGAACTACACAAAGCACCAGTATCCCTTGAAAGGCAAGGTCTACTGCGGCTACTGCCAGAAACTGATGAAATATCGTGTTCTCAAGAAGCTTGGCCCCTCGTTTAACTGCAGATTCTCAGCCACAGCGGTGGACAGTCCCTGCAAGCGAATCCCGATCTCTGAGGAATTGCTGGAAGAGATTGTCCGAAACGCACTGACAGTGCAGATAAAGCAGGCGGAGCATGTACTGGAAATCCTGCACGAACGGGAACGCAAAGCGTTGATTTGCTTTTCCGCACTGGAACGGCAGGAAGAAAAGCTGAGTGCAGAAAAGGCAGAGCTCGTAAAACTTCGTGTTGCACTGTATGAGCAGTATGCCGACGGGAATATGAGTAAGGAAGAGTTCATCCGGCAGAGAGATGCCTACAGAGTGCAGGAAGATGATAAGATGGAGCAGATTCAAAGGCTGCGTACCGAGAAAAATCAAATTTTCCAGCCTGTGAAGAAGGATACGGATAATTTGCAAGCCGTGATGAATACGGTGGGAGAAGCTGGCGATGTGATGCACCTGTCGCAGAATGTGGTGGAAACCTTTATTGACCGCATTGAAGTTTTCAACGATGAAAGCGTGAAAATTCGTTTTACATTTGAAGATGTATTGAAAAATTACGAAGCAGAGTGAGAAATGATATTTGCGTTTTTGAAAAGTTCATGCTACAATAACTATAGAAGGGAGTGTGGAGGAAATGGTTCTCCAGTACTATGTGGTAGAAAATGCGACCGGAAAACAAATTGAAATCGATATTGAATCGGCAACCAACGAAGACCTGACCTCTACAAAGGAAAAGTGGCAATCTGATTGGACGAGTGAATTTATCCGCGATCCAAAGCTGGAAAAGTATGCGGCGAAAACAGATGCTGGCGAAATTGTAGCATTGGGTGCATATCGAGAAGATGATCACGGAATATCTGTTTTTATTGCTAATATTGAAGCGCATCCTGAGAGTAATCCGACAATTAGCACAGTGCGGAAATACGCAGGCATTGGTCGAATGATGATTGCTTATGGTATTCAATTGTCGATTGATAGTGGACATGGTGGTATTGTAACCTTTGAAGCAAAAACAGATGAACTGTATGATCACTACATCAAAGATTTTCATGCAGTTCCGATTTTTCAGCCACATTCGGGAGGCCCAAAGCTGCTTATGCTGGCTGATGAAGGCGCACAAGAAATTTTCAGTACCTACTTATCTTAAAGATTGGAGGGTTCAGTATGAAAGATCAAGAACTTGAGCTGCAGGTTGCTCCTATGAGCAATGATACAATGGAATATTTGAATGTTTTATTTGGCGTATGCAAACGCTTTAAAACAGATTATTACCATGCAACACCGAAGCAGCGTGAATTTATTGATGCAGTGGCTACGCACGAGTACCAGCTGATGAAAGCCCATGAGAAAGGACTGAGCCGTGCTTCTGTTCCTCCTTTTATGGGAATGAAGCGGAGTGAACGCAGCAACAATATGCCTGCTTGATAGTAAGAGAATAAGCTAACATAATAAGTGCTCGCATAAACCACAGACAGCACCCAAGATGATTCGAGGGTGCGTCTGCGGCTTATGCGGGCCTTTTTATTTTGTGATTTTAATACGGATGAATGTTAAATTCCAACGCTCTAAGGATGCAGCAGTAGCCTATCACAGTTCCTACTATGCTGAAAAGTTTAAAACTGATAGCGATAAAAAGCTGGTTGGTGTTTATATTGACATCACAGGGAATAAGGAAATTTATAAACGCCCGGAAATGGTGCATCTGCTCAAAGATTGCAAAAAGGGTGCCGTCAATCTGATTTTTTCACAGACAAGGGCCTACCTTGCAGCGAATACCTGTGATTTCTGTTTTCTGCTGAAATATCTGCGTTTTGCAGAGGAAAGATCGGAAGTCTATTGCAATCACGCCGTGTGCTGCGGAGCATCCCATGTCCTTTAAGGTCCCGGACAGGCTGCTGACCGATGGGCAGTGTCGGATGATGATTAACGGAATACAGTTCATTCAGATGTTGCTGGAAGCAAATGGTCTGGCGGCAGGAAAAGACCATCAGTTTAAAGGACGGTATGATGCTGAGAAAAATGCGGTTGTTATTTCGCTCGAAGAAAATGAATTTGAGAACGAATGTCAATCGAAAATAGGCTTGAGCCTCTAAAAGTATTTGACTTGACATTACGTCCGATTGGTCGTACAATGTGACCAAATGGACGTAATGGAAGGGGCGATTCTTATGAGTGGTGGAATTTTAGATAGTTTCCAAACGATAATTCCAACAGCAGCGGCTGTCTTATCGGAAAGACGACAAATGTTAAGGATGACGCAACAAGAGGTTGCTGATCGAGCCAATATAACTTTACGTCAATATCAAAGGCTGGAATCTGGGGAAAGAAATATTTTGACTTCTTCTTTTGGCTTGGCCTGTCGGGTAATTGAAGCTCTTGATATGGATGTTTCTAAATTCTATCATGGTGACTATTACTTTGAAGAATTGAAAACTATTGAAGGCAAATGATTTGGTGACAGGGGAAAACATCAATTTAAATGACGGCATGATGCCGAAAAAAGAGCAATATAAAAAGAATTATCCCGTGGAAACAGGGAAGATAATGCGTGAAAAGTATGAAAATGGATTGATTCGGAATGAACATGAATTTAAGAAGGTGCTGAATAATGTGCTATTTAGTAGCAAAAGATCGTAATGCACATGGTTGTTTTGTTCTAAAAACGACGCATGGGAAGCATCTGGTGGAATTAAAAAGAGAATTGAACAAAGAGGTTGGATATAAGGGAGTACAGCTTGTAACAATCAGCAGGCCAACAGCGTATGGTGAGTATGCGCCTTACCACTTTGTGGATACAGAACAGGAATTTCAGACTCTTGTGAAGGGTCTTCGTCCATAAAAATGCTGTACGTGGGAGCAGTGTATTTCAGTTCAGGCGATTGGTGTGTGCTGGAATAATACCATCTGTAGTCAGGTTAAGCCCCCGAATTATGAATAAGAAGATAAGCCCTACAAGGCTCAAATTGGTGTAAGAACCGATTGAAAGCCTTGTAGGGCTTTTTTTACAAAAATTTTTGTTCCTTACTTGACAACCGCATATGGACAACCAGAGAAAAGCCTGATTTCATGCGGGCTTACGCGGCTTGACCTTTTCACCTCAACCTGTTTCTGCCTGTCATGGTGCGTTACAGCAAGCGTGATTTCAGGTGCTAATGGCTTCTGGTTGCGCTCTATACTTAACCTACCGCAGCGAAAGCTGATAGAGCAGAAAACAGAATAAGGAGGTACGAAGGCAAGCCTGCGTATAGATTGTTGCGGTGATCTGTATAGGCCATTTTTACAATACATTTGTTTCGTCGCGTGCAGTTATTATGATGGCTAATGCCAATGAGACCTTTAGACAATTATTATATAATGGTTCGACAGATGAAAGGTTCTCACAGGTATTGGAAACTTATCTTGCTGACAAAAATTATTTACGCTTTCATCAGCACTATTCACGGTATTGATTGGCAGCGCGAGAAATGGCAATCAGGACTTGGTTCTAAGTTTATCTCTGGTTTTCCGCAAACATCCGGCCAAGCTGCGGCAGGATATCATGCGGCAGCATTCCGTACTCCCCACAAAGCGCAGCAGCACGGTCAGCTGCGGCACCATGCAGATACACCGCACAGGAAGCAGCTTCAAACGCAGGCAGACGGCAGGCCAGCAGGGCCGCCGTCATACCGGCCAGTACATCCCCGCTGCCGCCCCGGGCAAGGCCCGGGTTGCCGGTGGGATTCACGCATGCACGGCCATCCGGCGCAGCTACAATGGTGCGGGAACCCTTGAGTACCACCACGACGTTCCATTTTTTTGCATACTGACGGGCAATTTTCTCACGGTCGGCGCTGATTTCTGCCACGGAAAGGCCGGTGAGCCGGGCCATTTCACCGGGATGCGGCGTAAGGATCAACTCGCCCGTCGGATGGGGCAGCGCCTTCCCCTCAGCCAAAAGCTGCGCGGCGGCATTCAGGCCATCAGCGTCCAGCACTGCACTGCCCGCAAAGCCCGGCAGAAGCCTTTGTACCAGTACGCGTGTCTCTGCTGCGCGGGCTGCACTCTGGGCCGTACCGCCAAGGCCCGGGCCCAGTAGCAGCACTGTGGTCTTCTGTCGCTGAATAAACGGGATACTTTCCGGTGAGATGCCGCCTTCGGCCCCTGCGGCGCACGGGCACAGACAGCACTCCGGCAGGCGGGCTGCGGCAGCAGCGAGCACCGGCTCCACACTGGCAAGGGTCACGATGCCCGCACCGGTGCGCAGAGCTCCCTCGGCGGCAAGCAGGGCTGCACCACGGTAAGACGCACTGCCCGCAACGGCCAGAACAGTGCCAAAGGTGCCCTTGTGGCTTTCACGCGGGCGCGGCGGGATGACCTGCCAGACAAAATCTTCGGTTATTTCCACAGCCATAAAGGCGCCTCCAGAAAGCGATTTAAAATCTGTTGCTTCTCAAAGCTCACGCCTGCCCCTGCACAAGGGCGCGGATCTGCTTTTCCACGTTCTGCACTTCCTCGTGGAACATGCGGGCAGAGACGCGCAGCGCACCGTGCCCCAGAATGATGATCTGTTCCATACCGTCGGAAGTGGCCACGCGCACACGGCGTCCTTTGCCGATCTCGTGGGTGACATGTTCAATGAACATGTCCGCCGTTTCTGCTTCCTTCGTGTAGACCACATGGATGTTGTGGTACTGCTCGATGGAGCCCGGACTGCCCGGCACCCGGTAGGCGTCGAACACAAGGATGAGGTTGCATTTCTGGTAGCCCTGATAGTTGCACAGAATGTCCATCAGCTTATGCCGGGCGGCTTCCAGACTATCCTTTGCAAGGGCGTTCAGCTCGTCCCATGCGAAGATGATGTTATAGCCGTCCACCAGCAGATATTCCGGCAGGATCTCCCACTGCTGAGTGTCAAAATCCGGACGTTCCCGCTTTTGCGTCGGGCGGAATGCGGCCAGCGGGTCCCGCTTGATAGGGCCATAGGTGCGCTCAAAAATTTTGAGCAGTTCGGCATCCTCTTCCAGAGTGGCGCGGTAGGCCATGGCCCGGCGCTGCGGCACAGTCTGCGCTTCCGGTTCCGGGCGCGCGGCTTTTCCCCAGCCGCTGTCCACATGCATGTGACTGCGCACCTGATCCCATGGTACCACAAAGCCTGCTCCATGGGCGCAGAACACCGAATCTGCGGGATTTTCAAGGTCATGTTCCGGCTTATAGCCTGCGGCTTCGATGACCTGCGCCGCGTTGTGGCAGGGCCGGCAGCCATCCGGCGTCAGGGTCAGCCGTCCACGGCCGCGGGTATAGCTGACCACTTCCATGGGGTAGCTGCGCATGGCAGCTACCGGCGCAAAACCGGTGAGCACAGCAGTTTCTTCTCCGCTTTCCGGAGGGTCAAAGCTGCCTTCCATGCGCTGGATATCGGTCATGGCACGGCCAAGGCTTTCCACCGGCACTTCCAGCCGGAAGGCGTACCACGGCTCCAGCAGCTGGCTTTTGGCCATCATCAGGCCCTGCCGCACAGCGCGGTAGGTCGCTTGCCGGAAATCTCCGCCCTCTGTGTGCTTCAGGTGGGCACGGCCCGCAATGAGGGTGATCTTCACGTCCGTCAACGGCGCTCCGATCAGCACGCCAAGGTGCTGTTTCTCTTCCAGATGGGTCAGCACAAGGCGCTGCCAGTTTTTGTCCAGCACTTCTTCCCGACAGTCGGTGGCAAACTGCATTCCGCTGCCGCGCGGCAGCGGTTCCAGCTTGACATGCACTTCTGCGTAGTGGCGCAGCGGCTCATAATGACCTACACCCTCCATAGGCTCCGTGATGGTCTCTTTATAAAGGATGCCGCCGGGGCCGAACTCCACGTTCAGGCCAAACCGCTCTGCCAGCAGGCTGCGCAGCACTTCCAGCTGGATCTCGCCCATGAGCTGGACATGGATCTCGCCCAGCGTTTCGTTCCATACCACATGGAGCTGAGGTTCCTCTTCCTCCAGCCGGTGCAGCTTGCCCAGCGCAGCATGTACGTCTGCGTCCTCCGGCAGCAGCACCTGATAGCTGAGCACCGGTTCCAGCACCGGCAGGTCGCTGTCGCGTTCTGCGCCAAGGCCTTCGCCCTGACGGGCTTTGGTCAGGCCGGTGACAGCACACACCTGCCCGGGGTGGATGGTCTCTGCCAGTGTATACTTTGTACCGGAGTACAGCCGCAGCTGGTTGGCCTTTTCGGCCCAAGGCTCGCCGTCCGCTTCGCCCGAGAGCTGTGCTTTCACCTTCAGCTCCCCGCCGGTAACGCGCAGCCAGGTCAGGCGGGCACCCTGCTCATCCTGCGAGACCTTGAACACCTTGGCCCCAAAGGTATCCAGTGCAGGAGCCGGGCGTGTAAAGCGGTCCAGTCCGGTGAGAAGCGCCTCCACACCGTCCAGCTTGAGCGCCGAGCCGAACCAGCACGGGAAAACATGCCGCCGGGCAATGGCCGGGATGATCTCGGTATCTGTCAGCTGTCCGGCCTCCAGCATCCGGTTCATCAGGTTTTCATCGCAAAGAGCCAACGCATCATCCCGGTCTGCCTGCGGCATGCCAAAATCCACAAACCCTTCGCCGAGGCGATGATTCAGCTGGGCCAGCAACTCTTCCTTGCTCTTGCCGGGCAGGTCGGTCTTGTTTACAAACACAAAGGTGGGCACATGGTAGCGCCGCAGCAGCCGCCAGAGCGTTTCGGTGTGGCTCTGCACGCCATCGGTACCGCTGACCACCAGCACGGCATAATCCAAAACCTGCAGAGTGCGCTCGGTCTCGGTGGAAAAATCCACATGGCCGGGAGTGTCCAGCAGAGTGATATCCGTACTGCCTGCCGTCAGCAGTGCCTGCTTGGAAAAAATAGTGATCCCACGGGCTTTTTCCAGTGCGTCTGTGTCCAGAAAGGCGTCCTTGTGATCCACGCGCCCCAGTTTGCGGATCGCGCCGGAACGGTAGAGCATGGCTTCCGAAAGGGTGGTCTTGCCAGAATCCACATGGGCCAGAATGCCCAGAACGATATGCTTGTGAATAGTTTCCATCCGCTTCTCCTACAATTCAAAATTCATGTTTATTGTAGCACGGATGGGGAAAAAAGAAAAGTTTTGCTTGAAAATGGCTTCCGCTGCGCTCTGGCTATCTTCAGCGGAAAGTTTATTTTCATTTTGAGTTTGTTGCGGCCTGCGGGCCGCTCCAAACGCCTTTTCACGAATGGGGCCAAAACCGGAAGATTCAGTTTTTATCATCGACTTTTTTCATGAAAAAACAGCTCTGGAAAATCCACAGATTTTCCAGAGCTGTAAATATAAGAGTTATAATTCCGCTATTGATGCAACAACGATGACCGCCGCCAGTGGCGGGAACAGGGAAGAGTTGTTGGGGCAGTGGCCAGCAAGACATGAGCGCCGTTTAAGGCGCGAAATGGATGCTGGGAGCCACAACTCGTCCCAAAGCGAACGCGGCGGCCATTATAACGGTCAATTACTCCACAATGATGCTCTTGCCGGTCATTTCAGCCGGGACGGGCAGGCCGATATAAGGCAGCATGGTGGGTGCAATGTCGGCAAGGCAGCCGCCCTCACGCAGCTTCACATCGCCGCAGCCAACAGCCACAAAGGGCACCACGTTGGTGGTGTGTGCGGTGAAGGGGGTGCCGTCCGGGTTCATCATCTTCTCGGCGTTGCCATGGTCGGCGGTGATGAAGGCGCAGCCGCCGGCCTTCAGCACAGCGGACACCACCTGATCCACAGCGGTATCCACAGCCTCAACGGCCTTGACCGCAGCATCGAATACGCCGGTGTGGCCCACCATATCGCAGTTTGCAAAGTTCAGGATGACCACATCGTACTTGCCGCTCTCGATGCGCTTGACGCACTCGGCAGCAACCTCGGGGGCGCTCATCTCGGGCTTCAGGTCATAGGTTGCTACCTTCGGGCTGGGGATCACGCAGCGGTCCTCGCCCTCGTAGGGAGCCTCGACGCCGCCGTTGAAGAAGAAGGTGACATGGGCGTACTTCTCGGTCTCGGCAATGCGCAGCTGGGTCTTGCCGTTCTCGGACAGGTACTGGCCCAGAACATTCTTCAGCTCCACAGGGGGATAGGCCACCTCGCAGTTGGGCATGGTGGCGTCGTACTCGGCCATGCAGACATAGTTCACCTGCTTGCGGCCACCGCGGCGCTCAAAGCCGGTGAAAGCGTCGTCGCAGAAGATACGGGTCATCTGGCGGGCACGGTCGGGGCGGAAGTTCATGAAGATCACAGTGTCGCCGTCCTGCACGCGGCCGCCCTCACAGGTGACGCAGGGCAGAACGAACTCATCGGTCTTATCTGCTGCATAGGAAGCCTCGATGGCCTCGGCGGCATTGGCGGCATGATTGCCCTCGCCGTAGACAAAGGCAGCATATGCCTTCTCTTCACGATCCCAGTTGTTATCGCGGTCCATGGCGTAGTAACGGCCGGAGACGCTGGCGATCTTGCCGATGCCCAGCTCGTCCAGCTTGGCCTGCAGGTCGGCCAGGAAGCCCTTGCCGGAGTGCGGGTCGGTATCACGGCCATCGGTGATGCAGTGCAGGTAGACATCCTTTGCACCCAAATGCTTTGCCATTTCCAGCACGCCGAACCAGTGGTCTGCGTGGCTGTGCACACCGCCGGTGCCCACCAGACCCATCAGATGGATGGCCTTGCCGGCATCAATGGCGGCCTTCATGTTCTTGACCAGAACCGGGTTCTGGAGCATTTCGCCGTCCTTGATGGACTTGGTAATGAGGGTGAGCTGCTGATACACGATGCGGCCTGCGCCCATGTTGGTGTGGCCAACTTCAGAGTTGCCCATCTGACCATCGGGCAGGCCGACGGCCATGCCGGAAGCGTTGATGGTGGTCATGGGATATTTTGCCATCAGAGCATCAAGATGGGGCTTCTTGGCGGCGACCACGGCGTTGCCGAAGGTCTCATCCGGCACCCAGCCGAAGCCATCCATGATGCACAGAAGAACAGGTTTCTTTGCCATAAAAATGAATCTCCTTTGATTTGAGAACACTATTTTCAATAAAAACAAGGGGCAGCGCCTGCAATGTGCCCGATAGAGCGCATTCTCCGCAGCTACCCCTCATCCGGCACTTCGTGCCGCCTTTCCGCAGTGGAAAAGGCTTATTTTGCGGTTTTATCAGCCCTTGGTGGCTGCGTTGACGATCACTGCAAAGTCGGGAGCCTTCAGGGATGCGCCGCCGATCAGGCCGCCGTCCACATCCTTTTTGCTCAGCAGCTCTTCGCAGTTCTTGGCGTTCATGCTGCCGCCGTACTGAACAGTAGTAGCCTCGGCAACTGCCTCGCCGTACACCTCACCGATGACCTTGCGGATCTGGCCGCAGACTTCCTCAGCCTGATCGGCGGTAGCGGTCTTGCCGGTGCCGATGGCCCAGATGGGCTCGTAGGCGATAACGACATTTGCCATCTGTTCAGCGGTCACGTCGCGCAGAGCGATCTTGGTCTGCATCCGGACCAGCTCCTCGGTGACGCTCTCCTCACGCTGCTGCAGGCTCTCGCCCACGCAGATGATGACCTTCAGGCCGGCGTTCAGAGCAGCCAGAGCGCGCTTGTTCACGGTCTGGTCGGTCTCTGCAAAGTACTGGCGGCGCTCAGAATGGCCCACGATGACGTACTCCACGCCCAGATCCACCAGCATGTCAGCGCTGATCTCGCCGGTGAAAGCGCCGGACTTCTCGAAGTGAACATTCTCAGCACCCACATGGATGTTGGTGCCCTTGGTCTTCTCCACAGCGGTGACCAGATCGGTATACGGGGTGCAGATGACCACCTCGCAGCCTGCGTCCTGAACAGCGGGAACCAGTTCGTCCACCAGAACAGCAGCCTCAGAGGCGGTCTTGTTCATCTTCCAGTTGCCTGCAATGATAGCCTTGCGCTTTGCCTTATCCATGATACTCTATCTCCTTTATTTACCTTCTATATGTGCAGTCTGTGCACAAACAAAAAGGTGCGGCGGCGCTGAAGCCGCCGCACCCATTTACGATGCCGGAAAAATTATGCGTTCTGAATGACAGCGATGCCGGGCAGCTCCTTGCCCTCCAGATACTCCAGAGAAGCGCCGCCGCCGGTGGAGATGTGGGTCATCTTGTCGCCCAGACCCATCTGCTGCACAGCTGCTGCGCTGTCGCCGCCGCCGATCACGGTGGTAGCGTCGCTCTCAGCCATAGCCTTAGCAACTGCCAGAGTGCCAGCTGCCAGAGTGGGGTTCTCGAACACGCCCATGGGGCCGTTCCACACAACGGTCTTGGATGCCTTGACAGCATCGGCAAACAGCTTCATGCTCTCGGGGCCGATGTCGCAGCCTTCCATGTCAGCCGGGATCGCGGTGACGGGAACAACAGTGGTCTCAACAGGAGCGTCGATGGGATCGGGGAAGTCCTTGATGCAGACAGCATCAACGGGCAGCAGCAGCTTCACGCCCTTCTCCTGAGCCTTGGCCATCATTTCCTTGCAGTAATCCAGCTTGGAATCGTCGCACAGGCTCTTGCCGACCTCGTAGCCCTGAGCCTTGACGAAGGTGTAAGCCATGCCGCCGCCGATGATCAGGGTATCGACCTTCTCCAGCAGGTTGGAGATAACATTCAGCTTGTCTGCGACCTTTGCACCGCCCAGAATAGCGGTGAAGGGACGAACGGGATCGTTCACAGCGTTGCCCAGATACTTGATCTCCTTCTCCATCAGGTAACCAACAGCGGTATCCTTGATGAAGTCGGTGACGCCTGCGGTGGAGCAGTGTGCACGGTGGCAGCTGCCGAATGCATCGTCAACATATGCATCAGCCAGAGAAGCCAGCTCTTCGCTGAACTCGGGCATGTTCTTGGTCTCTTCCTTGCGGAAACGGGTGTTCTGCAGCAGAACGACGTCGCCGTTGTTCATGGCAGCAACAGCAGCCTTTGCGTTCTCGCCGACAACATTGTCGTCATCTGCAAACACAACGGTCTTGCCCAGCTTTGCGCTCAGAGCCACAGCAACGGGTGCCAGGCTGAACTTGGCCTCGGGGCCGTTCTTGGGCTTGCCCAGATGGCTGCACAGGATGACCTTTGCGCCATCATTGACCAGCTTCTGGATGGTGGGCAGAGCTGCGTTGATGCGGTTCTCGTTGGTGATGACACCGTCCTTCATCGGGACGTTGAAATCACAGCGGACAAGCACCTTCTTGCCGCAGTAGTTCTGATCGTCGATCGTCTTCTTACCTAAACCCATGGTAATAAACTCCTCTCAAGTTTTAATGTCTGAACTAGAGTTTCGCTCGCATTCGGGGGTCATGCCCCGTTACGATACTATTATAAACAAAAACCGTGCACATTGCAAGGTCGCAAGATAGATAATAGTTTAACAAACATTTGCCGCTGATGCACGGAAATGTGTGTATTTTGACCGAAAGGGACGAATAAGCTGAATCAATGCTGTGATTAGGGCCGACAGTTAATCCCAAAGCTTACCTCCCGTCTGCTTCTGTCTCCGCAGTGATGTAAATGGGGCGGTGCTTCACTTCCAGATAGGCCTTGGCCAGATATTCACCCACGATACCCGTACACAGCAGCTGCACACCGCTGCACAGCAGAACGATGCATACCATACTGGGCCAGCCGGAAGTAGGGTCGCCGAAAATCAGTGCACGCACTATCACGAAGATGATGCCGATGAATGCCAGAGCGCAGAAA
The DNA here is from genome assembly GCF_048323735.1 of Faecalibacterium sp. 3. Classification (NCBI taxonomy): domain Bacteria; kingdom Bacillati; phylum Bacillota; class Clostridia; order Eubacteriales; family Oscillospiraceae; genus Faecalibacterium; species Faecalibacterium sp. 3. The sequence continues at coordinate 1,773,563 of NZ_JBLWFN010000001.1, forward strand.
AGTACACCAAGGCCTGCCGCCATGACCAGTGGCGCGGTAGAAAAGCCCACGATGCCTTCGATGGAATATTTGAACAGGCTCCAGAAATTCCATTTTGTCTGGCCTGCCACACGCTCCACATTTTTATAATCGAACCATTTTGTGCGGAATCCTACCCAGCTGAAAATGCCTTTGCTGAAGCGGTTATACTCACTCATGCTCAGCACGGCATCCACCATTTTTCGGCTCATCAATCGAAAATCCCGGGCACCATCTACAATTTCAGTATCCGACATTTTGTTGATGATTTGATAAAATTTATGAGCAAACCAGCTGCGTATCGGTGGTTCGCCCTCCCGGGTCGTGCGGCGGGTAGCTGCACAGTCATATTCGCCGGTCAGCAGCGTATCCAGCATGTCCGGCAGAAGTGACGGTGGATCCTGCAGGTCGGCATCCAGCGTTGCCACATAGTCGCCTTTCGCTGCCTGCAGACCTGCATAGATGCCGGCTTCCTTGCCAAAATTGCGGCTGAAGGAAATGTATCGTACCCGATCATCCTGCCGGTGCAGTTTCCGCGCTGTATGCAGAGTGCCGTCCTTTGAACCATCATCCACAAAGATGATCTCAAAGTCTGCATTATGAGATCCTTTTATGTTTTTTGCCACGCGGCACGCTTCCTGATAAAAAAGGGGCATGGCCTCTTCTTCATTATAACAGGGTACGATCAGACTGATTAACATATCGCCCGTTTTCTCCTTTTCCATTCATTCGTCTTTTTGGATCAGGTAAATAACTGCCAGACCTTTTTCTGAAATTTTTTCTACTGTTTTGTAATTTCCCTGTTTGGCAAATTCATACACTTCATCCTCGGTCATCTGCGCTTCGGGGTAGGTTGCAACGGCAAGGATCATTTCCTTGTTTCCCGTTTTCTCCGTCAGGTAGCTCTCCGAAATATCATTGGAAATATCATCTGTTACACAGATACTGTCAAAGTACAAAAGCTGCGGGAGAAGTGAGGTAATAGACGGATTGCTTTTATCACTGACCAGTACACATGGATCACTTGCATATGCTTCCAGCATCGTATCCAGCTTTTTATCGCCAAGATAAAGATTCTCAGGTTCCATGATAACAGCTGTCAGAAATGCTGCTGCCAAAAAGCCTATCGCAATTTCTTTTCTCCGCCGCAGCGCCCCTGTTACGTCAAAAAAACCGCAGCTGAAAAAGATTGCTTCCAATGGCTGCAAATGCGTAAAATAGCGTATCACCTGATACGGTGCGATAATCGAAATAACCAGCACTGCTACGATGGCCGGAACGGTGATCAGTTTGAGTTCGGTGGTGAAACCTGTTTTGCTTTTCGGGCTTTTTCTCGCGATTTTTCTGTAAATCGCCACGATGACCATTACAGCAAGGATCACCGCACCCGTCCAGAAATTAAGCGTATGCCACGTTAGCATCGTTCCCATTCTTATGGGATACAGTGTCAGATCCAATACATGAGTGGCCGTCGTCTCCAGAGAAACATTTCCCTGTGAATGCAATTGCGCATACCACGACGGAAAAGACAGCAGCATTCCGACAACACCCGCAAGCGCCGGGATCGAAAACAGAAAGATCTCTTTCCACTTTCGCTCGTGCAGCCGATAAAGATCATAAGCTGCACACAGCAGGAACGCATAGACCACATAAAAATACTGTGTCATCATACCCAGATATATGACAACACCAATTGCCAGATTTTTTCCGATGCTTGGTCGGTGAAGGGACTTTGCAACCAGCAACGCCAGCAAAACGGTAAGCAACGTCAGCAGCATATACATCCGGATCAGCATAAAATGAGTAACAGCCTGCCGGTTGAAGACATACAGCGCGCATGCAAACAAAGCTTTTTTCGAATCATGCAGCAGTTCTAGTGCCAGAGCATACATTGCAGCCAACGTACATCCAAGAAAGACGAAATTTAAGCCAATGCCCGTCCACTTTGTAAAGCTTCCGGGGAACAGCGAGCAAACTGTGTGCAGAAAAAAGTAATATAATGGCGGATGCACATCCTGCGTCTGGTTGTAATAGACCGTGGCATAATCAAAACGCTCATTTTCTGCCACCATAACATATTGCATCAGCTCGTCCCGGTCAAAAACAGTTCCATTTTCCCAATCGTCATGCAGATCTGTTAGAAAAGGGCCCTCTGTACTGTTCGACAGCCCATAGGAGTACACCTCGTCCAGAAACCATCCTTCCTTACGCAGGGACCACATGAGCATCAAACACACGGTCAGGCCTATAAACAACACGAACGGCCACCATTCCAGTTTTCTTTTTTTCATCATCGCCAGTCCTCACACCAATCACGGGTTACTTATCTATGATCAAAATATGCATCTTTTTGAGTATAGCATACTTTTCGTCCGACTTCCAGTGCAAGTCTGCGTCTGGAATGCATATTCCCCGCATTGAAGATCAAGCTCCTTTTGCTATTCGCACACAGCTTTCTAAAACAAAAAGCAGCCGCATAGCAAATACTACACGACTGCTCATATGTCTGTCCGGTCAAAGGATGACAGCACCGCAGGCTTATTTCTCTGCGCCGCCCTCGGCCTTCATGGCGTTGTAGCCGATCAGAACGGTCCACACATAAGCGCAGGTCTTGGGAATCATCAGCATACCGATCAGCGGGTTCACTTCAGCCCACAATACGACGGGGATATAGAAGCCGAAGCTCAGCACGATGGTGAGCCACATCCAGCGGAAAGCCCGGTCGCTGTGCTCCTTTGCACTGTGGTAGAACAGCACGATGACCAGCAGGCCAAGCAGAGCAAAGGGAATGTTCCGCAGGATGCCCCAGGTGAGGGGAGTCTTGTTGGTGAGCCACTGGTTCTGAGGCATCATGCACAGCAGCACACGCGCAGCGGACAGGACATACACGGCAATGGTCAGACCCTTCCGGCCCTCCACATGGTAGCGTTTGCGCCAGACATAATACAGCAGCACGTAAAAGACGGTCATGGTGATGGAAGTGATCCACTTGCCCAGACCCAGAGGAACTGCGTAGTTTTCCAGACCGGTGGTACACAGTGCCAGTGCACGGGGGACAAGGTGGAAGGAATCACCTGCACCCAGCACCACAGCCATAAGGCCGAACAGCTTGAACTGCGAGCCACTCTTGCTGCTGCGGATCATACGGATGCCCACCGTGAGCACGGTGACCAGATAGAAGATGTCGAAAACGGTTTCAATGATTGCACGCATAGGGTTTGCTCCTTTTTCAAATTGGTTTGGAGAAAATATGATATAGTATATGGATATGGGAACAGGATGCTTTCATCCTGCAGCACCAATCAAGTTGAACACTGTTCATTTTAGACTTAAAAAATTCCCACAAATCTGTGGGACATTTTTCAGTAGACAGCCCGCCGTACGATCTCCAGCACGGTAGAAGGGTCAAAGTCCTGCCGTACCAGAGCGGACAGCATCAGCGAGAACAGCATCTCTGCAAATTTTTCAACGGTAAACTCCGCTGTGAAGGCGTCAGCCCGGATCCTGGTATCATTCCGCAGCACCGTGCACAGGGCATCCAGAATGTGCTGCCAAGCCCGCTGCATCTGCTGTTTTCCATCGGCGGTGTTCTGCTGGACAAAGCCCAGCGCATGATGGGTGAAAAAACCCGGATACCGCTGGCAGCCGTACTCCAGCTGCTTGTACATCCACCGGACGCAGGACAGAGTGTCCTGAAAGACAGCCTCATCCTCCGGATGATGGAAGATATCGCTCCAGATGCTTTCCACCGTGGCACTCAACAGGTCGGTCTTGGATTCAAAATAATTGTAGATGCAGCCCACCGAGACTCCGCAGGCAGCAGCCACCGAACGGATGTTGACACCGGCCCATCCGTTTTGCTGGATGAGTTTTCTGCTGATCTGCAGGATATTCTCTTTTGATGTTGCCATTGGATTCATCCGATCACCTCAACATGAACATTGTTCACGATGCATAGTATACGCACCGGATAGGGAATTGTCAAGAGATATTTTGAGCTTTCGGATCTCTCCATGCATCTGGTGCGGAAGCGCCAGAGAAAACGAGTCTTTGTATGGTTCCCGGGTATAACAAAGCCTCCCTGTGTAGGACGATAAAACTACACGGGGAGGCTGTTTTCAGATTAGTTCACGGATGGAAAAGGCTTTTTGCGTTACATCGCCAGAACTTCGGCCCACTTTTCTTCGGCCACCGGGATGCCAAGCTCCATGTTTTCCAGGCGGCTGCGGTGCTCGCCCATGCCGGGGCAGCGGACCTCGCGACCCGGCTCGACGGGCTCACTGGAAGCTACATCGGCGGCGATGGCGTCAATGATGGCATCGGTCAGATCGGCGGACTGGAACTTTGCGGGATCGATGGCGATCATGATCTGGGTCAGCCCCACCTCATCCCCAAAGGTGCCAATCTTTGCCACGGAATTAGCATTGGTCAGGATGGTGGCGATCATATCCAGCAGGATGGACAGGCCGCTGCCCTTCCAGTAGCCGATGGGGATGACCCGGCCGGAATGCTCAATGGCGACGGGGTCGGTGGTCAGCTGGCCGTTTTCATCATAGCCGCCCGCCACCGGCAACTGCTTACCGGCCAGACGCATGGTCTCCAGCTTGCCGTAACTGAACTGGCTCATGGCACAGTCTACCATGATATGCTCGCCGTTTGTGCGCGGCACAGCCAGAATGAGAGGATTGTTGCCAAGGTGATTGTCCTTTGCGCCCCATGCCGGCATGTTGGGGCAGGTGTTGGACCAGCAGATGCCGATGCAGCCGGCGTCTGCTGCCTGCCAGCCATAGGTGCCGCCGCGCATCCAGTGGTTGTTGTTGCCCAGCGCCACCAGACCGATGCCATACTGATGGGCCAGCTCCACAGCACGCCCCATGGCGTGCCTGGCGTTCAGCGGGCCAAAGCCACGCTTGCCGTTCCAGCGTTCCATCGCACCAAAGCTGGCGATGCACTCGGCCGTGGCGGCAGGGTCGATCTCGCCCTTGCGAAGGTATTCCACCACGCGGGGAAAGCGGTTCAGGCCGTGGCTGAATATACCCGCCAGACTGTTCTGTGCAAAGATCTCGGCAGCCTCGTGGGCACGCTCCGGGCTGAAGCCGTATTTGTTCAGCACACGCTCAAACTCGGCCAGCATGGTTTCATAAGCAACTCGCATGGGGGATACCTCCTGTGTATCAAAAGGATGAACTTCGTTTTTGGCTGTCTGCAGACGATCTCAGATTTTGCAATCGATTGCAAAACAAGCATACACGATTTCCAGCTGTTTTTCAATGTGCAGAATATATGATTATTTGCCGCTGATTTTGTGCGGCTTTTCTGACTCTGACAAAAACAGATGGAGTGCTTTTTTCTGTTGGGGAAGCAGCAGGCACTGTCCGATCCCCGATTCGGTCATTCTCTTCTCAGATCAGGTGCTTTCCCGCACGATCACTGCCGCAGGCAGCACCTGCCGGTGCGGCACTTCTTTGCCTTGCAGCAGATCCAGCAGCAGGGCGGCGGCGGTCTGGCTCACCTCGGCCAGACGGTTGTCCAGTGTGGTCAGGGCAGGGGAACACAGCTGCCCATACAGGGTGTTGTCCACGCCTGCCACGGCCACCTGCTGCGGTACGGCAATGCCGCGGGCCTGCAGCTCCTGCAGGCAGCCGATGGCCAACAGGTCGGTGGCGCAGAGGATGCTGTCCGTGTCCGGCTGCTGTGCCAGCAGGGCAGCGGTTTCCCGGCGTCCCCGGGCGATGGCACTGCGGGGATCCGGGCCGGTGTCTTTTTCGGTCAGGATCGGGGCGTTGGGGTGCAGGCCGCATCGTGCAAGTCCCTGCCGGAAGCCGCAGACTTTGTTCCGATTGGCGGGGGTGTCGGTGTCCATCAGATAGGCTGGCCTGTGGCGTCCGGCTTCTGCCAGCAGGGCAACACAGTCTGCGGTGCCCTGCTGCTCGTCTGCCAATACATTATAGGCGTTTGGCAGGTCCAGCTCCCCGTTCACCAGCACCACCGGGATACTGTTCATGTGCTGGGCGACGCTCTGGCGTACCTCCGGCGTGCCGAACATGGAACCGATCAGAAATACGCCCTCCACCCGGCGCTGCTCCAGAATTTGAATGTACTGCGCCTTGCGTTCCGGCTGCGGCCCGGTGCTGAAGGTGATGCAGGTGTACCCTTTGGCGGTCATGGCCTGTTCCAGCACATAGGCCGACTCGGTGTGGTGCTCCACCCGGATATCCTCAATAAGGATGCCGATGAACCGGGAAGCCTGTGTTACCAGACCGCGGGCAGAGACGTCCGGGGTGTAGTGGTAGCGTTCCAGCAGCTCCTGCACACGCTGGCGGGTGCTCTCCTTGATGCCGGGCTTGTGGTTGATCACCCGGGAAACGGTGCTGGCCGAGACACCGGCCTCCCGTGCAATGTCATAGATCGTCACCGTGATGCCCTCCTGCTTTGCAAAGATTTTTCGGGTACATCCTGACTGCTGCCTGACAAAAATGCGGTGGTACAGCCTGCGCAGGCGGCAAAAGATAGAATAGAACCATTATAGCAAGCGGCCCGTGCACGCGCAAGAGAGGCGTTCTGGCTTTTACATCTTAAAACCGGCGTGCGGCGGCACAGGAAGAGAGAAAACGGCTCTGCGAAAAAATAGACGATTGTACGGAGTTCATAATTTTTTAAGACTTATTTTGTGAAAAAGTAATATTGAAAAACCAAATCAGGGCTGATATACTAGTACTATGATATCCAGTTGGACATGTTACTGGTAATGCAGGCAGGATCTGACGGAATGACGAGTACCTTTTCTTTTGGGTGAATTATAGCCAGATACTATGATTCCGGGAGAAGCTGTATACGGAGTCATTCTGTTGGATCCTTTTTCTTTTGCCCGTTTCGGCCGGACGGCAGGGGAATGCCATCACACACAAGATAAAGGAGAACACAATGAAGAACTACAAGCAGACTGCCTCCGACGTGCTGCGTCTGGTTGGCGGCGAAAAGAACGTTGTGCAGGTCGAGCACTGCTCCACCCGCCTGCGCTTCACTCTGGCAGACACCTCCAAGGCAGATGTTGCTGCCCTGAAAAAGACTGCCGGCGTCATGGGCGTTATTTCCAGCGGTCCGCAGTGTCAGGTGGTCATCGGCAACGATGTCATCGAAGTGTACGATGAGCTGCTCAAGCTGGGCACCTTCAACGCAGGCCAGGCAGTGGCTCCCGCTGCTCCCAAGGGCAAAAAAGAGATCGGCGGCATTATTCTGGACTACATGGTCGGCATCTTCCAGCCTCTGGTGCCCGCCATTGCAGGTGCAGGCGTTCTGAAGGCCCTCATGGTGCTGCTGAGCACTCTGGGCGTGATGAGCAGCGGAGATATCGCCTATAAGGTGTTCGTCGGCGTGGCAGATGCAGCTCTGTACTACCTGCCCGTCATGGTCGCCTTCACCACTGCAACCAAGTTCAACTGCAACAAGCTGGTGTCTGTGGCTCTGGCTGCTGCCATGATCCACCCCAGCGTTTCCGCTTTGCTGGCTACCGAGGGCGGTGCTTACTTCCTCGGCATCAAGCTGCAGAACATCGCTTACGGCGGCCAGGTGTTCCCGGCCATCCTGACCGTCATTTTCATGTCCTTCATTGAAAAGTGGGCCAACAAGTGGTGCCCCAAGGCCATCCGCGTGTTCTTTGTGCCCATGCTGTGCTTCGGCATCGGCTTCCCTGTGGCACTGGTCGTTCTCGGACCTCTGGGTTACAACATCGGCACCCTGTTGACCACTGTGATCCTTGCTCTGTACAACACTCTGGGCTGGTTGGCCGTTGCTCTGCTGGCTGCTGTGCTGCCCTTCATGATCTCCATGGGCATGCACAAGGCTCTGGTCCCCTATGGAGTTGCTGCTATTTCCGACCCCGGTTTTGAAATGCTGTACATGCCCGCTTCTCTGGCACACAACATTTCCGAGGGCGGTGCCTGCCTGGGCGTTGCTCTGAAGACCAAGGATGAAAACATGCGCGCTACCGCAATTTCCGCTGGTATCTCCGGCCTGTTCGGCATCACCGAGCCTGCTCTGTACGGCGTCACCCTGCAGCACAAGAAGGTCATGATGTCTGTTGTGATCTCCAGCTTCATCGGCGGTCTGTTCGTTGGCCTGATGAAGGTCAAGGCATTCGTTGCCATGGGCCCCGGTCTGGCTGGTATGGCTATGTTCGTTGACCCGGACAACTCCAAGAACATTCTGTGGGCTGCCATCGGTCTGGTGATCTCCGTTGTGGTCTCCTTCGCACTGTCCTTCTTCCTGTACAAGGATGAGACTCCCGCTGAGGGTGAGACCGCAGAGACCGCTCCCGAGGCTGCTGCAGACGCAGCGGCTGCGGATTCCACCATCAGCAGCCCCCTGCAGGGCAAGGCCATTGCACTGGATCAGGTGAAGGACGAGGTTTTCTCCCAGAAGATCCTGGGCGACGGCATCGCTGTGGTGCCCGAAAAGGGCGAGCTGTATGCCCCCGCAGACGGCGTGATCGAGTCCGTGTTCGGCACCAAGCACGCCATCTCCATGAAGACCGCTGCCGGTGCTGAACTGCTCATGCACATCGGCATGGATACCGTCAAGCGCGACGGCAAGGGCTTTGATCCGCAGGTCAAGGACGGTGAGACCGTCAAGAAAGGCCAGCTGCTGATGAAATTTGACCTTGACGGAATCAAGGCAGACGGTTATGATGTAACTACCCCCATCGTCGTGACCAACGCCGATGAGTTCACCATCAAGACTGTGGCCGAGGGCATGGTTGTGCCCGGTGCTGCACTGCTGAAACTGGAGGCTGTAAAATGAGTTTCCCCAAAGGTTTTTTCTGGGGCGGCGCTGTTGCTGCGAACCAGGTAGAAGGCGCATGGAATGTGGACGGCAAGGGCCCCAGCGTGGCGGACGTTGCCACCTATAAGCCCAATACGGACGTGAAGGATTACAAGTCCCATGTTGCCATGGACGACGCACACATTGCTGCCGCCATGGCCGACCCGGATGATACCTATTATCCCAAGCGCCGCGGCATCGACTTCTACCATCATTACAAAGAAGACCTGAAGCTGTTTGCCGAGATGGGCTTTACCATGCTGCGCGTTTCCATTGCATGGACCCGCATCTTCCCCACCGGCGAGGAAGCCCAGCCCAACGAAAAGGGCCTGCAGTTCTACAGCGACCTGTTCGCTGAGATGCACAAGAACGGCATCGAGCCGCTGGTCACGCTGAGCCACTACGAAATGCCGCTGGCACTGGCCACCAAGTACAATGGCTGGGTGGATCGCCGCGTGATCGACTGCTTTGCAAAGTTCTGCCATGCGTGCTTTGAGCGCTACAAGGATCAGGTCAAGTACTGGCTCACCTTCAACGAGGTGGACAGCGTGATCCGTCACCCGTTCACCACCGCCGGCATCATCCCCAGCCGCGTGCCCGAGGATAAGATGCTGGAGACCTGCTATCAGGCCCTGCACCACCAGCTGGTGGCCAGCGCTATGGTAGTAAAGGACTGCCACGAGATCATCCCCGGCAGCAAGGTGGGCTGCATGCTGACCAAGCTCACCACCTATGCCCGCACCTGCGCACCTGATGATGAGCTGGCTACTCAGGCAAAGAATCTGGAAAACCTGTTCTACGCCGATGTGCATGTCTGGGGCGAGTACCCCCGCCTGATCCTCAAGATGTTCGAGCGCAAGGGCATCCACGTGGAAATGCTGCCCGAGGATGCCGCCACCCTGAAGGCAGGCTGTGTGGACTTTGTTTCCTGCAGCTACTATATGACCATGACCGAGTCTGTGGACCCGAACGCAGAGCGCACCCCCGGCAATACGGTGCTGGGCGTCAAGAACCCGTATCTGCCCTCCACCGACTGGGGCTGGCAGATCGACCCCAAGGGCCTGCGCTACAGCCTGATCGAGCTGTATGATCGTTACCGCAAGCCGCTGATGGTGGTGGAGAACGGCATGGGCGCCAAGGACGTGGTGGAGGCCGACGGCTCCATCCACGACCCCTACCGTGTGGAGTACTTCCGTCAGCACATCAGCGAGATGGGCAAGGCCATCGATGAGGGTGTTGAAATGTGGGGCTACACCACATGGGCACCCATCGACCTGATCTCTGCATCCACCAACCAGATGTCCAAGCGCTATGGCTTTATCTATGTGGATCAGGATGATATGGGCAATGGCACTCTGGCCCGCAGCCGTAAGGACAGCTTCTACTGGTACAAAAAGGTCATTGCTTCCAACGGCGAAGATCTGGACTAAGCGGCAGTCTTAAGGTTTCAACGGAAGGAGGAGGGACCGATGCACATCCAAAAGGTGCTGAACAGCAGCGTTGTGCTGGTGCAGGATGACAGCGGCGAGGAATCCATCCTGCTGGGCAAGGGCATCGGCTATGGACGCAAGGCCGGCGAACCCATTGAGCGGCAGCCCTCAGACCGTGTGTTCCTTCCGCTGTCCAACCCGGATGCACAGCCCATGCTGGAGCTGTTTTCCAGCATTCCGGCGGTCTATCTGGATCTGACACAGGACATCGTGGACGATGCAGAGCAGTCGCTGGGGGTCAAGCTTTCAGCCCACATCTACCTGCTGCTGACCGACCATCTGCATTTTGCGGTGGAGCGCCAGCAGAAGGGCCTTGTGGTGACCAACCGCATCTTCTGGGAGATCAAGCACTTTTATCCCAAGGAGTATGCGGTGGGCCAGCGCGGCCTGCAAAAAGTCAGGGCAAAGCTTGACATCGAGCTGCCGGACGAAGAAGCGGGCAATATCGCGTTCCACATCGTCAATGCACGGCAGGACCCGCAGGCCGGCTACGATGCCATGCGGGCGGCACAGTTCATCAGTGAGCTGTCCAATATCGTCACCTACAGTATGCACTGCCCGGTCAGCGCGGAGAGCATCCATTATGCACGGTTCGTGAGCCATCTGCAGTATTTTGCAGAGCGGTTCTTCTCCGGCAAGCTGATGGACAGTGAGGACGACTTTTTGTTCCAGCAGATGCAGCAGAACTACCCGGCGGCAGTGACCTGTGCGGAAAAAATACGCACCTTTATTCTGCGCAAGTACGGCGTGTTCCTGCCCAATGAGGAGACAGCCTATCTGGCGCTGCATGTGGCGCGGCTGACGAACGGCAAATAAAATCAAAAGGGGAGAGCTGCCTTGCAGAAAGGCGGCTCTCCTTTTGGGCTTTTACAACACAAGACGGAAAAGAGGAAAAACAATGCAGATCAGCATTCTTTTGGCCCAGCAGATCGCGCAGCTGTTCCTGATCCTGATCATGGGCTACGCCGTGGTCAAAGCAGGGCTGCTGAAGGCAAGTGACAGCAAAGTGCTCTCGGTGGTTATGGTATATCTGGTCACGCCCTGTGTCATCATCAATGCGTTCCAGATCAACGACACGCCAGAGATCCGCAAGGGACTTTTGTACTCCATGGCTATTGCGGCGGCTATCCATGTAGTGCTGCTGGGAATCAGTGCACTGCTGAGCCGTCCGCTGAAGCTGGATGCCGTGGAACAGGTGAATGTGATCTACAGCAACGCGGCGGCACTGGTGATCCCGCTGGTCAGGGCCCTGCTGGGCGATGAGTATGTCATCTATTCCTGCGCATTTATCATTGTACAGCTGATCCTGCTGTGGACGCATGCCAGTTCTCTTTTGCAGGGCGACCGTGCGCTGGACTGGAAAAAAGTTTTTTCCAACATCAATATGATCGCCATTGCGGCCGGTGCGCTGCTGTACTGGTTCCGTGTGGCGCTGCCTGCGCCGCTGCAGAACACCATGAGCACCATGGGTGATATGATAGGCCCCATGGGCATGCTGCTGGCGGGTATGGCCATTGCAGAAAAGCCGCTGCGGGATGTGTTCTGTACCCGCCGCAACTACCTGCCCACCGTGCTGCGGCTTGTGGTGTGCCCGCTGGTCATGCTGGTGCTGCTATTGGTCTGCCATGCTTCCAGCTGGGTGGCTGATGGCAAAAACATCCTCATGACGGTGTACCTTGCCGCCATTACCCCCGCCTGCGCCACCGTTACCTCCATGGCTCAGCTGTATGACCGCGATGCAGCGCATTCCAGCGCGTTGTATGTGCTCACCACGCTGCTTTCCATCATCACAATGCCGGTGATGATCGGCCTGTTCGATCTGCTGCTGTGATGAGCTGCGCTTATTCCCTCCGCCAAAACACAATGGAAAGGAACCAACTTCAATGAATCGACCCAAAGACGAAGGCCTGAATGGAAACGAAAAGATCGAGCAGGCGGTGTACGCCCTGCAGCAGGAGGCCACACAGGAACAGCTGGCCCACACCCTCACCGTCATCCGGCGGCGCATGAAGGAACACGGCCAGTTCGTCGTGGCGGTGGAGCCTAATTTAGGCAGTGAACAGATGCAGCTCCGGACCATCCGGACCGCCGACGGTGCAAGCTGGTGGTATGCATTCACCAGCTTTGAGGAAGAACTGAAGGGTGCCGAGCCGGTGCAGTCCACCTTTCTTGTGGATATGGACAAGCTGTTTGATGCAGCGCTTGCCGTGCCGGAGATCAGCGGCATCATCCTGAACCCGTGGAACCGCACCATTCAACTGGACAAAACGCTGATCCGCATTACCAAAGGAAGCTGACCGCCAAAGGGCAGCAGACTACTTATGATGAAAGTGCAATATCGGGGAGGAAAGCAAAGATGTTCAGACCCATGAGAAGAGCGAACCGGGAGATCCCGGAGGAAGCCGCAAAACATCTGCTGAAGCAGTCCCGGCGGGGCGTGCTGGCCGTCAACGGCGATGACGGCTATCCATTTGCCATTCCGGTCAACTATTTCTACGATCAGGAACAGGATAAGATCTATTTTCACGGTGCAAAGTCCGGACATAAAGTGGATGCACTGAAAAAGAACGATAAGGTCTGCTTTACCGTTTACGGCAATGAGCACTTTGAGCCGGGCGATTGGGCCCCCTATGTGCAGAGCACAGTGGTCTTTGGCCGCTGCAGGCTGGTCGAGGATGCAGCCGCCACCGAGGCCCGCGTGCGGGAACTGGGCCTGAAGTATTATCCCGGCAGGGAAGAGGTGGAAAAAGAAATCGCAAAAGCCATCAAGGGCGTACAGCTCTACGAGATCACGATCGAACACCTGACCGGCAAGCAGATCCAGGAAAAGTAAAAGGCCTTCCGGCTCGCATCTGCGTGGAAACCGAAAAGACAAAAAGACAGAGGCAGCATAAAAGCTCCTCTGTCTTTTTTAGATGATGGCTTTATAGCAGGTGCTTATGAAAACGGTTTCTCAGTCCACCACAGGGACGTCCAGCCCGAATTCCAGGGGGCGGAAGCGGGGACAGACGTTCTCGGTGATGCAGATGACCGATGCAGCCAGACGACTGCCGATCTCACAGGACTCGGCCAGAGTCTTGCCGTAGGTCTGGCCGATGACCGTGCCGGCGAAGAAGGCGTCACCGGCACCGGTGGTGTCGAGAACGTCTACCTTCTTGGCGGGCACGATGCCGGATCCACCGTTGGCACGGGCGTACACGGCACCCTGACCGCCCATGGTGATCACCATGCTGGGAATGTTGGCACTGTGTACATTGGCGGCCAGTACCTTGCGCATTTCCTCGGGGCTCAGGTGGTCGTAGTCATCCGAAAAGAGCAGCCCGGCTTCCTGCTGGTTGCACACAAAGCAATCGATCTGCTGCAAAAAGTCCCGGCGCTCCATAGCGATGCGCATGTTGGAAATGGCAGCAAAGACCTTCTTATGGTACTTTTTGGCATAGTGCAGCACCTGCTTTACAGTTTCCTTTTCCAGATCCAGCTCCAGTGCAATGGCGTCACAGTCGGCAAAGATCTCATCTCCCTTTTCCTTCAGCAGGCCGGTGAGGGGAGTGGTGTCCGGCCGCTTGGAAATGGCTGCGTGCACATCGCCGTCGTTGTCAAAGATGGCCAGCCAGGTGCCCATGCCGTCCGGCACACGCAGGATGTAGCGGGTGTTCACCTTATGATTTTCCAGCTTGTTGATCACATCCTGTCCCATGCCGGTGTCGTCCACCAGACTGACAAAGGTAGGACGCAGCTCTACATTGGCGATATCCTCCACTACATTGCGGCTCACACCGCCATGCACCTGTTCAATGCGCCCAGTGTTGCGTCCGCCGGGAATGTAGGCAGACAGGGGATACCCCTTGATATCCACAAAAACAGCTCCGATGACTACGATGCCCATAAACGATAAACCTTTCTGAATTCAGTTGATTTTACCTTTATTATACAGGAAGCAGACAAAAGAAGCTATCCTTTTGCCGTTTTTTGCAGAAAAATTTCCGTGCGGGACGATTTGAAAATGCCCTCCGCTGCGCTCTGGGCATTTTTAGCGGAATATCATTTATATTTGCCAATCGGGAAAATCTGCGGATTTTCCCGATTGGCCTTTTCACGGGAGGGCCCGTAGCGGAAAATGACATCTACAACAATTTATTACAGGCTTTCCAAAATGCAGAAATGAAAGCTGCCACTCTCGGTCACGACCCCTTTCTGTGAAAAAGGGATTCCGAAAAGTCCGCAGACTTTTCGGAATCCCAAATAAAAAATAATTCTTCCTCTGACGATGCCCAGAGCGCAGCGGAGGGCATTCTAAATCAGCACGTATCACATCGCGGTGCGTGCTGTACGCACCAGATATTCCATGGCCTGCACCGGGTATTGCCCGGCAGCTGTTTCGCCGGTCAGCATGACGCTGGCGGCACCGTCCAATACGGCGTTGTAGATGTCACTCACCTCGGCCCGGGTGGGCACGGCCTGGGTGCACATGCTGTCCAGCATCTGGGTCACTACCATAAAAGGTACACCGGCAGCCCGGCAGGCAGCAGAAATCTGCTTCTGGCAGCGAGGCAGCTCCCACAGCGGCATGGCGTTGCCAAGGTCGCCCCGGGCAATGACGATCTCATCGGCAAGATGCAGAAATTCCGGCAGGGCTCGCACCCCGGCCATGTTTTCAATTTTGGCAAAAATGCGGATGTCTGCTGCGTCTGCCTGCTCTAAGGCGCTGCGCAGGGCCAGAATGTCCGCCTTGCCGCGCACAAAGGGCAGCATCACGCCGGTAACACCGCACTGCTTTGCAATTTTCAGGTTCTGCAGGTCCTTTTCGGTCAGGGTAGGAGAGTGCACTGCAAGGCCCGGCGCAGCAATGCTTTTGCGGCTCTGCAGCGTTCCGCCGCGTACCACTGTGCACAAAAGGGCACCCGGCAGGGTCTGCGTCACCTGCACCAGAAGTTTCCCGTCGTCCAGCAGAAGCTGCTGTCCGGGTGCAGCGGCCTGCATCAGAGCTGCCGGGCAGGGAATGCCGTCTGCGCCAAGGCGTACAGAACTGCCCTCAACCAGAGTGACAGGCTCTGCCAGCGTGCCGATGCGCAGCTCCGGACCCTGCAGGTCGATGAGAAGCTGCCGGATGCCGGCTGCGCGGATCATTGCCAGCCAGTCAGCATGTGCGGTCAGCGGTCCGTGGGAAAGATTCATGCGGATGCCGGTCATGCCAGCTTCCACCATGCGCTGCAGGGTCTCCAGCTGCCCACAGGCCGGGCCGATGGTTCCATAAAAATCCAAAATCCTTTTCCTCCGTCCATTTTCGGTTCTGTTATCTAATGCATCTATTGTAACATGAACTGTCTGGATTGAAAAGAGCCGGGCGCGGGCAGAATAAGGGGATAATAAAAGAGGCTGTTGCACATCGTTTTAGCCGAAAGTGCAACAGCCTCTTTTGTTGTGGGCAATCAGCCCTCAGATGCAAAAAATTCCCGGGTCAGCCTGACCACTGTGCCGGAAAGCAGCAGCAGTGCGAGCAGGTTCGGAATGCTCATCAGGCCGTTGAAGGTATCCGCAATGCTCCACAGCAGGCCCAGATCCATCGTTGCGCCCAGAATGGACACAAAGGAGTAGACCAGAAAGAAGGGCTTTGCCACCTTATCGCTGCGGCACAGGAACACCAGGAACCGGGAACCGTACAGGCCCCAGCCGATGATAGTGGAAAAGGCAAAGCAGCACAGCGCCACAGCGGTAAAGACCGATGCCCACCCGCCGTAGGTGGTGGTGAAGCCGCTGATGGTCAGCTCTGCACCGGCAGCAGTGCCGTAATTCACGGGAGTGCCGCTGCACAGGATGACCATGGCGGTCAGGGTGCAGATGACGATGGTATCCGCAAACACTTCAAAGATGCCGAACATGCCCTGCTTGACCGGCTTTTTGGTGTCGGCGCAGGCGTGGGCGATGGAGCCGGTGCCAAGGCCGGCCTCGTTGGAGAAGATGCCGCGGGAGACGCCCTTCTGCATGCTGACGAACAGGCTGCCGATGGTGCCGCCGGTGAATGCAGCGGGATCGAACGCACCGGCAACGATGGACTTGAACACATAGGGCAGACGCTCAAAATTCAGCACCATGACGCCCACGGCCAGCGCGATATAGAACAGCGCCATAAAGGGCACCAGCTTTTCGCTCACACTGCCAATGCGCTTGATGCCGCCCAGCAGCACCAGCGCTACCAGCAGGGTCACGATGATGCCCACCACAAGGTTCAGGGTGGAAAGAGAACCGCTGCCCACGATGCCGTACTCCAGCAGGGCGGTGTCAATGGCCGCAACGATGGTGTTCACCTGTGTGGCATTGCCGGTGCCGAACACGGTCAGCACGCCGAACAGGGAATACAGCACAGCAAGAAACTGCCAATGCTTGCTCAGGCCGTTTTTAATGTAGTACATGGGGCCGCCTACCCATTCGCCGGTCTCGCTGCGCTCACGGTAGTACACCGCCAGCGTGACTTCAGCGAACTTGGTGCACATGCCCAGCAGGGCAGAGCACCACATCCAGAACACCGCACCCGGGCCGCCGATGGCGATGGCACCTGCCACACCGGCGATGTTGCCGGTGCCCACGGTGCCCGCCAGTGCGGTGCACACCGCCTGAAACGGCGTCATGGCACCATCGGAAGCATCCTTTTTGCGGAACATGCGTCCAATGGTAGTTTTGATGGCGTAGGGGAATTTGCGGATCTGCAAAAAGCCCGTGCGCACGCTCAGGAGCAGGCCCACGCCGATGATGCACACCATGGCAGGCACGCCCCAGATGAATTGGTTGACCGCATGATTGACGGCCGTGATCGTTTCGATCATATTTTCCCACATCCTCTGTTAAATTGCGCTTTTCCAGCCGTAATGCCGGAAAACAAACAATTCATTTTACATCAGGATTTATACGCTGTCAAATAAAAATCGCAAAAAAGAAGGAAGAACCTTTGCGGCTCTCCCTTGTGCTGTGGACGTTTGTTTTACTTTGCCTTCGCCGTTCGGCGCTTTCAGGAAAGCTCAACGCTTTCCAACTGCCCGGCGGTACACCGGGTAGGCCACCAGCGCAGAAAGCGCCTCGGTGATCCAGAAGGCATGCCACACGCCGTTTGCGCCCAGGAAATGGCACAGCACAGCGGCCAGCGGCATAATGAAAAGAAGATAGCGGCACAGCGAAATGACCAGCGATTCGGTGCCCTTGCCAAGGCCCTCCAAGGCACCGGAAGAGGTGGTGGAGACGGCAGAAACCACAAAACCCAGACAAATGATGCGCAGGGCGGTCTGGCCGATGGCAATGGTCTCGGGGTTGGAGGTGAACAGCTGCATCAGCGGGCGGGACGCGAACAGGCAGATCAGGGTCCCGGCCGCCATGATGGCTGCACTCATAATGAGGGTGAGCTCATAAAGCTTTTTCACGCGGGCGTGCTGTCGGGCACCGTAGTTGTAACCAATGAGCGGGCGCATGCCCTGCACAATGCCGTTAGCGGGCAGATACAGGAAGGTCTGCAGCTTATAGTAGATGCCCAGCACCACCACATAGCTCTGGGAAAAGCCCGCCAGCAGTCCGTTCAGGAAAGTGACCAGCAGGGAGGGCAGGGCCAGATTGAGAATGGCGGGCACGCCGATGCCGTAAAGCCTTTTGTCCAGTGCGGCGTCCGGGCGCAGGCAGCTGCGGCGCAGGCGCACCGGGAGCTCGATGCGGGCATAGACGAAAAGGTAGACACACAGGCTCAGCAGCTGACCGATGCCGGTGGCAAGGGCTGCACCTGCAATGCCCATGGCAGGCACTGGGCCAAGGCCGAAGATCAGGATGGGGTCCAGAAGGATGTTGCACACACAGCCGAAGATCAGTGCGGCCATGGTCACCTTCATGCGGCCCACGGCCTGAAACATCTTTTCAAAGGCCAGTGCCGCCATGTTGATGGTGGCAAACAGGAATACGATGGTGGAGTAGGTGATGCCGGAGGAGATCAGGCTTTCGTCACCGGTGAACCGGCGCAAAAAGCCCGGCATGATGGCGATGCTGAGAATGGTGATGAGAATGCCGTGTATCAGGCTCAGAGCCATACCGTGGGTGGCTGCGGTCTCGGCCTTTTTGCGGTCGCCTGCGCCCAGATACAGTGCGATCATGGCATTGATGCCGATACCGAAGCCGATGGCGATGGCGTTGGCAAAATTCTGGATCGGGAACACCAGCGACAAAGCAGTCATGGCGTCTTCGCTGATGCGGGCCACAAACAGGCTGTCTACAATGTTGTACAGACTGTTCACCAGCATGGAAATAACATTGGGCAGCGCCATGGATACCAACAGCGGCAGCACCGGTTTTTCTTTCATAAAGGTCTCGTTCATAGTGTTTGCATTGCTCCTGTAGAGAAAAGGAATGAATTACTGCAGCCGCGGAATCGTCAGGGCGAGACTGCTCGAAGATAAAAGCAGACGCAAAAAAGCCACACAATGGCTCTTTTGAAGTCATTGTGTGGCGAAAAGTAGCATATTGCTGTAAAAATCCACACGAATTTTATTAACTGTAGGATAACACGGCTTCCGGCAGATGTCAAGAGGTTAAACGGATAAAGTATGACTTTTATAGACTTGACCATTTTTCACCGGGAGGCTAAAATAAAAATAGATACTTTATAAAATAAGGAGAATCCTGCCATGAAATGGATGATCGCATCCGACCTGCACGGGTCGGCGTTTTACTGCAAAAAAATGCTCGAAGCCTTTGAGCGGGAGAGAGCAGACCGGCTGCTTTTGCTGGGGGATCTTTTGTATCACGGCCCCCGCAACGACCTGCCGGAGGGCTATGCCCCGAAGGAGGTCATCCCGCTTTTGAACGGGCTGAAGCCGGCGCTTTTGTGCGTGCGGGGAAACTGTGACGCTGAGGTGGATCAGATGGTGCTGGATTTTCCCATTCTGGCCGACTATGCTGCGCTGCCGGTGGGCAGGCGGCTCGTTTACGCTACCCACGGTCATGTGCACAACCTGAAAAATCTGCCGCCGCTGGCTCCGGGAGATATCCTGCTGCATGGCCACACCCACATTCCGGCGTGGACAGAGTTCGGCGAAGGCAATCTCTACCTGAACCCCGGTTCTGTGAGCATCCCAAAGGAGGGGAGTGCACACAGCTATATGACACTGGAAGGGGAGACCTTCCTTTGGAAAACGCTGGAAGGTGAAGTGTACCGGGAGCTGGAGCTGTGATGGGGGCAATGAAGCTGGAAGAGAAAACGGTTCAGATCCGGGATGATTTCGACCCGGACAAAATTCTGGCAAGCGGCCAGTGCTTTCGCCCCCGGAAGCAGGCGGAGGGCTGGTATCGGTTTGTTTCCGGGAGACAGCTGCTTTACCTCAGACCACTGCGCAGCGGAACCTACACGGTGCGGTGCGAGCCGGGCGCATGGGAAACCTTCTGGCACGGTTACTTCGACTTTGGCCGCAGCTATGCCGCTCTGCGTGGAAAGCTGGACAGCCGGAACGACTTTTTGCAGCGTGCCATGGAATATGGCCGGGGCATCCGGGTGCTGCGGCAGGACGAGTGGGAGATGCTGGTCAGCTTCATCATCTCGCAGCGAAAGAGCATCCCGGCCATCCGCAGGGCGGTAGAACTGCTTTCGGAGCGGTTTGGCGAGCGGCTGGGCAGCGATGACGAAGGGCCGGTGTATGCGTTCCCGACAGCAGAAGCGCTCTGCTGTGCCGGGGAGCAGGCGCTGCAGGAGTGCGGTCTTGGCTACCGCACCCGCTACGTGCTGCATGCGGCGCAGCAGGCGGCAGAGGGAACACTGGACCTGAAGAAGCTGACTTCCATGCCCGATGAAGCGCTTTTTGCCCGTTTGATGGAACTGGATGGCGTGGGCAAAAAGGTGGCAAACTGCGTGTGTCTGTTCGGCTATGGTCGTGTGGGCCGTGTGCCGGTGGATGTCTGGATCGAACGGCTCATCCGGGACGAGTTTGCCGGGCAGGACCCGTTCCCTCAGTTCGGGCCGGAAGCGGGCATCGTGCAGCAGTACCTGTTCTTTTATAAAAGAAGCGTGGGATGAGAACCGCGAAACTGCAGACAGGAGCGCAGGATCATCCGTTAAGCAAAAAAGGCGGTGGCTTCCCCTATTTGAGGGAAACCACTGCCTTTTTATCATTTTACCGCCCGCTTCAGCCGTTCCAGATCATCCGCATCCGGGTGAGAAAGGGCGTTGTCGAAATTCTCGATCAGTGCATCCAGGTTGGGCAGATAGATCGGCTGCTTTTTCATGCCCTCATACCGCTGGCGTACCGACAGCGGCATCTTGCCCTGACACATATAACGGCCGAAGACCGTGTTGCTCCTGTCCAGTGAACGCTCCGCCTTTTTCAGGATCTTGCTGAAATACTCCTCACTGCCGCCAAAACCGGCGGTGCCAAAGAGGAAGATGTTTTTGCCATGCAGCTGCTTCAAAAAGTCCAAAGTACTTTCGTCAGCGGTTCCTTTGTCTGTCCAGAAGCCCACGTAGAGCTCGTCTGCCTCCAGGGCAGCAGGGTCCGGAGTGCCAAAATAGCAGCAGCTTTCCTGCGGCAGACAGGTGTGCAGCGTGTCTGCCAGTAATTTTGTGTTGCCTGTTTTACTGCTGAATACGATCGCGTAGCTCATAGGTTTCTCCTTTGTTCGGTAGTAACAAAAAACACCACACGTTTCCGTGCGGTGCTTTTCCTTCTGGTGGAGAATACCGGGATCGAACCGGTGACCTCTTGCATGCCATGCAAGCGCTCTCCCGAACCACGCACTCACGCACCCCCACACAAAGGTGCGGGGATGATCGATATTCGTCGTTATAACGCTTTATTTCGAGAAAGACGCATTCTCACCCAGAAGCAACTCTGTTGCTTAAACGAGTTTTATTGACGATGTATAGTTTACAACCTGTCTCTAGGTGTTGTCAAGATGTTTTATCCCTCTTTCGGTACCAAACAGGTTGAAATCTTCTTATTTATCAAGCTGAAAAGCGCAATTTTGATTTTCAAAAATCGGAATTGCGCTTTTTTATTTCAAAAAATCTATTGCGAGGAGGTTTTCTACAATGTCAACATCTTACCGACGCTATTTCAGAGCACAGCCGCATGACCCTTGATTACTTCTATGGACAAGCCGGAGAGCTTTTCTCATTCTACCGCATACCCAAAGCACTGTTTCAGGAACCACGATTCCAGAGCCTGTCAACCGATGCCAAAACACTGTACGGTATCCTGCTCGACCGCATGAGCCTATCTGCTAAAAATGGTTGGCTGGACGAACAAGGCCGGGTGTTCATCATCTTCACAATCGAAGATGTCAAGAGGGCATTGTGTTGCGCAGACAACAAAGCCACCAAGCTGCTGCGGGAACTTGAAGAATTTGGTTTGATTGAACGAAAACGCAGAGGTTTGGGCAAACCAAGTTTGGTGTATGTGAAAAACTTTTCGGCAGAATCGTCAAAATCAATATTCCAGAATCGTGATTTTCACGATTCTGGAGGCTTCAAAAGCGCAAGTCAAGACCCTGCAAAACCACGATGTAATAAGACAGAGGAGAATAATACTGAAATGAGTGAAACTTATCCATTCTATTCGGAAGAAGAGGATGGGATGAGCAAACGCGAACAACTGGAAGAATATTTTTCACAGTCTTTGGAGGTGGATACCCTGCTCCGGCTCTGCCCTGACGATGAGGACACCATCTATCAGATCGTAGATCTGCTGGTGGACACCTGCGCCACCAATCGCAAGATGCTGCGCATTGCTGGGGACGATAAGCCTGCCGAAGTCGTGCGCAGCCGCTTTATGAAGCTGAACGCCGACCACATCCAATTTGTGTTGAAGTGCCTTGCAGAGAACAGCAGCCCGATCCGAAACATGAAACAATATCTGCTTGCCTCTCTGTACAACGCACCGACCACAATGCAGCTAGTCTATCAAAATCGAACGAACCATGACTTTGCGCATGGCTCCACGAGGGGGTGATTTTATCGCAAAGAAATGTACCACGATTGCCATTGTCAACCAAAAGGGCGGCACCGGCAAGACCACCACCTGTGAAAATCTGGGCATCGGGTTGGCGATGGAGGGCAAAAAGGTCTTGTTGGTGGACGCTGACCCACAGGGGTCACTGACCATCAGCATGGGCTGGCAGCAACCCGATGAACTGCCCACCACCCTTTCCACCTTGATGGCAAAAGCCATGAACGACCAGAGCATTCCGCCCGGCGAGGGCGTTCTGCACCATGCAGAAGGCGTTGACCTGATCCCTGCAAACATCGAACTGGCAGGGCTGGAAGTTTCCCTTGTCAACTGCATGAACCGCGAAAAAATGTTGAAACAGGTGCTGGAAGGTGCAAAGCATGAATACGATTTCATTCTGCTGGACTGTACCCCTTCCCTTGGGATGCTGACCGTCAATGCCTTGGCAGCAGCCGACACCACCCTGATTCCCGTGCAGGCGCAGTACCTTTCGGCCAAAGGTCTGGAACAGCTTTTGCAGACCGTCCAGAAGGTCCGGCGGCAGATCAACCCCAAGCTGAAAATTGAGGGCATCCTGTTGACCATGACCGACAGCCGCACCAACTACGGACAGCAGATCGACAATCTGATTCGGGGTGCTTACGGCAGCAGGATCAAGGTGTTCGACCAGACCATTCCCCGGTCTGTCCGTGCTGCGGAGATCAGTGCCGTGGGTAAGAGCATTTTCCAGCACGACCCCAAAGGCAAGGTGGCAGAAGCCTACCGCTCTCTGACGAAGGAGGTGATGGCGAATGCCGAAAGGCAGCTTAAACGTGTCGCTGAAAGGGGCAGATGACATTTTCTCCACGGAAGAATCCCGACAGGAACAGCAGCGGGAGCAGGTGCAGCAGATTCCCATTGGAGAGCTGTTCCCTTTCAAGAACCACCCCTTTAAGGTTTTGGACGACGAGTCCATGCAGCGCACTGTAGAGAGTGTAGAACAGTACGGTGTGCTTTCTCCGCTGATTGCCCGCCCACGCCCGGAAGGTGGCTATGAGATCATCTCCGGGCATCGCCGCCAGCACGCTGCACAGCTTGCCGGGCTGGATGCCCTGCCGGTCATTGTCCGCAACATGGATGATGATGCCGCAGTTTTGCTCATGGTGGACAGCAATCTCCAGCGTGAGAACATCCTGCCCAGTGAAAGGGCTTTTGCCTACAAAATGAAGCTGGAAGCTCTAAAAAATCAAGGTGCTAGGTCGGATTTAACTTCCGCCCAACTTGGGCGGAAGTTGGAAACAGCAGACATTGTTGGTCAGGAATCTGGCGACAGTAGGAATCAGGTTCGGCGCTTTATCCGCCTGACCAATCTTGTACCTGAACTGCTGGACATGGTAGACGAAAAGAAGATTGCCTTCAATCCCGCTGTGGAGTTGTCGTATCTCGACACGAACCAACAGCGGGATTTTTTAGAAGCGATGAACGACACCCAAAATGCGCCATCCCTTTCCCAAGCGCAGCGGCTTAAAAAGCTGGCGCAGGAGGGGCACTTCTCGTATGATGTTGCCTTTGCCGTCATGGGCGAAGAAAAAAAGGACGAGCTGGACAAGGTGGTCATCAAAAACGACACCCTGCGGAAATACTTTCCCCGCAGCTACACCCCGAAACAGATGGAGGACACCATCATCAAGCTGCTGGAACAGTGGCAGCGCAAGCTCCAGCGGCAGAACGAACGCTGACTCACACCGTAACGAAAGACCCGATGGGGTCTTTTTCTTTTGCAAACAAAGGAGAAAAAGCCTATGAAAAATAACGCCATCCGTACCATCCGCTCCGAAGAGATCACCATTGACGTGCGTATCTGCGCTGCACTGGCGGCAAACAGGGGCAGCGGTGAGGTCTACCTCGCAGCCATTGCCCCGGATATGGAGTTGACCATCATCAAGCTGGATGAGGCTCCCGGCATTCTGCCCTGCTTTGAGGAGGACGATGCCTGCCTGAACCTCCCTGACACCTCGCTGCTGCTCTGCTACAATCCGGCGCAGGTGCTGAAGATGGGCGGCAAGCACTACCTGACCGGCCCGGTGATTCTGGCTCGTACCAACATGGACGGCAGGGTCATCTCTCTGACCATTGATGAGGTCTACCTGTTCCAGAAGTATCTGGAAAGCCACAGCATCACCCTGATGGCAGATGACCAGAAGCTGCCCTGCATCTGCATCGACTGAGGTGCCACTATGTCAACGAGAGCGGAATTTTTCCAGAGTATGTATCCGGGACTGTCCGATGGTGAAGTCATTGATGAACTTATCAAAGCCAGTATATACGGTTTTGAGCACAGCCCGGAAGTTGTGACCATCAGTGCCGCAGAGGGCATCCATTATGTTCCTTATGATGCGGCAATGCAGAAAAAATCCCCGTATTGGGAGGGCACCTACAAAGCCTGCAATATTCCTTTTACGGATTTCCAAATCCGCTATCAGCCGGAGCAGGTTCGCATTGTGGATGGCAAACGCATCCTAGAGGATACAGCCTTTCTCTGCCGGAAGGACAATGACCACTTCCTTATTCTTCCGAGCATATATGAGAAGCTGGACTTGGATGACTGGCTTCTGGCACACCTGTTTTTCTACGACAAAGACGGAAAACGGTGTATCGGTGTGGAACTGTCGGAGGATGACTGATGCGATTTGTCTTTGGATTTATGCTTTTTGAAGCCGGCGCTATTTTTGGCTTCTTTGTGGCAGCGCTGTTGAACGCCGCCCGTGCCGGGCAGGAAATCACGATCAAATTCAAGGAGGACGATAATGGAACAGAACGAGAACACTCTGTCAGTGCTGAAAATTGCACCGGGACAGTATCCGCAGCAGGTCGAGATCGATAACGAATTGAAGGCTTTGCAGCAGGCTGTGGGCGGCTCCATCGGCGCAAGCTATCCTTTTGAAGATCCGGTCGCCATTGTCTACAACGATGATGGCAAGCTTATGGGACTGCCGTTGAACCGTGCCCTGTGGGACGAGGACGGGCTTATGTACGATGTCATTGCCGGAACCTTTCTGGTGGTGGGACTGGGAGAGGAGGACTTTGTATCGCTCTCCCCGGAACTGGCGCAGAAGTATGAAGAAGAATTCCATCAACCCGAAGCCTTTCTCCCTCTGGGGCGTCGCCTGATGGTCATTCCGGTGCCGGATGAATCGATTCGGAGTGATGCAGAAAAGGCTGTGAGCAAGCCCCCGGTGGAACATGACCGTTAAGCTGAATTTCTCTCAGGGAGGTGGTAACGATGCAGGAAGAAATCGAGCATAAGACGGTCAACTTTGCCATCTCGACCACAAAACTGTCTGCCCGCACCCTGCTGCGCGGGATGCAGTTTCTGCTGCGGCAGTACGACAAGCACGCTTCGCAGGGCAAGCAGTCCATGAAGCGGCTGGTGCGGCAGAATCGTGGCGTGACAAATGTGGAGATTCAGAAAACCGGCATCAAGGATTTTGACCGCTTCGCCAAGCGGTATCACATCGACTACTCCATCCAGAAAGACCTGTCCTGCACGCCGCCCCGGTATATGGTCTACTTTAAGGCACAGGACACGGACGCATTGAACGCAGCTTTCAAGGAATATTCGGCATCGGTGCTGGATAAAACCAAGCGTCCTTCCGTGCTGGCAAAGCTGCATGATCTGGCGCAGTCCGTTGCAAACCTACCGGACAAGGTGCGGCATAAGCAGGAGGAGCGCGGTCTATGAGCAAAAAGAAACTCTCTAAGCTGCTGGCGCTCTATCTGCCCTATGTGGTAATTGGCTTGCTGGCAACCAATCTGGGCGAGGCATGGCGGCTGGCTGTGGGCAAGGAACTGGGCGATAAAATCGTATCGCTGATGGATACGCTCCCGGCTGCATTTTCCAATCCGCAGCCCAGCCTGCATCCGTTTGACCTGTTCATTGGTCTGTGCTGCGGTGCAGGGATGCGGCTGGCGGTGTACCTGAAAGGCAAAAACGCCAAGAAGTACCGTCACGGCATGGAGTACGGCGCTGCCCGGTGGGGCGGGCCTAAAGATATCGAACCTTTCATGGCTCCGAAATTTGAGGACAACATCATCCTCACCAAAACGGAACACCTGATGATGTCCAACCGCCCACCTGACCCCAAGAACGCCCGGAACAAAAACGTGCTGGTGGTGGGCGGCTCCGGCAGCGGCAAGACAAGGTTCTTTATCAAGCCGAATCTGCTGCAATGTGATTCCAAGAATTTTCCGGTATCATTCGTGGTTACAGATCCGAAAGGTAGTATCGGCGTGGAATGTGGAGAAGCCCTGTTAAAGCACGGCTACAAGCTAAAATTCTTCAACACGATCAACTTTTCCAAGAGTATGCGCTATAACCCTATGGCGTACATCCATAGTGAAAAGGATGTGCTGAAACTCGTGACTGCACTGATGACCAACACCAAAGGTGAAGGTCAGGGCGGCGACCCATTCTGGGACAAAGCGGAACGGCTTTTGCTCGTTTCACTGATTGCCTATCTGCATTATGAAGCCCCAGTTGAAGAGCAAAACTTTGCAACATTGCTGGAAATGCTAAACACTATGCAGGTTTCGGAAGATGATGAAACCTATCAGAATCCGGTAGACCTGTTGTTTGAGGATCTGGGTAAGAAAAAACCAAAATCCTTTGCAGTGCGGCAGTACAAACTTTATAAGCTAGCTGCCGGCAAGACGGCTAAGTCGATCCTTATTTCCTGCGGTGCCCGTTTATCTCCATTCGACATTCAGGAAGTTCGGGATGCCACCATGTATGATGAACTGGAACTCGACAAGCTGGGCGACCGGAAAACGGCATTGTTCCTGATTATGAGTGATACCGACAGTACATTCAACTTCTTAATCTCTATGATCTACACCCAGCTTTTCAATCTGCTCTGCGACAAAGCCGATGATGTGTACGGCGGTAAGCTGCCCATCCATGTGCGGTGCCTCATTGATGAGTGTGCTAACATCGGTCAGATTCCACAACTGGAAAAACTGGTGGCCACTATCCGCAGCCGTGAGATCTCGGCGTGTCTGGTCTTGCAGACCCGCAGCCAGTTGAAAGCCATCTACAAGGACAATGCGGATACCATCGTGGGCAACATGGACAGCCAGATCTTTCTCGGCGGCAGCGAGCCTACCACCCTGAAAGATCTTGCCGAAGCACTCGGCAAGGAAACCATCGACAGCTACAACAATTCTGATACCCGTGGCAATAGCCCAAGCTATGGCACCAACTATCAAAAACTCGGCCACGAACTTATGAGCCGGGATGAACTGGCGGTGCTGGATGGCGGCAAGTGCATCCTGCAACTGCGGGGTGTGCGCCCGTTTTTGAGCGACAAGTACGACCTGACCCAGCACCCGAACTACAAGTACACCTCCGACTATGACCCCAAGAACGCACTCGATATCGAGAAGTTCTTGAAACGAAAAGAAAAAATCCACCCGGATGATACCTTCATCATGGTGGATGCCGATTCACTCCCGCCCGCCTGATAAGACGAGCGGTTATTTTTTACCCATTGACCCAACAGGTACACCGGAAAATCAGCCTTCGCCGTGGTTTTCGGCTTTTTGCAAACGGATTTCAGGGGTGTGCAGGGTCGCTTTTTCAAAACAAAGGAGATTACTATGGAATTCTTTAATAGTGCAGTGGATGTTCTGAAGACTCTGGTTGTGGCACTGGGTGCCGGTCTGGGCGTGTGGGGTGCTGTGAACCTCATGGAAGGCTACGGCGGCGATAACCCCTCTGCCAAGAGCCAGGGTATGAAGCAGCTGATGGCTGGCGGCGGCGTTGCCCTCATCGGTATCACTCTGGTGCCCCTGCTGTCCGGTCTGTTCGGCTAATTCGCTCTCACATAAACACAGTTTGACCCATAAGTACACTAGCAAATCAACTTCTGCCGCAGCTTACGGTGTTTCAATAAATGGATTTCAGGGGTGTGCAGGGTCGCTTTTTCCAAAACAAAGGAGATTTTACTATGGAATTCTTTAACAGTGCAGTGGACGTTCTGAAGACTCTGGTGGTTGCTCTGGGTGCCGGTCTGGGCGTGTGGGGTGCTGTGAACCTCATGGAAGGTTACGGCGGCGATAACCCCTCCGCAAAAAGTCAGGGTATGAAGCAGCTGATGGCTGGCGGCGGCGTTGCCCTCATCGGTATCACCCTCATTCCTCTGCTGTCTGGTCTGTTCGGCTAATCTTTTCCGGGCGGCGATTGCCGCCCCGTACATATTTACTTGCAAGTATTTCCAGCCCCTCCGTGGCAAACGGATTCTTATTATAAAGAGGAAACGCATTGCAAATCGAATATTCACCTTTATTCTGAAAGGACGGTGCTATTATGCAGATTCTGACTCACCTTATTTTTCTGCTCAACCTGCTCAAGACCCTTATCAACCATTTTTCTTGATGGGTGGTGGCGCTGAGTGGAAACTGTTCTCAAAGCAATCTCCGATTGGATCAAGTCGCTGCTGACAGCGGCGATCATGTCCAATCTCTCCGGCTTGTTTGATGATGTGAACACCCAAGTGGGCGGCATCGCCCAGCAAGTCGGCACCAAACCATCCAGTTTTGAACCGCGCGTTTTCGCTATGATCGAAGCCCTCTCCCGGAATGTGGTGCTGCCCATTGCAGGTGTGATTTTGACCTTTATTGCCTGCTACGAGCTGATTCAGCTCATCACAGAGCACAACAACATGGCACAATTTGAACCTGCGCTGCTGATGAAATGGATCTTCAAGACTGCCATTTCGGTGTGGATGATCTCCAACACCTTCGACATCATCATGGCGGTGTTCGACGTGACCCAGCAGGTGGTGGCAAATTCCAGCGGCATTATTTCCGGCAATACAAGGGTCAACGATATCGGCTTGTCGATGCTGCAATCCAGCATGATGCAGATGGACGTAGGCCCACTGTTCGGGCTGTTCTTGCAGTCCTTCTTCATCGGCATCACTATGCGCATCCTGTCCATCGTGATTTTCGTCATCGTCTACGGAAGAATGATTGAGATCTACATGATGGTCAGCCTTGCCCCGGTGCCCATGGCAACATGGGGCAACCACGAGCAATCCCATGTGGGACAGAACTATCTTCGTTCTCTGTTCGCGCTGGGATTTCAGGGTTTCCTGATTCTGATCTGCGTGGCGATTTATGCTGTTCTGCTTCAGAATGTCGCCATATCCGGGGATGCCATCAACTCGATCTGGAGCATCGTGGGGTACACGGTGCTGCTGTGCTTTACGCTGTTCAAGACTGGTTCCGTCGCCCGGAGCATTCTGGGCGCACACTAAGGAGGTGGAATTTTGGCAGCTTATATTTCCGTGCCGCGCGATTTCAGCAAGGTGAAGTCCAAAGTAGCCTTCAACCTGACCGCCCGGCAGCTTATCTGTTTTGGTGCAGCGGCAGTTGTGGGCGTGCCGCTGTTCTTTGTTCTGCGGGATACCGCAGGCAATTCCGGCGCTACCCTCGGCATGATGGCGGTCATGCTGCCTATGTTCTTTCTGGCCATGTACCAGAAAAACGGCCAGCCCGCTGAAAAGATCCTGCGGTACTACTTTCAGGCGCGTTTTGTTCGCCCGAAGGTGCGTCCGTACAAGACCAACAACTACTATGCGATTTTGATGAAGGGAGGCATGACCCATGATTCCGTTTCTGAAAAAGAATAAGGACGGCAAGAAGCCGCCCAAGCCCACGGTGCCCCGCACGGCACAGGAGAGCGTCCCGTTCCAGCGGATGTTTGAGGATGGCACTTGCCGTGTCCGTCCCGGCTACTACACCCGCACCATCCAGTATCAGGATATCAATTATCAGCTCGCGCAGCAGGAGGACAAGACCGCCATCTTTGAGGAATGGTGCTCTTTTCTCAACTTTTTCGACAGCTCTATCCACTTTGAACTGTCCTTTGTGAATACCGCCACCGATTCGGCAGACTTTGAAAAGTCCATCCGCATCCCGTACCAGCAGGATGGCTTTGATGATGTGCGAGCCGAGTACAGCCAGATGTTGCGGCAGCAGCTTTCCAAGGGCAACAACGGTCTGACCAAGACCAAATTCCTGACCTACGGCATCGAGGGCGACAGCATGGCGCAGGTCAAACCCCGGTTGGAGCACATCCAGAACGACCTGATGAACAACTTTCACAGGTTGGGCGTTCTGGCAAAACCGTTGGACGGTACGGAACGTCTGCGGCTGATGCATGGGATGCTGAACATGGACGGAGCCAACAAGTTCCACTTCAACTGGAAAGACCTTGTGCCCAGTGGTCTGTCCGTAAAGGATGCCATTGCCCCCACTGCGCTGGCGTTTAAGAACAGCCGTACCTTTCAGGTGGGCGGCATCTTCGGGGCGGTCAGCTTCCTGAATATTACGGCTTCTGACCTGAGCGACCAGTTGCTGAAGGATTTTCTGGACATGGATTCCAGCCAGATCGTTACCATGCACATCCAGTCCGTTGACCAGAACAAGGCCATCAAAACCATCAAACACACCATCACCGAACTCGATAGGTCCAAGATCGAGGAGCAGAAAAAAGCCGTCCGCGCCGGATACGATATGGACGTGATTCCGTCTGATTTGGCGACTTATGGCAGGGATGCCAAGGCACTTTTGAAGGAATTGCAGAGCCAGAACGAGCGGATGTTCCTTGTTACCTTTCTGGTTTTGAACACCGGCAAGACCGAGCAGGAACTGGAAACCAACGTATTTCAGGCAGTCAGCATTGCCCAGAAGCACAACTGCGAATTATGTCGCCTTGATTTTCAGCAGGAGCAGGGGCTTATGTCCTCGCTGCCGCTGGCAGACTGCCAGATCGAGATCCAGCGCGGTCTGACCACCAGCAGCACGGCGATTTTTGTGCCGTTTACCACACAGGAGCTGTTCGACAACGGCAAGGAAAGCCTGTATTATGGCTTGAACGCCCTGTCCAACAACCTGATTATGGTTGACCGCAAAAAGCTGAAGAACCCCAACGGTCTGATTCTAGGCACTCCCGGTTCCGGCAAGTCCTTCAGCGCAAAGCGTGAGATCTGCAACGCATTCCTCGTGACGGACGATGATATTATCATCTGCGACCCAGAATGTGAGGTGCGACACGAAGTCGCGTAATGTATTGTGTATAAACACTGCTCTATCCATTTGGAGTAACCCTACTGTGACCTGCACTGGTCAAAAGCCGGCGTTGGGAAGCTCACAGGACAATATGGGAAATCTGCCAGCCTAAAGCGGATGTACTGTTAGGGTAAAGAATGCTATGTCGAACGTAATGTGAATCATCGTAAGGATCGTTACAGGGAATAGGTGAAATAAGGCTGATACACCTACACCAAAAGGTGTTGGAGGTGGCCGAGGGGCCTTTCGCTACCCCGAAGCAAATGGACACAAATCCTCCCGGTTCAAAGATGGCGGCTAAGGCATTCGAGAATTATGCATTACGTGGAACGTGGAAAACCCTATGCGTTCCTTGAACAAAGGTATCGACCTCGCAAGAGGAAGAAATGGCGCAGAGGGTATGAGATGGAATAAAAAGCGAAAGGTTCACTGTAACGGTGAGCATAGGGGTTCAAAATTTGCCCTGACCTGAAAGGGTGCTGACTTATTCCGGGTATTTCATGGCAAGATTGGAGGTATTCCTGTGAACGATAAGTATTCAACGACGGAAGGTAAAACTTCTGAGAAGCTGTCGGACGAAGCTATGTTGAGTGCCCAATGGAAAAACATTGATTGGCATAAGGCAGAGCGGGAAGTCAACAGGCTACAAATCAGGATTGTCAAGGCAACTCAGCAAAAAGACTACAACGCAGTAAAACGACTTCAGTATCTTCTGACACATTCCTTTTACGCCAAAGCACTGGCTGTCAAGCGTGTCGTAACCAACGACGGGCGCAGAACTCCCGGTGTAGATGGTGTTCTCTGGAACACTCCGGCGAAGAAAATGGCAGCGGCTCTATCGCTGACAGATAAAAGGTATCGTGCACGTCCTCTCCGTAGAGTGTATATCGAAAAGAAGGACAAGAAGAAAAAACGTCCGTTGGGGATTCCCACGATGTATGACCGCGCAATGCAGGCTCTTTATGCTTTGGCACTGGAGCCGGTGGCGGAAACAACAGCAGATGGGAAATCCTTTGGTTTCCGAAAAGGAAGATGCGCACAGGATGCCTGCGAATATCTGTTCAATGCACTGTCGCGCAAGCACATTTCTCCGAAGTGGGTTTTGGAGGGTGACATCAAAGGTTGCTTCGACCATATCAGCCATGATTGGCTTCTGGCGAATATCCCCATGGACAAGAACATTTTGAAGCAGTTCTTAAAGGCGGGATTTATCTATCAGCGCGAACTCTTTCCTACCGAGGAAGGAACTCCGCAAGGTGGTATTATCTCCCCCATTCTGGCGAACATGACGCTGGATGGTATCGAGAAGAAGCTGGTCAAACGCTTTCACACGAACGCGCTCGGTAAGGTCGATTCAAGATTTAAGAATGCCCACAAAGTAAACTTCGTCCGCTATGCAGACGATTTTGTGGTCACAGCGGCAACACCTGAACTGGCTCTTGAAGCAAAGGAGCTGATTCGAGAGTTTCTCGCTGAACGCGGATTGGAACTTTCTGATGAAAAGACCGTTGTCACCAACATTGACGATGGTTTCGACTTCCTCGGCTGGAACTTCAGAAAGTATAACGAAAAGCTGATTATCAAGCCTTCCCAAAAGGCGGTTAAGGCTATCGTTTCCAATATCTCTGACACGATTCTCCGCAGAGGAAAAGCGTGGCAGCAAGATGTTCTGATTATGAAGTTGAATGAACAAATTCGAGGTTGGACTAATTACCACCAGTCCGTATGCGCAAGTGATGCGTTCGCGCATCTGGACTATGTCCTGTACGAACTGCTGTGGCGATGGGCTAAAAGACGGCACCCAAAGAAGAACAAGTGGTGGATTTCCACGAGATACTGGCATCGTGTCGGTAATCGGAACTGGGTGTTCTCTACGGAAAACAAGGAGCTGATACGGGCGGACAGCACAGTCATTGTGCGACATACCAAGATAAAAGCTACTGCAAATCCGTTCCTCGATGAGGCGTATTTCCAAAAAAGGAAATTCGATAAAGGAATGCACCGGCTGACTGGAAAATTCAAGATGATTTGGAAAAAACAGAACGGACTGTGCTACCACTGCGGAATGCCGATGGATGTAACGGAAGAAAGAGAAATCTTCTACCTTGCACCAAAGGCAAAGGCTGGCATGGAAGATGTTCGCAATATTACAGGCCCTGCTCTAATGGCTGAGATTGGTGATGTCAGACGTTTCAAAAACAAGAAAGCTCTCGTTGCCTTTGCCGGCATTGATGCACCACCGTTCCAATCTGGAAACTTTGAATCCAAGTCACGCCACGTTTCCAAGCGCGGCTCACCTCATTTGAGGCGCACTGTATTCCTTGTAGCAAATATTATTCTAACCTTATCCCACAAAGATAACAGCGTCTTTTGCTTTATGGACAAAAAGCGCGCTGAAGGAAAGCACTACTACGTCTACACGATTGCTGGCAGTGCAAAATTTCTAAGGATCTACTATGCGCGAGTATCTGAATATTTGCGTACCCAAGAGCCCCCTGCAGCTGCCATCTGTTTAGATTGCAAAGATTAAGGATTTTTCTATAATTTGAAAACTCTGCTGACAGAACTCTCCTGTCGGCTTATTAAAGTTGCCGGATGCTCGCTGCACCCGGCAACAATTGCTGGCGGTGCTGGACGGCGGCAAGTGCATTTTGCAGTTGCGTGGTGTCAGACCATTTCTTTCTGACAAGTACGACCTGACCCAGCATCCCAACTACAAGCTGACCTCCGACTACGACCCCAAAAACACCTTCGATATTGAAAAATATCTGAACCGAAAAGAAAAGATCCACCCCGGTGATGAGTTCATCGTGGTGGACGCTGATTCGCTTCCGTCTGCCTGACCCGGTAGGCGGTTTTATTTTTGACCAGAGAGGTACACCAGCAAGCCCACTTCCGCCGTAGTTTGCGGCTTAACAGCAACAGCTTCAGGTGTGTACGGGCGGTCTACAACTTTCATTTATAAAGGAGAAACGACTATGGAATTCTTTAACTCTGTTATCGAAGTTCTTCAGACTCTGGTTGTCGCTCTGGGTGTCGGTCTCGGCGTGTGGGGTGCCATCAACCTGCTGGAAGGTTACGGTAACGACAACCCCGGCAGCAATGCTCATGTGCCATAAAGTAACACTACATAATCAAATGACCGCTGCCCACTATTCAGATTTATAAAAACGCATTAACGCTGAAAAGTGAAAATCGGAGGTCTGATTATGAATAAGCTCTTATCTTGTGAATTTAACATCGACACGGGCAACGTAGAATGTCGCTTTGCAGACGGGACAATGATATCAATCGACTGCGATGTTGTAGAGGATACCATTGACGGAACACTACCATTTGTAAGAGTGCGTACTGAGCTTGACTGGCTCATTTATAACGCGCCACGAGAGTATGTGCAGCTCGTGCTAAACGGTGGATTGAATGCATATTTAAAAAACTCACGGTGAGCACGGCTTGCTCGATTGATAAAAAGCAGCTTGTATTTCAAGAGCCAAATCTCTGTGTCGCACAAAGGTTTGGCTCTTGAAATATTCTCATGAAAACGAACTTTAATCCGGCTTCATTGCACTTACTACACAAAAAGCAGAATGCAATATCGGACTTTTCTACCAGAACAGCAGCACCGTGGCAAAGTACATCGGAATGTCAAGTATCAGTATAGGACACTCATCAATAACCTTTTGCGCAATTCCATCGATGCCTTGCAAAAGCTGATCGCACGGCGGTTTTCTTTTTTATAGGCTTCGATGCGTCAGAACAAAAACATATCGAAGCCTGAGATGCATTAAAGGCCGAGGATACTTATACCGCTTTCCATTTTCGGATGGAAAACAGTGTCGGTACCCTTTTCTTTAGTGCATCTCTTTTTTTGTTGCCAAGAAAAGCCCGCAAGCTGTCCCGCAGTGAAGTGTCCTCAACCTCCGCATCCGGCGGAAAGGATGCTTCATGTTTCTTTTTGCCCATTTTTCGTGGCTGGAACTGGCCGCACGGTATCCCTAGCAACTCCAAATTTTTGACTTTTCACGCTTTATCGAAAATTTGGAGGTTTAATATGGGCTTCAACAATGACCTTGAGCGCATTCGTTTGGAAAATCAGTGGAAAAAGCTGCGGGTTCAGTATCGGGCAGCTGGTATGTCCGATGAAGCAATTCAAGCAATGTATGAATTTGATTTTCAAGTTGTCAACTCAGAACAAACGTATTATCGCCATACGGTTGATCTTTCCATTAGCAATACCGAAGCTGGCGACTCACGCGACACAAAGCACTACCATGAAGTCATTTTAACAACCGATACATACCATGAAACTAAAAGTCACTTTGCATGGATTGGGGAAATTGAGGATGAACGGTTGCTCTCTGCTCTGGAAAAATTGTCCGAAGACGAGCTCAGACTTTTGACGCTCTATGCTTATGAGGGCTACACCGAAGCCGAGATTTCTAAAGTCTTTAATATTTCACAGCCCGCAATTCATAAGAGAATTGCAAAAATTACTATATTTTTGAAGAAATTCTGATTTCTGGTTATAATTTGACCTCTTTCGTGAGCTAGTAAGTGAGAGGACAATTCACCAAATCGGCTCCTGCCGCTGGCAAAACGTCCGCACTCGCGAACCTTGAAAGTTGAATAGTTCAGTTGTTCGGTACTCAGATAATGATACTTCCGTAATTCGCGGCCCGGTCAGGATGTAGGCGGGGTGGCTGAGATGCCAATGAAGCGGTACAAATCCGCTGCCGAATGATTCCCCACTCGCAGGGAGCCGAGGGCGAATATGCGAGACCTTAACATATTTTATCAGGAGCGGCCGGATGCCGTTTTCGGTCTCCGGTCACTCCTGTTCTTTTACATATTTATCCGCCATTCACTTTTTACCGACACGGAGGACTGCTCAAATGGATGAGTTGAATCCTACGGTGCGCGAACAGGAGCTCTACGAGGAGATGGAACTGACCCCGGAAATGATCAAATCTATCCGAACCCTCTGTGCGACCTGTCTGCGGCATTTCGTAGAAGCCAAGGCTTTCAAAATCGCTCTCGTACCGAGCGCAGACAAGAGCATGGATGTTTGCACCGTCTGCCAAACCCGGCGCGGTCACGATTACGTTGTCATGCACCGCTGATGCCGGTGCTTCATTCCAATCACCGGGGAGGTGATGCGTACCGTATAAGTAAAACCGCTTTCATACTTTAACAGAAGCCCACTGCCTAGGAGGTACAGCGGGCTTCTTACATATCCAGATGGAGGTTCGCAATTGGAATCCACTTTGAAATTCCAACGCGGAGACATCTACTTTATTCGACTGGGCAGCGGCACCGGTTCCGAACAAAGCGGAACCCGCCCTGCAGTCATCCTGCAAAACGATGTGGGCAATGCCTATTCACCGACTTTGATCGTTGCGACTTTGACAAGTAAGACAGAAAAGAAAGCTGCGCAGCCGACCCATTGTCTGGTGGAACCGGAAAAGCTGGAGCCTTCCATCGTTCAAGCTGAACAGATCTTCACCATCGACAAGAGCCGTATCCAGAATTTTGCAGGACACCTCACCCCGGAAGAAATGAGCCGGGTCGATGATGCCGTGAAGATCAGCCTTGCCCTGAACCCGATGGGGAGTATCCAAAAGCTGAAACCCATCATCCGCTCCACGGCGGCTTACGCACCGCCTGAAGTGGTTGACGGTAAACCGCCCGTCTATCCCTACACACCCATCAAATCCGATTTTGAGGACGCAGGGACGGTCGAAGAAATGATGTTATACACCGAACTGCAATCCGCTGTTCATGCCATGATTCAGCGGCTCGAATACAGCTTCACCTTTAATCCCAGCCTGCTCACCAGCCCGAAGCGTAAGAAGCAGGTGGCTGAGATTTTGACTGAAGCCGAAAAATACATTTGGCGAATCAAGGAGGAAATGCGATGCGCCTGAAAAACGACACGAACAATTTTGCCGCTTCTTTCAATATCACCCCGCCTTACCAGATGCTGGTGCTTCACAGCAAGATGCTGATTTATCCCCGTGAACTTTATCAGCGGGGTGTACAACGCAAGCGGGTGGAAATGATTGCTGCCGACTTCAACGAATACGTTGCGAACGAACCGAAGGTCAGCTTCCGCAACGGCAAGTATTATGTAGTGGACGGTCAGCACACCATCGAGGGGCGCATCCTCCGCAATGGCGGCAAGGATTTGCCGATTCTCTGCAAGGTCTACACCGGCCTGACGATGGAGCAGGAAGCCCTGTTCTTCGCTGAACAGAACGGCCACGCCGCGCCCCTGACAGCGGGCATCAAGCTGCGCGCCAAGGTCGTGGGCGGCGATGCTCCTTCCAAAGCGTTTCTCGCAGCCACCAACCGGGTTGGTCTGGCGTTCAACTATGACAGCCTGCAGCTGAGCGACTACCGCATCAGCTGTGTGGGCACCGCGCTCAAGCTGTACAACCAGATGGGTGAGAAGATCTACTGCGAATCGCTGCGGCTGATCGTTGCCGCATGGGAGGGCAAGCCCGATTCGTTCCGTGCATCTGTCCTGCGGGGCGTGATGCACTTCGTGGAACTGTATCACGGCGAGTTCAGCGAAGAACGGCTCATCCGTGCGCTGGGCAGCGTCCATCCTATGGAGATCTACCGTGTCGGCAGGGATAATCCCGCCAAGCTGCCCGGATGGAAGAAATACGTTTTCCCCATCTACATGGCCTACAACGGCAAAGGTCGCAAGGACGCTCTGCCGATGAAGTTCTAAAACATATTCTCTCTGCCAAGGGGCATCTGCAAGCTGCGGATGTCCCTTGTTACATATTGAAAATTACAATATATAGGAGTGATGATACAATGGTCGATAAGTTTTCGCAGGTCGCTGGCAACGTTCCGGTGACCAATAACGACCCGAATCGCCGATATACCGTTATCAATGGCTATCCTGTCGTCCTCAATTTTGCAAAAGAACCCAATCCGGGTGTCTTTGAGCGTGTCCGTGACATCCTGCTCGCCACCAGCTATACCAAAAAGACCAGCTGACATCGTGGACGAGGACAAAAGAACGCGCTATACTGAGGATGGCAGTGGTATTCGGAGCAATCCATGAACCACGACCAACCGTTCTTTGATAACCGAATATCGTTCATCCTCGCTTTTATAGCGAAAGTGAGGAACCCCCTATGACTGAAAATAAAAACCGTGTCTGCTGCCTGTACCGTGTTTCCACCGACAAGCAGGTGGATTTCAACTCGAACCATGAAGCAGACCTTCCCATGCAGCGCAAGGCGTGTCACAAATTTGCCGAAGCAAAGGGCTGGGTCATCGTCCATGAAGAACAAGAAGAAGGCGTGTCTGGTCACAAAGTCCGCGCAGAAGCCCGTGACAAGCTGCAAATCATCAAGGAATACGCCCGAAAGGGCAAATTTGATATTCTGCTGGTGTTCATGTTCGACCGTATCGGACGCATCGCAGATGAAACGCCATTTGTCGTAGAATGGTTTGTACGAAACAGCATCCGGGTATGGAGTACCCAAGAGGGTGAGCAGCGATTCGACAACCACACCGACAAATTGCTGAACTACATCCGCTTCTGGCAGGCAGACGGCGAAAGCGAAAAAACTTCTGTCCGTACCCGTACCAGCCTGCGGCAGCTTGTGGAAGAAGGACACTTCAAGGGCGGCAGTGCGCCGTATGGTTATGACCTTGTGAAAAGTGGCCGCATCAACAAGCGCAAGCACGAACTCTACGAACTTCATATCAATGAGCAGGAAGCCGAAATCGTTCGGCTAATCTTCGATAAATATGTATACGAGGGTTACGGCGCACAGCGGATCGCCACCTATCTGAACAATGCTGGATACCGCGCCCGCTCTGGAAAGTGCTGGCATCCGGGCAGCTTGCGAGGAATGGTCGGCAATCTGACCTATATGGGCGTTCTCCGCTGCGGAGATGCACGCTCCGAATTGATGCCCGAACTCCAGATCATCCCGCAGGAAGAGTTTGAAGCTGCACAGCGTATCCGGGAAGACCGTTCTGCCCACGCAGCGGAAGAAGCTGAACACCATGTTCCTCTTCGTACCCGTGGACAGGCACTGCTTTCCAACAACGTTTACTGCGGTCACTGTGGTGCAAGGCTTGCCCTGACGACCAGCCGGAAATGGCGTAAGCTCTCCGATGGTACTCTGGACGATACGCTCCGCATCCGCTACACCTGCTACGGAAAACTCCGCAAGCAGACGGATTGCACCGGGCAGACCGGCTACACTATGCACATTCTGGATGAGATCATCGACAAGATGGTTCGCCAGATTTTCTCCCGCTTGAGAGGCATCCCCAAAGAGCAGCTTATCACCAGCCGCTATGCGAAGGAAACTGTGGAGCGCAAGAACCATCTGCAAGCCCTTCAAGCAGAACGCGACAAGGCCGAAAAAGACCTGCTCGCCTTAAAAGCCGAGATTCTGGCTGTAATCAAGGGGGAGAGTGCTTTTCCGAAAGACACTCTTGCCGAGATGATCGCAGCACAGGAAAAGAAGCACACGGAGTTGGAAACTCTGTGTGAAGAAGCCAGTGCAGAACTGGAGCGAAACGCTGAATTGATGGCAAACGTATCGCAGCTGTACGAAGAATTGATCTCTTACGCAGACCTGTACGATAGTGCCAGCTTTGAAGCAAAAAAGATGATCGTCAGCCAGCTTATCCGCAGGGTAGACGTTTATCGCGGATACCAAATCCATGTGGACTTCAACTTTGATCTTGCACAGTATTTGGAGAATAGCGATGAACTTGCTTGCTGACAAACACAAAAACACCGTTGACTTCGATTTGAAATCAACGGTGTCTGTAACTCTCATTTGAGCCAATGGTGGAGAATACCGGGATCGAACCGGTGACCTCTTGCATGCCATGCAAGCGCTCTCCCAGCTGAGCTAATCCCCCATAATTTTCCAGAAGTGGAAGCCTCTGGAAAAGAGATGCTCAAACAAGAAATGCTTTATGAAGTTCAGTTGTGGGGGTGCGTGAGCACACTGCTTGGGCTCCCAGCTGAGCTAATCCCCCAGATGTTCGTGCCGTGCCTGACGACAGGAGTAATTATACCAGCGCTTTGCCGGATTGTCAACAGCTTTTCTGGATTTTTCGCAAAAAAATTCCCGCCGGGGGAATGCCCTTCCCGGCGGGAAAAATGACTGCGAAAAAACTTACGCTCTTGCGTTCTGCCGGTCGAAGATCTGGGGTGCGACACGGATCAGGATCACCACAAGGACGGTGGTCAGGATGGCTTCGGGCAGCATGTAAGTGGCGTTGTACAAGGCGCTGTACAGCCAGCACAGACCGTCCACGCTCATGCTGGAGATCCCGGGGAAGCCGATCTCAGTCATCCAGCTGAAAGCGTAGTCGTAGTCCTT
This sequence comes from Faecalibacterium sp. 3, assembly GCF_048323735.1. Classification (NCBI taxonomy): domain Bacteria; kingdom Bacillati; phylum Bacillota; class Clostridia; order Eubacteriales; family Oscillospiraceae; genus Faecalibacterium; species Faecalibacterium sp. 3. The sequence continues at coordinate 1,814,339 of NZ_JBLWFN010000001.1, forward strand.
CCAGACGATGTAACCGGACAGAAAGCTGCACAGGAAGCGCAGCAGGCACACCACAAAGGCACTGACACCGACACCCACGGTACGGCTGCGGAAAGGCTTTGCGATCAGGCAGGCGAAGCCCAGTACCGTGAAAGCCAGAAGGTAGTCCAGCAGCACGCAGCCCACCTGCGCCGTGAGGGTCTGGCAGTATGCCAGATTGCCAAGGCCCTGCACAAGCTGGATCAGGCTGTTGACGAAAGCGGTCATGACGCCCCACTTTGCGCCGTGGCGGTAGCTCATTACCAGAATGGGCACCATGCTGAACAGGGTGATGGAACCGCCGTGGGGCATGAGCGGGATCTGGATCATGCTCAAAACGGTGGACAGCGCGATTATCAGTGCACCCTCCACCAGAATGCGGGTCTTGGAATAGGTTTTGGTCATAAGGATTCCTCTTCTCAGAACGATAGTACACAAAAACAAAATACGCCCGCTTTTCAGCAGGCGCACGGGGTTTGTGAAAGAACGGACAGTTCTGCAAACTCCCACGCCGGCATTGTCCGGTCTGGTAAAAGGGTACTCCGCACAATGCGGATCTCAGCCTTTCGGCACCCCTGTTTTTATGTCCGTATAAAAGTATAGCGCATCTGGTGCAGAAGTCAAGCCCCGGCGGCACATATCTGCCCCGTCAGGCGCATAGGCTGTACCATAATACAGCAGGAGGGATCCGGGCATGAAGGGAGACCCTGAGCAGAGAGCAATACAGCTGGGCGAGTACATTGCGGCCCATCGCACCACCGTGCGGGCGGCGGCTGCGGTGTTCGGGTGCAGCAAATCCACGGTGCACAAGGACGTGGCCGTGCGGCTGCGGACGCTGCAGCCGGAGCTGTTCCGGCAGGTGCGGGCTGTGCTGGCCCGCAACAAAGCCGAGCGGCATCTGCGCGGCGGCGCAGCTACCCGGCGCAAATACAGCCGCAAATGAGAGACGGCGCGCTTTCCGTTTTTATTCCGGAAGCGTGCCGCCTGTTTTACTGCTGGTTCTGGGGGTGGAACTGGCTCAGTGCGCCCTTTTCCAACCGACTGACCTGTGCCTGACTGATGCCGATCTCCTGCGCCACCTCCATCTGGGTCTTGCCCTGCAGGTAGCGCAGCTCCATGATCTTTTTCTCCCGCGGGGTCAGCCCGGCCACCGTCTGGCGAAACTGCAGCCCGCTGATCCAGCTGTCCTCGCCATCCGGGTCCCGCACCTGATCGATCACGTACATGGCATCGCCGCCGTCGGTGTACACCGGCTCATCCAGACTGATGGGCTCCACCACCGATTCCAGCGCCGCCGTTACTTCCCGGCGGGTGAGCCCGGCACTCTGCGCGATCTCGTCCATGGTCGGCTCGCGGCCAAGCTGCTTTTCCAGCGTCTCGCGGCTCTGCATGGCCCGGTAAGCGGTATCCCGCAGGCTGCGGCTCACCCGCAGGGCGTTGTTATCCCGCAGAAAGCGCCGGATCTCGCCAATGATCATGGGCACGCCGTAGGTGGAGAAGCGCACCGGCTGGGCGGGGTCGAAATGATCGATGGCTTTGATGAGCCCGATGCACCCCACCTGAAACAGGTCGTCCAGATTTTCGCCGCGCTGGGCGAACCGCTGCACCACGCTGAGCACCAGCCGCAGATTGCCCTCCACCATCCGCTCCCGCGCGGCGGCATCGCCGGTGCGCACCCGGGCCAGAAGCTCCCGCTTTTCGGCCTCGGTCAGCACAGGCAGCTGGGCCGTGTTCATGCCGCACAGCTCCACTTTGTTGTACATCCAAACGCCCCCGGTCTGTTTTTGTTCTCACCGGGAGTATGGGATGTGCAGCGGCATCGTATGCGTGGAAAAAACTGTGCGCTTTCCCGTTTGGCAGGAAAGCGCGGCAAAATATTGTTTTTTGTGCGGATCTATGATATGCTGTATTTGCGGCGGCAACGCCGCCATCAGGCGCTGTGCCCACAAAAGCAGAACGGGTTGCGGCACCCAGCATCCGCTTCGTGTCTTGAGCGGCACTCGCGTCTTGCTGGCCGCGGCCCCAACCTCGCCTCCCTGTTTCCGCCATAGGCGGCGGTCGGCTCCGTTGCAGCTGCTCCTTACCGGTACTTGGGTGCCGGCTAAAGACGATTTTTTCTTGAAAATCTCGTTCTCCCCGGATGCCCAAGGGCGGAAAGGGGGGATGCACCATGACGTTTGAACAGGTCGTGCTTCTGCTCACGCTTCTCGGCGGAGCGATCTACGTTACGTTTGAAATTACATGGACTGTTTCTCACAGTGATGACAAAAAGAAAAAATGACCGCCTCGAGTCCCAATCCGAGCGGTCATCTTTTCTTGACTAATCCGGTAAGGAACTAGCCGTTTGCAGGGCCAGCGCCTTTTGTAGTTTTATTATATGCGAATCAGCGCGGATTGTCAAGCCCGGCGGGCGGCAGTTCGCGTTTTTCCACTTCATTCGCTTTCCAGCTGGGCCTTTAATGTATGGATGATCCGCTTTTCCAGCCGGGAGATATAGCTCTGGCTGATGCCAAGGGCGTCGGCGGCTTCCTTCTGGGTGCGCTCCACGCCGTCGGCAAGGCCAAAGCGCAGCTCCATGATCTGCCGCTCCCGTGGGGACAGGCTGTCCACGGCACGGCGCAGAATGGCACGCTCGGCGTCCTGTTCCAGCCGCTGGCTGATCTGATCCTCGTCGCTGCCAAGAATGTCCGAGAGCAGCAGCTCGTTGCCGTCGCCGTCCACGTTGAGCGGCTCGTCGATGCTGGCCTCCTGTCGGCGGTTGGAGCTTTTGCGTAAGTACATCAGGATCTCGTTGCCGATGCAGCGGCTGGCGTAGGTGGCCAGCTTGATGCTGCGCTCCGGGGTGAAGGTGTTCACGGCCTTGATGAGCCCGATGGTGCCAATGCTGATCATATCCTCGGCGGGGACCCCGCTGTTTTCGTACTTTTTGGCAAGGTATACCACCAGCCGCAGGTTGTGGGTGATCAGGTCGTCCCGGGCGCAGGCGTCTCCCTCTGCCATGCGGGCCAGCAGGGCTTTTTCCTGCTCCGGGGTCAGGGGCGGCGGCAGACTGGGCGCGCCCGCCAGATAATGGGCACCGCCGCAATATCGCAGCCGTGCAAGAAGCCGCTGCCAGAACAGCCGGAATGCAGAAATACCATGGAACATGAGATCTCCTCCTGTACATCTATAATATAAGCGTCAGCGGATGCCCAGCTGCCCGGCCAGCTCACTGCCAAGCAGCGCGGTCCAGTGCTCCGGGGGCGTTTCCGGGCGGCAGAATGCAGCCAGAAAACCCTGTACCCGGCGGCTGCCCACGCGCAGGGCTTTGGCTGGGACCGCAGGCAGCACACAGTGCCCGGCAATGGTGGTGCAGGGCACCAGCCGCACCCCCAGCTCCGGCGGCGGTGCCGTGCCGCAGGCAAAGTAGCTGTCCAGAAAGGCCCGTAGCGCCTGCGGCAGGCCGTCGCGCACAGAGGGGTAATGCAGCAGCACCACGGCCCGCCCGCTCAGCGGGTCCTGCACCGAAAAGCCGGTGTCGCACAGCGCCTGCACCGGCAGGGCGGCACTGTCCAGCTCCAGAACGGCGGCGACGCTGCGGGGCCCTGCCCGGCCAAAGCAGAACAGCACCGCCCGCAACAGGGCAGATACGGCCCCGCAGCACAGCAGCAGCCGCCCCGGAGAAAGGGCAAAGTACACGCAGAGGTTCGCGCTCTGCACGCCGGGCAGCACCACCGCTCCGCACAGCAGCAGGTTCAGCAGCAGATACCACGCGCACAGCCGGGCAAAGCCGCGCGGGCCGGGCACACCATAGGCAGCGGACACAACGGCACCGCAGGTAAAGACTTTGCAGAGCACCGCCGCCGCACCGGGCAGCTCCGGCAGCAGGATGCCAAGCGAGAAGGCCGCTGCTGCTGCACTGCCTGCCAGCAGGCGCAGGCCGCTGCACTGCCGTGCACACAGCAGCCCGGTGCACAAAAGCAGCATTGCTGCGGCCAGAAAGTTCGTCAGCAGCAGCTCATCCAGATAGATCACAGTTTTCATAGAAAAAGTCCTCACACATTCCAGTATCTTCCAATTACAGAAAAAACCATGTCGATGCGCTGAAAAGCCGGGCTTTTGTAAAGATTTTGAGACCGGATTTTCACAAGTTATCACACTTTTCACATTTTTTTCAAAAAAGTACTTGAATCTTTCTGGAAAGTGTGGTATATTATTGCCATCCTAGATACGGGATGCGAACCACACAAAGTGGTTTGTGAAATATTTTTTCTAATTTTGAAGGGAGTAATATCATTATGATGATGCCTGCAAACTTCTCTGCTGTTGCAGAAAACGAACTGACCTACGTTGTTGGTGGTGCTTCTCTGGTTGACTACCTGGCACCCGCTATGACCACTGAGAACTGGCAGAATGTTTCTGCTAACGTGATCAAGATCGTTGGCAACACCTTCCTGAAGAACTATGTTTCTTCTGCTTTCGACAGCGTGTTCGATGGCAACTACGTCCCCGGTGACTTCATCGGCGGCGTGTGGAACACCGTGCACCGTGCATACGACAAGGGTGCTCACACCTACGCAAACGGCGCTTGGGGCGCTGGCCTGGGCCTGCTGAACGCTGCCCTGAGCATTGCTGGCGGTCTGTCTGCTATCTACACTCTGGGCTCCAGCTCCATCGGTCTGGAAGTCAAGTCCGCTGGCGACAAGACCCTGAACACCGGCTACGGCTTCGGCTACAAGGGCTAATCTCTCCTGATATAAGGATAGACTAGCACCCGGAGGGAAACCAAAGGGCTAACGTACCCCCGCACAGAATGGGCAACTGTTCTGTGCGGGGGTTTTGTTTTTGCAGTATTGGTGTGCGGGCAGAGGAGAGACCTTTATAATACCGTAAAATTTGCAAATGGCGTTGGCTTGTAAAAAAGATGGGATTATGGTACTATGTTCTTGGAAGAAGAAAGCGGGTGGACCAATGCCTGAAAATAAAACGCAGCAAGAGTTGGCAACTATGTGCAGAGCTATGGAAGAAATGAGAAATGAAACTGTTCGGGAGCGGAACATCGAGTGTGCTTTGGAAATGCTGGCAGATGGAATGCCATATGAAAAGGTTGCAAAGTATTCAAAGCTGACCCTTGAAGAAGTCAAAGCCTTGGATACGAAGAAGCCTGCCTGATCTGTAAGACGGCAAACGCCGCCCGGCAGCAGCTCCTGAACATTTTTTATACGTAAATTGTAAAGCGTAAAAAGTAAGCCCCGCAAGACTTTTGATCGGTTTTGAACCAATTGAGCCTTGCAGGGCTTTTGCATTCTACAGGATTTTTGCTTTATACCGCCTGTAACGGTGTGTTTTCCATTGCTTTCTTAAATTCCTCAACTGTCATGTTGGCTTTTTCTGCAGCACGCTCCGGCTTTAAATCACCCTCTTGGACGAGCCGCATTAGCATCCGCATCTCGCCAATGCCGATGCCTTCTTCTCTGCCAATGCCGATGCCTTCTTCCCGGCCTTCGGCCTTGACACCTTGACTAAGGTTGCACATAATAAGCACCTCTCTTTCCAGTTCTTCACTCATTGCAACGCCAAACTCTTCTTCGAGAATTTTCTTTTTCTCCGCAGCCGCTCTTGACGAGGAAAGCAGCACATCCAGAAACTTCAAAATACCTGTATAGTTTTCTGCATCAGGTTTCCCCAGACAAATCGTTACCACGCTCATCAGATCATAATTTTCTGATTTTTCAGTAGCGTTTCCAATCAACTGCTCTGGCCGAATCGAATACCGTGTGAGTGTATTCTGAAATTCATCCGACGGTTTTGTGCAGACCCATATAGAATACACTTTTCGGATTTTTCCATACTCCGATTTTTTGAAAATCGGCCCGTGCTGCGCGGAGATCATTCGGCTGCAATAATAGATTGCACGCTTCGTCAGCGGGTATCCCGGATTAAAAGCAGTCTGTGCTTCTACATTGATAATAAGACGAATTACATCTTGTGAGGCAGCATCATTCGCTGTTGTCGGAGTGATCGCATCAAAGCGAACGTCATAACGCACCGTTCCCTCAGTCAGCGTAGAATCCTCATTATTGCTTCCGGTTATCACTTCGGGAGCTTTTGGAGGTCTGTTTGTATCATCAACGTGAACGCCAACCGTGCCAACCTCTGGAGTTCCCTCAATATACTTTTCGGCAATTTCCTCTACGGAACATTCACTGTATTCATCTACACAGCCCTTCATGATCTGCGCCAAAATCTGCTTGTTCGCCAGCAGTTTTTTGGCCGTCTTATCATAGTCCGAATCAAACTCCGTCTGAGTTATCGTGTGTGCAAGCTGATTTTCTACCGTGTTTTGCTTTTCCATCGGCATTCACTTCCTCGCAACAGGTTCAACAAGAGCATATAAGCCCTTATCGTACTTTCATCTTACCATAAATCGTTTTGCATATCAAGCTGTGCAGCCTGCTCAACACCGGAAATGGAGTTCCATGCTTATAATAGCGTTGGCTTGTAAAAAGATGAGATAATGGAACGATATTCTTGGAAGAAGAAAGCAGGTGAACCAATGTCTGAAAATAGAACCCGGCCGGCACCGGCATGACGAAGAAAACATTCCTACACAGAAGGGGAAAATGTTCTGTGCGGGTTTTGTTTTGCTTTTTTCGATTTTCTGGGAAAAATCTTCCGAAAATGGTTGACAATCCGGGGAATCGCTGGTATAATTACTCCTGTCGTCAGGCACGGCACGAACATCTGGGGGATTAGCTCAGCTGGGAGAGCGCTTGCATGGCATGCAAGAGGTCAGCGGTTCGATCCCGCTATTCTCCACCAAAAAAGCACTGTACTTCGTAGGAAGTATGGTGCTTTTCTTTTTGCTTTCTTGGAGGTCACACTGAAAATCAGCCAAATGCCTGATTTTGCAGGCGTATGGACGGCAACCCCCAATTCTTGCTGTTTCGTTGTTTTTGAAAATGCTTGTTCGATGCCCGACTGTTTTGCAGGCGGACGTATCACTCCCCCTCAATGTAAGGAGTGAGATCGAAGTTGAACGAGATGTTGATCTGGTATCCGCGATATACGTCTACCCTGCGGATGAGCTGGTTGACGATCATCTTCTTCGCTTCAAAATTTGCACTGTCGTACAGGTCAGCATAAGAAATCAGTTCATCATACAGCCGCGACACTTTATCCATCAGCTCAGCCGTTTTCTCCAGTTCTTCACTGGCCGCTTCGCAAAGGTTTTCCAGCTCCGTGAGTTTCTCTTCCTGCGCTGTAATCATTTCGGCAAGGGTTTCTCTCGGTAACACGCTTTCACCTTTGATGCAAGCTAAAACCTCGGTTTTCAGTGCGAACAGGTCTTTTTCTGCCTTGTTCCGCTGTGTCTGAAGGTCTTGCAGATGATTCTTGCGTTCCGCATTCTCTTTTTCATAGCGTTTTGTAACGATCTGCTCTTTGGGGATACCCCTCATCTTGGAGAAAATCTGGCGGACAGCTTTATCAATGATCTCATCCAGAATGTGGACGGTATATCCCGTCTGCCCGGTGCAGTTGGTCTGCTTGCGGAGCTTTCCGTAACAGGTATAGCGAATACGCAGCGTATCGTCTAACGATCCATCTGCCATTTTTCGCCATTTACGGCTGCTGGTCAGTTCCAGCTTTGCACCGCAGTGTCCGCAGTAAGCGTTGCCGGCAAGCAGCGACTTCCCATGGATGTTCAAAGGAAGACGATTTTCGGCTTCCGCAGTTGAGCGCACAGAGCGTTCATTCCGAATGCGCTGTGCGTTTTCAAACTGTTCCTGCGGGACAATCTGCAAATCCGGCATCAATTCTGACCGTGCATCCCCACAGCGGAGAACGCCGGTGTAGGTCAGGTTTTGTACCATCCCCCGAATACTGGATGGGTGCCAGCACTTTCCAGACCTTGCGCGATAGCCAGAATTGTTCAGATAGGTAGCAATGTGCTGCGGGCCGTAGCCCTCATACACATATTTGTCAAAGACAATCCGCACTACGGCAGCTTCCTGCTCGTTGATGTGCAGTTCGTACAGTTCATGCTTGCGCTTGTTGATACGCCCACTCCGTACAAGGTCATAGCCATAAGGCGCATTTCCGCCCTTGAAGTGACCTTCTTCTACAAGCTGGCGCAGACTGGTGCGGGTACGGACGGAAGTCTTTTCGCTTTCTCCGTCCGCCTGCCAGAATCGGATGTAGTTCAGCAGTTTGTCAGTGTGGTTGTCGAAACGCTGCTCACCCTCTTGGGTACTCCATACCCGGATGCCGTTCCGTACAAACCATTCCACAACAAAGGGCGTTTCATCTGCGATACGACCGATACGGTCGAACATGAATACCAGCAGGATATCGAACTTGCCCTTTCGGGCATAGTCCTTGATGATCTGGAGCTTGTCGCGGGCGGCGGCCCGGACTTTGTGGCCGGACACGCCTTCTTCCTGTTCTTCATGGACGATGACCCAGCCCTTCGATTCAGCGAATTTATGGCAAGCCTTTCGCTGCATGGGCAGGTCTGCTTCATGGTTGGAGTTGAAATCCACCTGCTTATCGGTGGAAACGCGGTACAAGCAGCACACGCGATTGTTATTTCTTGTCATTGTAAATTCCTCACTTTCATCATAAAAGTGGGGATAGGCTTTATTTCGTTGTCAAAGAACGTCCGGCAATGGCTCGGTTTGTAATATCGCCCGTTACCGCACTCAGTATAGCGTTTGATTCTGCATTCGTCCATGATGTCAACCTACCTTCTTCGTATAGCTGGTGGCAAGCAGGATGTTCCGAATGCGCTCAAACGCTTCCGGGTTGGGTTCCTTGGAAAAGCTAAAAACGACAGGATAACCGTTGATTACATGATATTGCCGGTCGGCATCACGGTCAGCCGCAGGAAGGTTCTCTGCGACCTGTGAAAATTTATCGATCATAAGATTGTAACTCCTATTATGAATAAATGCTGTTGTCTTAATATGTAACAATGGGCATCTGCGTTGTGCGGATGCCCATTGTCTTTAAGGAGAGATTCCTGTAAATGTCAGAACTTCATCGGCAGGGCATCCTTACGGGATTTGCCGTTGTACGCCGCATAGATGGGGAAAACGTATTTCTTCCATCCGGGCAGCTTTGCGGGTTGTCCATCCCGGTGCGGTAGATTTCCATGGGATGGACGCTGCGCAGGGCACGGATCAGCCGTTCCTCGTTGAACTCACCGTGATACACTTCCACGAAGTACATCACACCCTTCAGGACTGCGGCACGGAAGGAATCGGGTTTGCCCTCCCATGCGTCCACAATCAGCCGCAGAGCCTCGCAGTAGATTTTCTCGCCCATCTGGTTGTACAGCTTGAGTGCAGTGCCTACGCAGCTGATGCGGTAGTCGCTCAACTGCAAGCTGTCATAGTTGAAGTCCAGACCCACCCGGTTGGTGGCTGCGAGGAATGCCATGGAAAGAGCATCCTCGCCCACGACCTTGGCACGGAGCTTGATGCCCGCCGTCAGCGGTGCAGCGTGACCGTTTTGCTCTGCGAAGAACAGGGCTTCCTGCTGCATCGTCAGACCCGTATACACCTTGCAGAGAATCGGGAGGTCTTTGCCACCGTTGCGCAGGATACGCGCTTCAATGGTGTGCTGACCGTCCGTTACATAATACCGGCCATTGCGAAAGCTGACCTTCGGCTCATTCGCCGTATATTCATTGAAGTCTCTTGCAATCAGCTCAACGCGCTTACGCTGGATGCCCCGCTGATAAAGCTCGCGCGGGTAGATTAGCTTGCTGCTGTGAATGACCACCATCTGATAAGGAGTGGCCACATTGAAAGATGCGGAAAAGTTGTTGGTGTTGCTCAGTCGCATTGCATTTCCTCCCGGATTCTCCAGATGTATTTTTCGGCTTCTGCTAAAATCTCACTGACCTGCTGCTTACGCTTCGGGATGGTGAGCAGGCTGGGATTAAAGGTAAAGCTGTATTCGAGCCGCTGTATCATGGCATGAACAGCGGATTGCAGCTCGGTGTACAGCATCATTTCCTCCACGCTCCCTGCGTCCTCAAAGGACGATTTGATGGGTGTGTAGGGATAGATGGGTGGCTTTCCATCCACTACTTCCGGCGGCGCATACGCTGCCGTGGAGCGGATGATGGGCTTGAGCTTCCGAATGCTGCCCAGTGGGTTCAAGGCAAGACTGTTCTTCAAGGCATAATCGAGCTGCTGCATATCTTCCGGGGCGAGATGCCCTAAGTATTTCAAAATGCGGCTTTTGTCGATGGTGAAGATCTGTTCTGCCAGAGCCATAGAGGACATAGACAGCCCTTCGTTTTCCAACAAGCAGTGTGTCGGCTGAGTTACTTTCTTTTCCGTATTGCTTGTCAGAGGGACAACGATGAGGGTCGGTGCATAGGTATTGCCCACATCATTCTGAATGATGACCGCAGGGCGGTCGCCGTGCTGTTCCGAGCCGGTACTTGTGTTTCCGAATTGGACGTAGTAAATGTCTCCGCGCCGGAACTTCCAGTTTTGCTGCAAATGTTTACCTCCATGTTTTGTTATGTACAAAGCCCGCTGCTTTTTCTTGGCAGCGGGCTTCGTTCAATTTATGGTGGCATTCATTTTAATGGGGTGTGTTATCACCTCCCCGGTGACAAAGTGCAGTGCCGGACTTACCGGTGCATAACAACATAGTCATGCCCACGGTTGGTCTGGCAGACCGTGCAGGTGTCCATGCTCTTGTCAGGGCTGGGCACGAGCGCAATTTTGAAAGCCTTAGCTTCCACGAAGTGCCGGAGGCAGGTCGCGCAGAGGGTTCGGATGGATTTGACCATTTCCGGGGTCAGCTCCATTTCCTCGTAGATCTCCTGCTCCCGCACGGTAGGATTCAATTCAACCATAGAGATGTCCTCCTATGTCGGGTAGTTGTTTTGCGGATAGATATGGATAAGTAAAAGTAACAGGAGTTGTCGGAGACCGAAAACGGCATCCGACCGCTCCTGCTTTATTGCAAACCAACGTGTTATTCGTTGGGGAATCGTGTTGGGATTGCAGATCACTGCTCTGCCGATTTGGCAGTGCGATGAAAATATGAATAAAGTTCTCTCATATTCGCCCTCGGCTCCCTGAGAGTGGGGAATCATCTGGCGGCGGGCTTGTACCGCTCCATTGGCATCTCAGCCACCCCGCCTAACGCTGACCGGGCTGCGTTGAACAGAAGTATCATTATCTTGAAGTACCAGATGATTGAACTATTCAGCTTTCAAGGTCCGTGAGTGTGGACATATCACCAGCGGCGAGAGCCGTCTGGGAAATTGTCCCCTCACTTACTAGCTCACGAGAAAGCTCAATCCATAGCATCAAATTCAAAGTTTTTCAAAAATTTAGTGATTCGTTTGATTTTGATGCTAATTGTAGGCTGAGAGCAGCGTAAAACTTTAGAAATTTCAGTAACAGTGTAGCCGTCATAGGCATATAAGGTCAGAATTTTCAAATCCTCCTCTTTCAATTTCTCAAGGGCAGAGAGCAAGCGTTCATCTTCAATTTCGCCAATCCATGTAAAACGACTTTTGGTCTCCCTGTATGTGTCGGCCATCAAAATAGCTTCTTCATAGCGGTCGTTACTATGGGTGTCCTCCGTGTCTGCATCATTAAAGGCGAGGTCTTTTGAATGTCGATAGTACCGCTGTTCGGAGTTGACAACTTGAACATCAAAGTTGTACATCTCTTGAATTGCTTCCTCTGACATTCCTGCTTCCCGGTACTGGATACGCAGTTTCTTCCACTTGTTTTCCAGACGTACATGCTCAAAACCATTGTTAAATCCCATGTTAAACCTCCAAATTTTCGATAAAGCGTAAAAAGTTGAAAATTTGGAGATTCTAGGGATACTTTGCGGCCAGTTCCAGCCACGAAAAGAGGGCAAAAAGAAACATGAAATGTCCTTTCCACTGGATGCGGAGGATGAGGACACTTCACTGTTGGACAGGGCACTGGCTTTTCTTTGGGCGCAAAAAAGAGACGCATTAAAGAAAAGGGTACAAACACTGTTTTCCATCCGCGGATGGAAAGCAATATGAGTATCCTCAGCCTTTAATGCATCTCAGGCTTTCGATATATTTTTCTTCGTTACAGGTCAAAAGCGGTTTATCCGGCTAAAAAAAGGACAAAAAAATAAAACCCTCGCGGCCAGACAACAAGGCTTTGACTTGCCTTGTTATCATAGCACACGAGGGTCTTATAGAAGTCACATGACGGTCTTATGAAAGTCACATGGAACGATTTTAGAAAAAATAAGGTCACACAGAAGTTGTATGAAGGTCACACGAAAGTCGCATGACGCAACTACGTTATTTTATCATTCGAGTGAGTTGAGTAGTTTCTGGTATTCATCTTCGGGCAGCTTTTGCTTCGCAGCCGCAAGCTCGCCCGCTGCCATCTCGTCCATGTGCTGCTTCTGGTACGAGCGAATAAGCCAATAGTAGGCTTTTGTGTTTTCCGGCGCGATGGTCAGGGCCAGTGCAGCATCCCGATGAAGCAGATCGTATGCGTGGAAGTCCATCAATTGCTTCAGCAGTTCATTAACTGTACTCATAAATGCGAGGTGGTATCGGTTTGCGTAGTGAACCAGCCAATGTTCGCCATTGGCAGCAGAAAGAAGTTTGCCCTGATACAATGATGCCGCTTTTTCGAGCAATCTCACCTTATTTATAGCAGAAGTGGCTTTTGCGGCTGCAATGCACAACTCATCGAACCGCTGAAAATCGGTCGTGATATGGAGGTCGGGGTTGAATTGGTAGCCAGACGGCGTGGAGAGAATCAGCTGCTCATCCGAGATAATGCTGAATGCTTGCCGCAGCCGGTAAACGAGCTGTTTGACCTTTTTTCCGGGTTCGTCCTTATCCTCCAGTTCTTCTGGCCAGATTTCCTGTACGATTTCCAACGATGAAAGGGCTTTCTTATTGGAAAGCAGCATAAAGGTCAGCAGACGGCTGATTTTAGGAGATTTCAGGTCAGACTCCGGCAGGACACCGTGGGAAGTGTGGATTTTCAATTCTCCGAACAAGCTGATGAAGACATCATGGCTGCTCTTGATATTTTCTGGCGAGAATGCCATGCTCAGACTGTCAGCCATTCGCTTATCGTTGTATGCCGCCAGTAACACATAGGCCAGAAGTTTAAGCATACTGGTCTGATGGGTGTACCGCTGAGGGTTGCGCACGGCAATCAGGGCGATTTGCCGTGGTTCCAGTGGAATCGCAAGGACGGACTTAATACCTAAGCGCTCATACAACCGGTATTCGTCCGGGTAGGTGTCCTTGACATCTTCTGCATCAGAAACGACCATCGGGGTTCCTCTGCGCACTGCCTTTACCCAGCGGTCGAGAAATTCAGACGATTCAAACTCATTTGTAAGGATAGTGGTTTTATCTTCTTGGCATTCATTGTGCCACCAGAGCGGCTTCCACAGCCCCAAATCCAGATCAACCTGAATTAGACCGCACCAGTCGGCATCATAGAATTTACAGGCCGCTTCCATGACCCGCAGAGCAACTTCCTTCGGCGGCAGATGGCGATAGTATAACTGTGTCTCCAGCTCATTCATTGTGTTCTCAAAATCAAGCGCACACTGAACGTTCTCCGTGTCAAGTTCTTCGCTCACCGAATCAGATTGCCGCATAACAGACACCTCCTGAATAAAAAGCAGCATCCGGGCATTCTTCCGCTTAATACGGTGAATCCCGGATGCTGCTATGTAAAGCTATCTCTCCACCGCATAAGCTGAAGAATGCCCCATCATTTTGCTTTTAAATAACAAAAACCGCCTGTGAGTTGAAATCTTCACAGACGGTTCTAACATGGTAGAGGGATAAAATTATCCCATTCAAAAAGCAACCAGCTGCCATGACCTCGTATATGAGATTTTAGACTCATTTGGCTTTGTTGCCCTATCTTTCGGTAGGTTTACCAAGTATTAAGTTCTTTGATAATTTACTTTTTTACGATTGTTTTTATAAAAGCCGTAAGTGCATTGATCTGCTCGGCATCGAACTGTTTTAGCTGGTCAACAAGTGCATTCATTCCATTGGAGGTTTCCTCGCCGAAATTAAAAAATTCTTGTGGAGTAATGTTGAAATATTCGCAGATGTAAAAGAAATTTGCCATCGTCGGAAAGGCAGTACCACTTTCGATTGCACGAATATAGCCGGGATTCTGCCCGATTGAGAGGCTCATGTCTCTTGCAGACACACCCTTCTGTGTGCGCAGCTCAGTAAGCCTCTTAGAAAACTGTTCTTCGTACATGGCCACCACCATCCTTCTCAACTCTATTGTAGTCGAGAGCATAGCTGAAACCGAATGATTAAATCTATTATTTTTAATTGATATAATCAACTACCTGTGATAGACTAAAAGAAAATGGAAAAAATAAAAACCATGAATTTTTACATTCATGGTTTATGTTTCCTGTCGCAGAGTAGCCCACTCTGCGACAGGATGATTCAATTGAATTTTACCGCCGATTACACGGATGGTCAAGAGAAAGCAATCTGAAATTCTGAAAAAAAGAAAATAATGTCGTACTTACTCGACAATTTCAACAAATTCGATACAATCCGATTGTATGCTCCGTCAAATAAGCCGTCAACGAAAGGAAGGTTTTTGTGTCAAGAAAAGGATTGAACATTTATAAAAGGAAGGATGGCCGCTGGGAAGCACGCTACATAAAGTCGCGAAATGCGCTGGGAAAGCCCAAATATGGTTATCTGTATGCTTCCTCCTACCGCGAAGTGCGATGTGATCTACAGCACACGCTCCAGCTCCAAGGTAAACCATCCGGAAGCGAGGAAAGAACCAGAAACAGTACATTTGAACTTGTTTCCATGGAGTGGCTTGACGCCTTTTCCATTAACTTCAAGGAATCCACCTACATTCGTTATCGGACGCTAATCGAATGCTATCTCATGCCATCATTCCAGACAGTAAAAATCGAGAAGATCACAAAAGAAATGGTAAGGAAGCTTTGCAAACACCTTGAACTGCACGGAAAAAAGGATAAAACCGGTCTTTCTCCCAAGACAATCTCGGATGTGCTCTCTGTTCTGCGTCGCATTCTGAATTATGCAGGAACACTCGGTATATTCGTAGATTCGAAGGTTCTTGATATCAGGGTCAAGCAGACGCAAAAGTCGTTGCCCATTTTAAGCCTCCCAGAGCAGATGATTTTGCAGCAATATCTAGAGGAACATCCCGATGCTCTGAATCTGGGGATTCTTCTTTGTCTACTGACAGGAATACGTATCGGGGAGCTGTGTGCGTTGACGTGGGAAAAGATCTCGATTTCGGAAAGGAATATCTATATCTGTCAGACGATGCAACGTATCCAGAATCGGGTACCTGGGAGCAAAAAAACACATATCGAGATTGCATCTCCCAAAAGCAGCTCCGCTAATCGGAATATCCCAATCTCAAATTTGCTGTTCGGTTTTCTGGAGCGCTATTCCCTGAGTCACACCGGATTCTTTTTGAGCGGTTCTCCTTCGAAGTTTATCGAACCGCGGTGCATTCAGCGAAGATTTCACAAGATTTTGGATGCCTGTGGATTGGAAAAAAGGAATTTTCATGTTTTAAGGCACACTTTTGCCACACGCTGTGTGGAAGCAAAAATCGACATCAAAACTCTGAGTGAGATTTTAGGACACTCATTGGTGTCTGCACCATTCAGGACCTTGGCTCCAAAAATGGCACGTTCGTGGGCGACGAGAAAATTCTGGGCAGCAATACAGTGACGCTGGCGAATGGTATGTATATCACGCTCGGAAACGAAATCTTCCAGTTCAAAAACTGAGCCGGGAAAGTATTAGGACGGGGTGAGATAAAAGATGGCGGGTCTGGAAGAAAAACTTTGTCCCGTTTGCTTTCAGGAAGCGATGGAGCATGGGGAGTGTCGGAACTGCGGGTATCATGCAGAAGAATCTTCTGCAGTGAAAGACTATCTGGCACCGTTCACCATTCTGAAAGAAAAATACCTGTTGGGCAAGAGTTTGGGACAGGGCGGTTTCGGAATTACGTATCTTGCTGAGAATATGCAGAGCGGCCTACGCTGCTGCATCAAAGAGTACTTCCCGTCCGGTCTGCTTCAGGGGAGGACACCAGATGGTGCCCTCATCCTGGCAGATGAAGAAAACCGGCCTGAGTATGAAGAGGGAAAGCAGCAGTTCATTGAAGAAGCATGCGCCCTTCAGGAGCTTCGAGAAAATATCTCTGTCGTTGACATTCTGGATTTTTTTGAAGAAAACGGGACGGCATATTTTGCAATGGAGCTGATTGAGGGTTGCAATCTGCGGGTGTTCCGAAAAAATCATAATCCGAAGCAGACGCTCAAGATGGCACTCCAGATGCTGTTCCTGCTCGGAAGTTCACTGGCAGAAGTCCATCGTTTCGGCATGATCCACGGGGATATCAGCCCGGAAAATATCCTTATCACACAGGACGGTGAAATAAAGCTCATCGATTTCGGCGCGGCACGCTCGTTCCGTCAGGGGAGCGATAATAAAGAAAGAAAAATTTACCTGAAGCCGAACTACGCCCCTTACGAGCAGTATACGCAGAAACCGTGTCAGGGACCGTGGACGGACATTTACGCACTGGCCGCAACTTTCTACTTTATCGTGTCAGGGCGCAAGATGCTGGACGCACTGAGCCGTGCGAAAGGAGCCTCCTATCCCCCGTTGCACGAGCTGTGTCCCGCTGTCTCCCGACAGCTGTCGGACGTGATTGACAAGGCGTTGGCGTTCGACTACCACGACCGTTATCGCAGGATGCTTGATTTTCTGGATGCACTGGAACAGGTCGTCCGGCCGGAGGACTACGACATCGATTTGGGGGCACTGATGCCGAAATCAAAGGCATCGAAGCAGGCGGAAATTCATGTCGAGACTTCCGACGACTCGGAGAAGATGTGTCAGGTTGAGGAGCAGAATATGCCAGAGCCGAAGCGCCTGGCCGCATTCTTCCATCCGAAAAAACGCAGGCTGGCATATCTGGAGCTGACGATGCGGAAATCGGGTGGTCACATTTCCAGACGGCGGTGGATAATCGAGCCGAATCGCACGGTGAAGGTCGGGCGTTTGGCGACGAGCGACGTGATGATGCCAGCGGATAACCAGATCAGCCGGAATCACTGCGAGGTGTTTTACAACGAGCCCAAGCGGGAATTTATCGTCAGGGACCTGTCCAAATATGGCACCTATCTGGCGGACGGAAAGCCAATGGAAAAAGAAAAATCGTATACACTGAAAGATGGCGATATTTTTTGTGTCGTGTCGCCCGAGTACACATTCAAGGTGGTGATTGAAACGTGATGTCCCTGTTCAAGCGAAAAAAGGCAGGCGAGGAAGCCAATACCATTCCCGAAGTGATGGATGATATCACACAGACTCTTCTGATACCCGTAAAAGACGAAGGAGAAAAAACGATGTGTGCCGATGCCTATGAGACGAGTCAGGCGGAGATCGCCAGCTATACGTCGATTGGAACCCGGAAAAGCCAGCAGGATTCGATATGCTTTGATTTTGGGGATTTCTGCACAGTCTGCGCTGTGTGTGACGGTATGGGCGGGCTTACCGGGGGCGAACGTGCCAGCGCTTTGGCGGCGCATGGGGTAACGAGATACCTGCTGGAACACGCTCAGGCGGAAGATATTCCTACGGAGATGGGACGCGCAGCACTACGACTGAACGAGGAAGTCAAGAATCTCCGGGACCCGGCCAACCAGAAAATCGAAGCGGGGACGACTCTGACGACAGTGTTTCTCCGTAACGGGAAGCTGTTCTGGTGCAGTATAGGAGACAGCCATATTTACCTGTATAGAGATGGTACGCTAGAGCAGTTGAACATCGATCACAATTTTGGTGCCCAGCTTGACCAAATGGCACTGGAGGGCAGCATAACACAGGATGAGGCACTGCATCATCCGCAGCGTGCTGCTCTGACAAGCTATCTTGGGATTTCGGAGCTGACATTGATCAGCGGAAACCGGATGCCGTTCCAGCTTCGGAAGGGAGATGTGCTCATTCAATGCACGGACGGGCTGTACCGCTATCTGCCGGACAGCACTATGTGCAGAATTTTGGCCGTGACGGGAAATCTGAAACAGGCGGCGGAACAGATGGTCAAAACGGCACTTGCTGTTCCCGGAGGGCACGATAATACGTCGGTTCTATTGGCAAGATATAAAGGCTGAGATCGGAAAATTATAGAAAGAAAGGGGTGCAATAAAAAAACTGGAAGAAGGCACAAAATAAAAGGAGTGTTGCTTTATGGCAAACAGCAAACTTCAGATGCCCGCTAATTATATGGCACTGAACGAAAGTGAAATGTCTTGTGTTGAGGGCGGCGGTATCATTTCTCAGGTCTGCTATGCTTTCGGACGTATGTTCCGTAGCACCTACTACGATAAATGGGAAAGCGAATCCAAAACGCTTGAGCAGTCCCATGGTGCTGTCGTTTCCAAGAAAAACGGTGTATATACTTACTCCGATGGTTATACCCACACAATGTCTGGTGGCAGCAACTGGGGCTTTACCAGTCTCGGTGACTTCTTCTATGGAATCGGCGATCTGTTCGCTGCATTCTATCTGTAAATTCTGAGCTTCTGCGAAGCATCGCAGAGCTTTAACTTATGGCATTCTTCCAGTTTTTTTATTGCATCACAAATTTCGATAACTCAAGCAAAGGAATATCATTATGAAGAAATCTACTGCGAATCATATGCACAGAAAGCGCCGTAAGAACAACCTGACATGGCTCTTTGCTCTGCTTGGCATTCTTGTACTGTTTCTGGGAACGATTTTGGCTTTTTTGATTTTCAGCAATTTGTCGTCTAAGCCCATTGAAACTGTTCAAGAAGTCTCTGCGGTGAATGTAGAAAAAGACATCCCTGAAACGGACATGGGTGATCTGATTTATCACGAACCGGCAGCAGAAAATGTTGTAATGCAGGGCGGTTTTGGATATGTTAACAACGAGCTTCTGGTCACATTGGACAGCTCCGACAGTCTTTCTGCACTGAAAGACTATCTGCGGACGATTGGCGGTGAGGTCGTTGGTGAAATCCCTGTCACTGCGGATTACCAGATTCTTCTCCCTGCTGCGCATACGCAGGAAGAACTGGAGCAGATGATTGAACAGCTCAAAGCACTCCCCTATGTGAGACGTTCTTCTCTGAATTATGCATTTGAGCTGGAAAATGACGCAATTTCGGGTTCTTCGGCGTATTATCCAAATGATAAAAAATGGGACGATTGGAGCGGAAATTCTGGAAACAACTGGAACATGAAGGCCATTGATGCGCCGGGTGCATGGGTATACCGTAATCAAATGCAGCCGGTCAATGTTGGCGTGATAGACGGCATTTTTTACCCATACCATGAGGATCTAAAAGATGTCTTTCAAGAAATGCCGCTTGGAAATGCTTCCGCTATGATGAATCAAGGCTTGAGTATATGGAAAGGAAAGTGGTCAGGCAAAGGGCATGCAACGCATGTTTCCGGAATTATTGGTGCGGATTTTGATAATGGAAAAGGTATTTGCGGTGTGGCTCCAAATGCAAAACTATACGGAGTGGATTGGTCTGACTCACCATTATATCGTACCATTGATAAGAAAAAACCAACCTTTGGAGATGGAAGTAATCTGTATTGCATGAAAATTGCAATGTTATATCTTGTTGTTGAAAAACAATGTCAGGTAATCAATATATCACAAAGTGCATTTGGAGTAGAAGTAAGGTGCAACGCAAGCAACAATAATGATGATGCTATTAATGTTATAAATAAATTTAATGAAGAATTTGCATCATTTTTGAAATATGTCCGAGAACTTTCAAAGATGGAATTTATCATTTGCAAATGCGCAAATAATGATAACAACCATGATCTGTTTTTTTCAAAAGATGCAGATGATGATTTCAATCTTCCATATATTTTGTATAGTGACTATTTGAAATATATGAATGGTGAGTTCGATAGTACGGACGATGAAACGAAAAAATATTGGGATGAAAAGTTCAAACGATATGCTGGAAGGATTTCTAAAGAAAATTGTAAAACTCACAGTGTAAACGCACAGTGGGATATGATTAGCGGTATTACAGATCCGGAAATCGAGGATATGATTATTGTTGTTGGTGCGGCACAGAATACAGGAAAGCATTCATCTTGGGGAAAATGTAAGCATACCGGTTATGAAGTAACAGCTTACAGCAACCGGGGAAGCAGATTGGATGTGCTTGCGCCAGGAGGAGAGAAGACTATTGACGGAATACCTGATGCGTCCATCTATAGCACAGTTCCTTATGGAAATGGCTATGATGGCCTTGTTGGTACTTCCATGGCGTGCCCTCACGTTGCTGGTGTTGCTGCAATGATTTTTGGCATTGATCCTACCTTTACCGCCAAAGAAGTGAAGGATATTATAATAAGCACTGCAACAGGAAGTTATGGAAGTGTTAAGGAACAATATCCGTTGTTAAACGCGCGTTTGGCGGTGGAAAAGGCAATCAAACTGAGTAATGAGAAAGCCAAAGGTCAAACTGGGGATGATTTGCCATTTGAACCAAGTGGCGAGCACCAGTACAGAATTTTCTATGATGCGCTTACATGGGAAGAAGCAAAAGCGGCCTGTGAAGCCAAAGGCGGACACCTTGCAACAATTACTTCAGAAGAAGAACAACAGAAGTTGAATCTCTATAATGCTGGAAACCACAAACTCTGGATCGGCGGCTATAAAAACACGGAGGGGCAATGGTGTTGGGTGACAGGCGAACCATGGGAATATGAGAACTGGGGCGACGGTGAACCTAATAATTCCAGTAATGTCGTTGCGGGAGAAAGCTGTGTTGCCATGTGGCCGGAAAAATGGAACGACCTTGCGAATAGTAATGTTTATGAGCAAAGCGGATACATTTGCGAATGGGAAGCATCCGATGTGGCCGAGGAAACACAGGCCGAAGGTTACACAGGACACCTCTATGAGTTCTATACATTGCCCGAATCGGAGTGGGAGTCCGGCCCAATCACATGGCAGCAAGCAGAGAGACGCTGCGAGTGGAAAGGCGGTCATCTGGCGGTCATTGAATCGTCAACGGAAAATTTTCTTCTCTACAGTGCAATGAAAGCAAAAGGGTACGAGAATGCCTACTTTGGTTACAGCGATAAAAGCTCTGAAGGAAACTGGAAATGGGTCAATGGAACCAGCACCGCTTATACAAATTGGCATTCTGGTGAGCCGAACAATCAGGATGGTATTGAGCACTATGCAATGTTCTATGAAAATTTTCAGGATGGGACATGGAATGATGCAGATGGAATAATTGATGCCGGATGTGCCTACATCTGCGAATGGGACGACCCTACAGATAAAATATCCCAAGGAGATAGCTTTACAGATCAGCAGCTGCGAATCATTGCAAAAGATTTGGGTGTTCCGGATGACCTTAATGTAGAGATTCGTCAATCGCCGAAAGCATATTGGGAGTCTGCTGGCCTTTGGGATATTTATGTTGAGATAACTCATAACGGAAAACTAGTGGCATCGGGAAGCTTCGATGTTGAAACGGGAGAGATGGGACGCAACATTTATATCTATACTCCCGTCTGATACTCTTTTTCTTCAAAGCTTCTGCAAGCAGTGCAAGCTGGTACCAACTTGCAATTTTTGAATCTGATTTCTAAAAATCAAATTCAAAATGCTTGTTGGGCTGTGCCCAAACCCCTTGCGTTCTGCATCCGACGGATGCAGGCTGCGCATTTTTGCAAAATGTTTTTTAATCTGAGTGCCGATGCCTGTGGTGTCGGCACTTTTTGCACAGATGGATTTCCGGAAGCAGAAAATAGTGCTATGCAGCACATCCGGGATTGTGCTATACTTGATTTACATAAACTTGTTTGTCCTAAAAAGTTGGAGGTGTTCATGGCAACACGAACCATTTGTTTTCCCATATCCGGCTATCCCTATTGCAGAGAACAGCCGGTGACATTCACATGGATAAAAGGCAGCAAGCGGCAGAATATCCGTGCCGTCCATGATGCCGTCCATACAACAGACCCGGATGTTTCGATTCTGGAAGTCAGCTCTGCATCCGTTCAGCCGGAGGGTGAAGGTGTTTCTTCTCTGCGGCTTTTGCTGCATCTGGATTCTGTTGCGCAGGATGTACCCATCAGCACGGTTTTTGAAGCCACCAAAGTGTTTGAACATGGTGGGCCATTCGCTGACCTTCTGACCTGTGAGCCACCCAAAGTCCATAAGGACACTCGGCTGCGAACCAGTGGAGAGCTGCTGCGCTACTCTCTGGAAGAAAGTGAGTATCCGACAGAGCCGTACCCGGATTCGTTCTTTGAGTGGCTCTATTGCCGTGCGTTGAAGCAGTCCCCGGAAAAGGCTGCGCAGCTGAGCAGATATAATGCCTTTTCTGATATTGCTGCCGCAGCGGATTCAAAAAAGTATTATGGCGATTCCTCGCGAGCAGTTGCAATCTATGTAGGACTTGCAGCGGCAGGAAAACTTCCGTGCATCGATTCCTATGAATCATTCATTGCGGAAGTTTACACGGAGCCAAAACCTCTGCCTAAATCCGGAAAATCTGAGGTTGCTTCAGAAACGACACCCGAAGTTTCTGCACCAGCAAAAGAGATTCCGGTAGACGAATCGCCGCAGTCCGATAATGCAAATGCGGAAGTGATTCCGGACATTGCGCAGATGGAGCATATCCTTGAGCTGCCCAAAGTGACCTGCCTGCTTCTCTCTTTGGCAAAAAATGCTGGTCTTTCTGCAAATAATTCCAGTGAGCTGGCGTATAAGGGAAAGGAATTCCTTCTTGACACTTATCAGAAAGCACTGAAAAACAAAACGCTCCAAATCAATATCCAGAAGAACAAAATTACATTTCCGATGGAGGAGCATGACAGCGGATTTCATGCAGTCGGTATGTTGACCCGTTCGCCTGCTTGGGAATACGGATGGAAGTTTAACTATCTGACTGAGAATACATCCGGTGCAGAAAAGTCCGAAGTTAAAGAAAAAATCCCTCCGAAGCCTTTGACCGCATTGGAACATCTGGAACGCTGTGGGTATAAAATCGTTCAGCAGGTCGTACCGAAAAAACTTCCGCCGATTGCCGTTCAGCGGATGGCATGGAAAACAGGCGAAGCTCTTTGCGACCCGGTAGTGGTGGATTTCTTGCAGTTTATTCGGACACATATGCAGAGTGACGGCTCTTTTTCGTTCCGTATCCCAAAGGGTACTTCCAAGAATTCGTTTGCCACACTTTCGGAAATCGCTCAGACGTGGGATAAAATGGGACTTTTTGCATCCATTGTGATCTATCCGCAGAATATCGTCTATGAGCTTGCGCAAAATGAGACTGTCCGGCATTTCCTGAGCGGGAAGTGGCTGGAACTTTTTGTGGAGCATCAGGTTCAGCAGATTTTGAATCGCTATCAGGAGGAGCAGGGTGCAGAAGTTTCGCTTTGCTCCAATGTGATTCTTTCAGAAGCGGCATCCGCAGGGAGCACGCATGAACTGGATGTTGCGTTTTCCATCAACGGAAAATTCTTCTGGGTGGAAGCCAAATCGTCCAGCCGAAGTATTGATTATGGAAAATACGCTTCTCTATGCGAAAAGCTGAAAGTAACCTCCGACCGACTGCTTTTGGTCAACAGTGATTTGTCCGTGGAAGAGTGCGAAGGTGTTTCTTATTTCTGGAATTACCGAGTTGCAAATTGTGCAACGATCACGCAGGAACTGGAAAACATGATTGCCAAACAAATTGAAAGCGCCGGAAATGCTGCTCTGAGTATAGACTGAGTAATAAGCAAAAAAGGCCCCGAGAACCTTGCCGGATAAGCGGCAAAGTTCTCAGGGTCGTATTGTTTATCTGGAATGTTCGGTTTGCTTTGGATCCTTTTCCTCATCAAAGAAAAGCTCGATATTTTTCTGCGCTCGAAGAAGCTCCTGCATCTCATCGCGCGCCTTGCGGTAGTCCGGGTAGCGTGCTTTCTTTTCTGTCAGCAGTTTGGAATATTCCGCATCCAACTCCTTAATCTTGGGGAGCGTTTTCAAATTGGATTCATCAAACGCCGCTTTCGCCGCCTTGTGCAGCGTGATTTCTGTGCAGTGCTCTTCCAAAAACTTTTTGCTGTACCCAGCTTTACGGTAGGCATCATACACAGGTCGAGTCTTGGCATAGTTGATGATGTGTGCTTTCAGCACTGCGATTTCTGCCAGCCGCTTCTCAGAGGTTTTGATGGAATCGCCCAGTTCGTGATAGCGAGAAAGTGCAGCATCCGCACGTTCCTTTAGCTCGTCTGCGCTGCTGATTTTCTGCTGTTGCAGAAAAATCAGCGTTTTGGACATCTCTTTCAGGTTGTGCTTCTTCGCCCAACGCTCGTATCCACCGCCCTTGCCCTCGGCAAGTTTCGCTTGAATGTCCACCAGCAACTGAAATGTCTGTTCCTTTGGTGGCTGTTTCTGATGGGGATGATGCTTTGCCCTACCAGCCAACACCGCCTTGATTTCTTCCTCACTGTACCCAGCACCCAGTGTCTTGAAACGGATAAAGCGCTTCTGCCGTGCGCCCTTGACGGAAGTGTATTTGCCGCGTTTGATTTCATAGCCCTGCTGTTCCAGCTTTTGCAAAAATTCTTCGTAGTCGGTGGGTTCCTGCTGCAAAATTTCATCGATGATACCGCACAGCCGGTCGCGGTTGCTTTCCCTTGGCGGGTAAGTGATGCGCTTCTGCCGCTCCCGGTAAGGCTTCTTTTCGATTACG
Source organism: Faecalibacterium sp. 3 (assembly GCF_048323735.1). Lineage (NCBI taxonomy): Bacteria > Bacillati > Bacillota > Clostridia > Eubacteriales > Oscillospiraceae > Faecalibacterium > Faecalibacterium sp. 3. Next base: position 1,839,143 of record NZ_JBLWFN010000001.1, read on the forward strand.
GAAAGCTGATGTTCCAGACAGATCAGATCGCTCAATCGCTGCACTGCCAGACCGGAAAAGAAAAAATCCCGAAATTTCCGGGTGCCGTCCAGTGCAGTGGAATTGTAGATGATATGGTTGTGGATGTGTTCCCGGTCAGTATGAGTGGCAACAATAAAGGCGTGTTTGCCTTTCAGAAATCGGGAGGCCAGTTCGTAGCCGATGCGGTTGGCTTCCTCTGCCGTGATTTCACCGGGCCGGAAGGATTGCCGTATCTGATAGGCGATGACATTGCTTTTTTGGCTGCGCCCGGTGGCCTGCTCGTATAGCTTCTTTGTGAGCATGAACTCCTCATCCACGGTAAGCGGGCTGCATTGATAACTACTGACAAGCTCGCCCTTTTCAGTCTTGTCGGGGTTCTGTGCATAGTCAGTGCGGTCTTTTAGGCAGGCGGCGATAGATTTCCCTTTGTGCTGATGCAGTGCAATCAGACGAGTAGCAGCCAGAGCAGATCACCCCCCAAATGAAAAAGCCGCCCGAAGGCGGCAAAAGATTCAAAATCAAATCACGTCCCGGAACCAACCGCTGAATCGTTCAACGCCCTCCACCATTGCAGTTGCGCCGACAAAAAGGACAAAGCACAAAAATTCAGCAACCAGCAGAATCAAAAACTGATCCCAAGTCTGGCGGTAGACGGTGTAGATGCCGCAGCCGAAAATATACAGCATCAATGGCGCAACAATATAGCTGGACAAGGTAAGCAGCCACTTTGCCATCAGAGCCAGAAAAGCTACAAACAGAGAGATCGGGGCAAGCACCATCTTGAACAGAATCCTCATATCAAACACCAACCTTTCCTTTCGCCCCTATTATAAAGGTATCGGTCCCTGCCTTGCAAGGATGTCAACCGTTATGTAAGCCCGCAGCCTCCTACTGCGGGAAATTTTTTAGAGTTCGGTGAGTTTGTCGAGAAGTTGCTTGCCAATAGCTATCAGCTCATCCAACCGACTACGCAAGTCCTCTAAATCGGCGGCATAGAGCTGCCCGCTTTCATTGGCCCGTTTCGCCACCTGATTCAGGTTGTTGCTGCAATTCTGAAGAAGGTACGCCATCCGACGCAGCTGTGGTAAATCAAGATTCAGGCAGTAACCATCCAGAGCCATTTTTCGCAGATAAGAGCCAATGCTCAAAATACCGCAACTTTCCATCTTCTGACGAATGCGTTCCAGTTCGACTTTGCTGACACGAAAATGGATCTGCTGGTCACGGTGCTCCGTCACCGGGCATCACCATCCTTATCCAAGTAAGATTTGAATGGTCGGACAGGCTCCACTTTATCAGCCTTTTCTTCCAACGCAGCCAGCACAGAGGGGCGGGCATCCGGCTTTTCTTCCGCTTCGGGTTCTGTCCGGCTGGACTGATGCTCCATGTTCAACAGCGCATCCAATTCTGCAAGGCGGGCAGACTTGGTTTGCAGTTCTTCCTCCTGCGCAAACGGCTTGGCGATTTCAACCTCTGCGGCCTGCTTCTGCTGTTCCAGAGAATCCAGTGCGGCCTCAGCATCGGCAATGCGGTCGGCAAAATTGCCGATGGCATTGTCCAGACGGACGATGTTGCCGCGAGGGTCATCGCCCAGCGGTACCGGATAACTCAGCTCGCCGCGGAGAACGATTTGATGCTCATTCTTGAAACTGTCAAAGCGAATGTTAAGCTCAAAGCCGCGATAGGTGCCCAGCAGCATCATATCCGCATTCGGCATCTCCTTGCAGGCGAGCATCAGCCGCTCACCAGCTGCTTTTTTCTCATCGAACACCATGCCCTTGATCGTCATGCCGCAGAAGTTCTCCTTATCCTGCGGGTGTGCGTCTGCGATTTGGGCATCGTTTTTCAGAGCCGCAATACGGTTCTTCGCTTTCTGAATTTCCTCCGGGTAATGCTTGAGCAGCTTATCTTCCAGACGATATTTCTGGTTCTGGTAATCCGAGCGCAGCACCTTGAGCTTTGCTACCTGCACATCCAGATCCATCTTTTCCCGGATGCGCGGGTCGCCTGCGCATAGGGCCTTGACCTCGGCATACGAAAGAGCCTGCTCATCCACATCATCACAGGAGCGCATCGGAGATTTGCTCGTCATGATCTGCGAAATAAACTTCTGCTTGTTTTCCAGCGTTTGCCAGAGGTAGGCGTCGAATGTCCCCTCTGTGACGTAATTATAGACGTAAACTTGTTTGTTTTTGTTGCCCTGACGGATGATTCGGCCGTTGCGTTGGGTCATATCGGACGGTCGCCAGCCTACATCCAGATGATGCACGGCCACCAGCAGGGTCTGGACATTGGTGCCTGCGCCCATCTTTGCAGTGCTGCCCAGCAGGACACGCACCTTGCCGCTGCGGACTTTGAAGAACAAATCCGCTTTCTTACCTTCAGTATCAGCGTTGTGGATGAACTCGACCTCCGATTCCGGCACCCCGGCGGCAAGCAGCTTTGTGCGAATATCATCGTAGACATTGAACGAGCCGTCTCCCTTGGGCGTGGACATATCGCAGAAAATCAGCTGCGTCAGATTATCCTCTTTGGTTTCGTTCCAGATACGCAGAACATTGTCGACGCAGGCATTCAGCTTGCTGTCCGGGTCATCCGGGGTGAGCGGATTCATCAGCCGCTGGTCAAGGCCGATTTTACGTCCGTCCGAGGTGATCTTCAGCATATTGTCCACCGAGGGGTCAACCGCACCGCTATGCACCTCAGCAGCACGTTCGCTCAGGGATTTCACCATGTCCTGCTGGATTTCCGAGGGTTTGACCACGACAGTTTCAAACTTGGCTTCCGGAACAGGCAGATGCAACTGGTCGGAAGTCTTGATGTCCGCTGCCTCCTTGAACATATTCATCAGCTCCGGCAGGTTAAAGAACTTGGCAAAACGTGTGCGCGCACGGTAGCCGGTTCCTTCCGGCGCAAGCTCAATGGCCGTGGTGGTCTCGCCAAACGTAGAAGCCCATGCATCAAAGTGGGTCAGTTGTTTCTGCTGGAGAGTGCTGTACTGCAAATAGCGCATCAGGGTGTACATTTCCGTCATGGAGTTGCTGATGGGCGTTCCCGTTGCGAAAATCACGCCGCGCCCGCCAGTCACTTCATCCAGATAACGACACTTGCCGAACATATCGCTGGACTTCTGTGCTTCGGAGGTAGAAAGGCCAGCAACATTGCGCATCTTGGTGTAAAGATATAGGTTCTTGTAGTTCTGGCTCTCGTCCACAAATAACCTATCTACGCCTAATTGTTCAAATGTGACCACATCATCCTTGCGATCGGTGGACTGTAGCTTTTTCAGTTTCACCTCCAATGTTTTCCGTGTCTTTTCCATCTGTTTCACGGTAAAATGCTCACCGGACTGTTCCTTGGCCTCTGCAATGGCTTTTTCGATTTCCTCGATCTGATCTTCGATGATCCGTGCCTGCCGTTCCGCAGAAAGAGGGATTTTCTCAAACTGCGAGTGGCCGATAATGACGGCATCGTAGTCGCCGGTTGCGATGCGGGCGCAAAAACGCTTTCGATTGGCGGGTTCAAAGTCTTTCTTGCTGGTAACGAGCAGCTTTGCATTGGGGTATAGCCGCAGGAACTCGCTGGCCCACTGCTCGGTCAGATGGTTGGGTACCACGAACAGGCTTTTCTGACACAGGCCCAAACGCTTAGATTCCATTGCCGAAGCTGCCATCTCAAAACTTTTGCCGGCACCCACCTCGTGGGCGAGCAGGGTGTTCCCACCATAAAGCACATGAGCAACTGCATTGCGCTGATGTTCCCGCAGATTGATCTCCGGATTCATACCGACAAAATGGATATGGCTTCCGTCATACTCGCGGGGCCGGGTACTATTGAACAACTCGTTATACTGCTTCACCAGCAGATTCCGCCGCTGCGGGTCTTGCCAAACCCAGCCTGCAAAGGTATCCTTGATGGCCTGCTGCTTCTGCTGGGCAAGCATCGTCTCCTTCTGGTTCAGGACACGCCGCTCTTTACCATCCTCCTCAATGGTATCATAAATGCGGCAGTCCCGCAAATTCAAGGTGTCCTCCAAAATCTTGTAGGCGTTGGCCCGGTGGGTGCCGTAGGTTTCGGTGGACATGATATCATACATTCCGGCGGCAGATTTGTTGCCGATGCGCCATTCGGACGTAAATGGAGAGTAGCGGACTTGGATCAGGTTGTTATAGCGGATGCGGTAGGGCGGCTGAAAAGTCTCCATCATAAACTGCTGCACAATGGCGGGATTCAGCCATGTGGCACCCAGTCGGATGTCGATTTCTGATGCTTCAAGGTCCTTCGGCTGCGCTTTGGTCAAAGCCTCCACATTGATCTTGAACTCCGGGTGGCTTTCAGCGGCAAGCTGAGCCATGCGCAGTTTATTCCGCACATTGCCGGAAAGATACTCGTCCGCAGTCTGCCAGCCTGCTTCCGGCTCATCTGCATCCGCAGAAGGGTCTTTGAAAATCACGCCTTGCAGCTCTGTGGTAATACGCTCATAATCGCCGGGAGAGCCGAGAAGTTCCGCCATATAGGGCAGATCAACACGGCCATGTTCTCCAATGGATACTGCCAGTGCTTCGCTGGGGGTGTCCACGCTGGTGATCGTGTGCTCTGGGCGAATCGTTCGCTTGGTGAACATATCCGCCTTGCTTTTGAGCTGTTTATTCTCATCGAGATTTTCCAAAGAGCAGAGCAGATAGTAGGAAGAATCATCCTCAAACAAACGCCCATTTTTGCGGTCGTTGAGCAGACCGTATTTTGCGGTAAAAGCGTCATAAGCTGTGTTCAGCTTTGCTTGGGTTGCCTTAATGTCCTCATCCGGGTAATCGTCCAGCTGCTCCTGAATCAGCTGGTTGACGATCTGCCGCAGTTCCACCATGCCGGTGACACGGGCTTTGGCATTATCGGACAACTCCACCTGCGTCATAATCGAATTTTCTCGGTAGTACACCTCACCGTCCACCACGGCATAGGAGAAATTCTTTACATCCGGGTCAGCGGGGAGCGTCTTGCGCTCGACTTCTGCATCCGCAACATCTGGTGTTTCCACCTCGACTTCAACATACTGGCCCTCAATATGCTGTACCGCTTCGGCAAGCTGGTCGGCCAGCACTGCGCCCTCAATGGGCGCAACGGTCAGATCGTGTCCGTATGGGGTGCTTTCGGTGGTCAGCTCGCCCAGCACCATCTCCGGGTGGTCCACAAAATACTGGTTGATAGCAAAGCCATCCTCGGTCTTGCCAAGCTGCACCCAGTCCGGCTCATGGTCGATGGGGCGATCACGCTTTTGCAGGAAGATAATATCCGAAACCACTTCGGTGCCAGCATTCGCCTTGAACGCATTATTCGGCAGACGGATCGCGCCCAGCAAGTCGGCACACTCTGCCATGTGCTTGCGGGCGGTGCTGTCCTTGCTGTCCATGGTGTAGCGGCTGGTGACAAAAGCTATAACACCGCCCGGACGCACTTGGTCGATGGCTTTTGCAAAGAAATAATTGTGGATGTTGAAACCCAATTTGTTATACGCCTTGTCGTTGACCTTATACTGACCGAAAGGCACATTGCCGATTGCCAAATCATAGAAATCCTGGCGGTCGGTGGTTTCAAATCCGGCAACAGTAATGTCTGCCTGTGGGTACAGTTTTTTCGCAATACGCCCGGTGATGCTGTCCAGTTCCACACCGTACAGTCGGCTATCTGCCATGGTGTCCGGCAGCATCCCGAAAAAGTTGCCGACGCCCATGGACGGCTCCAAGATGTTGCCGGACTTAAAGCCCATCTTTTCGACTGCCTCATAAATTGAGCGAATCACCACCGGGGAGGTATAGTGGGCATTCAGAGTGCTGGAACGGGCGGCAGTGTACTCGTCCTCGGAAAGCAGATTTTTCAGTTCCGCATATTCCTTTGCCCAGTTGTCCTTGCTGGGGTCAAAGGCATCTGACAGACCGCCCCAGCCTACATACTGGGAAAGCACCTGCTGCTCCTCGGCGGTGGCACCCCGGTGCTCCTGTTCCAGCTTGAACAAAGTGCGGATGGCTTCGATATTCCGGGCATATTTCTGCTTTGCGCCGCCCTCGCCCAGATGGTCGTCCGTGATGCGGAAGTTTCCGGCAGGCTCCGGCGCAGGTTCGGCATTCAGGGCTTCATCCAAGGCAGTGGCATCCGGGAAGGTCTGCACTTTTCCGTCCATCACGGCAGAGATAGGCAGCTCGTCCAGTTCCTCATCGGAAAGTTGCGCTTCAACCTGCCGCAGACCGTCCTCGAATTGTCGTTTGTTGATAACTTCGTTATCCCACGACTGCCCGTGTGCGCTGGTGTCGATGCGCACATCGGTATCACCGATATAGCCTACTGTTCCTTCAATCGTTCTGGTGGGAAGGTCTACTACAACTTCGTCCCCGATCTTATAGCTGACCTCTTTTTCGGGAACCAGATCAATGGCTGCGGCCTGCTGTTCTTCGTACAGTTCCCTGATGTGCGGAAGATGCTCATTGCGGAAAATGGGCAGTCTGTTTTTCGTCAGCTCCATGTCCTGCAAGCTGACGGATTTGAACGTAAAATTAACGTGTTCCACCCGAAAATCCCGGCCATCCAGCTTGATGATGCTGCCGATTGGCAGATAATCCGCTTCCCGGAGATATTTTGTCTGGTGGTGGGAGCCATTTTCGTTCAAGCCAGCCAGATAGACGTTGTTGCCCGCTGCCCACAGCTTTTTAGATTCTGCTGCCCACTGCTCACTCGGAAAACCAGTTACTTTGACTTTGCCAAGCACATTTTCCTGTGACAGAAGATTGGTGCGCAGAATCCGCTCCACAGCAACGGCATCTTTGTCATAGAACAGATAGTTACCGTTCAGTTCAAAGCCCACGAGGGTGTTGGGATACTGTTTTTTCAGAGCAGTGTACTCTGCGGCAACAGTGCCATCCAGCATCGGAAGCTGACACTCAGCTTCCTGTCTGGCAGTACGCTGTTCCTTCTCCTTGTCGGTCAGGTAGCGGTCGGACTGGATCATCAGGTCGATATACTTTTCCACCTGCGCCCATTTCAGGGTGATTTTCTGGTGGTCAGGGTAATGGTCAAATTCCAGACCCTTCCAGTCGTGGTTCACAAAACCCCGGCTTCCGTCCAGAAAATCGTGGGAGTGCCCACCGATGCCGTACTCCTTTGCCAACGCCTTGGCACGGAGTTTTCGGTCAGGCTGGGTCTGGTACAGTGCCATAATGCGTTGCTTGCCACCTGCAAACCCAGAACCATGCTTACGCAGTTCGTTCTCGATTTCAGCCTGCGACAAAACAAAAGCGGAGGGCGTTTTTTCGCTCTCCGCTTGGTCGATTTTTTCAATTTGCTGGGCTTCGGTGGGGATGTTCGCATCCAGAAAACTTAGCTGTAGATCAGCTCCGTCAGCACCAGTTCCTCTGCCTGTGCTTTCAGGCTGTTCATGTGCTGCACCCACATCAGTTGATTCTGCGCTTTGTCCGGGGCTGGGTCCTGCTTCAGAAGCTGCTCCATGGTCTGCTGCATCCGGCTCTCTGCCGTCTGCTCCACCTCCATCAGGTGCGGATACAGGCTCCCGTTCATCAGCATCGTGTGGTACAGCACCGGGCGATGCTGTTTCAGGTAGGTCCGGCGCAGCCTGCCGTACTTGCCCAGCGGCTTCCGGGGCTGGTTCAGGATCAGGTTCGGGAGCTGGTAGTCCCCGACGGTCGAGTAGGTCACGTTCCTGCTGTTCGTATTCATATTGACTCCTTTCTGCATTGCGGCGGCGAATGGTGGTTTTCACGGTGCGCTCGATGTTCCGCAGCACCTCACGGCTCATGTCGCTGACGGCTCCACCAAGGGCAAAGACAGCATCCGGGGTGGAAAAATTGTAGATCGCCTGAAAATCGTCCTTGTCGAACCACCCGGCAGGCTCAAACCCGCAGCGTTCCAGCAGCGTGTAGGTGACGCTGATGGTGGCGGCAGACTTGAACTGCATCTCCACCCCGGCTTCATCATAATCCATCAAAAGCGAGCCGTCAACGATGGCACGAATGTCGCCGCCGTTGTTGTCCCAGTAATCTGCCACCAGTTTCCCAACAACATCGGCAAGCTGCTGGCTGATACGCTCCCCGCTGATGCCGTAGGTCTTGCTCAACATTTCCGAAACCGGCTGCTTCAGGTCGTCGTTGTACTGCCACACCTCCGGGTCACGGGAATTGCGGCGCACCCCGGTATCCGACACATCAAAGACGTAGTGCAGCCGGGGGAATCCGCTGGATTCATCCAGCAGGGCGATGCCCTTGGCGCCCCGGCGCACATAGCGGTTCATCCGGTTGTTCCAGATGTCAAAGTCGGCGCAGGCGGTGGCATCCGGGCGCTGGGCGTAGATCATGAGCTGGTCGGCAAAGGGGTACTTGTACAGCCGGGATGCGGTGGTCAGGTAGTCCGTCCAGCTTTCCCAGTACCGGGTCAAGCCGTTGGCTGTGCGCTGGGCAAGGGCGAGATATTCTTCGGTTTTGCTTGGCATTTTAGCCTCCTTCTTTAGTTTTTAGGGTATAAAAAGAGCGGGCAACCATTTTGGGGTTGCCCGCTGGAAAGTGTATTGAGATAAGATTATTTGCTATTGTCCTTTATGTACTTCATAACGCAGCACCCCATCACGATGACGGGAAGCACGGTTCGTAAACCGAGGTCGCCGACCCGCACATTTACATCAATCACAAGCCCTGCAAACCATGCCGCTAAAGTGAAAACAGTTGCCCATCCATAACTCATGAGAATTCATCTCCTTAATCTATAAAGTTACAGCTTCATAATGAGAAAATGTTTTGCGAACATCAAACACGCCAATGATTTTATTGCATTTTTTGCATAGAAAAGCGTTTGGTATCTTTGTCTGTCCTAATAAAATGCTGGAATTGCCAATACTGTGCCATTCCTGATAGGAAATTCTTCTAAGTCCTTTTTTATCAAACTCGTCTTTTGGAACCCACCCAACTGAGATACCAGCGGAAATCAATCCTCCCGCAAGCATTTCTTCTCCACAAATAGGACATTTCATATCAGCGTCTCCTAATCAATAGTACACTCAAAGATTTGATTTCACCACTTGATCTTAAATGGAATCAGTTCGCCAGAAACAATCCCAAAGAAATACAAAAGCCCGATTTCGATAGCAACACAGATTATCAGCAGAAGATTTGCAAGAGCTTTACTGTCGCTCAATTCTTCAATATTTTTTCGGTATTGGACAAAGACCCACATTTCAGAGGTGAAAAACAAAATGTAAAGGAGGCTGCTCCGAAAAAAAGCCATCATATTCGATAGCGCATAATTGATAAGAATAAGATTTATGGAATGAATAGCGACATCCAAAATCTTTGGGAATTTTCGTTTCATACACAGACACTCCAAACCTACAGTTCGGTTTCCACCGCAAGCTGCTCCTGCTTCTCTTTTTCATCAGCGATTTGGGTATCAACATCTTCGCGCATCTTTTTCAGAAGTGCAAGGACTCGCTTGATTTGACCTTTGGTATTCTCCACTCTGCTCTGTGCCTGATTGATGTGATCCAGAACTGCCCAGTCTGCAAAGAGGCCGTCAAAGAAGAAATCTGCAAATTTTAGAAAGCTGTCCACCGTAACCTGAAGGTCGGCGGTGATCTCAACATCGGCAAGTTCAGTTTTGAACCGTCGCAGTTCCACTTGAAGCTGTTCGATTTGTTCCTGCGCATCGTCCAGTTCCTCATACTTGGCAAGATCAGCCATCAAACCGCCGCCCATTACGTCCCATGTACTCCAGCCCTCGGCATTGTCGAGGGTTTCCAGAACTTCATTGACCGTATGCAGGGCGGTCTTTCCGGCGTTGATGGCCTCCAGCAGCTCCCGTTTTTGGACTTTCAGTGCGGCAATACGGCTTTCACTTTCCGCAACCAGCTGTGCGGCAGGATGGGCAGATGCTTTGATGCTTTTGATTTTTTCGGAAAGAGCAGCTTGATACTGCCTTTCGCAATCGGACAGCCGTGCCAATCTATTTTGAATCTGCTCCAAGTCGGCATCAACGGAAGAAAGGTCATGGAGAGCCACATCGTACTTGACACGGGCTGCATAGGCTTCCTGCCGTTCCTTGTCCAGCTTCTCATCCATCTTTCCGATCACCTGATAGAAAAATGCGGCAAGGCTGTGCCCCTCCAGACGGTCCACGTCAGCCTGTTCCGCCAGCTTGGATTTTTCCAGCTTTTTCAGACGATCAGCAAGCGTATCTCTCTGGGCGGTCAGCTCTTTCTGTTTTGCTTCGCAGCTTTTCTTTTCAGCGACCTGCTGCCAAAGTTCTTTCAACGTAGAATCATTCATATGGAATGTCCTTTCCCGGCATTACGTTTCTTCATTCAGAAGCTGGTTCAAAAAATGCTGCCGATTATTTACAAATGTTTTGGTGATAACGTAGCTGTCCGTATCTTCATACTGACAAGGATGAATCGTGCCATTGTCGAAGCTAAAAATTTCAGCATCAGGCATTCCGAGGAGAATGGGTGAATGTGATACAATAATGAATTGCGCCCCTTCTTGGGCACACCGATAAATGTTGATCAGCAACGTGAGTTGCCTCTGCGGGGATAGAGCAGCTTCCGGCTCGTCAAAAATATAGACTCCATCTGCACCCATGTAGTCCTGCGCAATGGCGAGAAAACTTTCACCGTGTGATTTTTGGTGATAGCCTTTGGAGGGATGATCGTCATCGGAATAGTCGATTTCCTTGGTGGCTACATTATAGAAACTCTCTGCCCGGAGAAAATACCCGAACTTTGGTCTGCGATACCCCTTGGAAATCGTCATAGCCTCACATAGTTCCGAATGGGAGTTGTATGTGGAAAATGAATAGTTTTTCGTTCCACCCTCCGCGTTGAAGCCGTAAGCAACAGCGATTGCTTCCAGAAGTGTAGATTTTCCGCTTCCATTTTCGCCCACAAAGAACGTAATGGGCTTATGGAATGTAAAAGTGTCGATTCCACTGATGGCAGGAATCTGACGAACATAATTGTATGGGCGAACTCTGTTCCAGTCGATGGTCAGCCCTTGGATAAACAGATCGTTCATACAGTACTCCTTACTATACAATGTAGGAGAACGCTTAGTTCCGCTCATACCCAAGATAGCGGGTGCCCTGAAAACTCAGCTTTCCAATGTCGCCCTCCACAAGCATTCCGTAGTCCGAACCACTTACGGTAAGCTCCATGCGGTCGCCGCTCTCTACCTGAAAGGTCACATAATAGGTCGTGAACGTATGAGCCATCGTATTGTCTGTATGGTGGCGAGAAACTTCCGTTCGTTTTGCCACAACCGTTGCCGGAACAGTCAGCCGCGGCGAATGGTTGTTTTTATTCCATGTGCTGATATTTCCGATGATGGTGTATAGTATCATACCCAGAACCACAAGGAACAGGATGGGAAACAGAATGCTGAACAGCATATCAATTCCAGCGTAAAACATCTTATTCCTCCAAAATTTCTTCCAGCAGGTCCTTTACATCGTCCAGAAAAGATTCTTCTCCGAGGGTGTTCACCTTGAAAAACACCGCTTGACTGCCTCCTGCGGTGATGGCAGACAGCCGAATCGGACTGTCCGCATTCTGGAACATGGTCAGTGTCAGACTCAGGCGGTTGCCGCCCATCATGCTGTACCGTTCAAATACACGGACACTGCACCGGGCATCGCCCTCTTTGAAATCACTGCCTGCCTCTAAATCTGCCGACCAACTGCTGTCCGGGATTTCATTTTCCAGCTTCCGAAGCAGCTTGTCAAAGTTTTTGTTTCGGATGGTCTTTTCAAAGATTGCCATAATGGTTCCTCCGTTCTGACAATTAAAAATCGGTCCCTTATTTTTGATACGAGCAGAGCCACAGAAAAATTGCGGAGAAATCGCTTGAAGAGAGGAATTTTGTCTGATTTGATTATAGCATATCTTTTGGAAGAACAAAATACTTTATGTACGCCGCCCGCAGGCGGCAAAGATCAGTCCAGTGGAAATTCCAACTCGACAAACTCAGCATCGGTCATGAGTTTCAGCTTTTCGATAACGCCCTCCGACAACTCCCGCAGGGCAGTTTCATCGGGCATCAGGTAGCACTGCATCAGCCGCAGTTCGTGGATAAGCCCCAGCCGGGTGCCGGTGTTGTAGAGCATCATCAGGGTCAATTCCTCGTGGTTAAAGTTCATGTTCAGCCCTCGCTTTCCGGCAGGCGGTGGGATTGCACTCCGGGGCATCGCACTTCTCTTTGAGATTCAGCAGCACCGAAGGACGTTCCGGCTGCTTGTCCAGAAACCCCTGTAAATCTTTGAAGCCGATGCTGTCCACATAATGCACAGACACCTCGCCATTGCGTCTGAGTGCGATCACATCGCTGACCGACAGGCTGTGCCCCTCAAAATCCTGCGGACGGGAGATGTTGAACATCTGAAACAGTTCTTCCAGAACCTCGTTGTCCGGCACATCCTGCCACATGGCGGGCAAATCAGCATAGTAGGTGACCTCGTAATGCTCCGGGTCTGGCGTTTTGCCCCGACGATGCAGTTCCCGCATGGAAGCAAATCTTTCATCGAGGATTTTTTCGTCATGCCGCAGCTGCATCACCATATAAACATCGCACCCTGCGTTCAGAAACTTCTGCGGGATGTCCGTCATGGGCTCACCGTCAAAATTCTGGTTCCATTTTTGCTGCATCGTCCACCTCACAGTTCCGGTGCAGAACGTGCAGAGGATTTTGGCGCAGACGTATCACTTGCCAGTTCTGCCAGCTTTTCCAGTGTGGAAGGGCGATGGTCTGCACTCAGTTCCTCGGCTTCCGCAACTTTATCCATGACTGCATCGTAGTCCTGCAGTAGCCGCCGGCCCTTTTCCATGTGGTGTGCTTCCAGAATCTGCTCACGGGCTTCCTGAATGGTCAGTTCCGGGGCACCCAGCTGCCCACCGTCCATTACGGAATAATCACTGTGGTAAATAGTGTAGTCCCAGCCGTCCTCACAGGACTGGATAGCAAGATAGCCCTTGCCGCCCAGTTCCCATGCAGCCTGCTCGTCCTGTGTCTGAATTTCCGGGTAGAAGTCGGCATGGTTTCGTTCCATGACCTCGGCAAACTGGCAGATGTGGAACACATTGCCCAGACCGCCCATGTCAAAGTGGTAATCATCCAGATGTTCCAGCCGTGCCGTAAAGCTGCGCCCATCCGGGTAATCCACCTGTACAACTCCGCCATCGGGAATGCGGTAGAGGTCGTCATAGTGGCTGTTGATGAGACGAATATCCTTCGGCAGCGTTTCAGGCTCCCAGATGCGCCGTCTGCCGATACCAGCTTGCGGGATGTTTTCGAGGATCTTTACGCTTTCCTGTTGGATGGCCTTGCGGTCATCGTCCGAAAGTTCAAACAGATACCAGTTCCGGGCAGCAGGAATGGCGTTCCTGCCATCGGGCGGCAGGTTCTTTTCCGAGATCTGCCCGCTTTCCAGCGGCTCACCAGTTACCTTGTTATAAGTGGCAAAGCCGACCCCTGCACCGTTTTCCCGGAGATGCAGATAGCGTTCATCGTTGATAAGGTAGACCGCTTCTTTTATCTGCTCCATCAGCACCCACCTTCAAATTCCAGAGAAAACCTGCTGCGCCCATCGGGTTCGGTGCCCAGCAGCACGGTGGCATTGTAGGTCTTGCCCTTGGCACTCTTGCAGTCCTTCAGGCGGACCCGACCATCCCGCAGCAGCTTGTCCGCCACGTGAGCGTCCAGCCGCTTGCCCAGACGCTTGAAGAACGCATTGTCCTTCCACAGCACGAAACGGCACTCCCGGTTCTCGCAGAACCAGCCCTTTTCACGCTCCACAACATTTGCACCACAATTCGGGCAGACACCAATGATCTTGCTTTTCATAAGTGCATTCGCTCCTTTTTTCATTTCCGTGTTCTTTACCAGTTCGGTAATCATCGTATTGATCTCGGTCATAAATTCGCTCGGCTCCATTTCGCCACGCTCGATTTGTAGCAGCTTTGCTTCCCAATCAGCGGTCATTTCCGGGGATTGAATTTCTTCGGGCATCACGGTAATCAATGCCTTGCCCTTGTCGGTGGGCAGCAGCACCTTGGCTTTCTTGTTGCCCTTGCGTTCCAGAAAGCCCTTCTGCACCAGCTTTTCAATAGTTGCGGCGCGGGTGGCCGGGGTGCCGATGCCCTGACGTTCCACGCCCTCCGGCATACTGTCTGCACTGGCGGTTTCCATCGCATGAAGTAGAAGGTCCTCGGTAAAATGCTTTGGCGGGGTCGTTTGCCCCTCTTTCAGTTCGGCACCGGCAACGCTGCACTGGCTCTGCTCTTGCGCATCGGGCAGAACAACTGCTTCCTTTTGCTTGCCCAGAAGTTCCCCCAGCATTTTTCGTTCCATGGCTTTCCATCCGTCGGACAGCACCAACTTGCCTTTTGCGGAGAATTCCTCTCCGGCGCAGAGGGTGGTCAAGGTGGTTTCTGCATAGCGGTGCAGCTCACCCACAGCGCAGAGCAGCCGTGCGGCAATCAACCGCAGGATATTCCGCTCCCCGGCAGGGAGGGCAGCAAGGTCTGCGTTTGCCATGCTTTTCGTGGGCAGCAGTGCATGGTGGTCGGTGACTTTGCTGCCATTGATGACCTGCTGCACATGGATGGAAATCGGCTCCTCCACGGCAAACGCCTTGCCCGTGGCCGTCACCAGTCCCGGAAGGGATGCCGCCATATCCTCCGTCAAAAACCGGCTGTCCGTGCGGGGGTAGGTGATGAGCCGTTTTTCGTAAAGACTTTGGGCATAATCCAAGGTCTGCTGTGCCGTAAATCCCAGCAGACGGTTGGCATCCCGCTGCAATGCAGTAAGGTCATAGAGCTGCGGCGGGCTTTCGGATTTTTCCTTGCGCTCCATCTTCTGCACCGTGACACGCCCCTCCTTTCGGCATTTGGAAAGCAGTAGTTCGGCATCTGCTTTCTGTGCAAACCGTTTGCTGGATGCTGTGCAGCCGCTGGTCAGTTCCAGATTCACCGTGTAGAATTTCTCCGGTACAAAGGCAGCGATGGCAGCTTCCCGGACAACCGTCATGGCAAGTACCGGGGTCATAACACGCCCCACCGCCAGCGGTTGACCGTACAGGCACGAAAAAAGCCGGGACGCATTGATGCCGACCATCCAGTCGGCACGTTCCCGGCAGAGTGCTGCGTTGTACAGCGCATCGTATTCAGTTGACGGTTTCAGGTGGGCGAACCCTTCTCGGATGGCATTTTCCTCCATGCTGGACAGCCACAGGCGGGAAAAGGGCTTTTTGCACCCAGCCTGCTGGTACACCAAGCGGAAGATCAGTTCTCCCTCACGTCCGGAATCGCAACTGTTCACAATGCTGTCTACGTCCGGGCGGTGCATGAGTTTTTGCAGGATGCCAAACTGCTTTTTGGTGGACGCAGACACCAGATACTGCCACTTTTGCGGCAGGATGGGCAGGTCTGCGATGCTCCACTTGACATACTTGGCATCGTAGACATTGGGCGGAGCCAGCTCCACCAGATGACCAACGCACCAGCTGACAAGATAGCCGTTGCCCTCAAGGTAGCCGTCCTGCCGGTTGGTCGCACCGAGAACTTTTGCATAGGACATGGACACCGAGGGCTTTTCCGCCACGACTAATTTTGCGATAAAAATCACTCCAATCTGTTTCTGATTGCAATATGTACGGCGGCAAAATGCCGCCTTAAAATCAGATGGGTTCGGTATCTTCCTCACCGGGTTCCTCCGGCTCGTCCTCGGTGGGAATCTCGAAGTCGCCCTTGTCCTCGGTGTAGTTTGCATCGGGGTCGAGGGCTTCTTTTTCGGCCTGCTTTTTCTGCTTCTGCTTTGCGAAAGCGTAGAAAATGCCGCCTGCCGCCAGTGCAATCAGCACGACTACGCCCAGAAAGCCGGATGCAATCTTTGTGACCTTGTTTTCCTTGGGCTGTTCCTCGCCGGATGCCGCCGCTTCTTCTGCGGCTTTCTTGGCTTCTTCCTCGGCTTTCAGCTTGTCCTGTTCTGCTGCTTCCTTTTCAGCGGTATAAGCATCCGCATCTTCTTCCTCCATCAGCGCCAAAAGGTCGGCTTCGTCCACAAGGTTCATAAAGTGAACGGTCTGCTGCCCCTTGGCGTTGCGGTCGATGACCAGATAGAAGGTGGCACCCGACTTCGACACCAGCGTAATAAACTGCTGTCCGCTGCCATCGGAATAGTCGGTGTGGTAATCGTCCACCAGCGTCAGATTGCCCTCCGGGGTCAGGGCACCAGAGGTTTCGTCCGTGACGGTTACAACATCTTCCTCCACCACTTCCGGCAGAACAGGCTGCTCCACGGGGGCGGCTTCGCCCTCAAAGGCAAAAGCGGGAGCTGCCATGCCAGCGCACAGTGCCGCCGATACCAACAGCGCACCCAGTTTCTTAATCTTCATCTGCATCGACCTCCTTCTCGAAAGTTGCACCCACGGCAGACAGCGCAGCCGGGTTCGGGGTGGCGGTTGCCGACTGCCGCAGCAGGGCGGCGAGCTGTTCCGGGGTCACATTCGCCGTGCGTACCATGCTGCTGACCTCAGCGGCTTCTTCCTCCTGAATCCGACGCTCCAAAACCGCAATGCGGTTATTCAGCTTGATGCGGCGCTCCTGCTCTTTCTTGAGCGTTGCCCGCAACTTATCCAGTTTTTCGCTCATAAAACTCCTCCAATCATTTTGAAAGCCGTCCGAACCCGGCGAGATGCTTCTCCCAGTAGGACGAGTGAATGTTTGCGTACTTGATGGGGTCGCCAGCGGACACCATCATGCCGTTGCCAAGGTAGATGCCCACATGACTTTTTCCGGGGGTATCATACGTTCCCTCGAAGAAAACAAGATCACCGGGCTTTGCTTCGGCTTCGGAAATGTGCTGGCTTTTCTGCCAAAGACCGTTGGCTGTGGTGCGCCCTACATCATAGCCGTTCTGGTTGTACACCCAGCAAACGTAGCCGGAGCAATCGAACCCGGTTTCCGGGGTAGAACCGCCCCACACATAGGGCGTGCCCACATACTTTTGGGCTTCCTTGTAGATGGCGGCAAATTCCTCGTCCGTCAGGGCTTCTGCTGGAACCTGATAGTCGATGCCCGGTGTGCCGGAGCCATCGGAGCCACCGGGCGGCAAGCCGCCGTTGAACAGATAAGGTCTGCCGCCCAACGTATCCTGAAAGATCTCATAGCGTTTCCACTGGTCGTTGTCCAGTTCCTCCCGGATAACGACCTCCAGCCCTTTATTCACCAATTTGGTGTGAAAAATTCGATACTCATAGGGCACTTGCACGGTGTAGGGGATGCCAGTAAAAATGTCGATCATCACTACCGTGCGGTATCGGGTCTGGACTTCTACCCATGCGGTCAGCTTGTATTGCTTTTTGAAGGTCTCCTTCAACTTGCCCTGCACCTCTGACCGGGTGTAATCGTCATAGAGAGTCGTGAGAAAAGAGGTCAACTGCCATGGGTCATGCTCGATGGGGTCAAGGTGGTACTGGTACTCGTTGTAGCCGGGGTGGTCGGTAGGAGTGCGCTTGATCTTTTTATCCAGTTCCTTTTCCAGCTTCTTGTAGTCGGTTTCGGCTCCCCGGATGTCCCGGTCCTCTGCGGTGTAAATGGTCTGACCGGATACCTGCGTGGTGCCGGAAAACAGAATGGAACAGGACGAAAATGCCGACATGACCAGCAGCAGGAGCAAAAGAAAAACGCCCACGATCACCAAAACGTGTGCGTTGCTCTTTGCAAAATTGGCAATGCCGTTGACGGCAGTGCTGACAGCCGACTTGCCCTTATCAATGACCTGCTCTACACCGGACTTAGTGGCAGATGCACCGCTGGATGTGATCTTTTGCCCGCCAGCGGTCTGTGCTGCGGTGCCGCCCGACCGGGCAGCAGCATAGTAGCTTTTGCGAACGTCCTGTTTCTGCCGCCACCGGGAAAGCCAATTGGAACCACCCTCGCCGCTGTCACTATGAATGACGTTGGCCTCTCCTGCATTTTGTACCTTGTCCGGCTCATGGGCAGAAGATTTTGTAGCTCTGAGCTTCTTTTTTGCTTGGAGCTTGGCTTTCTTCTTGAGCTTACGAGAATAGCGACTTTTGGAAAAATCCGCAGCAGATTCTTCTGTTTTCAGTCCCTCGTTGAGAGCCTGCGTGCCGACATTATCATCCTCATACTGGTCAACTTCCCGGTGAGCCGCAGACCGGGCAATGGCCGAAGCGTACATCTCTCGTTTCTGGGCTTTTGTCATGCGGGATGCTTCGTCCGGAGTGATCTCGGCTTTGCCAAAGCGTAGATGTTGTGCTTTTTCGGCAGCTTTGTCGGCATCCAGTTTCAGTTTCTTTCGGGGCTGGGTCTGCTCCATCTTTTCCTTTTTCGGAGGGGAGCGTGTTGCAGTGCGCTCCTTGTCCTCCTCAAATTTCAGTTTCGGCTGTTTCTTATTCATGTTTTGCCTCCACAACTTCCGACAGGCGGGTGGTCAGGATGCGGTACAGCTCAAGGTCTTTCGGAAAATGATCCACAAAAGGAAGAATGACATTGCCAAAAAACAGCAGCCCTTCGCCCTCGCCGGAGTGGGTCACATAGGAAAGCTGATGGGGCGAAATATTAAGCTGTTTCGCAAGAATCTGCCGGTCGCCGTTGGCCTGATTCAGCATATACACAAAGTCCGAGTTCTCGAAAATGTTCGATACTTCGGGGCTTGTCAGCAAATCTTTGACGTTCTGCGTTAGGGCTGTCGGGATGCCGCCCCACTTACGGAAACGTTTCCAGATCTCCACGGAATAGGCGGCTGTCTGCTCGTCTTTCAGCAAAAGGTGGAACTCATCGGCGTAGTATCGGGTCGATTTGCCAACGGAGCGATTGGCAGTCACACGGCCCCAGACCTGATCCTGCACGATGAGCATACCGAGTTTCTTCAACTGCTTGCCAAGCTGCTTGATGTCAAAACAGACGATACGGTTATTGATATCCACATTAGTATGGTGGTTAAAAATGTTCAGACTGCCCTTGACATAGATTTCCAACGCCGCCGCCACATGACGCGCTTCCGGTTCGTCTTGCGTCAGCAGTGCATTGTAGAGGTCTTCCAGCATCGGCACGGTTTCGGGACAGGGGTGCTCAAAGTAAGGAGCATAGATTTTGTGGACGCAGCGGTCAATGACCGTTTTCTCCACAGGCTTCAACCCCTCTTTGCCGCCGACTACAAGTTCGCAAAGGGAAAGAATAAAATCGGCTTTCAAAGCCAGCGGATTATCTTCCTCGGAATAGTTTGTGTTGATGTCCATGGGGTTGATATACTGGGTGCTGGAAGGGCTGATATGGATGACCTGCCCATGCAGACGTTCCACCAGTGGAGCATACTCCGACTCAGGATCGCACACAAGAATATCGTCATCCGTGACGAGAAAAGCATTGCAAATTTCTCGCTTTGCGCTGAACGACTTGCCAGAGCCGGGAGTGCCCAGAATCAGACCGTTGGGGTTTTTCAGCTTTTTACGGTCCACCATAATCAGGTTATTGGACAAGGCGTTCAAACCGTAGTACAGGCTTTCCTTACCGTTGTCGAACAGCTCCTGCGTAGTAAACGGCACAAAAATTGCCGTGCTGCTGGTGGTCAGTCCCCGCTGAATTTCGATCTGACAGTCTGCCAGCGGCAGGCTGCTCATCAGCCCCTGCTCCTGCTGAAAATCCAGCCGGCACAGTTCGCAGTTGTGCTTCTGGGCAATGCTGACCGCCTGAAACACGTTGGTTTCCAGTTCCTGCTCGGTCTTGCCGGTGTTCAGCACCAGAAACGTGACGAGGAACATCCGCTCGTTCTGACTCTGCAATTCTTTCAGCAGGGCTTTTGCATCCCGCCCATAAGTCGCCAAATCGGATGGCAACACGTCCATGTCGTATCCGGCGCGGACGGCTTTTTTCTGTTCCTCAATCTTTGATCTATCGAGTTCGGTAATCGTGTGCTTGATGGTTTTGATGGCCTTGTTCTGGTCAACGGACTGGATGTGCATGGTAACGATCTGGCTGGAATCCATGTCCAGAAAATCCTTCAAGAGCTGGTCGCTGAGGTCGGATGCCGTGATGGACAGGAAGCTGACCGCCCCGAAGATGCCGCCCATCTGAAAGGTCCGGCTGTTCTTAAATGCCAGCGCAGTGGGTGCAATGGCATCCTTTACGGACAGACCACTGGGCACAAGGTCTTTCCAGTTGAAGTGGAACTTGTTGGCACCGTCCATGTTCAGCATCCCGTGCATCAGTTTCAGACGCTCCGTACCGTCCAGCGGCTTTGCCAGAACGCCCAGTCTGTGGAAATTGTTCATCAGGTCGTTCTGGATGTGCTCCAACCGGGGTTTGACCTGCGCCATGCTGTCACCCTCGATGCCGTAGGTCAGGAATTTTGTCTTTGTCAGGCCGTTGTTGCCCTTGGAAAGCTGCTGCCGCAGCATCTGGCTGTACTCGGCACGAACATCGTCAAAACCATCCTGCTGATACGGGATACGGATGGACTTTTCAAAGTCTGCACTGTCCGTAGCAGTGTTCACAAAGGACAGTTCAAAGTGGATGGAGCTGTCGAAAAAGTTGAGAAAACTGCACCATTCCTCAAAGATGGCGGTCTTGTCCTCCTGCTGCGCCAACTGATAGTTGATATCCTGATACTGGATGGTGCGGGTGTAGTAGCCGGGGCGGACACGGCAGGTGCCGTCCTCAAACATCCGCTGAAACGGGATGCTCTCCTGTGCCGTGCGGGGCACTGTGGACTTGGGCGGCTTTTTGCCGTCCTTATTCTTTTTCAGAAACGGAATCACGGGTGTCATCTCCCTTCATAAGCAGTGCATAGTAGTTGCGGGTCTTGTACGGACGCACCTTCGGGCGAACAAAACGTGCCTGAAGGTAGTACCGCAGAATCTTTTCGGCGGGCTGTCCGTTTTTCTGGTACATCGCCAGAAAGAACATGGGCAACATGACCGCCATCATGCCGAGGGTAGCGCCGGAATTGCCTGCGGTGTCCCGCAGAACAAAGAACAGCGGCACGCCCACGACTGCCGCTGCACCAAAACAGATAAGCTGCCGGGCGGTCAGATTAAAGGCTACTTTGGACTTCACCTTGCTGAAATCGCGCGGCACGGAAATATACGCTGCCAAAAAAACACCTCCAATCAGTGGGCACCCAGTATGCTCTTGGCCACAGAACTGGTCTTGAACAAACTGAAACAAAGAAGAACCGTATAGCCGACAATGCTCCAAATGGAGTTGATGGCATCCCCGGATATGGCGACGTTCTGAAGCAAAACTGCGTAGATCGCCACGCAGATCAAAATCAGGAAGCCCTGAAATCCCAGCGCAAACAGCGAGCGAAGATAATTCTGTCCCACATGGGATTGCTCATGGTTGCCCCATGTTGCCATCGGGATGGGAGCCAGACTGACGGCCATATAGATTTCAATCATTCTTCCGTAGACGATGACGAAAATCACAATGGACAGGATGCGCATGGTAATGCCGATGAAGAAGGACTGCAAGAACAGCCCGAACAGTGGGCCTACGTCCATCTGCATCATGCTGGATTGCAGCATGGAAAGCCCGATGTCGTTGACCCTTGTGTTGCCGGAAATAATGCCGCTGGAATTTGCCACCACCTGCTGCGTCACATCGAACACCGCCATGATGATGTCGAAGGTGTTGGAGATCATCCAGACCGAAATGGCAGTTTTGAAGATCCATTTCATCAGCAGCGCAGGTTCAAATTGTGCCATATTGTTGTGTTCAGTAATCATCTGAATCAATTCATAACAAGCAATGAAGGTCAAAATCACGCCTGCGATGGGCAGCACCACATTACGGGATAGTGCCTCGATCATAGCGAAAACGCGCGGTTCAAAACTGGATGGTTTGGTGCCGACCTGCTGTGCGATGTTGCCCACTTGGGTGTTGACGTCATCGAACAGGCCGGAAAGATTGGACATGATCGCAGCTGTCAGCAGTGACTTGATCCAATCGGAGATTGCTTTGAGAACGGTTTCCACTCAGCGCCACCACCTTAAAAGAAATGGTTGATGAGGGTCTTGAGCAGGTTGAGAACAAAGATGAGGTTCGTCAAAAAATTCATAGAAACATCTCCTTTTTGATAGAACGTATGGCTTGAAAATTCGCTCCACAAGTACAAAAACCGTTAGCCACGGTGAGTTGGAGCAATATGTATGGGCGGCAGATGCCGCCCGCAGTTTTTAGCCGAACAGACCGCTCAGCAGGGGGATCAGGGTAATGCCGATCAGGGCGACACCACCGCCAGCCATGAGCTGCTTCATACCCTGACTCTTTGCGGAGGGATTATCGCCGCCGTAGCCTTCCATGAGGTTGACAGCACCCCACACGCCCAGACCGGCACCCAGAGCAACGACCAGAGTCTTCAGAACGTCCACTGCACTATTGAAAAATTCCATATTTCGTCTCCTTTGTTTGGCAAAAAGTGACCCTGCGCACACCCGAAACCTACTTGTGAACTGCCGTAAACTGCGGCAAGGGCTGATTTTCTGGTGCGCCTTTTGGGTCAGGATAAAAAATAACCGCTCGTCTTTGTCAGGCGGGCGGGAGTGAATCAACATCCACGAGGACGAACTGGTCGTCCGGGCGGATTTTTTCTTTATGGCTCAGATATTTTTCAATATCCAGAGCATTTTTGGGGTCAGCATCCGATGTCATTTTGTAGTTCGGATGTTGGGTCAGATCGTATTTATCCGACAGAAAGGGTCTTACACCGCGCAGCTGCAAGATGCACTTGCCGCCATCCAGCACCGCCAGCTCATCCCGGCTCATAAGTTCATGACCGAGTTTTTGATAGTTGGTGCCATAGCTTGGGCTATTGCCACGGGTATCGGAATTGTTGTAGCTGTCGATGGTTTCCTTGCCGAGTGCTTCGGCAAGATCTTTAAGGGTAGTAGGCTCGCTGCCACCCAGAAATATCTGGCTGTCCATGTTGCCCACGATGGTATCCGCATTATCCTTGTAGATGGCTTTCAACTGGCTTCTGGTTTGCAGCACAAGGCAGGCCGAAATCTCGCGGCTTCGGATGGTTGCCACCAGTTTTTCCAGCTGCGGAATCTGGCCAATATTGGCACACTCGTCGATCAGGCAGCGCACATGGACAGGCAGCTTTCCGCCGTACACATCATCTGCCTTGTCACAGAGCAAATTGAAAAGCTGGGAGTAGATCATGCTGATAAGGAAATTGAACGTGCTGTCCGTATCCGACATGATAAGGAATAAGGCTGTTTTTCGGTCGCCCAGCTTATCCAGCTCCAGCTCATCGTACATGGTCGCATCCCGGATTTCTTGGATGTCAAAGGGCGAAAGGCGGGCACCGCAGGAAATCAGGATGGATTTTGCGGTCTTGCCAGAGACGAAAAGTCAAGGACTTTTTCATCAAATTCAAAAAGAAGTCACATTTTGCGGACTTCCTCACGGAGCAGACGCTTGATTTTGTCCTCCATCGTCTCCTTGGCGGTCTCGCTGAAATGGACACGGACGATATAGGTGGTCTTGCCAATCTGCTTTCTGACAGTCGGGCAAGTGGCGGTGTTGGTTGCGGTATTGTTCATTCAAAATCCTCCTGTAAATGAAAAATGCCCGGTGACTGTTCATCATCGGGCGGTGTCGGTATGAGGGAACAAGGCAAGGCGGCAACATTAAGGTATCTATAAAAACCTTGCCGTCTTTGCCACGCTTGCCGTGTTCCTGTTGTCAGTCTCGGAGATAGCAGACCCATACTGTGCCGTCTTTCTCGGTCACAAGTCTGTCCCCGATACGGCTCTTTGCCGTTCTCATGGTGCGTGAGGAAATCCCACGCTCATTGACTGCCTTTTCCAGCTCTGCGCTCGGCATACGCTTTCCGTTTGCAAGCAGTTCCAGAATGAGCATTTGCGCCTGTGCGGTCTTGCTCTCGGTCTTGGCGGTGTCTGTCCCGGCAAGAAGCTCGTCAGCGGTAATGTCATAAGCCCCTATCCACTCAAAACCTTTCTCATCTCCCAGAGAAAAGGCAAGGGACTGTCCGGGCGGCGCAAGGGAGCTTTTCTCATGGATAAGCACCCTCGTTGTGGGGCTGTCCTTCAGCTTGCCGATAAAAAGCAGACTGCGGACTGCCGCCGTAATGTCGATAGACCCCAATCCCCGGTAGGTGCTTTGCGTTCCTGCGGCTTTGTTCAGGTGTCCAATCAGCACGATAGCGCACCCGGTAGCCTGTGCAATGTCTCCCAGACTGCGGAATATCGGGCGCACCTCGTTTGCTCTGTTCATGTCCACATCTGCGCCCAGAAACGCCTGTACCGGGTCAATGATAACAAGCCTTGCGTTGTTCTCACGGATTGCCCTTGCTATGCGCTCATCGGCAAGGGTCAGCGGCGTGTCCCTATCGTCAATGACAAGCACTCTTTCAAGGTCTGCTTCCGCTTCCATCAGCCGGGGCTTAACGGTATCGCCCAGACCGTCCTCGGCGGTTTGATAGATGATATTAAAAGGCTCAAGGGTCTCCATACCGGGTAAAGGCTTTCGGTTGGTGCAAGCCGCCGCAAGACGCATGGCAAAGTAGGTCTTGCCCTCGCCGGGGTTGCCCTGTATGATGGTCAGCTTTCCAAAGGGAATATACGGAAACCATAACCAATCCACGCTCGTCAGCTCCACATCTGCCATACGGAGCATGGGGACAGGCTGGGCAGTGGGCAGCTCTCGCAGCGTGATTGTTTCCGCTATAAATTTGCGGCTCGGAATGTCCCCTTGCTGACGGAGAACATCGTTCCAGTCTTTCCTTGCCGGGACAAGGCGAATGACGGCGATCTCGCTGGGAATGGACTGTGCCAGTCGGGTACAGGCTTCGCTTCCTGCGGTATCGCTGTCAAGGCAGAGGAATACTTTTTGGGTGTCCTTGCGTTCAGAAAGAAAACGGTCAAGGGCTTTTCCCGAAACGCCGCCCAGGGCAAGATAGCTCCTTGTCTGCCAGTCCTGCGGATAAAGGCAGATGAACGATAACAGGTCAATCGGCGCTTCAAAGACAAAGAGCTGATTGCCATTACCCTCGTGTCGGAACGGATAGGATTTGTCAGACCCGGCAATGTCCTGTCTGAATGGGTCTGCCGTTCCTCGCACATGGGCGTATCTCGGCGTACCGCTTCGGTCTCTGCCGACAAACACAACATTGTGCCGCTTTGAGTCCTCGTAAATATCCCCGGAAAGAAGAAAAACCTCAACAAGCGTTTTGTTGAGACCTCGGCTTTCTGTGAGATATTGGATTGCTCTGTCGGCTGTCCTGTTGTGCAAGGGCAAGTGAAACGCTGTGGGCGGTGCTGTGCTGGCTTCGCTCTGTCCCTCACCGCTTTCGCCGGTTAAGAGCTGGACAGCTTCGGGAAAGGACTTGCCGTAAAACTCCATGACAAAATCAATGGGATAGCCGCCCTTGCTCTGGCTATGGCGAAACCACTTGTTTCCCCGGACGGTCAGGCTGTCATGTTCTTTCCAGCGGTATTCCCGTCCGCTTTTGATAAGCGTCTCTCCCTGTGTGCGGAGAAAATCTTCCAGACTGACGGCGTTTGCCCGATCAATCTGCGCTTGGGTGTAATTCATCGTGATAGTTCCTCCTTTTTCTGTCGTGTTTGGGGTCGATTTTGGAGCTTTTGTTCCTCTGTGCGCTCGTTAAATCGGGCGGCAGTATCTACACATGACTTGACCTTCCAAAGGCGGTGTAAATCGTCTCTGACAGTCTTAAACTCGCCGTAGGTGGTGTTGTGCGCCAGTTCCAGCTCGTCATACTCTTCGGTCAGCTTTTTCATATCCACCTTGCCGTCCGGGAACTCTCCGGTCAGCTTGCGTCTGGCGGCGTAGAACTGTTTCAGTTCCGCTTCATGCTCTGCCTTGTACTTGGCTCTGGGCTTCTCAAACTTGATTTTCTGCAAGCCGTCATAGACAGGCTTCAAGCTCTGGAAAGCAGCGGAGCTGTCATAGAGCTGCTTAATTGCTTTCATTCGGGCGGTCTGTTCGTCCAGCGTTTTCTTCAAGCTCTCTGTGGCAGCACTGTGTTCGCTGACACGGCTTTCCAAATCTTCAAGGGAGTAAATGCCGTTTGCCCGGAGATAATTGAAAGTCTCGTTCATCTCCTTTAGATTGCTGACCTTGCCTTTCTGCGAATACGCCCCGGCTCTGCGCTGGGTGTAATAGGCGTTCAGCAGAGAAACAAGGTCGGGGGCCTGCGGCTTGGCAAGCTCTGCTTTTGCTTCGGCAATCCAATCGAACAGGAGAGCGATTTTCTTCTTGATGTCCCGGATAACGGCATTGGTTGCCTTGATCCAGCGGTTGAAATCGCCCTTTTCGGTGCGTATGCCTTTCTTCTCCATTGCCCGGACGGTTGCGCCCTCGTGGACGGTGGGAAGAAGCTCCACGCCCTGACGCTCATAGCTTCGGTGGTCGATACGAACGTCAAGCCCCTTTTCCGCAAACTTGGCGTTGCATAGCTCCGCCCATGTCTGCCGCCAGTATTCCAGCGTTTCGGGACTGCCCCAGTCGGTAGTGGGAACGGCGTTGAACACAAACTTTCCGTCTGCGTCCCGGATACGGTTGCCGTCCTCGTCCAGCTCATACACCCGGCGTTGCTTTAGTCCCCATTTGCCGTTCTGCTCGATGGGGCGGATGGGGCAAAGCACATGAAAATGCGGGTTTGGTATGCCGCCGTCCTCCCGGTCTGGCTGGTGTACGGCGAAGTCAACCACCATGCCACGGCTCACAAAGTTCTCCAACAAAAATTGCCTTGCAAGAGCGATGTTTTCCTCAAGGGAAAATTCATTCTGCAAGGCAATGTCAAAGCTGTATGCAAGCTGGGCGTTCTTTCCACGCTCGGCTTTTTCCACGGCGTTCCATAGGGTCTGGCGGTCTGCGTATTCTGGCGGTGCATGGGACGGCAGGAGAATGTCGGAGCAGATCACGCCGCCCTTGCGGGTGTAGTCGCTGTATTCGCCGTAATACTCGCTATACAATCGCTCCCCGGCACGGTAGGCGGCAGAAGCAATAGCGGACTGTCCTGCGCTTCGCTTAGTCTGCGTGACGCTCAGATGAAATAGTGCCATCGGCTTTCAACTCCTTTTCTCTGTTCGCTTGACTGATATGGGTAATCGCCATGTGACGGACGGCTCGCTGGACTTCGGACAGGGAAAAGATGTGTTCCATCAGCTCTGTCATTTCGGTGCGTGTGAGATCTTTGACCTCCGGGGCAAGGCTCTCAATCGTGCCGCCAGATTGCAAAGGCGGTGGGTGCGCTTGGTGCGTTCGCCTTTCTCCAGATACTTCTTTCTGTTCTCCAGACGCTCCAGCTTGTGCTGTTCCTGTGCAAGCTGCGTCTCAGCTCGTTCCTTTTCGGCTCGGAGCTGGTCGAGGGTTTTCGGTTTTGTCATTGGGATTGACCTCCTTTTTTGATTTTGGGGATAAAAAAAGACCGTCAACTTTTCGCAGATTGCGACCAGTCAACGGTCAGTTTTTCGGTATTCAGTTGTTGTGTTCAGTTCGGTAAATTGAAGTTGGTCAAAGTTGTTGGCGAAGATATTCCACAACATTTCCATTCGTATCATAGAAACAGATGTTTCCTACATTGAGGGGCAGGACAATGGCGAAAGGCTTGCCACTATCAATATCAATCACCTGAATGCCGTTGCCATCATCTACTTCAAGTCGAACAATATTTTGGGTATTCATTGAGATAAATGCCCTTTCGTTATTTCCCTCAACAACAAACTCTGCAATGTAATCATCAACCTCAACTATATCTCCACCACCACGGAAGAAATATCCAAAAGACAAGCCAGGGCGATTTACATAGACAGAAAAAGTGTGGTCTGTCTTGTCCTGTGGGTAAGAAATAAATGCAGCCATTGTGTCGGAAATGCTTCCATCAACAATCCAATCATCCAAAATTTTTTGAGATTGGCGAATGTCTGCTTCTAAACTGTTTGCGGTTTTACCAATGTCATTGTTTGCATAAAGGAAACCGAAAACCAACACACAAGCCAAAATAACACCCAAGAGGATTATGGGTAATTTCTTTTTCATAGAATCACACTCCTTTATCAAATTAAGATTCTTGATTTTCAAACTTGCTGGCGGCGAACGGTTTGTCAAAACCGTTTGCGGACGGCAAGTCCACAGGGGATAGCCGCTTTAGCGGCGCAAGGGGGTGTAGCCACCTTGACGGAACGAAGTGACGAAACATTCTCGGTCGTGCAGTTTTCTTCTGCTGACCGGGAATGAAGCTCCGCAGGACGCACTACTCTCGACAGAGAGTATAGAAGTGCGCCCTTAGAGTTCTAAGGGTATTTTTAGATAATTGGGAATGTTTCTTTGTCAAACTGCGTAACATTGAACACGATACGCCACTCGACATCATCACCAACCGGTTCAAAGTGCAGAGCAGAACAAGCAGCATGAAGTTTTTCTTGTGAATTTGTTCCATATATAACTGCTGTCGGACCATCTGCACCACCAATAACACCAACAACAAAACAGGAACTACTGCCAACTGGACGGAACGAATGATCGTCTGGTGTAACTTCTATCGGTCTATCGCCTTCATCACAGTCAAAAACCGAAATGTTCTCCATCGGTTCAGGGGTAAGTGTATAACTCATGGCAATATAATGTGTCGGATAAATCCAGCGATCAGAACCAAAACTATTTTGAGGAACTGTCTGCTGTTCTATTTCCTGCACGGTCAGTGTATGGGTTATTCCGCTAACAGGATGGGAAAACATAAATGAATCTCCGGGTGCGTGAACTTTGAAATGTGAGCCTGGAACTTGTCCTGGTTGCTGCTCCATTGTAAGAAAAAGTTTATTGATTTCAGGGTGATGCTTGGTTCCCCAAGGAAATACGTCTCTGCATATGACCCAGCCATAAGTACTATCCAGCCCATAATGGTCGATTGCCCATTTTGCTTCCAACTCATTGATAACGCCATCTGGCAGACAAGGATTAAAGCTCACAGCGCAGCCATGGGTTGTCTGTAATATTTTCTCGTTTAACTTCAAGCAAGGTTTGAAGTTAAAACAAAGTGGGTTTTCCCATTCCATCTGCATCTGTTGCTCACGGGTAAAATTTTCACATGAGTCATTTTCCCAGTCCAGATTCCATTTTTTCATGAAGTCACGGATGCTTTCTGAATCAACTCGCATACAAAAATCAACGACAAGTCCTTTGCTACATGAATAAGCTGCCGGAATTACCCAATGATATCCAGCCCAATCGAATTGTTTATCCAGCTTGATCTCTTTTCCGGCACGGTCTTTACCTCGATGTCCCCAGAAATCTCCATCAAAGTAGACCTTCCATTCAGGGGCAACCAATTCTGCCTCTGAAGTCATATCATTATCGTAATAATCTTCTGTGTATTTAATCTGACTGTAATCAAAGGAAGATTGCAGGTTTTTGATATATGTCCACGGTTGTTCCATCGGCAACAAATTCATCTTCTCTGAAATTTCCGATAAAGTTTGCTGTTGTTCCTGGGTTGTAGGGTTTTCATTGAGAAAGGCTTCAAACTGTGCTTCGTTCCACATCCACGCTTGTTCCACTGCCGCCACATCACCACAAGCCAGTATAAGCCGCAGAAAGTCGGTAAAATTTTCAGCTACTGGATGAACATAATCAGGAGAAGTATTCATGGGGCTGACAGAGAAAACCATCTCTCCAAATCCACGAATGAAACAGAAGTGGATACCATCTATCCCTGCCCATCCAAAAACCGATGCCCCTTTTGGGGTACAAAAATAATTTGTATTATCCTCACGGAGTTCAACTCCCACAGGACTTAAATCGACACCCCGCTGTAAAAACTTTTTCAAAATTCTATTCATTAAGCATCCCCCCATAAAATTAGTGCTATCACGCTCTTTATTGTAGTAAATTTTATCACAAGAGTGTGAATAAATCTACTGGCGAATGCTGAAACCGCCCGAACAGTTTCTTTCTGCTCAGGCGGCTTTCTTCATCTATTTTTCTTTCTTCTGCTGCACTTGTTCATGGGCTTCCTGCTGAACATCAGCCCAGCGGAAAAGCCATACTTGAAGTGACTTTCACTTTCTTCACATTGGGCGATTGCTGTCTGCGCCCGGAGTTCCTGCACCAGCTCATAGTCCTCTTTGCTGAGCCGCTGGGACAACTGCTCCATGAGCTTTTCACAGGCTATGACTGCCTTTCGGTATTCCGGTGATGTAGGTACAACTGTCTCGCAGGGATAAAACTCCCCATTATACATGGCTTCCAAAATCATAGCTTTACCTCTCTCAACAGTAGATTAGTTCCGTCTTGATGATTTCCTCTGCCCGGCAGCGGATGGAGTTCATTGACTGCACCCATAACATCTGATTTTCCGCTTTCATGGCTTCGGTCACGCCCTCGGCTTTCATCATCTGCCGGATAATCAAGTCCAGCCTGTCTGCCGCCTGCTCGTTCAGATCGGCAACGACGGTGTGGAGCCTGCCGGACAAAATTAGCTCGTTGTAAAGCATGGGACGGTGCAATTTCAGATAGGACTGGTGCAAGCGTCCCCAATGCCCAATAGGTCGGCGTTCCTCCGGCAGCTTCAAGTCCGGCACATAGTAGTCGCCCACCAACACATAGTCCATACCGTTCTCATGGATTCTCGGTTTCAACTCTTTCATAAAATCACGCTCCCTTTCTCGGTCCCAGCTGCGGCAAACTGCTCACCGGGATAAATACCCCTCTGGCAATATCCTCGGTGCGGATTGCCTGTTTTCTGGCTTCAATCTCCGCTTTTTTCTTGGCTTTCGTGCGCTCCTCATACTCTTTCTGTTTACCATTGGCTTTCCGCTTCAAGTAGTTCTGGTGGAGCCTGTCCTTGCGTTCCTCACGCTTGCGGATTTCCTCTAATTCCTCCGGGGTAAGCTCCACTTCGCCAAACGCAGGGGGAACGAAACGACCCACGAAATTGAAGTAAATCTCGACCTCCTGTGTGGTCTGAATACTGCCCTTGCGGTCACGCTCATGCACAAGGATTTTCTCAATAAACTCATTGAGCATGGCAATCGTCAGCTTGTCGAAGTTCTCATACTTGTCAATCAGAGCGATAAAACGGTCAGCGTCCTTTTCGTGCTTCTCGTAGCTCTTGATAGCCTTTTCCAGAACAGAGATTTCAGCGGTAAGCTCGGTCTGCTCCTTTTCATATTGAGCGTCCAGAGTGGCATATCTGCTGTCAGACAGCTTTCCTAAAATGTTGTCCTCATAGATTTTGCAGAGCAGGACTTCCAGCTCGGAAACTCTCTGCTTTGCGGTGGCAAGGCGTGTCCGCTGTTTCTTGACCTCTGCCGTCTGCTGGCTGGACTGCGCTTCCTGCACCACTCGGACAAACTCGGCTCTGTCATGCTTCGCATACTCGGCAATAGCTTTGAGCATTTCGGAAACAAGGGACAGTACCACATCTTCATTGATACGGTGCTGTGTCGTGCAGAGCTTTCCAACTGGGACTTTGCTGTATTGGGAACAGGTATATTGAGAAATACGCTTGCCGTTGTTGGTACGGTGGACATACATCTTGCCGCCGCAATCGGCACAATAAAGCAAGCCTGTGAGGGGAGCTGCTTCGCCCCAGCCGTCCGGGTAGCGTCTGACATTCCCACGGATTTTCTGCACAAGGTCAAAGGTCTGCTGGTCAATGATAGCTTCATGGGTATTCTCGAAAATTGTCCATTCGTCCTCCGGGACATAATGGCTTTTCTTGTCCTTGAAGTGCTTTCGGGTCTTGAAGTTGATGGTGTGTCCCAGATATTCACGCTTTTCAAGAATGTTGCAGATGGTGGAAGAACCCCAGCCGTACACATCTTTGAAGGTCTTATTTTTGTTCACGCCCTCGCCGTGCCGGGCAAGGTAAGCGGACGGAATGAGGACTTTTTCTTCTTTCAGCTTGCTGGCGATCTGATACGGACCGTAGCCGTCAATCGTCATGGCAAAGATGCGCTTGACCACCTCGGCGGCTTCGGGGTCAACCAACCATTGGTCTCTGGCTTCGTTCCAAAGATAGCCGTAAATGACCGTGCCTGTGAGGTGCTTGCCGGACTTGCCTTTGGACTGGAAAGTGGAACGGATTTTACGGCTGGTGTCTCTGGCGTAGTATTCGTTCATAATGTTGCGGAAAGGGGTAAAATCATCGTCCCCTCTGGCACTGTCCACGCCGTCATTGATGGCGATAAGGCGAACGCCACGCTGACGCAGGATTTCCATAATCTGACCGACTTTCAGATAGTCACGACCCATGCGGCTCATGTCCTTGATGCACAAATACTCCACATTCCCGGCTTCCACTTCTTTCATCATTGCTAAAAATCCGGGACGGTCAAAGCAAGTACCACTAATGCCATCGTCCGTGAAATGGACAATGTTTGTAAAGCCCTGCCGTGCGGCGAACTCCTCCAACATTGCCTTTTGATTGGATATGGAATTGCTCTCACGCTGTTGGTCATCATCTTTGCCAAAGTCATCACGGCTCAGTCGTTCGTACAGAGCTGTGATTTTCTCATTTTTTCTCATAACTTGCGCTCCTTTCTTCGGTTTTAGGTTGTGTGTTCTAAGAGACTTCCCAACCGCTTGATTAAGAAGTCTTTTAGAGCATACAACACCGGCAGCCAATTTATAGAGCTTGTACTGCCGCCCTGCAAAGCTGTTCGGCTTCTTTTTTACCAAATCTTCAAAGAGCAAATCAACCGGATTCTGATAATCCTCGTCGTCCTCGGACACCTGCATGGTGTTGAGCATTTCCAGCAGCGTAGCAAAATTCTGCTCCTCAGCTGGGGCTTCGTAGTGCAGATAGGCAATCAGCGATGTCAGTAAAAGCCGCTCTGCTTTGTCCCAGAATGGATCGCCGCCCTGACCTTCACCTTTGGTGTTGGTCATAAGGGTCGTGACCAGCTTCAAAATATCCTTTTCCTCGTGGATATATGCGAACGGATTGTAGCGCATGGACTTGTGAAAATTTATGGTGTTCATCGTCCTGATCTTATATCCGTTCTTCAGCAGGGCAAGTCCACATTCTTGAATGAGACCGCCTTTGGGGTCAGTTACCACGAATGAAACCGGATGGCTTTTTGACGTGCATTGAAGCAAATTCGGCTTAATAAAATACCTTGTTTTGCCGCTGCCGGAACCGCCCACCACCAGCACGTTTTTATTCCGGGCATTTTTGGGGTCAGGTGGTCGGTTGCTCATCATCAGGCGTTCTGTTTTAGTCAGAATGATGTTATCCTCAAACTTCGGAGCCATGAACGGCGCAATATCTGCCGGAGTACCCCACCGGGCAGAGCCGTACTCCATACCGTGCCGGTACTTTTTAGCGTTTTTGCTTTTTAGATAGACCGCCAGCCGCAGTCCGGTACCGCAGCAGATGCCCACCAGAATATCCAGTGGGTGCAGACTGGGCAGAGGGTTTGCAAATGCAGCCGGGAGCGTATCTATGAGTGACACGATTCTATCGCCCAGCTCCTTACCCTCGGCCAGCCGCCATGCCTCGCCAAAATTGGTCGCAGCCAGCCCAATCACCAGATAAGGCAGGTACAGGGCCAGCAGCTTGGTGAACTTTTTCTTGTTCATAAGCCACGTTCCTCCTCTTTGTGCCGTACTTTGTCGGGGAGGTTGGCAATGACCTGTGCCAGATCGTGCAGCTTGGCCAGCACAGAGGGACGCTCGGCCTTGTTCAATACTGCTGCAGAATACTCCTTGAACGCAGCGTTCAGAACGTCTGCATCCTGTGCCTTGAAGAAAATCAGAAACCGAGGTGGTGTGCAGGACAGGTCTTTTTGGATTGCATAGTCGATGTGATACCGCTTAGCGTAGCGGTCAAAATCCTTGATGCCAGTCTTTTCGATCTCCAGATTGGTCACACCCCGGTTCTGCCGTATGAGCCGCTTCATGGACTGCTTGCCCTGCGACGCACTCTTGTCGTACTGGCGCAGAAAGAACTGCGCCCCTCTCAAAAGTGTACGGGCAGATAGCTTTGCAGTCGAGATGGCGAAGTTGACCGTTTTATGCTCGATTTCTTCCTGCATTTCCATCACCTCCAGTGCAGAAAGTCGTGTTTAGCGGTCAAATCCGGCATCCTTCGGCAGGGTGGTTTTGCTTTCTTCCGGGCAAACTGCTTCATCGGGCACACGAACAACCATCATCCGATGCCCCAGCCGGATAAAATCTTCCGGCTGATGGAAAAGCCGCTCGTACTTCTGCGCCATCTCCGGGGTCAGGGATGCAAAATCCTCCTCGCCCAGCCCCACCACCAGAAAGGTTCCGGCAACGGCATCGTACATCTGCCCGTCCTCGTCCCGCAGGGCACGGTTCAACGGCAGTCCCATCAGCTTACCATCATCGTTGTAGATGATGGCGACCGGGTCATCGGCAAAGGGGTAGCTTGCGCCGATGGAGCCGCCCACCGCCTGCTGCAAGGCTTTCAGGTCAGGATCGATCTCGACCTGCTTCGGGTACTGTCCCGGTGCGATCTCCAGCACCGTCAGGGTGTTCTTTTCCTGTTCCATGCTTATCCTCCTCAAATTTGATGGTGATTTCCTGTCCGGCGCGCGCCGCATTCATCAGGGCTGCGATAAAGAACCCACAGAGCGCACCGGCTTCATAGATCAGAAAGTCTTTCACGAACTCCATTACGCAACCTCCGAAAGCGCAACACCAACATGGCGCATCTCAGCATCGTCATAGAAAAACAGATGCTCCCGAATAAAATCTTCCACATCGACCTTTTCATATCGGCTCGGAAGCATAAGACAACGCTCATTTTCCCTGCGGCAAAGAAATGCCGTGCCGGTCAGGATTTTTCTTCCGCTTGCGGCGAGAATCTGCTCTGGCTGGTAGCGAATCTGAAAATCCGTATGCGGAACATCAAAGACTTCGTAAGTCCCCTCAAAGTAAGGAAACTTCTTTTGAAGGGATTCATCAAACGGCACACACTGAACACCTTTTTCGGCACTGATAAGGGCAACTTCCGGCCCAACCTCGAAATGGTGCTTCAGTTCCTTGAGACACTCCTCGATAATCTCATCGTGCGACAAGCCCGGATACATTGCAACAAACCTCGCTTTCTGGGTTTTCCGCTGTTCTCTTTTTTCTCTGGTTGACATAAAAAGGCACCTCACTCCATGCAGATGCAGGGCAGCTTCTGGCCGTCAGCCATCAGGGTAACGCTGTGGCGCATCAGGTACTTCTGAAAGAGGTAGACCTGATCGATCGTCAGCGAGATGAACTCGCCATCCATATTGGTGCGCACCAAAATGACCGGGCCGGTCAGATAGTGCTTGCCTGCCAGCTTCAGCACCTGTGCCGGGTTGTAGCTGAGCAGCAGTGAGCTGCCGGGGATGTTCAGATATGCATCATCTTCGTCAAAGCAGGGCAGAATGTCGGGAGCCTCGTCCAGCGTGATGACTGTCAGTTCCATATCCGGGGCGATGGCAGCAAAATAGATCTCGCCGCTGCCCCTGCTCTCCGACAGTGCCGCACAGATGTGCATATCAATGGTGACTTCCTGGGAACGAATAATGGGATTAGAATCATTTTTCATAGGCGTTTTCTCCTTTTTTCTAAAGAAAAAGACCCAACCGGGTCTTTCCAATTCATATCCTGTCAGCGTTCTTCACTGTGCTGACGCTTTTTCTGCCACTGCTCCAGCAGCTTGATGATGGTATCTTCCATCTGTTTGGGCGTATAGCTGCGGGGAAAGTATTTTCTCAGGGTGTCATTTTTTATGGTCACTGTATCAAGCTCGCTCTTTTTCTCCTCGCCCATAATGGCAACGACCGTCTCCGTTGTAAAAGTTCCATCCTGAGCCAGCTTCTTGATACGCTTTGCTTGTGAGACAGAAGGAAAGTTCTGGGTATCATCCATTGCCCGGATCACTTCCTGCTGTTGTTCAGGAGAAAGATAGGAAAGCTCCACAGCAGGATTGAAGGACACGGTTTTGTTATCCACCATGTCCAGCAGTTCTGGAATAAGGTTGGTCAGACGGATGAAACGTCGAACAGTCTCACGACTTTGATTATTCTCTGCGCCCAGCTTTTCATTGCTCCGCAACTTCGACACAACTTGTGTCGAAGTTAAATCTGACCTTGTACCTTGATTTTTTATTGCGTCCAGCTTCATTTTGTAGGCAAATGCGCGTTCACTGGGCAGAATATGCTCACGCTGCAAATTGCTATCTACCATGAGGATTATGGCAGCATCATCGTCCATCTGGCGCACAATGACCGGCAGGGTTTCCAGTCCGGCCAGCTCCGCAGCGTGTTGACGGCGGTGCCCGGAGATAATTTCATAGCCGCCCTTCGGTCTGGGGCGGGCAATCAACGGCGAAAGCACACCGTACTGCTTGACACTTTCCACGGTATCGCTCATAGAATCATCGTCCAGAACCTTGAAGGGATGGTTCTTGAATGGAAACAGCTCTCCAATCGGAATCTGCCGCACCTGCTCGCGCTGTTCTTCCTGCCGGGATTCTTCGGTGGAAAAAATATCATCGTAGCTGCTCAGACTGGCGTTTACGCTGCTTTTCGGCATCGGCCAGCACCTCCTTCGTCAGAGATTTATAGGCTTCTGCCACTTTGCCTTTCGGGTCATGGACAAAGATGCTCTTACCCGCCGCGCTGATTTCCGCTGCACGGACGGAGTGTGGAATCGTCTGACCGAACACTTTGATGTGCTTTCCGTATGCCTGCCGGATCAGCGTGTCGATTTGTCGGCCATAGTTGGTGCGGTTATCTGTCATCGTCAGCAGGATACCTTCGATTTTCAGCTTTGGGTTGATCTGCCGATGCACCTTGTTGATGGTCTGCAAAAGCTGTTCCAGACCTTTCGCGGAAAGGTACTGTGCCTGTACGGGTATCAGAGCAGTGTCTGTCGCCGCCAGCGCGTTGATGGTCAGCATCCCAAGGGAAGGAGTACAGTCCAGCAGAATATAGTCATATTCCTGCCTTGCGCTGTCCAAGACCTGTTTCAACATCTTTTCGCGGCTCATGGTATTGACAAGGGCAACTTCCATCCCTGCCAACTCTATGTTGGCTGGGATGAGGTCTACTCCCTCTGCATGGTGCAGCACACCTTCACCGGGTGGAATGCACTGATCGTTCATAGCTTTTGCCATCAGGGTGGAAAGGGTAGTGGGCAGTTCATCGGGCTGCTGCCAGCCCATGCTGATGGTCAGGCTGCCTTGTGGGTCGGCATCCACCAACAGGACTTTTTTGCCCTCCATCGCCAGCCCGATGCCCAGATTTTCACAGGTAGTGGTCTTGCCGGTGCCGCCTTTCTGGTTGACGATGGCAATCGTGGTTGCTTTCTTTGAAATTTTCATCACCTCCGATTCGCTAAGTCGTGGTTGGTTTGGTTTTGATAGGAAAGCTGCATGGTGGTGGGTGCGTTGTACAGAGAAGCGAGCAGGTATTGTTTCATGTTTCGGATCGGGCTGCTGTTCTCTGCAAGGCACTTCAACACAAATTTGATGTGGTCGGCGTTCAGCTTCATAAACCGGCTACGCACTACCTCGGCAGGGCGGTCATCCCCGGCAATCCGCAGCATCTTTCGCTTGGTCGCACAGGTATCCACCAGCAAATCAACAATCTGGTAGATAATATC
The DNA here is from genome assembly GCF_048323735.1 of Faecalibacterium sp. 3. Taxonomy (NCBI): domain Bacteria; kingdom Bacillati; phylum Bacillota; class Clostridia; order Eubacteriales; family Oscillospiraceae; genus Faecalibacterium; species Faecalibacterium sp. 3. The sequence goes on from NZ_JBLWFN010000001.1 coordinate 1,876,830, forward strand.
CTCATCATCTGGGCAAAGCCGGAGAAGAAGCTCGACCTCCAAGGACTGAGAAAAATATTTTTCAAGTTGTTCGCGCTGGCTCATCCCGTCGGTTTCTTCCGAATTGAAGGGATAAGTCTCATTCATCTCAGTATTATTCTTATCAGTCTTATTACATCGTGGTTTTGCAGGGTCTTGACTTGCGCTTTTGAAGCCTCCAGATTCGTGATTTTCACGATTCTGGAATCGTGTTTTTGAAGAATCTGCCGAAAAGTTTTTCACATACACCAAACTTGGCCTTCCTAAACCTCTGCGTTTTCGTTCAATCAAACCAAATTCTTCAAGCTCCCGCAGCAACTTCGTCGCTTTGTTGTCTGCGCAACACAATGACCTCTTGACATCCTCGATCGTGAAGATGATGAACACCCGGTTCTGCTCGTCCAGCCAGCCGTTTTTGGCTGACAGGCTCATCCGATCCAGCAGGATACCGTAGAGCGTCTTGGCATCCGTGGACAGGCTCTGGAACCGCTGCTCCTGAAAAAGAGCCTTTGGAATGCGGTAGAAGGAGAAAAGCTCTCCAGTCTGTCCGTAGAAGTAGTCAAGGGTCATGCGGTTGGTTTATGGATAAAAAACAGCAAAAATACATCGGCATCGTTGAGAAAACCTCCTTGTCAATACTTTTGGGGAAAATAAAAAGCGCAACTTTGATGTGTAAAATCAAAATTGCGCTAAGTAAGCTGTCAGAAAAAACTTTTCTCGTAAATGACCTTCTCTCTGAGCAAAACCCATTGACACACTTAAAAATTGGGTGGTAAAATTGCCTTGTAGGCGGAGCATGATTCCTGGAAGCAGGATGCAGCTGTGAACCTTTTTGGTGGATAGAACGTATCAACGCGATATTAAGCCTGTCCCCGCACTTTCGTGTGGGGGTGTGTTTCGATACCGTTCGGGAGAGCGCTTGCATGGCATGCAAGAGGTCACCGGTTCGATCCCGGTATTCTCCACCAAAAAGCACTGTACTTCATAGGAAGTATGGTGCTTTTCTTTTTGCTGGAGCCGGTTTTTGGGGGCTGCATTGCTTCGCCTGCACCGTTTTCAGGCATTTGCAGGCGGTTCCTATACAACCCCCAGCTTTTGACTTTACACCATTTTCAAAAAGGACTGTTTGCCGCCCGTTTTTTCAGCAGGCTGTCGCATCATCCCCCCTCAATAGATGCGGCAAAAGGCGGTGGTCTCCCACAATAAGGGAAGCCACCGCCTTTGTTGATTATCGGATAAGCCAGCCGTAATCCTGCCTGCAATCTACCACATAATCTGCATAAACCGTATTATCTACGATCTGGAAGATGAGCATATAGCGTTTTTCAAACAAGATGAACCGGTAAGCATTTTTAGGAATGTATTCGCCTCTGAGCCATGGGCAGCGCTGCGGCATCTGCTCCAAAGACTTTGCAGCCTTTTCAAATTCGACTGTAAGCCGCTCTGCTGCTGCAGGGCTGACCTGTGCCAGAAATGCGGCGTGGGACACCAGCATCTGAGCGGCCCGTGCTGACACGATCACGCGGTATTTATTTTGCTGCTCCATGTCCGGCGGCCTCCTTGATCGCGCTGCGCATCATGGAAGTGACCTCATCAACCGAATAGCCCTCGCTTCCACGCATCCGGTCCTCTTCCACGGAAAGCAGCTCTTCACGGAGCTTCAGCATTTTTTCCCGGCGGTTGTAGGTTTCGATGTCCATGACGACCAAGTCACCCTCGCCGTTCTTGGTGAGAAAAATCGGCTCAGCGGTTTCTCTGCATAAATCAGCGATCTCATTGTAGTTCTGACGAATCGCTGCGGATGGACGGATATTCATAAAAGCACCTCCTGCTCCTGTGTGACCCGTGATAGTAAAATTCTAATTATATTATATCTATATTGTGCAACGAAGTCAATGCGGACGGTTATCACTTGATTCTCCATTTGCTGACTTTAATCCGAATATTCATTTGTGGTTTCCCACAATTTCAGCTTACAAAAAAATGAGATAGGCGACCCCTTCCGGGGAAGTCTATCTCATCTTTCGTAGGAGGCTGTTGCAGCAGCCTCGCTCTTTCCCAATACTCTATACACAAAATCAGGCAGTCACACGGCGGGGCATGGCTGCGGGCACAGGCTCCACAAGGGCCGGATGCATTCCCTCTCGATAATCCAGATCACCCTGATCCAGACCGCGCAGCAAAACCTCTGCGGTGGCAATGTTGGTGGCAATGGGTACGCCGTGCATGTCGCACAGGCGGAGCAGATTCTGCTCCGTGATGCTGGAAGCGTCTGCCTTCAGCGGGTCGCGGAAGAACAGCACCAGATCCACCTCATCACAGGCAACGCGGGAAGTGATCTGCTGCACACCGCCCAGTTTTCCGGAGAGATAGCAATGTACCGGCAGACCGGTGGTCTGTGCCAACATCCGTCCGGTGGTACCGGTGGCAATGACTGTGTTTTTGGACAAAATGGCACTGTAAGCAGTACAGAACTGCAGTGCAAGCTCTTTACGGGAATCATGTGCAAGAATGGCGATCGTCATATTGCTCTCTCCTTTGTTCCAAGTATAGTGTTGTGTGTGACGAACAACTTTCTCATTGGAAAGTGAAATGAAGTGAAATCGTTATCAAATTATCCAATATAGTTTTACCGCATCGAAATAGGGGTTGTCAAGGGGTTTTTTGTACTTTTTACAAAACAAAATGGAGAAAGTAAGACTATATCTTTGTGAGAAGTGCAGGAAACTGGGATACATTCATCCATATCAGGGGACGATTTAAACGGGCCTGCTGAAAACAAAATTCAAAAATTGTATTTTTTGCAAAAACAGTCTGTCTGTGTGAAACAAAAATACAGGCTGACGCAATTTGCACCAGCCTGTATTTGAAAAAGCTTTTCAGATCCTTTTGCCAAATGATGAATTGAATGGAGAAATCGCTCACTCCCGATCTTCACACGCGGAAGGTGGGTTCAGCGGGTCTGTCCATTGCCGCGGATGATATATTTGTAGCTGCACAGCTCGGCCAGTCCCATGGGGCCGCGGGCGTGGAGCTTCTGGGTGGAAATGCCCATTTCGCACCCAAGGCCAAACTCGCCGCCATCCGTAAAGCGGGTGGAGCAGTTCACATACACAGCGGCGCTGTCCACAGCAGCGGTAAACAGATCCGCGTGGGCCTGTGTCCGGGTCAGGATGGCCTCGCTGTGGCCGGTGGAATGCCGGGCGATATGATCGATGGCTTCCTCCACGCTGTCCACCACTTTGACGGCAAGGATATAATCCAGAAACTCGGTGTCAAAGTCTTTTTCGCCGGCAGGCGTGCCAGCGATTATGGCGGCGGCGCGCTTGTCAAGACGAAGCTCTACCGGATGCAGACCCTTTGCAATGCGGTCCGGGCCAAGCCGCTGGGCCAGACGGGGAAGAAACTCCCCGGCAATGGCAGAGTGCACAAGGCACACCTCCTCGGCGTTGCAGACGCTGGGACGGCTGGCTTTTGCGTTCTCGATGATGTCCAGTGCTTTGGAAAGGTCGGCAGTGTCGTCTACATAGATATGGCAGATGCCGGTGCCGGTCTGGATACAGGGCACCTTGGCGTTCTCCACGCAGGCCCGGATGAGCCCTGCACCGCCGCGAGGGATCAGCAGATCCACATAGCCTACGGCGGTCATCAGAGCGTTGGCAGAGGCATGGGTGGTGTCCTCGATCAGGCAGACCGAAGTCTCGGGCAGACCGGCCTTTTTCAGGCCCTGCCGCAGAACGGTGACGATGGCGTTGGCACTGCGCCAGGCCTCCTTGCCGCAGCGCAGGATGCAGGCGTTGCCGCTTTTGATGGCAAGGGCGGCGGCATCGCTGGTCACGTTGGGACGGCTCTCGTAGATGATGGCGATCACACCCATCGGTACGGCGGTCTTTTCGATCACAAGGCCGTTGGGGCGCTCTACCCGGTTCAGCACCCGGCCCACCGGGTCGGGCAGGGCGGCAACCTCGCGGATGCCCTGCGCCATGGCTTCGATGCGCGGAACGGTTAGGGCCAGACGATCCAGCATCACATCGCTGATGTGCCCTTTGGCAGCAGCCATGTCCTCGGCGTTGGCGGCAAGGATGGCAGACTGGTTCTGCGCATCGCATAAAGCGTCCGCCATGTCCAGCAGGGCAGTGCTGCGGGCAGCGTTATCGGCCAGTTCAAGGGCGCTTTTGGCGCTGCGGGCCGCTTCCAGAATTTGCTGTGTCGTCATAGGTTCAGTCCTCCTTGTGGCCGGTAAAGCGGGTACCTGCGGGCTTGCCCGCGGCAATGTCATACAAAAGTTCCGGGTGCGCACCGTTTGCAATGACCATGTCGGCACCGCTGCCGGTCACCATGCGGGCGGCGCGCAGCTTGGTGGCCATGCCGCCGGTGCCAAGGGCGGAGCCCGCGCCATCGGCCAGTGCCATCACCGCAGGGGTGATCTCCTGCACCAGCGGGATGAGCTTTGCATCCGGGTGGGTGTGGGGATTGGCCGTGTACAGGCCGTCGATGTCGCTCAGCAGCACCAGCAGGTCGGCCTGTGCACAGCAGGCCACGATGGCCGCCAGTGTGTCGTTGTCGCCGATGGAGGTGATCTCATCGGTGGCTACTGTGTCGTTCTCATTGATGATGGGCAGTGCACCCAGCTCCAGAAGGCGGGACAGGGTGTTCTGGAAGTTCACCCGGCGCTCGGTGTGCTCCACGTCCACGCCGGTGAGCAGGATCTGCGCCACAGTGTGATTATAGGCATTGAACAGACGATCGTAGGTGTACATCAGCTCACACTGTCCCACAGCGGCACAGGCCTGTTTGGTGGAGGTATCCTTTGGGCGGGTCGGCAGAGAAAGTTTGCCTACGCCCATGCCGATGGCGCCGGAGGACACCAGAATGACCTCGTGGCCTTCGTTTTTCAGGTCGCTCAAAACCTCGACCAGCTTTTCGGTGTGGCGGATGTTCAGCCGCCCGGTGGCGTATGCCAGAGTAGAAGTGCCTACTTTCACAACGATGCGCATGATTCCATTAACCCTTTCCCATTTCCTTAGTCTTATTGTACGAGGCGATGACGGCATCCATCACCGCACCGCGCAGGCCACGCTCTTCCAGCACGCGCACGCCCTGAATGGTGCTGCCGCCGGGGCTGCATACGGCATCCTTGAGTTCGCCGGGATGCTTTCCGCTTTCCAGAACCAGCTTTGCGCTGCCCAGAACCATCTGTGCGGCATATTCCTGCGCTTTGGTGCGGGGCAGGCCGCAGGCCACACCGCCGTCGGCCAGAGCCTCAATAAACTGGTACACCCATGCCGGGCCGCAGCCGGAAACGCAGCTGGCAGCATCGATCAGACTTTCCGGCACGGCGTCCAGACGGCCCGCGGGAGCCATGATCCTGAGGAACGCTTCCTCTTCTTCTGCGGTAACATTGGAAGAGCAATACTGGATCATGCCTTCGCCCACCGATGCCGGGGTATTGGGCATGATGCGGATCACAGGAAAGTCCTCACCGGCCAGCTCCTGAATGCGGGCGATCGAAAGGCCTGCTGCCATGCTGCACAGCACAAAGCGCTTGGGGCGCTCGTCCAGCGTGAATCTGAGCGGCTCCAGCAGTGCTTCCATCATCTGGGGCTTCACGGCCAGAAAGATCAGGTCGCAGTCACCGGCCACCTCAGCATTGGTGGCTGTTTTGCAGCCCAGTTCCTTGGCCAGTGCCTGTGCCTTGGCCGCAGTGCGGTTTGCCAGAAAAACCTTCTTGGGGTCAACAGCTTTGCAAACGGCACGGGCGATGGCTCCGCCCATGTTGCCGCAGCCCAGAAAACCAATGGTATCCATCATAGTTTGTACCCTCCCTCAAAACGGCACTTAATTCACAGTCGTCTGCTCCCATTCTAAGCGCAGAGGAATATAAAATCAAGGGCCTTTTCCGCTTTTTTGCCGGAAGAAGCCGCTTTTGCAGGCGTTGCACACCGCCGGAAGGGTCTTTTGGGGGCAGAGAAATGGCTTTTGAAGCGAGAAACTGCCGGAGTGAAACACAGGAAATCATTCTTTGTTTACAAAATGGACAGAATCAATGCTTGCAATCGGGACGGCTTTTGCGGTATTATAATGTACAAAGCTGCCAATCGCCGTACGCAGCGGGAAAAATTTCTACGGTCGGGAAAGGAAGGTTTTTGTGTCACAAACAACGAAGCGGGCACTGGAAGCATCGCTGAAAAAGCTGCTGCTGGAAAAGCCCCTCAATAAGATCACGATCAACGATATCACCGAGGACTGCGGTGTGAACCGCATGACCTTCTACTACCACTTCAAGGATATTTACGATCTGGTGGACTGGATCCTGACGGAAGATGCAACCAAGGCGATGGAAGGCTGCCAGAGCTTTGATACATGGACCGAAGCGTTTCTGGACATCCTGCACCAGATCCGGGATAACAAAGCACTGGTGCTGAACGTATACCGTTCTGTGGGCCGTGAACAGGTGGAGCAGTATCTCTACAAGCTTCTGGATCCCATGCTGAAGGAATTTGCGGATCGCGAATGCCACGATATCACCGTGCAGGACGATGACAAGCAGTTTGTGGTGGATTTTTACAAATATGCGCTGGTGGGCGTGGGGCTGGAATGGATCCGCCGGGACATGAAAACGGATCCTGCTGTGATGGTAGAACGTACGGGACGGATGCTGCAGGGGGATCTGCGCCGCGCGTTATGCCGCCTTGCCAGCAATAAGATCCATTTGGAACAGGACGGCTGAACCGGAAGAACGACAAAATTTTATCATAATCTGCGCCGTGATGGGTTTTCTATCACGGCGCTTTTTCTGTTTATGGCAACTTGTGGGATAGAGTGGTAGAGTAATGGCATAGAAATAGAAAAAGAGATTTCCGAAAAATACCGTTTGGAGGAAAAGGATAATGAATACTTCTGTTGAGAGCCTGACTCATAAAATGCAGCGTGCTGCCGTTGGTAAAATGGTGGACGTGGTGCTTTCTCATGCCGATAAAGATCGTCAGAAAACCGTGGGACAGCTGGTGGATGTTGCAAAGCAGTTCTATGGCAGTTCGTTCAGCGCTGAAGCCTACGAACACGCCAGACAGACCCTGACCGACCCCGACAGCAAGTGGTCCAAGCTCATCAACTGTGTGCTGGATCAGACCGACCCCAACGTGGCCCGCACTATGGCGCTGAATCTGGGCTATGAAGCCTTCTTCCGCGGCACCAAGACCATCCGCGAAAACCGCGTGAAGTACCAGTGCAACATTCCGTGGCTGATCCTGTTCGACCCCACTTCTGCCTGCAACATGCATTGCGTGGGCTGCTGGGCTGGCGAGTATGGCAACAAGAACAACCTCAGCTTTGAGGATATGGACAAGATCGTTACCGAGGGCAAGGAGCTGGGCGTATACCTGTACATGCTGACCGGCGGCGAGCCGCTGGTGCGCAAGGCCGATATCCTGAAGCTGGCGGAGAAGCACAATGATGTGCAGTTTGCCATCTACACCAACTCCACCCTCATCGATGAGCCCTTCTGCAAAGAGGTGGTGCGTCTGGGTAACATTGCCTTCATGCTGTCCATCGAGGGCACCCCGGAGACCAACGATGCCCGCCGTGGCGAGGGGCACTATGCCGCTGTCATGAACGCGATGGATCTGCTGAAGAAGTACGGCATCATCTTTGGCACATCCATCTGCTATACCCGTGATAACATCGAAGCTGTCACCAACGACGAGTTCATGCGTTTCCTGTGCGAGAAGGGTGCACACTTCGGCTTCTACTTCCACTACATGCCCGTGGGCAACGAGGCAGCACCGGAGCTGATGCCTACCCCGGAGCAGCGCAAATATATGATCGACCGCATCCGCTATCTGCGCTCGGAGGCCTGCGATATCCCGTTCTACCCCATGGACTTCCAGAACGACGGTGAGTTTGTGGGCGGCTGTATTGCCGGCGGCCGCAACTACTTCCACATCAACTCGGCCGGTGATGCAGAGCCCTGTGTATTCATCCACTACTCCAATGCCAATATCCACGACCAGAGCATTCTTGAAATTCTGCACAGCCCGCTGTTCATGGCTTATCACAACGGCCAGCCCTTCAACAAGAACCATCTGCGTCCCTGCCCGATGCTGGAAAACCCCGAGCTGCTGCAGAAGATGGTGCACGAGACCGGTGCCCACAGCACCGACCTGCAGTCCCCGGAAAGCGTGGAGCACCTGTGCGAGAAGTGCAAGAGCTACGCCGCCAACTGGCAGCCCACTGCGGACGAGATCTGGTCCCACACCAGGATCCGCGAAAGCCGCTACGAGAACTACAAGGATTGGAAGCCCTCACAGCCCATTGAAAAGTAATCTTCGGCAAACATCATCATAAAAAGCAAAGGCCCTGCGTTCGAAAGAACGCAGGGCCTTTGTGATACAGGGCAGGGGAGATGCTTATTGCTTTTCGGCAGACGGTTCCGGGGCAGGCGAAGCATCGTCCTCCGGGTCACCGAAATTGTCGTGGTAGGTCTGAAGCATGTCGAGCTCTGCATTGCGCTTCAAGCCGTGGATGACCAGCTTTTTGATGATGTCATAGATGACAGCAAACAGCGGTACACCCACAATCATGCCCACAAAGCCCCACAGACCGCCGAACAGCAGGATGGCGAACAGGACCCAGAAGCTGGAAAGACCGGTGGTGTTGCCCAGGATCTTGGGGCCGATCACATTGCCGTCCAGCTGCTGCAGGACCAGCACGAACAGCACGAACCACAGTGCCTTGATGGGGTTCTGGATGAGAATGAGCAGGGTGGCCGGAACCGCACCGATGAACGGGCCAAAGAAGGGGATGACATTGGTCACACCGATGATGACCGACACCAGCAGTGCACTGGGAAATTTGAAGATCAGACAGCCGATATAGCACAGCACGCCGATGATGGCGGAATCCATGATCTTGCCGTTGATGAAGCCGCCGAACATCTTATCGGCATACTTCGCTTCTTCCTTGATGAGCTCTGCCCAGCGGGGCTTGAAGATGCTGTAGAGCACCAGCTTGCCCTGCTGCACAAAGCGCTTGCGGCTGGCCAGCATGTACACGGCCACGATGATGCCGATGACCAGATTCTTGGCTACCGTTACAATGTTCAGCACACCAATGGCGGCACCGCTGACGATGTTCTGCATGGAGGGCAGGAGCCGGGTCTTGATCAGATCATCGAAATTGGTGCTGATGGTGGCATAAGCAGAGTTGAGCATGTTCATGATCTGCTGGTTGTTTTCAATGAACTCCACATGATTCGCCCACTGCACGAACTTTGCAAGGTTGCGCTGTGCAGTGTAGTACAGGGTGGTCACGCTGGTGATGAGCTGCGGAATGATCATCATACACAAAGCGTAGATGAGGAGCAGACCGAACAGGATGGTCAGTGTAATAGACAGCACATTGACCAGACCATGCATCTTTTCCGGAATGAAGCGGCGCAGAAAGCTCTCGATGGTGTTGCATACGGGCTTGAGCAGGTAGGCGATGACGGCACCGTAGATGAACGGCATCAGAATGCCGGTCAGGGTCGAGATCGCGTTGCCAAAACCGTCAAAGCGGTAGATCAGGAAGAAAAAGATGATGCTCAGGGAGATTGCTCCGAACCCGGCCAGCATCCCGTAAAGATAGGGCTTGATGTGCGGCTTTTTGTCCATCATGTGATAAACTCCATTCCTGCCGCAGGCAGCAGGAATACCCACGACACATGTTAGATTTTGTTGCTCCTGCGCCAGATATGCATCTTTTCGGCTTCCTTGATAAGGTCTTCGCGGAAGTCGGGATGTGCAACGTTGATCAGGGCCTCAGCTTTTTCCCAGGTGGTCAGGCCCTTCAGGTTCACGCAGCCGTACTCGGTGCACAGGTAGTGGATGTTGGCACGAGTATCGGTGACGATGCTGCCGTTTTCCAGAGTGGGACGGATGCGGCTCTCAAGCTGGCCGGTCTTCTTATTAAAGAAGGTAGAGGACAGGCAGATAAAGCTCTTGCCGCCCTTGGAAAGGTATGCGCCCAGAACGAAATCCAGCTGACCGCCGGCACCGGAGATGTGCTTGAGGCCTGCAGTCTCGGCGTTCACCTGACCGAACAGGTCGATGTCCACAGCGTTGTTGATGGAAATAAAGTTATCCAGTGCGGAGATGCTGCGGATATCGTTGGTGTAGTCCACGGGTGCAGACATGCACTCCGGGTTATCGTTCAGGTAATCGTACATTTTCTGGGTGCCGGCACCGAAGGCGTAGACCTGACGGCCCTTGTCCAGCTGCTTGCATGCACCGGTGATCTTGCCGGCCTTGGCGATATCCACAAAGGCGTCCACATACATTTCGGTGTGCACGCCCAGATCCTTCAGGTCGCTCTGTGCAATCAGGCTGCCGATGGCATTGGGCATACCGCCGATGCCCAGCTGCAGGCAGGCACCGTTGGGGATCTGCGGAACGATCAGGTTGGCGACCTTCAGATCCACTTCGGTAGCAGCACCGGGAGCGGCCATCTGGCCAATGGGAGGATTCTCGCCTTCCACGATGCCGGTGACCTGAGAAATGTGGATGCAGTTCTCCATGCCGCCAAGGCAGCGGGGCATGTTCTTGTTGACTTCAACAATGATCTTCTTGGCTTTTTCGCACACAGCGCCCAGATGAGATGCACTGGGGCCGAAGTTGAAATAGCCGTGCTCGTCCATGGGGGTCACCTGGAACACGGCCACATCCAGCGGGTCCGGGCTCTCACGGTAGTAGCGGGGCAGCTCGGAATAACGGATGGGGGAGTAAAAGGAGAACCCCTGTGCAATGGCCTTGCGCTCAATGCCGCCCATGTGCCAGCTGTTCCAGGTCATGTGTGCGGCGGGGTCGTCGATCTGGAAGATCGCGGGCACCCACATCAGGATGCCGCCGCGGAAGTTGACGCCCTCCAGCTCCGGCAGACGCTTTGCAAGCTCGGCATCCACCGCCACGGGGGTGTTCACTGCCCAGCCGTAGTCCACCCAGTCACCGCTTTTGACCAGTGCGGCAGCCTGAGCGGCGGTCATTTTTTTCTGAGCATACAGTTCCGTAAAATCCATTATAAACCATCCTCTCCTATAATAACATAAAGGAATTGTAAATTTATCATTTACACTTCCTGCACGGACAGATCTTTGCAGGTTATTTACCGGTTTTTGGTAGTTTGCACACAACTCTGACATAGCCGTGTGGTATCCTGACAGACAACAGGGAAAGCTGCCGGACAGGTCGGCAGACCTGCACAACTTAGTTATAACATTAACAATGTGCAGAATCAATAGTTTATCGTGAAAATTTTGGCTGACTGTCAATATTTACAAAATTTAGAGCAATTTCGGAGGATTGTTTGGTGCGGTGAAACCAAAAATCTTTGCAAAAGGACTTGATAAAATTTTGACGATGTGATTTACTTATAGCGTAGCAAGTTGCCGCGATGTGGCACAGCGTTGATTGTTTAAATTTTAACGATAAAACGTACAGCTTGCACAAAATCTTGCACCCAAGACTGGAAAGTGCTATCATGGCAGAACCAAAACGCGCTTTTCACAGCGCTCAAGGAGGACACCAGACGATGGCAACAGCAGTTTATCCCGGTTCGTTCGACCCGGTCACAAAAGGACACCTTGATATCATCAAGCGCGCAGCAAAGATCAACGATCATTTGATTGTGGCAGTGCTCAACAACAGCGCAAAGAATCCGCTCTTCACCGTAGAAGAGCGCGTAGAGCTGCTCAAGGAGTGCTGCAAAGGCATCCAGAATGTTTCGGTGGAGAGCTTCGACGGCCTGACCGTAGAGTTCGCCAAGAAGCGGCACGCATCGGTGATGGTACGGGGACTGCGGGCTGTGACGGACTTTGAAAACGAGATCCAGCTTGCGCAGACCAATCACGCACTGATGCCCGGCATTGAGACCATGTTCCTTGCCACCAGCATCAAGTGGAGCTACCTTTCTTCTACGATCGTGAAGGAGGCAGCGTATTACGGCAGCGACATCGGCAAGTTCGTTACCCCCAATGTGGAAAAGGCGGTCAACGAAAAGTATGCGCTGATCCGGCAGGGAAAAGACCCTGAAAAATAATTTGCAGAAATGCCCAAGGGCGTTTTGATAAAAAGGCAATCGAAAAGCAACACATACACAATTCAGGAGGCTATTCACATGAAAAAGATCGTTATCGCATCTGCATGCCGTACCGCTATTGGCAAGTTCGGCGGCACTCTGGCAAACGTTCCCGCAGTTGAGCTGGGCTCCATTGTCATCAAGGAAGCCCTGAACCGTGCAAACGTCGCACCTGAGCAGGTCGATCATGTTTACATGGGCTGTGTCATTCAGGCTGGTCTGGGCCAGAACGTTGCACGTCAGGCTGCTCTGAAGGCTGGTCTGCCCATCGAGACCCCGGCTGTCACCGTCAACGTGGTGTGTGGCTCCGGTCTGAACTGCGTCAATATGGCTGCTCAGATGATCGAGGCAGGCGATGCTGATATCGTGGTCGCAGGCGGCATGGAGAACATGGACATGGCTCCCTTCGCACTGCAGAAGGCTCGTTACGGCTACCGCATGGGCGCTCCTATGGGCAAGAGCGAGATCGTGGATACCATGGTCAACGATGCTCTGTGGGATGCCTGCGGCTTCAACAAGCACATGGGTATGACCGCTGAGAACGTCTGCACCAACGAGACCTATCAGAAGAAGTACGGCTACAGCCCCATCACCCGTGAGATGCTGGACGAGTTCTCATACAACAGCCAGCTGAAGGCTGACAAGGCCATCAAGGACGGCGCTTTCAAGGACGAGATCGTTCCCGTTGTGATCAAGGGCAAGAAGGGCGACACCGTGTTCGATACCGATGAAGGCCCCCGTCTGAGCGCTCCTGAAGTGCTGGCAAAGCTGAAGCCCGCTTTCACCAAGGACGGCATTGTGACCGCCGGCAACTCTTCCGCCATCAATGACGGCGCTGCTGCTCTGGTCATCATGAGCGAGGAGAAGGCAAAGGAGCTGGGCGTGAAGCCTCTGGCTACTTGGGTGGCTGGTGCTCTGGCAGGCGTTGAGCCCGAAGTCATGGGTCTGGGCCCCATCGCTGCTACCAAGAAGGTCATGGCTAAGACCGGCATGAGCGTTGCTGACATGGATCTGATCGAGGCCAACGAGGCATTTGCTGCTCAGTCTGTGGCTGTCAGCCAGGCTCTGAACTTTGATATGAGCAAGGTGAACGTCAACGGCGGCGCAATTGCTCTGGGCCACCCGGTCGGCGCTTCCGGCGCTCGTATCCTGGTCACCCTGCTGTATGCTATGAAGCATCGCGGCGCACACAAGGGCCTGGCTACCCTGTGCATCGGCGGCGGCATGGGCTGCGCTACCATCGTTGAGATGGACTAAGCTCCATTACTGGAGAGCCTGACTGAATGACAGACCCGGGCAGGGGAGGAACCGGAGAGCCTGCTCTGGCCCGGGGGCTGTTTATGATAACTGATAAGATTTGAATAGGAGGTTTTCACAATGGCATTTGTAAAAACCGAGGTGCAGGGCGCAGTTGAGATCATCACCATCGACCGTCCCAAGGCACTGAATGCCCTGAACCCCGAAGTTCTGGCAGACCTGAAGGCTGCATTTGAGGCTGTGGATCAGGAGACTGTCCGCTGCATCGTTCTGACCGGCGAAGGCGACAAGAGCTTCGTGGCAGGCGCTGATATCGGTTCCATGAGCACCATGACCAAGGCAGAGGGCGAGGCCTTCGGCAAGCTGGGCAATGATGTGTTCCTGATGATCGAGAGCTTCCCCATCCCCGTCATTGCAGCCGTGAACGGCTTTGCACTGGGCGGCGGCAACGAGCTGGCAATGAGCTGCGATATCCGCATCTGCTCTGACAACGCTGTGTTTGGTCAGCCTGAAGTTGGTCTGGGCATCACCCCGGGCTTCGGCGGCACCCAGCGTCTGGCACGTCTGGTCGGCATGGGCATGGCAAAGCAGCTGGTCTACTCTGCTCTGAACATCAAGGCAGACGAGGCTCTGCGCATTGGTCTGGTGAACGCTGTGTATCCGCAGGCTGAGCTGATGGAGAACGTGCTGAAGCTGGCCGGCAAGATCGCAAAGAACGCACCCATCGCTGTACGCAACTGCAAGAAGGCAATCAACGGCGGCATCAGCCTGCCCATCGAGAAGGCTGTTGAGGTCGAGGAAAAGCTGTTCGGCGACTGCTTCGAGACCCACGATCAGGTGGAGGGCATGAGCTGCTTCCTGTCCCGTGAGAAGCCGAAGCCCAAGGCAGTATTCACCAACAACTAATCCATTACTACATAATTTTTGATATTAAAGGAGAGGTTTCCTATGAAGATCGGTGTTATCGGCGCTGGCACCATGGGCCAGGGCATCGCAAAGGCATTTGCACAGGTTGAGGGCAACACCGTTGCTCTGTGCGACATCAAGCAGGAGTGGGCCGAGAATGGTCTGGCAAAGATCAAGAAGGGCTACGAGAAGCTGGTTGCCAAGGGAAAGATGACGCAGGAAAAGGCAGACGCTATCGTTGCTGCCATCACCCCGGGCCTGAAGGAAGACCTGTGCGCTGACTGCGATCTGGTCGTTGAGGCTGCTTTTGAGGATATGAAGGTCAAGCAGACCACCTTCGGTGAGCTGGATAAGATCTGCAAGCCTGAGTGCATCTTCGCTTCCAACACTTCTTCTCTGTCCATCACCGAGATCGGCAAGGGCGTTAGCCGTCCGCTGGTTGGCATGCACTTCTTCAACCCCGCAGACCGCATGAAGCTGATCGAGGTCATCGCAGGCTGCAACACTCCCGCTGAGACCGTTGAGAAGATCAAGGAGATCTCTGTTGCCATCGGCAAGCAGCCGGTTCAGGTCAACGAGGCTGCAGGCTTCGTCGTCAACCGCATCCTGATCCCCATGATCAACGAAGCAGCCTTCATCAAGATGGAAGGCGTTTCCGATATCGCCGGCATTGACACTGCCATGAAGCTGGGTGCCAACCACCCCATGGGACCCCTGGAGCTGGGCGACTTCATCGGCCTGGATATCTGCCTGGCTATCATGGACGTGCTGTACAAGGAGACCGGCGACAGCAAGTACCGTGCATGCCCGCTGATCCGTAAGATGGTCCGCGGCGGCAACCTGGGCTGCAAGAGCGGCAAGGGCTTCTACGTTTACAACGCAGACCGCACCAAGACCCCTGTTGACCAGCTGTAAATTCTGATAAACGTTTCTCCCGACTATGGAAACACGGCCGGGAGGAATTTGTTTGCACCGGGCAATTCCGGTAAATGAAAAAGACCCGTTAGGAGGATATAGCGATGGATTTTACTCTGTCCAAGCAGCAGCAGATGGTACAGAAAATGTACCGTGAGTTTGCTGAGAACGAAGTCAAGCCCCTGGCAAAGAAGGTTGATGCGGAAGAGTACTTCCCCAAAGAAACCGTCGAAAAGATGGGCAAGCTCGGCATGATGGGCATTTATTTCCCGACTGAGGTCGGCGGTGCAGGCGGCGATGTGCTGTCCTACGTCATGGCAGTGGAAGAGCTGAGCAAGGTCTGCGGCACCACCGGTGTCATCGTCTCTGCTCACACCAGCCTGTGTGCTGCTCCTATTTATGAAAATGGTACTCCCGAGCAGAAGGCAAAGTATCTGCCCAAGCTGTGCAGCGGTGAGTGGCTGGGTGCTTTCGGCCTGACTGAGCCGGGTGCCGGCACCGACGCACAGGGCCAGCAGACCTTTGCAAAGCAGGACCCCGAGACCGGTGATTGGATCCTGAACGGTTCCAAGATCTTCATCACCAACGCCGGCTACGCAAACGTCTTTATCGTTATTGCTGTCACCGATATCGTGCCCGACAAGAAGGGCCGTCCCACCAAGCAGTGCTCCGCCTTTATCGTGGAGCGTACCGACCCGGGCTTCTCCGTCGGTAAGGCTGAGGACAAGATGGGCATCCGCGGTTCTTCCACCTGCGAGCTGATTTTCGAGGACTGCCGCATCCCTGCTGACCGTATGCTGGGTGTGCGTGGCCGCGGCTTCCAGCTGGCTATGGCTACTCTGGACGGTGGCCGTATCGGCATTGCTTCTCAGGCTCTGGGCATCGCCGAGGGCGCTTTGGAAGAGACCGTTGCTTACGTCAAGGAGCGCAAGCAGTTCGGCCGCAGCATTTCCGCATTCCAGAACACCCAGTTCGAGCTGGCTGAGATGAAGGCACGCGTTGAGGCTGCAAAGTATCTGGTCTACGCTGCTGCTCTGAAGAAGCAGGAAGCAATGGATGGCAAGAAGGTCCGTTACAGCGTCGAGGCTGCTCAGGCAAAGCTGATCGCAGCCCGTACCGCAAGCGATGTGACCCGCCGCTGCCTGCAGCTGTTCGGCGGTTACGGCTACACCCGTGACTATCCCATCGAGCGCATGATGCGTGATGCCAAGATCACTGAGATCTACGAGGGCACCAGCGAAGTGCAGATGATGGTCATTTCCGGCGCGCTGCTGAAGTAAGGGAGGCAAGAGTTACAATGAAAGCAATTGTTTGTGTAAAGCAGGTTCCTGATACCTCCGGCAAGGTGTCCGTCAAGCCCGATGGCACTCTGGACCGTGCTTCGATGGCTACCATCACCAACCCTGATGACCTGAATGCTCTGGAGGCTGCTCTGAAGCTCAAGGACGCTACCGGCTGCGAAGTCGTTGTTGTTACCATGGGTCCCCCGCCGGCAGAAGGCATGCTGCGTGAGCTGCTGGCCTGCGGTGCAGATAAGGCTGTTCTGGTCTCCGGCCGTGAGTTCGGCGGTTCCGATACCTTCGCAACCAGCCAGATCCTGGCTGCTGCCGTCAACAAGATCGGTGTCGGCCCCGAGGACGTTGTGTTCTGCGGCCGTCAGGCAATCGATGGTGATACCGCTCAGGTCGGTCCTCAGATCGCTGAGAAGCTGCACCTGCCTCAGGTCACCTATGTGGCTGACATCCAGAAGGATGGCAACACCCTGACCGTGAAGCGTATGCTGGAGGACGGCTACATGATGGTCAAGGTGCAGACTCCCTGCCTGCTGACCTGCATCAAGGAGCTGAACCAGCCCCGTTACATGAGCGTGAACGGCATCTTCACCTGCTACGACAAGCCGATGGAAGTGTTCGATTACAACGCACTGAAGGACGATCCGCTGATCGAGGTCGATACCATTGGTCTGAAGGGTTCTCCGACGAACGTCTTTAAGTCCTTCACTCCTCCGCAGAAGGGCGCAGGCACCATGCTCAAGGGCGACGATACTGCCGCACAGCTGGCTGGTATCCTGGCCAAGAAGCACCTGATCTGATGAAAGGAGCATAGGATTACAATGGCTGATTTTAACGAATACAAAGGCGTATGGGTCTTCTGCGAGCAGCGCCAGGGCGCATTGATGCCCACTGATTTCGAGCTGGTGAGCGAGGCCCGCAAGCTGGCTGATGAGCTGGGCTGCGAGGTCACCGGCCTGCTGCTGGGCGACAACGTGGAAGGCATTGCCAAGGAGCTGGGCGGCTATGGTGCCGATAAGGTCATGGTCTGCGACAGCCCCCTGCTGAAGGACTACACCACCGATGCATACGCTAAGGTCGTGTGCGACATGGTCAACGAGTACAAGCCCGAAGTCCTGCTGATCGGTGCAACCAACATCGGCCGCGATCTGGGCCCCCGCTGCGCAGCTCGTCTGCACACCGGCCTGACCGCTGATGCTACCCATCTGGACATCGACACTGCAAAGTACATCGATTTCCTGAAGGAGAGCTCCACCATCGACCTGTCCAAGCAGAAGTTCGATATGGAAGACCGCAACCTGAAGATGACCCGTCCCGCATTCGGCGGCCATCTGATGGCTACCATCATCTGCCCCCGCTTCCGTCCGCAGATGTCCACCGTGCGTCCCGGCGTTATGAAGAAGGCTCCCTTCGATCAGGCCAAGGCTGATGCCTGCCAGATCGTGAAGCCCGCATTCGCTCTGGCTGCTGAGGACATCAAGACCGAGGTCCTGAGCGTTGAGAAGGCCGCTGAGAAGCTGGTCGATCTGATCGGCGCAGACGTGATCGTCTCTGTCGGCCGCGGCATCAGCAAGGATGTCCAGAAGGGCATTGAGCTGGCTGAGCAGCTGGCAGCTGCTCTGGGCGGCGGCGTTGTGGGTGCTTCCCGTGCCGTCACCGATGCAGGCTGGATGACCGCTGACCATCAGGTTGGCCAGACCGGCAAGACCGTGCATCCCAAGATCTATGTTGCTCTGGGCATTTCCGGCGCTATCCAGCACACTGCTGGTATGCAGGACTCCGAGTGCATCATCGCTGTCAACAAGAACGAGGGTGCTCCCATCTTCGGCGTGGCTGACTACGGCATCGTGGGCGATCTGTTCAAGGTCGTGCCCGAGCTGATCAAGCAGATCGAGGCAGCAAAGGCTGCTCAGTGATCGCCTGAAGCAAGATCTTTTCAATAGCATAGCCTGAATTGTGGAAGGGCGGCTCTTCGGAGCCGCTCTTCTTTTTTGTTTGTCAAATGCTAAGGTGACGCATAAAAGACGGTGGACAAAACAGCAAGAGGCAGGGCTTCGCCAGAGATCCTGCCTTTTTGCTCTGTTCGGCGATTCTTTGAGCGATGTCCTTTTTGGCGGGGCTTGTTGCGTTTTGCGTAATACTCGGTTCAGTCAGAGCAAAGAGTTAGAGTATTAAACTGTACGGAGGGACAGCACAGATGGGTTCGGAAGAACCGTCTGCGCTGTTTTTTGTTGCGGATGGTGCTGCAAAAGAGCGGGTGCAGTGCAGGGATAGCCAGAGGAAGAAAAAACAGCGTCTGAAAGTGCACACAAAGTGCAGCGAAACATGAAAAGACGGCTTTGAGTTAAGAAAGAAACGGAAATACACGATCAAAACGTCACAAAATCGTGTTGCAAAAATAAATTTCCGTACAAAAAGTGCCTTAAAAAGCCTCCCAAAAGGGTGCGCTGCAACAGTTGCATAACAATAGAACAACATTTAAGACGAGTCTGCAGTGCTCGTCAAGGGGCTTTTTAGGTGAAAAAGTTCTAAAATTTTATATTATTCATCAAAACACGACTGAATCCCTTGACCATGAGACACTTTTGTGATACTATTGTTGCACAACAGTTGCACTTGTGAAACGGTAGTGTTGCAAACAAGTTGCAAAAACCTACGGAGGATGTCTTATGGAACTTGAGATGAGGATCGTAAAGAAGGTCGCAGCCGCTGCGATGGCCATGGCTGTGGTTTTTGGTGCCGCATCCCTCAAGCCTGTTGCCGCAAATGCTGCACAGGCCGGGCCTGAGACAGCTTCCGTGATGGAAGAAGAAAACTCCTTCCTGAGCCATCAGGATGAAGCTTACCAGAACGAGTTCCTGCGCCGTGTGAACAGCGAGCGCGCAAAGGCTGGCCTGAAGCCTGTCCAGCTGGGTGATAGCAGTCACAACAGTGCTGCTCAGGAGCGTGCGAAGGAACTGGCCTCTTCTTATTCTTACGTTCGTCCCAATGGCCAGCGCGATTTTACCGTCTTCGCAGAGAATGGCATCGAAGATGTGTCGAGTGGCGAGGACTACATGGCGGGCGTTTCCACCCCCGATGCAGCGGTGGATCAGTGGATGAACATTGATTTTGCCCGTGAGCGCATCCTGAACGCAGATGCGACCACCATGAGCGTGGGCCACTATGAAGGCGGCGTTTACAACAACTACTGGGTGCTGATCTTCTCTTATCCCGAAAACTCTTACACCAGCGACTATCGTCAGAGAGTTCTGGATCTGGTCAATGCAGAGCGCGCAAACTACGGCCTGCAGCCTCTGGTCATGGGGGACGCAAAGCTCACTGCAGCTGCACAGCATCGTGCTGAGGAGATCGCAACTGTGAACTCTCATGTGCGCCCCAATGGTTCCAAGTGGTACACCGTGCTCAGTGAATACGGTGTGACCGATGCTGCTTCCGGTGAGAATGCCGCATGGGGCAGCGTTTCTCCCGAAGAGGTCGTAACGGCATGGATGAACTCCGAAGGCCACCGTGCGAATATTCTGGACCCGGAAGCCCGCGCAATGGGTGTTGGCTACTACTACAACAGCTCCAGCACCTGGGGCCATCAGTGGATCCAGCTCTTTACCAAGTAATCATCGTAATCATATGCTTTCTTCAGAAAAATCGGCTGGGCCGCAGGGCTCAGCCGATTTTTTGCTGTCTTTTTTAAGAGCCGGGGGAGCTGAGGATCCGACCCGAAAGAAATGAAACAGATAACGTGTTCTGCAGTGGTTGCACAACGGCCGATTTATGTTATACTTATTCTGAATAAAAAGCAGGAGGAACCACCGTGGAGGATTACCGCACGATTCGTGGCACGGCCACAGGAGAATACGAAGAGAAGAAGAGCCGCTTCATTGCATCCCTGTCTTTTGCGGACAGTGAGGAAGCCGCCGTTGCATTTCTGGAACAGGTGCGTGCGGCCAACCGGACCGCACGGCACAATGTATATGCCTACCGCCTGCGGGAAGGCAACCGGGAACGCTACTCGGACGATGGCGAACCGGCAAAAACGGCGGGGACCCCGGCGCTGGAAGTGCTGCAGCACAGCGGTCTGACCGATCTGATCGTGGTGGTGACCCGCTATTTTGGCGGTGTGCTGCTGGGCACCGGCGGCCTTGTGCGTGCCTATACGACGGCCACGGCCCGGGCATTGGAGAACGCCGAGGTGGTCACGGTGCGCAGTGTGGTGGAACTGAGCGTGACGGTGGACTACTCGCTGTATGAGCGGGCTTCGCTGCTCATCGATGCGGCGGGAGCAAAACAGGCCGCACCGCAGTTCACGGATCGTGTGACCCTGTGCTGGCAGATGCCGGAGCACACGGAAGGCCCGCTGCTGGAGCAGCTGCGGGAGCTGACCCGGGGCGGAGCACAGGTCCATGTCTCGGAACCTTTCTACGCACCCTTTTGATAAAAACTGCGTCCATAGGAGGACTTTTGAAAAAAACGGGCAAAATTTTGTGAAACGACAGGGTATTTCCCCCTTCGACAAACCGGGTGTGTTACAATTGCCGCGGGCGCAGCAATTGGGATCGGCTGTGCCGAAGCAGAGAGGGGGAATGCTGAAAAAGGAGGGGATCCTGTATGAATGTACGACAGCGCACGGAAGAGATCGAACGTATGACCTTTGCACCGTGGGCGACCTTCAGCGACCAGAGCAGGGGGAGGATGGTGCAGGAGGAACAGGACCCGATCAGGCCGGTGTTCCAGCGCGACCGCGACCGGGTGCTGCACTGCAAGGCCTTCCGCCGCCTCAAGCAGAAAACGCAGGTATTTCTCTCACCGGAAGGAGATCTGTACCGGACCCGGCTGACCCATACGCTGGAGGTTTCACAGATCGCCCGTACCATTGCCCGGGCCCTGCGGCTCAACGAGGATCTGACCGAGGCCATCAGTCTGGCCCATGATCTGGGGCATACGCCTTTTGGCCATGCGGGTGAGCAGGCGTTGAACAAGCTCTGCCCGGATGGCTTCAAGCACTATATGCAGAGCCTGCGTGTGGTGGACAGGCTGGAAAAGGACGGAAAGGGCCTGAACCTGACATGGGAGGTGCGCAACGGCATCGTGACCCACACCAAGGGGACATGGGCGGCAACGCCGGAGGGACGCATCGTGCGCATGGCCGACCAGATCGCCTTTGTGAACCATGATATCGAGGATGCCGTTCGTGCCGGGGTGCTGGACCCGGATATTCTGCCCAAAGAGTGCACGGCTGTGCTGGGCAGGACCAAATCTGCCCGCATCACCACAATGATCAACAGCATTCTGGCCAACAGCGAAGGCGATGTGAAGGTGGGCACAGAGGAAAACGAGGCTTTCCTCGCGTTGCGCGACTTCATGTACGCTACGGTGTATGTGGACCGGAGCGCCAAGCGGGAGGAGCAGAAGGTGGGCAAGGTGATCGAAGAGCTGTATGAGTACTACCTGAGCCACATCGATCAGATGTCCAACTTTTATGTCCAGCTGGCCTATCAGGAGGGCAGAGAGCGTGCCGTCACCGATTACATCAGCGGCATGAGCGATGAATTTGCCATCCGGACCTTTGAGGAAATTTTTGTGCCGCAGAAATGGCATGTGTTGTAAACTTTGAAAGGTTGTTTGAAAGATCCATGATCCCACACGAATACATTGAGGAACTGACCCGCCGCACCGACATTGTAGAGCTGGTGGGCAGCTATGTGCAGCTCAAGCGCAAAGGGCGGCTGTACGGCGGTCTGTGTCCCTTCCACAGCGAGAAAACGCCCTCCTTCTATGTCTACCCGGACACCCAGAGCTTCTACTGCTTTGGCTGTCAGGCGGCAGGCGATGCCATCAGCTTTGTCAGAAAGATCAACAGCATCGATTACCCGGAGGCCGTCAAGCTGCTGGCGGCGCGGGCCGGAATGCCCGAACCGCAGGAGGACGACAAGACGGGCCGGATGCGCAGCCGCATCCTTTCCATGAACAAGGAGGCTGCGCGTTTTTTCCATGCCTGTCTGAACTCCACCGTGGAGGAAGCACGGCAGGCGCGGGCCTACTGGCGGCGGCGCGGACTGGACGATAAGACTATTGCACGGTTCGGGCTGGGCTATGCACCCGATGACGGACAGGCCCTGTACCTGTACCTGCGGGATAAGGGCTACAACCAGCAAGAGCTGGATGCCAGCGGCCTGTTCAAGCGCAGCCAGTCCGGCCGTATCTACTGCCTGTTCTGGAAGCGGGTGATGACCCCCATCTTTGACCTGCGGGGCAATATCATCGCATTCGGTGGGCGGGTGCTGGACGATTCCAAACCAAAGTATGTCAACAGCCCGGAAACGCTGGTGTACCACAAATCGGAAACGGTATTTGCATTGCAGATCGCAAAGCGCAGTGCAGTGCGCCGGTTCGTGCTGTGTGAGGGCTACATGGACGTGATCAGTATGCATCAGGCGGGGATCGATACTGCGGTGTGCGCCTGCGGCACGGCCCTGACACCGGAGCAGGTGCGGCTCATCAGCGAATATGCAGATGAGGTGATTCTGAGCTACGATTCCGACGAGGCCGGCCAGAAGGCGACTCTGCGTTCACTGGAACTGTTCCGCAACAGCCCGGTGAAAGTGGGCGTTTTGCAGATCCCCGGGGCAAAAGACCCGGACGAGTACATCAAGAAGTACGGTGCAGAACGGTTCAAGACGCTGCTGGACGGTGTGGGCAATGCACTGGATTTCCGGCTGGGCCGCCTGCGCAGCCAGTACGATCTGGCACAGGATGCGCAGCGGCTGGAATACGTCAAGGAAGCTGTGAATATGCTGGCAGAGCGCTCCAACCCTACCGAGCAGGAGGTGTATGCGGGCCGTCTGGCAGAGGAGACCAATATCTCCAAAACAGCCATTATGACCCAGCTGGAAACGGCAGTGAAAAAGGCCGGAAACAGGCGCCGCTGGGAGAAACGGCAGCAGGTGCTCAAGTCCGGCGAAATGAACCAGATCAAGCTGCCCTACAGTGCGGGCGGCAGTCAGGCGCTGGGGATCGCAAGTGCACAGCAGCGGCTGCTGGCAGCGATCCTGCGGGAGCCGCAGTATCTGAAGCTGGCAGAGAAGGAGCTGTTGCCGGAGCAGTTCATCCAGCCCCAGCAAAAGGAGCTGTACGAAGCCATGCTTCGCTGCAGCCGGGAAGGCATTGAGATCAACCTGACCACGCTGCGGGCCTATGTCAGTGAAGAAGCGCTGAATGAGCTGAGCCGTTTTGCGGCACAATACAGCGAAGTGAATTGCACGCCGGACGATATCCGGCTGTATCTGGACCGCATTGCCCGGGGGATGCCCGTGGCAGGCAAGGCGGCGCATATGTCCAATGAGGAACTGAGTGATTACCTCCAGTCGATGCGCGAAAAAAAGCAGGGAAGCGTTCCTGTAGAAGAATGAGACCGCTGCTTTTCCCTCCGGCTGGAGCAGGAGCGGAAAGGAGCAGGAATCATGCAGAAATTGTCGCAAACGGAGGAATTGGCCCGGGAGCTGGCCTCTCATGCCCGGCGTCACACTGTGACGCCGGAACAGATCAGCCGTGCTATGGACGAGAAGGATTACGATGTGGCACAGCTGGATGAGCTGTATGCTGCATTGGAGACCCGCGGCGTACATCTGGCCGAAGAAGAAACCGAGCTGCCTGCACTGGACGAAACGCAGATCGGCAGGCTGGAGCACGAGCTTTCGGCCGAAGGCGTGGCACTGGATGACCCGGTAAAGACCTATCTGAAGGAGATCGGCCAGGTGCCGCTGCTGACGGCAGAACAGGAAACGGAGCTTGCCCGTGCGGCGCAGGCCGGAGACGAGGATGCCCGCCGTCACCTGAGCGAAGCAAATCTGCGGCTGGTGGTGTCGGTGGCAAAACGCTACGCCGGGCGGGGACTGCCGTTTCTTGATCTGATCCAGGAGGGCAATCTGGGGCTGATGAAGGCTGCAGAAAAATTTGAGCCGGAACGGGGCTTCAAGTTCTCCACCTATGCCACATGGTGGATCCGGCAGTCCATCACACGGGCCATTGCGGATCAGGGGAGAACGATCCGCATCCCGGTGCATCTGGTGGAGAGCATCAACCGGGTCAAAAAGACGGCTGGCGACCTGCTGCGCAAAAATGGCCGGGAGCCTACGGTGGAGGAGATCGCCGTGCGGCTGGATATGGAGCCTGCCCGGGTGCGGGAGCTTTTGCAGCTGGCACAGGACCCCATCAGCCTGGAAACACCGGTGGGTGAAGAAGAGGACGCCCACCTTGAGGATTTTATTCAGGACGAGGAAGCGGGCGTCCCGGTGGATGAAGCCGGGCGGCAGCTGCTGCGCCGGGAGCTGTTCAGCGTGCTCAAGAGCCTGACGCCCCGGGAAGAGCGGGTGATCGCACTGCGGTTCGGGCTGGAGGATGGCCGGGCCCGCACACTGGAAGAATTGGGCAAAGAGTTCAATGTGACGCGGGAGCGGGTGCGGCAGATCGAAGCCAAGGCCCTGCGCAAGCTGCGGCACCCCAGCAGGGCAAAACGCCTGCGGGATTACTTGGATGAGTAAACGGTTATAATTGCCGCCGCGTGCGCTCTGGCAATATTAGAGGAAACATTATTTTTTATATTTGCAGCTCAGAAAAGCCTGCGGGCTTTTCTGAGCTGCTTTTTCACGAATAAAGGGCCGCGAAGGAAAACGGACAGATCCGACTGTAGAAGTAATACTCCAAAACACAAGAGCAAAGATAGACAAATTGCACAAGGGGATTATGAACAGGAACGTGCAAAATAAAAAAATCAAGACCCAAAACGGTAAAAAGCAACACGCTGCCGGGCGTGCCGGAATTGAAAGAAAAATAAATTTATTTTGGCAAAAATCTGAAAAATGGCTTGACAACAAGACTTTTAGAGTTTATACTGTATTAGTATCACATAATGGACTAGTGCGCCAAAAAAGGGAACACAGAGGCAGCGGCTGGATGGGTCGAACCGGAAAGTTTGTGAAAAACGCCGAAAGGCTCCCTTCGACGCGGGTCGAATTATGTGTGTCTGCTCAAATTTGACCCGTGTATACGACATCCCGTAGAGTATAAAAGTAAGGAGTGGTTGATTTTATGATGAAAGTCAAGCCCGTAAAGCTCGGCAAAACCGAGCGCATGAGCTTCTCCCACATCGACGAAGTCATCAGTATGCCGAACCTGATCGAGGTCCAGAAGAACTCTTATCAGTGGTTCCTGGACGAGGGCCTGAAAGAGGTCTTCCACGATATCGGCACCATTGAGGACTACACCGGCAATCTGGCACTGAGCTTTGTGGACTTCCGTCTGGATAAGGAGCCGAAGTACAGCATCAAGGAGTGCAAGGAGCGCGACGTGACCTATGCAGCACCCCTGCGCGTCACCGCCCGTCTGCTGAACAAGGAAACCGGTGAAGTGAAGGATCAGGAGATCTTCATGGGCGATTTCCCGCTGATGACCGATGCCGGCACCTTTGTGATCAACGGTGCAGAGCGTGCTATCGTCAGCCAGCTGGTCCGCTCTCCCGGCGTGTTCTACGGCGATGCCAAGGATAAGGTGGGCAACGACCTGTACAGCGCAACCATGAACCCCAACCGCGGTGCATGGCTGGAGTACGAGACCGATGCTTCCGATGTGTTCTATGTCCGTATCGATAAGAACCGCAAGCTGCCGGTCACGGTGCTGTGCCGTGCACTGGGCCTGTCCACCAATGAGGACATCCTGAACTTCTTTGGCGACGATGAGCGCATCCTCGCTACTCTGGAGAAGGATACCACCAAGAATCAGGAAGAGGGCCTGCTGGAAGTCTACCGCAAGCTGCGCCCCGGCGAGCCTCCCACGGTGGAGTCCGCTACCAGCCAGATCAACATGCTGTTCTTCGACCCGCGCCGCTACGACCTGTCTCGTTTCGGCCGTTATAAGATGAACAAGAAGCTGTCTCTGGCCCGCCGCATCACCGGTCAGGTGGCTGCTGAGAATGTGGTTGCTCCGCTCACCGGCGAGATCCTGATCGAGGCCGGTGCCAAAATCACCCGCGAGCTGGCCGAGAAGGCTGACAACGCCGGTGTGAATCTGGTCGAGCTGAAGCTCGACGATCCCATGAAGGAAGAGAGCCGGAAGATCAAGGTCATCACCAATGGCTGTGTGGATGCACAGGGCTTCTTCTCCTTTGACGTGAAGGAGTGCGGCATCAACGAGCGCTGCTCCTTTGACGAGATCAAGAAGATCCTGGACACCACCTCTGATGTGGAAGAGCAGAAGGAGATGCTGCGCCGCAACCACGACCAGCTGATCGGCCGCACCGTTACGGTCGCCGATATTCTGGCTTCCATCAACTACCTGAACGGTCTGGGCCACAACATTGGCACCACCGATGATATCGACCATCTGGGCAACCGCCGCATCCGCAGCGTGGGTGAGCTGCTGCAGAACCAGTTCCGCATCGGCTTCTCCCGCATGGAGCGCGTCATCCGTGAGCGCATGACCCTGCAGAGTCAGGATCAGAGCGTGATCACTCCGCAGGCCCTCATCAACATCCGTCCGGTGGTGGCAGCCATCAAGGAGTTCTTCGGTTCTTCTCCGCTGTCCCAGTTCATGGATCAGAACAACCCGCTGGCTGAGCTGACCCACAAGCGCCGTCTGTCTGCTCTGGGCCCCGGCGGTCTGAGCCGTGACCGCGCAGGTTTCGAGGTCCGCGACGTTCACTACAGCCACTACGGCCGTATGTGCCCCATCGAGACCCCTGAAGGCCCCAACATCGGTCTGATCTCCTATCTGGCATCCTACGCAAAGATCAACGAGTATGGCTTCGTGGAAGCTCCGTACCGCAAGGTCAAAAAGACCTACGACGAGAATGGCCGCCTGCTCGAGCAGGTCGTCACCGATGAAGTGGAGTATATGACCGCTGACGTTGAGGACGAGTACGTTGTGGCACAGGCCAACGAGCCGCTGGATGAGGGCAAGCACTTCGTGCGTCCCCGCGTTTCTGCCCGCCGCCGCGATGAGATCCTGGAAATCGACGCAGAGAAGGTCGATTACATGGACGTTTCTCCGCGAATGATGGTCTCTGTTGCTACCGCATGTATCCCCTTCCTGGAGAACGATGACTGTAACCGTGCTCTGATGGGCTCCAACATGCAGCGTCAGGCAGTGCCTCTGATGGTCACCCAGCAGCCCATCGTTGCTACCGGTATGGAATACAAGGCAGCTACCGACTCCGGCACTGCTGTTCTGGCAAAGAACGACGGTATCGTTGAGAAGATGGATGCCGACCATGTTGTTGTGCGCAACAACAAGGGCGAGCTGGAGGACTATCCTCTAATCAAGTTCGCACGCTCCAATGCAGGCACCTGCATCAATCAGCGTCCCATCGTCGAGGTCGGCGAGAGCGTCAAGGCCGGTCAGGTGCTGGCCGACGGCCCTGCAATGCGCAACGGCGAGATCTCTCTGGGCAAGAACGCTCTGATCGGCTTCATGACTTGGGAAGGCTACAACTACGAGGACGCCGTTCTGCTGAACGAGAAGATCGTGCGCGAGGACGTGTACACCTCCATTCATATTGAAGAGTACGAGACCGAGAGCCGCGACACCAAGCTGGGACCTGAGGAGATCACCCGTGATATCCCCAACGTCTCTGAGGATGCGCTGAAGGATCTGGACGAGCGCGGTATCATCCGCATCGGTGCCGAGGTCAAGAGCGGCGACATTCTGGTTGGTAAGGTCACCCCGAAGGGCGAGACCGAGCTGACCGCTGAGGAGCGCCTGCTGCGCGCCATCTTCGGCGAGAAGGCCCGCGAAGTGCGCGATACCTCTCTGCGTGTGCCCCACGGCGCATATGGCATCATCGTGGACGTCAAGGTGTTCACCCCGGAGAACAGCGACGAGCTGCAGCCCGGCGTGCGCGAGGTCGTCCGCTGCTATATCGCCCAGAAGCGCAAGATCAGCGTCGGCGATAAGATGGCAGGCCGTCACGGCAACAAGGGTGTCGTTTCCCGTATTCTGCCGCAGGAGGACATGCCCTACCTGCCCGATGGCACCCCGCTGGACATCGTGCTGAACCCCCTGGGCGTGCCTTCCCGTATGAACATCGGTCAGGTGCTGGAAGTCAACCTGGGCTACGCTGCCAAGGCATGCGGCATCAAGGTCATGACTCCCGTCTTCGATTCCGCTCGTGAGAACGACATCGGCGATACCTTTGATACCGCCCGCGAGATGTGGCACGGTGAGAATGCTCCTGCATATCCCACCAAGCTCCCCAAGATCATGGGCGAGAAGGGCCACATCATCGACTTCTCCAAGATCGAGCTGGACCGCGATGGCAAGACCACCGTTTATGACGGCCGCACCGGTGAGAAGTTCGATAACCGCGTTACCGTCGGTTATATGTACTACCTGAAGCTGCATCACCTGGTCGATGATAAGATCCATGCACGTTCCACCGGCCCCTACTCTCTGGTCACTCAGCAGCCTCTGGGCGGCAAGGCCCAGTTCGGCGGCCAGCGCTTCGGCGAGATGGAAGTCTGGGCACTGGAAGCTTACGGCGCTGCATACACCCTGCAGGAGATCCTGACCGTCAAGTCCGACGACGTGGAGGGCCGTGTCAAGACCTACGAGGCCATCGTCAAGGGCGAGCCCATCCCGCAGCCCGGCATCCCCGAGTCCTTCCGTGTTATGCTCAAGGAACTGCAGTCTCTGGGTATGGACGTTGTCGTGCAGGATAAGGAAGGCAACGAGATCGACATGCGCCAGAACTTCGACGATGAAGAGACCGGCTTTGACATGCGTGATGTGGCTGGCACTGAGAACGTCGTGCAGGAGAGCGAACTGCTCAACGATTACAATATTAAGGACGCCGATGCTGGCTTCGATGATCCTTCCGTGCTGGAGGACGATAACTCTGGCAGCGAGGCTCCCGCTTCTTCCGACGAAGTAGATTTCTGATCAGAACAAAAACACAGGTCTGCTGCCCCTGACCGCGTGCTGCGGCAGGGGAGAGACTTGTGCTCTGAATAAGAAAGCCGCCTGTATCATCGAGACAACAAGAGATTAAGGAAGGGTTCGTTTCATGGAAAACAACGTTTTCGATTCGATCAAAATCGGCCTTGCCTCCCCGGAGCAGATCCGCAACTGGAGCTACGGCGAGGTCAAAAAGCCTGAAACCATCAACTACCGTACCCTGAAGCCGGAGCGCGACGGCCTGTACTGCGAGCGCATTTTTGGACCTACCAAGGACTGGGAGTGCCACTGCGGCAAGTATAAGCGTATCCGCTACAAGGGCAAGATCTGCGACCGCTGCGGCGTTGAGGTCACCAAGGCCAAGGTCCGCCGTGAGCGCATGGGCCACATCGAGCTGGCCGCTCCCGTGAGCCATATCTGGTACTTCAAGGGCATCCCCAGCCGCATCGGCCTGATGCTGGACATCAGCCCCCGCCTGCTGGAGAAGGTCCTGTACTTTGCAAGCTATATCGTCACCGATCCGGGCGCTACCCGTCTGGAAAAGAAGCAGCTGCTCACCGAGAGCGAGTACCGCGAAATGCGCGACCACTACGGTGATGAGTTCGAGGCTGCTATGGGTGCCGAGGCTATTCAGGATCTGCTGAAGGAGATCGATCTGGATCAGCTGAGCGCAGAGCTGACCGCTGAGGTGGAAAAGTCCTCCGGTCAGAAGCGCGTGCGTATCCTCAAGCGTCTGGAGGTCGTGGAGGCATTCCGCATTTCCGGCAACCGTCCCGAGTGGATGGTCATGGATGTACTGCCTGTTCTGCCGCCTGACCTGCGCCCCATGGTCCAGCTGGATGGCGGCCGCTTCGCCACCTCCGACCTGAATGACCTGTACCGCCGCGTCATCAACCGCAACAACCGTCTGCGCCGTCTGCTGGAGCTGGGTGCTCCCGACATCATCGTGCGCAACGAGAAGCGCATGCTGCAGGAAGCAGTGGACAGCCTGATCGACAACGGCCGCCGCGGCCGTCCCGTCACCGGTCCCAACAACCGTGCTCTGAAGAGCCTGTCCGACCTGCTGAAGGGCAAGCAGGGCCGCTTCCGTCAGAACCTGCTGGGCAAGCGTGTTGACTACTCCGGCCGTTCCGTTATCGTCGTCGGCCCTGAGCTGAAGATGGATCAGTGCGGTCTGCCCAAGGAGATGGCTCTGGAGCTGTTCAAGCCCTTTGTCATGAAGGATCTGGTGGAGAAGGGCATCGCCAACAACATCAAGTCCGCCCGCAAGATGGTGGAGCGCGCAAAGCCTGAGGTTTGGGACAGCCTGGAGACCGTGATCAAGGGTCATCCCGTTCTGCTGAACCGTGCACCTACCCTGCACCGTCTGGGCATTCAGGCCTTCAACCCGGTGCTGGTGGAGGGCCGTGCCATCAAGCTGCACCCGCTGGCATGTACCGCATTCAACGCCGACTTCGACGGTGACCAGATGGCAGTGCATCTGCCTCTGGGCGAGGATGCCTGCCGTGAGGCCAAGATGCTGATGCTGGCTTCCGGCAACCTGCTGAAGCCTTCTGACGGCGCACCTGTTACCGTGCCTACACAGGATATGATCCTGGGCAGCTACTACCTGACCACCGTTCGTGAAAACGATGAGGGCGCAGGCAAGGTGTTCCGCGATGAGAACGAGGCTCTGATGGCTTATGCAGAGCACATCGTCACCCTGCACGCACCCATCAAGGTGCGCCGCACCATGGTGATCGATGGCGTGGAGCGCACCGGTCTGGTGGATGCTACCGTTGGCCGCATCATCTTCAATAACCCTGTTCCTCAGAATCTGGGCTATATCGACCGTACCGATCCCGAGCACTGGCTGGAGTACGAGGTCAGCTTCCGTGTGACCAAGAAGACCCTGCCCGACATCATTTCCCGCTGCATGACCCGCAACGGCACCCGCAAGTGTGCAAAGATGCTGGACGCCATCAAGGCGCAGGGCTACAAGTACTCCACTCTGTCTGCAATCTCCGTCGCTGTGTGCGACGCTGTGATCCCGCCGCAGAAGCAGGAGCTGATCGCCGAGGCTGATCAACAGATCGCCAAGGTCGGCAAGCTGTTCAACCGCGGCCTGATCTCCGACAACGAGCGTTACAACCAGACCATCTCCATCTGGCAGGCTACCACTGATAAGGTCTCCAAGGCTCTGGCAGACAACCTGCCCAAGGACAACGAGATCTATATGATGGCAGACTCCGGTGCTCGTGGTTCTATGAACCAGATCAAGCAGCTGGCCGGCATGCGCGGCCTGCTGGCAAATACCGCTGGTCACACCATCGAGATGCCCATTCGCGCCAACTACCGTGAAGGTCTGAATATTCTGGAATATTTCGTTTCTGCCCGTGGCGCCCGTAAGGGTCTGGCAGATACCGCTCTGCGTACCGCTGACTCCGGCTACCTGACCCGCCGCATGGTCGATGTCTCTCAGGATGTCATCGTCCGCGAGATCGACTGCGGCACCACCGACGGCCTGTGGGTCTCCGAGATCCACGAGGGCAAGGAGAAGATCGAGAGCTTCCGTGAGCGTCTGATCGGCCGCTTTGCTGTGGGCGATGTGGTCAACCCCGTCACCGGCAAGGTGATCGTGCCGGAAGGCAAGATGATCGACCTGTACGATGCAAACGAGATCGAGGCAGCCGGCATCACCAAGCTGAAGATCCGCAGCCTGCTGACCTGCCGTGCAAAGACCGGTGTCTGCGCACGCTGCTATGGTTCCGATATGGCAAACGGTGAGCCGGTCCGTCTGGGTGAGTCTGTCGGTGTTATCGCCGCAGAGTCCATCGGTGAGCCCGGTACCCAGCTGACCATGCGTACCTTCCATACCGGCGGTATCGCATCTGCTGAAGATATCACACAGGGTCTTCCCCGTGTCGAGGAGCTGTTCGAGAGCCGTCGTCCCAAGAGCATGGCCATCATGAGCGAGATCTCCGGTGTCGTTTCTCAGGATGATACCAAGAAGAATGTCGTCATCAAGGTGACCGGCAAGGACGAGACCGGTGCTGAGGTCGTGAAGAGCTACTCCATCCCGTTCACCCAGCATTCCCGCGTGATGCCGGGCGACCGTGTGGAGAAGGGCGACATCATCACCCGTGAAGGTGTTCTGTATCCGCAGGATATTCTGGCGATCAAGGGTCTGGAGGATGTCCAGAACTACCTGATCAACGAGGTCCAGAAGGTTTACCGTCTGCAGGGCGTGGAAATCAACGATAAGCATATCGAGGTCATCGTCCGTCAGATGTGCCGCAAGGTGCGTGTGACCGATTCCGGTTCTTCCAACCTGATCGGCGGTGCTCTGGCAAGCCGTCTGGAAGTGGAGAACATCAACGCCGATCTGCAGCAGCGCATCGATGCTGGTGAAGAGGGCCTGAAGCTGGTCGAGTATCAGCAGGTGCTGCTGGGCATCACCAAGGCTGCACTGGCCAACGACTCCTTCCTGTCTGCCGCATCCTTCCAGGAGACCACCCGCGTGCTGACGGAAGCTGCCATCAAGGGCAAGGTCGATCCGCTGGCCGGCCTGAAGGAGAACGTCATTATCGGTAAGCTGATCCCCGCAGGTACCGGTCTGCCGGAAGTCCGTGAGGATCTGAAGAATCGTGAGGCTGAGCGCGACGCTGAGGTCGCTGCCGAACAGGCAGCTGCTGCACAGTAAGCAAAGCTCCTTCCTGAAAGTATAAAGCACAGACCGTTCTGTGGGCAGCCGCCTGCAGAACGGTCTTTTGTATGTCCAAAACAGAGAAGCAGGGGAGAAAATAACAGCGTTTTGCCTCGAAAAAACACGAAAAGAAAAAAACTGGAATAAACGAAAAAAACTTTGCAAAAACTGTTGACATCCGCCTGTAAAGCGAGTATTATATAACTGTTGCGCGTCCCTCATGGGGATAGTGCGGCAAAAAAGTCGGAAAAAGTCCGATGCTCATCATTAAGAAAGGAGAAACAAAATGCCTACTTTTAACCAGCTTGTACGCAAAGGCCGTGAGGTTCTGACTACCAAGAGCACCGCTCCCGCCCTGCAGAAGACCTACAACTCTCAGAAGAAGCAGTATTCTGATCTGAGCAGCCCCCAGAAGCGTGGCGTGTGCACCGCTGTTCGTACCATGACCCCCAAGAAGCCTAACTCTGCTCTGCGTAAGGTTGCTCGTGTCCGCCTCACGAATGGTATCGAGGTCACCTCTTACATTCCCGGTATCGGCCATAACCTGCAGGAGCACTCCGTCGTGCTGATCCGTGGCGGTCGTGTTAAGGACCTGCCCGGTGTGCGTTACCACATCATCCGTGGTACCCTGGATACTCAGGGTGTGGCAGGCCGTAATCAGGCCCGCTCCAAGTACGGCGCAAAGCGTCCTAAGGCCGGTGCTGCAAAGAAGTAATTGAGGACAACCGCCATAAACGGCTTTCCATTATATAAATAACAAGTCCGCTGATAAAGCGGAGGGCAACAGTTTATGTAAAGGTCAGCTCTTTGTGACACAACGGGAGTTTTATTACTTTCGAGTACCGATGATATCATTCTGTGAAGGAGGGAAGAAAGATGCCTAGAAGAGGTAACATTGCTAAGCGCGATGTCTTAGCTGATCCTATTTACAATTCCAAGATGGTCACTCGTCTGGTCAACAGCGTTATGCTGGATGGCAAGAAGGGCGTCGCTCAGAAGATCGTTTACGAGGCTTTCTCCATGATTCAGGAGAAGACCGGCAACGATCCTCTGGAGACTTTCGAGAAGGCGATGGAGAACATCATGCCCAGCCTCGAGTGCAAGACCCGCCGCGTTGGCGGTGCTAACTACCAGGTTCCTCTGGAAGTCAGCCCGGCTCGCCGCGAGACTCTGGGTCTGCGCTGGCTGACTGCCTACAGCCGCAGCCGTGGTGAGAAGACCATGGCTCAGCGTCTGGCTGCTGAAATCATGGATGCTGCCAACAACACTGGTAACGCCGTGAAGAAGCGTGAGGATACTCACAAGATGGCAGAAGCTAACAAGGCTTTCGCTCATTTCCGTTATTGATCTGTTCTGTAGGAGGTTAATTTCATGGCTACACCCAGAGAAGTTTCTCTTCAGATGACGAGAAATATCGGCATTATGGCCCATATCGATGCTGGTAAGACTACGACTACCGAGCGTATTCTGTACTACACCGGCATCAATCATAAGATCGGCGAAGTTCATGATGGCGGCGCTACCATGGACTGGATGGTTCAGGAGCAGGAGCGTGGTATCACCATCACTTCCGCTGCTACCACCTGCTACTGGAGCCACTCTGAGACCCAGAAGGATCCGGTCGCATTCAAGAAGAACCGTCACCGCATCAACATCATCGACACTCCGGGCCACGTGGACTTCACTGTTGAGGTCCAGCGTTCCCTGCGCGTGCTGGACGGTTCTGTGACCGTTCTGGCTGCTAAGGGCGGTGTCGAGCCTCAGTCTGAGACCGTCTGGCGTCAGGCTGACGAGTACAAGGTCCCCCGCATGGTGTACGTCAACAAGATGGATACCATGGGTGCTGACTTCTTCCGCTGCATCAAGATGCTGCACGATCGTCTGCACGCAAACGGCGTGGCAATCCAGCTGCCCATCGGTCAGGAGGATACCTTCCGCGGTATCGTTGACCTGGTCGATATGAACGCTGAGGTCTACTACGACGACATGGGCAACGACATGCGCACTGAGCCCATCCCCGAGGATATGCGTGAGCAGGCCGAGGAGTACCACAACATTCTGGTCGAGGCTGTTGCCGAGAACGACGAAGAGTTGATGGAGAAGTACCTCGAGGGCGAGGAAATCACCCGTGCCGAGCTGAAGGCTGCGATCCGCAAGGAGACCATCGCCAACACTCTGGTGCCTGTGACCTGTGGCTCTTCCTACAAGAACCGCGGCGTGCAGAAGCTGCTGGACGCTATCGTTGACTATATGCCCGCACCTACCGATGTCGAGGACATCAAGGGTGTGAATCCTGAGACCGAAGAGCAGGAGACCCGTCCGTCTTCCGACGACGCTCCCTTCGCAGCTCTGGCCTTCAAGATCGCTACCGACCCGTTCGTTGGTAAGCTGGCATACTTCCGTGTTTACTCCGGTAAGGTTGAGGCAGGTACCACTGTCTACAACTCCGTGAAGGACAGCAAGGAGCGTATGGGCCGCATCCTGCAGATGCATTCTAACCACCGCAAGGATATCGACTGCTGCTATGCAGGTGATATCGCTGCTGTTGTCGGTCTGAAGAACACCACCACCGGTGACACTCTGTGTGATGAGAATCATCCCATCATTCTGGAGTCCATGAAGTTCCCCGAGCCTGTTATCCGCGTTGCCATCGAGCCTAAGACCAAGGCCGGCAACGAGAAGATGGGCATCGCGCTGGCAAAGCTGGCCGAAGAGGATCCGACCTTCAAGACCTACACCGACGAAGAGACCGGTCAGACCATTATCGCTGGTATGGGCGAGCTGCATCTGGAGATCATCGTTGACCGTCTGCTGCGTGAGTTCAAGGTTGAAGCAAATGTGGGTGCACCCCAGGTTGCTTACCGTGAGACCATCCGCAAAGAGGCCAACCAGGAGACCAAGTACGCACGTCAGTCCGGTGGTAAGGGCCAGTACGGTCATGTTAAGATCAAGATCGAGCCCAACGAGCCCGGCAAGGGTTACGAGTTCGTCAACGCCATCGTTGGCGGTGCCATCCCGAAAGAATACATCCCGGCTATCGACAATGGTATCCAGGGTGCTATGAAGTCCGGTGTTCTGGCTGGTTATCCTGTCGTTGATGTCAAGGTCACCCTGTGGGATGGTTCTTATCATGAGGTCGACTCCTCTGAAATGGCCTTCTCCATTGCTGGTTCTATGGCATTCAAGGATGCTATGCGCAAGGCTGATCCGATCATCACCGAGCCCATCATGAAGGTTGCAGTTATCGTTCCCGATGAGTATCTGGGCGATGTTATCGGCGACCTGAATGCACGCCGTGGTCAGATCCAGGGCATGGAGGCTATGGCCGGTACTCAGCGTGTTAATGCATTTGTGCCTCTGGCTCAGATGTTCGGCTACGCTACCGACCTGCGTTCCAAGACTCAGGGTCGTGGCCAGTATGTCATGGAGCCGTCTCACTACGAGCCGGTGCCCAAGAACATTGCTGACCAGATCATTGCTGGCCGCACCAAGGGCTGATTCCTGAAAAATGGATAAAGATTTTGCCGGGGTAGTGTAACTCCGGCAAAATTTCCTGTAAAAGCACTTGATTTTACAGGACAAATTTAGTAGAATAGCCTTGCAATGCAATGTCTGCATCTTGCAGGGTTGTTGTAACCAAATATCAAAACCTAAATTAAGGGAGGATATTCCAATGGCTGAAAAGGCAAAGTTCGACCGTTCTAAGCCGCATGTGAACATCGGCACCATCGGTCACGTTGACCACGGCAAGACCACTCTGACCGCCGCTATCACCAAGTACCTGGCTCTGAAGGGCGACGCAGACTTCATGGACTATGCCAACATCGATAAGGCTCCTGAGGAGCGTGCTCGTGGTATCACGATCAACTCCGCTCACGTTGAGTATCAGACCGAGGCTCGTCACTATGCTCACGTTGACTGCCCGGGCCATGCTGACTACGTTAAGAACATGATCACTGGTGCTGCTCAGATGGACGGCGCTATTCTGGTCGTTGCTGCTACCGATGGTCCCATGCCCCAGACCCGTGAGCACATCCTGCTGGCTCGTCAGGTCGGCGTGCCCTATATCGTCGTGTTCATGAACAAGTGCGATATGGTCGACGACGAAGAGCTGCTGGATCTGGTCGAGATGGAGATCCGTGAGCTGCTGAGCGAGTACGACTTCCCGGGCGACGATACCCCGATCATTCGTGGTTCCGCTCTGAAGGCTCTGGAGTCTACCTCCACCGATCCCAATGCTCCCGAGTATGCTTGCATCAAGGAGCTGATGGACGCTGTTGACACCTATATCCCCAACCCCGATCGTGAGGAAGACAAGCCCTTCCTGATGCCCATCGAGGACGTCATGACCATTTCTGGCCGTGGTACCGTTGCAACCGGTCGTGTTGAGCGTGGTATTGCTAAGGTTGGCGATGCTATGGAAATCGTCGGCATCAAGCCCGATCGTCTGAGCACCACCATCACCGGTCTGGAGATGTTCCGTAAGTCTCTGGACTTCGCTGAGGCTGGCGATAACATCGGCGCTCTGCTGCGTGGTGTTGATCGTACCCAGATCGAGCGTGGTCAGGTTCTGGCTAAGCCCGGTTCCGTGCACCCCCACAAGACCTTCGAGTCTCAGGTGTACGTTCTGACCAAGGACGAAGGCGGCCGTCATACTCCGTTCTTCTCCAACTATCGTCCTCAGTTCTACTTCCGTACCACCGACGTGACCGGTATCATCACTCTGCCCGAAGGCACTGAGATGTGCATGCCCGGCGATAACGTCATGATGCACGTTGAGCTGCTGACCCCTGTTGCTATGGAAGAGGGCCTGCGTTTCGCTATCCGTGAGGGTGGCCGTACCGTTGGTTCTGGCGTTGTTGGCAAGATCATTGAGTGATTTTGACCCTTCGCGCCTTTCCTGAGGCTAAAGGTTAAACTTACGAGAGACCTTCCCATTCCGGAGAGTGGGAAGGTCTCTTTTTACTTTGGATCCTCTGTCCGTAAGGGCAGGGGATTTTTTTTCGGCATGTCACAACTCTTTGTTTACAAAACAAGGTTGTTCTGGTATACTGAAAAAGGAAATGCTGGAAAAGTCCTATCGGCTGGTGCTGAGGGGATTTAGCAAAAAGAAACAGCGAGAACTTCTGGAAGAGGTGAAGAACAATGCCGTTTGATTATAAGAAAGAGTACAGGGAATTTTATCTTCCGCCGAAAAAACCGCATCTGATTACGATACCGCGTATGAATTTTGTGGCAGTGCACGGCAAGGGCGACCCGAATGCTCCGGGTGGAGCCTATCAGGAGGCTATGGGAGTGCTGTACGGCATTGCTTTCACCATCAAAATGAGCTATAAGGGCAGCCACAAGATGGACGGCTATTTTGAATATGTGGTTCCACCGTTGGAGGGCTTGTGGCATCAGAAGGGCGTGGATGGCGTTGACTATGCACATAAAGAAACATTTGAGTGGACATCCATGATCCGACTGCCAGAATTCGTGACGCCGGAAGCGTTTGATTGGGCCGTACAGGAAGCAACGGCAAAAAAGAAAAAGGATTTTTCCAAGGCGGAATTCCTGACCTATGACGAGGGACTTTGTATTCAGTGCCTGCATATCGGCCCTTATGATGAAGAACCGAGAACGCTGGCGCAGATGGATGCCTTTGCCGTAGAGCAGGGGTATAGGCTTGATTTTTCAGAGACACGCTTCCACCACGAAATTTATCTGAGCGATCCTCGCCGTGCTGCACCGGGGACACTGAAAACGGTGTTGCGGCATCCGGTGAAAAAATAAATACAGGAAAATTCACAAATGATGTCGCTTTTATTTGGCAGATGTGCTATACTAAAGTTACCTGTAGAAACACATTGAATGGATAAGGGAGGAGAGAATATCATGCAGCATGAAACTGTTATCGTGCTGGATTTTGGCGGCCAGTACAATCAGCTGATCGCGCGCCGTGTCCGCGAGAACAATGTCTACTGTGAGATCTATTCCTATAAAACCGATCTGTCGGTCATCAAGGCAAAGAACCCCAAGGGCATCATCTTCACCGGTGGCCCCAACAGCGTTTATTTGGAGGATTCTCCCACGATCGACCCGGAGATCTTTACATGGGGTGTGCCTGTGCTGGGTATCTGTTATGGCAGCCAGCTGATGATGCATCTGCTGGGCGGTCATGTTTGCCGTGCACCGGAGCGTGAGTACGGCAAGACGGAGGTGTTCGTGGACAATAACAGTAAAATGTTCACGGATGTACAGCCGTCCACCATCTGCTGGATGAGCCACAACGACTACATTGAGCAGGCGGCCCCGGGCTTTAAGATCACAGCCCACACGGTCAACTGCCCCGTAGCTGCGGCAGAGAACGAGGAAAAGGGCCTGTACGCAGTTCAGTTCCACCCGGAAGTGCTGCACACTGCGGAAGGCAAAAAGATGCTGCGCAACTTCGTGTACAACGTCTGCGGTTGCACCGGCGACTGGAAGATGGATTCCTTTGTGGAGAACAATGTCAAGGCCCTGCGTGAGAGCATCGGCGATGGCAAGGTGCTGTGCGCCCTGTCCGGCGGCGTGGATTCCTCCGTTCTGGCAGCTATGCTGGCTAAGGCCATCGGCAAACAGCTGACCTGTGTGTTCGTGGACCACGGTCTGCTGCGTAAGAACGAGAAGGAAGAGGTCTGCGCGGTCTTCGGCCCGGGCAATGCCAATGGCTTTGATATCAACTTTATCTGTGTAGATGCCCGCGAGCGCTATTTCAGCAAGCTGGCTGGCGTCACGGAGCCGGAACGCAAGCGTAAGATCATTGGTGAAGAGTTCATCCGTGTGTTTGAAGAGCAGGCCAAGAAGATCGGCAAGGTGGACTTCCTCGCACAGGGTACGATCTACCCTGACGTGGTCGAGAGCGGTCTGGGCGGCGAGTCTACCGTTATCAAGAGCCACCACAACGTGGGCGGTCTGCCCGACACCGTGGACTTCAAGGAGCTGGTGGAGCCGCTGCGCAACCTGTTCAAGGATGAAGTGCGTCAGGCCGGCCGTGAGCTGGGCCTGCCCGAATATCTGGTCAGCCGTCAGCCGTTCCCCGGCCCGGGTCTTGGCATCCGCATCATCGGTGAGGTGACCCCGGAGAAGGTGGCTATCGTGCAGGACGCCGATGCCATCTGGCGTGAAGAGATCGCAAAGGCTGGTCTGGATAAGGAAATCAGCCAGTACTATGCAGCCTTGACCAACATGCACAGTGTGGGCGTCATGGGCGACGAGCGCACCTATGATTACGCTGTGGCGCTGCGTGCTGTGACCACCACCGACTTTATGACGGCCGAGAGCTACAATATGCCTTGGGACGTTCTGGGCACTGTCACTAGCCGCATCGTCAATGAAGTCAAGTATGTGAACCGCGTGTTCTACGATTGCACCGGCAAACCGCCGGCGACGATCGAGCTCGAATAATGAAATACGAGAAAATATATCGTGCCCACGTTTAAAAAAACGATGAATCTTGTAAAAATGACATCACTTTGACATCATCCGCTTCAAAAACACTTGCTGGATGTACAGAGAACTGGTAGCACGGTTTATTATCGAAGAATAATTTGAAAGCCCCGGAAAGCAACGAGAAATCGAAACTTTCCGGGGCTTTTGTGACATCATGACATCAAAATGTGGCTTGTGACATCATTCTATTTCAAGTTGGCCGAGTGACATCAAATTTGAGTGATCGTTTCCGGTCTGTACGCCTGCCAGTTCCTCCAGCCGAGAAACGAGCTCTTGCTGCTTATTGGGGTATTTCCAGCTCTTTTCAAGGATGAGGTCTGAATCTTTTCTCGACTAAAGTATTTATTATAAAACCAAAAGAAACCCGGGGCCCTCTGAGTCATTTGACTTTGAAAGGGTTCCGGGTTTTGTGCGGTGTATTCTTGAGGGGCTGTTTTGCCGCAGCGACCCTCATTTATTGGAGACTTTACATGTGCAGCAGGCTGCGCTGCTCACTGGCGCGAAACTTGAGCGCAGCAGCGATAAAGGCCTTGAACAGCGGGTGAGCGCGGTTGGGACGGCTCTTGAACTCCGGATGGAACTGTGCGCCCAAATGGAAGTCACGGCCGGGCAGCTCCACAGTCTCCACCAGACGACCGTCCGGGCTGGTGCCGGAAATGACAAGACCGGCATCCTGCATTTCCTGACGGAATTCGTTGTTGAACTCGTAGCGGTGGCGGTGGCGCTCCCAGATCTCGGCCTCGCCGTAGCATTCGGCCATCTTGGTGCCGGGTGCAACCTTGCAGGGATATTTACCCAGACGCATGGTGCCGCCTTTGGGAATGTTGCCCTGCTGGTCGGCCATCAGCGCGATCACATTGTGCTTGCCGTCCGGGGTGAATTCGCTGGAATTGGCGTCCTTGTAGCCCAGAACGCCCCGGGCAAACTCCATTACCATGATCTGCATGCCAAGGCAGATGCCGAAGTAGGGAACATGGTTCTCGCGGGCATACTGTGCAGCCTGGATCATGCCCTCAATGCCGCGGTCGCCGAAACCGCCCGGCACGATGATGCCGTCCACATCTGCAAAGGCCTCCCGGCAGGCGGCCTGATCGGTCAGGTCCTCGCTCTCCACCCAGCGGATCTCTACCTGACTGTCGTTCTCAAAACCGGCGTGATACAGGCTCTCCATCACGGAGAGGTAAGCGTCGTGCAGCTTGACGTACTTGCCCACCAGTGCAATGCTGCAGGTCTTGCTGCGGGTGGCAATGCGGGACACCACCTGCTTCCACTCGGTCAGGTCGGCAGGAGGAACGTCCAGCTTGAGTTTCTTCACCACGACGTCGTCCAGACCACCGGTGTGCAGCATCAGCGGGCACTGGTACAGGCTGGGCATGGTCAGGTTCTCGATCACGCACTCAGGCTTCACATTGCAGAAGGTGCTGATCTTGCGGCGGATATCGCCGCCCACGCTGCCGTCCGCACGCAGGATGATAA
The DNA here is from genome assembly GCF_048323735.1 of Faecalibacterium sp. 3. Classification (NCBI taxonomy): domain Bacteria; kingdom Bacillati; phylum Bacillota; class Clostridia; order Eubacteriales; family Oscillospiraceae; genus Faecalibacterium; species Faecalibacterium sp. 3. Next base: position 1,918,905 of record NZ_JBLWFN010000001.1, read on the forward strand.
TGTCGGGGTTCACACCCATGCCCTGCAGCTCTTTCACAGAGTGCTGTGCGGGCTTGGATTTGTATTCGTCCGAGCCGGAAATGTAGGGCACCAGCACCACATGGATGTAGCAGCAGTTGTCACGGCCCTGCTCCAGACCCACCTGACGGATGGCCTCGAGGAAGGGCTGACTTTCGATATCACCGGTCGTGCCGCCAATCTCGGTAATGACCACATCAGCCTCGGTGGAGGAAGCCAGATTGTAGATATAACTCTTGATCTCGTTGGTGATGTGGGGGATGATCTGCACGGTCTGGCCCAGGTATGCACCCTGACGTTCCTTGTTCAGCACGTTCCAGTACACCTTGCCGGTGGTCAGGTTGGAGTATTTGTTCAGGTTCTCGTCGATGAAGCGCTCGTAGTGGCCCAGATCCAGATCGGTCTCGGTACCGTCATCCGTCACGAACACTTCGCCATGCTGCAGCGGGCTCATGGTACCCGGGTCTACGTTCACATAGGGGTCCAGCTTCTGGCTGGCCACCTTCAGACCGCGGCACTTGAGCAAACGGCCCAGCGATGCGGCCGTGATGCCCTTGCCCAGACCGGATACGACACCGCCGGTGACAAAGATGAATTTGGTTTGTTTCTCTGCCATAGAATTTCCTCCTCTATTTTTGCTTTTCTGAATTCTTTCCCTTGTAAACCTTTGTAAATTCTTTCAGGCAAACGGTCTTGCTCTCTGCCTCTCCAAAAATGAGCCGGTGAAAGCAAGGATACTTTTCCCAATCCAATATTATACACCCATGTCCTCATAATTTTCAAGGACTTCCTGTGCAATTTCTGTGCGGTCACGACGGGTATCCATGGCCTGCTTTTCTATGTAGCGGTGTGCTTCGGCTTCGGTCATGTGCTCGTGCTCCACAAGGCAGCACTTTGCACGGCTGACCAGCCGCACCTGTGCGATCTTTTCCTGTAAGCGGGCGTTCTCCTGCCGGGCACGCAGCAGCCGGTGATTGCCGGCCGCTGCCATGTGCATGGCCTGCACGAAAAGGGCAGTGCTGAAGGGCTTTGACAGCAGCAATACCCCCTGCTCGCTCAAAGGGCCCAGCAGCTGCTCAGCCTGTGCGGCTTTGACCAGAAACACAACGCCGGCATCTGTTTTTTCCACAGCATTGATGCACACCTCATGCCCGAATTCATCGGGCAGGGGAGAGTTGACTACGATCAGCTCAAAATCCGATTCCGTCATGCGACGCCGTGCTTCGGCTCCGCTGGGAATGATCACCGGGCGGCTGTAGCCCATTTCGGTCAGCCGTGCAGCGATATACTCGTTGGAGCTTGCACCGGCACTTACGATCAGTGCACGTCCCATTTCCTTCGCTCCTTTCTCCTACACACTCTTTTTTGCAGGGGTCAGATGGCGTTGAAGTAATGGGTGCGCTCGTATTCAGCAGGGTCGGACGCATGTTTCAGTGCTTCACAGCGCTTGAGCTCCTCGGTGAAGTACCGGGTGGCAAGCTGCTCGGGCAGCACTCTGCGCAAAAATTCGCTCTCCTCCGCGGCCTGTACGGCCTCTTCCAGACTGGCGGGCAGGGTCTCAAGACCGAGCCCCTCAGCCATGGAGGAGTCGAACAGATTCTTGTTCACGGGGGCAGAAAGCACCATGCGGTTCTCAATGCCGTCCAATCCGGCAGCCAGCACCAGACCAATAGCCAGATAGGGGTTGCAGGCAGGGTCCGGGCTGCGCAGTTCCATGCGGCAGTTGTCGCCCTTCACCTGCGGGATGCGCACCAGCTGGCTGCGGTTCTGGCGGCTCCAGCTCACATAGCGGGGCGCTTCATCGCAGCCAAAGCGCTGATAGCTGTTGGGCAGAGGGTTGGTGAACGCGGTCAGCTCCCGGCTGTGGGCCAGCACACCGGCCATAAAGCTGCCTGCAATGCTGTCCGGGGCAATGTCGCCCTCAAACAGGTTGCGGCCATCCATGTAAAGGGACAGGTTGATGTGCAGGCCGCTGCCCGCCTGATCCGGCAGGGGCTTGGGAAGGAAGCTTGCGTGGATGCCGCTGCGGGTGGCAATGGCGCGCACGATCTGCTTGAACATCATCACGTTGTCGGCGGTCTTGAGGGGGCCTGCGTGGTGGCAGTCGATCTCGTTCTGGCCGTTGCCGCTTTCGTGATGGCTGTGCTGAGGGCTCATGCCCATCTGCTCCATGGTCAGGCAGATGTCCCGGCGGAGGTTCTCGCCTGCGTCCAGCGGGGCCACGTCAAAGTAGCCGCCAAAGTCGATGGGGATACGGGTGGGGCGGCCCCGGTCATCATTCTCGAACAGGTAAAACTCACACTCTGCGCCCACATTGCAGGTGATGCCCAGCTTTTTGAATTTGCGGTTCACGCTGCGCAGAAAGCCGCGGCAGTTGCCGCCAAAGGGCTGGCCGTCCGGCTTTTCCACATCACAGAAGAACTGCATCACCCGGCCCTCGGTAGGGCGCCAGGGAAGGATAGTCACGGTGGACAGATCCGGCCGCAGCACAAGGTCGCTTTCCTCCACCTTCATGAAGCCGGCAATAGAACTGCCGTCGAAGCAGACACCGTCTTCCAGAGCTTTGGGCAGATCGTTTGCCAGCACGGCAATGTTCTTCTGAGTGCCAAAGATATCGCAGAAGGCAAAGCGCACAAATTTGACGTTGTTGTCCTCCACAAAATCAAGGATGTCCTGTTGGGTCGAATAGCTCATAATGGTTTCCCTTTCAAATAAAACGCCTAAAGGCCTGCCCTCAAAATGGGAGCAGGTCTTTAGGCTGGTGTAAGAAATAGGAAAAGGAGAATGGCAATTTTAAATTCCGCAGCCTACGGATGCTATTCTGCTGTTACGCTGATGAAAGATCAGACGTAGTAGAGCATCTTGCTGTAGCTGGGCAGAGGCCAATAATCCTCACCGCAGATGGTCTCGGCGTCGTCCGCAGCGGCACGCAGAGCATCCATTGCAGGCAGCACGTTGTCGTGGAAAGCAACGGCCTTTTCTGCCTCGGTGGGCAATGCCTTGGAAGCATCCACTGCATCCTGCAGGGTATCGACGGCGTCGCTCATAGCATCGGCATCGGCAGAGAGCTTGGTCAGGGTCTTGGTCTCACTGCGCACGCTGATGTTCTCGCTGACGGCCAGCTTGGAGGCGGCGGTGTTGGCAACCTCGCTCATGTAGGAGTTGACGGCAGGCAGCAGCTGCTTGCGGGCCATCTCCAGCATGGTCAGGGCCTCGATGTTGATGACCTTGGAGTAGTGCTCCAGCTCCACCTCGTAGCGGCTGTGCATCTCCACCTTGGTCAGCACCCCGAACTCTTCCATCAGGGCGATGTTCTTGGGGTCGATGAGGGCCGGCAGGGCAGCAGGAGTGTTCTTCATGTTGGGCAGGCCACGCTTGGCAGCCTCGGCCTCCCACTCGGCGGTGTAGCCGTTGCCGTTGAAGATGACCCGGCGGTGGTCCCGGATGGTGCGCTTGACCAAAGCGATGGCGGCACTGGTAAAGTCCTCAGCACCTTCCAGCTCGTCGGCGTAGCCCTTCAGCTCCTTGGCCACAGCGGTGTTCAGGATGGTATCGCAGTCGCTGAGGTTCTGAGAAGAACCGGGCATCCGGAACTCGAACTTGTTGCCGGTAAAGGCAAAGGGGGAGGTGCGGTTGCGGTCGGTGGTGTCCTTGCTGAACTTGGGCAGCACGTCCACACCCAGGTCCATCTTCATCTTGGTGGGGCCGGCGTAGGGAGAATCGGAGGCGATAGCATCGATGACAGCCTCCAGCTCCTCGCCCACAAAGATGGAGATGATGGCCGGAGGTGCCTCGTTTGCACCCAGACGGTGATCGTTGCCGGGAGTGGCCACAGAGGTCCGCAGCAGGTCGGCGTACTCGTCCACAGCCTTGATGACTGCGGCCAGGAACACCAGGAACTGCAGGTTCTCCATGGGGGTGTCACCGGGATCCAGCAGGTTCTCCTCGGTGGTGGACAGGGACCAGTTGTTGTGCTTGCCGCTGCCGTTGACCCCCTCAAAGGGCTTTTCATGCTGCAGGCAGACCAGACCGTACTTGGGAGCGATCTTCTTCATCATCTCCATGGTCAGCAGGTTGTGATCGATGGCCACATTGGTGGTATCGTAGATGGGGGCCAGCTCATGCTGGCAGGGGGCTACCTCGTTGTGCTTGGTCTTGGCAGGTACGCCCAGCTTCCACAGCTCCTCGTCCAGTTCCTTCATGAACTCGGAGACCTCGGGACGAATGACACCGAAGTAGTGCTCTTCCAGCTCCTGACCCTTGGCAGAGGGAGCACCGAACAGGGTGCGGCCGGTGAGGATCAGATCCTGACGGGCTTCGTAATCCTCCTTCTTAATAAGGAAGTACTCCTGCTCGGGGCCGACGGTGGTGGAGACGTAATCCACATCCTTGCCGAACAGCTTCAGGATGCGGATCGCCTGATTGGACAGTGCGTTCATGGAACGCAGCAGGGGGGTCTTCTTATCCAGAGCCTCGCCGGTGTAGCTGACGAATGCGGTGGGGATGCACAGCACATCATCCTTCACGAATGCGTAGCTGGTGGGGTCCCATGCAGTGTAGCCGCGGGCCTCGCAGGTGGCGCGCAGACCGCCGGAGGGGAAGGAAGATGCATCGGGCTCGCCGCGCACCAGCTCCTTGCCGGAGAACTCCATGATGGCGGTGCCGTCGCCCACAGGGGAAACAAAGCCATCGTGCTTCTCACTGGTGATGCCGGTCAGCGGCTGGAACCAGTGGGTGTAGTGGGTGGCACCCAGCTCCATGGCCCAGCGCTTCATCACGCTGGCCACAACGTTTGCCACCTCGATGTCCAGCGGAGCACCCTTGTGCAGAGTGTTCTTCAGGCTCTTATAGGTTGCGCTCGGCAGGCGCTCCTTCATCACATGTTCGTTAAAGACCTTGCTGCCGTAGATTTCCATAACATTCGCTGCCATAAATCCTACTCCTTACTTGATCTTATTTTTCTTACCCTTTCGTCTGCATTCTGGTCTGCCGCAATGCCGTACCCAGAAGAACGAAAGCTTCTTAACAAAAACAGCGCTGCGAGTCAGGAGGTGACCCACAGCGCCGTTGCTGTCTATGATTTGATTATAGCCGCTGCCGGGCAAAAAGGCAATTGACAAATCTGACGATTCTGCACAAGCAGCTTCCGGCATTTTTGGAGCATCCGCACTTGGTATGACTTTTTAAGAGAACGAACCCTCTCCGCCCGATGGGAAAAACCCTCTCAGTCATTGCTTGCGCAATGCCAGCTCTCCCGAAGGGCGAGCTTTTATCCAGCTGCCGGGTAAGTTTATTCATCATCGGAAAAGATTGTTGTTTTCCGTCCCTGCTCATAAAGCTCCCCCCCTCGGGGGAGCTGGCAAAGCCGTCAGGCTTTGACTGAGAGGGTTCAGGCAGCGCAGCAAAAAGATGCATTTACCCGATGGGGTCCCTTCTGGTGAAAATGTGTTTTTAATATACGGTGCCATTGTCCGCTACGGCCCCGCTTCGTGAAAAAGAGCTTCCGGAAAATCCGCGGATTTTCCGGAAGCTCAAACATTAAAAATAAAATTTCCGCTGAAGATGCCCAGAGTGAAACGGAGGGCATTCAAATTGTCAAATCACCTGAAAGAGGAAGAACTTCAGATAATTCGTTTCCGGCACGCCCCACAGGATCGGGTGATCCGGAGCCTGCTGCTTCACTTCGATCTGCCGCAGCTGGCGGTGCGCATCCTTTGCCGCTGCACGCAGCATCTTGATGAACAGCTCCTCGGTGGCAAAGTGGGAGCAGCTGGCAGTTGCCAGATAGCCGCCGCGGGGCAGCAGCTTCATGGCACGGTAGTTGATCTCCTTGTAGCCGCGCATGGCGTTTTCTACGGTGCGGCGCGCCTTGGTAAAGGCAGGCGGGTCCAGAATGATAAAATCGTAGGGGTGCCCCTCTTTTTCCAGCCTCGGCAGCAGCTCAAAGGTGTCCTCGCACAAAAAGTCCATATTGGTCAGACCGTTGCGCTGGGCATTGCGCTGCGCCATGGCAATGGCCTCGGCGCTGATGTCGGCGGCGGTCACACGGGCAGCGCCGCCCGCAGCGGCGTTCAGCGCAAAGCTGCCGGTGTGGGTAAAGCAGTCCAGCACGGTGTGGCCTGCGGCAAGACGTGCCACAGCCCGGCGGTTGTACTTCTGGTCAAGGAAGAAGCCGGTCTTCTGCCCATTCTCGAAGTCCACATGGTAGTAAACGCCGTTCTCGCAGATCTCGGTCTGGGTGCTTGCCGGATGAGTCTCACCGGGCAGCTCAAACCAGCCTTTGTTCTGCTCAAGACCTTCCTTGGCACGCAGAGCCTCATCGTTGCGCTCGTAGATGCCATCGATGGTCTGGCCGTCGGCACGCAGGACTTCTGCCAGAATGGGGAAGAGGATGGGTTTGAGCTTTTCCATGCCTACGCTCAGGGTCTGGGTGACGAGGATGTTGCTGAACCGGTCCACAGTCAGCCCGGGGAACTGGTCGGCCTCGCCAAAAATGACGCGGCAGGCAGAAAGGTCTGCGGGTTCCAGCACGGTTTTGCGGTAGCTCCATGCATATTCCACCCGGCGGCGCCAGAAGGCTGCATCAAAGGTGTCATTGGCGTTGCGGGAGATCAGCCGCACGCGGATCTTGCTCTTGAGCGAAACGAAGCCGGTGCCAAGATAGGAACCTTTGGTGCTGACCACATCGGCCAGAGTGCCGTTTTCCGGCTCATTTTCCGGGGAATTGAGGATGTCGTTCTCGTACACCCATGGATGCCCGCCCACCAGCAGGCCCTCGGCGTGTTTGTTGACGGTATACACAGGGTAAGCGCGTTCTTTCATATGGTTCTCCTTATCATGAACGAACTCCCTTCGTCCCGCGTTTGCAGACAGAAGGAGTAAAAATCTACTCTTTATAATAGCACAAAATCATGTTATTATAAATAAGAAATGCCCAAAATCCGCATGAAAGAGGGATGCATTATGGAAATCGAACGCAAATGGATGGTGAAGGGCTGGCCGGAGGGGCTGCCCCTCAGAGAGGAATTTGCCATGCGGCAGGGCTATATCAGCGTGCGGCCCACCGTGCGCATCCGGGAAGAAGCCCTCACTGGCGGCAGAACGGACTACATCCTCTGCTTCAAATCCGGGGGCGGCCTTGCCCGCGAGGAGATCGAGCGCAGCATCGACAAAGCGCTGTTTGAGGATCTGGAACACAAGATCATCGGCAAACCTCTCATCCCGAAGCTGCGCCGCAGCTACACCCTGCCGGACGGTTCTGTGCTGGAAGTGAACCATGTGGACGAAGGCCAGCCCACCGAGTTCTGGTATGCCGAGGTGGAGTACCCCACGGTGGAAGCGGCCCTTGCATGGCAGCCGGAAAGCTGCGGCCTTGGTGCATACCTCAGCGATGAGGTGACCGGTCAGCCCGGCCAGAGCATGGGCGAATACTGGGTGGAGACAAGAGGATGAAAAAAGTAAAACTCAAACTGGAGCTGCAATACAACTCCCCTGTGATCCTCACATTTTTCCTGCTGTCACTTCTGGTGCTGTTCCTCGACCAGTGGACGGACGGGTGGACAACCATGCACCTGTTCTGCGTCTACCGCTCCTCGCTGAAGGACCCGCTGTTCTACATCCGGCTGTTCGGCCATGTGCTGGGCCATGCCAGCTGGGACCACTTTCTGAACAACATGCTGCTGCTGCTCGTTGTTGGCCCGCCAATGGAAGAAAAGTACGGCAGCAAGCCGCTTTTGTGCGGCATGGTGTTCACCGCTCTGGTCACCGGTGTGCTGCAATGCGTGCTGTTCCCGCGTTCGGGGCTGCTGGGCGCGTCCGGCATCGTGTTCATGCTCATCATGCTCTCCTCGCTGGCGGGCTTTTCCGGAGGCATCCCGGTCACCATGCTGCTGGTAGCAGCGCTGTACTTCGGTCAGCAGGTGTACGATATCATTTTTGTGCATGATAATGTGGCAAACTTCATGCACATTGTGGGCGGCTTATGCGGCACTGCCTTTGGCTACTACAGTGCGTTGCACAGCCGCCGCAGGCCGGCAAAAGCGGTGAAGTTTTCCAGCACGAACAGCCGCCGGAAGCGCTGAACCCACTGTGGACATAGGCTGATTTTGAAAAATTTGCAAACAGGTATTGACAAACGAAAAATCCGTGGTTTAATATAGCCAAATTCAATACACTAAACCGTTGAAGCGGAGATAACGGCGAACCACGCCTGTACAGAGAGCCTGCGCAGCTGAGAAGCAGACCGGAAACAGTTCGTCAAGGAAAGTGTGATTTTGCGTCGCTTTTCCCGAAATGGACCGCTGAGGGTGCAGGGAACTGCGGCGCTTTTGCCGCATAGTATTCTGCAACGTGAGGGCATACGTCAGTTGCCGGGGATGTGTTGGCATCCCGCCAAGTGCATGGGGTCATACCCATGAAATCAGGGTGGTACCGCGGATAAAAGGCCAAGCTTTATTCGTCCCTGACAGAAGAGCGTTCTTCTGTCGGGGGCGTTTTGTTTTACACTCCTTCGGCAGAAGAGCCGGGGGAGTTTTTGTTTTTACAGAAAGGGGAAGCGGCCATGAAGATACAGCCCGCGCTTTGTATACCCCATCCATGGGGTGCAGTTCCATCCTGACCCCGCAGGGCCGGTCGATCTTGAAAAATTTTATGGAGGGTTAAGAAAATGATCAAGGAAGCAATCGTGAAGATCGTCAGCAAACAGGACCTGACCTATGATGAAGCCTACGCCGTGATGAACGAGATCATGAGCGGCGAGACCACGCCCACCCAGAACGCAGCCTTTCTGGCGGCACTCTCCACCAAGAGCGCCAAGGCGGAGACGACCGACGAGATCGCAGGCTGCGCTGCTGCCATACGGGATCACGCCACCAAGGTGGATGCCGACATGGAGCTTTTCGAGATCGTAGGCACCGGCGGCGACAACGCCCGCAGCTTTAATATCTCCACCACCTCGGCGCTGGTGGCGGCGGCAGGCGGCATGAAGGTGGCCAAGCACGGCAACCGGGCCGCCTCCTCCCAGTGCGGCACCGCCGACTGTCTGGAAGCACTGGGCGTGAACATTCAGCAGAGCCCCGCCCGCTGCGTAGAGCTGCTGAACGAGGTGGGTATCTGCTTCTTCTTTGCCCAGAAGTACCACGCCTCCATGAAGTATGTGGGCCCCATCCGCAGGGAACTGGGCTTCCGCACCGTGTTCAACATCCTTGGACCGCTCACCAATCCCGGTTCGCCTGCCATGCAGCTGCTGGGCGTCTACGATGAATACCTTGTGGAGCCGCTGGCACAGGTGCTCATCAGTCTGGGGGTCCGGCGCGGTATGGTGGTCTACGGCAAGGATAAGCTGGACGAGATCTCCCTCAGTGCTCCCACCAGAGTGTGTGAGATCAAGGATGGCTGGTACAAGTGCTACACCATCACGCCGGAGCAGTTCGGTCTGACCCGCTGCGAAAAGGCCGACCTTGTGGGCGGTGCCCCGGCAGAAAATGCCGCCATCACCCGCGCCATTCTGGCAGGCGAGAAGGGCCCCAAGCGTGACGCCGTTCTGCTGAACGCGGGCGCATCCCTCTACATCGGCGGCAAAGCGGACACGATGGCCGACGGCATCCAGCTGGCCGCCCGGCTCATCGACAGCGGCAAGGCGGCGGCTGTGCTGGAAAAGTTCATTGAGGTGAGCAATCGCCCGGAGGAAAATGCATGAACATCTTAGACCAGCTGGCCGAACACGCCCGGCAGCGGGTGGAAGCGGCAAAGCAGACCCTGCCGCTGGCCGAAATAAAGCGGCAGGCGCTGTCCCTGCCCAAAGGGGACTTCCGGTTTGAAAAAGCCCTTGCAAAGCCGGGGCTTGCCTTTATCTGTGAGTGTAAAAAAGCATCGCCCTCCAAGGGGCTCATCGCACCGGAGTTCCCGTACCTGCAGATCGTCAGAGAATACGAAGCCGCCGGGGCAGATGCCATCTCGGTGCTGACCGAGCCAAAGTGGTTTTTGGGCAGTGACGCCTATCTGAAAGAGATCACTTCTGCTGTTTCCACACCCTGCCTGCGCAAGGATTTTACCGTGGATGCGTACATGATCTACGAAGCAAAGCTTCTGGGCGCTTCGGCGGTGCTGCTCATCTGCGCGATTCTGAACGATGCACAGCTCAAAGAGTATCTTGCCATCTGCGAGGACTTGGGACTCTCCGCTCTGGTGGAAGCGCATGATGACGCCGAAGTGGACCGGGCACTTGCCGCCGGGGCACGCATCCTCGGTGTGAACAACCGCAACCTGAAAACCTTCACGGTGGACACCGAAAACAGCCGCCGCCTGCGCTCCCGTATCCCGCAGGATGTGCTTTTTGTCTCGGAAAGCGGCGTAAAAACTGCCGAAGATGTTGCCGGGCTTGCAGCCATCGGGGCAGACGCAGTGCTCATTGGTGAAACGCTCATGCGTGCGCCGGATAAGACCGCAAAGCTGCGGGAATTGAAAGGACTGCTATGACAAGGATCAAATTGTGTGGCCTGACCCGTCCGGAGGATATCGCAGCGGCAAATGCCCTGCAGCCGGAGTACATCGGCTTTGTGTTTGCCCCCAAAAGCAGACGGTATGTTTCCCGGGAATTGGCCGCAGAATTAAAAGCACAGCTTTCCCCCGGGATCCAGGCCGTGGGCGTGTTCGTGAACGAAGCACCGGAAACGGTGGCGGGCCTGCTGAATGCGGGCATTGTCGATATCGCCCAGCTTCATGGGCAGGAGGATGCCGCTTACATTGCCCGGCTGCGGGGGCTGACCGCAAGGCCGCTCTGGCAGGCCTTCCGCGTGACGGATGCCGAAAGCCTTGCAAAGGCGGAAAAAAGCCCGGCAGACCTTATTCTGCTGGATTCCGGCGCAGGCGGAACGGGCAGGGCCTTTGACTGGGCGCTGCTGGAAAATTTCAAGCGGGATTATCTTCTTGCCGGAGGGCTTGGCCCGGAAAATGCGGCCGATGCTGTGGAGCGTCTGCACCCCTATGCGGTGGATGTGAGCTCCGGCATTGAGACGGCAGGGAAGAAGGACCCCGAAAAGATGGCGGCATTCGTGGCCGCGGTACGCAAAAACGACCAATCAGGAAAGGAATGAACGACCATGACAAACCCCAACGGACGCTTTGGCATCCACGGCGGACAATATATCCCCGAAACGCTGATGAATGCCGTCATTGAACTGGAAGAGGCCTACAACCATTACAAAGATGACCCGGAATTCAATCGGGAGCTCACCGAACTGCTCAACGAGTACGCAGGCCGCCCCAGCCGCCTGTACTATGCAAAAAAGATGACCGAGGACCTCGGCGGTGCAAAGATCTACCTCAAGCGTGAGGACCTGAATCACACCGGTGCGCACAAGATCAACAATGTTCTCGGGCAGGCGCTGCTGGCCAAAAAGATGGGCAAGACCCGCCTCATCGCCGAGACCGGTGCCGGTCAGCATGGCGTTGCCACCGCCACTGCCGCTGCCCTGATGGGCATGGAGTGCGTGGTGTTCATGGGCGAGGAGGACACCAAACGTCAGGCCCTGAACGTCTACCGGATGCGTCTTTTGGGCGCAGAGGTCATTCCCGTCACCAGCGGCACCGGCACGCTGAAGGATGCCGTGTCCGAAGCCATGCGCGAGTGGACCGGCCGCATCAGCGACACCCATTACTGCCTTGGCTCGGTGATGGGCCCGCATCCGTTCCCCACCATCGTGCGTGATTTTCAGGCGGTTATTTCCAAGGAGATCAAGGAGCAGATACTGGAAAAGGAAGGCCGCCTGCCGGATGCCGTCATTGCCTGCGTGGGCGGCGGCTCCAATGCCATTGGCAGCTTCTATAATTTCATCAATGATAAAGATGTGCGCCTCATCGGCTGTGAGGCCGCAGGCCGCGGCATCGACACCTTCGAGACTGCCGCTACCATCAATACGGGCCGTCTGGGCATTTTCCACGGCATGAAGTCCTATTTCTGTCAGGATGAATACGGTCAGATCGCGCCGGTCTACTCCATTTCTGCCGGTCTGGATTATCCCGGCATCGGCCCGGAGCACGCATGGCTGCATGATATCGGCCGCGCCGAGTATGTGGCAATTACGGACGACGAAGCCGTGAACGCATTTGAGTATCTGGCACGCACCGAGGGCATCATCCCGGCCATTGAATCGGCCCACGCCGTGGCCCATGCCATCCGGCTGGCACCCACTATGGACAAGGAACAGATCATCGTCATCACCATTTCTGGCCGCGGCGATAAGGACTGCGCCGCCATTGCCCGCTACAGAGGGGAGGATCTTCATGAGTAACATTGCAAAGGCCTTTGCCAACGGCAAGGCGTTCATTCCGTTCACCACCTGCGGCGACCCGGATCTGGAAACCACTGCCGCCGCCGTCCGCGCCATGGCGGCAAACGGCGCCGACCTCATCGAGCTGGGCATCCCGTTCTCGGACCCCACCGCCGAGGGCCCGGTCATTCAGGGGGCCAACATCCGCGCCCTGAAAGCGGGGACCACCACGGATAAGGTCTTTGACTTTGTCCGCGAGGTGCGGAAAGATGTTTCGATCCCCATGGTGTTCATGACCTATGCAAATGTCGTGTTCTCCTACGGCGCAGAGCGGTTCATCTCTACCTGCGCGGAGATCGGCATCGACGGGCTGATCCTGCCCGACCTGCCCTATGAGGAAAAAGAGGAGTTTGCGCCCATCTGCCATAAGTACGGTGTGGACCTGATCTCGATGATCGCTCCTACCTCTGAAAACCGCATTGCCATGATCGCCAAAGAAGCCGAGGGATTTTTGTATATCGTGTCCAGTCTGGGTGTCACCGGTACCCGCAGCGAGATCCGGACCGACCTTGCGTCCATCGTGAAGGTGGTGCGGGAAAACACCGCAGTGCCCTGTGCCATCGGCTTTGGCATCTCCACACCGGAGCAGGCGGCAAAGATGGCGGGCATCGCCGATGGTGCGATCGTGGGTTCCGCCGTCATCAAGCTGCTGGATCAGTACGGCAAGGATGCCCCGGAGCAGATCGGTGCCTATGTCAAGCGCATGAAGGATGCCGTAAGAGGGTAAGAATATTCATAGAATATAACTTTACCGTTTGCGAAGAGGAAATGACTGAGGGTCATTTCCTCTTCGCTTTTTGCTGTAAATTTTGGAGCTCAAAATGCATTGAACGGAACGGCCTTTCTCGTGAAAAAAGTGGTCTGGAAACAACTGCGGTTGTTTCCAGACCACAAATAAAATTATAAATTCCTCTGCTTATGCTCAGAGCGAAGCGGAGAGCATGCTTTCATAAGAAATGCCTCCTCTAATTTCTTAACACTTTCCCAGAAAAACAAAAAGCCCGCAGTGGTTTGCACCACGGACAACTTTTGCAAAAAATCACGAGAAGTCGGACTTTTAATGTCTGCCTGACTGCGCAAAAGAAAATGCACCCGGCTGCTGTGGTCCTGCCCACACGCCGGGTGCATTTTTATGCTCAGAATCATTACAGGTCGCTGCGGGGCAAAGCCGCCATGGCCCAGAAATCCAGCTCATACACAGAGCAGGCATGGAAGATCTCGCGGCAGCGGGCAAGACGCTCCGGGCTCAGGCCCTCACAGGTCTTTTCTGCAAATGCAGCCCAGTCGCGGCAGGCTTCCTCGTAGTCCCTGCCTGCATAGTCTGCCACCAGCGCACCATAGGGGGCATCCTGCACAGCGGGATGCTCTTTCAGCAGCTTCTGGAAGATCCAGCTGTAGCTCAGCATGCAGGGCAGGCAGGCCATCATGCACTCGGCTGCGCCCTCGCTTTTTCTGGCGGTGTCGATCATGTAGTCCACATAGGCGCGGTTCTCCGGCCGCAGCGGCAGGCTCTGGATGCCCTTATCGGTCAGCCCGAACTGCCTCAGGCAGCGCAGGCGTTCGGCGTCCTCACTCTCGTTTACGAAGGACAGCAGGGAATAGTAGGTGCGGATGGTCTGCATATCTGCCGCCTTGGTCATGCCCCATGCGAACACCTTGGCATATTCCCGCAGGTAAAGGCTGTCCTCTACAATGTAGCCCTTAAAGCAAGCTTCGTCCAGCGTGCCGTCCGCAAGTCTTTCCAGAAATTCCGAATGCAGGCACTGCTCCCACACGGGCAGACTTTCCTGTACCAGCTGCTGCACAAAAGACTGCTCACTCACCAACAAATTCTCCCTTCAGTGCAAACATGTGGTTCATGGGGCCGGAGCCATGGCCCAGATCCAGCATGGCAGAAAGACAGCCGGAAATATAGGCTTTTGCCCGCTCCACAGAAGCATCCAGATCATAGCCCTTTGCCAGATTGGATGCAATGGCGCTGGAAAGGGTGCAGCCGGTGCCGTGCGTATTGGGGTTGTCAATGCGTCTGCCCCGGAACCACTTGCCGCAGCCGTTCCGCCACAGCAGGTCGTCGGCGTCATTGATCTGGTGGCCGCCCTTGCACAGCACGGCGCAGTGATATTTTTCACTGATGCGCTGTGCGGCAGCTTCCATGCCTGCCGCGTCGGTGATCTTCATGCCGGAGAGGATCTCGGCCTCCGGGATATTGGGGGTGACGACCTCTGCCATGGGCAGCAGCTTTTCGGTCAGTGCCTGCACGGCGTCATCCCGCAGCAGCTTGGAACCGGAAGTGGCTACCATCACGGGATCCACCACGATGTGCTTTGCATCATAGCTGCGCAGCTTTTCGGCAATTACCCCGATCAGCTCAGCCGAGGACACCATGCCGATCTTGACGGCGTCCGGGTAGATGTCGGTGAAAATGGAGTCGATCTCCTGCGCCAGAAATTCCGGGGTGGCTTCAAAAATGCCGATAACACCGGTGGTGTTCTGGGCGGTCAGGGCGGTGATGGCGCTCATGGCATACACGCCGTTGGCGGTCATGGTCTTGATATCGGCCTGAATGCCGGCGCCGCCGCTGGAATCGCTGCCGGCAATGGTCAATGCGGTTTTCATAGCAATAACTTCCTTTGCATCAAAATGCGGAAATGCCCACAGGGAGACACTTCCGCATGCTGAAGCAGTGGTATCTCCCTACGTTGGCATTATCCAAATCAGGTCACAGGTCTGGGCAGACAGCCCACTCTCAGCCTGCTTTTGCAAGCTCCCTTTTCTGTGCACAAGCATACCACAGTGCAGCTTTATTTGCAAGTAGTGCCGGGCCTTGCAAAGCGTAGCGAACGTGGTAAAATGAGAAAAAACAAAAAGGGGAAACACCATGAACATTACAGTCTATCTTGGGGCAAATGAAGGCAGCGATCCGGCATTGGCAGCGGCTGTCCGGGAGCTGGGCAGCTGGATCGGCGCAAACGGGCATCACCTTGTATACGGTGGCTCCCGCAGCGGTCTGATGGGCCTGCTGGCGCAGAGCGCACTGGATGCGGGCGGCACCGTGACCGGTGTGGAGCCGCAGTTTTTTATTCAGCAGGAGCTGCAGCATGACGGCCTGACCGAATTGATCGTTACCAGAGATATGGCTGAGCGCAAGACGAAGATGATCGAGCTGGGGGATGCCTTTATCGCATTTCCCGGCGGCACAGGCACGCTGGAAGAAATTGCAGAAGTGATGTCCCGGGTCTCGCTGGGTCAGCTGGATGCGCCCTGCATCCTTTATGATCTGAACGGCTACTACGACAGCCTGAAAGCACTGCTGGACAAAATGATCGAGAAGGGCCTTTCCACGCCGCAGCGCCAGCAGGGCATCCGATTTGCAGCGAATCTGGAAGAGATCGCAACAATTTTGAATAAAGCCTAAAAGGGAACGCTTCTCACGGCCGGGAAGCGTTCCCTTTTTATATCATTCTCCCAGAGCAGTGCGGAGATTCGCAAGGACCTTCTGGCTCAGCAGCACAAAGGCCTGCTTGGTGCGCCCGGCGGAAACATTGGCGCAGTGTACGTTCTCGCGTTCAAAAAAGCCCTCGCTCACCGGGCCTGCAGCGGCGCGGGTATCGCAGAAGAAATGGGTGCCTGGCAGAGTGAGCCAATCTTCCAGTGCGGCCGAGTCAAAGCCCGGGCCGATGGAGGTGTTGAACAGCACCTTTCCCTCGCCCAGCTGCGCAAATTCGTCCTTGCCCAGCAGCAGGACATTTTTGTTCAGGCAGGTGAACACCACCTCGCTCTCGGTCAGCAGCTGTGCCAGCGGCTTGTAGGCCATGCCGGAGGCTTCGGCATCGGGCTTGCGGGTGCGGCTGTAATAGGCAATGTCGGCACCCATGAACTGCAGAGCATCGGCAATCATTTTGCCGGACACACCCAGCCCGACGATGCCGACCTTCAGCCCGGTGATCTCCACCGGCTCGTCCCGCAGCATGGGCATTCCAAAACCGTGCAGGATGCCGATGAGCTCGTGCAGAACGTACTCCACAACGCCGCGGTCGCCGTAGTCCCGGATGCCCAGCACTTTGATGCCGCGGGTGCGGGCATAGGCGATATCTACGTTGGCGCTCTCTTCCGAATACAGACTGCAGCACATGCCGATGTAACGGATATTCGGGCAGCGCTCGATCACGCTTTTGCCCATGCGGGAGGTATAGCTCAGAAGCACGGCATCGGCATCCCCGACACGCCGCACGATCTCGTCATCGTCCGCCGGGATATCGCGGTACAGGGTCACCTCTTCTGCATACTGATGCAGTTCCTGCTCGGCAGAGGGGATCAGGCTGACCGGCTCAATGGCTACCAGTTTATGGAACATGTGCAGATCCTCCTTTTAATAGAAGCACACAGGGGAAGCGAGATTGCGCAGCAGGGAAACCACACTCCAGCCAGCAATGGCGCTGGTGGAAGAGCAGATGTCCACCACAGCCTTCACACCCTCGATCTCGGCAGTGATGCGGTGATCGTCACCCACCCAGCCGGGGACGGAATGCATGGTCACGCTGGTGATCTCCGGGCCGGTGGTGGCCAGAGAGGTGGCCACGGCTACGTTGACCCGGCGCGGGAAGGTGGCAATGGCCTGCTTGGCATTGCCTGTGAACACGGTGGTCTTTTCCGTATCGGTGAGCAGGTGCTCCTCCCATACGGGCGTGTTGCGGAAGCCTCTTGCGCCGGTGTGGGTCTCGATGCCTGCGGTCTCGGCCAGCTGCTGGGCCTGAGCCATCAGGGTGACGGTCTGCAGTACATCAAAGCCGCCGATGGCACCGCTTGCAAGATGCACCTTGGCATCACCCTCTGCGGCAGCGGCCTTGACCTGCTCATAAAAGGCAAGGTCTGCAAACGCGCCAATGGAAATGATGACCAGATTCACGCCCTTTTTCAGCACAGGCACAGCCATGGCGCGCACAGCCTCCACCGAAGCGGTCTCCACGATGTACTCCGGCTCCAGCGCCAGCAGGGCGTCCACATCGTCACACACGGCACAGCCCACCGTTTCGGCAGTCTTTTCTGCCGAAGCACGGGTGCGGCTGGTCACGCCCACCAGCTCATAGTCCGGCAGCAGACCGTTCTTCCATGCATCGGCCACAATGTTGCCCAGAAATCCGCAGCCTACAATGCCAAATTTTGTTTTCATATCCTAAACTCCTTTTTCTGCTTTTTCCAAAGAAAACAGCATATTCCATTAAAGTATATCATATCAAAACAAAAAATGATATAATAAGGTGCAAGAAGGGAGAAAGCTATGTCGAAAACAAAGGAGCTTTTCTGGACGTTTTTCAAGATCGGCGCGTTCACGTTTGGCGGCGGCTACGCCATGGTAGCCCTGCTGCAGAATGAATTTGTGGAAGAGAAAAAGTGGTTGACAAAAGAAGAATTTCTGGACATGGTGGCAATTGCGGAGTCTACGCCCGGCCCGGTGGCGGTGAACAGTGCCACCTATATCGGTTACAAGATCGAGGGTGCGGCAGGCGCGGCGGCGTCCACGGTGGCGGTGTGTCTCCCGTCCTTCGCGGTCATTTATCTGATCTCGCTGTTCTTTGACCAGTTCCTCCGCCTGTCGGTGGTGGCAAGTGCGTTCCACGGCATTCAGGTGTGTGTGATCTATCTGATCCTCTCGGCGGGCCTAAAAATGCTGAAGCAGCTGGAACACAGCGTCTTCAATATTGTCATCCTGACCACGGTTGCGGCAGCGATGGTGGGCTGTTCCATTGCAGCAGTGTCCTTCTCTTCCATTTTTTACATCCTGTTCAGCGGTGCGGCCGGGCTGCTGGTGTATGCAGTACAGCAGCTGCGGAAGGGGGAGAAGAAGCCGTGATCTATGTAGAACTCTTCTGGAATTTCCTCATGATCGGTGCGCTGTCCTTCGGCGGCGGCTACGGGATGATCTCGCTGGTGCGGGAAACGGTCTTAGGACACGGCTGGCTGACGGAAGGCGAATTCCTCAGCTTCATTGCCGTGTCGGAATCCACACCCGGCCCGCTGGCCATCAATATGGCTACCTTCATCGGTGCTTCACAGGGCGGCTTCTGGGGCGCGCTGTGTGCGACGCTGGGTGTGGTGCTGCCGTCCTTTGTCATTATCCTGCTCGTTGCATCGGTGCTGCAGAACCTGATGAAGTATGCGGGAGTCAACGCAGTTCTTGGCGGCGTTCGTCCCTGTGTGGTGGCGATGATCCTGGCAACTGCTGTCAACATGGCGCTTTCTACGCTGGCCGGGTTTGCAGCAGACAAGGCAGGCATTGCACCGGATCTTCGTTCCATTGTGGTGTTCCTGCTGCTGTGGGGGCTGCATGCCCTTTGCCGCCGGAAAAAGGGCAAAGCACCATCGCCCATTGGGATGATCCTGCTCTCCGCAGCGCTGGGCATCCTGTTCTGGGGAGCATAAAAAATAACGCGCCGGGTGGTTCTCGTTGAACGATCCGGTGCGTTTTGTTGTAAAAAGCCGGGCACAGGAAAACTCATGGCTCCCTGTGCCCGGCTTCAGCTTTTATTGGAATTTAGGCGCTGTGCGATCAAGCTGCAACAGAAGAAGCAGCTTCGCTGGAAGCAGCCTCAGAAGAAGCGGCCTCAGAAGAAGCAGCCTCGCTGGATGCAGCCTCAGAAGAAGAACCGTTCTCCTCTGCAACAGCAGAAGAAGCGTTCTCCTCTGCAACAGCAGAAGAAGCGTCCTCCTCGGCCTCAGCAGCAACAGAAGTGCTGGTAGAAGCAGCCTCGGAAGAGGATGCAGCAGTGGAGGAAGCAGAACCGCCGCAGGCAGTCATGCCAACAGCCAGAGCCAGAGCGACAACAGCAACACAAACATTCTTGAGTTTCATATCTAAAATCTCCTTGCTTCATGCAAAAGTATTCTTGCAGCTGCCCCACAGGAGGAGCCTTGCTGCAAGAAGATATTCTAGTCTTTTTATTTGAAAAATCAAGAGTTTTTTGGGCAAAGAAGTGATATCTTCAAGAAAATCTACGCTTTTGTTATAATTTGTTGACAAAAGCCAAAGGCTTTTTGGCAAAATTGAACCTGGAGGCAAAGGAACGGCAGATGAGCTGGAAAAGTTTTTTATGAGGGCGGAAGGGTCGTATCATTTGTTCAGATAAAACCTGCGGAATAAGGCTTTGCTCCGGACAGAAATAAAGCTGAGAGGATCTCGGGTGAGGATGCGGCTGACGCATCGCATGGGAAAGCTTTTTCAGGGCGTTCCGGACAGCTCTGCACCTTTTTACCTTTGCGCACATACAACGGGCAAAGGGGGAATGCTGTTTTGAACCGGATGATCTTGACTGCATGGGTGCTGCTGTTTCCGGCGGCGTGCACTACATTGGGCGCGGCGGGTGTGTTTTTGCTGCGGCGGCAGGCCCGGCCCTGCACACAGCGCATTTTGTGCGGCATGGCGGCAGGCATCATGCTGGCGGCCAGCGTGTGGAGCCTTTTGCTGCCCGCCATTGAGCGGGGACGCGGTCTGGCACTGCCTGCGTGGATCCCATCGGCGATAGGGCTCGTACTGGGCGCAGTAGGCCTTTTGCAGGTGGAGCAGTTTGCCGGACAGCTGCTGGCAGGCGGGGCAGGGCACAGCGGCCGCATGATCCTGGCTGTGACCTTACACAATCTGCCCGAGGGCATGGTGGCGGGGCTTGCCGCTGCCATGGCGTCGACCGGGGAGCCGGATGCCATCAGCGGGGCACTGGCACTGAGCCTTGGCATCGGCCTGCAGAATATCCCGGAAGGTGCGGCGGTCAGTCTGCCGCTGGCCCATGGCTCCTGTGCACGGCTCCGGGCGTTTCTGGCAGGCGCTGCGTCCGGGCTGGTGGAGCCGCTGGGCGCATTGCTGGCCTTCGCCCTTGCGGAGCAGGTCGGAGCTGCGCTACCATGGCTGCTCAGTGCGGCGGCAGGCTGCATGGTGTGCGTGACCGCGCAGGAGATGATCCCGCAGGCGGTGGAAGAGGATGAGCCTGCCGGTGTGGTGAGCATCGTGCTGGGGTTTGCGCTGATGATGGCGCTTGATGTGGCATTATAACCGATGAAAAGTCATACGATAACAAAATTCAGCATAGACAAGGCCAAACTGAAAATTCCTGCATTTTATCTGAAAATCTTGCGTATGCGGAAATTTTATGATACCCTGTATGCCCCGTACCCGCAAGAGGGTACGGGGCAAGAACGAACAGACACAATGGTGTGACTGCCTGCTGAGGTGCGCACCAGAGTGTGGAATAAGCATCCTGACATGCGGGCAGAGCCTTGAAAGGTTCCTGCCCGCATTTTTTAACAAGAGGGGGAAATCAGGATGCTGGATACCATCACAGGCATCAACAGCGCGGTCAATGGAGTGGTCTGGGGGCCAAGAAGGGCTGCAGGGCTCTGGGCCGGGTGCTGGCGGTCCTGTATTGAGCGCCGGCTCTGCGGCAGGGACATTGTACCCATGTGGTCGGCATTTGAAATCTATCAGAAGGAAGAAGAGGCGCAAGAAGCTGCCGAGGTGCAGCTGAATAAGGCTGCAAACGAATAAACAAAAGAAAAATGCCGCTCCGGTTTGGCTGGAGCGGCATTTTTTTCTGGTGTCAGGAATTTTTTTCGATGTACACGCTGGTGGAGGGAAAGGCAAAATCCACACCGTCAGCCTGCATGATATCCATGATATTCAGGTTCAGGTCGTTCTGCATCTGCAGGAACTCGGCGTAGACATTGGTCACCAGATAGGCGGAGACCAGAATGTTGATGCTGGAATCCCCAAAGTTTGCCAGCTGCACGATGTTGGTGCCCTTGTTGGTATACGGGCTGGCATCCAGCATGGCCTGCAGGTCTTTCATCAGCTTTTCCAGCTTGGGACGGGTAGTATTGTAGGTGACGCCAAGGTTGAACTTATAGGGACGCATGGTGCGCAGGGCCGCGTTCTTTACCGTGGAGGCGCAGATCTGGCTATTGGTGACGACATTGATGGTCTTATCCAGAGAGCGGATGCGGGTGGAGCGGAAATTGATGTCGATCACTTCGCCCTCCACACTGCCCACGGTGATCCAGTCGCCCACCGAGAAGGGCTTATCCAGCAGGATGACGATGCCGGAAAACAGGTTGCTGGCGCTTTCCTGTGCAGCCAGCGAAATGGTCAGGCCGACAAGTCCGGCACCGGCTACGATGCTGCCGATGGGAAAACCCACCTCCTGCGCCAGCGCAGCCACGCACAGCACGATGACCAGCACCTTGTAGGTGGTATCCAGCAGAGAGCGCAGCGTTTTGTTGGAGCGGATCTCCGGGCTGCAGGAAGCCAGCAGCAGGTCGGCCAGATCGGATGCGGCATACAGCCCTTCGCAGACCAGAAAGGTCATGGCGAGACGGAAACAGAGCAGCAGCAGCTTTGGAATGCCGGAAATGGCCCATGGCAGGGAAGCGGCGGCCAGATACACACCAATGACGCTGCACATGCGCAGGATGGGGGTGGAAAAACTGCGCAGCAGGATGGGCGTGCCGGTAAAATACCAGCTGCGGGCAAGCAGCGCCGGAATGCCCTTTTTGTTCAGCCAGCGGCGCACGAGCCATGCGGCCAGCAGGATGAGCAGGGCGCACACCGCACGCGCAGCCAGCGCCAGCCAGCCTTCCAGAAGCAGCGAGCCAAGCTCAAACGAGAGATCACGGATCGAGAAAATCATTTTAACCTCCTGAATTTTTACAGCGCATCCATGATATCATATCACACCCGCCGGAGCAAGGCTGAGAGGAAAACAAAAAAAGGAATACTTTGATAAAAAATATACAAATCAAAAAGTTCCCTCTTGACAAGCCGGGGCCGGCACGCTATACTCTGTGCCAGAAAGTTCGTTTCAGGGCGGGGTGTGATTCCCCACTGGCGGTAAGGAAGCTGCTTTCGTTGCCGGAGCGTGCCAAAGGAACAAAAAAGTTCAAACGGCGTGCAATGACAATGAGAGATCTCTCCAAGTCCGCGACCACCTTTTGTGGGTGCTGACCCGGTGCGATTCCGGGACCAACGGTATAGTCCGGATGTAAGAAACGGCAGGCAAATTGTTGTCTACGCGCCCTGTTGCAGTGTTTTTGTTGCAGCAGGGCGCTTTTCTGTTTGTCCTTCCCGTTCCAAAATAAGAAACTGCTTTCATGAGCAGGGCGTACCGAATGACAAAGACGCTCAGGCGGTGTGCAATGCTTATGGGAACAGCTTCTGCGATACGAAAAGAGCTTTCGGAACATTTTTACAGGGCCTTTTGCCCGGGAAGGAATCATAACCATGAAAAAGAACACGACCCACAATCTTACCGTTGCCGCCATGCTCAGCGCAGTGGCCTTTATCCTGATGTTCATTGAGTTTCCCATCCCGATGCTCATCCCGTCCTTCGTCAAGATGGACTTCTCCGATTTGCCCGCTCTGCTGGGCGCATTCGCACTTGGCCCGGTGTACGGTGTGGTCATCAGCTTTATGAAGAACCTGCTGCACATCGTCATCAAGGGCACCTCCACCGCGTGTGTGGGTGAGCTGTGCAACTTTATGCTGGGTGCGGTTTTCTCCGCTGTGGCAGGCGTTGTCTATAAGCACCACAAGAGCCGCAAGACCGCCATCATTGGTGCTATTGCAGGCGCTGCAGCCATGGCTGTGTTCAGCGTACCGTCCAACTACTTTATTACCTATCCGGCCTATGTCACCTTCTACCACATGCCGCTGGAGGCGATCCTTGGCATGTATCAGGCGATCCTGCCCTCCGCAGACAGCCTCATCAAGTGTCTGGTCGTCTTTAACATGCCCTTTACGCTGGTCAAGGGCCTGCTGGACGCAGCACTGTGCCTGCTGATCTACAAGCCGCTGTCTCCCATCCTGCACGGCAGAAAGTAACTTGTTCTCCACTTTTTTCTTCTCAAATCAAATAACCACAGCAAAACTCCCCGGTCAGGTCCCGCAGTGCGGTTCCCGGCCGGGGAGCTGTTATTTACAGGAAAATAGATCCGCCAGCGGTCGATCAGGCCAGTGCGCCCTTGTCCAGCCATCTGCCACGCGCCAGCCGCACAAGGAACAGCACGCCGCGCATGGTCAGCTCAAAGCTCATGGCAAACCACACGCCCACCAGCCCAAAGTGCGGGGCCAGCAGGGTGGCAAGGGTGAGCCGGATGCCCCACATGCTGACGAGGTTCAGCACAAAGCAGCCGGCACTGTCGCCGGCGCCCTGCATGGCACCGCTGGCAACGATGCTGGCTCCGAACATGGGCTCAGCCAGAGCTTCGATCCGCAGCACTTGCGCACCCAGTGCAATGACTGCGGTGTCTGCGGTGAAGATGCCCATCAGATTGGGCGCAAACAGATACATGCCTGCACCGGTCAGAGCCATGATGCCTATGCCCATGCAGGTGCACAGCCATGCAAAACGTCTGGACATATCCCGGCGGTTTGCGCCTACAGCCTGACCGACCAGTGCAAGGGCGGCATCCTGAATGCCGTAGCCTGCCATATAGCACAGGCTTTCGGCGCTCACCCCCAGACTGTTGGCCGCAATGGCAGTGGTGCCAAGGCCGGACACGATGCGGATGAGCAGCACCTGTGCGGAGGAAAGGGCCGCGCGTTCGGCGGCCAGCGGCGTGCCCACCTTCCAGAGGTTCTGCAGGCAGGCTCTGGTGATCTGCCAGGAGCCGGGCTTGCGGATGCACAGCGGGCCATCGCGGAGCAGCAGCAGTGCCAGCGTCAGCGTGCCGCTGATGGCAGTGGCAAAGGCGGTGCCCAGCGCCGCGCCCGGCACGCCCCAGCCGAGGCCCCACACGGTCATGGTGCGGCCCAGCACCGTCATCTGCCGGGTGGGGTTGATGAGGAAGAAGTTGAAGATCACATCCAGCACGCAGGTCAATACGCTGATCAGGCCCGGCGTCAGGGCGTCGCCGCAGGAACGCAGCATGGAGGAATAGGTGCCCATGACCATCAAAAAGGGCAGGGAAGCGGACCAGATGGCAAAATAAGCCGATGCATCCGCCCGCAGGGACGGGTCTGCCCCCAGCCATCCGGGCAGAAACCGGCTGATGCCGATGCCAAAGGCGGCTGCCGCAAGGCCCACTGCAAGGTTGAAGATCATAGACTGACGCAGCACACCGCGGGCGTCTGCCTGCCGGTCGGCCCCCAGATACTGCGCCACCTGAATGGCAAAGGACATGTACAGACCGGCCAGCATTCCATGCATGAGCCAAGTGCTGGAGCTGACGATGCCGATGGAGGCTGTAGCCGATGCACCGATGTGGCCTACCATGGCTGCGTCGATGTATTCCACTGCTGTTACCACGATCTGCTGCAGGATGGACGGAATGCTCAGAGTCAGCACCACCTGCATGGTGTGCCGCAGCGGTACCTGTTCGCCCCGGCGCATCTGCGCCGAGAGCTGCTCAAGGGAAATGGTCATTGGTTCTCCTTATCCTGATTACACATTAAAAAATGGCACCGCATACGCTTTGCCATATTCAGCGGAAAATAATTTTTTATAGTTTGCGTTTGCCGCGGGCTGTGGCCCGCTCCAAACGCTTTTTCACGAATAGAAGTCCGGAAAGCAAGCAGCAGCCCAAACAGCAGAATTTGACAAACTAATATACTATTATAGATGCAGGCACGACAAAAGTCAATCGAAGACACATTTTTCGCTGTGAGTGATTGATTTTTTACGGGGAGCGTGATACACTTCTTTCACAGTAAGAATAAAAGAAAGAGGAACTTTGAATATGATCGAACTGCTGCTTTCGGTCGTGGGACAGCGCGGCGTGGATGCTCTGGCATTTCTGCTGGCATTTGCTCTCACGGCTCTGATGGATTCCGTTTTTCATGACAGGCTCCCCCATGACCATGGCCGCGAGTTTGCGGTGAATGGTGCACTTTCCAAGGGCAAGGCCCGCGGTTCCGGACTGATCTTCGTGCTGTGCATCGCGCTGGTGTCGATGGCCTTCCTGCCCTTCAAGGTGGAGTATGTCATCTACACCGTGCTGCTCATTGCGTCCATGCTGTCCGGTTACTTTGACGATGCGGCAGAGACCGCGTGGAATGAGTACAAAAAAGGCCTGATCGATTTTGTGATCGCCATTGTAGCCGGTGCCACTTACCTGAACTTCAACGGCTGCGGCGTGCACTTTTTGCAGTGGAGCTTCACCCTGCCGTATGCAGTGTACCTGCTGCTCATCGTCATTCTGATCTGGGCCAGCATCAATGTGGTCAACTGCACCGACGGCGTGGACGGTCTGTCTGCTAGCGTGGCAGTCGTGACCATCGGCACCTACCTGCTGGCCTATAAAACAGAGCTGGCCGAGTACGGCACCGCAGGCGTTGTGTTCATGGGTGCACTGCTGGCCTATCTGTGGTCCAACGCAAAGCCTTCCAGCCTGCTGATGGGCGACGCCGGAAGCCGCGCCATGGGCTTTTTCATCGCAATGCTGTCGCTCAAGTGCGGCCACCCCTTTGCCTTCCTGCTGGCTGCCATCGTGTTCATCGTGGATGGAAGCCTGGGCATTATCAAGATCAGTCTGAAGCGCTTCCTGCATATTTCGATCCTCAAGAACACCCGCACCCCGCTGCACGACCATGTGCGCAAGAACAAAGGCTGGAGCGACGAACAGGTGGTGGCCCGCTGGCTGATCCTGCAGTGCGTGGCGTCGGCCCTGCTGCTGTTCCTTGTCCGCGGATAAGCTGATTGAAAATAGCCGCCGCGTTCGCTTTGGCTATATTCAGCGGAAAATTATTTGTTATTTTGAGGTTCAGAAAAATCTGCGGATTTCTCTGAACCTCTTTTTTACAGGAGGAGAGCCGACGCGGCAGATGCCGCCGCCTGCAACAAACTCTTTCGCAAAAAAAGCAAACAAGCCAGACCCACAGAACTTGTCGGGTCTGGCTTGCTTGCAATGTTATAAATTATTCTTCCGCTTACACTCCGGCCTTTTTGGCTGCGGCCTGCACCACGTGGCCTACCAGCACCGAGGTGGTCACGGTGCCAACGCCGCCGGGCACAGGGGTAATGGCATCCACGATGGGTTCAGCTTCGGCAAACTTCACGTCACCGCACAGCTTGCCCTCTTCGTTCACATGGATGCCCACATCCACCACGGTCTGGCCCTCCCGCAGGCAGTCGGCACCCACGGCACCCATTTTGCCCATGGCGACCACGACCACATCGGCTTCTCTGCACAGGGCGGGAAGATCCCGGGTGCGGGAATTGCAGATGGTCACAGTGGCGTTCTCGCGATCCAGCATCATGGCGGCGGGCTTGCCCACCACAAGGCTGCGTCCCACTACGACAGCACGCCTGCCGGAAAGCGGAATGTTGTAATACTTCAGGATCTCAAGGCAGGCCTGCGCAGTGCAGGGGGCGTAGCCGAGGTCGGTATTGGTGAATACTCCGGCCAGCGATCCGTCTGTGATGCCGTCAATGTCCTTTTCCGGAGCCAGAGCCGCACGCACAGTGCGGTCGTCAAACTGTTTGGGCAGAGGACGGAACAGCAGACAGCCGTGGATGGCATCCTCTGCGTTGATCTCTGCGATCACCTTCAGCAGCTCGTCCTGAGAGGCATCAGCGGGCAGCAGAAACTGCTTTACCTCCACGCCAACCTTGCCGCAGCGGGCGATCACGCCGCGCTCGTAGGAGAGGTCGTCCTCCCGTTCGCCCACACGAACTACGGCCAGCGTGGGCACGACGCCTTTTGCTTTGAGCTGCTCGCACAATGCGGCGTTGCGCTCGTTCATGGCGGCCACAACCGGCGCACCTTTTAAAATCGTTGCCATAATACTTTTCCTCTCTCGATGATTGATAGTAAAAGCAGCTTCTCAGGTCGGGGGCAGGAAGTCTCTCCAGCGAATGTCCTGGGGGTGGGGCCCCGGCGCGTAAGCGTTGGGGCGGGACTGGAGTCCCGGGCTGTTCGCGGAGAAAGCTTCCTGCCTTCGACCGTAGGTCACCGCATCCGTAATTTCTCCGTCACCGATGCAAACACGGCATCTGCTTTTGGTACAAATTCACCCAGCAATTTATCCGCTTTTGCGTCCAGTTCTGCAGCGTGCGCACGGTCTGTCATCAGCTTTGTGTTGATGAACACATTCAGGCTTGCGGCTTGCAAGGCTGCCTTGCACAGAGCGGCTGCACAGCCTGCGTCCGAGACGGCCAGCACGCTGCCCTTGGCGGCGTATTCTTCCACCAGCACAATGCCCTCAGCGCATTTTTCCATGATCTGCAGCGGCACCACACAGGCGGCGTCCAGTGCGCTTTCCAGCACGGCGGCTTTGTGTGCGGCCTGTTCCGGCGTGTCCTTCGGCAGGCCATAGGCTGCGGCCAGCGGCGCAAAGGCTTCCGCGTCGGCCTGCACCAGAGCTTCCAGCTCTTTGCGCAGGATGTCAGCCCGGGCATTCAGGGCCTGAATGCCCGCTTCCACAGCGGCATATTTCTTTTTGCCGACGGTCAGGCTGCCCACCATGCTGCCCAGTGCTACACCGGCGGCACCCACCAGTGCCGCTGTGCCGCCGCCGCCCGGCGTGGGCGCTTTGCCGGCCAGTTCTGCCAGAAACTGCTCACAGCTCTGCTTCATCATTTCCATTGGTAAATACCCCTCTCTGTTACATAGGCGTCCAGCCGCTGGTCGTGCCTGTCCACGGCGGCATGGGCGACCCGCTGCGCTTCAAATGCAATGCCAATCTTTCCCGCATGGGTGCAGCGGGGAAGAAAGCGGTCGTAATAACCCTTGCCCATGCCGACCCGGAAGCAGTCTGCATCAAAAGCCGTGCAGGGCACAAGGACCAGATCCAGCGCTTCCGGCAGCAGGATCTCCGACCGGCTCAGGATGGGGGTGCGGATGCCGTACTGTCCCACCTCCCAGCCGTCCGGGCCGGGCACAGCGGCGGTAAGGGAATACGCCTCGCCGCACACCGGATAGGCCAGCGTTTTGCCTTGCGCCTGCGCCTTTTCTGCAAAGGCAGAAAGGTCGGCTTCAGAGCCAAACGCCGCGTACAGCAGGATGGTCTGCGCATTCTGTACGGCATCCAGCTGCCAGAGGTTCGCACACAGGGCTGCATTTGCTGCGGCGCGTGCCTGAGCAGAAAGCGCCCTGCGTGCGGTACGGCCTGCCCGGCGCTGTGCCTGCTTTTGTTCGCTGACCGTCACCGGAGAACACCTCGCTTCATCTGAAGGTTGACTGACTTGAAAAATATACAAAAACAACATTGCATTTTTATACAAGTATAATAAACACTTCAGACGAAAAAAGCAAGCCTTTTGTCAAAATGGAAGTTGAAGATTCTGCAGCTTTCTGCTATGATAAGGGAAAGCAATTCGGTTCGTGCGCGGAGCAGGGTGGCTTGAAGAGATCCGGGGCTTTCTCCCGGAAATTGAGAGGGGTAGAATATTATGTACAATGAAATGATGGACACCATCGGTCTGGTCAATACCGTTGATCCGGAGCTGGCTGCAGCTATGGATCGCGAGCTGAACCGTCAGCGCCAGAACATTGAACTGATCGCCAGCGAGAACATCGTCTCTCCCGCCGTCATGGCCGCAATGGGCAGCATCCTGACCAACAAGTACGCTGAGGGCCTGCCCGGCAAGCGCTACTATGGCGGCTGCGTCTATGTGGACGAGGTGGAGAACATTGCCATCGAGCGTGCCTGCAAACTGTTCGGCGCAAAATATGCCAATGTTCAGCCGCACTCCGGTGCACAGGCCAATCTGGCAGTTTATTTTGCTCTGCTGGATCTGGGCGATACCGTCATGGGCATGGATCTGTCTCAGGGCGGTCATCTGACCCACGGCTCTCCGGTGAACATGTCCGGCAAGAACTATAACTTCGTCTCTTACGGTGTCAACGCCGACGGCGTGATCGATTACGCCGAGCTGGAAAAGCAGGTCAGGAAGGTCCGCCCCAAGCTGATCGTGGCCGGTGCATCCGCCTATCCGCGTGCCATCGACTTTGAAAAGATCGCTGAGATCGCCCACGGCTATGGTGCATATCTGATGGTGGATATGGCCCACATTGCCGGTCTGGTGGCAGGCGGCTATCACCAGAGCCCCGTGCCCTATGCAGATGTTGTGACCACCACCACCCACAAGACCCTGCGCGGCCCCCGCGGCGGCCTGATCCTGACCAACAACCCGATCCTTGCAAAGCGCATCAACTCCGCTGTGTTCCCTGGCACGCAGGGCGGCCCGCTGGAGCATGTCATCGCTGCAAAGGCTGTCTGCTTTGGCGAGGCGCTGAAGCCTGAGTTCAAGGAGTATGCCCGCAAGATCGTGGAAAATGCAAAGGCTCTGGCAGATGCGCTGCAGGCTCGCGGCGTCAAGCTGGTATCCGGCGGCACCGACAACCACCTGATGCTCATTGACCTGCGCGACGAGGAGTGCACCGGCAAGGAGCTGGAAGCACGTCTGGACAGTGTGCACATCACCGCCAACAAAAACACCGTTCCCGGCGAGACCCGCAGCCCCTTTGTGACTTCCGGCGTGCGTCTGGGCACTCCGGCTGTCACCACCCGCGGCATGGGCGTGGCCGAAATGAAGGTCATTGCGGACTGCATTGCCGACTGCATCTGGCATTATGACGAAAAGAAGGACGAGATCAGCGACCGTGTGCTGAAGCTGACCCGGGACTTCCCGCTGTATCAGTAAATATCGCTCTGTTTGAAAGAGGAAGCGCCTTCGAGTGCTTCCTCTTTCTTTTTTGCAGAGTTTGTGTTACCATAAACGCAAAGACAAAAGGAGAAATGACCATGGAGCGTACAGGGCTGTTACATCTATATTACGGCGACGGCAAGGGCAAGACCACCGCTGCCATGGGCCTTGCGCTGCGGGCGCTGGGCAGCGGAAAAAAGGTGGTGGTCCTGCAGTTTCTCAAGGGAGGACAGAGCGGCGAGATCCCGCTGCTGGAACAGCTGGGCGCAAAGATCTACCGGGGCAAGGCCGGGCAGAAATTCGTGTTCCAGATGAACGAAGTAGAAAAGGCCTCCACCCGCGATCTGCAAAACCGGAACCTTGCTGCTGCTATGACCGAAGACGCCGATCTGCTGGTGCTGGACGAAGCGGGCAGTGCGTGGGAACTGGATATGGTGGATAAGGCCCTGCTGCAAAAAGCTGTGCAGGCCCGGCCTGCAGCGCAGGAGTGTGTCCTGACCGCTCATGCCGCTCCGCAGTGGATGCTGGATGCTGCGGACTATGTGACCGAGATGAAGTGCTGCCGCCACCCGTACCAGAAGGGCATCGCGGCCCGGAAGGGCATTGAATACTGACACAGACAGGACACCGGTGCGGGGTATTTTTATCTTGCATTTATCCGACCGGTGTGATATGATGAAGGCAAGAAACCATGCGT
This sequence comes from Faecalibacterium sp. 3, assembly GCF_048323735.1. Taxonomy (NCBI): domain Bacteria; kingdom Bacillati; phylum Bacillota; class Clostridia; order Eubacteriales; family Oscillospiraceae; genus Faecalibacterium; species Faecalibacterium sp. 3. The sequence continues at coordinate 1,949,576 of NZ_JBLWFN010000001.1, forward strand.
GCATTTTTCTGAGCAGACCCGACAGCAGACAGGGAACCGCTCCGCACCGCTGCCGGGGCAGTTCTCGGCGGCGTTTTGTTTGAAACGACGGTTAGTATTTCCTAACAGAGCGGATACCTGTGGGCCGGTGTGCGCAGGACATCCGGAGGGGAATAAAATGATTGAAACGATCGTAAAAGTAGATGGTATGATGTGCGGCATGTGCGAGAGCCATGTCAACGAAGCTGTGCGCAAGGCCTTTCCGGAGGCGAAAAAGGTCACATCCTCGCAGGCCAAAGGGCAGACCGTGATCCACTCGGAGCAGCCGCTGGATGAGCAGAAGCTGCGGGATGCCATCAATGCCACCGGTTACGAGGTCAAAGGCGTAAAGAGTGCACCTTACGAGAAAAAAGGCTTTTTCTCGTTCTTGAAAAAATAAGCAGACCCTAAGGTGTATCCGAAAAGTCGAAAATTTAGCCTATTTCTACAAACACAGCTGGATTTTGCGTTAAACAGCCTTGAAATCCACAAAGGATTCCTGCGGCTCTTTGCCTTAAATCCCGCTTGTGCTTGCGAAATATTCGTCATTTTCTTTGTTTTCAGATACACCCTAACACACATCAAGGGAGGCGTATCGGTATGAGGATCCTGGTTTATGGTGCGGGCGTTTTGGGCTGTGAGCTGACGCATGTGCTGCTGCAGAACAAAAAGAACGTTGTGACGCTGCTTGCACGCGGTGAGTGGAAGGAGATGATCGACCAGAAAGGTCTGGTCATCCGCCACTGGGCGCAGCGCAGAACGACCACAGAACGTGTAAAGACCATTGATGTCCTTGCGCCGGATGACTTTTATGATCTTGTTTTTGTGGTGGTGCAGGCAGGGCAGCTGCCGGATGTGCTGCCTGTGCTCAAGGCGAACAGGAGCCAGTACTTTGTGTTCGTGGGCAACGACCCTCATGCAAAGCAGGTCTTGGAGTACATGCAGCGTCCGGCTGATAAGATCGCATTCGGCTTCCAGAACTCCGCAGGACACCGGGAACATGGCCGCGTGGTCAGCGCTCACGTCGGGGTGGGCATGACGGTGGGCGGCGCAACAGCACCGCTGTCCGGTGCGTTCCGCATCCGGCTCAAGACAGCCTTTGACGGCACGAAATATAAGCTTACCTTCTACAGTGATATGGACGAGTGGCTCAAGTGTCACATTGCTTTTATCCTGCCGGTGTGCTATGTCTGCTACGCCTGCAATGGAGACCTGACCCGCGCCACCCGACAGCAGCGCGGAGCGATGATCGATGCCGCCTATGAAGCCTGTCTGATGCTCAAGGATGCCGGCATCCCGGTGAATGACAAGGAAAACACGGATGTTTACAAGCCGGGTTCTGCAGGCCGCCGTCAGGTGGAAGCCATGGTGCTCGTGATGGCAAAAACGCCGCTGGGCCGTTTGTGTGCATCGGACCACGCAATGAACGCGGTGTCCGAAATGAAATATCTGGACGAGGCCTTTGAGGCTCTGCGCAGGCAGACCGGTACGGCAATGCCCATGTGGGAAAAGCTGCGCAGCGAGATGCCGCCCTGGGAGACGCTGCAGCACCAGAAATGATGCCGGGCCGTCGCAAATAAGACAAAAAAATACCACCGCCGGACCGATCAGAAGATCGGAAAGGCGGTGGTTTTTGTCTGCGGCTATTTCTGCCAGAAATCCTGCAGTGCCTGCCCAAGCTCCTCGGCGCTGTGCAGATACCGGATGTGCTGCCAGTGCGGCGGGAACAGCCGGGCGTAATCCGGCCGGGCAAAGCGGTCGTCCAGCAAAAGCACCACACCCCTGTCCTCCGGTGTGCGGATGACCCGCCCGGCGGCCTGCAGCACCTTGTTCATGCCGGGATAGCGGTAGGCATAGTCGAATCCGGAGCCGTTTTGTGCATCGTAGTAGCGGCGCAGCATTTCCTGCTGGGGGTTCACCTGCGGCAGACCGACCCCCACGATCGCACACCCGATGAGCCGGTCGCCTGCAAGATCCACGCCCTCGCCAAAAACACCGCCCAGCACCCCAAAACCCAGCAGAGTTTCTTTTGGCTGCGGCACAAATTGTGCAAGAAATTCTGCCCGGGCAGCATCGTCTGCGCCGCTCTCCTGCACAAGCGTGCGGATGTCCGGGTGACGCGCTGTAAAATCTTCATATACCTGCCGGAGATAGGCGTAGCTTGGGAAAAACGCCAGATAGTTGCCGGTTTTTCCGCTGGTCAGCCGGGCCAGTGCATCCGAAACGGCCTGCACACTGGCTTCCCGGTCGCGGTAGCGGGTGGAGATATTTGCCATGCAGTAAAGACCGAGATTTTCGGCGGGGAAGGGGCTGGGCAGCGCCACGGCCCGGGCATCCGCGCAGCCCAGCACGCCCCGATAATAGCTGGGCGGGGTGAGTGTTGCGCTGAACAATGCGGCACAGCGTCCGGCAGCAAGGCTGGCCTCCACAAAGGGCGCTGGGTCCAGACACAACAGCTGCAGTTCCAGCTCACTGCCGCGGGCAGTCAGCTGGGTGACAAAATGGCTGTCGTACCGTTCGGAAGAGCGGAGGATATCCTGCACTGCAAAATAAAGCTCCAACAGCTGCGTGTGAGCATCCGCGTCCGGGTTCGCTTCCAGCCAATCCTGCAAGGGAGCCTGCACCGCCCGCAGAGGGCTGAGCAGGGCAGACGGAAGCTCCTGCAAAAACACGGTGCCGTCCTGTGCATACAGCGGCTCGGGCAGTTCCGGCACAGGGTCCTGCAAAGACGGCAGAAGAGTGGTCTGAGCGGTGTCGGTTTCCGGTGCGCCGGTCTGGCCGCGGCGCGGTGCCAGACGCACGCAGGCTTTCCGGATATCCAGAAACGCCCGGTCTGCGCGGGTCAGCGCGGTCCGGAGGGAGCTTTTCCCTTTGCCAAGGGCGCGTTTTGCCTCGGTCAGACTGCTTTTGAAAAAGCGTGCGGAGTACATGGCTCTGGCCCGGTCGGGAAGATTGTGTGCCTCGTCGATCAGAAACAGCCAGTCGCCGGAAGCATCAAAGAACCGCTTCAGGTGTACGACGGGGTCGAACAGATAATTGTAGTCGCCGATCACCACATCGCACCATTCGCTCAGGTCCAGCCCCAGCTCAAAGGGACACACCGAAAAACGCTTTGCCGCCCCGGCCAGCGCGGCGCGGTCAAAGCTGCCGGTACCGTCCAGCAGTGCGGACAGGGCATCTTTGATGCGATCATAGTAGCCGTTGGCATAGGGACAGAGCTCCGGCAGACAGGCGGGATGTCCTTCCAGGTCCGGGTGAAGACAGACCTTTTCCTTGGCGGTCAGGGTCACGCTGCGCAGAGCAAGCTCCGGCGCGGCAGTGCGCAGCCGGGCAATGGCATCCTCGGCCGCGGCCTGAGTCGTATTGCGGGCGGTGAGGTAAAAGAGCTTTTCGCCGCTGCCCTCACCCATGGCCCGCAGGGCGGGGAAGAGGACACTCATGGTCTTGCCGATGCCGGTGGGTGCCTGACAGAACAGACGGCTGCCGCCTTTGTGGTCGGCATCCCTTCCGGTGCGGCAGGCGCGGTAGACTTCCCCCGCCAGTGCCCGCTGCCCGGGGCGGTACTGCGCAAAAGGAAACGGCAAAGCAGCAAGGCTCTGGCTGCGCCTTGCCGCCCAGTCCAGCTGCCGCCGTGCCCATGGTGCGTACTGACAAAGAAGTTTGTGCAGAAACTGCTCCAGCTCCGGTGCGGAAAAGTGACGCACAAAGCGGATGATCTGATCCGTATCGATCTGATAATAGGTCAGCTGGACGTTCAATTCCGGCAGGCTTTGCCGGGAACAGTAAATGGCACCGTATACCATGCCCTGCGCCCAGTGGCAGGGGTTCATATCCTCGGTGATCGCTTCATAGGGGACAGCGGTGGTCTTGATCTCGTCAATGACCGTCGTGCCGGAACCGTCGGTAAAAATGCCGTCCGCACGTCCTTCCAGAAGGAACGTGAGCCCCTCTGCCTGCCGCTCGGCAGAGAGAAACACCTCGGCCTGATAGTCCTCTCCGGCCGCTTTTTGCAGCTTGCGGTGGATGCGTGCACCTTCCAGTGCGCGGTCAAAGCCGGTAAAACGGCTGTCGATGCTGCCGGTGCGCAGCAGAAACTCCACCAGCTGGCGGATGGGCAGATGGATAGAGGACAAGGCGGTTCACTTCCCTTCCTTTGAAATGCTCTTTCCGTAAAAAAAGCTAATCCAATTCAAACATTCTAATGCATTCCTTTGCTGCCGCATCCACCTTGCCAAAATCCACGGCCGCACGGTAGTAGGTCTCCAGCTCGTCGTGGCAGCTCTTGGCCTGTGCCATCAGGGCACTGGCCTGTTCCAGCAATTCTGCAGCGGCGCGCTCGTTGAAGCGCAGCCGTGCACGATACCCGGCCAGATTTTCCCGGTCAAGGAAGCGGCTGCAGCGCACGGCCTGCACGCCGGGCAGCTGCACCGGATGCCAGCGATTGTCCGTGAGGAAGGCAAGCTTCAGCTCCGGGATGAGGATGTGGTCGATCTTGTCATCCGGATGCATGGCGCAGGGGCAGGTGATAAGGTGGTAGCCCCGGGTCAGGGCTTCGGCGCGGATGAGTTCCAGCAAAAGCCGCGACACTGCGCCATAATCGTCCCGGAACACGATGAACTTGCTGGCAAGTGCCTGCACGGTACCCTGATAGAATACCTCACCCTTGGGCGTGACGGCGGAGAGCAGCCGCAGCTCCTCGGTACCGGTGCCCTCGGTGCGCGGCAGCACCCGGGCGCACAAACGCTTGACGTAGCGGCGCACCTTGTCAAAATTGGCACTGCATGCTTCGGCCCGGCGGCTGTCCAGAAGCAGACTGCCCGCCGAAGCGATATACCGTGCCGCCCGGCTACGCAGGATGGCGTTGCGGGCAAACAGCGCTTTTACCTCGTCGGTGTGCAGATGCAGCTTTTCGGCGTCGATGGTATGATACAGGCTCACCACCACCTCATCCGCTCCCGGGGCATCCGGTTCCACCACGTGGGGCGCGGTGGCGTCCACGATGGCCCGCTGCTGCCCGGGCAGGATCACGCCGTCCAGACTGTCCGGGTCGCTGGCACAGTGGATGCGCTGGGTAAGCAGGCCGTTCTGCTCTGCAGCACGGGCCAGCCGCTTCATCAAAGTGGATTTGCCGCAGCCCGGCCCGCTTTTGATCAGGTACATCTGCATCCCGGGTTCGCGGCGCAGCGGTTCAAAGTAGCCCTTGAACCCGGCGGGTGTGGTCGCACCCAGAAAAAAATCAATGGGATCGTGCCGTGTGGTTTCCATAACTGAACACCTCTCTTTTGCTTTACAGTATGCAAAAGGGAAGGGTTTGGTTCGTTCTTATTAATAGGTATGGTCACACACCTTTTCAATGGTCTCCCGCAGGGCGACAAAATCCTCGAAAGCAGTGGGCTTGTTCTGCGGCTGACGCAGCAGGGCAGCAGGGTGGAAGGTGCCCATGAACAGGATGCCGCCCTTCTCGATGAACTGCCCGTGCTCCTTTGTCACCGAAAAGTCCGGGCGGATCATCCGCTGCGCGGCAATGCGGCCCAGACAGACCACGATCTTTGGCCGTAGCAGACGGAACTGTTCCCGCAGCCAGGGCATGCAGGCCTCGCTCTCGGCGGGCAGCGGGTCCCGGTTCTGGGGCGGGCGGCATTTGACGATGTTGGCAATATAGCAGTTCCGGCTGCGGTCCAGATCGATGGCGAACAGATATCGATCCAGCAGCTGGCCGCTGCGGCCCACAAAAGGCAGGCCCTGCTCATCCTCGCTCTGGCCGGGGCCCTCGCCTACAAACAATACTTCGGCATTTTCAACACCCTGACCGAACACCACGTTGGTGCGGGTCTTGCACAGCTCGCAGCGTGTGCAGGCCAGACAGCCTGATCGCAAAGTTTCCCAATCCATGATGACACGATCTCCTCTTGAAACAGTATGATATTTTATTCACAAATAGAAACGCTTTTTCTCCTAAAATAATAGCACAAAAAGCTAATTTTGTCTTGAACTTTTTGCCGGGTGTGCTAGAATAAAGAAGAAAGGCATCCTTGTGTCCAACAGACGCCGGGATGCGAATATTGGAAAGTTAATTCGGAGGTAATCACAATGGCTGATATGTTTGCACCGCTGGTAGCACAGCTGAAGGCAAATCCCAAGACGATCGTTTTCACCGAGGGCAATGATCCCCGCATTCTGGAGGCTGCTGCAAAGCTGCTGGCTGAGGGCGTGCTGAAGGTCGTCATGGTGGGCAACGAGGCTGAGTGCAAGGCTGCTGCCGCCGCCGGTAATTTTGATATTTCCGCTGCCGAGATCATCGACCCTGAGAACTACGCAGGCTTCGATGAGATGGTCAACACCATGGTGGAGCTGCGCAAGGGCAAGCAGACTGCTGAGGAGTGCACTGCTCTGCTGAAAAAGTCCAACTACTTTGGCACCATGCTGGTGAAGATGGGCAAGGCTGACTGCCTGCTGGGCGGCGCTACCTACTCCACCGCCGATACCATCCGTCCCGCCCTGCAGCTGGTCAAGACCAGGAAGGGCGCACATCTGGTGAGCTCCTGCTTTATTCTGGACCGCGACTGCGGCGAAGAGGGCCTGAAGCGCATTGCCATGGGCGACTGCGCTGTGAACATCGACTACACCGATACCGTTGATAAGGCTACCGGCGAGGTCAAGATCCCTGCTGCTGCAAAGCTGGCTGAGGTCGCAGTTGAGACTGCCAAGACCGCAAAGCTGTTCGGCATTGACCCGAAGGTCGCAGTGCTGAGCTTCTCCACCAAGGGCTCCGGCAAGGGCGGTACGGTCGCTCTGAGCCATGACGCTGTCATCAAGGCTCAGGAAATGGACCCCGAGCTGGCTGTGGACGGCGAGCTGCAGTTTGACGCTGCCGTTGCTCCCGAGGTTGCACAGGTCAAGTGCAAGGGCAGCAAGGTGGCTGGTCAGGCCAACACCTTCATCTTCCCCTGCATCGAGGCCGGCAACATCGGCTACAAGATCGCTCAGCGTCTGGGCGGCTACGCAGCTTACGGCCCCATCCTGCAGGGCTTGAACGCTCCCATCAACGACATGTCTCGTGGCTGCAACGCAGACGAGGTCTACAAGATGAGCCTGATCACTGCCTGCCAGTCCTAAACTGCCGACCGGCTGAATAGCATCTGCCTTTTCAAAGACTGTCGTACTTTTTTGTGCGGCAGTCTTTTTTTGCGTGAGAACGATCAGGGGTGCCCTCCGCAGTGCTTTGGGCATTTTCACGAGAGAAGTCGTGAAGAAAAATAACCCGATTTATCTTGTCTTGCGATAGAATAGTATCATCTATTGTTTCAGATACCGTTTCCGGTTGCGACCCCTTCGAAACCTCAAATATTAAAATGCAATTCCCTGAACAATGGCCAGAGCGCAGCGGAGGCCATTTTAAATCGTCCGGCGCGGCTTTTTTGCACCGGCAAAAACCGGCCGTGCCCCTCTTGCAATCTGCCTGCGTTTATGGTACAATATCCTAGCATTCAATGAATGTGTCGGACAGCGCCTGCTGCGTGGTTCGGCATACGGATGCGGGTCCTGTACGATGGATTCGCTGTGAACCAGGTCAGGTGGGGAACCAAGCAGCCTTAAGCAGTGCGTTCGTGCGTTTCAGTAAGCCTGCATCCGTATGCCGAGTTACGCAAGGCGGGGACAAAACCCCGTCGTGCGCTGTCCTTTTTGTTTGCAGATTTGCCAGGAAGGGGGAACAGACCATGTATCGCGCATTGTACCGCAAGTGGAGACCCCAGCGCTTTGAAGACGTAGTGGGCCAGCGGGCCATCGTCACCGCTCTGAAAAACCAGATCACGGCAAACCGTGTGGGCCACGCCTATCTGTTCACCGGTGTGCGCGGCACCGGCAAAACCACCTGCGCTAAGATTTTTGCAAAGGCGGTCAACTGCCTGCATCCGGTGAATGGCGACCCCTGCGGCGAGTGCGAGATCTGCAGGGGCATCGACAACGGCAGCATTCTGGATGTGGTGGAAATGGATGCCGCCTCCAACAACGGCGTGGATGATATCCGCGACCTGCGCGATGAGACTGCTTACACGCCCAGTGCCTGTAAATATAAGGTATACATTATCGATGAGGTGCACATGCTGTCCACAGCAGCCTTCAATGCACTGCTCAAGACACTGGAAGAGCCGCCTGCCCATGTCATCTTTATTCTGGCAACGACCGAGATCCAGAAGGTGCCTGCCACCATTCTGTCCCGCTGCCAGCGGTATGACTTCACCCGCATCGGGCCGGAGGACATTGCCCGCCGGGTGGAGTATATCGCAGGGGAGGAAAAGCTGGAGCTGACCCCGGACGGAGCCGAGCTGATCGCCCGTCTGGCAGATGGCGCACTGCGCGATGCACTGTCCATTCTGGACACCTGCGCCGGCGTGACGGCGAAGATCGACGCAGATGTGGTGCGCCGTATGGCCGGCGTGACCGACCGCAGCTATTTGTTCCGTATTTCGGATGCGCTGGAAGCGCAGGACGGTGCTGCGGCGCTGGCACAGCTTGCCCAGCTGCGTCAGCAGTCGGTGGATGTCAAGCGCCTGACAGAGGAACTGATCGCCCACTACCGTGCCCTGATGCTGGCGGCACTGCCCGGCGGACAGGCCCTGCTGTCCGGTGTTTCGCCGGAGGAAGAAGCCCTTTATCTGGAAAAAGGCCCTCAGCTGGGACAGCGGGAGGCCATCCGTGCGATCCGTGCTCTGGGCAGTGCGCTGGAGCACATGACCCGCGGCAGCGACCAGCGCATTGAGCTGGAACTTGCCTTGTTCAGCCTTTCGGAGCCGCCTCAGCAGATGCAGGCGATACCCGTACAGGCCGTGCCTGCCCGTGCGGCGGCTCAGCCTGCAGTCGTGCAGCCGTTTGCTTCGGCACCGGCGGCGCAGCCATTTGCAAGTGCTCCGGCCCGGCCTGCTCCGACCGCCGAACCGACACCGGCGCAGCCCCAGGAAGCTGTTCCGGTACAGTCGGCGGTGCCTGCTGCATCCGTACCGCAGACTGCAGAGCCGGAACAGGCAGAAATATCTCCTGCTCCGGCGGAGGAAACACTGCCGCTTCCCGAGGAACCTCCGGTGCAGCAGACAGAAACTCCTTTGCCGTGGGAGGAACCACCCGCATCGGTGGAGCAGCCCGCTGCCCCGGAATCGGTTCAGCAGCCGTCTGTCCCGCCGGTGCAGGAAAAAACGGCAGGCCCTGTACCCGGCAAGTCCGATAAGACAGTACAGGAGGGGATCGCTCCCTTCCCGTACTGGGAGCAGGTGGTGCAGCAGCTGCAGGAAAAAGACCCCATGCTGTACACCTACCTGCGCAAGTCAAAAGCCTATTTTGACGGTACCCGTGTGCTGATCGACGGCGGAAAGACCTTCCGGGATTTTATCCGTGCCAATAAGGACAGCCAGCGGCTCATCAAAAAGCTGATCGCCAATGTATCCGGCGTGGCAGTGCCCATCGGACCCTATGAGCCCAAAACGGCAGGCAAGGCTGTTTCCAATGCGGAACAGTCTCTCCGAGCACTGGAAAAGCTGGGTCTGGATGTGTCCATTGAAGATTCCGCAAGGAAAAAGAAATCATAAGCAATAAAACCCTCTCAGGCGCATGCGCACCAGCTCTCCCGAAGGGTTTGACTGAGAGGGTCAATAAATAAAAGGAGTAAACCAACTATGAAAGCAAGAATGCCCGCAGGCTTTGGCCGCCCCGATATGAACGCCCTCATGCGTCAGGCACAGAAGATGCAGGAGGACATGAAGGCAAAGCAGGCCGAACTGGAAGCTGCTGAGTACACTGGCAGTGCTGCCGGTGAAATGGTCACGGTCAGGATGAATGGCAAGCACGAGGTGCTGTCCATCAGCATCAAGCCGGAGGCTGTGGACCCGGATGATATTGAAATGCTGGAAGATATGGTGGCTGCAGCCATCAATGCTACCGTCAAGCAGGTGGACGAAACGGCCGAAGCTGAAATGGGCAAGCTGACCGGCGGCATGAACATCCCCGGTCTCTGATCCGGCAGGAGGGAAGAACATGGGCTATACTGCAGCCCCGCTGGAAAAGCTGATCGAAGAGTTCAGCAAATTTCCGGGCATCGGGCGCAAGGGTGCTACCCGTATGGCATATCAGGTACTGAGCATGTCGGATGAAGACGCTGCAGCTCTGGCAGGTGCAATCCAGGGTGCTCACACCAAGCTTCATCGCTGCCGCATCTGCCAGAACTATACGGAGGCAGAGCTTTGCCCCATCTGTGCCAGCACAAAGCGGGATCCCTCTGTCATCTGCGTGGTGGAAACGCCCCGCGATGTTCAGGCATTTGAGCGCACCCGGGAATACCATGGCCTGTACCATGTGCTGCACGGCCTGCTCAGCCCGATGGACGGCATCACCGCAGAGCAGCTGTGCGTCAAGGAGCTTCTGGCCCGCTTGGGGGATGGCAAGGTGAAAGAGGTCATCATGGCCATGAACCCGACGGTAGAAGGAGAGGCTACTGCCATGTATCTGGCAAAGCTCATCAAACCGCTGGGCATCAAAACTACCCGTCTGGCCTACGGCCTGCCGGTAGGTGCAAGTCTGGAGTACACAGACGAGACCACCTTGTACCGTGCACTTTCTGGCCGCGGCGAGCTGTAATTTGGAAATAATTTACAGTTTCTTCAAAAACAGCTCTTGCAAAACCGTGAAAAAATGGTATACTGATACAACAGAAACGGAGAAAGGAGGCGCGCAGCATGGCACCCACCAAAGAGCGTCCGGCAACCAAAACCATCGCTACAAACCGTGAAGCGCGCCACGAGTATTTTGTTCTGGAAGCGCTGGAAACGGGTGTGGAGCTGAAGGGCACAGAGGTGAAAAGCCTGCGTGCCGGAGGCGTCAACCTGAAAGACAGCTGGGTCGATATTGAAGATGGTGAGTTGCTGGTGAAGGGGATGCATATCAGCCCCTACGACCACGGAAACATGTTCAATCAGGATCCCATGCGTGTCCGGCGTCTGCTGGCACACAAAAGTGAGATCCGGCGGCTGCACCAGCAGTGCAAGCTGCAGGGCTACACCCTTGTGCCGCTCTCGCTTTATTTCAAGCATGGCCGCGTAAAAATGGAAGTGGGCCTTTGCAAAGGCAAAAAGCTCTACGATAAGCGTGCAGACGCCGCACAGCGTGACGCAAAGCGCTCTATTGACCGTGCCATGAAGTCCAACGGCAAGTATTATTGATTCTTTCAGACCGCTTCCTGAAGCGGAACTTTTCCAAAGCTTTCTGCACACCGCAGGGTGTGCTTTATAAGGGGGCGTAAAGGTTTCGACGGGGAGAGCGAGGTCTGGGCAGCGGGTAGCAGTGGGGGAACTGCTCTATAACTCCTCCAAAAAAATTAACTGACAATAACAATTCTCAGTTGCTCGCAGCCTGAGTGCTGCGCGTTCCGCCCACTCTTGTGTCGTGTGGGGCCGGGGCGTCCTTTAGACACAGCACCTGAACGGACCTAAGCTTTGCGGACCGGCAGGAACTCATGAAGCTACCAATGCGCTAGCCTGACGATCGGCGTGGCGCGGCGGGAATGTTGTAGATCGCCTGCACCCGGAGATACCTACACTGAACTCTTTTCGGACATGGGTTCGACTCCCATCGCCTCCACCAGTAAAAAGCACCTAGATTTGCTAAAATCTAGGCGTTTTTCTTTGCTTATACCACACTATTTACCACGTTTTTGAATGCGTCTTTGTATAAAGAGGTGCTTTCGATTGCTTCACGGTGTTCAGGGGCGAGCTGTATCATGCGTTCAAGAAAGGCTCTTCGTTCTTCCAACTCGCGTTCCATTTTCGGCATTTGCTCTTCCAGATATTCCACGGTGCGTTCCTGAACGCTGCCATGACTTTTCCATGCACAAAAGCCGGTTCCATTCCATGCGCGTTCTGAAATGATCTCGTCATGCCAGCGGAGAAGGGTTCTGTTTTTTGATAAGGTGTAAAGTGCCGCGCGTTCGCTGGTGTGTACGGCACTGCTGCTGATTCCATCTTCGCGAGCGATGTCAGCAAGCGGTGTTTCGGCGAAATAGTGACGACGGATAATATCAGCTTGTCTACGGGGGAGCGTGTCGATTGCTTTTTCTAAGTCGTTGTGTAGCTTCTCGGTATAGTTATTGTCTTCGACGTTTTGGAATGCCTGAGAGGCTGCGGGGTCTTCGATGAGATCGCTTCTAACTGTGGTATTTTCATCGTCGATGTCCAGATGTACATCAAGACTTGTGCAACTGTTCAGAAGATTTGCAGATTTTCTTACCCGTTTGCCCTCTTCTGTGATCTCGATGCAGCTATGTTCTCCCAGCACAGCGCGGTTTATCTGAGACTGCACATAGTAGCTTAGAAGAGTTGTAAAGGAACCTTTTTCCGAGTCGTAGGCTTTGGCGGCAGCCTGAACAGCGAAGAACGCTTCTTGATCGAAATCTTCCATTGTTAGTCCGGCTGAATCGGCAACGGATTTGTTTTTGTTGTACCATTGCCAAAACAGACTATGGAGTAGACTTTTGTTGATCTCCCAGAGTTGGCCTAGTGCGAAGCTGTTACCAGATGCAGCGAGAGCGGCAAGAGCTGCGTTTGTGGATTGCTGATCAGTGTGATTTGTGCGTGGTTCATCCATTGTGATACTCCCCTTTTTGTGGTTCAGATGAGATTGTGGTTCGTCACTGGTTCTTCGGCCTTCTCTGAGGGCTTTTGCGGCGGAGAAGGGAAAGAATCACCTTCCCGGAGCAGTGCGGCCCGTTCGGGAGAAACCGGCACACCTCCCAGAGCGATACTTTCAAAGAGGGCGGATTCTTTCGGACTGCAAAAACCTTCAGACAGTTCAACCGAAAGAACCCTGTGCTTTTCATGAACCAGAAGCTCAACAAGCTTGCTCAATGCCTCGATGAATCGCGGGGCTGTTTTCACAGTGCTGCCATCGTCCAGATGAAGAAGGAAGCGGGAAAACGGAGCACCCTTGACAGCTTCCCGTTGGGCTATCAGCGCTAGGATACGTTTTTGGATAGCGTCAATTCGTTTCATTTCCTGTACCTTCCAGCTCGTTCAATTTGGCTTCCAGTTCCGTCAAGCGCCGTTCCTGTTCATCGGCGCGGATGGAGCTTAACACGGCATTTCCGGCGTATATGATGGTGTTTGCCTGTTGTGGGGCAATCTCGCCATTCAAGACCATGTTGGAAACGCGGGTCATGGCTCTGCGCACCTCGCCCGGATTGGTCATTTTCAGGTGTTTCTTTGCGGTCATGGGTTCGGTTCGCCTCCTGTCAAAAAGGGCGCACAGGTTGCCCCATGCGCCCGGATGATGCTTTATCAGGTGGTAGCCTGATAGTAAATTGCCTTTGCCTTGTTCTGAAGCACGAAAGCGTCATACACCACGCGGCCCTCCACCAGACTGCCAGAAATGCCCGGCGGGTCGGAGTGGATGCGGTAATCCTTCAGCTTCAGCGGGGCCACGGTTGCGCAGGGGTGGCACAGCATAAATCCAAACTTAGAGGGCAGGCGGCTGGCGGGCACCTTCTGCACCGCTGCGCCGTCCAAATTGGATACCACACCACGCAAGCGCATATCCTCGCCCACCTCGGTATCAAGGACGATTTCCTTGCACTTCTTCATGATACGGTAAATCTCCGGGGTGACGACCAGCACGCGGCCAGTTTCGGGCACGCCTGCTTCATCCATCAGGGCACCGGCCTTGCAGATCTCATCATAGATGTTTTCTGCAGTCAGCTCCACGGCTGCGGGCTTGGTGCCTGCGTTGGTGCACATAACACCGTAGGTGTACGCGTCCACTTCGGGGATAACCACCTCGCGGTTCTGGCGGGCCAGAGCGGTTGCACCGGAAAGCTGCTGCTGCGTTTCGTCCTCGTCCAGCTTATCAATGACAAAGGTGAAAGAGCGGTCTTTCTCGATGGTCAGCGGGTAGGTGGTGGCGTTGAGCTGTTCCACCTCACCAAAGCGGCTGCCGGTGGCGGAATCGCCATTGCGGGCATAGTCGTTCATCTTGCCGGTGCTGACCTTGTACACGCGCACAGTTGCAGCGCCGTCCCATTTGAAATCCTGATTGGTTACAAGGCTGCGTTTGCTCTCAGCGGTAAACTGTTCGTCTACCTTGGGCAGAAATTTAGTAGTCAAATCTACGGTTGCCATAATTCAAATCATCCTTTCGGTTTGAATGCGTCCGCGATCGCGTCATGAAAGCCAGAGGAAAGCGGGGCACCGGGAGCCGATGCGGAAAAACGTGCCATGCCGCCGTCCGGCAGAATGGCGCTGGGATCACTCTCTTTGAAAGCCTTGACATAATCATCAAAGCCCAGAATCTCGCCGTCCTTCATAGCAAAATTCTGGGCCTTGGCATCTGTCAGAAATGCCTTGCGGGCGCTCTCGCTGGAAAACTTCAGTCCTGCGGCCTGCTGTGCAAGGGCGTTATCAAGCTCCATGTGCTCAAGGCGCTGGGCGGCGCTCTGCTCTGCCTGTGTGGCCTGTTCGGCTTCCTGCTGGGCTTTCAGATCTGCCGCTGCCGTCTCGTGCAGCTTGTCCAACAGCACGGTGAACCTCTCCGGGTCGGACGTGTCCAGCAGGTCAAGGAAAGCTGTGTCATAGCCTTTGGCCTTGCAATGATCTTCACAGGCTGCGCGGCTCTCTTTCTGCTGCATGGCCTGTTCACGCTGCTGCACGGCGGCTTCCCGCTCATCCAGAGCGGTTGCACGCTCGTCCTGTTCGGCTGCGCCTGCTTTTACTCTATTCAATCGTTCGCGGACGATGTTGTTTACTTCTTCTTGGGTGAACACCTTGCCAGTGCTGCCGTTTCCCTCCGGCTGAGTGGTGGTTTCCTGCTGGTTGGTGTTCACAGTGGTGGTTTCGGTCATGGTTGCGTCCTTTCCCGGCTATACCTGAGCCGTACAGTGAAATAAAAAAGCACAGAGAACCGCTCGAAGCGTTTTCCCTGTGCCTTATGGCCTCCGGACTTTCTCCGGCGGTACTCTATGCCTTATGCTCCATTATAGAACGTCTGAGGGGGGATTGTCAACGGTTTTCTTTGGTGTGATGCGGCTTTTTCGGATTTGTAACGGTCAAAAACGCGGCAGAAACACCGGTGTTGTTAATGTTTTCGTGTGCTCTAGCGGTGGGGTGCATCCGCCTCAGAGCGTCCAGCGTGGCCACTGCTGTGGCGTTTTCTTCCGTCGTGAAAGTGATCTTGATTTTCATTTGCCGATCTCCTGCGCGGCTTTCTGCGCCGCTTGCTGGTAGCTCATTCCGGTGGGCGCGAAGACGGCCACTTTTTGAGAGTCTACGAACCCAAAACCACCACACTGGGAAAACGCATTGCTGCGGGTCACATAATACTTGCGGCTAGCGATGCAGAACAGGTGAATGGGGCGATTTGCGAATTTCAGAGTAGTCAACATGATAGAATCCTCCTTACATCAGGCCATTTTTCCAACAGGCCACAGCGCCGATCAGGCACCACAGCAGAAGCGGGGCGATACACTGAAAATGATACAAAGTCATTGCGAAAATCCTCCGTTTTTGATAAACTAGAGGCGGTATATCGGCTCTGATAATCGAAATACCGCCTATTTGCCGCCCTCGCTGCTGGAACAGTGAGAGCGGCTTTCTTTACGCGGTCATGTAGGGGTCAGGAGGTCTTGCTTCCCGGTCTGATCTGGGCGGCGGGTGCGATGTTCTGCTTCAGCTGAGGAACCGCTTCAGGCTGCCGAAACTCCTGCAATGAAGCATTTGCCAGCATCTTGTTGAATCCGGGACGAATGAACTTGTTCAGTTCGCTTTTGGTGTTGTGGTTTACCAGATTGCACAGCTCACGGGGCGAACCTGCCCAGCGCTGAACCACAGCGGGCAGACTCTCGAAAATCTGCTGTGCGGCTTCCAAACGCTCGCTCTTGTCTTCTCCGGCATAGCCGCCGTTTGCATGAACTTCATAGCAGTCGGAAATCCGGTGAGCAGCGCTCAGAGCTTCGCTCCACATGGCTGCATCAGAGGGAAGGCGCTTGCGCAGAATATCCCGGATAGCGTCCTGCCAGTCGGCGAGAAACTGCTTCTGATAACGGCACTTGCCCAGTGCTACATAAAACGCGGCTTCCGCAATCTCGTCCGGCACAGTGCCCAGATTGGCCGTGTAGGCTTTCAGCTGAGCCGTTGCAGTTTCGTCGGAAAGGTGCTGCTCGAAGTAGTCCATGCGGGTCTGCATCAGTTCTTTCAGTTTTTCAATGGTCATTTCAGATACCTCCGTTCATGTTTTTCAGATTGTTCAGAATGCGGGTCAACTGGTCGCTGGAGCTTTCCTCCAGCGGTGGCGTGGTGGTCGGCTTGTCCTTATCTAGTGGATAGAACTTCAGCCAGCCTTGCCGGGTGGCCTGTTTGACGATTTCCACCCATTCGCACGGCTGAAACTCGTCATCCAATTGCTGGCACAGGCTGCGCCGCATGGTGTCAGTTAAGGTCTTGCGCTTTTCCCTGCGCATTTGGTCATAGGCCCGAAGGGCTTGCAACAGCTCGCTGTCACCGTTGGAAAAGTCGGCGAAGATATCGAAGGTCGGAAGAGCAGAAGCGCTCGCCGCGTCAGCGGAAATCTCCCTATCCTTATCCTCTTCCACCTCCATTTCCTTATCCTTATCCATGTCCATATCCGGTTTTTCGTTTTCAGAAAGAGGGGTTTCCGATTTTTGCAAAGGGGGCTTTTTAGGTCTTCCACCTTTTTCGCCGCTCTCCTGATATTTTCGGCTCTTGTCGAGGTTGGGTTTGACTAAAAGCCAGAGGGGTTGAAGCGACTTTTTGAGAGAAACTTCTTCGCCGTTTATTCCATACTGAGCGATTGCGAAGAGAAAATCTCCTCGATCTTTGACGCTGAGTGTGCGGGTTGCCTCAAGATAGGACTCGAAGAACTTGAAACTTTTTGCCATCATGCACCCCGCTTTCTTGGCTCTTCATCAAAGAAAAATGCCCCGATTTGGTCGCGGGGAATGTCCAGCACTTCGGCTACACGGGAGATCTCCCATGTGGTGAATGGCTGCTTGCCTTGCATCCGGGCGCAGAGCGTGGAAGAAGCCATACCGGCCGCTTTTGCTACTTCGGATTGCTTCATGTCGCATTCGACAAAACGGACACGAAGCCGTTTGAATGGTCTATACACATTATTCCTCCTGTTCGATGATATCGGTCACATCCACGCCCAGTGCACGGGCAATTTTGCCCACAGTGGCGGGCATGACATCTTTGCCTTTGTTGATGCTCACTGTGGTCTGTGCTGACACAACCGCGTTGTCGCGGAGATCGCGCTGATTCCAGCATTTGCGAGCAAGGGCAAGGGTTAGCTTGCTTTTGGATATCTTCATGACTATCACCTCCAAATAGACCAAATGTGGTCTACCATGAATTATAACAGATAAGTATTGGTCTGTCAACTGCGAGAAATAGATTCTTTTTGGTCTGGACTTTTTGTACGTTAGCTGATATAGTAAAAGGGGTGATTTTATGACAATAGGTGAACTTCTGAAAAAAGCTCGTCTTGATGCAGGAATGACGCAAAAAGAGCTTGCTGAAAAATGTGGAATGGCGGATTCTGCGATTAGAAAATATGAATCAGGAAAAGTTATTCCTAAAATTGAAACAAGAAAAAGAATTGCAACGGCATTAAACATCACCACAGGCGATCTTATGTTGCCGCTTGAATTGATGTCAGAAAACTTTTCAAATTCGCTTAATAAAGCAGTAGAAATGATTAAGGACAACGCGGAAAAAGATAATAAACTTCTTGCGGTTTATCACTCTATGAATGATCGGGGACAAGAAAAGGCGTTTGGAGTTATTGAGGATTTAGCGAAGATACCAGAATATCAACAGCGCCCCACAGCGACCGTCCAGAGTGTTCTAGATAACGCGGCTGATAAAGACTCGGACAAAAAATAAAAGCGCTCACAGCCGCTTATATGCAGGCCTGAGCGCATGGTGAAAGCTATGGAATACACGAAAGAACAGATACAGCAGCGCTGGAAAGAGAGCGTAAAGCGGCAAGATGCGCTTGAAGCTGAATACAGGAAGGCACATGGCCTTACTCTGAGCGTGTCTGTTTCCACACCTGAGATTATAGCCGAAGAAGTTGAGCAAAACCGTTTGTTTCACGAATATAAGGAAGCATATCGTAGGGATGAAAAAGAGTATAAAGAATGCTGTCGAAGCATGACCGCCAAAATGGATGCAGATGAAATAAAACAGGCACTTGAAGAGAATCAGAGACTTCATTCGGAGAGTGTTCGCCGTCGGGACGCGTTTGTAATTGAATATAAACACACCCACTATATTCCAAGTCGTTGTAGAATCGTAACGCCGGAGATTATAGAGGAAGAAGAGTTTCAGCGGCGGCTATTTATTGAATCTTATGAACTTTACAGCAGACTGAAAGAACAGTCTGAAGCGCAGAACTTATGACGATGGAAGAATCGAAGCAATGGGAGATTGAGAGCTATGGTGACTATGTCGAAAGATGGTATATAAATCCGTTACCGTGAGAAAAGAATGGAGTGAAATTCTATGAGTAGTTGGCTTACACCGGAACGTATTGCCGAAATGCAGAAATGGCTTCTTGAACATCCGATTGACCACGAATACGACGAGATGTGCGATATGTTGGACAGCCCTGCGCCTCCGGCCCAGCTTGCCTCTCGTGCTGCGTATAGTGTGCTGAAAGAAATTGGCAAACTCCCATTCGACAGTGAAACGTTATGCCCATAACCTAACGTTTTGTTATGTTATGGTTGTAGGTGCGGTGATTCACCATAGGGAGGGGGAACGAGTTCGTTACGTACGTCGCCATGTCCAGTGTTATAATGTGGTTGATGCTGGGGCGACCACCGAGAGGGTTCTGCTCATTTTTGAGCAAAACTGAAAAATTCGTTCCTTCGATGAAACTGCGTTGCCTAAAAGGAGACAGTATAATGGAAGAACTTTATAGCCGGATTGCCGCGCTGGCAAAGCGGTACGGCGCAAAGCGGCTTGTGTTGTTTGGCTCCCGTGCCAGAGGGGATAACCGATACAACAGCGATATTGATCTAGCGGTGTATGGAATGCCAGAGAATAACCGGTCGGAGTTCTGGCTGGAATGCGAAGAACTGCCCACGCTGCTGAAATTTGATATCGTGCATATCAAAGACGGGATGAACCCGGTATTTTTGGAAAATATAAAAAAGGACGGTGTAGAACTTTATGCTGCAAAAAGTTGAACATTATATCAGCGCTCTGGCCCAGCTGGAACAGGCGGTAGCCATTTACCAGAAGAGCCAACAGGATGCGCTTTATCGGGACGGCCTGATCCAGCGCTTTGAATTTACCGTAGAGCTGGCGTGGAAGTCCATCAAGGAATACTTGGAAGATCAGGGAAGCACCATTCCGTTTTCCTCTCCCCGCGCGATTTTGAAAGAAGCCTTTGCGGCTGGCATGATCGTGGATGCAAAGGGCTGGAACGATGTTCTTACAGCCCGAAATATAACCTCTCACGTCTATGATGAAAAGACCGCCATTGGAGTGGCAGACCAGATTTGCAACGAGTTCTTGCCGCCGTTGCAGGCACTGAGGGCATTCTACCGCGATGAGTAAACGAACCAATACGGCCGTTTGGCAAGAGAAGTTCAGTCGGTGGCGGGTGGCGGTGCAGAAGGACGGCCAGCGCCGGTATTTTTACAGCAGCACTCCGGGCCGGACCGGCCAGCGGGAAGCAAACCGAAAGGCCGATGCGTGGTTAGAAGACGGTATCGGCGTGAAGGTGGGCAGGGTAGAGGATGTGTACAAGCTCTGGTTCGACGGTCTGAAACAGACCACCAGCGCGGGCAACTATGAGCCGATCGAGAGCCGGTGGCGGGTCTGGGTGCTGCCAGCAATCGGGAAGAAGCGGGTGAACGCCCTGACGGATGCAGATTTACAAGCTATCGTCAACAAGGCCCACGCGGCGGGGCGAAGCCGGAAAACGCTGCAACTGCTGGCCGGTGATCTCCGCGCCTTCTGCAAATACTGCCGAAAAGCAAAGCTGTCCACCTTCCTGCCGGAAGATGTGCAGATACCAGCGGGCGCGCGCCTGAAGGGCAAGAAGGTCTTGCAGCCGGACGATCTTGTGAAGCTCTTCAGCACGGACACAACGCTTTACAGGGGCAAGCGGGTGCACGATGATTATATCCAAGCATACCGCTTTGAGGTCTTGACGGGGCTGCGGCCGGGTGAGCTGCTGGGGCTGCGCTGGGCGGATATCAAAGGCGACACGGTGAACCTCTCTCGCTCCATCAACGTGAAGGGTCGGGAGACGCGCGGGAAGAACGAAAACGCGGTGCGGGCCTTCGTCCTGTCCGACGTGGCGCGGGCCGTTCTGGAAGCTCAGAGGGCCATCACAGGGCATTGTGAAAGCGTGTTTTGTCTGGAAACCGAACGCCGGTATTATAAGCGCTGGAAAGTGTTCTGCGCGGCCAATGAGATGGAGCCGGTGAGCCTGTACGAGCTACGGCATACCTTTGTTTCGGTGGTCAAAACGCTTCCGGCTGGCGAGGTGAAGCCGCTTGTTGGTCACTCGCAGGATATGGACACCTTTGGCCAGTACAGCCACGCTCTGACGGGCGACGCGGAGAATACCGCGCGGGCCGTCAACGCGGCATTCATGAAGCTGCTGAAGGTCTGAAAAATACCACACTTTTTACCACACTTCCCGATTTTAGGGAAGGGAGTATTATTCTGTAAGTGGAATTTTAGGCCGCATCAATGGCACAATTTTGGAGCTGAAATTGAAGATTTTTCATGGTGAAACGGCGGAAATTGGTTCGACTCCCATCGCCTCCACCAAATGTGAATCAGGCGAACCCCGCCACGATCTGCTTCGTGGGTACGTTCTTCGTCCTGACCATGCCGCTCTCCGAGCGGTAAAAAATAAGCACTCGGCTTTCATTGCCGGGTGCTTATTTTTTGCTTGCATAGTTTTGACAGAACGCCTCTAAAAGAGATCAATCTTCGGCATGAAGTTCCTGCTCTTTTTCGTTGAAGCGTTCCAGAAAGCTGTGCTCTACACCTTCGGACTTATAGCCCGGCATGGTGTCCAGCGCCACAGCATGGATGCTGCGGAAAATGCTGTTTTCGATGTTGGGATTCTCACGCTTCAGGCGGCGCAGCAGAGTCTTGACCTCCTGCCGTTTGGAACCGCCGCCGCCGTTGTCGCACATGGTGCAGTTCTCCGTAAAGCGGCAGGCGCACTGGATGAATTCCAGTTCGTTGTAGCGCTTCCAGGCCAGAATGTCCTCTTCACGGATGCAGTACATTGGGCGGATGAGGGTCATGCCGGGGAAACTGGTGCTGTGGAGTTTGGGCGGCATGGCCTGCAGCTGGGAACCGTAGAATATGCTCATCACGGTAGTCTCGATCACATCATTGAAGTGATGGCCCAGCGCGATTTTATTGCAGCCCAGCTCCCGGGCCTTGCTGTACAGGTGGCCGCGGCGCATCCGGGCGCAGAGGTAGCAGGGATTTTTGTCGGTGTTGTTGGCTACGGCAAAGATGTTGCTCTCAAAAATCGTTACCGGGATGTGCAGCAGTTCGGCATTGCTCTCGATCTTCTGGCGGTTGATCTCGTTATAGCCGGGGTCCATGACCAGAAATACCAGTTCAAAGGGCACATCGCTGTGGCGCTGCAGCTCCTGCATGAGCTTTGCCATAAGCATGGAATCCTTGCCGCCGGAAATGCACACGGCAATGCGGTCACCGGCCTGCACCAGTTCGTAGCGCTTTACCGCCACGATGAAGGGTGTCCACAGCTCTTTGCGGTATTTTTTGATGATGCTGCGTTCGATCAGCTGATAGGGCTCTAAAGTCTTTTTCATGGGTCACCTCATATATCTCACTGGGTCAGAGTGCTGTAACAGGCATCGAAGGCCTGCATGAAATCGTCGAGTTCCTGTTCGGTGGTCAGGTGGCTCAGGCTGATGCGCCACGAGGACAGTGCGTTGCGCCGGTCATGGCTCACGGCAAATACCGCCCGGGAGGGCAGGCCGTCCGAAGAACAGGCAGATTTGACCGAGACGCAGACGCCTCTGGCGTCCAGCTCCCGCTGGAACACGGTACCCTTTACATTCTGCACGCTCAGGTTCAGGATCTGCGGCACAGCGCCTTTCGGGCTGTTGATGCGCACCTTGGGGTATTTTGCAAGGACGGTGCGCAGGCGGGCGTTCAGGGCGCGGATGTGCTCCACCCGGGCGGGCAGCTCGGTGACGGCCTTATCCAGCGCCAGCGCCAGCGAACAGGCCAGCGCCACGGTGGGGGTGCCGCTGCGGTAAATGGTGGTGCTCTCGCCGCCATGGATGAGCGGCTCCAACGCAAGGCCGCGCCGCTTGACCAGCACACCAATGCCGTTCAGCCCGTAGAACTTGTGGGCGGTCAGGCTCATGGTGTCGATGCCTTCAAAGCTGACCGGAAGCTTTCCGATGGCCTGCGTGGCATCCACATGGAAATGGCAGTGAGGATAGGCCTTTAAGATCTCTGCGATCTCGGCCACCGGTTGCACCACGCCCAGCTCACTGTCCACGGCAGTGACGGCCACCAGAATGGTGTCCGGGCACAGCAGTTCTTTCAGGTGGGCAAGGTCCACCGTGCCGTCCTGCCGGATGTCCAAGAGATCGATCTCGTAACCCTGCTCCTGCAAAGCGGTCAGGCTGCCGCTCACCGAGGAATGCTCCAGCGGTGTGGAAATAATGTGTTTGCCATGGTGGCGCTCCAGCCGGGCGATGCTCTTGATAGCAAAGTTGTTAGCTTCACTGGCACCGGATGTATAGATGATCTCGGCGGGCTGCACATTCAGACTGCGGGCAATGCTCTGGGTGGCGGCATCGATGGCAGCCTTTGCGGCAGTGCCTGCTGCATGGCGGGAATTTGCATTGCCCGGGCAATTGCGCTCTACTTCGCAAAAGCGCTGCAAAACCGCTTCGTCTACCGGGGTATTGGCGGAATAATCCAGATAGATCATAAACTCTCCTGATAATTCTCTTATAATACAGATTGCAATGGTAGGTTATATTATAGTGCGATTTGGGTTGGATTGCAAGAGAGCAGGCGCGATCTTCCGGGCTGGAAATACAGGAGAATTGTGCAAAATGGTTGCACACCGGCCAAAAGTCTGCTATAATCTCTTGAAGGACTGCCCGTTGCGGCCTTTTGCGGGGCTTGGGCGGCGGTTTGGAAAGAGCCTGAATGAAAGGGGGAGCGCACCATGCTGCACAAGAATCATCGACTGCGCTGCATTGCACTTCTCATTTCCGGGCGGAATCATTGTTCCCAAATTTCAAGGGCATTGCCGTTTTGCTGACGGCGGTGCCTCTTTTTTTGGGCTGCGAGTTCTGTAGGAGGCAGAAAAACTTCATGAGTGAAAAGATCGATTACTCCAAAGGCGTTTACGACGCGCGCCAGCTGGGCGCAGGCCGTATGTTCATTCTGGGCGTGCAGCACATGTTTGCCATGTTCGGTGCAACGGTGCTGGTGCCGCTGCTCACCGGCCTGAGCGTTTCCACCACCCTGCTGTGCGCAGGTCTGGGCACCCTGCTGTTCCACCTCATCACCAAAAAGAAGGTGCCTGCTTTTCTGGGCTCTTCCTTTGCGTATCTGGGCGGCTTCTCCATCGTGGCCCCCATGCTGGCTGATGCGGACGGCAACCTGACCGTGGCCAATACCAAGATGCTGCCTTATGCCTGTGCGGCCATCGCATTCTCCGGTTTGGTGTATCTGGTAGCCAGCGTGCTGATCTCCACCTTTGGCATCCGCCGCATCATGAAATTCTTCCCGCCGGTGGTCACTGGCCCCATTATCATTTCCATCGGCCTGATCCTGGCCCCCTCTGCTATCAACAACTGCCAGTCCAACTGGATCCTGGCCTTTGTGGCGCTGGGTACCGTCATTGCATGCAATATCTGGGGCAAGGGCATGGTCAAGATCCTGCCCATCCTCATCGGCGTGCTGGTGTCCTACGCAGTGGCGCTGGTCACCGGTGCGGTGGACTTCCAGCGCATTTCTGAGGCAGCATGGGTGGGCATCCCTCTGCATAGGGAGGCCATGGGTCTGTTTGCCATCGACGGCAGCCCGGAGTTTATCAGCGCCCTGTTCACCATCATCCCCATTGCACTGGCAACCATGATGGAGCATGTGGGTGATATCGCCGCCATCAGCGCTACTGTTGGCCACAACTATATCAACGACCCCGGCCTGAACCGTACCCTGCTGGGTGACGGTCTGGCAACCACCATGGCCGGCCTGCTGGGCGGCCCGGCCAACACCACCTACGGCGAGAACACCGGCGTGCTGGCTCTGAGCAAGATCTACGATCCGCTGGTCATCCGCATTGCTGCCGTGCTGGCAATCATTCTGAGCTTCAGCCCCAAGTTTGAGGCTGTCATCAACACCATCCCCACCGGCATCATCGGCGGTATCAGCTTTGTGTTGTACGGCATGATCTCCGCCATCGGTGTGCGCAATGTGGTGGAGAATCGCGTGGACTTTACCAACAGCCGCAACCTGATCGTGGCCGCTGTCATTCTGGTGTGCGCTCTGGGCTTCAACTCTGTGGGCGGCGTCAGCTTTGCCGTTGCAGGCGTCACCATCAACCTGTCCGGTCTGGCTGTGGCCGCGATCGCCGGCATCCTGCTGAACGCTATCCTGCCCGGCAACGACTACGAGTTTGATGCTGCCGACGGCTCCGAAGCCGCTACCAGCAGCAACCTGCAGGTGTGATCGGATCTGACTGAAATACAGCAGTTCTTTCTGGGCACGCTTTCCCGGTTCCGCTTTGGCGGGGCCGGGGAGGGCGTGCCCTTTTTGGGGTGTGGACGGGTTTATTTTTAAAAAGTAGGAATAATTCTTAAAATTATCCTTGACTAACTAGGAATCATTCGCTATAATAGAGCCATGAGAAGGGCCGGTGAGTACCAACACCCGCACTTCAAAAACCAGTGAATGATAAAAAGAAAATGATGGAGGTCAATTCTTATGAAGAAATATGTTTGCACCGTCTGTGGTTATATTGCTGAGGGCGAGATCCCCGCTCAGTGCCCCGTCTGCAAGGCTCCTGCTTCCGCTTTTGTGGAAAAGACCGGCAACACCTATGTGACCGAGCATGTTGTGGGCATCGGCAAGGCTGAGGGCGTGCCTCAGGAGATCGTGGATGGCCTGCGCGCAAACTTTGAGGGTGAGTGCAGCGAGGTCGGCATGTATCTGGCAATGGCTCGTGTGGCTGAGCGCGAGGGCTACCCCGAGATCGCTGAGGCTTACAAGCGCTATGCCTACGAGGAAGCAGACCACGCATCCCGCTTTGCAGAGCTGCTGGGCGAAGTTGTCACCGACAGCACCAAGAAGAACCTGATGATGCGTGCCGAGGCTGAGTGCGGCGCATGTGCAGGCAAGATGGATCTGGCCAAGAAGGCAAAGGCCCTGAATCTGGATGCCATCCACGACACCGTTCACGAGATGGCAAAGGACGAGGCCCGTCATGGCCGCGGCTTTGAGGGCCTGCTGAAGCGCTACTTCAACACCGAAGTCTGATAAGGTTTCCCCGGTTATCCATTTGACCGCTGCATGGCTTTGCCGCTGTGCAGCGGTTTTTTGTTCAACCTACGGAACTGTTCCGTTGACAGGCACAGCGGCGGCGGGTTATAATTTATCTCGTGTTAAATGAACTGCGAAAGGGGAGACGGGGGAATGAAAAACGGACACACCACCCGGGAAAAGACCCCGGCGGGCCGCTACGCCCTGCTGGACGAGCTGCGCGGGCTGGATCTGGTCAGCATGATACTGTACCATGCCTGCTGGGACATGATGTTCCTGTTCGGCATCTGGATGGACTGGTACGCGGGAATGCCGGGGCGTCTGTGGCAGCAGACCATCTGCTGGGTGTTCATTCTGCTGTCCGGCTTCTGTGCGCCCTTTGGGCGGCACATGCTGCGGCGCGGTGTTACCGTGTTTGCCGCCGGAGCGCTGGTAACGGCGGTGACGCTGGTGTTCATGCCGGGAGGCCGGGTCGTTTTTGGCGTGCTGACCTTTCTGGGTACGGCCATGCTGCTGACCGGTGTGCTGGAACCGCTGCTGAAAAAAGTGATGCCCGCTGTGGGCCTTGCGGTGTCGGCGGTGCTGTTTGCGGTGTGCTACCCGGTCGGCTTGGGCTGGGTGGGCCTTGGCGGCTGGAAGCTGATGCTGCCGCAGAGCCTGTATGCCAACTACTTTACTGCATTTTTTGGCTTTTACCCGGACTGGTTCTACTCCGCCGATT
Organism: Faecalibacterium sp. 3; assembly: GCF_048323735.1. Lineage (NCBI taxonomy): Bacteria > Bacillati > Bacillota > Clostridia > Eubacteriales > Oscillospiraceae > Faecalibacterium > Faecalibacterium sp. 3. The sequence goes on from NZ_JBLWFN010000001.1 coordinate 1,975,886, forward strand.
ACTTTGGCCTGCTGCCGTGGCTGTTTTTGTTCTGGGCGGGGTACTACCTGCACAAGGCGGTGGGCCGCAGACGCATGGAACCGCTGCGCCGCCCGGTGTGCCCGGCGCTGGGCTGGATGGGCCGGCACTCGCTTTTGCTGTATCTGCTGCACCAGCCGGTGATCTATGGCGTACTTTCGGCCGCGGCAGTTCTTTTTGCATAAAAGGCTTGACACAGCTTGGAAGCTGTGGTATTCTATCGGTGGTTAGAAGATACTAACCAAATGAAAACGCGTCTGCGTGGTTGGACGCATTTTCATGGAACATAAAGTTAGATATATCTAACTAATATTGATTTGAGAGAGGACGATCTTTTATGAGCAAAGTAGCAGTCGTATTCTGGAGCGCAACCGGCAACACTGAGACCATGGCAAACTGCGTGGCAGAGGGTGCAAACGGCACCATCGTGCCCTGCAGCGAGATGAACGCCGCAAAGCTGGCTGAGTTTGATGCAGTGGCTTTTGGCTGCCCCGCAATGGGTGCTGAGCAGCTGGAGGAGAGCGAGTTCGAGCCGATGTTCTCTGATCTGGAGGGTTCTCTGAACGGCAAGAAGATCGCCCTGTTCGGCTCCTACGGCTGGGGCGACGGCCAATGGATGCGCGATTGGGTGGAGCGTGCTCAGGGCGACGGCGCACAGGTGCTGAACGGCGAGGGCCTGATCTGCAACGAGGCTCCGGACGATGATGTTCAGGCTGCATGCCGCAAGCTGGGCGCGGATCTGGCTGCATGGTAAGCCGGAGAAGCTTCTCTTGACAAACAGAGACTGCTGCGATAAACTATGAGAGCACCGCAAAACGGTGTTTTTGCAGAGCTGAAAGTTAGTGAACGATAACTTTCACGCAAAAACAGCAGCCTCTGTACAGGATGTATCAAAACTGCGGCAGGGGACGGCAGACGGAAAGGTCTGTGCTCCTGCCGCTTTGATTTCAGAAGGCGGTGTATATGGCAGTGGCTGCAGCAATTGGTGTTACGGTAGGCTTTGCATTTTTGCGCCGTGCGGTGCGCCGCGCTGCGATCCGGTCGGGCCGCTGTAAAAAGGAATAAAACTACAGGAGGCCCGCCCCATGCAGGATACCCCAAAGGATCTGGACAAAAAACGCGCAGACGAAAAGCTGCTGGTCAGCGAGATGATCGCTCTTTACTGCCGCAGGCAGCACAAAACACCCAAAGGAACCCTGTGCCCGGAGTGCAGGCAGCTGCACGATTATGCCCTGATGCGCATTGATAAGTGCCCATTCATGGAGACCAAGACCTTCTGCTCAGCCTGCAGGGTGCACTGCTACCAGCCCGCCATGCGGGAGAAGATCCGCACGGTGATGCGCTGGGCAGGCCCCCGGATGCTGCCGGTGCACCCGGTGCTGTCCATCCGGCATGTGGCAGTCACACTCCGGTCTAAGCGCGAAGCAAAAAAGGCTGGATGATATTTCCAGTATAAACCCGCTGCCTGCGGGCCATGCTAAGGGCAGTGAGGTGATAAATATGGAAAACATCGGCGTTACCTGTGATGTCTGCGAGTGCAGCCACAATGTGAGCGGCTGCAAGTGCGAGCTGCCCCAGATCAAAGTGACAGAGCAGTGCACCTGCAATACGCAGCAGGTGGAGACCCCGCACTACTGCCAGAACTACGAGAAAAAGTAACCCCAGCGCACAGCAGCCCCCGCCGGATGATCCATCCCGGCGGGGGCTGCTGCTGGTTCTATGGGGATCACCGCAGGGTCACATTACAGGTGGCAAGGCTGCGCACCAGAGTGCCCACATTCTCCTTCATCTGGATGCCGGCAAAGCCCAGCGCAAAGGCGGCCTGCACGTTGGCCAGATTGTCATCGATGAAAACGCACTCGCTGGCCCGGAGGCTGTATTTGTCCAGCAATGCCTGATAGATGCGGGGGTCTGGCTTGTTGATGTGCACCTCGCAGGAGGCCACGCCGCCGTCGAAGTTGTCCAGAACGCCCCGCGTCTGGAACAGTTCCAGCACGTCCTGCGGAATGTTGCTCAGGTAATACACGCTGTAGCCATGGCTCTTCAGGCGCTGTACCAGCTCCTGCATCCGGCGGCGCGGACGCAGGATGTGCAGCCAGTCGTCCAGCACGCCCTGCACCTCGAACTCGCGCCCGGCGGCCTTTGCTTTTTTGAGCATGGAGCTGTTGCCGTTAAAGCGGGAGACCAGCCCGGCGTCCAGCTGCTGCCATTCTTCACTGCCAAAGGTCAGATCGTAGACCTGCTCTTCGATGGCGGCATTGCACAGGCGGTCTACCAGATAGGCTTTGGGGTCAAAATCCACCATGACGCCGCCCAGATCAAAAATGATGCTTTTATACATTTATAATATCCTCGATTTTCTGATGGAATGCTTTCCCTCAGTATACCACAATCTGCCATGCGGTTTCCACTGCTTTTTGCATGAGCGGCCCGGCGGCCGCATAAGCTGTGGCAGAAAGGGGAGAGCAGCATTGACCATCCGGGAATTGTGTGAAAAGGAAGTGGTGCAGCTGGAGCAGGGCGTCTGCCTTGGCCGGGCCGATGATCTGGCCTTTGACCCCGCCACCGCCCAGCTGCAAAACCTGATCCTGCTGGGCAGGCCCCGGCTGTTCGGGCTGCTGGGCCGGGATGAGAGCCTGACCATCCCATGGCAGGAGATCGAGACCATTGGCGCGGATGCCATACTGGTGCACACGGCCCTGCCGAAAGCACCGCCGCAGCCGGAAAAGCCCGCGTTCTGGCGAAAGCTGCTGGCAAAATGGGGAACATGAAAATTTTTGTAAAATCGGGGGTAGACTTTTTCGGTAAAGTGACTATAATAATCGCAGGAGCTTTGTGCAAAAAGCGTAGGAAACGTTGCTTTTGCGTTGAATGAAACCATCGGGATGAGGAAAGGAACAGGAACTATGAAAACTCCAAAACCGCTTTTGACGCTGCGGATGGTGTTTCCGCTGGCGGCATCGCTGATCGCGCTGCTGCTGGGCGAATGGATCGCCCGCGGAAGCCTGAGCGCAGATGTATTTGCAGAATTTATCTTTCCGCATATCGGGGCCTACCTGCTGGCATGGCTGCTGCTGTTTCTGGTGTGGCTGCTGCTGGACTGGGTATTCCGCTGCCCGCCGCTGTCCACGCTGGGCATGGCGGTGCTGGGCTGTGCGCCCTGTGCGGTGAACTTCTATACCCTGCAGCTGCGCGGCGAGCCCTTTCTGCCGTGGGATCTGGCACAGGTGTCGGAAGCTGCCGGTGTGGCGTCCGCTGCAGGCCTCAAGATCCAGACCAGCATGGTCGTCACCATCATCGTGGTGCTGGCACTGACGGTGGGCAGCTTCTTCCTGTTCCGCGGCCGTCACAAACAGCGCTGGCTGCCCCGGCTGGCGGGCTCTGCCGCCACGGCTGCAGCCCTCTGCCTGCTGGTGTTCGGCGTGTACTTACAGCCTGCCGTCACCCGGGCCGTCGGCATTGTGCCGGACGCATGGATGCAGGATCGTTACTACCGCTACTATGGCGTGATCACCGGCTTTATGACGAACCTTACCAATCTGGAGATCGATAAGCCGGAGGAATACTCGCAGGAAGCAGTGGATGCTCTGCTGGACAATGTGGACGAGAGCCAGAAGTTCAACACCAGTCCGCTGTATTCCACCAGCTACAGTGCCGTCACTCCCAAGGACGAGCAGGTGAAGGACCCTACCATCATCTATGTGATGGACGAGTCCTATTGGGATGTCTCGGAGCTGGAACAGTACGGCATCACCTTTGATACGGATGTCTCCCAAAACCTGCATGCATTGCAGCAGACCAGCGCCTACGGCCGGGCCTACAGTCCCAGCTTTGGCGGCGGCACCTGCGATGTGGAGTTTGAAGCATTGACCGGCTATTCGGTGTCCTTCCTGCCCAGCGGCAGCAAGCCCTACCAGCAGCATGTGACCAAGCCCATGTTTGCCATGCCCAATTATCTCAAGAGCCGGGGCTATCAGACCGCTGCCGTGCACTGCTTCTGGGCAAAATACTGGAGCCGCGACAAGGCTTACCCCAATCTTGGCTTTGACGATTTTATCAGCCTTGAGGATATGCATGGCGTGACCAAGGTTCGGAAACACTACTGGACGAGCGGCCTTGTTACCGATGATTCCATGGCAGACCAGATCATCCAGCAGTACGAGAGCATGAAGGCCTCCTCGGATAAGCCGGTGTTCCTGCACGCTGTCACCATGCAGAACCATACCAATTATAATAAGGACAACTATCCGGACGACGAGCGCGTAAAGGTGGTGTCCCATCCCACGGGCCTCAAGCCCAGCACCGTGGGTGCACTGGAGGACTTTGCCACCGGTATCCGGGACGCGGACGCCATGCTGGGCAGGCTGACCGAATACTTCTCTCAGGTGGACGAGCCGGTCATTCTGGTGTTCTGGGGCGACCACTACAACCCCATCGATTCCAACTATGACGTCTATACCGCCACCGGCTATGCCAGCGATTCCAGCGCAGACCCCCGCCTGCACCAGACCACCCTGCTGATGTGGTCCAACTACTCCGACCAGCAGGTAGACCTTGGCACCGTTGCCGCCTACGATATCTCGCCGGTGATGATGGATATCTACGGTCTGGAAGAGCCGCTCTACTTCCAGTTCCTGAACCGTCAGCTGCGTGTGGCCAGCCGCACCAACACCCGCGGAACCACCATGAATCTGGACGGCACCACCACGCAGGAGCCCACAGAGTTCCAGCAGCGGTGGCGCGCGGAGCACTGGCTGCTGCAGTACGACCTGATGTTCGGCAAAGGATATGCGCTGGATCGCATGGGCCTTTCGGCCTTCAGCGCACCGGCAAAGGGCAAATAAGAGAAAAATAACGTTTTTCTTTGTAAAAAACAGAGAAAAACACTTGCAACCGCATTCTTTTTGTGGTACTATAACAAAGCATTACACACGCATCACTATGCCCTTTTGTGCTCTTACGAGTGGAGGGCAGTCTGCCGGTACCCGATGTACTGTGCAGATCACGGTGTGCGGAGGCAAAACAATATCTGGAGGTATTTTTATTATGGCAGTCGTTTCTATGAAGCAGCTTCTCGAGGCAGGCGTGCACTTCGGTCACCAGACCCGCCGTTGGAACCCCAAGATGGCTAAGTACATCTTCACCGAGCGCAACGGCATCTATATCATCGATCTGCAGAAGACCGTGAAGAAGCTGGACGAGGCTTACAACTACGTGAAGGAAGTTGCAGCTGAGGGCGGCGACATCCTGTTCGTCGGCACCAAGAAGCAGGCTCAGGAGTCCATCCGTGACGAGGCTCTGCGCTGCGGCATGCACTATGTCAATGCTCGCTGGCTGGGCGGTATGCTGACCAACTTCCGCACCATCCGCAAGCGCATCGACCGTATGGATCAGCTGGCTAAGATGAAGGAAAACGGCACCTTCGAGCTGCTGCCCAAGAAGGAAGTTGCCAAGCTGGAGCTGGAGATGGAGAAGCTGGACAAGTACCTGGGCGGCGTCAAGAACATGAAGACCCTGCCGAAGGCTATGTTCATCGTTGATCCTCACAAGGAGCGCATCGCTGTTGCTGAGGCCCGCAAGCTGAACATCCCCATCGTTGCTATCGTTGATACCAACTGCAACCCCGACGAGATCGATTACGTGATCCCCGGCAACGACGACGCAATCCGTGCTGTCAAGCTGATCGCTGGCGCTATGGCTGACGCTGCGCTGGAAGGCAAGCAGGGCAACCAGGAGGCCGCTCCCGCTGAGGATGCAGCAAACGCCTGATTTCCCATCCCACAAACAACAAAATAACGTGTAAGGGAGAATACGAAAATGGCTATTTCTGCAAAGGACGTTATGGAACTGCGCAAGCAGACCGACTGCGGCATGATGGAGTGCAAGAAGGCTCTGACCGAGGCTGACGGCAACTTCGAGAAGGCAATCGAGATCCTGCGTGAGCGTGGTCTGGCTACCGCTGCCAAGAAGGCAAGCCGCACCGCTGCCGAGGGTATGGTCTACGCTGACTACTGCCCCAAGTGCAAGGTGGGTGTTGTCATCGAGGTCAACGCTGAGACCGACTTCGTTGCCAAGAACGACAAGTTTGTTGCTTTCGTCAAGGAGGCAACTCAGGTCATCATGAAGCAGAACCCTGCTGATGTTGAGGCTCTGATGGCTTGCAAGACCGAGTCTGGCGAGACCGTTGACGAGGCTCTGAAGAACCTGATCCTGGTTATCAAGGAGAACATCAAGGTTCGCCGTTTCGTCCGTTACGAGGGCGTCTGCTCTGCATACGTCCACGGCGGCGGCACCCACGGCATTCTGGTCAACTTCGAGACCACCAACGGCATCGAGACTAAGGACGAGTTCGCTGCTTACGGCAAGGACATCGCTATGCAGGTCGCAGCTGCAAACCCCGGCTATGTCGATGAGGCATCTGTCCCCGCTGAGGTCGTGGCCAAGGAGAAGGAGATCATGCTGGCTCAGATGGCTGGCGATCCCAAGACCGCTAACAAGCCCGAGGCTGTGAAGCAGAAGATGATCGAGGGCAAGATCAAGAAGTTCTTCAAGGAGAACTGCCTGGTCGATCAGGAGTTCGTCAAGGACGGCGACCTGACCGTTGCTCAGTACACCGCTAAGGTCGCTAAGGATCTGGGCGGCGACATCAAGATCGTCAAGTTCACCCGCTTCCAGAAGGGCGAAGGCCTGGAGAAGCGTGCTGACGACTTCGCTGCTGAAGTTGCAAGCATGGTGAAGTAATTTAACCTTTGGGTTGAATCTGGGAGCTGCAGTACCCGTAACAGGGCGCTGCGGCTCCTTTTTTGTTTGTGTTTGCCGGGTGGATGTGCTATCATAGAGAAAACAGAAAGAAGGGAGGACGAAAAGCAATGCGCAGTGTAAACAAAACGTCTCTCCGAATGGAGAGCATGATCGGATAAGGAGAATCCCTTATGAAAAGACAAACTGTGACTCTTGCGGGTGTCCCTGCCGTCCTGTACGGCGAACGGAGCCGCAAGGTCTATCTCTATCTCCATGGTAAGAACGGCTGCAAGGAAGAGGCAGAACGTTTTGCTGCTACAGCCTGTGAAGCAGGCTGGCAGGTGCTGGCTATCGACCTGCCCGAGCATGGCGCACGGAAAAACAGCCCGGAGCGGCTACTGCCATGGGTGGTGATCCCGGAACTGCAGGCTGTCTATGCCCGCATGAAGCCGGTGTGGGCGCGTATCCGGCTGTATGGCGTGAGCATCGGCGCGTGGCTTGCCATGCAGGCACTGCAGGCCGACGCCCCGGAAAAGACCCTGCTGGTCTCTCCGGTGGTGGATATGGAAGCTCTCATCACGAATATGATGCAATATGCCCATGTGACCGAGGAACAGCTGCGGCGGACAGGGGAGATCCCCACGGATCTTGGTGAGACCCTCTCATGGCCGTATCTGTGCTGGGTGCGGGAACATCCGCTGAACTGGCATGGCCGCACGCAGGTGCTCTACGGAGATCAGGATGCCCTGACCAGCCGCACCATGATCGAGCGCTTCCGTCAGGAAAGCGGAGCGCATCTGACGATCATGGAGGGCGGGGAGCACTGGTTCCACACCCCGGTGCAGATGGCGGTCCTTCAAACGTGGGAAGAAACGAACGTTTGATTTTTGATTTAGAATAGCCGCCGCGTGCGCTATGGCTATTTTTAGCGGAAAAATTATTTGTTATGAAAGAAGCCCGGAGAATCTGCGGATTCTCCGGGCTTCGCTTTTCACAAGAGGGGCCGCGATGATCCATGGCATTTACTGTCAAAATGCACTGTTTCGATGGGGCTTTTCTGGTGAAAAAGTGTTTGGAGCGGCCCGCAGGACGCCACGAACACGAATCATATAAAATAAAAATGCCGCCGACGGCTTTTATTCCGTCAGCGGCATTTTGCCTATTCTGTTAAGCGATGCTCAAACCTGAGAGATCAGACCTTTGCCTCGCTGTTATGCTCAGCGTTTTTATAGGCCTTGAAGGAGTGGAACACGATGTTCAGGCCCAGAACGATCAGCAGCACGGCCAGGATCAGCTGCAGGCCGTTTGCAATGAACACAGCACCCCAAGTGGTCTCGCCAGCGGGGATGGTGACAGCAGCGGCATTGCTGATGGCCTTGACCATAGCGATCAGGCGCTGCACCAGAGCGGTGAAGGTGACGCACAGCATGATGACCAGCGGAGGGAAGATCATCTTGTTGCTGCGGCCGGTGACCTTCAGGAACACGCACAGAGTGGCCAGAACCAGAGCGCTCAGCAGCTGGTTTGCAGAACCGAACAGGGGCCAGATGTTGGCGTAGCCGATCTTGGTCAGCAGGAAGCCGAAAGCCAGAGTCAGGAAGGTGGAGAAGTACACGTTGCACAGCAGCTTGCGCCAGCCCTCAGCATGCTCCATGTCATCCACGCTGAACAGCTCCTGGAAGCTCATGCGGCCGATACGGGCCACAGCATCCAGACTGGTCAGAGCCAGTGCGGAAACGCACATGGTCATAAACACAGAGGCAAAGTGCTGGTTCAGGCCGAAGCCCACGAAGAAGCTGGCAACGCCACGGCTGAAGACCTGGAACGGAGTGCCGTCTGCGGGGGTGCCGTCTGCAGCAGCAGAAGCACCGGCAACACACAGAGCGATGACAGCCAGCAGGCTTTCCAGCACCATGGCACCGTAGCCGACCTTCAGCATATCCTTCTCATTGGTAACGGTCTTGGAGGAGGTGCCGGAAGACACCAGACTGTGGAAACCGGAAACAGCGCCGCAGGCAACCGTAACGAACAGGATGGGGAACATGGTGCCCAGCTTGGCGTTGGTAAAGCCGGTGAACACCGGCAGGTTCATGACGGGATGGTTGACGATCAGGCCCAGAACAGCGCCCACGATCATGGCCACAAACATAAAGGTGGTCATGTGGTCACGGGGCTGCTTCAGCAGCCACATGGGCAGGACAGCGGCAAAGAAGATGTACACAAAGGTGATGTAGCTCCATGCAGCCTTACCCAGAATGATGGGGAAGTTTGCACCCACCACGAAGGACAGCACGATGAATACGATGCTGATCACATTCTCTTTCCAGCCGGTGAAGTGCAGGTTCTTCTGCAGCAGGCCAAAGACCACGGCGAACACCATGAACATGATGGAGACCATGCCGGCAGCACCGTTGGTCTGGGCAGCCTCCACCAGAGCACCGTCAGCACCGTAGGCATTGAAGGTGCCGGCAACCATGTCGGCAAAGGCGGCAATCACAATGCCGCAGAACAGCCAGCAGAACAGCAGGAACAGCTTGCGGCCGGTCTTGCCGATGTACTTTTCGATCAGCATGCCCATGCTCTTGCCGTCATTCTTAACGGAAGCGTACAGAGCACCGAAGTCGGTGACGGCACCGAAGAAGATGCCGCCCAGCAGCACCCACAGCAGCACCGGCAGCCAGCCGAAAGCAGCGGCCTGGATCGCACCGGTGACAGGGCCTGCACCGGCAATGGAGCTGAACTGGTGTGCAAACACGGTCCAGCCGTCGGTGGGAACATAGTCCCGGCCGTCCTCATGGACAACTGCCGGGGTCTTGGCAGAGGGGTCGATGCCCCACTTGTTAGCCAGCCAGCGGCCGTAAAGCATATAAGCGCCAAACAGACACACGGCTGCGATCAATACGATGACCAGCGTATTCATTGTTTTTACCTCTTTCCTTTCTTGGCATCCGGCAAATGTCAACGGCAGGGTGTAAAAAAGGCCCCGTCCTCCCGGGTTCGTTCCATTTGGGACGAACCATCGAAGACGAAGGCCTTCACATACACTGCACATCGTGTATGGAATACTCCGCGGTACCACTTCGTTTGCTGCACAGGCAGCCACTCCCAGCGTACATACATACGCAGCCCCGTAACGTGGGCAAAACGGCCATACATTACTGCGGACGGGGTCGGCGTCCGGTTCACACAGGCTGCTCGCAGGGGAGAACGCTTTGCTCCTGACTACCGCCTTTGCATCAGATGGGCGGCTCTCTGGGAGAGGGTGCTGCAAAGAATCATGTCCTGTTCATCGCATTTGCCGAATGATTGTCCGTATTTTAGTGCGGAATTCACAAATTGTCAATATCTTTGGCACAAGTTCGGAGGATGCACTAATTCAGAAAAGCGTTCTGCAAAAATTTTTAGGTGATTTTTGTTCATGCGTGAAACGAAAAAAACTATACACCTCCACGAATGAAAAGAGTTCACGCTCAGGGCTTGACTTTCACACTTTGATGTGCTAAAGTGGTGATGCAAGAAAGAATCTGAACATTTCCGAAACATTTAAGATAGGGAACGCCCCAAAACCGGACAGTCCGCTGCAGCGGCAAGGAGAACATTTATGGCAGAAAAAAATTCCAGAAGAAACCAGACCACCGATGCACTGTTTGATGCGATCCTCAGCCTGAGAACACGGGAAGAATGCTACAATTTTTTTGAGGATCTGTGCACGGTAAAGGAGATCTCCGATATGGCGCAGCGGCTGGAAGCGGCCAAAATGCTGCTGGACGGCAGTACCTACGACCAGATCGTGAAGGCGGTGGAGATCAGCACGGCTACCATCAGCCGCATCAACCGCTGCATCCAGTACGGCTCCGGCGGCTACCGCGCGACCATTGAAAAGGTGCGCGGCACCCAGAATCCCCAAAAGCAGGAGTAACACCGGCACACCCGGCAGACATAGAATGGGGCGTACACCGCCCCTGACCTGATGAACGAAAGGAAGGTTTTATCATGTCTGCTGAAAACTGTATCGATACCACCCGCTGCCCCTGCCCCTGCCTGCCCAAGGTGACGCTGGAGCAGGCGGTCGTTGATCTGGTAGAGAGCATCGCGCTGCAGGAAAATGCCCTGAGCCACATCCTCTGCGCCGAAAGCCGGAAGATGGACGCCGCCATGAAACTGGACGGTCTGGACCTGTGCAAACTGCTGGAAGTAAACGATTCGGCCACCAACATGGTGCACGCCGTGGCAAATCTGGAACTGGTGCTCAAGGATAAGCTGGAGTTCGTCTCCAACAACCTGTACTATCCGCCTGCGGATGCCGCAGCGAAGTAAGAAGATGCTGAAAGGCCTGTCCGGATGCCGGGCGGGCCTTTTCTCTGCTTGAATGCATAATTTTTGTAAAAACCATTTGTTGGAATTGCTGATAACGGGATTCTGTGCTATACTATAGGATGTATCACCATGAAAGTGAGGAAAGTTGAACATTGCTGAATTACGATGCGATCCTGTTCGATGTGGACGGAACCCTGATCGATTCTGCCCCGGGTATTATAAATACATTAAAAGAAGTCTTTGATAAGATGGGCGTGGACACCACGCACGTCAACCTGCGCCGCTATCTCGGGCCGCCGCTGCGCAAAAGCTTTGGCGAACATTTCACGGACCCGGCCCTCATTGAGAAGGCCACGAACCTTTACCGTGACAGCTACGCCGTCAAGGGCAGCCACGAGTGTGCCGCCTATCCGGGCGCAGCAGAGATGCTGCAGCACCTGAAGGCTGCGGGCCTGATCCTGTGCACGGCTACCTCCAAGCCCACGCAGGTCGTTACGCCGATCCTGAAAGAAAAGGGCCTTGCAGACTTTTTTGATTTTATCGGCGGCGCGTCCATGGACGAGAGCCGCGATACCAAGACCGATGTGGTGCGCCATGTGCTTGCCCAGCCCATGATGCAGGGCAAGCGGGTGCTGATGGTGGGCGACCGCAACGACGATATGCGCGGCGCGGCAGACTGCGGTCTGGACGCCGCCGGTGCGCTGTACGGTTACGGCAGCAGGGAGGAGCTGGCCCCCTTCCACCCCGTGCTGCTGGCAGAAAGCTGTGCCGACCTTGCAGCGCAGATCCTGGACTGAAGTGGAAACGCATAGACCCAGTGTTTACGCCGGAAAATAAGAAGCCGCTCCGGGAGCAGAAGGAACCGCGTAAACGGTACGATGCTCCGGAAAAACGGTTTTCAGGTGAATGGTGAGAGATATGAAAAAAACACAACCGGAAAAGCAATCACTTACCCCCATGCAGAAGCAGGCGGTGCTGGTGTGCGCGGTGTGCGCGCTGGCCGCTGTTTTGACCATCGGCATTACGCTGACCCTGCTCAAGCGCGGCAAGAACCCCTCCGCCCCAGTGGAGCAGCCCTCCAGCGAGGTGCTGGTGCCGGGTGAAGAGGATATCTCGGATCACTATCAGATCAACGAGACCTCCAGCGCCCTGCTGCCGGAGACCGCCGATGCGGGCGAGGACTATCAGAAAGAGACCCTGTTCATCGGTGATTCCAACACGGTGCGCCTGTATGCAAACGGCCTTGTCAGCCTGCAGCAGTTCTGCGCCAAGGAGGGCATTGGCACCCACGCGGCCCTGACCGAGGGCATCGTCACCTTTAAAAAGGACAACAACAGCTACACCATCGCGCAGGCAGTGGCCAAAATGAAGCCCCGCCGCGTGGTCATCATGCTTGGCACCAACGACAACGGCATGGCGGTGGAGGAGTTCATCAATAATTACACCGCGCTGGTGCAGGCCATTCAGGAAAGCTACCCCTATACCGATATCATCGTGAACACGGTGCCGCCGGTGCCTGCAAACCACTCTAACTATCCCAATATGGATCAGACCAAGATCGACGACTTCAATATGGCGCTGCTGTCCATGTGTGAGCAGATGGGCCTGAAGTTCCTCAATACGGCCGAGGTGCTGAAGGATGCCAACGGCTATGGCCGTGAGGACTATTATCAGAGCGGGGACATCCACCTGAAGCCCGCCGGCCTCAAGGCATTGCTGAGCTACCTGCGCACCCATGCTTACCAGACCGACGACCGCCGCCCGGATACCGCCAACATTCCTAAACGCGCGGAATACACGGCAAATCCCAGTTCTGCGGTGGCAGCACCCAGCAGCTCGGAGGCTGCAAGCTCTTCCGAAGGGCAGAGCGTGCTGTATCAGGCCGCCTATCGTGTGGATAAGAACGGCGGCGGCACCCTGTCCAGCGGCAGCGACAGCGGCAAGACGGCACTGACCTACGATGTGACCAGCACAGCTCAGTCTGTCAGCGTGACTGCCGTGCCGCAGGAGGGTCATGTGTTCGTCCGCTGGAGCGACGGCGTCACCCAGAAGACCCGCACAGATACCAATTTCAAGCAGAATGTGGATGTGACCGCCATGTTTGCACAGGCATCCATCAGCATCAGCAGCACCGGCAAGGCGGTTTTGGGCGATTACTACACCTTTACCGCAAAGCTGGGCGGTAAGCATCTTACTGCCGACAGCATCCGCTGGTACGCCAACGGTGCGGAAGTGCCGCAGGCTGCGGGCAAGACCACTGTGAAGGTGGAGATCGATCCTTCCATGCTCAATGCGACCTTCAAGGTCTATGCAGTGGCAAGCTACAACGGCTGCACCATTGCCAGCAACACCCTGAACGTGACGGTCAGCGGCGTGAGCGCTGGCTCTGCCAGCTCTTCCGGCAGCACGTCCAGCTCTTCCAGCGGCAGCACCAGCAGTTCTGGCAGCTCTTCCGCTGCTTCGTCCGGAGCTTCCTCCGGAGCTACATCCGCTTCCGACAGCACCTCGCACAGCACTTCCAGCAGCGAGAGCACGGCTCCCTCGGCAAGCACGTCCAGCTCCAACGGTGAGTCCAGCTCCTCCCACAGTACGAGCAGCAACACCTCTTCCGGCTCTTCTCATAGTACGGGCAGCAGCGTTTCTTCCGGTGAGAGCACCTCGTCCTCCCATAGCAGTTCTGCGACGGAAAGCGGTTCTCACACAGAGCCTTCGGAAGCAAATGCCAGCAAGGAAACTACCAACGAGCAGGCAGCACCCACGGACTCTGCGTCCTGAGGCTGTCACCCCGGCCTGCCGTGCCGCATAGGCTGGCAGGAAGGGAGGCGTTTTGATGTACTACGAGGAGCCCCGCACCCCGGCTCTGCCGGGCGAAGAGAACGTGACCGACGGCAGTGTGGACGATTACGGCACCGATTGGGAAAATGTGGACAACGGCGCGCTGGAAGAGGAAATGGCAAAGTGCGCCGCCACTCCCTGCGATGCAAAAACCACCTGCCCGGATAACGACCCGGAGCAAACCGATGCACAGATGTACGAAATGATCTCAGAATAATATGAAGCTGTTTTTGCAGTCAGTGCAGAGCGCCTGACGATGAAAGCAGCTTCCGGAAGCCAGCTCTGCGGGGGCAGGGCTGGCTTCTCCCTGTTGTTGAGCGCATGGCATTTGAGGCCATGGCAGAAGGAAAAGAGGGAAGATTTATGGCAAAATACTATTGCATCCTGTTCGATGCAGACAACACGCTGCTGAATTTTGACGCAGCAGAAAGCAAGGCACTGGCCGAAACGCTGGTGAACTACGGCATTGAGCCGGACGCTGAGACCGTGCAGACCTACCGCACCATCAACGAGGAGCTGTGGCGTCAGCTGGAAAAGGGGCAGATCAAGCGGGAAAAGCTTATGGCAGAGCGGTTCACTCGCTTCCTCAAGGCCGTTGATGCTGCCGGTGACGGCGTGGAAATGAACCGCTTCTATCTGGAGCAGCTCTCCACCCACCCGGATCTGATGGGGCCGGAAGTGCTGGACGTGCTGCGGGAGCTCTCCGAGGTGGCAACGCTGGCCGTTGTGACCAACGGCTTCCAGAAGGTGCAGACCCGCCGTCTGGCAGAAAGCGGCATCCTGAACTTTATGGAGGATGTATTCGTTTCCGAGAAGATGGACGCCGAAAAGCCCAACCGGAAGATCTTTGACGCAGCCCTGCGCGCCCTTGGCGTGGAGAACCGGGAGCATGTGCTGATGGTGGGCGACGGCCTGAGCAGCGACATTCAGGGCGGCGCGAATGCAGGTCTGGACACCTGCTGGTATAATCCCAATCACGCTGAGAATCCCGGCAAGGTGGTGCCTACCTACGAGATCGCAGACCTGAAGGAGCTGTATCCTCTGGTGATGGAGCAGGAAGAGCTGGCCAATGTGGGCCTGAAAAACCGCCGCCACCAGTGCTGAGCCAACAAATGGATAGAGAACGGATCATAAAACTATGCTGATACATTTGGAAAAACTAGGCAAAAGCTTTGGCGAAAAGATCGTCCTGCATGATGTGACCGCCAGCGTCGAGCGGGAGGACCGCATTGGCATCGTGGGCCAGAACGGCGCGGGCAAGACCACCCTGCTCAAGATCCTTACCGGCGAATATCAGGACTACGACGGGGAATTCAGCGTGACCCACGGCGTGACGCTGGGCTATCTGGAACAGAACGCAAAGCTGGATGCCACGCTGGATATCTACGGCGAAATGCGCTCCACCTTTGCGCCGGTGCTGGACGCCATGGCTCAGATGCAGGTGCTGGAACGCCGGATGGCTGCAAACCCGGAGGACGCATCCCTGCTGGCCCAGCATGACCAGCTGCAGAACATCGTGGATGCCGCCGACGGCTACAACATGGATGTGAACATCAAAAAGGTGCTGTCCGGCATGGGCTTTCCGCAGGATACATGGCAGAAGAACATTGCGGTGCTCTCCGGCGGCGAGCTGACGAGACTGCGGCTGGCCAAGCTGCTTTTGAAAAAGCCGGATGTGCTCATTCTGGACGAGCCCACTAACCACTTGGACTTTGCCACTATGGAATGGCTGGAAAACTACCTCAAGGGCTATTCCGGCGCGGTGCTGGTGGTCAGCCATGACCGCTATTTTCTGGATAACGTGTGTACAAAGATCTGGGAAGTCTCGTTCCAGACCATGACCGCCTACAAGGGCAACTTCTCGACCTACCTGCCCCAGAAGGAAGCTGCCGATGCCCTGCGCCAGAAGCAGCACGATGCGGACGTGGCGCTGGCCGAAAAGCTGCAGGACTACGTGGACCGCAACCTTGTGCGCGCCTCCACCACCAAAATGGCCCAGAGCCGCCGCAAGCAGCTGGAAAAGCTGGAGATCACCGAAGCCCCCAAGGACGAGACCAATCAGCTCAAGTTCCGGTTTGAATATGACGTAGAACCGTGGAATGAGCTGGTGCTGCTCAAGAACCTGACCATCCGGATCGGGGAGCGCACCCTGCTGGAGCCCTTCACCTACACGGTGTGCCGCGGCCAGAGACTGGTGATCGCAGGTCCCAACGGCGCAGGCAAATCCACCCTGATGCAGGTGCTGGACGGCAAGCGCCGTCCCTCCGGCGGTATGGTGCGGCTGGGCACCGGTGCACGGCCCAGCATTTTTGCCCAGCAGCAGAACCGTCTGGGTCAGGGCCGGGTCATCGATGTGATCTGGAACAAGTACCCCCGCATGACTGAGCTGGAAGTGCGCAACCATCTGGCAAAGCTGGGCTTCCGGGGGGAGACGGTGTTCAAGCCCTGCGAGGCGCTTTCCGGCGGCGAGCTGGCACGCCTGCGCTTTGCGGAGATCGTGCTGGAACGGCCCAATCTGCTGTTTCTGGACGAGCCCACCAACCATCTGGACATTTACACCCGCGAAAATCTCACCGAGGCCCTCATGGCCTACACCGGCACGCTGCTGCTGGTCACCCATGACCGCCATCTGATGAACAGTCTGGCCTGTCCCATCCTTTACCTTGAGGACGGCAAGGCCACCATCTACCCCAGCTACGACGCCCTGATGGGCCGCAACGCCCCGGCCCCTGCCGTGCAGAAGGCCGCCGAGTCCGCCAAGACCGGGTATGGCAAGGAACAGCGCCGCCGCCGCGCCGAGCTGCGGGCCAAGATCAAAGCCTGTGAGGATGAGATGGAGGCCTGCGGTGCCCGCGAGGTGGAACTGGACAACGAGATCAATTCCCCCGAGGTGTACAACGACCCCGACCTGCTGCGCCAGAAGAGCGACGAGCTGAGCGATCTGCGCTTCCATCAGGAGGAGCTGTTTGCCGCATGGGAAGCTGCCATGGAAGAGCAGGAAAGCTACGAGCAGAGCCAGACCGAAGAATAAAGGAGGGGACAGAATGCCAGGGAATCGACGCAGCTATGAAAAAACACGGCACATTGCGCTTTCCGGTCTGCTGTTTGCGCTGGCCATGGCGCTGTCCTTTATTGAGGGCACACTCACCATCCCGGGCCTGCTGCCGGGCATGAAGCTGGGCCTTGCCAACATCG
Source organism: Faecalibacterium sp. 3 (assembly GCF_048323735.1). Lineage (NCBI taxonomy): Bacteria > Bacillati > Bacillota > Clostridia > Eubacteriales > Oscillospiraceae > Faecalibacterium > Faecalibacterium sp. 3. The sequence continues at coordinate 1,992,992 of NZ_JBLWFN010000001.1, forward strand.
TAGTGATGTACGCGCTGTTTTTCATGGGGCCAAAGCAGGCACTGGTGCTGGATGTGCTCAAGGCGCTGTTCGTGTTTCTGGTGTCCGGCTTCACGGCGGGCTTCCTCTCGCTGTGTGGCGGCCTTTTGTCCCTGCTGGTGATGTGGGTGCTCTACTATCTGCTGCCGGTGCGGCCCACATGGTTCATCCTGTCCGTATGCGGCGCACTGGCCCACAACATCGGCCAGCTGCTGGGTGCAGGTGTGATCATTTCGTCCTCGCTGTCCTTCTACTATGCGCCGGTCATGCTGGTGCTGGGCCTTGTGATGGGCGCACTGACCTCCATCACCCTCAGGGCCCTGCTGCCTGCTCTGGGCAAAATGGGTTTTTCCACGCAGGAAAAGCGCGGCGAATAACCAACGCCCGGCCCGGCATGGTTGCATTTTGGCCGGAAATCAGTATAATAAGGAAACAACATACTTTATAGATAGGAACTCTTGCATACGGCGCTGCCGCCGTGGGAAAGTACGCGGCAGCCGGGAGGTGTTTGCACAATGAGTGAAAAAGTTACCATCAAGGTGGAGCGCAAAACGCTGCACCTGCCCACCATCGCCCTGCGGGGTCTGGTGGTGTTCCCCAACAATCTTGTCCACTTTGAGGTGGGCCGCGAAAAAAGCATTGCCGCCGTGGAGTGGGCAATGGCAAATAATTCCAATGTTTTTCTGGTGGCGCAGAAGTCCATGGATACCACGGACCCCGCTCAGGCCGACCTGTTCACCTACGGCGTGGTGGCCGAGGTGAAGCAGGTGCTGCGGGTCTCCGAGGACCTTGTAAAGGTTCTGGTGGAGGGTAAGTACCGCGCAAAGCTCACGGAGCTGGATGCCAGCGGTGATTTTCTGCTGTCGGAAGTGCGCCCGGCCCCGGTGCGCCCCGGCAAGCCCGAGGAAGCCGTGGAGACCGAAGCGCTGCTGCGCGCCCTCAAGACCGGGTTTGACGAGTATCTCGGCATGAACCCGCGCCTTGGCAAGGACGTGGTGTTTGCCATCGTTTCCAGCGATGACCCTGCCTTCCTCAGCGAGTATATGCCCGCGAACCTGCTGTTCCGCTACGAGGACAAGCAGGCTGTCATGGATGAGGGCACCCTGAACGGGCGGCTGAAAAAGCTGGTCGAGATGCTGCGCCGCGAGTGTCAGGTGATGAAAATTGAAAAGGAGATCGCGGAAAAGGTCAACGACTCCATGGACAAGAACCAGCGCGATTATTACCTGCACGAACAGCTGCACATCATCAGCGATGAACTGGGCGAGGGCGACGACACCCACGCTGAGGCGGACGAGTACCGCCGCAGGATCACGGAACTGCACCTTGCGGAGGACAGCGAGAAAAAGCTGCTCAAGGAGGTAGACCGTCTTTCCAAGATGCAGGGCTCCAATCAGGAGGCAACGGTCATCCGCACCTATCTGGACACCTGTCTGGATCTGCCGTGGAACACTTTCACGGTGGATGACCTTGATATCGGCCGTGCGCAGCAGATTTTGGACCGTGACCACTATGGCCTGAAAAAGGTGAAGGACCGCATTCTGGAAACGCTGGCCGTGCGCAAGCTGGCACCGGACGTCAAAGCCCAGATCATCTGTCTGGTGGGCCCTCCGGGCGTCGGCAAAACCAGTATTGCACGCTCCATCGCTGAAAGCCTTGGCCGCAAGTATGTGCGCATCAGTCTGGGCGGCGTGCGGGATGAAGCTGAGATCCGCGGCCACCGCCGCACCTACATTGGTGCCATGCCCGGCAAGATCATCAATGCCATGATCACCGCCAAGAGCGCGAACCCCCTGATGCTGCTGGACGAGATCGACAAGCTGGCAGGTGACTTCCGGGGAGACCCGGCCGCAGCCCTGCTGGAAGCGCTGGACCCGGAGCAGAACAGTACCTTCAACGACCATTTCATCGATATCCCGTTTGATCTGAGCCATGTATTCTTCATCACCACGGCCAACGATCTGGGCAGCATCCCCGGCCCGCTGCGTGACCGCATGGACGTCATCGAACTGCCCAGCTATACCCGTGTGGAGAAATATAACATTGCCCGCAAGCATCTGCTGCCCAAGCAGCTCAAGGCCTGCGGCCTGACCGGCAAGGTCACTCTGAGCCAGAGCGCGCTCTACGGCATCATCGACGGCTACACCCGCGAGGCCGGTGTGCGCAATCTGGAACGCACCATCACCAGTGTACTGCGCAAGTGCGCCCGTAAGATCGCCTCCGGTGAGGTGGAGAGCGTGTCTGTCACCGGCACCATGCTGGAAGAGCTGCTGGGCCCCCGCTTCGTCAAGCCCGATTTCCTCAACCGTACCAATATGGTGGGCGTTGCCAACGGTCTGGCATGGACCAGCGTGGGCGGCGAGACCCTGCCCATTGAGGTGCAGGTCATTCCGGAGGGCAGCGGCAAGGTTACCGTCACCGGTTCGCTGGGCGACGTGATGAAGGAGAGCGCCCAGCTGGCCATCACATGGGTGCGGGTGCATGCCGACGAGTATGGCATCGACCCGGAAAAGCTCAAGAAATGTGATCTGCATATCCATGCCCCCGAGGGCGCAGTGCCCAAGGATGGCCCCAGTGCAGGCGTCACCCTGACCACGGCGCTGGTATCCTGCCTGTCCGGCATCCCGGTGCGCGGCGATGTTGCCATGACCGGCGAGATCACCCTGCACGGCAATGTGCTGCCCATCGGCGGCCTGCGGGAAAAGAGCATGGCGGCCTACCGCGAGGGCATGAAGACCGTGCTCATTCCCAAGGACAACGAGCCCGACCTGTATGAGGTGGACGACGAGGTGAAGAAGAGCCTTACCTTCCTGCCCATGCAGAGCCTGACGCAGGTGCTGAACGCAGCTCTGCTCAAGCCCCAGAACGCAAAGAAGGCCAAGGCTCCCAGCCGCACCCATGCAAAGAAAAAGGCGGCAGACGCCGCCATTGTGCCGCCCACCGCAGAAAAGCCCCAGCCCGGCGCGGTGTGCTGAGGGGAAAGCACTCCTTCCACCGCTGACGCGGTCCCCCTCCCTCAAGGAGGGAGGCTTTGGCATACCGGAAAGCTTTCCCTCTTCGCCAGAGGCTCCCTCACTGAGGGAGCTGGCATCGCGTAAGCGATGACTGAAGGAGTTGGGATAGATGGCATTTATCAAAGAAAGGAAAGCTCCATGAATTACAACAAAGCTGATTTCATTGCCAGCTACGGCATTTCCAGCCAGCTGCCCGAGAGCGACCGCCCGGAACTGAGCTTTTCAGGGCGGTCCAATGTGGGAAAATCCAGCCTGATCAATAAGCTGTGCAGCCGCAAAAACCTCGCCCGCGTGTCCAGCACGCCGGGCAAAACGGCCACCATCAATTTCTATTCGGTGGACGACTGCTATTTTGTGGACCTGCCCGGCTATGGCTACGCCAAGGTGAGCAACGCTGACCGTGAGCGCTGGGACGACCTGATCAACAGCTACTTCGAGGCCCCGCGCCACCACACCCTGCTGGTGCAGCTGCTGGACTGCCGCCATGCGCCCAGCGCTGACGATGAGCAGATGCTGCGCTACCTGCACTATCACCAGATCCCCTACGTGGTGGCCCTGACCAAGGCTGATAAGCTCAAAAAGAGCCAGCTGGCCAAGACGCAGGAGGACTTTGAAAACCTCTGCCGCCCCTATGGCTGCCAGAAGGTGGTGCTGACCAGCGGCGAGAACGGCTACGGCATCCCGGAGCTGCAGGCGGTGCTCAATGCCGCGGTTGCTGCCGGGGAACAGGAAGCGGAGTAAACCATGGCCTACAACGAATTTGCCTATTTCTACGATGAATTCAACGGCGAGGCCGATTATGACGCGCTGTATGCGCACATCCGTGCCGAACTGCAAGCCCATGGCATCCAGGACGGCATCCTTGCCGACCTTGGCTGCGGCACCGGTGAGCTGACCCTGATGCTCACGCAGGCGGGCTATGACATGATCGGCATTGACCAGTCAGAGGAAATGCTCTGCGTTGTGCGGGACAAGGCCGAACAGCTGGGCCTTTCCGGCAGGCTGCTGCTTTTGCGGCAGGATCTGCTCAAGCTGGATCTGTACGGCACCATCCGGGGCGCAGTGTCAACCTTTGACACCTTCAACCACATCCCGGATCTGGACACGGCCATTGCCAACGCAGGCTTCTTTATGGAAAAAGGCGGCGTGTTCCTCTTTGATATGAACACGCCCTACAAGCACCGGAACGTGCTGGGCGACAACGAATTTACCTTTGAGGAAGAGGATGCCGCCTGCGTGTGGCGCAACCACTACGATGCCGTGAACCGCCGTGTGGAGATCACCGTGGACATCGACTACCACGAGACCGGCGAGCACTTCCACGAGCAGTTCTACGAGTACACCTACGACCTTGACACCATCCGCACCGCGCTGGAAAAGCACGGCTTTGCGCTGGAAAGCGTCTGCGACGGCGAGACCTTCGGCCCGCTGACCGAGGACAGCCAGCGCTATTTCTTCTGCGCAGTCAAGCAGTATACACAATTGGAGGAATAACCTATGGCAAATCTGATCCGCGGCCTGTCGGAGAACGGCGGCGTCGTGTTCTGCGGCGTGGACTCCACTCAGATCGTCCGCAAGGCCGAAAAGCTGCACACCACCAGCGCCACCTGCAGCGCGGCACTGGGCCGCCTGCTCACCGGCGCAGCCCTGATGGGCTCCATGCTCAAGGACGACCGCGATAAGATCACCCTGCGTGTGTCCGGCGGCGGCCCCGCCGGCGTGGTCATTGCCTGCACCGACGGTACCGGCAACGTGAAAGGCTGCATCGATAACCCGCTGGTGGAGCTGCCTGCAAAGCCGAACGGCCATCTGGATGTGGGCGGCGCTGTGGGCAAAGACGGTGTGCTCACCGTCATCCGGGATAACAGCCTGCAAAAGGAGCCTACCGTGGGTCAGGTACCGCTGGTCTCCGGCGAGATCGCCGAGGATCTGACCGCCTACTACGCCTACAGCGAGCAGGTGCCCACCGTCATGGCACTGGGCGTGCTGGTGGACAAGGACCTGTCCATCCTGTGTGCAGGCGGCTTTATGGTGCAGCTGCTGCCCGGTGCCACCGATGCAGAGATCGATCAGCTGGAAAAAAATATTGCAGCCATGCCTTCCGTCACCACCATGCTGCACGAGGGCAAGACCCCCGAGGATATGATGCAGCTGGCGCTGGCGGGTTTTGAACCCAACGTGCTGGACGAGCGCGATGTGCACTACCAGTGCGACTGCAGTGCGGAACGTACGAAGGAAATGCTGTTCAGCCTTGGCCGCAAGGAGCTGGTGAAAATGCGTGACGAGGACCCGAACTGTGAGGTGGTATGCCACTTCTGTCACAGCAAGTACCAGTACGACCTGAACGACCTGCTCGCGGAGTATGACGCGCAGGCAGCGGAAAACAAATAAGACGCAAAATGCAAAAGGGCTTTCCCGGAAATGGGAAGGCCCTTTTTGCATCTCACCCGCAGATATCCGCAATGATCGTATACGTCACGGTGTAATTCAGCCTGCCGTCGTTCACAGTGCAGTCCTCTTTGCGGGCAATGCGCTCCGCATCCGGCCATGCGGCGTACAAAGCCTGCAGGCTCTGCAGCCGGGCCAGTGCCGCCGCCTGCTCCCCGGTGCGGCAGAGCGTTTCCGGCTGCTGCCCGTACCGGCAGGTCTCCCGGATGGAGCAGGGGAGCACAAGGCCCAGCAAAGGCAGTTCCGGCTGATAATGCCGGGTGGTGAGAACGGCGTTTTCCGGCGCAGCCGCGGCAGGCAGGGCAAATGCCTGCCCGAACACCAAAAGCTCTATGCTGCGGGTACAGCCTCCGGTGTACTGAAAGACATTCTCTTCCAGCGGCACGGTGCAGGTGTCGTTCCATTCAAACTGGGCAAGCACCGTCCCGGCGGCGGGGGCAAAGATCAGCGTACCGTCGCGCTCACTGCGCGCCGTGCCAATGAGGCCCTGTCCGGCTTCCACCTGCTGCCCGGGCACCACCAGCATGGTGCCGCTGACAAGGTTCGTGCGCACCACAGTGCCGCTGCATCGGGCCCGGATGCCGTGCAGCGTTCCGGCGGCAATGTCGGGCTTGGGCTTTGCGGCGGCGGCTTCCACTTCCAGCCGTCCTTTGGCAAAATTCAGGCTGGCCCATGAGAACTCACCACTGTGCAGCAGGGCGTATTCCCCGGCGGCGAGCTTTGCTTCGGTCACGGCAGAGCCGGGCTGCAGGCCCGCCTCTCGCAGAACGGCAGACGCCCGCGCAGCCTGTCCGGCGGTGAGGGTGGAGACGTCAGAAAACCAGACGAACTGCTGCGTCCAGAGCAAAAGCGGCAGGAACACCGCCAGCCCGGCCCAGAGCCCGGCCCGGCGCAGCAACGGGCGCACCCGGAAGTACAGCCCCTGCTTTTTGCGCACCCGCAGCCGTACCCGGTATCTGCGGGCCAGAGCAGCAAGGCGCGGATACTGCCGGGCGGCACAGTGGCCGCAGAAGCCCCCGGGCAGTGCCGTCACGCCATAGAGATGCAGCCCGGCCCGGGCGGCAGCGGTGAGCAGGGCCTCGGTGCTGCCGCTGCGTGCAGTGAACTCCACTGCGGCCCAAAGCCTTACCGGTTCCATGGAGGCACCTCCTATTCATTTGCGAAGTCCGTCCGCAGAAAGTGGCCCCGCAGGGTCAGGCGGGTGGCGGTGAGGGTGATGATCTTCAGCTCATCGCCGTGAACGGTGAAACGGCCATGGGGCATCTGCAGGCAAAGGCAGTCCGGGCTGTAGGTCAGGATGCACCGGAAATGCTCGATCTCCATCTGTCCGCCGCTCAGGTAGACGGCGGGTGTGCGGTAAAACCCCTTGGGTGGCTGACGGAACAGTGCTGCAAGCCAGCGGTGCGGCGGCTGCGTTTTGTGCTTGGCCCACATGCCACTCCCTCCCATCCCGCAGTTCTGCCCGCGGCGCGCTGCTACATATATATGGATGCGGAGGGCTTGCTTATGAATCGAACCCACAAATTCCGGCAGGGAATGCTGCTGTCGCTGGCAATGTTCACGGCAGTTTTGGTGTTTGCAGCACCGCAGCGCTGCGCGGATGCCCTGCATGCAGGCCTTGTGCTCTGCGGCGGGCGGCTGCTGGTATCGCTGTTTCCGTTTCTCATCGTTTCGGCGCTGCTCATGGGCTGCGGGGCCGGGCCGCTGCTGGGCTTTGCGTTCCAGCCGGCAGCCCGGGTCATTGGGGTGCGGGCAAAGGCCGCAGGCAGTGTGCTGCTCATAGGCTTTCTGGGCGGGTTTGCACCGGCAGCGGCCGCAGCGGCACAGGCGGTGCGCACCGATCAGCTGACGCCCCGGCAGGCATCGGCGCTGCTGCCCGCCTGTGTGTGCAGCGGGCCGTCCTTTGTCATTCTCACGGTAGGGGAGCAGATGCTGGGCAGCCGGGCGCTGGGGGTGCGGTTGTTTGCGGCCCAGCTGCTGGCGGGATATCTTACGGCGGCGGTGCTCTGCCGGATGCAGGGCGGTGCCGGGCAGTGCCTGCCCGCAAAGGCAGAGGATATCCCGCTGCCCACTCTGGATGCCGTGGTGGCGCAGGCAGCGGTCACGTACCTGAAACTGTGCGGTTTTGTGCTGTATTTCCGGCTGCTGGCGGCGGGAGCGGAGGCTTTGCTGCCAAAACCGTGGTCGGTGCTGCCCGCGATGCTGCTGGAGGTTTGCTCCGGCTGTGACTGCGCATCCCACACCGGACTGTGGGCCAGCACCCTTTGCTGTGCGGCCCTCAGCATGCAGGGAGCTTCGGTGCTTTTGCAGGTGCGTACCATCTGCCCGCCGGAGGTGTCACTGGGGCCATTGCTGGCCGCGCGGGTGCTGCATCTGCCCCTGTCACTGGCACTGTTCTGGCTGGTGATGCCGGGGACAGAGCAGGCTGTGCAGGCGTTCAGCACCCTGTCCGGGCGGGTGGCGGTCATGCACCGCGTGCCGCTGGACTGCGCCCTGCTGGCCTTTGCCGTGTGCTGCATTACCGTGGCAGAGCTGCAGAAGAGGTGCAGCGGACAGTGCGGGGCGCTCCATGACCAACACAAAAAGACCGCTGCACGTTGATGTTTCGTGCAGCGGTCTTTCGCTTGCGGTCAGGCTGTTTGGGTCACTGGATGCCGGTCACAGGATAGTCCTGATCCTCAACGGCCTTTTTCAGCACGTCATCGGCGACATCGGCGTTCAGGGTGACGATGGCGGTGCCGGCCTCGTGGCTCACCACGGCCTCGGTCACTTCGGGCAGGGCTTCCAGAGCCTTCTTTACCCGGGCCTCGCAGTGGCCGCACATCATGCCTTCAACCTTCAGGGTCTTTTTCATAGCAATATCCTCCTTGATGGAACTCTCTTTATTCTCATCCACTGCGGGCTGCGTGAGGGCAGCAGGCAGGGAAGCGGCGTTTTTGGGTGCACGGTCGTGCTTGGTGCTGTGCACATCGAACAGATTCAGACGCAGGGCATTGCTCACCACGCAGAAGCTGGAAAGGCTCATGGCGGCGGCACCGAACATCGGGTTCAGGGTCAGGCCGAAGGGAATGAACACACCGGCTGCCAGCGGGATGCCGATGATGTTGTAGATGAAGGCCCAGAACAGATTTTCGTGGATGTTGCGCAGGGCAGCGCGGCTCAGGCGGATGGCAGCAGGTACATCCGAAAGACGGGAGTTCATCAGCACCACGTCTGCCGCGTCAATGGCAACATCGGTGCCTGCGCCGATGGCAATGCCGGTGTCGGCACGGGTCAGAGCCGGGGCGTCGTTGATGCCATCGCCCACCATCGTCACCTTGCCGTAGGCCTGCAGCTGGCGGATGACCGCTTCCTTGCCGTCAGGCAGCACGCCTGCAATGACCTCGTCCACACCGGCCTGTCTGCCAATGGCGTCGGCAGTGCGCTGGTTGTCGCCGGTGAGCATCACCACGCGGATGCCCATAGCCTGCAGCTCCCGGATGGCACGGGGACTGTCCTCCTTGAGGGTGTCGGCCACTGCAATGATGCCCAGCAGACGGCCCGCCCCGCCGAAGAACAGGGGAGTCTTGCCCTGTGCGGAGAGGGCTGCGGCCTTCTCCTGCAGCTGTGCAGGCACGGTGACTTTGGTACCAATAAAGGACGCGCTTCCGCCAAAGATCTCCACGCCGTCCATTTTTGCGGCCAGACCGTTGCCCGGCAGTGCGGTAAAGTCGGATACCTCGGGGGCGGCGAGCTTCTGCTCGTCGGTGCAGGCCAGCACAGCCTTGGCCAGCGGGTGCTCGCTCTTGCGTTCCAGCGCGGCGGCAAGGGTGAGCAGCTCGGTCTCGGAAACGCCACCGGCGGGCAGAATGTCGGTGACTTTGGGTTCGCCGCTGGTGATGGTGCCGGTCTTGTCCAGAGCCACGATCTGGGTGCGGCCTGCAGCTTCCAGCGAAGCGGCGGTCTTGAACAGGATACCATTTTTGGCACCCAACCCGTTGCCTACCATGATGGCAACGGGCGTAGCCAGACCCAGCGCACAGGGACAGCTGATGACCAGCACGGAAATGCCGCGAGCCAGTGCATAACCCAGCTCACGGCCCAGCAGCAGCCACACGATGGTGGTGATCACTGCAATGGAAATGACCGCAGGCACGAAGAAACCGGACACGGTGTCGGCAATCTTTGCAATGGGGGCCTTGGTGGCAGCGGCATCGCTGACCATCTTGATGATCTGGGACAGGGTGGTGTCCTCGCCCACGCGGGTGGCCTGACACCGGAGGAAGCCGGACTGGTTGGTGGTGGCGGCGCTTACCTTATCGCCCTCGGCCTTGTCTACGGGGATGCTCTCGCCGGTCAGGGCGCTCTCATTTACGGCGCTGCTGCCTTCCAGCACAATGCCGTCCACGGGCACATTCTCGCCCGGGCGCACCACAAAGATGTCTCCCTTCTGCACCTGCTCGATGGGCACGGTCACTTCGGTACCGTCCCGCAGCAGGTTGGCGGTCTTGGGGGCCAGCTTCATCAGGCTCTTGAGGGCATCGGTGGTCTTGCCCTTGGAACGGGCTTCCAGCATTTTGCCCACCGTGATGAGGGTCAGGATCATGGCAGCCGACTCGAAGTAGAACTCCATCATATAGTGCATGACCAGCTCATTGTTGCCGTCCACCTGAGCGCGGGTCATGGCGAACAGGGCGTAGACGCTCCACACAAAGCTTGCCATGGAGCCCATGGCCACCAGCGTATCCATGTTGGGAGCGCCGTGGAGTAGCCCTTTGAAGCCACTGATGAAGAATTTCTGGTTGATGACCATTACGATGCCTGCCAGCAGGAGCTGCACAAGGCCCATGGCAATGTGGTTGCCATCAAACCAGTGAGGCAGGGGCCAGCCCCACATCATGTGCCCCATGGAAAAGTACATCAGCACCAGCAGAAAGCCCAGTGATGCGATCAGGCGGCGCTTGAGCTTAGGGGTCTCGCGGTCGGTCAGGGCGTCAAGGTCGGCACCGGTGCCGGGCGCAGCCGAAGCCGTCCCCGCCTTTTTGGGGCTGGCACCGTAGCCTGCATCCTGCACGGCCCGGATGATAGCGGCGTCGGATGCTGTGCCTTCCACACCCATGGAGTTGGTCAGCAGGCTCACCGAGCAGCTGGTAACGCCGGGCACCTTCTTCACGGCCTTTTCCACCCGGGCAGAGCAGGCCGCGCAGCTCATGCCGGTAACATTGAATTGTTCCATAAAATCTCACTCCTGCGTTCAGTATGCTTGTAAAAGGAGCTTTTTATTTCATGAGCTTTGGCAGAAGCTTTATCAGTTCGTCCAGCTTTTCCTCGCTGCCCGCGCGCAGGTCGTCAGCGACGCAGGTGGAAATGTGCTGTGCCAGCAGCTCTTTGGAAAAGCTGTTCAGCGCGGAGTTTGCTGCCGCCACCTGCACAAGGATGTCCACACAGTAGGCGTCTTTTTCCAGCATCCCGCGAATGCCGCGCACCTGACCCTCGATACGGCTGAGCCGGTTGAGCAGGGCCCTGTGCTCCTCAGGGGTGCGGTCTTTGTGGCGGCAGCAGGCTGCACCTTCAGTGTCGGCTGCGGCGGGACAGCAGCTTTCGGCAGCTGCTTCGGGGGCCGGTTGGGCGGGTGTGCCGCAGCAGCAGGATTTTTTTTCGTTATCCATAAAGATCTCCTTTACCCTAATGGGGTATATAGCTTACAATGTGAGTATAGCACGGCATATCCGATAAATCAAGTAGGAATTTGAAATTTTCACAAATAGGGTAGCAGGGTATACCGCAAAACAAAAAAGAACCCTCTCAGCCTTGCTGACGTTGCGCAGCAATGACGGAGAGGGTTAAAATGCTATTTTACTGTTCCAGAATCCGCGGCACGAACAGGCCCAGCATCTTGCCCCACCAGTACCACTCGTGGGAGACATCGCCGCCCCACAGTTCCAGATGTGCAGGCAGGCCTTCTGCCTGCAGCAGGTCGGCCAGCGCCTGCGTGTCGGCTTTGGCATCGTCCTCGTAGGCACCCTGACCGGCACAGAGCATCAGGCTGTTTTCTTCGGCCTTTGCCAGAGTCAGCTTGTTGGCAATGCCCTTTTCGCCCAGATACAGCAGGGGAGAGGAGCGCAGTACCAGATCATCCTTCTCGCTGCCCCAGAAGCGGGCCAGATCATAGATGCCGGAAAGGCCGATGGCCCCCGCAAACTGCTGCGGGCGGCGCAGGCGGCAGTTCACTGCGTGCACAGCGCCCAGATCAATGCCCACACACCACAGCCGGGTGCCCTTTGCAGCACCGTTCAGGGCCAGCACACGGGGAGCCAGCTCAGCGGTAAGGTAGACAAAATACTTTTCTTCCATCTCGGCCCGGCGGCGCACCGGGGCATCGCCGTTCAGCACGGCCTCACCATCGATGCTGTCAGCGCAGAACAGCTGCACCTTGCCTTCGTTCAGCAGCTGGGCGATGGCGTCCGGCATACCGTTGTTCTCCCAATCGTAAAAGCGGCCGCCGCGGGCGGGCAGAGCCAGCACCGGAACACCGGCACTGCCATACACCTTGAACTCCATTTCGCGGTTCAGCACACTGCTCCACTCTTTGTAATAGGTACCCTGGATCATAAATCAAGCACTCCTTGTTTCTATATTCACCAGCCCGGGCACAGTCGCTGCGCACCGGCACTGATCGTTAGCGATCAAAAGAAAGCTTTCTGGCAAAATCACACAAACTGGTTGCGCTGAGCGTCGTACTCGTAGCCCACAGCTTTGAGCTTTGTGCACAGATCTGTCTTGTCGGCATCCAGATCTTCGCACAGAGCATCGAGATTTTTGTAAAAATCCCGCAGCTTCAGGTTCACCACGCTCAGCAGCATGATGGGGTCATTGGGCAGAGCCATTTGTTTTGCCTCCTTACAGCAACAAAAAAAGCCGGCCACTCGACAAAGTGACCGGCCACATACACCAAATTAGACAGCGCGGGTAACTTTGCCAGCGCGCAGGCAACGGGAGCATGCGTAGACGTACTTGGGAGAACCCTCAACGACCGCCTTGACACGACGGACATTCGGCTTCCAGGTACGGTTGGAACGACGATGAGAGTGAGAAACCTTGATACCAAAGGTAACACCCTTGCCGCAGCATTCACATTTAGCCATGGTACTTGCACCTCCTGCAGTGAAGTAAGGAATCAAAATAATCAGCTTGACTATTGTAACAGATTGACCTGCAAATTGCAAGCCTTTTTTCAAAAAATATCCGTGTTTTTTGCCGGGGACTTGTGTACAGGGCAAAAAGATAGTATTATATATGGTATAATGAAAAAAGGCAGGAATATCGAATGACCTCTCAGGGCATCTATTATCTCATCCGCGCACTGGTGGCACTGGTGGCCATCCCCTTCCACGAAGCGGGCCATGCGCTGGCCGCGTGGCTGCTGGGCGACGACACCGCAAAGCGGCAGGGTCGTCTTTCGCTGAACCCTTTTGTACACTTTGACCTGCTGGGTACGCTGTGCATGGTGTTTGCGGGCGTGGGCTGGGCAAAGCCGGTCTCCACCGATCCCCGCAACTTCAAAAACCCGAAGTGGGGCATGGCCCTTACCGCGCTGGCAGGCCCTGCGGCAAACATGATCCTTGCCTATGTGGGCATGGTGGCGTGGAAGCTCATGTACTACTGGGCCCCGGTAAACGATGCCACCCTGTATGTTGCCATGTTCCTGCAGTACCTTGTGCTGATGAATGTGAGCCTTGCCGTGTTCAACTTCATCCCGGTGCCGCCGCTGGACGGCAGCCGCATCCTGCTGGTGGTGCTGCCCCGGCAGATGTATTTTGGCCTGATGCGGTACGAGCGCTACATCATGATCGCACTGCTGGCCGCCGTGTGGTTCGGTGCGCTGGATACGCCGCTGTACTATCTGAACAACATTGTGTGGGATCTGCTGGGCAAGGGCACCGGATACATCGATAAGATCGCGTATTCCATCTACTATGCAGGCCTTGGGACGGTGGTGTGAGCGTGGCAGAGGAACTGACCTTCCATCTGGAAGATTTTGACGGCCCGCTGGAATTATTGCTGGCACTTGTGGCCAAACATAAGATGGATCTGCACAACATCCCCATTCTGGAGCTGATCGATCAGTATACCCGCACGGTGGAGCAGGCAGACCCCGACCCGGAAGCCGCCAGCGCTTTTATTGAAATGGCTGCGCGGCTTGTGGAAATGAAGAGCTACCTGCTTTTGCCCCGCAGCGAAGAGGGCGAGCGGCTCAAGCAGGAGTTTACCGGTCAGCTCATCGAGTACGACCAGTGCCGCCGTATGGCTGCGCTGCTGCGCGAAAAAGCGGAGGCCGCGCCAGTGTTTGTGCGCCCGCCTGCAGAAATGGAGTTCGATACCGCCTATGACCTGCACCATGCGCCGCAGGTGCTGGCAGACTACTGGGCCGCACTTTCGGGCCGCACCAAACTGCGCAGGGAGCCCACACAGCAGCAGTTTGAGCCGCTGGTAACGGCACCCATGGTGTCGGTGACGAGCCGGGTGGTGTACATTTTGCGACACCTGATCAGCGGTACAGCGGCAAAAATGAGCCAGCTGTTCAGCCGCCAGCAGACCCGCAGCACCAACGTGGCCACCTTTCTGGCCCTTTTGGAGCTGGTGCGCGGCGGCCGCGTAAAGTTGGACGAACAGGGCCAGCTGACCATGCAGCGGGGTCGCATCCAACGTGACAAGGAGAAAGAATGAACCAGAAACAGATCCGTGCAGCCGTGGAGGCTATGCTGTTTGCCTGTGGGGACCCCATTGGCGCAGACAAGCTGGCTCAGGCGGTACAGCTGCCGCAGGTCAGCGTGGAAGCCGCGCTGGAAGCCTTGCGGGAACATTACACCAGAGAGGACAGCGGCCTGTGTCTGCTGCATCTGAACACCCGCTGGCAGCTTGCCACTAAAACGGAGTGGGCCGACTGCATCCGCCGCCTGCTGGACAGCCGCCGCTCGGTGCCGCTGGGGCCTGCCGCCATGGAGACCCTGACCGTCATCGCCTACAATCAGCCGGTGTCCCGTGCCTTTATTGAGCAGGTGCGCGGCGTGGACTCTTCGTCCAGTGTATCCGGTCTGCTGGAAAAGGGCCTCATTGAGGAAGCCGGACGTCTTGACCTGCCGGGCAGGCCGGTGAGCTTCCGCACCACGGATACCTTTTTGCGGGTGTTCGGCCTTTCCAGTCTGGCGGATCTGCCGCCGGTGCACGGCGCGGAAGCAAAGAATGACACGGCATCGAAGGAAAGTGAGGGGTAACGCATGGGAGCATTCCTCGCCGCACTGGGCGCGGTGCTGCTGTTTGTGCTGAAAGCCGTCGGCATCCTGCTTTTGGTGGTGCTGGTGCTTGTGGTGCTGCTGCTTTTGTGCCCCTTCTGTGCGGATCTGTGCTGGGAGCACGGTGTGCTCACCGTAAGAGCCGGCGCACTGGGGATCACCTTCCCGGTGTTCCAGTACCCGAAGCCGGAGCCGCCGCCCGCGCCGGAAAACCCGGAGCCGCCCAAGGGCTTTGGCAAAGTGAAGGCAAAATTTGCTGCATGGCGCGCTGAGCGCAAGCGGAAAAAAGCCGAAGAAAAGGCCCGGAAAAAAGCCGCCGCCGACAAGCCCGCCCGGCCCCGCAAAAAGGCAAAGATCACGCTGGAGATCATCTGCACCATGCTCCGGGGTGCGGGCAGGTTGATGAAGGCGGTGTTCGGAGCCCTGCGCATCACAAAAATACAGGTGCGCCTTGGCGTGCGCGGGGAGGACCCTGCTGCAGCGGCCCGCGATTACGGCAAGCTGCAGGCGTGGCTGTATCCGGTGCTGGGCGTCCTGGATCGGTTCCTCTGGCTGCAATTTGACGAGCTGCGCATCCTGCCGGACTTTGGCAGCGGGCAGCCCACGGTAGAAGACCGGGTGTCCTGCCGGGTGAGCACGCAGGCATTGTTCATTGTGATCGCGGCTCTGCGCGTTTTGTACGAATTCTGGCGCAAAAAAGTGTTGGACATCTTCCTGTAAAATGTGGTACACTATATAAAAATATCAATGCAAGTTTTCCGCTCTGTCTGCCGCAAGGCAGAGAAGCGTGCTGACACGGGCGCACTGCCCGAATTGAATGAAAAAGGAGCACTGTTTTATGGCTGAACATCCCATTCAGGGCCTGATGAACGTTACCATGGAGAAGATCCACCAGATGGTGGACTCCAACACCATCATCGGCAAGCCCATTACCACCGAGGACGGCATCACCATCCTGCCGGTGTCCAAGGTTTCCTTTGGCTTTGCCTCCGGCGGCACCGACTTTGACGGCAAAAATGCTGCCAACAAGGATCTGTTCGGCGGCGGTTCCGGCGCGGGCGTGAACATCCAGCCCGTGGCATTTCTGGTCATCAAGGATGGCTGCGTGCGCACCATCCAGCTGTCCGATACCTCCAACACCATCGACCGTGCGCTGACCATGCTGCCCGAGCTGGTGGACAAGCTTGCCGCCATGGTGAAGAAGGACGATAAGACCCCGGAAGCCGCACCTGCTGAAAAGTAAAATATACCAGCAGGACGGCAGGGAGTTTCTCCAGCGAATGTCCTGGGGGTGGGGCCCCGGCGCGCAAGCGTTGGGGCGGGACTGGAGTCCCGGGCTGTTCGCGGAGAAAGCTCCCTGCTGGCCTGCCGATCACCATCGCCGTAACTGTGAGCTTCCAACTCACAGTTTTGATACAGACGCACCCGCACCCCAAAGCAGGGGAGAGGTGCGCATTTTGAGCGCCGGGAGGCGCACAAGGAGTTTGAATTATGGCAGAAGAACGTATTCAGAAGATCATGGCCGAGCAGGGGCTTTGCTCCCGCCGTGCCGCCGAACAGATCATCGCCGAGGGCCGCGTCAAGGTCAACGGCCATCCCGTCAAGGTGGGCGACAAGATGGACCCCAACCGTGACGTGCTGCATGTGGACGATGAGCGCATCTATATCCGCAAGGATCAGCAGATGTACTATCTGGCACTGTATAAGCCCCGCGGCTATGTGACCACCGCCAGCGATGAGCTGGGCCGCAAGACCGTGATGGAGCTGGTGAGCGATGTCCCTGCCCGCCTGTACCCGGTGGGCCGTCTGGATAAGGACAGCGAAGGCCTGCTGCTCATGACCAACGACGGCGCTTTTGCACAGGCTGTCACCCATCCGTCCGGCGGCATCTCCAAGCTGTACCGCGTCACCGTGCAGCCCCGCGCCGATGAAAGCCAGATCCTGAAGCTGAGCAGCGGCGTCGTGCTGGATGATGGGACCAAGACCATGCCCTGTGCTATCAACGTTGTTACGGATGAGCCGGGCCGCACCGTGATGGAAATGACCCTGAAAGAGGGCAAGAACCGCGAGATCCGCCGTATGTGCGAGACCGTAGGACTTGAGGTGGTACGTCTGAAGCGCAACGCCGAGGGTGTCGTGAAGCTGGGAATGCTCAAGCCCGGCACCTACCGTGAGCTGACCAAGGCGGAGATCAACGGTCTGCGTGCCGCTGCCGCCAAGGGCCGCGCCCAGACCCGTAGCGCCGCAGTGCAGTCCAAGGCTGCCGAGCGCCGCCCCCGCGGCCCGGTGGGCAAGGGTAATGCCCCCAAAAAGCGGAAGTAAATACACCTGTAAAGGGGAGAAGCGTCCAAAGATGCTTCTCCCTTTTTTGCTGCTGGGTGGAAAGATGAATAACTGTCAGCTCTTCACCTTTCAGGTGAGAAAAATTGCAGCCCGCCGCAAATGCACCGAAAACAGACGCACCTGCAACGAAAATTGCTGCGTGACCCTGCGGCAGGACGGGCTGTGCATGCGAGAAATACAAAAAATACTTTTGACAACAAAAGTTCATCTTTCTGAAGCAGACCTGTTCATCGACAGAATTTGTGCTATAATACAAAAGCAACGCTTTGTCCGGCCTGATGAAGGCGGGGCGGAGCAGATCGGAAAACAAGGAGTTTTGGAATCATGGAAAGAGAAAAACTGAAGTCCCGGTTGGGCTTCATTCTGCTTTCGGCAGGCTGTGCCATCGGCATCGGCAACGTGTGGAAGTTCCCTTATATTGCCGGTCAGGGCGGCGGCGGCGCATTTGTGCTGTTCTACCTGCTCTTTCTGGTCATTCTGGGCCTGCCCATCATGACGATGGAGTTTGCGGTGGGGCGTGCTTCCCGCAAGAGCCCGGTGCGGGCCTATCAGGCACTGGAAAAACCGGGCCAGAAGTGGCACATCCACGGCTATCTTACCCTCGTGGGCTGCTACCTGCTCATGATGTTCTACACCACCGTTGCAGGCTGGATGCTGCACTATTTCTACATGACCGCAGTCGGCAAGCTGGCGGGTCTGGATGCCGATCAGGTGGCCGGTAAGTTCACCGAAATGCTGGCAGACCCCGGTGTTATGACCTTCTGGATGGTCTTTGTTGTGGCGCTGGGCGTTTTTGTGTGTGCCAAGGGCCTGCAGAATGGCCTTGAGCGCGTGACCAAGGTCATGATGATCGCTCTGCTGGTGATCATGGTGGTGCTGGCCGTCAACAGCCTGTTCATGCCCGGTGCAAAGGAGGGGCTGAGCTTCTTCCTTGTGCCTGACTTCAAGCGGATGGAAGAGGTGGGCGTGGTCAACACACTGGTGTCCGCCATGAATCAGGCCTTCTTCACCCTGAGCCTTGGCATCGGCGCAATGTCCATCTTTGGCAGCTACATCGACAAGGAGCACTCCCTGCTGGGTGAGTCCGTCCGCATCGTCATTCTGGATACCTTTGTGGCCATCACCGCCGGTCTTATCATCTTCCCGGCCTGCTTCACCTACGGTGTGGACCAGACCAGCGGCCCCAGCCTGATCTTCATTACCCTGCCCAACATCTTTGCCAACATGGCCATGGGCCGGTTGTGGGGCTCCCTGTTCTTCCTTTTCATGGCATTCGCGGCCCTGTCTACGGTGCTGGCTGTGTTCGAGAACATCATCTGCTGCGGCATGGAGCTCACCGGCTGCAGCCGCAAAAAATCCAGTCTGGTGAACCTTGTGCTCATCACGGCGCTTTCGCTGCCCTGCGTGCTGGGATACAACCTCTGGGCATGGGACGGCTTTGCCGTGTTCGGCGGCGCTGTGCTGGACTTTGAAGACTTCCTCGTCAGCAACCTGTTCCTGCCGCTGGGCAGTCTGGTGTACCTGCTGTTCTGCGTTACCCGTTACGGCTGGGGCTGGGACAACTATAAAAAGGAAGTCAACACCGGCAAGGGCCTCAAGATGCACGACTGGATGCGCGGCTACCTGACCTATGTGCTGCCGGTCATTGTGCTGTTCATCTTTGCTTTTGGCATCTACGATAAATTTTTTGCGTAAATAAATGACTTCGACCTCTCCGCCACCTTCGGTGACACCTCTTCCAAAGGGAGAAAACCGGACAGAAAGATGCACTTTGCATGGATTGCCAAAGGCTCCCACTTTGGGAAAGCTGGCAAACCCGAAAGGGTCTGGCTGAGAGGGCAAGCGGGTCAACGAAAGGCTCCTCTTATTCTATAAATAAGAGGGGCTTTTTGCAGAAGAAAGGAGCTCTCCGGAATGCACATTCTGATCTGTGATGACGATGCGGCCTTTGGAACCCGCATGGCAGAATATGTGGCCGCTTACTTTGCGGCCCGCAGCATTCTGGTACAGACTGCCGTCTGCACCAGCGCGGGGCAGGCGCTGGAAACGCCGGAGCTGGAGCTGTACCAGCTGGCGTTTCTGGATGTGGACATGCCCGGCGTGAACGGTATGGTGCTGGGGCGCCAGCTCAAGCAGAGATGCCCCGGGCTGAAGCTGGTATACGTATCGGCCTATCTGGAATTTGCATTGGAGGGCTATACGGTCAACGCATACCGCTACCTGCTCAAGCGGGACATTGTGCACACCCTGCCCAGCTGTCTGGACGACCTGCTGGCCGAACTGACCGACCAGCGCAAGACCCTGACGGTGCATCACAACCGCGCTGCCACAGAGATCCCGCTGGATCAGATCTATTATCTGGAAAGTGACCTGCGCCAGATCAACGTTTATGGCGACATCCCCCGCCAGCCCATCTGCACCTACTACGGCAAAATTGCCGACCTGCCGCAGATGCTGTATGAGAACGGCTTTTTGCAGGTGAGCCGCAGCGATGTGGTCAACATGAAATATGTGTGCGGCATCCGCAGTTATAAGATGACGCTGAAAAACGGGGTGGAACTCAGCATCAGCCGCGCGGGCTATGCCGCTATCCGCAGCGCATATCTGGAATGGAAGGGGCAATACGTCGATGAGTGAGGTGTTCACAGAGGCGCTGCTCGGGCATCTGGTCTGTCTGGTTCAGGCGAATGCTTTTATTATGGTAGAATGGGCCTACCTTGGCAGGGGGAAACTGCGCTGGCCGGTGCTGTGGGCAGAGCTGCTGTGTATGGGGCAGCTCTGCCTGTCATTCGTGACAGAAATGCCCTTTTTCAATGTGCAGGCCATTCTGCTCAATGTATTGTATCTGTTCGTTACCGCGCAGCTGTTTGGCGGGACGATGACGGATAAGCTCACGGCCTGCCTGATCAACGGCACCATGTGCCTGCTGGTGGAGAACACGGTCAACTATACCTACTCCTGGTTCACAGGAGTGCGCACCGGCGAAGCATGGCAGCACCCCGGCTGCCTGATCGCGCTGTGCGCCGCAAACTTCATCGTGGGCGCAGCGGTTGCGCATTTCCTGTATAGCTGGAACCAGAAGTGCGCTCTGCAGCCGCTGCAGGCGCTGGTGATGTCCTTTTTCCCCGGGGTGGCTGTGGTGCTGAACATTGTGCTGATGGTCACAGGGACCCGGCAGCCCGCCACCCTGGTGACCATGCTGCTGACCTTTGGCATGAGCGTGGCGGTGCTGGTGCATATCGCCATCGTGCAGATGTTCAATGAACAGGTGGTGCAGCGGCAGAACTCCCACTACCGTGCTCAGCTGGAGCAGCAGCGTGCAGAAGCACTGCTGGATTCCTACACGGAACAGCGCCGCCTGACCCACGAGTTCACCAACCACATGACAGCCCTTACCGCCCTGCTGGATCAGGGAGATCTGAAAGGCGCACAGGCCTACATTGCCAGCGTGAGCAAAACGGTGGCGGCGGGCACCACCATCATGGATACCCACAACCCGCTGCTGGATTCCATCCTGAGCAAAAAGTACGAAGAAGCGGCCCAAAAGGGCGTGACAGTCTATTTTGACCTGTGTGACCTCAAGGAGATCCCCTTTGATGGCATGGACATGGTCATCGTGCTGTCCAATCTGCTGGACAATGCCATCCGTGCCGCAGCGCAGGCCCTGCCGCCGGAGGTGCATGTGCGCATCCGCAAAACACCGGAGGAGTACCTGCTCTCGGTGCGCAACCGCGTGCAGGATGATCTGGATCTGGAGGACAACAAGCTGCCCGGCACCACCAAAAAGGAGAGCGGCCACGGCATGGGCTTTGCCAATGTGCAGGAGGTGCTGCGCAAGTACGGCGCAGAGTATACGGTCAGCTGCCGCGACCGCTGGTTCCGCTTCACCTGTGCCATCCCGGTGTGCAATTCATGACATGGGCACCGACAGTTTATGACAAGTTTTCTGCAACAGGACTGCAACCGTGCTATACTGAAAACGGTAAAGGTGATGCCTGCACGGGCAGAGTGGATTGCGGCTGAGGCAACTCGGGAAACACTTTACATACGGTGCGGTGCTTCGGACAGCGGTGCGTGTTAAGCTGTCCGCTTTCCCTTTGCTCATTGTACCGCATGGCAGATGCCGTGCGGTTCATCTGGCGGGGCTTTCAACGGCGAGCTTTGGGGTTTGCTGCTGATAAAGTCACTCGGTACGTCGCATTTCTGTCCGGCAGGTGCTGCTTGTGGGAATGGAGCATCTGCTGCACAGAGCATCTGCGTCGGTGAGAGTTCCGTCAGATTTTTTATTGCAAAAAAGAGCTGCTGTACGGCGAAAAACCGGGTACAGCAGCTCTTTTTTAACGTTTTGAGATGACGGAAAAGCCTGGCCTTACTCCGGCTTTACCTGCAGTTCCTGCTCACAGTAGATGCAGCGATACTTGCCGTTGGAGCTCAGCTCAAAGATCTGATCGCACTCTTCCTCAATGGAGGAGATGCAGCGGGGGTTCTTGCACCGCACGATGTTCACCAGGCGCTTGGGAGGCTTGGGTTTTTCCTTGCGCACAGCCTTGCCGTTTTCGATGATGGTCACACTGATGTTCGGGTCAAGGTAGGCCAGCACATCCAGATTCAGCCAGGAAGCATCGCCCTCCACCTTGAGGATGTCCTTGCGGCCATTCTCGCTCTTGTTGCTGCGTGCATTCTGGATCAGTGCCACGCTGGCGGTGCGGTTGCCCGCAATGCCCAGCAGGTCCATCAGGCCGACAGCAGTGCCTGCCTTGATGTGGTCGATCACGATGCCATTCTGGATCTCGTCAATGTTCAGCATATCAGTTTTCCTCCTTAGGTGCCTTGGGGTCGCGCAGGCCCAGCAGGGTCATGATCAGTGCCATGCGGACGTACACACCGTTCTGCACCTGCTCAAAATAAGCGGCGCGGGGGTCATCGTCCACATCCAGCGCGATCTCGTTAACACGGGGCAGGGGATGCAGCACCGCCATATCCGGCTTTGCAAGGTTCATCTTTTCCTTGGTGAGGATGTAGCTGTTCTTCAGGCGGATGTAGTCCTCCTCGTTGAAGAAACGCTCCTTCTGCACGCGGGTCATGTACAGAATATCCAGCTCCGGCATGGATTCCTCCAGACTGCGGGTCTCCTTGTAGGGGATGCCGTTGGCCTCCAGCACGTCCTTCACGATGTAGTCCGGCACCCGCAGCTCTTCCGGGCTGATGAGCACGAAGCGGATGTTCTTGCAGCGTGCCATGGTCTTGATGAGGGAGTGCACGGTGCGGCCGAACTTCAGATCGCCGCACAAGCCGATCGTCAGATCATCCAGCCGTCCCATGCGGCGGCGAATGGTCATCAGGTCGGTCAGGGTCTGGGTGGGGTGCTGGTGTCCGCCGTCGCCCGCGTTGATCACCGGAATGCGGGAGTAGCGGCTTGCACGCAGCGGTGCGCCCTCTTTCGGGTGCCGCATGGCCACGATGTCCGCATAGCAGGACACCACGCGGATGGTGTCGGCTACGCTCTCGCCCTTGCTTGCACTGGATACGGTCTCACTGGGGAAGCCCAGCACATGGCCGCCCAGATTCAGCATGGCAGCCTCGAAGGAAAGGCGGGTGCGGGTGGAGGGCTCATAAAACAGGGTGGCAAGCTTTTTGTGGCTGGCTGCGTCCTGATAGGCTGCCGGGTCATCGTGGATGCGGTCGGCCAGATCAAGCAGCGTGGAGATTTCCTGCTGGGTAAAATCCAACGGGTCGATCAGATGTCGCATGGGTACATACCTCCGTTTAAAGCAGTTTGCGTAGGATAGAAAAATCAAAGAAGTTTGTGTAGTAGCTCAGCGAACGCATCACCGGGCGGCACAAACGATTGAAACACACTTCGTCCAGCAGCAGCATGGCTTCGCCGGGAGCAAGGCGCATGGCCGAGCGGATGGCGTCATCGCCGCAGCTTGCCTTCAGGTGGGCAACGTTGGAGGAGATCTGCTGGTGGCATTCCCGTTCCAGAATATCGAACACCCCGCCGGTCAGGTCGATGCGGGTATAATCCCGGGCACCGAACAATGCTCTGGGCAGGTAGTCGATGGAATAGATCACCGGGGTGGTGTCGGCCAGAATGCGCTTTTTGATGCAGATCACATCATCGCCGGGTGCGATGTCCAGATTGTGGGCCAGCTCCTCCCCGGCACGGATGGGAAAGACCTGAATGCCGTCGGCGTGGGGATAGCTGCCAAAGCTGCGGATCAGCGGGTAGTATTCCAGCTTCTGGTCCAGACGGCTGCGCAGGCTCAGCACTGTACGGTTCACCACCGTGCCAATGCCGCGCACACGCTCCACGTAACCAGCGCGTTCCATTTCGCTCAGCGCATCACGGATGACGGTGCGGCTCACGCCCAGCTCGGCGGCAAGGTCCACCTCGGCAGGCAGACGGTCGGCCCGGGCATAGCGCCCGGTGCGCAGCTCTTCCAGCAGACTGGCAACGATGCGGTCGCTGATGACAGCGCCGCCCAACCGGCTGGAAGATGCAAGTGCAGATTCCTTCATGGTTTGGTTCCTCCGTTCACAGGCAGCGCAGGGCACTGCCGGGACTTGGAGCCCTGCGGCGCACGGCCCCGCTTTGTGACCACGGCCATGCACCGCAAAACCCCTTCATACTTTATTATAGCATAAATTGACATTTATAAAAGCGGCATTTATACTGGAATCGGCCAAAAAGTACGATTTTATTTTGGAGGGGATTGCAAGATGGAAATTTTTCTGCACAGGATATGCGGCAAAACCGCAGAGCCGCCGGTGCCCATGCTGCTGCGCCGCTGTACGGCAGAGGAAGCCCCGGCAGTGTACGCTTTGCAGAATGAGGTGCGCGCCGCCATGCCGCACCCCGAGCAGTTCGTGCCGGACACGCTGGAAAATATCACGACCTATGTCCGCAAGGACCTGTGCATTGGTGCATGGCAGGGCAGCAGGCTGGGCGGGTATCTCATCGTGCGTTTCTGCGGGCAGAGCGAGCACAACTACGCGGCCTTCATGGACGTCCCGCGTACCGAGTGGGAGCACTGGGCCAATGCCGACAGTGCCATCGTCCACGCAGACTTTCGCGGCAACGGCCTGCAAAGGCTCATGCTGGGAGCAGCCCTGCCGCTCTTCCCGGGCAGGATCACCCACATCGGGGCCACCGTCAGCCCGGAAAACCAGTACAGCCTGAACAACGCCCTTGCATCGGGCTTTGCCATCGTCTCCAGGCGGGAAATGTATGGCGGATACGACCGGTATCTGCTGAAAAAAGACTTGTAAAAAAACAGGGCTGCGTCCCCAAACGGATGCAGCCCTGTTCTTCAGTCGATGGAAAGTTTAAGTTTGTTTTTCATCTTGTGCCGCACCACAAGCAGACAGGCCAGATGCACGGCGGCGGTCAGCACCCAGCTGATGGGGTAGCTGATGTACAGCATGAACGGTGTGCGGTTCAGCTGGAAGATGGTGGCGATCCACACCAGACGCAGCAGGCAGCTGCCCACAAGGCTCACCACCATGGGCAGCACGCTGTAGCCAAGGCCGCGCAGGCTGCTGGCCAGCGTGTCCATAATGCCACACAGCAGGTAGGTACCGCAGATCACCCGCAGGCGCTCATATCCGGCGGCAATGACCGCCGCATCCGAGGAGTAGAAGTGCAGCAGCTGGGTGCCTGCCAGCACTGCGCCGCCGCCCAGCACCACGCCGGTGACGATGGCGCACAGCAGGCAGTTGAGGACAACGCGGTTCAGGTTCTGGTACTTGCGTGCGCCCATGTTCTGGCTGGTAAAGGTCACCGCTGCCTGCGAAAAGGCGTTCATGGCGGTATAGACGAAGCCCTCCAGATTGGCGGAGGCCGAACTGCCTGCCACCACCGTGGAGCCGAAGGAGTTGATGGCCGACTGGATGACCACATTGGACAGGCTGAACACGGTGCTCTGCAGACCGGCAGGCAGGCCGATGAGCAAAATCTGCTTCAGGGCACCCGTGTGGAAGCCCAGATGATGCAGATCCAGATGCAGAGCACCCTCCTCCTTCATCAGCATCCGCGTCACCATGCAGGCAGAGACGGTCTGACTGATGATGGTAGCCAGTGCCACGCCTGCCACGCTCATGGAAAAGCCAATGACGAACACCAGATTCAGCACCACATTGATGATGCCTGCCGCCGCCAGACAGTACAGGGGACGCTTGGTGTCGCCCACGGCGCGCAACAGTGCCGAGCTGAAGTTGTACAGCATGGTCATGGGCATTCCGATAAAATAGATTTTAAGATACAGCGCAGAGAGATCGATCACATCCTCCGGGCAGCTCATCAGCTCCAGCAGGCCACGGGCCGCAAAGAACCCCACCACAGCCAGCAGCACGCCGCTGACAAGACCCAGCGTCACCGAGGTCTGCACCGTGTTCTGAACACCGCGCTCGTCCTTTGCACCAAAACAGCGTGCGGCCACCACGTTTGCGCCCAGCGAAAGCCCCACGAACAGATTCACCAGCAGATTGATGAGGGAGCCGTTGGAGCCCACTGCCGCCAGTGCGGTGCTGCCCGCAAAGCGGCCCACGACCACCACGTCCGCTGCGTTGAACAGCAGCTGCAGGATGCTGGAAGCTGCCAGCGGGATGGAAAACAGGATGATCTTTTGGAGCATCGGGCCGCTGGTCAGGTCAGCGGAGCGGCTTGTCTGAGCCATGAGAAGAGTGCCTCCTTTTTATCGTTTACGCGGAGAAGCCGTTTCCCTAAGCGTTGCACACTGCTTAGGAGGACGGCATCTGAAATGTAAATTTTTCGTAAATAAAGGGAACCGAAGGCATATTATACCGCGCGGCGCAGAAAAATACAAGTGGCACCGCCGAAAAAAGACGGCTTTTTCCGGCAATGTCACAGGAAAACGGCTTTTCAGTTCGATTCAAGCACCTTCCAGTGCTCCGGTGCGGCAAAATCGCTCGTCTCGCCGTCATCGGTGTACATCCGGCAGCGGGCGCTGCCGTTTTCGTCCGGGCAGGCCCACAGGGTCAGGCTGGTCTCGTCCAGCTGGGCGGTGCAGCTGGCGGGTCTTGCCACCGGCACGGCATGGCCCGGGCGGATGAACAGCAGGACCTCGTCCAGTGCACAGCGGACATAATGGTGCCCGGCGGGCAGAAGCTCGGTGTCGTAGTCGTCCACACTGCGGACGCGGTAGAGCTTCATGGGCTCGGGCAGGTAGACATGGCGTCCACTGGCGTTCTGGGTGTAGACGGGTGCTACCATCACACCTTCGCCCAGCAGCAGCTGGTCCTGTACCTCACGGGCTTCCGGGTCGGCGGGGAAGTCAAAGCCCAATGGCCGGAAGTAGCTGGTATTTTCCAGTGCCGCCTTCATGAATTCACTATAAAGGTAGGGCAGCAGGGCATACCGCAGCCGGAGCATCTTCCGCAGGGCGGGCAGCATGTCCGCAAAACGGTAGTATTCCTGCATCCGGGAACCATCGGTAGAGTGATTGCGCATCAGCGGCGTGAACAGGCCGAACTCCAGCCAGCGCAGGGCAAGATCGGGCGTGGTATCGTAGGAAAAACCGCACAGATCCGCGCCAGTGTACAAAAAGCCGCAGAGCTGCACATTGGGCATCATCTGGATGTTGGCCAGAAGCTGTGCCCATGTGGAAGCGTTGTCGCCCAGCCAGATACCGCCGTAGCGGTGGCTGCCGATGAAGCTGGAGCGGCTGTACAGCAAAGTGCGTCTGCCGGGGCGCAGGCTGGTAAAGGCTTCGCCTGCCGCGCGGGTCATATTGCCGCCGTAGAGGTTGTGCACCCTGTCATGGCGCACCCGTCGGCCATCCACGTCGTGGTAGAAGCTGGCATAGTCCGCGGGGGCGTTCATCAGGCCCAGCGCGCCGCCTACCACCTTGCCGAAGAATTCATCCTGCACGATGTTGTCCTTCCGGCTCAGTTCGTCCATGCTCTCAAAGAAAGCCTTGAGCCGCTCCGGCGAATAAAACAGCGCAGGTTCGTTCATGTCGTTCCAGAAGCCCTCGATGCCGCAGTCGGTCAGTGCCTTGTACTGCCGGCCGAACCACTCCCGAACCTCCGGACGCAGGAAGTCCGCAAAGTAAGCCTTGCCGGGCCACACCGCCGCTATGAAGGGGGTGCCGTCGGCTTTGGTGCAGAAGTAACCGTTTGCAAGGCCCTCGGCACAGACGGGGTTTGCCGGGTCGATGCGCACACCTGCATCGATGATGGGCACCAGCCGGATGCCCTGTGCCTTCAGTTCGGCGCTCAGGGCGGCAAGGTCCGGGAAACGCTGTTTGTTTACGGTAAAATCCGCGTAGTCCTGCATATAATCGATGTCCATGCAGATCATATCCAGCGGCAGATCGTTCTCTTTGTACTGACGGGCCACCTCTCGCACGTCCTCAGCGGTTTTGTAGCCAAAGCGGCTCTGTGCCAGACCAAAGGCCCACTTGGGCGGGATATAGCTGCGGCCGATGAGCTGCCGGAACTGGCGGCTGATATCGTTCAGGTCTCCGCCGGTAATGATGTAAAGCTCGTAGTCCGGCTCTTCGGTAGAAAAGCGCAGGGTGTCGTATTCGGTGTAACCGATATCGTAACGCACTTTGCCCGGGAAATCGATGAACACGCCAAAGCATTCACGGCCCGCACCGCCGTCAATGAGCAGAAAATTGTGCGCACCATAGTAGGAAAGCTTGTCCTCGCTGTGGCGGGCTTCATCGGTGTTGTTAGTCACGTAGTGCCAGCCGCGCTTGTTGATGCCGCGCGGCATTTCGCCCAGACCGTACACGATGGCATCCGGAGCCATCCGGTATTCCCAGCCGCCTTTCTCAGCGGTGAGAAAGGGCACCGGCCCGGCGGAAACGGGAATGTCCTGCACCACACTATCGGTGGGCAGGGGAGCGCCAAAACGGAAATGCTGGATCATAGGGGAACCTCCTTGTAGTATCCTTGCCCTCTCCGTCACGCCTTTCGGCGTGCCACCTCTCCTAAAGTGAGAGGCCTTGGCAGTACGGTAAACTTTCCGGTTTTGCCAAAGGCCCCATCTCCGAGGGGGCTGTTGAGCGAAAGCGAGACTGGGGGAGTTGACTTCTCATTTTCTTTATCTTACGTCCTTCTGCCGCACAAAACAAGAGACAAAACCGGCGTTTTTCTGCAATAAAACCGGCAGAATGCAGCCGAATTATCAAAATACCGGCATCTGTTACGGTATACGATTGCAAATGGAGAGGGATGCTGGTATACTGGTAACGCTGTTCCAAGGTGTATCTGAAAACAAAGAAATAGACGATCTTTTCGACTTTTCAGGGACACCTTGGCAGAACAATGGCAAAAAATGGAGGAAGCTCATGTATCGTAACGGTATCAAGCGCCTGCTGGCGATCGTGCTGTCCCTGTGCGGCATGGTCTGCCTGTCATGGCTCTTTCTGATCCTGGCCGTGGCCATCAAGCTGGATTCGCCCGGCCCGGTGTTCTTCAAACAGAAACGTGTGGGCATTGGCAAAAAGCACTTTTACATTTTAAAGTTCCGCACCATGCGCATCGACACGCCCCACGATATGCCCACCCACCTGCTCCACGACCCGGATCAGTATATCACCCGGATGGGGCATTTCCTGCGCAAGACCAGTCTGGACGAACTGCCCCAGCTGTGGAACATCTTTGTGGGGGATATGGCGGTCATCGGCCCGCGGCCTGCGTTGTGGAACCAGTATGATCTGCTGGCAGAGCGCGACAAGTACCATGCCAACGATGTGCGCCCGGGCCTGACCGGCTGGGCACAGATCCATGGCCGCGATGAGCTGGAGATCGCGGAGAAAGCAAAGCTGGACGGCTGGTATGTGGAGCATCTGAGCTTTGGGCTGGATGTGAAATGCTTCTTCGGCACCATTGCGGCTGTGCTCAGGCACGACGGCGTGGTGGAGGGCGGCACGGGCACTCTGCACGAAGAAACAGGCAAAGAGAACCATTAAGAATAGCCGCCGCGTGCGCTTTGCAACGGCGACGACCGCGGCCAGTGGCCGAAACCCGAATATTTTCAGCGGAAAAATATTTTTTTATTTGCAGTTCTGAAAAATCTGCGGATTTTCCAGAACTGCTTTTTCACAGAAAGGGTCGTGAGCAGAAACTGTATTTTGCCTCGTGAACTCGAAATCACCATATCTCTTGATTTATCCCCGGAAAAGCGTATAATAAAACAGTACACAAGACGTCAAAGGAGGATTCCTGTATTATGGAACGCACCTATATCAACGAGGCCCAGAAGGCCATCGGCGGCACGGTCAAGGTGCAGGGCTTTATCGAGAACCTGCGCAACAGCAAGTATATGGCCTTCATCGTGCTGAAGGATATTACCGGCAAGCTGCAGATCACGGTGGAAAAGGAAGATCACCCCGATCTGGTGGATACCATCGATAAGCTCACCCCGGATTCCGTCATTACCGTCACCGGCAAGGTGATGGAGAACGACTACGTCAAGATGGGCGGCGTGGAGATGATCCCCGAGTCCATCGAGATCGAGAGCATTGCCGATGCACTGCCCATCGTCCGCAAGGAGATCGCAGCCACCAAGAAAAAGAAGGCTGTGGAGCGCTCCAGCATCGACCAGCGCATCGACTACCGCTGGATCGACCTGCGCACCGACGAGAACCAGCTGATGTTCAAGGCACAGAGCTGCTTCGTCAACGCCATGCGCAAGTTCCTGCTGGACCGTAACTTCATCGAGATCCACACCCCCAAGCTGATCGCTGCTGCCAGCGAGAGCGGCTCTGAGGTGTTCAAGGTAGATTACTTCGACCGCAATGCCTATCTGGCACAGAGCCCCCAGTTCTACAAGCAGATGGCCATGGCTGCCGGCTTTGAGCGCATCTTCGAGACCGGCCCCGTGTTCCGCGCAGAGAAGAGCTACACCAACAAGCACTCCACCGAGTTCTCCGGCTTCGATCTGGAGTTCAGCTACATTACTTCCTATAAAGACGTGATGAAGATGGAAGAGGAGCTGCTGACTGCCGGTCTGCAGGCCGTCAAGGACAACTACGGCGATCAGATCAAGGAGATGTTCGGTCAGGAAGTCATCGTGCCCACCACTCCGTTCCCGGTGGTCAAACTGGCAGACCTGTACAAGGGCTTGGAAGAAGAGTTCGGCTATACCGTCGATGAGAGCGAGAAGGGCGACCTGACCACTGAGGCCGAGCGTCTGAGCTATGAGTGGGTGAAGAAGCACTACGGTCACGAGTTCCTCTTCATCACCGATTATTCCGCCGAGAAGCGTGCGTTCTACCACATGCGGGATGAGAACGGCGTGCCGCAGGGCTACGACCTGATCTGGCGCGGCGTGGAGATCACCACCGGTGCCCAGCGTGAGCACCGCTACGAAGTGCTGAAGAAGCAGGCTGAGGAAAAGGGTCTGGCCGAAGATGTCAAGTTCTATCTGGAGTTCTTCCAGTACGGCTGCCCGCCCCACGGCGGTTTTGGTCTGGGCATCGACCGCCTGACCATGCTGCTGTGCGGCCTGACCATCAAGGACGCCGAGTTCCTGTTCCGCGGCCCCAACCGCCTGACTCCGTAATTTCATAGGAACCATACCGAGAGCTGCTGTGCATTTTGCGTGGCAGCTCTTTTTTGTTGGACGATTTAAAATGGCTCCGCTTCGCTCTGCCATTCTTAGCGGAAAATGATTTTTAGATTTTGGTCTAGCGGAATGCCTGCGGGCATTCCGCTAGACCATTTTCACAGATGGGGCTGTGACGGAAAACGGCTTTTGCATGGCATCAGTATCGATTGCAATAAGAAGGTGTCCGGCTTTGCCAGAGGGAGTTCAGCCGTCCCCTTGGGAGAAGGGAAAGCATCCTCACCCTCTCAGTCAAATCCTTCGGATTTGCCAGCTCCCCCGAAAGGGGGAGCTTCTGACGCATCCGCAAGGCTTGCATTTTATCCGGAAACTGCGCCGTTACTGCAAAAAGCTCCCCCTTCGGGGGAGCTGGCGAACGAATGTGAGCCTGAGAGGGTTCAGCATGCTGAAAGCAAACAGGTGGCCCCTTCACAGCGCC
The DNA here is from genome assembly GCF_048323735.1 of Faecalibacterium sp. 3. NCBI lineage: Bacteria > Bacillati > Bacillota > Clostridia > Eubacteriales > Oscillospiraceae > Faecalibacterium > Faecalibacterium sp. 3. Next base: position 2,024,108 of record NZ_JBLWFN010000001.1, read on the forward strand.
GCGCTTTCGCAGAAAGCGGCGCTGTAAATGCTGTTTCCCTCTACGACCCCATCTGTGAAAAAGCAATTCAGGATAATCCGCAGATTTTCCTGAATTGCAATTATAAAATAAATTTTCCGCTGAATATGCCCAGAGCAAAGCGGAGGGCATCCAAAATCGTTCCGGCATAATGCCCCGCCCTGTTTCATACGATACAACAAGCGGACCGGAAACCTGTCCGGTGCACAGCGCAAACGGGAAGGGGAGAGCAATTTGGCAAATCAGGAACAGAATGGCATCTGCCGTGAGATCGGCGCACGCACCGGCGGAGATATCTACATTGGGGTGGTGGGCCCGGTGCGCAGCGGCAAATCCACCTTCATCAAGCGTTTCATGGAGCAGCTGGTGCTGCCGGCCATCGGCCCGGCGGCAGCCCGGGAACGTGCCCGGGACGAGCTGCCGCAGTCGGCCGCGGGCCGTACCATCATGACCACCGAGCCGAAATTTATCCCGGAAACAGCCGTGTCCCTGCAATTGGAGGGCGGCGGCGAGTGCAGGGTGCGGCTCATCGACTGTGTGGGCTACATGGTGGAGGGGGCCATGGGACACGAGGAAAACGACAGGCCCCGCATGGTCAAGAGCCCATGGTTCGACCACGAGGTCCCCTTCGATCTTGCCGCCGAGACGGGCACCCGCAAGGTGATCTGCGAACATTCCACCATCGGCATCGTGGTCACAACCGACGGTTCGGTGAGCGACATCCCGCGGGAGGACTATGCCAGAACCGAGAAGCGCATCGTGGAAGAACTGGATGCTCTGGGCAAGCCCTACATCATCCTGCTCAACAGCACCCACCCGGAAGCCCCGGAGACGAAGCAGCTGGCCGAGGGCATGGCCCGGGACTACGACCACACCGTTCTGCCGGTGAGCTGCGTGGATCTGGACGCGGAGGCACTTGGCAGCATTCTGCGGCAGGTCCTGTACGAATTTCCGGTGAGGGAGCTGGATTTTGCCCTGCCGCGCTGGGTCACGATGCTGGAAAACGGCCACTGGCTGCAGACGCAGGTGTATGAAGCCGCCATGCAGCTGGCAGAGAAGGTCTCCCGCATGAAGGATGTTCCGGCCGGAACAGACGCACCTGCGCTGGAATGTGACGCAGTGCAGCGCTCGGCCATCAGCGGCATCGACCTTGCAAACGGCAGTGTGCGCATCACGGTGGAGCTGAAGCCGGAAATTTTCTATCAGGTGCTGAGCGAGCAGACCGGCCTTGCCATTGGCGACGAAGCGGGCCTGATGCCCTGCATCATGGAGCTGGCGCGGGCGAAGCGTGAGTACGAGAAGGTGCGCAGTGCCCTTGAGCAGGTGGAAGCCACCGGCTACGGCATTGTGATGCCTTCGGTCAGCGAGCTGAAGCTGGAACAGCCCCAGATCGTGCGGCAGGGGGCAAGCTATGGGGTCCGTCTGGAAGCCTGCGCGCCATCCATCCAGATGCTGAAGGCGACTATCCACACCGAACTCAGCCCCATCGTGGGCACCGAAAAGCAGAGCGAGGAGCTTGCCCGCAGCCTGCTGGCCGGTTTTGAGGACGACCCGGAGAAACTGTGGGAGTCCAACATCTTTGGCAAGAGCCTGCACGAGCTGGTGAACGAGGGCCTGCAGAGCAAGCTGCTGCATATGCCGCAGGAGGCTCGCACCCGGCTGCAGGAAACGCTGGAACGGGTCATCAATGAGGGCTGCACCGGGCTCATCTGCATCCTGATTTGATTCTATATTTTGAATGGCCTCCGTTTCACTCTGGCCATCTTCAGAGGAAAAATATTTTTATAGGGTTCTGGAAAAATCTGCGGATTTTTCCAGAACCCTTTTTCACAGAATGGGGTCGTGGAGGAAAGCTGCTTTTCCCGTCTAGGCGGGTTTGGACTCTTCTCGTGAAAAAAGCGGTTTGGAGGTGTCCGCAGACACTTCCAAACCGCAAATAAAATCATGAAATTTCCGCTGTTTATGGCTAAAGCGTGCGCGGCGGCCATTCCAAATCGTTACTTCTCTTCTTCGGTCAGCTTATTGATCAGCATCTGATAGATCTCGTTGCCCTTGAGGATGAACTGCTTTTTGATCAGGTCAGCCGAAAGACGGTCGGGAGCCCCCAGCTCCAGACAGAACAGCTCCGCATCCAGCCCCTTCACGGTGCAGCGTACGGTGCAGTGACCGTCTGCCTTTTCGGTGATGCTGGCGCTGTACTTGGCCTCCTTGCGGGCCCAGGTCTGGCAGCGCAGCACAGCGGCCACAGCGCGTTCCCGCACACTGCGGGGCAGGTCGTAGGCAAGCTCCTGCGCCACCTTGCGGCCCTTATCGGTAATGGTGTAGCTGCCCTTTGTCAGGGTGACGAGTTGCTGCTTGGTGATATCGTCCAGACACGAGCCGATCTCAAAATAATTCACCAGAGCTTCTTCCATCAGGGCGTTTTCAATCTCCTGCCGGGCAATGGGTCCGGCATTTTTGACCAGATAGCACAGCAGCAGCCGGATCTCGGTGCTGCTGGTCAGCCCGCCGGGACGTACACCGGCGGTAAAAGCATCATTAGCGGCCATCGTTCCATACATCCCCCTTGCATTCCTTTTCTTTTATAGTATAAAGGGTTTCACGCCGGATTGCAAGCCGCAGCGGCAAAATCTGTCTCGATCCGCTTCGGGCTTTCCGGTGTGGAGTAGACCCACCGGTCAAGACGGCCCTCGGTGATGAAGTATTTCAGCTCGAACCGGTGGCGCTGGTTCAGGGAATGGTTCACGATCACCAGCTTGATCTTCATCTTTTCCGGCAGGATGTTCTTGATGTAGACGCTGACAGCCTGCCCGGGGGTCAGGTCGGCACAGCTCTCCGCAAGGCCGGCCAGATTGGGTGCGATCTCGATGAAGGTGCCGTATTCTTCCACGCTGCGCACGATGCCCACCACGGTCTCGCCCACGGTGAACCCGGCGGCGTTTTCCTCCCAGGTGCCCAGCAGCTCCCGGATGGTCAGCACAAAGCGGCCCTGCAGGTCCCGGCTCTTGATGGCGCATAGGATCTGCTGCCCCACGCTCACCCGGTCGGCAGGGGAGGAGATGCGGCTCACCGACATGCAGTCGATGGGCAGCAGGGCGCTGATGCCGCAGCCTACGTCACAAAAGGCACCAAAAGGTTCAATGTGGGTCACCGTGCAGGGCAGGATATCGCCGGGCTGCAGGGCGTCCAGATAGTCGGCCTTGCACATCCGCTGTGCCTCAGCACGGGAAAGCCGGTACACCGGCTGCCCGGTCTCGTCGGAGTCCAGCGACTCAATGACAAAGCAGGTGGGACGGCCTACCCGGGTCAGTACGGCAATGTCCCGCACGGTGCCGTTCTCGGCGCCGTCGGCGCACTGGGCAAAGGGCATCACGGCCTTCACTCCGCCCAGCTCAAACCGCAGCTGACGCTGGGTATCAAAGGCCAGAGCGGTGGATTGCAGGATCTCGCGGCTGGCCATGGCGGCACGCAGCTCGGCGGCGGTCATGCGGGCAGCAGAACGGTAGCTGCCTTCGGTACGATATGCATGCATCATCTTTCATTCCTCTTTCTGTTGTTTTTGGGAGCTGGACAGGTGCCGTCTGGGAAAGCCAGCTCCATTTCATTAAAACTTATGCATCTGCTATTGCGGATATTTGCATTTTATGTGGCTTTGCATTATACTATATTTGTATGCGCTGTGCCCGGCACACCGGGGGCGCGCACACGCGCCGCCTGCCCACAGACGACTGAAAAAGGCAGGCAGAAGGGAGAAGCCAAGGTTATGGACATTGCTGTAGGCGATACCATCCTCACCCGCAAAAAGCACCCCTGCGGTGCGCAGAGCTTTGAAGTGCTGCGCGTCGGCATGGATTTCAAGATCCGGTGCACTGGCTGCGGGCATGAGGTGATGCTGCCGCGTGCTAAAATTGAAAAGAACATCAAAAAGGTGATAAAGCCCGGGCAGGTCTAGCGTCCGGCACAGCTCGCATGGGAAACGTATGCCTTTGCATGTGCGGGTCTGAGACGTGCCCTGCCGGGGCGTCCTGCTGCGCTGCAGATGCAGATTTGAGTTGTTAGGAGAACTGCCGGAATTATGCCGAACATGTTTACCCAAATGGATGCTGTCTGCCATCGCTTTGAGGAGCTTTCCGTCCGCCTGAACCAGCCGGATGCCGCTGCCGACCCTGCGCTGTTCCGCAAGCTGATGCGGGAGTATCACGACGCAGAGCCTGTTGTGCAGGCCTACCGGGAGTGGCAGACTGCACAGGATCATCTGGAACAGGCAAAAGCCCTGCTGGAAGAGTCTGGTGCTCTTGACCCGGACTTTAAACAGATGATACAGCAGGAAATCAGCGAAAAAAGTCAAGATGTGGAAAAACTGGAAAATAATCTCAAAATTATGCTGCTGCCCAAAGATGTGAACGATGGCAAAAATGTCATTGTGGAGATCCGCAGCGGCGCAGGCGGCGAGGAAGCGGCCCTGTTTGCCCACAGCCTGCTGCGCATGTACACCATGTATGTGCAAAGCAGGGGATGGAAGCTGGAAATGCTCAACCTGAACGAGACCGAGCTTGGCGGCGTGAAGGAAGCCATCTTCTCGGTGGATGGTGCCGGGGCCTACAACCGCCTCAAGTACGAGAGCGGTGTGCACCGGGTGCAGCGCGTGCCGGAGACCGAGACCCAGGGCCGCATCCACACCTCCACCGCCACGGTGGCCGTTATGCCGCAGGCCGAGGAAGTGGACTTTGCACTGGATCTGAAAGACCTGCGCATCGACACCTTCCGTTCCTCCGGCGCGGGCGGTCAGCACATCAACAAAACCTCCAGTGCCATCCGTGTGACACATATCCCCACCGGCACGGTGGTAGAATGCCAGAACGAGCGCAGCCAGTTCCAAAACAAGGATAAGGCACTGGAGATCCTGCGCAGCCGCCTGCTGGCACAGAAACAGAAACAGCAGCAGGACGCCATCAATTCGGAGCGGCAGGGGCAGGTGGGCACCGGTGACCGCAGCGAGAAGATCCGTACCTATAACTTTCCGCAGGACCGCTGCACCGACCACCGCATCGGCCTGACCGTGCACAATCTGGATAAGATCATGGACGGCAATCTGGACGATGTGATCGATGCGCTTGCCACCCGGGAACAGACCGAAAAGCTGCAGAAGCTCAACGAACAGCACTGAAATACAATTTCAAAATAATACGTTGTACTGCTGAAATATGCTGAAAAGCAAAAACACTTTACAGATAGAAAGAACGATGATCCGTATGGAATTTAAGACTGAAGTTTTATCCGCTGCAGAAGAAAAAAGCATTGAAAAAGCGGCCGCCCTGCTGCAGAAAGGCGAGCTGGTGGCGCTGCCCACCGAGACGGTTTACGGCATTGCCGCCGATGCACGCAACGGCGAGGCGGTCAAAAAGATCTTTGTGGCGAAGGGACGTCCGCAGGACAATCCCCTCATCGTCCATGTCACCGGCCCGGAAATGCTGCCCGGCCTTGTCAGCGAGGTGCCGGAGCGCGCCCAGCTGCTGATGGCGGCGTTCTGCCCCGGCCCGCTCACCATCATCATGCCCCGCGGCCCGGAGGTGGCAGCGGAGTGCTGTGCAGGTCTGGACACCGTGGGCATCCGGATGCCCAGCCACCCGGTGGCCCGTGCAGTCATTGAAAAGAGCGGCTGCGCCTTTGCCGCCCCCAGCGCCAATCTTTCCGGCAAGCCCAGCCCCACCAACGCGCAGGATGTGTTCACCGATATGGACGGCCGCCTGCCGCTGATTTTGGACGGCGGCGAGTGCGATGTGGGCGTGGAAAGCACCGTGGTGTCGGTGGTAGGCGAAAAGCCCACCCTGTTCCGCCCGGGCCACATCACGCTGGAAGATCTGGAACGTGCCCTCGGTGAAGAGGTGGAGGTGTCCAAAGCCATTCTCGAAAAGCTGCCGGAGGGTGCTGTGGTGCGCAGCCCCGGCATGAAGTACAAGCACTATGCGCCCAAGGCAGATGTGACCCTGCTGGACGGCACCTTTGAGCAGTTCAAGGCATATGTGGACGCCCACGCTGACCAGAATCCCAGCTGCCTGTGCTTCACCGGCGAGGCAGAAAAGCTGGGTGTGCCCTGCGTGGAGTATGGCCGCGAGGGGGACGGTGCCGATCAGGCAAAGCACATCTTCCGCTCTCTGCGTGCGCTGGATGAGCAGGGCGATGCGGTGGTCTACGCCCGCTGTCCCAGAAAAGACGGCCTTTCCATGGCGGTGTACAACCGCCTGATCCGCGCTGCGGCTTTCCGGGTGATCGAGCTATGATCTGTTTGGGGATCACCGGCCGCAGCGGCTGCGGAAAATCTACGGTCACGGCGGTGTTTTCGGCCCACGGTGTGCCGCTGGCCGACGCCGACCAGATCAGCCGCGAAATATTGCTGCCCGGCTCGCCGCTGCTGCCAAAGCTGGCGCAGCGGTTCGGCGCGGACATTTTAAAACAGGACGGCACATTGAACCGCCGCCTGCTGGCCGACCGCGCTTTTGCCACCCCTGAGGGCAAAGCGGCGCTGGACAGCCTGACCCATCCGGAGATCGTCCGCCGCATCCGTGCGGCAAAGCAGGCGGCACTGGATGCCGGAGCACCGCTGTTCGTGCTGGATGGTGCGGTCATCGTGGGGACTGCGGCACAGGCCGAGTGCGACCGCCTGTGCGTGGTCACGGCACCTTTTGAGACCAGTGTGGCCCGCATCGTGGCCCGGGACGGCATTTTGGCTGAAATGGCTGCCCGCCGTTTGAACGCACAGACGCCGGAAACCGTGCTCACCGCACAGGCAGACTACGTTCTGCGCAACGACGCAGACCTTGCACATCTGCAGGCTGCGGCTGAGGAGCTGTGTGGGAAGCTTCTGGCAGAAGGAGGTGCGGGAAAAGAGCTTTGAACGAACGATATAACGAACAAGATCCTGCACCGCAGTACGACCCGGAGGCGGCCCGCATTCGCCGCGCTCTCCGCGCCCAGAAGGCACGCCGCCGCAAAAAAATGCGCAGCCGCAGGCTGTTCCTGCTGGGCATGGCGCTGATCCTGCTGTTTGTGCTGGTGCCCAACTTGTGGGGCAGGGCAGAACGGCTTTTATACCCCCGTAAGTACGAAGCGCTGGTGGAGCAGTGGGCCGACACCTACGACCTTGACCCGCTTCTGGTGGATGCCTTCATCCGCACCGAAAGCGGCTTTGACCCGCAGGCCACCTCCACTGTGGATGCCCGGGGCCTGATGCAGATGACCGAGGAGACCTTTATCTGGCTGCGCAGCAAGATCGCACCGGACGAAGGCCTGCTCTTTGCAAATCTCTACGACCCGGAGACCAGCATCCGGTTCGGATGCTATTACCTGCACCTGTGTATGGAGCGCTACAACGGCGATGTTGCCACTGCCGCTGCCGCTTATCACAGCGGGTGGGGCACGGTGGATGCTCTTTTGCAGATGGAAGAGCACTCCGCAGACGGCGAGACCCTGCAGGGCTTTCCCTATAACCAGATGAATCACTACGTAAAAAAGATCACTTTCTGCTATGCGGAATATCAGCGCATCTATGCAGGAAGCTGAGAGGAGATAAGAAAAATGAGCGAAAAACTTACCGCAAAGCAGGCTGCCGAACAGCTGCTTTATAAGCCGGAGTATGCTGCCGACAAGAACACCGGCGTGAAGAAGGAAACCGCAGCCTTTGCCGAGGGCTACAAGGCGTTTCTGAACGCCGCCAAAACCGAGCGCGAGGCGGCTGCCGTCAGCGAAAAAATGCTGCTGGAAGCCGGCTACGAAAAATTTGAGCCGAAAAAGACCTATGCCCCCGGCCAGAAGATCTACTTTGTGCAGGAGCACAAGGCGGTGGTGGCCGCTACCATCGGCCAGAAATCTTTTGAGGAGGGTTTCCGTCTGGTCATTGCCCACATCGACAGCCCCCGGCTGGACCTGCGCCCGAATCCGCTGTACGAGGCCGACCATTTCAGCTATTTCAAGACCCACTACTACGGCGGCATCCGCAAGTATCAGTGGGGCACCATGCCGCTGGCCATCCACGGCGTGTTCACCCGTGCAGACGGCTCCAGCGTTTCGGTGTGCGTGGGTGAGGATGAGAGCGACCCCGTGTTCTGCATCACCGACCTGCTGCCCCATCTGGGTGCCGAGCAGAACGACCGCAAGCTCAGCGAGGGCATCAAGGCAGAAGAACTGAACGTCCTCATCGGCTCCGATGCCGTGGAGGACGCCGACATCAAGGAAGCCGTCAAGCTCAACACCCTGATGCTGCTGCACGAAAAGTACGGCATCACCGAGCGGGACTTCACCCGTGCCGAGATCGAGGTGGTGCCCGCCTACAAGGCCCGGGACGTGGGCTTTGACCGCGCCATGGTGGGCGGCTACGGTCACGATGACCGGGTGGACGCCTATCCCGCACTGATGGCAGAGATCGAGACCAAAGACCCGGTGCACACCACCGTCTGCGTGCTGACCGATAAGGAAGAGATCGGCTCCGACGGCGTCACCGGCATGCAGAGCATGTATGTGTTCCACTTCATGCAGCTGCTGTGCCGCGCTGCCGGTCAGGACGATATCCTTGCCTTCCGCAACAGCGTCTGCCTGTCTGCGGACGTGACCGCTGCCTACGACCCGTCTTGGGCAGGTGCCTTTGAAAAGCAGAACGGCACCTACGCCGGCCGCGGTGTGGCATTCTTCAAGTATACCGGCAGCCGCGGCAAGAGCTCTGCCAGCGATGCCAACGCCGAGCTGGTAGGGGACATCACCCGCCTGCTGGACGCCAACGATGTGGCGTGGCAGATCGGTGAGCTGGGCCGTCTGGATCTTGGCGGCGGCGGCACCATTGCCAAGTATGTGGCAAACCGGGGTATTTCCGTGCTGGACATCGGTGTGCCGGTGCTGTCCATGCACTCGCCCTTCGAGGTCATCCACAAGACCGACCTGTACATGGCCTACTGTACCTTCTCGCTGTTCTGCCAGAACGCCGAATAAAGATTTAGCCCCGGATCGCCCGCAGCCGCGCGCATTCCGGGGCTTTTTTCAAAAAAATGCTTGACCTTCAAGTGTCTTTAAGGTGTAATGTGAGTGCGGAGGTGAAGCAAATGAACATCAAACAGGCTTCGAAACAAAGCGGGGTGTCCGCCCCCAATATCCGCTTCTATGAAAAAGAGGGGCTTTTGAACCCTGCCCGGCTGCCCGGCAACGATTACCGCGACTACACAGAACAGGACATCCGCACTCTCCGGTTCATCCGAATGCTGCGGATGCTGGATGTGCCGCTTCCGGTCATCCGGTCCGTGCTGGCGGGCGATGCACCGCTGGGGAATATTCTGCGGGAGCAGCAGACCGCACTGGAACTGCGCGCAAAGCAGCTGGAAGGGGCGGCGCGGTTTTGCGCCGAACTGGCCCGGCAGGACCCGTCTGCGGCGTCGCTGGATGTGGACGCCTGCCTGTCCCGGATGGAAGATCCCGCGCAGCCGCAGACGTTTTTCTCCGGCTGGGTGCAGGATTACCGCACGCTGGCACAGGTGCAGCATCAGAAGCACTTTTTCTTTATCCCGCAGGGCAGCATCAACACGCCGCAGGAGTTTACGGCAGCCCTGCAGGCGTATGCAGAGGAACGCGGGATGCAACTCAGCCTGACCAAAGAGGGAATGTACCCGGAGTTTTCGTTGGACGGGATCTCGTACAAAGCCTACCGCAACCCGGGCAAGTACCGTGACGAGGTCTGCTGCGACGCCGTCCATCCGGAACAGCTGAACACTGGACTGCCGTCCCGCCGGGAACGGCAGCTGCGGGTCCTGCGGGTCCTTCTGCCTGCGGCATGCACCTTTGCCGCCATCCTGACGGCAGGCTGGATCGCGACCGGAGGGACAGACTGGCTCTGGCTGGCGGCACTGGCAGCAGTGGGGGTCCTGCTGGGCCGATGCTTTGAACACCGCCTGTAACCGGGCTGGTCTGCTCAGTTCAGCGGCAGAGCCTCAGCAACGGTCAAAAAAGTGTAACCGTTGTCTGCATACCACCGGATGATGTCGGGCAGCGCCTCGGCGGTGGTGCGGGTGGTGGCGGAATCGTGCATCAGAACGATGCAGTTCGTCTGCTGCCCGGTCTCCCGCACCACATTGCGGTAAATGGTGTCCGCGCTTGGATGCCCGCCTACGGCGTCCTCGGCGCAGACGTTCCAGTCCACCCACTGCCAGCCCTTCTGCTCTACTTCGGCTTTCAACTGCTTCATCAGGCCTTTCCCGCCGTAGCGTCGGCTCACCGTGTTGGTGCTGCCGCCGGGGAACCGCAGATACCGGATGCTTTCTGCGTCCACATAGGGAGCAATGCGCTCCTTCAGCAGTGCAATGTCCGCCCAGTAGGCTTCGCTGCTGCGGTAAATATCGCTGTACTCGTGGGAAGCAGAGTGCAGTGCGATCTGATGCCCGGCGCTGACCGCTTCGGTGAGCAAGGGCAGATACTTTTCGTTGTGGCCGGTAGCCACCACAAAAAAGGTGGCGTGCACCCCTGCGGCGTTCAGGGTATTGAGCACATCCGGCGTGGTCTTGCTGGGGCCGTCATCAAAGGTCAGGCAGACCCACTTTTCCGGAAGGACAGGGGCAGCGGGCTCTGCCTGCACCGGAACAGAGATGGCAGGGGAGAGCACCGAGGTGTCCGGTACCGGGGTCAGATCCTGCGCCTGACAGCCGGTGACAACCGGCGGCGCAGCAGATACAAACCCCATGATAAGGGCAAACAACATCGTCACTGCCACTCTGGCCCGCCTGCGCCGGGCAAGGTATTCTGATCGTTTCAAGGGCAAAACCTCCTTTGCCTGCATGGCTTGCTCTTATCAGAATATGAGCGGCAGCAGATTCTATGAAAGACAGGAACCCAAAGAAAAAGCCGGTGCGTGCAGCATCGGCTTTTAAGCAGGAAGATTATAGAACAACTTGTATCAATAAAAACGGTGGAACGCTGAATTGTGCGGGAACGACACTCACCCCACCCGCTGCCGCTTATCCAGCCGCATCTTATCAGCTATCATTGCAATGAACTCGCTGTTGGTGGGTTTTCCGCGCAGGTTATGGATGGTGTAGCCGAAGTAGCTGTTGAGGGTGTCCACGTCTCCCCGGTCCCATGCCACCTCGATGGCGTGGCGGATGGCGCGCTCCACCCGGCTGGCGGTGGTGCCGTTTTTCTTGGCGATTTCCGGGTACAGGCGCTTGGTCACAGCGTTGATATACTCCGGCTCGTTCATGGTGAGCAGGATGGCATCCCGCAGGAACTGGTAGCCCTTGATATGGGCAGGCACGCCGATCTGGTGCAGGATCTCGGTCACGGTCAGTTCATCGCTGTCCACGCTGGTGTGCAGGATGCGGTTTTCCGTCCCGAGCGCAGCCTTGAGGACCCGGGCAGCAAGCACGGTCTCATCAAAGGGCTTTACAAAATAGTAGGAGAAGCCCTCATCCAGCAGTTCCTGAACCATTTCCTCGCTCTGGAAAGCGCCTGTCACGAAGAAGGAAGTGTGCCGTTCCCCGGCGGCATTGTAGCGCTGCTTGACTGCCAGGGCATCCAGCCCGGGCATAAAGGCATCCAGCAGCACTACCTGCGGACGCACAGCCAGCATTTTCTGCAGCACCTTGTTGCCGTCCTTTTCCACGACGGTCACATCCACACCCTTCTGCTCCAGTGCCTCACGGCAGGCGGCAGTAATTTGTGCACCAGTGTCTGACATCAAAAATCTCACTTTGTCCATGGTTGTTTCCTCCAATGTGTGCAGTTCCCTTAACACCATGGATTTTACCATAATTTTCCAGAACTTTCAACGGTTTATATTGGTAAATTTTGGCAAAGAAAATCGAAATGCGCAAATTTTTTTGCAAATCAGCTTTATGTCTGCGCGTCATCGTCTGTTTTTTCAATGGAATGCGCCTGTTTCAGCATGGTCTGCGCAAAAATGCCGTAGCCGCGTGTCGGGTCATTTACCAGTACGTGGGTCACGGCACCCACCAGCCTGCCGTTCTGCAGGATGGGGCTTCCGCTCATGCCCTGCACGATGCCGCCGGTCTTTGTCAGAAGCCTCCGGTCCGTCACATGCAGGATCATGTTGCGGTGCGGGTCGGCATCGTTTACCTTTTCAATGCGGATCTGGTAATGCTGGGGCGCTTCTCCGTCCACTGTGGTCCAGATCTCTGCATCGCCGGGCACGATCTCCTGCGCAAAAGCAATCTCTGCTTCCGGGCCGGAAAATACAGTGCGTGTCCGGCCATAGACCCCGGTCTCGCCGTTGATGCAGATACTGCCCAGCGCATGGGTGCTCAGAAAGCGGCCCTTCAGCTCACCCGGGCTGCCTACGGTGCCGCCGGTACACCCCACGATCTGGCAGGGGACGATCTCGCCGCTGCGCAGCGCAACGCTTTCGCCGGTATCACTGTCGCTGATGGGATGCCCCAGACCGGCAAACACCCCGGCATCGTTGTCCACAAAGGTCATGGTGCCTACGCCTGCGGAGGAATCACGCACCCACATCCCGGCACGCCACTGCCCGGCGGTGCTGTCCCATGCGGGCGTGAGCTGAGTCTGGAACTGTTCACCCTCGCGGATATAGATCAGCCGCACCGGGGCGCCTGCTGCGGCTTCCAGTGCATCGTGCACCGCATCGTTGGTCTCGGTCAGAACGCCGTCCATGCGCACCACGCGGTCACCCAGCCGGAGCCCGGCTTTCTTGGCGGGGTTTATGGTGCCTTTGGCCGTGTTCAGATCGGAAAAGCCCACGATGAGTGCGCCTTCTGAGAACATTTTGACTCCGAAAGGTGTGCCGCAGACTGTGACAGCAGGCCGGGTCTCCACAAGGGCGCGCACGGTTTTGATGGGCAGCCAGCCGCCCAGCGACAAAGTGACCTGATAGCTGCCAACAGCCTGCGTGCTGGCTGCATTGCGGGAGCCGGTGCTGCGCAGAGGCTCGATGAAGGAAAAGCGGGGCAGGGAAAGGGACTGCCCGGGCTCCAGCAGGATCTCAGAGGGCAGACTGTGCCAGAGCCATCCCAGCGCAGCCAGAATGGCAACCAGAAGATAAGCTGCCGCAATGCGGAAAAAGCGGCGGAGTTTTGCTCTGCGCATGGGGACCCCCTTCCGGCGTCGCAGAATGATACGACTGCCCGGCGATAGTATGCGCGGGAGCGGGTGAAAATATCAGTGCAGTGATTGACTTTTGTGCATGGAACTGATACTATATTAGAGCAGTTTCTTTAAAGCTACACAAATACACATTTGCGGGTATGGTGGAATTGGCAGACGCGCAGGATTTAGGTTCCTGTGCCGCAAGGCGTGTGGGTTCGACCCCCACTACCCGCATAAGAGAAAAAGCACGTTGGTTCGTTCGGAACTGGCGTGCTTTTTCTTTGCACCATTTTGCAGGCAGCGTTGGGTTTTGCGCTGTGTTTTTTTTGAAAACACCAAAATATAAACAAAAAATCCTACGGACATTGCGATTTTCAACGCAAATCCGTAGGATTTTTGGAGCTACTGACCTGATTCGAACAGGCGACCTGCTCATTACGAGTGAGCTGCTCTACCAGCTGAGCCACAGTAGCACACAGGCCTGATAACGGAAAATATTTTATCATACTTCCGGAATACTGTCAAGGCCGGATTTTTGCGCCTGGAATGGCGCGAAAGATGCATTTGATAAAATAAAACTGCCCTTCGAGAAAAACTCAAAGAGCAGCTATGACATAAAGTGAAAAATTACTTGAACAGCTTGCGGCCGATCCAGATGCAGACGCAGGCACCCACAACGGACACGAGGATCTCGCCCACGATGCCGGTAGCACTCAGGCCGATCAGGCCGAACAGGATGCTGCCCACAAAGCCGCCCAGAATGCCCAGCACAATGTTGCGCAGGGTGGAAGTTTCGCTGCCCATGATGCGGCCCGCAATGTAACCGGCCAGTGCACCGACCAGCAGACTGAAGATGAAACCTAACATATCAATACCTCCTGAAATTTATGATCCTGCCGTCTGCGTACCGGATTGCTCCTGCGCATAGCGGCAGATGGCCTTCAAACAACAGTGTTCGCATTCCGGTTTGCGCGCATTGCACACAGCCCGGCCATGCATCACAAAACGATGACACAGATCGCTGCCTTCCTCGGGCGGGATGATCTTCCACAGGGCCATTTCTACTTTCTGCGGTTCCTTGATGCCGTCCACAAGGCCGATCCTGTTGCACAGCCGGATGCAGTGGGTATCTGTCACGATGGCTGGCTTGCCGAACACATCGCCCATAATGAGGTTTGCGCTCTTGCGGCCCACGCCGGGCAGAGCCAGCAGTTCTTCAAAAGTGGCGGGGACCTGACAATCGTATTTGTCCCGCAGCATCCGCATACAGGCGGAGATATCCCGCGCTTTGGAGTGCCCAAGGCCGCAGGGCTTCACAATGGCTTCGATGTCCTCCGGTTCTGCGGCAGCCAGTGCGGCTACACTGGGGTACTTGGCGAACAGGTCCTCGACCACGATATTCACGCGGGCATCCGTACACTGCGCGGCCAGCCGGACACTGACAAGCAGCTGCCATGCATGGGCGTAGTCCAAGGTGCATCCGGCATCCGGATACTCTTTTTTCAGCCGGTCAATGACCTCCAATGCCAGAGCCTTCTTGGCGGTAAGATCCTCCGGCGCTTTTTGGCGAACAGACATTGTTCCACCTCCTTTGACAAAAAGCTAAGATGATAATACCATGTTTTGCATTTTTTGTAAACTGCAGCCGGGGATTATCTGAGAATGATTTTCAGATAAAGTATTGCTCTCGCCGCATAAATGCGATATACTATAGAAAAAACCGGGTTCTTTGCCCGGTATGGGAGGAGGGAACACGATGAACGAACCATTGGCGCAGCGCCTGCGGCCCAAAACTCTGGCAGACGTCTGCGGCCAGCAGCATCTGCTGGCACCGGACAGGGTGTTCCGCCGTACCATCGAGAGCGGGCGTATCCCCAATATGATCTTCTATGGCCCATCCGGCACGGGCAAGACCACCGTGGCCCGCATCATTGCAGAAAACAGCGGTATGACGCTGCACAAGCTGAACGGCACATCCTGCGGCACAGGGGACATCAAGGCGGTGCTCAAGGACATCGGTACGCTGGCGGGAGCGGGCGGCATCCTGCTGTATCTGGACGAGATCCAGTATCTGAACAAAAAGCAGCAGCAGAGCCTGCTGGAATGCATTGAGGACGGCTCGGTGACGCTGATTGCATCCACCACCGAAAATCCGTACTTCTACATTTATAATGCGCTGCTGTCCCGGTGCACGGTGTTCGAGTTCAAGGCCCTGTCTGCAGCGGATGTGGAGCGCGGTCTGCACAATGCGGTGCAGAAGCTCTCGGGAGACGGGGAACCGGAGCTTGATATGGACGAGGATGCCTGTGCCTACCTTGCAGAGAGCGCAGGCGGCGATCTGCGCAAAGCACTGGGCTGTCTGGATTTTGCGGTAACGGCGGCGCCCATCGAGGACGGAAAAAAGCACATCACACTGGAAATGATCCGCCAGGTCACCCGCCGCACAGCCATGCGCTATGACCGGGAGGGCGACGACCACTATGATATCGTGTCAGCCTACCAGAAGTCCATGCGCGGCTCTGATCCGGATGCGGCTCTGCACTATCTGGCCCGTCTGCTGGAAGCAGGCGACCTGCCCTCGGCCTGCCGCCGTTTGATGGTGTGCGCCTGTGAGGATGTGGGCCTTGCCTACCCGCAGATCATCCCCATCGTGAAGGCAGCGGTGGATGCCGCCAACATGGTGGGCCTGCCGGAGGCGCGGCTTCCGCTGGCAGACGCCGTTGTTCTGGTGGCCACCAGTCCCAAATCCAACAGTGCTCACGATGCCATCAATGCAGCCATTGCGGATGTGCAGGCGGGCCGCACCGGGCCTATCCCGCGGCAGCTGCAGAACAAACACTATGATGGTGAGGATGCACTGGTGAAGGGCCAGAATTACAAATACGCCCACGACTACGATCATCACTGGGTGGCACAGCAATACCTGCCGGATGCGATCAAAGATGTGAAATACTACACCTTTGGCGACAACAAAAATGAGCAGGCTGCCCGGGCCTACTGGGCAAAGATCAAGGGCGAAGAAAACGTCTGAACAAGACCTTTTGTATGAGGAGAAAGCAAAGGAGAAGTTATGCGATATTCCAAACAGCGCGAGCTGGTCATGCAGACCGTACAGGCCCTGTGCGACCACCCCACCGCCGAGGAGATTTATGATGCTGCGGTCAAGGAGTGCCCGGGCCTGAGCCTTGGCACCGTGTACCGCAACCTGAACAGTCTTGTGGATGCGGGCCGGGTACGCCGGGTCTCCATCCCGGGCAAGGCAGACCGCTTTGACCACACGCTGCCCTGGCACAGCCACCTGTACTGCACGGTATGCGGCAGCGTGACCGACGCCGAGGTGGACGAAGAACAGGTGATGAAGCTGGTCAGGAACCAGAAGGGCTGCGTGCAGGACTGCGCTGTGGTGCTCATTGGCGTGTGCGAAGCCTGCTGTGAGGCACAGATGCAGGAAAATATGCAGTGACCTTTGGGAAAATTGCGCACTACCCCTTGCCCGAAACGCGCAAAGAGCGTATACTAAAGAGAGCTTTCTGCAAAGGCAGAAAAAAGAGTTTCGCCGTGCGGGGAGAAGCTTCCCGGCGGAGAAGGATGGTTTGATTGGAATACATTAGTTTTGAACATAATAACATCGCCGCTGAGCTGGTAAAGCAGGCCTATGATACGCCGCCGCTGGCCTTTGTGCACAGCTATGGCTGTCAGCAGAACGTGAACGACGGCGAGCGGATCAAGGGCGTGCTGATGGACATCGGCTATGGCCTGTGCGATAAGCCCGAGGACGCCGACCTGATCCTCTTCAACACCTGCGCCGTGCGTGAGCATGCCGAGCAGCGTGTGTTCGGCAACGTAGGTGCCCTGAAGGGACTCAAGGAAAAAAAGCATGACCTCATCATCGGCCTGTGCGGCTGCATGGCGAATCAGAAGCATGTGGTGGAAAAGCTGCGTAAGAGTTACCCCTATGTAGACCTTGTGTTTGGCGTGGATGGCATCGACACCCTGCCGCAGCTCATTGCCCAGAAGCTGCAGAAGCACAAGCGTGTGCTGATGGAGCCCGCCCAGCGCCCGGTCATCGTGGAGAATATCCCCATCCGGCGTGAGAGTGAGTTCCGCGCATGGCTGCCCATCATGTACGGCTGCGACAACTTCTGCACCTACTGCATCGTGCCCTATGTGCGCGGCCGCGAAAAGAGCCGCAAGCCCGGCGATATCCTTGCCGAGTTCCGCGGTCTTGTGGAGGCAGGCTATAAGGAGATCACATTGCTGGGGCAGAACGTCAACAGCTACGGCAAGGGACTGGAAGAAAAGGTGGACTTTTCCGATCTGCTCAACCTGCTGTGCACGGTGCCCGGCGATTACCACATCCGCTTTATGACCAGCCACCCCAAGGACGCCAGCCACAAGCTGATCGACACCATTGCCGCTCAGCCGAAGCTGTGCAGGCACCTGCACCTGCCGGTGCAGTGCGGCTCGGATGAACTGCTGAAGAAGATGAACCGCCACTACACCGTGGAGCAGTATCTTGAGCTCATCGAATACGCCCGCAAAACGGTGCCCGGCATCACCTTTTCCAGTGACATCATCGTTGGCTTCCCCGGCGAGACGGAGGAGGATTTTGTCAAGACGCTGGAGCTGGTGCAGAAGGTGGGCTATATGCAGCTGTTCACCTTTATCTATTCCAAGCGCACCGGCACCAAGGCTGCCGAAATGCCCGATCCCACTCCCCGCAAGGAAAAGACCGATCGCATGACCCGCCTGCTCAAGCTGCAGGACGAGATCGCCATGGCGCTGGTCAAGGCGCAGGTGGGCCAGACCGTGAAGGTGCTGGTAGAGGGCTTCGGACGCAGTGAGGGAAGCCTTTCCGGCCGGCTGGATAACAACCTGACCGTAGAATTTGCCGCAGACGCTTCCCTGATGGGCAGCTATGCCAATGTACATCTCACGGGCGCACGGGCGACTGTGCTGCTGGGTGAGCTTGCCTGAGTGATTCCGGGGCAGTGCCCCTGAACATATAAATAAGAAGGAGACCATTCAAATGGATTGCATTGATCTTTTCAAGCGCGCAGCCGTTGCGCTGCAGACCGATAGCCGCTACCTCGTTCTGGATCAGACCCGCAAGGCAAACGATAAGGACGAAGAGCTGCAGAACATGATCGGCGAATTCAACCTCGCCCGCATGGATCTGAACAACGAGATCGGCAAGAGCGAGCGCAACGATGCCCGCATCGCCGAGCTGAACGAGAAGGTGAACAACCTGTACGGCCAGATCATGGGCAACGAGGGCATGGTGGCTTACAACGAGGCCAAGCGCGACTGCGAGAACCTTGTGAACTATATTGATGCCATCATCAACACTGCCATGAATGGCGGCGACCCCATGACGGTACAGGAGCCTTCTGCTTCCTGCACCGGCAGCTGTTCCACCTGCGGCGGCTGCCACTGAGAAGTTCATTTCATAACGCATGAACACCGGTGTGCCGGTGCTTTCTTCCGGCAAAACAGCCGCAGCCTGATTTTTGGCAGGCTGACGAGAGATGCGGGATGAAAACGACTTTCGAGCCAAAAACTTCGACAGAACGCGGCTGTGCAAAACAGACCGCGTTTTGTTTGCCGCAGCGGTTACAAGCCGCAAACTATGCACAGAACGGGAGAGGGAAATAACATGGCAGAGCTGTCGCCCATGATGCAGCAATATCTTGAGATCAAAAAACAGCATAAAGACGAAATTCTCTTTTACCGCATCGGTGACTTTTACGAGATGTTCTACGATGATGCCCTCACGGCATCCAAAGAGCTGGATCTGACCCTGACCGGCAAGCAGTGCGGTCAGGCCGAGCGTGCGCCCATGTGCGGTGTGCCCTTCCACAGCTACGAAGGCTATGTGGCCCGGCTGATCGCCAAGGGTTACAAGGTGGCTATCTGTGAGCAGGTGGAGGACCCGGCCAAAGCCAAGGGCCTTGTCAAGCGGGACATCATCCGTGTGGTCACGCCCGGCACGGTCATTGAGAGCAGCATGCTGCAGGACGACCGCAATAACTACATTGCCAGCATCTTCCTCAAGGGGAAAAAAGCCGGTTTGTGCTTTGCAGATGTCTCCACCGGCACGGCGCATATCACCGAGCTGAACGCGGATAAAACGGCACCGGCTGTGATCACAGAGCTGTGCCGCTATCATCCCAGCGAGGTTCTGATGAATCCGGGCCTTCTGGACTGCCGCGAGGTGACGGCGTACATCAAAAAGAACATGACCTGTTCGGTGGAGCTGATCGAAGAGGAACGCTATGCGCCGGGCCTTGTGGCGGCATCGCTGGAAAATCAGTTTGGCCGCGACTGGACGCAGACCACCGGCATTGCCGCCGACGGCCTTGTGCGCTTTGCCATGGCAGCGCTTCTGGAATACCTCCACGATACCCAGATCAAGGGCGTCGAGCGTCTGAAAACGGTCATCAGCTACAACAAGGCACAGTTCATGCGGCTCTCGCCGGTGACACGCGCCAATCTGGAACTGACCGAGACCCTGCGCGGCCGCGAAAAGCGGGGAACGCTGCTCTGGGTGCTGGATAAGACCAGCACCTCCATGGGCAAGCGTATGCTGCGCAGCTGGATCGAGCAGCCGCTTGTTTCCAGCGCACTCATCAACCACCGCCTGAACGCTGTGGAAAGTCTGGTAAAGCAGACCATGGCCCGGGGCGATCTTGTGGAAGAGCTGCACTACATTGCGGACATGGAACGCCTGATGACCCGAACGGTCTATGGCTCTGCCACACCCAAGGAAATCTATACGCTGGCCCAGACCTGCGACCGTCTGCCCGGCCTGCGCAGGCAGGCTGAAGCCTGCAGCTGCCCGGAGCTTTCCGAGCTGGCAGCACAGATCGACCCGTTGGAGGATATCAAGGCCCGCATCTACGCAGCGGTGGACCCGGAAGCACCTTCCACCCTCAAGGATGGAGGTGTCATTGCCAAAGGCTACCATGCCGAGGTGGACGAGCTACGCTCCATCCGCGATAACACCAAGGGCGTTCTGGCACAGCTGGAAGCCCGTCTGCGGCAGGAGACCGGCATCCCCAAGCTGAAGATCGGCTATAACCATGTGTTTGGCTACTATATCGAGGTCAGCAATTCCTACAAGGCACAGGTGCCGGAGACCTACATCCGCAAGCAGACCCTGACCAGCGGCGAGCGCTACATCACGCAGGAGCTCAAGGAGCTGGAAAGCAAGATCTTAGGTGCGCACGAGCGGCTGATCACGCTGGAACACCGCCTGTTCAGCGAATTGCTGGAAAGCATCAGCGCTCAGCTGGACCGCATCCAGCGCACGGCAAACGCGGTTGCAGAGCTGGATGTTCTCACTGCGCTGGCGCAGGCAGCGGCAGAAAACAACTATTGCCGCCCCGTTGTGGACGACAGCGACGAGCTGACCATCACGGAGGGACGTCACCCTGTGGTAGAGCAGATGCTCAAGGGCAGCCTGTTTGTGCCCAACGACACCACCCTCAACTGCACCACCGACCGCTGCCTGATCATCACCGGCCCCAATATGGCGGGTAAATCTACGTATATGCGTCAGAATGCACTGATTGCACTGATGGCGCAGATCGGTTCCTTCGTGCCGGCATCCAGCTGTCATGTGGGCGTGGTGGATGCCATCTTCACCCGCATCGGCGCGTCGGACGACCTGTCTGCCGGTCAGTCCACCTTTATGGTGGAGATGACCGAGGTGGCAGAGATCCTGAAAAATGCCACCTCCAGAAGCCTTGTGGTGCTGGACGAGATCGGCCGCGGCACCTCCACCTTTGACGGCATGAGCATCGCCCGTGCGGTGGTGGAGCATATTTCGGACCCGGCCAAGGGGCTTGGCTGCAAGACCCTGTTTGCCACCCACTACCACGAGCTGACCGAGCTGGAAGGCAGCGTGGACGGCGTGAAAAACTACAATATTGCAGTGAAAAAACGCGGCGAGGACATCACCTTCCTGCGCCGCATCGTGCGCGGCCCTGCGGATGACAGCTACGGCATTGAGGTGGCAAAGCTGGCAGGCCTGCCCGGCAGCGTGACCCGCCGCGCCCACGAGGTGCTGCGTGCACTGGAAGCTTCCGCTCCCAAAAACAAGGTGGAGCAGATGGATTTTGACGCATTGCAGGAGTACAACTCTCCGGCGGTTCCCAGTGAGATGATGGAGAAGCTGGAAGCACTGGATGTGGAAACGCTGACCCCCATTGAAGCACTGAACTTCCTCTACGAGCTGAAAAAGACCCTGAAGGGCAGCCTGAACAGCTGATAGCCTGCCCGAAAAAACCATAAGGAGGGAACACCATGGCAGTGATCCATGTTCTGGATAAGCACACCGCCGAGCTGATTGCCGCTGGCGAGGTGGTCGAGCGGCCTGCGTCAGTGGTCAAGGAGCTGCTGGAAAACTCCATCGATGCCGGAGCTGCGCAGGTGACGGTCAGCATTGAATCCGGCGGCGTCAAGCTGATCGAGATCAGCGACAACGGCACCGGCATTGAGGCGGAATACATTTCCACGGCGTTTATCCGCCATGCCACCAGCAAGATCGAAAAGCCGGATGACCTGAACAGCATCCATACGCTGGGCTTCCGCGGCGAAGCACTGGCATCCATTGCCAGCGTGGCGCGTGTGGAGCTGACCACCCGCACCGAGGCAGACGAGTTTGCCACCGTCTACCGCATC
The DNA here is from genome assembly GCF_048323735.1 of Faecalibacterium sp. 3. NCBI lineage: Bacteria > Bacillati > Bacillota > Clostridia > Eubacteriales > Oscillospiraceae > Faecalibacterium > Faecalibacterium sp. 3. Next base: position 2,045,903 of record NZ_JBLWFN010000001.1, read on the forward strand.
GAGGGCGGGGAAGAGATCTCCCGGGAGCCGGGTGCCCGTGCGGTGGGCACTACCATCCGGGTGAGGGACCTGTTCTACAACACCCCCGCCCGCATGAAGTTCCTCAAAAAGGACTCTTCCGAGGGCACCTTTGTGGCGGATACGATCGCCCATGTGGCCCTCAGCCACCCGGAGGTCAGTGTCAAATTCATCCGGGAGGGCAAGCTGCAGTATGTCACCCCCGGCGATGGTCAGCTGCGCAGCGCGGCCTATGCGGTTCTGGGCCGGGAGTTCAGCCGGGACCTCATCGAGCTGAAAAATCAGGAGGGCGTGTACCGCATCACCGGCCTGATCACCCCGCCCAAAAGCTGCCGCGCCAGCCGGAGTATGCAGCATTTTTACATCAATGGCCGCTATGTGCGCAACCGCACCATGATGGCTGGCATGGAAATGGCCTTCAAGGGCACCATGATGCAGGGCAAGTTCCCGGGCGGCATCCTTCTGCTGGAAATGCCGGCAGACCTTGTGGATGTCAACGTCCATCCGGCAAAGGTGGAAGTGCGTTTTGCCCGGGAAAATGATATTTTTGATGTGGTCTACCACGCCGTCAAGCTGGCACTGGCTCAGCCCGGCACCGGCGAACGGCTTTTCATCTTTGATGCAGATGAAAAGCCTGAGAGTGAAAAAACAATCGATAAAAAGATTGAAAATGATGTAAAGCATGACAACTTTACAGGACTTTCTGCCATCATTCCCGGGCAGGCGGACCCGGGCACCCTGCCCCAGCAGCGCCGGGAACCGGCAAAAACGGAGGAACGGCCCGCTCTGCGGCCGGAGCCGGTAGGAAAAGCCGCGCCGACCGCTGTGCCCCGCTGGCCGAGCGGCACGCAGAATGCTCCCATGCTGGACCCCTTCGTGACGCTGCACAGTCCGGAAACAGAAAGCCACCGGACGGCAGAACCCTTCCGTGCTGCAGCCAGCGAGGCACAGCTGGACGTAGAGCCGGAACTGGCTGGACAAGAGGATGCAAAAATCCATGCGGCGCAGGATCACATGGCGGCATGGGATGCAGCGCCTGCGGTACAGGAAAACAAGTCGGTGCCTTCCGCGCCGGAGAGCCCGGATGAACCGGCAGAGCAAAAGCATACCGCTGCTGCATGTCCGGCAGAAGAACTGCCAGTGGAAGCAGCAGAGCCGGAGCAGCTGAACTTTGACCCGACAGCCGGTCAGCCGGAACCGCTGCACTATGTGGGTGAGGTGTTTAAGACCTACATCCTTGCAGAGCGCGGAGACGAGCTGTGCCTGATCGATAAGCATGCTGCCCATGAACGCCAGCTCTACGAGAAGCTGGCGGCCAGCTACGGCAATGTGCCCGGCCAGCTGCTGCTGGAGCCTGCTGCCATCGATCTGTCGGCAGAGGAAAAGCAGGCGCTGCTGGACAACATTCCGCTGCTGGAAAATGCAGGACTGGAAATTGCAGATTTTGGCGGGAACACGGTCGTGCTGCGGGCAGTGCCTGCAGATGTGGAGCCGCAGAATGCAGAAAGTCTGCTGGTAGAGATCGCAAATAAGCTGCTCAAGGGCGGCCATGATGCGCTGAATGAGCACACCGAGTGGGTGCTGCATTCCATCTCCTGCCGTGCAGCCATCAAAGCGGGGGATAAGTCCTCGCCGCAGGAGCTGCTGGCGCTGGCCGAAAAGATCCTTTCCGGCGAGGTGCCGCCCTTCTGCCCGCACGGACGCCCCTGCGTACTGAAATTGACCCGAAAGGAGCTGGAAAAGCAGTTTGGACGCATCGTATAAACATCCGGTCGTAGCCGTTGTGGGCCCGACGGCCACAGGCAAAACCGCTCTCGGCGTGGCGCTGGCAAGGCGCTTTTCCGGCGAGGTCATCAGCTGCGATTCCATGCAGATCTATCAGGGTCTGGACGTCGGTACCGCAAAGGTGACGCCGGAGGAGACCTGCGGCATCCCGCACCACGGCGTGGACATCCTGCCGCCGGACAAAACTTTCAGTGTGGCAGATTTTACGGCTATGGCCGCAGCGCTGGAACAGGAAATCACGGCACGGGGAAATCTGCCCATCCTCGTGGGCGGCACAGGCCTGTATGTCCAGAGCTTTCTGTACGGGGTGCGCTTTGCCGAGGAAAAAACGCCTGTCGGCCTGCGGGAGCAGCTGGCGGCAGAGCTTGCCGAAAAAGGCGGCGCGGCCATGTACGAAGAGCTGCGCCGGGCCGACCCGGAGGCCGCAGCGGCCATCCACCCGAACAATCAGGTGCGCGTGCTGCGCGCACTGGAACATTACCGCGCTACGGGCAGGCGTCTCAGCGAACAGAAGGCAGACTCCCTTCCGCAGGAACGGCCCTACCGCAGCCTGATCCTGGGACTGGATTTCCCGGACCGTGCGGCCCTTTACCGCCGCATCGATCTGCGGGTGGACAAGATGCTGGAAGCGGGCCTTCTGGCAGAGGCAGAGTACGTCTGGCGCAGCCGCGAACGCTTCCGCACGGCGGCGCAGGCCATTGGTTATAAGGAATTCTTCCCGTATTTTGAAGGTACGGCTCCGCTGGAAGCCTGTACAGATAAACTCAAGCAGGCGTCCCGCAACTATGCCAAGCGCCAGCTGACATGGTTCCGCCATATGGACGGTGTGGTCTGGCTGGATGCCGGTGCACCGGATGCGGCAGAAACTGCCATCCATCAAGTGAGTGAATTTTTATCGAAGAGGTGATCGATATGCCGGACGAGACCCGGAAGGAGGGCCGTGCATCCCATGGATTTGCCACGCTGGCAGGGGTGCTGATCGCATTTCTGCTGCTGGCTGCAGGGTATGTGCTCTATCAGGCCATGCACGTCCTGTTCCCGCAGAATGTCTATGAAACGGCACTGCCTGCGGTCATTTCGGATACCGTGGATGCAGACGGCGTGCTGCTGTTTGACGAAAGCTATGTGGCAGGCAGCGGAAACCTTGGATATCTTGCGGCGGACGGTGAGCGCGTTTCCGCAGGTACTGCGGTGGCAGAGATCTACAGCAATGCATCGCAGGCCACGCTGCGCCAGCAGCTGACCCAGCTGAATGACCAGATCGATCTGCTGCAGAGATCCCAGAACACGGCAGCCCTGCAGCTGGACAGCCTTTTAAAAGAACGCGCTGGCGCACTGTATGATCTGCTGGATACATTGGATGACGGCGACTACGAGGCAGTGGATGATGATTCCAATGCCTATCAGCTTGCACAGAACAAGCTCTGGGTCGTCACCGGTGATGCTGCAAACTTTACCGATCAGATCACGGCTCTGGTCCAGCAGGCCCAGAGCGTGCAGGCTCAGCTGGGCAGTCCTACCCAGATCGCTGCGCCGCAGACCGGTTACTTTGTACGGGCTTCCGGCAGCGGCAGGCTCAATGCCGGCGCGGACGACATCCTTGCACTGAGTGCGCAGGAGCTGCAGGGCTATCTGGATTCCGACCCGGTGATGGCACTGGATGGCTGCGCCGGTAAGATCGTAGCCGGTTTTACCTGGCGCTATGTGGGCGTGTGCAGCGCAAAGCAGGGAGAAAAGCTGCTGGGTCAGGACGGCAAGCCGCTGCGCTCTGCGGTGGAGATCAGCTTTCCGGGGCGGATGGAAAACGGCCTGAAGGCGACCGTTGCCGAAGTGAGCATTGATGCGGACAGCGGCCTTGCACGCTTTGTGCTCACCTGCAACTCCATCAACGGGGATGTGCTGTGCCTGAACCGGGCTGCCGCACGGATCTCGGTAGGGGAGCACAGCGGCCTGCGGGTGCCTGCAGCAGCGGTGCACTATCTGAAGGAGGACGGGACCGAGGCCGAGACACAGGGCGAGAACTATGTTCCCGGCGTTTACGTCAAGCTTGGCAACATCGCGCGCTTCTGCCGGATCGACCCGGTGGATGCAGACCATCCGCTGATCACAGACGGCGATTACATCCTTGTTTTGCCCGAAGGGACCGAGGGTTCGGTCAGCAAGGTGAGGCTTTATGACGAAATAATCGTCTCCGGACAAAATTTGTATGACGGAAAGCTTTTGTAGTTATTGACATCTGAGGCAAAAAATCCGATAATAGATAAAGCTATTCTTTGCATTCTTTTGCAGAGAACGCCAGGCAGCACCAAGCTGCCCGAATGAAAGGAGCAGATTGTATGTCTTTTCTTGACAGCATCAAGAAGGGTCTGTTTGACCAGGAAGACGATTATGAGGACCAGTACATCGATGATGGTCCCCAGATGGTGAACAATAACAACGGCGTCGGCCTCGGTGCGGACAACGAAGCTGAGGAACATACCGAGGGCACCAACAAGAAGAACGGCAAGGTGGTCAACATCAATGCCACCACTCAGCTCAAGGTGGTGCTGGTAAAGCCGGAGCGCTTTGAGGATGCAAGCACCATTGCCGACCATCTGAACAACAAGCGCACGGTCGTGCTCAATCTGGAGTCTACCAACAAGGAAGTCTCCCGCCGTCTGGTGGACTTTTTGTCCGGTGTTGCCTATGCCAACAACGGCCAGATCAAGCGGGTGGCCAACAGCACCTTTATCATCACACCATATAATGTAGACATCATGGGCGATCTGCTGGACGAGCTGGAGAACAATGGCGCGTTCTATTGATCTGCATGATCCACAGCCCAAAGCCGTGCGCGGGTTCATTCCCGCACGCACGGATGAAGAACGCTATCTCATGCGGCATATCGAGGATCTGGCCCGCACGGCCTTTTCCCGGGAGATCGCACGGTACTCCGGTTTTCTGAGCGACCGTGAGCAGGATCTTGCCCGTGCAGCGCTGGGGCGTGCGGACATAGAGGAAGGCTTCCGCTTTGAGGGCGGCTGGCCGCAGGCGGAACGCCGGATCCTCTGTCTGGAGCCCGAGTACAGCTATGGGGAAAACCCCATCCGCTGCGTGCGGCTGCAATGCCGGGCTCTGCCCGGGGCCGCGCTGCCCGCGCACAAGGACTATCTGGGCAGCCTGATGGGTCTGGAGCTGAAGCGCGAAGCACTGGGAGACATCGTTCTGCCGGAGGATCAGCCGGGCACAGCGTATGTGTTTGCGCTGGAACCGGCAGCACAGCTGATCTGCCGGGAACTGTTTCAGGCCGGGCACACCGAGCTGACCACTGAGCTGCTGGAACCGGACGAGATACCGTCCTTCCCGCAGGCCCGGCGCGAGCTGCGCAGCGCTACCGTGTCGTCTCTGCGGCTGGACGCTGTGCTTGCGGCCATGCTGCGGTGCAGCCGGGGGCAGGCGTGTGAGCTGATCGCGGCCGGCAGGGTGGAGATCAACCATCTGCCTGCCGAAAAACCCCATGCGCCGGTGTATGAGGGTGATGTTTTTACCGTGCGGGGCAAGGGCCGCTTTGGCCTGACGGCACTGCCCGGAAAAAGCAAAAAAGACCGGTCGATCATCGAATTTTTTCAATATTAAAAGCAACGGGAGGAAATGACTATGCTGACTCCGCAGGATGTCCGTTCTGTGCAATTTGAAAAAAACCTCCGCGGCTACCGCACAGAGGACGTGGATCGTTTTCTGGACAAGGTGGAAGAACAGCTGCAGGAGGACGATGCACAGGCGGAACAGCTTCGCAAGCAGATTGCGGATCTGACTGCTGAAAACCAGAAGCTGCACGAGGAGCTGAAGAGCTTTGAGGCAGACGGTGAAATGCTCAAGAGTGCATTGATCAATGCGCAGCGCATGGGTGAGAACGTCATCCGTGAAGCAAACCAGAAGGCGGAAGAGATCATCCATCGTGCAAATCTGCGCGGTGATGATATCATCCGCGATGCCAACGAACTGCTGCAGAAGGCCAACGACCGTGCAGATGAGATCGAGAACGAGGCAAACGAGAAGCGCCTTGCAGAAGAGCGCGAGTATGACCGTGTGCGTCTGGAAGTGACCCGCTTCAAGTCCGATGTGCTCAATCTGTACCGCAGCCATGTGGAGTCGCTGAGCCGCCTGCCGGAGTTCCAGAAGGAAACGCCCGCACAGGAAGCTGCCGACACAGAGCCTGCTGCCGACGAAGCCGAACCTGCGGCTGCCGCTCAGCTGCAGGCCGCAGATGTGCAGCCTGAGGCAGAGCCTGTTCCGGCTGCAGAAGAAGATGCAGAACCTGCCGCCTCTGCTGAAGATGACAGCGAGACGGCTGACAGCAGCGAGGATTTCTGGGCAAAGGACGAAAGCCAGCTCAAGCTGGACCCTCCGCCCGCGCCTCCTGCTGATTTTAAGCCGGACGAGCCGGACTACGATGCTTTTCAGGGCGTCAAGTTCAGCGAGTAAGGCGACCCCATAAGGAAATATAGAGGAGAGTGTAAACCATTGGCTAAGAACAAATCGCAGTACGATAGTACTCTGAACCTGCCCAAGACCCTGTTTGAAATGCGTGCCGGCCTGCCTAAGAAGGAGCCGGTCATGCTCAAGGATTGGGACGACAACGACCTGTACAATCAGCTCATGAAGCACAACGAGGGCAAGCCGCAGTTCATCCTGCACGACGGCCCTCCGTACGCAAACGGCAATATCCACATGGGTACTGCCCTGAACAAGATCATCAAGGATATCATTATCCGCGACAAGAACATGGAGGGCTTCCAGGCTCCCTATGTGCCCGGCTTTGATACCCACGGCCTGCCCATCGAGCTGAAGGCTCTGTCCTCCGTCGGTGATAAGAAGAAGGACATTTCCAAGCTGGAGCTGCGCCAGATCTGCGAAAAGTTTGCTACCGAGCACATCGACATCATGAGCGACCAGTTCAAGCGTCTGGGCGTTATCGGCGATTTCGAGCATCCGTATCTGACCCTGAAGCCTGAGTTCGAGGCACGCCAGATCGAGATCTTTGGCGAGATGGCCAAAAAGGGCTACATCTACAAGGGCCTGAAGCCTGTGTACTGGTGCCCGGACTGCCGCACGGCTCTGGCAGAGGCCGAGATCGAGTACGGCGAGGACGACTGCGATTCCATCTTCGTGCGTTTCCACGTCTCTCAGGACCCCAACGGTGTGCTGGCAAAGCACGGCATCCCGATGGACAAGACCTACTTCGTCATCTGGACTACTACCACTTGGACTCTGCCCGCTAACGAGGCGATCTGCCTGAACGGCCAGTTCGAGTACTCCTTCGTCAAGATCGGTGATGAGTTCCACATCATGGCCACCGAGCTGGTCAAGAGCGTCATGGACGCCTGCCACATCGAGAACTACGAGATCGTGGGCGAGCCGGTCCCCGGTACCGAGTTCGAGCTGATGCGTTACAACCACGTCTACCTGCCCAAGGAAGGCTGGGTCATTCTGGGCGACCACGTCACGCTGGAAAGCGGTTCCGGCTGCGTCCATACCGCAGGCGGCCACGGCGTGGACGACTTCAACGTCTGCCAGAAGTATCCGCAGGTTCCCATCACCGTCCCCGTGGACGATGGCGGCTATCTGACCGAGCTGGCCGGCAAGTATGCAGGTCAGCGCGTGTGGGCTGCCAATAAGACCATTCTGGCCGACCTGACCGAGTCCGGCGCTGTCATGGGTCAGGTGCACATCAAGCATCAGTACCCGCACTGCTGGCGCTGCCATCACCCCATCATCTTCCGTGCAACGGAACAGTGGTTCTGCTCCATCGCAAAGTTCCGTGAGGACGTCTACAAGGCCATCGACACCGTTACCTGGATGCCGGACTGGGGCCATGACCGTATGAAGGGCATGGTGCGCGACCGCAACGACTGGTGCATCAGCCGCCAGCGCACCTGGGGCGTGCCCATTCCCGCATTCTACTGCAAGAAGTGCGGCACCTACCACATCACCGATGCCACCATCAAGGCTGTCAGCGACCTGTTCCGCAAGGAAGGCTCCGATGCATGGTATAAGTACGAAGCCGAGCAGATCATCCCCGCAGGCGAAGTGTGCGAAAAGTGCGGTGCTTCCGAGTGGACCAAGGACACCGACATCATGGACGTCTGGTTCGACTCCGGCTCCACCCATGCCGCTGTGCTGGAGGAGCGTCCGGAACTGCGTTTCCCCGCCGATATGTATATGGAGGGCGGCGACCAGTTCCGCGGCTGGTTCCAGTCCAGCCTGCTGACCAGCGTTGCAAGCAAGGGCTGCGCACCCTATAAGTCTGTTCTGTGCCACGGCTGGGTCGTGGACGAGCAGGGCAAGCAGATGCACAAGAGCGCCGGCAACGGCGTGGAGCCCAGCGAGATCATCAAGGACTACGGCGCTGATATCATCCGCCTGTGGGTGGCTTCTTCCGACTACACCGTGGATGTGCGTGCCGGCAAGAACATCTTCAAGCAGCTGAGCGAGGCTTACCGCAAGATCCGCAACACCGCCCGCTTCATTCTGGGCAATCTGGACGGCTTTGATCCCAACACCGACTGTGTGGCTGACGACCAGCTGCAGGAGATCGACCGCTGGGCACTGGCTGCTCTGGATGACCTGATGGTCAACACCAGCGCAGGCTACGCTGTGTACGACTTCAACAAGGTCTATCATGCAGTATACAACTTCTGCGTTGTTGCAATGTCCAACTTCTATCTGGATGTGACCAAGGACCGTCTGTACTGCACCAACGGCGCAGGCCGCAAGGCTGCTCAGACCACCATGTACAAGATCCTGGTGGCTCTGGACAAGATCATTGCGCCCATCCTGTGCTTCACCAGCCAGGAGATCTGGGACTTCATGCCCAAGACCGAGGGCATGAACAAGTACGTTGTCTTTGAGGAGATGCCCAAGGCTGGCCAGTATGCCGCCGATGAGGCCTTCAAGGCAAAGTGGGCTCAGCTGATCGCTGTCCGTGACGAGGTGAAGAAGGTTCTGGAGCAGGCCCGTGCCGAAAAGGTCATCGGTGCTTCTCTGGAGGCTGCCGTCACCCTGTACTGCAATGACGCGGTGTATGATCTGCTGAACAGCATCCCCATGGACGAGCTGGCCGACCTGATGATCGTCTCTCAGGTAGAGCTGGTCAAGGGCGAAGGCGGCGCTGCAAGCGCTGTTGAAGGTCTGGGCGTTGCTGCTGCACATGCCACCGGCGAAAAGTGCGAGCGCTGCTGGAAGTATTCTTCTTCCATCGGCAGCCATGCTGCACATCCCACCCTGTGCGCACGCTGCGCCAGCGTTGTGGAAGCCTAAGCGTTCCGCATAAAACAATGTTTTAAAGGGCGGCGCTCCCTTATACCGGGGAGCGCCGTTTTTTATACTGAATGATTTTGGGAGTATCCTATGGCATATGTTGTTTTTAATCTGCTCGCGGCTGCGGCACTCATTGGCATCGATCAGGCCATCAAGCTGTGGGCCACAAATGTGCTGCAGCCGGTGGGAGCCATGCCGCTGATCCCCCATGTGGTGGAGCTGCGGTTCGTGCTCAACCCGGGCATGGCGTTCAGCCTGCTCAGCGGCAAGCAGATGTTCCTCATCATCGCTACCAGCATAGCGCTGATCCTTGTGGCCTACGGGCTGTTCTTCCGCAGCCGCGGCAGATACCTGCAGCAGGCCGCACTGCTGCTGATCCTTGCCGGCGGTATCGGCAACCTGATCGACCGTGTGCTCAACGGCGTGGTGGTGGACTACATCAATCTGCTGTTCATGCAGTTTGCGGTGTTCAATTTTGCGGATATCTGCGTGTGCGTGGGTGTGGGTCTCTGGGTGCTGGAGATCTTTCTGGAAGAGCTGCACGGCGGCGCAAAGGAGCAGTGAGCCATGGAGCAGCGTGAATTTGTGGTGGAGCAGGAAACGGCCGGCCAGCGCATCGACCGTTTTCTCAGCGGCGAGGATACCGGCCTTTCCCGTTCTGCCCTGCAGGCCCTCGTGGCGGATGGCCATGTGCTGTGCAACGGCAGGCAGGTGGCCAAGAGCCTGAAGCTCAAGGCAGGCGACACCATTCTGCTGGAGATCCCGGACGCCAAGCCCATCGAGGCTGTGCCGCAGGATATCCCGCTGGAGATCGTCTATGAGGACGAGCATCTGCTGGTGGTCAACAAGCCCAAGGGCATGGTGGTGCACCCGGCTCCCGGCAACCCGGACGGCACGCTGGTGAATGCGCTGCTGTGGCACTGCAAGGGAAGCCTGTCCGGCATCGGCGGCAAGATCCGCCCCGGCATCGTGCACCGCATCGATAAGGACACCAGCGGCTTGCTGGTGGTGGCAAAGGACGATGCAACCCACATCGGTCTTTCCCAGCAGATGGCGGTGCACAGTGTGGAGCGCGCGTATCGCACCATCGTGTACGGCGGCTTTGCACAAGATGAAGGCTTTGTGGAGTCCAATCTTGGCCGCAGCAAAACCGACCGCAAAAAAATGGCAGTCTACCCGGCCGGCGAGCCCCACACCAAATATGCCTACACCGGTTATCAGGTGCTGGAACGGCTGAACAACTTCACCATGCTGGAATGCCGCCTGAAGACCGGCCGCACCCACCAGATCCGAGTGCACATGGCGTCCATCCAGCACCCGGTGGCAGGCGACCCGGTCTACGGCCCGCACAACTGCATCACCAGCCTGCACGGGCAGTGCCTGCACGCAAAAACACTGGGGTTTATCCACCCCATTACCGGCGAACAGCTGCGCTTTGATTCGGAGCTGCCGGAATACTTCACTCATTTTCTTGCAACGCTCAGGAGGGGAACCCTATGAACCAGCTGGACCAAAGGCTTGTATTGTGTGATCTGGATCACCTGCTGCTGGGAGCGGATGGAAACCTGACTCAGGTTGTGCGGGACGTGCTGCAGCTGTTCGTCCGCCGCGGCGGCCGTTTTACGGTGTTCTCGCAGCGCACGCCCCGGGCAGTGCGTTCCATTCTGGGCAGTGTGCGGCTCAATGCCCCTGCGCTGGTGTGCGGCGGCGCGATGGCCTACCATTTTGCCGATGGCACCAGCCGGACGCTGTGCAGCTTTGCCGGGCAGGACGCCGATCTGTTTACCCGCCTGCCGGACGCGGCAGGCGTGGGCGTCGCTTTGCAGATGACCGATGGCACCACCCGGGTGTTGCGCATGAGTGAGGCGCTGGAACGCCATCTGCGGCAGGAATGGACCCCCTATCTGCTGGCGAATGCAGCGGATATCAAGGGAGAAGAAGTGCTGCGGGTGCTGCTGTATCAGGACAGCAAGGCCGTGCCCATGATCTCGCTGCTGGAAAAATCGCTGGGGGATCGCACAGCGGTGCTGCTGGGCGAGCGTGCCGCAGCAGATACCCTGATCCTGACGCCCAGAACCGTTTCCGGCCACGAAATGCTGGATGCTGTGTGTATGCCGGTGGGCATCAATCCGGAGGATGTTCTGGTGCTGTCGGGCGGCATGTCCATGCTGGAGCTGGTGCGCAATGCCAGCCAGAGCGTGGCGGCGGCAGATGCTCCGCCAGAGCTGCGTCTTGCTGCGCAGAAGGTCACCCTGACCGATGCTGCGGCAGGCTCTGCGGTGGAAGTGCTGTACCGTATGGTACGGGATGCTGAAAATTTAGCGTAAAATTTGTGCAAGGCTTCTGCATATTCTTTCGCAGAAGCCTTTCTTTTTGGGGGAAAGTCAGGTACAATGAAAGAAACACATCTGCCGGAGTCCCAAAAACGGGAGGCAGTTTTTATCTGCCTCTCGGTGGCTGCAGTGATCCTGTGCGCAGCGCTGGCGTTTTATTTTGCCGTGCCGCTGCAGGACACTGCGGTCCAGCCGCTGCCGGATACAGCGGGGCTGGAACAGCACATACTGGTGGATCTGAACACAGCCGGGCTTTCTGCGCTGTGCACCCTGCCGGGCGTAGGAGAAAGCCGGGCCAGAGCCATTCTGGAATACCGGGAGCAGAACGGCCCGTTTGCACGGGTAGAGGATGCAGCCTGCGTTCCGGGCCTGACGCAGGCTGTGGTGGATTCCTGGAAAGGGCAGGCAACCGTGAGCTGAGCCGCAAGGCAGCTGGAAAAGGGGAATACTATGAGTGATGATACCATTTTTATCAACCGGGAACTGAGCTGGCTGGATTTTAATCAGCGCGTTCTTGCATTGGGCAAAGATAAAAATGTTCCGCTTGCAGAACGGGTCAAGTTTCTTGCGATCTATGGCTCGAATCTGGACGAATTTTTCATGGTGCGCGTGGGTTCTCTGCAGGAGCGCGCCAATCTGGAACAGGAACAGGGCAAAAAGGTCAAGAGGGAAAACAAGACCAACATGTCCGCGGCGGAACAGCTGACTGCCATCATGCCCAAAACGGCGCAGCTGCAGGAAGAATGCGACAAATACTACGCAAAGGCGCTGGAAGCGCTGGCGGAATGCGGTTATCGCAAGGTGGACTTTAACCATCTGACCAAGGAAGAAGAGCATTTCTGGAAAAAATATTTTCAGACCGAGCTGTTCCCCATCCTCAGCCCGCAGATCGTGGATAACCGCCATCCGTTCCCGTTCCTGCGCAACCAGGAGATCTATCTGGGCGTACTGCTCAGGGAAAAGCACCCTGCAGGGCAGAGTCTGGGCATCATCCCCATTTCCAGCCAGATGGAACGGATGCACATTGTAAAAAAAGATGGCGAGACGCTGTTTGCCCTCACCGAGGAGCTGGTGCTGCATTTTGCGGCCAGCATTTTTGGCAAGGATGCCATTCAGGAAAAGTGCCTGTTCCGCGTGACCCGCAATGCGGACATCGACGTGAAAGAGGGCATGATGGATCACGATATCGATTACCGTGAGATCATGTCCGATCTGCTCAAGCGCCGCCGCAAGCTGGCGGCTGTGCGTTTGCAGATCACAACGGCATCTGCCCCGGAGGTGGAACGCCTGCTGTGCAACCGCCTTGTGCTGACCCATAAGCGGGTGTTCGTGCAGAAAAGCCCGCTGGATCTGAGCTTCTTCTATAAGCTCACCGGCAGGATCGAGGCAGACGGACATCCGGAGCTGTTCTACCCGGCGGCACGGCCCATGCTGCCGCCGCCGCAGTACGATCTTGCCGCCGAGGTGCAGAAGCATGATGTGCTGCTCAGCTACCCGTACCAGTCTATCCGGCCCTTCATTGCCATGCTCAAAAAGGCGGCACATGACCCGGAGGTCATTTCCATCAAGATGACCCTCTACCGTATGGCGCGGGAATCCCAGATCGTGCAGGCGCTGATGGAAGCGGCCGAAAACGGCAAGGAAGTGGTGGCTCTGGTGGAGCTGCGCGCCCGCTTTGATGAACAGAACAACATTGACTGGTCCAAGCAGCTGGAAGGAGCAGGCTGCACCGTTATCTATGGCTTTGATGATTACAAGGTGCACTCCAAGCTGACCCTCATCACCCGCAAGGGCGCACAGGGCTACTCCTACATCACCCAGATCGGCACCGGCAACTACAACGAAAAAACCAGTGAGCTGTACACCGATTATTCCTTTATCACGGCCGATCCCGTCATTGGCGAGGAAGCATCCAACGTATTCCAGAACCTTGCCGTACAGCGCCTGACCGAGGACAGCAGCAAGATGCTGGTGGCACCGCTGCGGTTCAAGAGCGTGCTTCTGGAAGAAATGGATCACCTGATCGCTGCCGCCCGCATGGGCCGCCCGGCGTCCATGATCCTGAAGAACAACTCCATCAGCGACCGCGACATCATCCTGAAGCTGCAGGAAGCCAGCTGTGCCGGTGTGCGCATCGACATGATCGTGCGCGGCATCTGCTGTGTGCGTGCAGAGGTGCCCGGCAAGACCGAAAACCTGCACATCCGCAGCCTTGTGGGCCGTTATCTGGAGCATGGCCGCATTTACAGCTTCTTTGATGGAGTGCACACCCGCGTTTATATTGCTTCCGGCGACTTCCTCACCCGCAACACGGAGTGCCGCGTGGAGGTAGGCGTCCGGGTGGAAGACCCGGTGCTGGTGCAGAAGCTCACCGATATTCTGCAGCTGCAGCTGCGGGATAACGTCAATGCCCGCGAGATGCGCCCGGATGGCAGCTACCAGAAGGTGAAGCCTGCCGAGGGCGAAGCACTGATCAACGGCCAGATGGATATGTATGAGCTGCTTCGGGATGACTGGACTGGAAAAGTTCCTGCCTGTGAAAAAACGGCACCGGCGGCTGTGGAGGCTCCGACGGCACCGTTGACTGCAGAAGCTCCCGCTGCAGAACAGCCTGCAGCGGAACCGGAGGCAAAGGCGGTGGAGTTCCCCGTACAGAAGCAAGAACCGCAAAAGGCTCTCGAACCGTCGGCACCCATCCATCTGGATGCGGCCCCGAAGCCGGAGGAACACGATCACTTTGACGAATTGGAACAGATGGTGAACCGCAAAAAACCGGCACCCCGGCCTGCTTCTGTGCCAAAACCGGCAAAACCGGCCGTTTCCGAAACGCCTGCGCAGAAGAGCCGCCTGAAGCAGTTCCTGAACCTCTTCAAATTCCGCAGATAACAGCACTGCAAGACCCGGCAGGGAAAAGCCCTGCCGGGTCTTTTTGAACCGCCGCCTGCATACAGTGGACTACAGCGGAAAGGGGAAACGGTATGCAGACGAAGCGGAGCGGACGAGCAGGACAGCGCATAAAACACGCAAAATATGGGAAGAAATTGGCCCTTTTCCGGGCGGCGGTCCTGCTGGGAGCGCTGCTTTGCGTCAGACTGGTGCTCCCGGCACGGGCACAGTCGAAAACAGAGGATGCCTTTTGCTTTCCGCTGGAAACCACACAGTGGCGCGTTTCGGACGGATACGGCTGGCGGGAGGACCCCTTTACGGGTAAACGGGCATTTCACAAGGGAATCGACCTTGCCTGCGCCGAGGGCACCGGCATCCTTGCGGTGCAGGGCGGAACCGTGCTCCGCACAAAGCGAAGTGCCAGCTATGGCAGCTGCATGGAGCTTCTGCTTGCGGATGGAACAGCGGCGGTGTATGCCCATCTGCAGTATATCTATGTCCGTCCGGGCGAAGCCGTAGAGGCAGGGCAGACCCTCGGCACAGCAGGGCAGAGCGGCCGGGCCACCGGGGCACATCTGCATTTTGAGCTGTATCGTCAGGGAAAAGCCTGTGACCCGGCAGATGCACTGGGCCTTTCGCATGAAGCATCCTGATGCCCTGCGGCTGGGGCCTCTGGTGTTCCGGGACCCGGTGCTGCTGTGCGGTTCCCTGTATTTTCTGCTGTACTTCGATGCCAGCGGCTTTCTGCGGCTGGGCCTGCTGGCGGCATTCCTGCACGAGTGCGGGCACATTCTGGTGTATTGTGCGCTGCTGCGCCGCTTTCCGGTCATTGAGGTGACCATGACCGGCTTTTGTATGCGGATGGACGCTCCGGCCCGGGGCCTTTCACCGGGGCGGCTCTTCTGGCTGGCTGCTGCAGGCCCGGCGGTCAATTTCATGCTGGCGGGCATCTGGGCGCTGCGGCTGGAACAGGAACTGACCATCCGCGGCAGTGCCTTCTGGGCGGCAAATCTGCTGACCGGGGGATTCAACCTGCTGCCCGTTCCTCCGCTGGATGGGGCGCAGCTGGCGTCCTGCCTGCGCGAAATGCGGCGTGCAGGCAAAAAGTTTAAGGGAAATGATTGAAAAAACAGCTCATTTCGGGTACAATAAAATGACGTGTAAAAATGGACTGTTTATTGGAGGACTCGATGTTTGATCCAAAACTGAAAGAAGCGCTGGGACGGGTACAGAAGCCCGGCCGTTATACCGGCGGAGAACCCGGCAGTGTATATAAGGACAAAGAAAAAGTGGATGTCCGCTTTGCGTTCTGCTTTCCGGACACCTATGAGGTAGGCATGTCCTTCCTTGGCGAAAAGATTCTCTATGAGCTGCTCAACCGCCGTGAAAACTGGTGGTGTGAGCGCGCTTTCATGCCATGGCTGGACATGAAGGCTGAAATGGAACGCCTTGGCCTGCCGCTCTACACCATGGAGAGCAAGGACCCGCTCACCGCCTTTGATGCAGTGGGCTTCACCCTGCAGTACGAGCTGTCCTATACCAACATTCTGGCCATGCTGGATCTGGCAGGCATCCCATTCTATTCCAAAGACCGTGACGAACGCTGGCCGCTGATCGTGGCGGGCGGCCCCTGTGCCTGCAATGCGGAGCCGATCGCGGACTTTTTTGATGTGATCCAGCTGGGCGAGGGCGAAAACCAACTGCCCGGCATCTGCGCCGAGATCGAAAAGGCCAAAAAAGAGGGCGGCGTCTCCAAAAAGGAGCTGCTGCTGCGCATCGCAAAGATCCCCGGCGTCTATATCCCAGCATTCTACGATGTGGAGTATTACGAGGATGGCCGGGTCAAGGCCATCACCCCCAACGAGCCGGGCATCCCGGCGCGCATCACCAAGGCCATCATCAAGGACCTGAACGAGTTTGCCCCGCCCACGAATTTCGTGGTGCCCATGGTGGGTGCCATTCAGGATCGCGCCAGCATCGAGGTGCTGCGCGGCTGTGTGCGCGGCTGCCGCTTCTGTCAGGCGGGCTTTCTGTACCGCCCCATGCGCCAGCGTGACGCGGGCCTTCTGAACAGGGCGGCGCAGGAGCTGTGCGCTAACACCGGCTATGAGGAGCTGAGCCTTTCCAGCCTGTCCACCTCTGACCACGGACAGCTGGAAGAACTGCTGGATGATCTGAACGAATGGGCACCCAAGGAGCATGTCAGCCTGTCGCTGCCGAGCCTGCGTGTGGACAACTTCTCCCAGAGCCTCATTGAAAAAACCACCAAGGTGCGCAAGAGCGGCCTGACCTTCGCCGCTGAAGCCGGCACCCAGCGCCTGCGCAACGTCATCAACAAGAATGTCACATGGGATGAGATCGAAAAGACCTGCACCATTGCATTCAACGCGGGCTATACTTCGGTCAAGCTCTACTTCATGATGGGCCTGCCCACCGAGACCATGGAGGACATTGAGGGCATCGCAGAGACGGCGCAGAAGGTGGTCGATCTTTACTATTCTCTGCCCAAGCGCGGCAAGGGAAAGGGCGTTCAGGTGACGATCAGCTGTGCCTGCTTTGTGCCCAAGCCCCATACTCCCTTTGAGTTTGTGCCCATGGACACGGCCGAGACCCTGCAGGCCAAGCAGAAGCATCTGCTGGAAAGCGTGCGCAGCCGCAAGATCAAGGTCAACTATCACGACAGCACCACCAGCTTTCTGGAGGGCGTGTTTGCCAAGGGCGACCGCCGCCTTGCCCCGGTCATTGTGGAAGCCTACAAGCGCGGCTGCTACTTTGACGGCTGGGAAGAGTGCTTCAAATACGACACATGGCTGCAGACCTTTGCAGATCTGGGCATCGACCCGGCGTTCTACTGCCAGCGTCCCATCGGTCTGGACGAGGTAACGCCCTGGTCCCACATGGATTACGGCGTCACCCACGAATATCTGGTGCGGGAGTACAAAAAGGCGCTTGCTGCCCAGACCACCCAGCCCTGCAACCGTGCCTGCCACGGCTGCGGCGCAAATCATCTGTTAGGAGGTCCCTGCTTTGATTACAGTCAGAATCTCGTTTGAGAAAAAGAATGAGGCCTCCTACATCTCCCTGCTGGACCTGCAGCGGGTGATGCAGCGTGTGCTCAAGCGCAGCGGCCTGCCGGTGTGGCATACGCTGGGCTTCAATCCCCACATCTATATGACCTTTGCCTGCCCGCTTTCGCTGGGGCAGGAGAGCGAGTGCGAGTGCGTGGACGTCAAGACCGAAGCGGAAGCCCCGGATTTTGAGCAGTGGAAAGCGGCCCTCAATGCCATCATGCCTGCAGGCATCGTGATCACGCATGTTGGCCCGGTGCAGATGAAGGCGGACCTCATTGCCTACGCATGCTATCGCATCACCTACCCGGCGGCAGCGGCTGCGGCGCTGGATCAGTACAATGCGCTGGAAAGCGCTCCGGTGGAAAAGCACGGCAAAAAAGGCAACAAGATCATTGAGCTGAAGGATCACATCCCGCAGGTGGAGTACACCACGGAGGGGGACAGCCTGCACATTGATCTGTGCATGCCGGCCGCACAGGAACTGAACCTGAACCCCTCGCTGCTCACCGGTTTTCTGGAAGAAAAATTCGGTCTGCCTGCCGTCAGCGCCAACATCCTGCGCAAAAAGTTTTTGACGGCAGACAAACAGCTGTTTGTCTGATCGGAGCGTGAAAGACCGTCTGTTGGGCAAAACAGAAAATTTTTGCATTTATTTTGGTCAGAACGCTTGCATTCACGCAGGTTTTGTGATATCCTATTTAGGCGTTAGTGTCCGCTGAGACCACAGCGGGGTTAATGACAATATCATTAAACGGGCGGTCCTCTGACGGCAAGGTGCCGTGCATGAACGTCTAAAAACAAATGGAGGATTCAAAAATGGACGCACTGAAGATTATTTCTGAAGGCAGCATCAAGGCTGAAAAGCCCCAGTTCAACGTTGGCGACACCGTCCGCGTTGATGTTCGTATCAAGGAAGGCGACCGTGAGCGCATCCAGGCCTTTGAGGGCACTGTGATCGCAAAGAAGCACGGCGGCGTTGCTGAGACCTTTACCGTTCGCCGCGTTGCTTACGGTGTCGGCATCGAGCGTGTCTTCCCCATCAACAGCCCCTTCGTTGAGAAGGTCACCGTTGTCCGCAAGGGCAAGGTCCGCCGCGCAAAGCTGTTCTACCTGCGTGGCCGTACCGGCAAGGCTGCCAAGGTCAAGAGCGATATTTGATCATCCCCGATTTGAAACGGGAGAAAAGGGACAACCTCGTTGTCCCTTTTTTCTTTATCAAAAATTTGAAAAAACTGTGCGGCCGGCAGGTGATCTGGCTTGCAGAAAGCCTGTCGGCTGCGGTATAATCGGGTCAGCAGTGTAAAACCAGAAGGTGAGGTGTACCGGATATGGAAAAACAGGAACAGACAAAGCCCGTGCGCGGGCAGAATCTGCTGGAATGGTACGAGGCCTTGATCTCGGCAGCGCTGGTGCTGGTGCTGATCTTTTCGTTTTTCTTCCGCATCATTCAGGTGGACGGCAGCTCCATGGTGCCTACGCTGGTCAACGGCGACAAGCTCATCGTGTGGGGGGCGGGCTACGAGCCTCAGCGCGGTGATGTGGTCATTGTGGACAGCTATACCTCCTACGGCAAGCCGCTGGTCAAGCGTGTCATCGCCAAAGGCGGCGATACGGTCTCCATCGATTATGCGACCGGCACCGTGGCGGTGAACGGTGAGGTCTTGCAGGAGGACTACATTGCAGAGCCTACCTATCTTGGCTACGATGTGCAGTTCCCGTACACAGTGCCGGAGGGCACGGTGTTCGTGATGGGCGACAACCGCAACCAGTCGCTGGACAGCCGCTCCACCTATGTCGGCTGCATCGACGAACGGGATATTCTGGGCAAGGTGCTTGTGTGCTTTATGCCCTTTACAGATTTTGGGGTGGTAAAATGAACGAAATGGATACCCGCTTTGCAAACCAGTACAATATTCAGTGGTTCCCGGGCCACATGACCAAGACCCTGCGCATGATGGAGCAGGAGATCCAGCATGTGGATGCAAGCCTTGTGCTGCTGGATGCCCGCATCCCGCTCTCCAGCCTGAACCCGGAGATCGAGCGCATCACGGCCCGCAAGCCGAAGCTCTATGCGCTGAACAAGGCAGATCTGGCCGACCCGGCTGTAACGGAAGAATGGATCAAGTATTTCCGTGCAGCAGACGCCGGCTGTGTGGCGATCAGCGCCAAGCAGAAGGGCGGCGCTAATGCCGTTAAGACTGCGATCGAAAAAGAACTGGCCGGCCTGCTGGAACGCCGCCAGAACCGCGGCATGGGCGGTGCCAAGACGCAGGTGATGCTGTGCGGCATCCCCAATGTGGGCAAGTCCACCTTTATCAACACCTTTGCAGGCTCTGCCCGCGCCAAGGCGGCAGACCGCCCGGGTGTGACTAAGGGCAAGCAGTGGGTCAGCACCGACAAATTTGATCTGCTGGATATGCCCGGCGTACTGTGGAAGAAGTTTGATTCCAAGACCATTGCATCCAATCTGGCCTTCATCGGCTCCATCAAGGACGATATTCTGGACGTGGAAGAACTGGCCATGAACCTGCTGGATGAGGTGCGCCGCAACTATCCCGACCTTGTGGCCCAGCGCTACAAGCTGGACGCCGAAACGCTGGCACTGCCGCCCTATGAGCTGATGGAAGCCATCGGCCGCAAGCGCGGCCTGCTGGTGCGCGGCGGCGAGGTGAACACCGAGCGCTGTGCCATTATGCTGGTGGATGAATTCCGCGCCTGCAAGTGGGGCCGCATTTCGCTGGAGCGCCCGCCGCAGCGGGATGACCTGACGGATTTTGCCGAGGAGGAAGAGGAATGAAGCGCCATTCCGACGAGGAGATCTCGGCTCCGCTGTATGAGTACGATGCCGCTGTACGCAGTCAGTATGGCTGCTTTGCGGGCGTGGACGAAGCCGGGCGCGGCCCTCTGTGCGGCCCGGTGTGCGTAGCGGCCTGTATTCTGGACCCGGAGAATCCGGTCTTTGGCATCAACGACTCAAAAAAGCTCACCGAGAAAAAACGGGAAGCCCTGTTTGACGAGATCGTTGCAAAGGCGCTGGCCTACAAAATTATTTTTGTGGGGCCGGAAATCATCGACCGGGAAAACATCCTCAACGCCACCATGGGCGGCATGAAGCAGGCCGTGGAAGAGCTGGACATCGTGCCGAACCTCGTGCTGGTGGACGGCAACCGCACCCCGGCGGGTTTGCAGATCCCGGCACAGCCGGTGGTCAAGGGCGACGCCACCAGTGCCAGCATCGGCGCGGCATCCGTCCTTGCCAAGGTCAGTCGTGACCGCTATATGCTGGAACTGGACAGACAGTACCCGCAGTATCAGCTGGCAAAACACAAGGGCTACCCGACCAAGCTCCACTATGAGCTCATTGCGCAGTACGGCATCCAGCCATTCTACCGCCGCAGCTTCCTGAAAAAACAGGGCTACTGGCCGGAGAACGGAAAGTGAACCGCGCTGAGACGGGGCACAGGGGAGAAGCCGCTGCGGCCCGCTGGTATCAGAAGCAGGGCTGCAGGCTGCTGGCACACAACTTCCACACCCGGATGGGGGAGCTGGACGTGGTGGTACAGGAACCGGACGGGACCATTGTCATCTGCGAGGTAAAGACCCGCAGCTCCAACGCCGTTTCGCGCCCGGCTGCTGCGGTGAATGCCGCCAAACAGAAGCGGCTGATCCTTGCAGCACAGCACTATCTGCAGTGTACCGGACAGAGCGATGCACCGGTGCGATTTGATGTGGCGGAAGTGTTCCCTCTTGACAGCGGGCGCTGGATGGTACATATTATAAGGGGCGCTTTTCTTGCGTAAAGCAAGTACCCCGGTGGGAAATGTACGGGCAGGGATCTTCTCTGCCGTAGCAGCAGGAACGTGTTTTCAGCGTTCCACGGCGAAAAAGGAGCGACAACAATGCAGTTTTTCAGTACCAGAGACCAAAACCGCAAAGTGACTTCCTCGGAAGCGATCGCACAGGGCCTGTCCAACGAGGGCGGTCTGTTTGTCCCTGAAAGCTTTCCGCAGGTGGATGTGAAGGCGCTGTGTGAGCTGGATTACCCGGCTATGGCAGCTGCTGTCATCAAGGAATATCTGACCGACTATTCGCAGGATTTTCTGACGGAAGCGGCCCGCAAGACCTACGGCGATGCTTTCGGAGGCAAGGCCGGATACCTTGCTCCGGTGGAAGGGGACACCTATGCGCTGGAGCTGTGGCATGGCCCTACCTGTGCATTCAAGGATTACGCTCTGCAGCTGATGCCGAAGCTTCTGGTGGAAGCCAAAAAGAATCTGGGCCGCACGGAAAAGACCCTGATCCTTGTGGCGACCAGCGGCGATACCGGCAAGGCAGCTCTGGACGGCTACCATGATATCCCGGGTGTGGAGATCGCGGTGTTCTATCCCACGGGCGGCACCAGCGAGATCCAGCGTCTGCAGATGGCAACGCAGGAGGGTGCCAACGTGGCAGTCTACGCGGTGCGCGGCAACTTTGACGATGCCCAGACCGGTGTGAAGAAGGTCTTTGGCGATAAGGCCATCGCGGCCGAGCTGGCAAAACGGGATATCCGCCTGTCCAGCGCCAATTCCATCAACTGGGGCCGTCTGGTCCCGCAGATCGTCTACTACTTTGCCGCCTATGCCCAGCTGCTCAAGGCGGGCAGCATCGCCTTCGGCGATGAAGTGGATTTCTGCGTGCCCACCGGCAACTTCGGTGACATTCTGGCAGGCTACTATGCAAAGCGCATGGGCCTGCCCGTGGGTAAGCTGGTCTGCGCCTCCAACGAGAACAACGTCCTCACCGATTTCCTCACCACCGGCACCTACACCGCAAAGCGGGAGTTCTTCAAGACCACCTCGCCCAGCATGGACATTCTGGTGTCCTCCAATCTGGAACGCTTGCTGTACCATGTCACCGGCAGTGATGCCGAGGTGGCGGGCCTGATGAAGAGTCTGGCTGAGACCGGCAGCTACACGGTGCGTCCGGAGACGCTGGCCGCCATTCAGGAGAGCTTCTCCTGCGGCTGGAGCAGCGAGGAAGAAGTGGCAGGGGAGATCCGTGCCCGCTATGAGAAGGACAACTACCTGTGCGATACGCACACCGCAGTGGCCTTCCATGTGGCTGCACAGAAAAAGCGCGAAGGGGTGCCCATGGTGGTGCTGTCCACTGCGTCTCCCTTCAAGTTCCCGCGCAGCGTGCTGACGGCTCTGGGACAGTCTGCACCGGAAAATGATTTTGAAGCAATGCAGCAGCTGGAAGCAGCTACCGCGCATACCGCACCGGCAAGTCTTGCTGCGCTGCGCCAGAAGCCGGAGCGCTTCAGCACTGTGATCGAGCCTGCTCAGATCGCCGAAGTTGCGCTGGGCTATCAGGAATAATACATCCTGCTGCATTTTAGAACAGGAGTAAAAACATGGCACTTTTTGTGCTTGGCGATCCCCATCTTTCTCTGGGCGCTTCCAAGCCGATGGATATTTTTCCCGGCTGGAACGATTATGTGGAGCGTCTGGAAAAAAACTGGCGGAAGCTCATCAAACCGGAAGACACCATCGTGCTGGCAGGAGATATCAGCTGGGCCATGCGCCTGACCGATACCCGCAGGGACTTTGAATTTTTGCAGAGCCTGCCCGGACAGAAGATCATCATGAAGGGCAACCACGATTACTGGTGGTCCACTGCCAATAAGATGAACGCCTACCTCAAAGCAGAGGGGTTCGACACCCTGCACATCCTGCACAACAATTCCTACAGCGTAGAGGGCTATGCCATCTGCGGCACCCGGGGCTGGCTGTTTGATGTAGGCGAGGCCCATGATGAAAAGGTGATGAACCGCGAGATCGGACGGCTGCGCATGAGTCTGGATGCCGCCGAACCGGGACTGGAAAAGCTGGTGTTCCTGCACTATCCGCCGGTATACACCGGCACCAGTGCCCCGGAGATCGTAGCCACCTTAAAAGAATATGGCATCAGGACCTGCTTTTATGGCCATCTGCACGGCAACGCGATCCGATATGCGGTGCAGGGCGATGTGGACGGCATCCACTACAAGCTGGTAAGTGCGGATGGGCTGCGTTTCTGTCCATACCGCATCAACTGATCGTCCGGGACAGAGACGTTCTGACCGGGCAGAAGCTGCAGCAAGGGCAGAAATGATAAAAATTCACAATTTGGACTGGCAATTGTGTCCAAAGCGTGCTATAATAAGTTTTGACGCGATTGTTGCACCCAATTGAGCGCGCGCGTCCCCGCATGTTGCAAAAGCAAGTTCATTCAGGACGCAGTGCGCGGTTGCAAAGGGCAAAAATTTCCTGCCCCGAGCAATAGATTTTTTGAGTGGAGGAAAAACAAATGAATCTCATCAAGTGTGAAAAGCTCGAGAAGAGCATGGCAGAGCTGCAGTTCTCCATCGATGCAGAGGCTTTTAAGAAGGCCACTGCCGATGTTTTCAAGAAGGAAGGCAAGAAGTACGCTGTTCCCGGCTTCCGCAAGGGCAAGGCTCCCCGCAAGCTGATCGAGCAGATGTACGGTGCCGACGTCTTTACCTACGACGCCATCAACGAGCTGTTCCCCGAGGCTTTCGAGGCTGCTGTCAAGGAAGCAAACGTGGAGCCGGTCGGCCGTCCGGAGGTCACTGTTGACTCTGCTGACGAGACCAACGGTGTCACCCTGACCGTCAAGGTCGCTGTCAAGCCCGAAGTCAAGATCGGCAGCTACAACGGTCTGACGGTGGAAAAGACTGTCCATACTGTCTCTGACGAGGCTGTTGAGGCAGAGCTGAAGCGTGTGCAGGAGCGCAACGCCCGTGAGCTGACCCGTGAGGGTGCTGCTGAGAATGGCGATATCGCTGATATCGACTTCGAGGGCTTTGTGGACGGCGTCGCATTCGAGGGCGGCAAGGCTGAGCACTACAGCCTGACTCTGGGCAGCGGCAGCTTCATCCCCGGCTTTGAGGATCAGATCGTGGGCCACTCCGCTGGCGAAGAGTTCGACGTGAACGTCACCTTCCCCACCGAGTATCAGGCTGCTGAGCTGGCTGGCAAGGCTGCTGTGTTCAAGATCAAGCTGCACGAGGTCAAGTACAAGGAGCTGCCTGCTCTGGATGACGAGCTGGCAAAGGACTGCTCCGAGTACGACACTCTGGACGAGTTCAAGGCTTCCATCCGCAAGAACAATCAGGAGCAGCTGGACAAGCAGGACGACCTGGCTGTTGAGAATGCTCTGGTCGATCAGGTCATCGACAGCATGGAGGGCGAGATCCCTCAGGCAATGTACGATGAGCGCATGGACGAGATGGTCAACGACTTTGCATTCCGCGTGGAGCAGCAGGGTCTGCGTCTCGAGGACTACCTGAAGTATATGGGCCAGACTATGGAGCAGTTCCGCGCTTCCTTCATGCCGCAGGCTGAGAAGCAGGTCAAGATCCGTCTGGCTCTGGAGGCTGTTGCCGCTGCTGAGAACATCGAGGCTTCCGAGGAGGAAGTTTCCGCTGAGATCAAGCGCATCGCTGACCAGTATAAGATGGAAGAGGACAAGGTCCGTGAGCTGGTCAATGTTGACGACCTGAAGAAGGATCTGGCCATCAACAAGGCCATCGACTTCATCAAGAGCCACGCAAACATCGTGGAGAAGGCTGCTGAGGAAGAGAAGGCAGCAGACGCTGAGTAATCAGTCGGCTGCACTCCTTTGAAGCTGGCAGCGCGCTGCACGGTTTCAATCAAAGGTTGTAAAAATTGACCGATACGGCAGAACCGGCAGGGAAACCGTATCGGTCAATTTTGCAAATACTATATTCCATTTCAGGAGGCGAACTTTATGAGTTTTGTTCCTTACGTTGTAGAGCAGTCGTCCCACGGCGAGCGTTCCTACGATATTTTCTCCCGTCTGCTGAACGATCGTATCATCGTTCTGAGTGAGGATGTCAACGATACCACGGCCAGCCTTGTTGTGGCACAGCTGCTGTATCTGGAAGGGCAGGACCCGGATAAGGATATCAGCCTGTATATCAACAGCCCCGGCGGTTCCATCAGCGCCGGTATGGCCATCCACGATACCATGCAGTATATCAAGTGCGATGTTTCCACCATCTGCATGGGCATGGCTGCTTCCATGGGCGCTTTCCTGCTGGCAAGCGGTACCAAGGGCAAGCGCTTTGCACTGCCCAATGCGGAGATCATGATCCATCAGCCGCTGATCGCAGGCGGTCAGGGCGGCGGCCTGTCCGGCCAGACCACTGATATCAAGATCCACGCTGAACACATGGTGTATATCCGCGATAAGATGAACCGGATGCTCAGCGAGTACACGGGTCAGCCGCTGGAAAAGATCCAGCTGGATACCGAGCGCGATAACTATATGTCCGCACAGCAGGCAAAAGAATACGGCCTGATCGATGAGGTCATTGCCCATCGCTGAGCCGCTGACATTTAATTTACCCAGGATAAGGAAAAACAGCTATGGCAAATAACAATTCCGGCAGAGACAAAAATGAAAAGGATCTGGTCTGCAGCTTCTGCGGAAAGCATCAGGACGAAGTGGAGCGCATGATCATCGGCCCCGGCGTCAACATCTGCAGCGAATGCATCGGCCTGTGCCACGATCTGCTTTCCGATAAGCCGGATCAGCCCAAAAGCGCACGCCCGGCACGGGGCGGTGCAAACCGCGCACACATCCAGCCCGCAGACGGTCTGGATATCAACATCCTGACCCCGGCCGAGATCAAGGAAGGTCTGGACCAGTATGTGATCGGTCAGGACGAGGCAAAGCGTGTGCTGGCTGTCTCGGTCTACAACCATTACAAGCGCATCCTCAGCGGCAAGGGCGGCGACGTGGAGCTGCAGAAGTCCAATGTGCTGCTGCTGGGCCCCTCCGGCGTGGGCAAGACCCTGCTGGCGCAGACTCTGGCCAAGATGCTGGGCGTTCCGTTCGCCATTGCCGACGCCACGACCCTGACCGAGGCCGGCTATGTGGGCGAGGATGTGGAGAACATCCTGCTCAAGCTCATTCAGGCAGCGGACTTCGATGTGCAGAAGGCACAGATCGGCATCATCTATATCGATGAGATCGACAAGATCACCCGCAAGAGCGAGAACCCCTCCATCACCCGCGATGTGGGCGGTGAAGGCGTGCAGCAGGCCCTGCTGAAGATCCTTGAGGGAACTGTGAGCAATGTTCCTCCGCAGGGCGGCCGCAAGCACCCGCAGCAGGAGTTCATCCAGATCGACACCACCAATATCCTGTTCATCTGCGGCGGTGCATTTGACGGTCTGGACAAGTATATCCTGCGCCGCACGGATAAGTCCGCGCTGGGCTTTGGCAGCAGCCTGAAGGATAACTCCAGCGAAGCCGAGCGCGCTTTGCTGCGCAAGGTGGAACCCCACGATCTGGTCAAGTTTGGCCTGATCCCGGAGCTGATCGGCCGTCTGCCGGTCATTACCGTGCTGGATGATCTGGACGAGGATGCTCTGGTGCGTGTGCTCAAGGAGCCGCGCAACAGTCTGGTCAAGCAGTACAAAGAACTTCTGGGCATGGATAATGTGGAGCTGGAATTCACCGATGAAGCACTGCATGCCATTGCCCGCAAGACCATTGAGCGCAAGACCGGTGCCCGCGGCCTGCGCAGCGTGATGGAAGGCATCCTGCTGCCCATCATGTATGATGTGCCCACAGATGCTACCATCATCCGTGTGACCGTGGATGAAGACACTGTGGAGGGCGGAGAAGCCCATCTGGAATACGGTGCGGTGCGCAAACGCTACAAAAACCAAGCCTCTCTGAGCTGACGCTTCGGCGCACAGCAGGGGAGTGAAAGCCCTGTTTTAAAAGCTTTTTGCTTTTAGCAGGGCTTTTTGCTTTAATATTCTTGTTTCCGGGCCGAAAATGTACTATAATATTAAGGTCTGGATGCAGCACGGAGCCTGTTCCCTGGCAGGAAGGCTCCCGCGGATGCAGCGCCAGCGCAATGGGTAACAGGAAGTACGATAAAGGAGTGTGTTTCCAATGGCAAATTATCTTGCAATGAACCGTGATGAACTCACTGCTGAAAAGGCAGCGCTTGAAGCAAAGTACAAGGAATTTCAGGCCAAGGGCCTCAAGCTGAATATGGCCCGCGGCAAGCCCGGCCCTCACCAGATGGATCTGGCCATGGACCTGCTGAAGATGAACGATTACACCACCGATGCCGGCACGGATGCCCGCAACTATGGTGAGCTGGAAGGTCTGCAGGAAGCCCGTGTGCTGTTCGCGGATGTATTCGGCGTGCAGCCCGGCGAGGTGTTCGTGGGCGGCAACTCCAGCCTGCAGCTGATGTACAACCTCATCAACATCGGCTATGTGTTTGGTTTCCCGGAGTCTCCGTGCCCCTGGTCTCAGGTGGAGAAGCGCAAGTTCCTCTGCCCGGTGCCCGGCTATGACCGTCACTTTGCCATCACCGAGGAGTTTGGCTTTGAACTCATCAGTGTGCCGATGACCCCCAACGGCCCGGACATGGATATTGTGGAAAAGCTGGTGGCCGAGGATGCCGATATCAAGGGCATCTGGTGCGTGCCGCAGTATTCTAACCCCGATGGCTACACCTACAGCGATGAGACCATCGAGCGTTTTGCGAAGATGAAGACCGCTGCGCCTGATTTCAAGATCTTCTGGGATGAGGCCTATATCGTCCATCATCTCACTGATGAGATCATCGAGACTCCGGTGCTGTTGAACGAGAGCAAGAAGTATGGCAACGAGGATCGTGTGTTCATGTTCACCTCCACCAGCAAGATCACCTTCCCGGGCGCAGGCGTCTCTGCCATTGCCTGCAGTGAGAGCAGCATGAAGTATATGTGCAAGCGCTTCTCGGTCATGATCATCAGCTACGACAAGATGAACCAGCTGCGCCATGTCCGCTTCCTGAAGAACAAGGAAGGCGTTCTGGCCCACATGGCAAAGCATCGCCGTCGTCTGGTGCCCTGCTTCGATGCCGTCAAGACGGCATTCAAGAACAACCTCATTCCCTGCGGCGACATTGCCCACTGGACAGACCCCAAGGGCGGCTACTTCATCAGCCTGTATGTGATGCCCGGCTGTGCAAAGCGCGTGGCAGGTCTGTGCAAGGATGCGGGCCTGACCCTGACCGGTGCCGGTTCTGCCTATCCCTACCACAAGGATCCTCAGGATTCTCACCTGCGCATTGCACCTACCTATCCCAGTCTGGACGAGGTAGAAATGGCGTCCGAACTGCTGTGTGTCTGCGTGCGTCTGGCGGTCGTGGAAAAGCTGCTGGCTGATAAGGCGGACTAAGATCTAACGATTCCTGATTTTATCTCCTCTGTGCGGCTCGCTTGAGCCGTCAGGGGAGTTTTGTCGCAGGAAAGCCGGCATGACGGCTGCCCTGCGGAAGAAAGACGGCCCGCAGAAGGCGGGTCTGTACCAGAATACGGGCAGCGGCTGTCTGTGCCGCTGCTTTTGGAGGTTCCCTGAATTTTATGAAAACAAAAGGCAAAGCATGGCATCTTGTCGCCGCAGTGCTGCTGATCGCAGTGTTCGTCTACACTGCCTTCTTCGGCGTATATGCCAAGTACGGCGATACGACCACGACCTACATCAAGGGCGCAAAGGATATCCGCTTCGGTGTGGATATCAAGGGCGGCGTAAACGTCACCTTTGTGCCGTCGGATGGCTACGATGCCACCGAAGAACAGTTGGAGGCCGCGCAGCTTGTAATTGAGAACCGTCTGGTCGCTTTGAACGTGACCGACTATGAGCTGTATGTGGACAACACCTCCGACAGCCTGATCCTCGAGTTTCCGTGGCAGTCCGGTGAGACGGATTTTGACCCGGAAGCGGCGATCGACGAGATCGGCACCACCGCGTACCTCACCTTCCGGGAGGGCAGCAGTGCCGACGGTGAGCTGATTTTGGACGGCTCCATGATCGAGAGTGCCGCAGCCCAGTATGGCCCTGTGACCAGCGGGGGTGCATCGGAGTATTTCGTCTCTCTGAAATTTACGGACGACGGTGCCAAGGCATTCGGTGATGCGACCACCCGGCTGGCCGCGTCCAAGGGCACCATCAGCATCTGGCTGGATGACGAAAACGTGAGCACCGCAACCGTGAACACTGCGATCACCGATGGCTCTGCCATCATCACCAGTTCGGCATCCAATCCCTTCACGCAGGAGCAGGTCGTCAAGATGGCCCGCCAGATCAACTCCGGCGCACTGCCCTTTGCGCTGACTGTGGACAGTTACTCTACCGTCAGCCCCAGTCTGGGCGAAAACAGCCTGAGCGCCATGGTGCTGGCCGGTCTGATCGCATTTGCGCTGATCGTGGTATTTATGACCATCCTGTACCGCCTGCCGGGCTTTTTGGCCTGCATGGCACTGGCCGGTCAGGTGGCGGCAACGCTGGCGTTTGTGTCCGGCTATTTCCCGGTGTTTGAAAGCTTCACCATGACCCTGCCCGGTATCGCCGGCATTATTCTGGCCATCGGCATGGGTGTGGATGCCAACGTTATCACCGCAGAGCGCATCAAGGAAGAGCTGAAAAACGGCAAGTCTCTGGACGGTGCACTCAAGAGCGGCTTTGCCCGCGGCCTGACGCCGATCATTGACGGCAATGTGACCATCGTTATCGTGGCGATTGTGCTGATGGGTGCCTTCGGCCCCTCGGACGGCCTGTTTGCCAAGGCACTGCACTTTGTATTCTTTGCCTTTGGCCCGTCCACTGCCGGTACGATCTATGCTTTCGGCTATACGCTGCTCACCGGCGTGCTGCTGAACTTTGTGTTTGGCGTGTTTGCTACCCGTGTGATGATCCGCGGCGCAGCTTCCATTAAGGCACTGCGCAACCCCTGGCTTTACGGCGCTGAAAAGCCCGGCAAGGAAACGGCAGAAAAGAAGCCCATCGATTTTGTGGGCCTGCGCAAGCGCTTCCTGACCATTTCCACCTGCCTGATGGCAGCCATCGTGCTGTGCGCTGTGGTGTTCGGCGTCCATCTGGATACCGAGTTCACCGGCGGTGCCATGATCACCCTGAGCTACGAGGGCAGCTTTACCACGGCGGATGTGCAGAAAACGGCTTCCGCTGCACTGGACAGCACCGGCCTGACCCTGCAGACCGGCGAGAACGTTGCCACCGGCGACCAGACCTTGAAAATTTCCATGCCCGGCACCGAGACGGTGACCACGGAACAGGTGGCCGACCTGCTGGACAGCCTGAACGAGAGCTATCCGGAAAACCACTTTGAGCAGCTGTCCCTGAGCAATGTCAGCGCTGCCATGGGCATCAAGTTCCTGCAGAAGAGTCTGGTGGCTGTGGTGTTCGCGCTGGTGCTGATCCTGCTGTACATTGCCCTGCGCTTCAAGAACATCGGCGGCCTGACCGGCGGCATGATGGCAGTGCTGGCATTGGTGAACGACCTGATGGTGGTGTTTGGCACCTTTGTGCTACTGCGCACTCCGCTGGACGGCAATTTCATTGCAGCCATGCTGACCATTCTGGGCTACTCCATCAATGATACCGTTGTGGTCTACGACCGTATCCGTGAAAACCGCACCCTGATGGGCAAGAAAGCCTCGTTTGAAGAGCTGGTCAACCGCTCGGTCAATCAGTCTGCACGCCGCACCCTCATCACCACCATTACCACGGTAATGGCACTGGGTGTTATGTGTGTCGTGGCAAAGCTATACGGTCTGGACAGCATCTTTACCTTTGCGTTCCCGCTGATGATGGGCATGATCAGCGGTGTGTATACTTCGCTGTGCGTTTCCACCTCTGCGTGGGTGCTGTGGAGCGAGCGCAAGCCCAAGACCAAAGCATAAAAAACACGGCCCGGTCAGACCGGACAGGAGGAACAGAACATGAAATGTCCCTATTGCGGAGCTGAGGAATCCAAAGTGATCGACTCCCGCCCCACTGAAGACAGCGAACGCATCCGCCGCCGCCGCGAATGTCTCAGCTGCCACATGCGTTTTACGACCTATGAGGTCGTGGAGACTGTTCCGCTTGTGGTCATCAAAAAGGACAGCTCCCGGGAACCCTTTGACCGGCAGAAGCTGCTCAATGCCATGGTGCGTGCCTGCGCCAAGCGCCCGGTCAGCTATGAGTCGTTGGAGCGGGCGGTCAGCAGCATTGAGCAGACCCTGCTCAGCTCCTACGACCGTGAGATCCCCAGTGTACGCATTGGTGAGCTGACCATGCAGGAGCTGAAAAAGATCGACGAGGTGGCGTATGTCCGCTTTGCCTCCGTCTATCGTCAGTTCGCGGATGTGGAGAGCTTTTTCAATGAGCTGCAAAAGCTGATGGGCGACCGCAGGGAACCACAGAAATAACAGAATAGACCCCATGAGCACCGGAGCTGTGTCCGAACAGGCACAGTTCCGGTGCTTTTGTCATACCAGCCGATGGGAGAGCCATTCCAGCGTTTCCACCTGTACCTGTGCGCGCCGCAGCTCACCAAAGGCTTCCTCGGGAGCATTCATTTCCAGATGGCCGTCCGCAGCGCGCAGGGCGGCTTCCAGTTCGGTAAAATCTGCAGTGCGCAGCAGGTGATTCATGCTTGTCCGCATCTGGTCGCACCGGGCGGCACCATCGGCAAGGGCCTGTCGCGCAGCAGGATGATCCGCATTGCGGATGGCCTCGGCAGCTGCGTCAAGGTCTGCCGAGATCACTTCGGCAAAGCTTTGCACCTTCCAGCTGCTGTAAAAAGCCACACCCAGCAGCACGGCCACAATGGCGATACAGGCATAGATCCGCTTCATCCGCTCACCTCACCGGGAACCGCTTCCATGGCGGTCCTCTTTTTTTAACAGAAAATAGTCTTCGGTCTCGCTGCCGATCAACAGCAGGATCTCCTCGGGCAGCAGGGTGTTGGCCTGTGCAGTCCGCTCCAGCCATTCGCGGTCTTTGCCGCACCAGCGCAGATTGTCCTCCAGCACCTGACCGTCCAGCACAAAGGGGATGATCGCGTTGGCATGGTTTACCTTGATCTGCAGATCAGAAAGGCGGACAGGCTCTTTCTCCGGCCGCAGGGCCGCCGAGAGGGTCCCGTTTGTTTCGATCACGGCGTAGGAGACCTCACGCGGGTCAAAGATGTTTTTGCCGCGCAGCGCCTCCATCAGATCGGCGGTGGTCAGGCGCAGCATCCGCAGAGCATTCTGGTCGATCTTTCCATCCAGAATGACCGTTTTGGGCCTGCCGGATAGAAAATTGAAGAATTTCTGGCTGCGGAAGCTCAGCACAGAACCCAGCAGTTCCAGTGCCGCAATAAGGAACAGGGGAATGAGGCTGGATGTGATGGGCACCTCTTCCGATTCGATGGAGATGGACGCCAGATTGGAAATGAGGATGGTGGACACCAGCTCTTCCGGCTGCAGTTCGCCCAGCTGGCGTTTGCCCATCAGCCGCATGGCAAACAGAACGCATAGATAAATGATGATGGTTCGGCAGATCAGAAGCTTCAAAAAACAAGACCTCCTGTCGGTTGCAAAGGGAATGGAATGTGCATCATACGGGCATACTGCTGTGCAAAGGAGTGGACATGGATGCAGCAGTTATCACAGAACCTCTTGGCAAATCTAGCGGCACTGGACCGGATGTTTGGCCCTTCTGCGGATTATTATGCCAAAGAGATCACGATTTATCATTGCAAAGCCGTCATTCTTTTGTTTGACGGCATGGCCAGTCTGGATTCGCTCTGGACGCTTTTGCTGGATGCGGCCAGCCGCCAGGCCCCGCCGGTGCAGCCCGGACAGTGCTGCACCGGGATGCAGGCATACGAGCTGATCCTGCACGACTCGGCTTTTCCGGCAGAGAATGCGCCGGTAGAGGATATGGACGAGCTGACCAAACGGCTGACAGCAGGCATGGCAGTGCTGCTTCTGGACGGCTGCGCAAAGGGCATTGCATTCTCGGTGCAGGGGCTCAAGTTCCGCTCGGTGGGCGAACCCTCGGGCGAGGGCAATCTGCGCGGTTCCCGTGAGGGCTTTGCCGATCTGCTGCGGGTCAACCTGAGCCTGCTGCGGCGGCTCATCCGCAGCGAACAGCTGGTACAGGAAGCGGCACAGGCAAACACCGGAATGCGGACGGAATATGCCATCTGCTACTGTAAAAACAAAGCAGACCCTGCCATGGTGCAGCGTGTGCGCAAAATGCTTGCGGCGGCAAAGCCGGAGCTTCTGCTGGATTCCAGCTACTTTGTACCGTGGCTGCTGCCGGGCAAGGCGCGGCTGTTCACGCCGGTGAGCTATACCGAGCGGCCCGCCGTGGCGGCAGCAAAGCTCTGTGAGGGAAAAATCGTGGTTCTGGTCAATGGCAGCCCTTCCGCCATGGTGCTTCCGGCCCTCTTCTGCGAAAACTTTGAATGTCTGGATGATTATGCATCTACTGCAGTGTTTTCCTCTTTTCTGCGCGTCCTGAAATATATTTCGTTTTATCTGACCGTATTTCTGCCGGGGGTGTTCGTGTGTCTGGCGGTCTATCTGCCGGAGCTGATCCCGCCGCAGCTGCTGTACAGGATCGAAGCGGCAGAAAAGGCAACGCCGCTGCCGCTGTTTGCAGAGATGCTGCTGGTCATGCTTATTCTGGAAGTCATCCGGGAAGCGGGTCTGCGGATGCCTCAGTCGCTGGGGCACTCGGTCAGTCTGGTGTCGGCCCTCATCATTGGGGATGCCGCCATTGCCACCGGGCTTATGAGCACGCCGGTGATCTTTGTGGCAAGCATCACGGCCATTGCGGTGTTCGTCACGCCCTCTTTGTACGAGCCTGCGACGCTGCTGCGTCTGGGTGTGGTGCTGGCTGCAGGTCTTGCCGGGCCGGTGGGTCTTGCGGGGGCTTTTTTTGCGTTTCTGCTCAGCCTATCCGGCACGGCCTGTCTGCAGGTGCCGTATCTGGCGGCGCATCCGTTTCCGCAGCGGCCCATGGCAGAGGATGGCGTGATCCGCCGCAACTACCGCCGCCTTTCGCAGAAGGGCTTTAACATTTGGCAAAGACGGGAGGAAAAGGAATGCAAGGGCAGAAGAAACTCTCTTTTTCCGCACTGGCGCTGAGTGTATGGACGGCAGCTCTGGCAGAGAGCCTTGAACCGGGCGTTTCCCTGCGCGGGATGCTTCTTTATGGAGTGTTCGGGGCACTGTTGCTGACCGGGATCAGCGCGGTGCTGTATGTCTGCTGGCAGCAGACGGCGGTGCGGCAGGTCTGGATTTTTGCTGCGGTCCTCGGGCTTCTGGCAGAGGCGTTCAGGACGGCAATGCAGGCGCAGAACGTCTGTCGGCAGGAGTTTCATTCCATGGCAATGCTCGGTCTGCTCCCGCTGCTGCTCTGGGCGGGATGCCGCATTCCGCTTTCCGGCTGGGATGCCCCGGCAAGGGTGCTGTGGTGGTTCGTGCTGCTGGGGGAGGGACTCTGTCTGGCAGGCATTGCAGGCCAGATGGAGTGGTCCCATCTGCTGGAACCGGATGCGGTGCAGCTGGCCCGGCTGCCGCGTGTGCCACTGTACGCGGAGTATCTGCTCTGGCCCCTTCTGATAGAAGAACCTGCGCCGCGCCGCGTTCTTTTTCTGCCGTGGCTGACCTTTTTGGCACAGGTGTGTCTTGCCGGCGGCATCTGCCTTGTGTTTGGCGGAACGGACTATCCGGAGCAGGAATTGCTGCGTGCATGGAGCGTGGGCATCTTCTCACGTATGGATGCGCTTCTGCTTCTGATCTGGCTTACCTGCGCTGTTTTCCGCATCGGATTCCTCTGCGCAGCGGCAGGTGAGCTGTGGAAAAAAGCCACAAACCGCAGGAAAGGAGCAGCAGGATGAGGCGGCGGCTCCGGCATTCAATCGGCACGTTTTTGCTGGTAGGCTGGTGCCTGCTGTTTCTCCGCTGCGAGACCACGGAGAAAAGCATGGTAAGAGCACTCTATCTTGCACAAAACGAGGCAACGGTGACAGTCGGGCTTTTGTATCAGGCACCGGAAGCATCTGCGGATGCATCCGAAGCATCGGCTGCAATGCAGATGCGGCTGGCCGAAGAAAGTACGCTGGAAAAGGCACTTTCGTCCGTGCAAAAAAAGCTGCCGCAGAAGGCAGACTACCGCCTGTGCGACTTTCTCATAATCAGTGAGAACACCTCAGAAGAACTGCTTTCTGCCTATGAGTCCATCGTTCTGGAAAGCGGACGGGGGCGTGCGGCGGCAAAAGCTTCCATCCTTGCAGTTTCCACGGAGGAACTGGAAAAACAGCTTGAAGCTGCAGAAGGGCTTCCGGACAGACTCCTGAATGAATTGAAGCAGGAATCGGGCCGGATGCCGCGCCTGTACCAGCATCGGGATGGAATGTTCTGGCCGCAGCTTACCTTGCAAGATGAGGAGCTTTCCGCTGCCGGAACCAGTGTTTTCCGGAAAGGGGAGCAGCGCATCAAGCTGGACGCCCAGCAGACGGCAGTGGTTCAGCTTCTGTCCGGGATGTACGGGACGCATACGCTTTGGCTTGCAGAAGAACCGGTAACGATCCGCCGGTGCAGCGTTTCGTTCACGTTAAAAGGAGAATCGGTGCGCCTGCATCTGGACTGCCAGCGTGGAGATGAGACCCTGCAGCCCGATGCCGCACAGTGCGCTCAGCTGGCCCGGCTGTGCACACAGACCGTGCAAAGCTTCTGGCAGCAGGGAATAGACCTTGTGCATCTGCAGCAGCGCAGCGCGTTGCAGTATGGTGTGGGCAGGGAGAAGATCACAATAAAAAACGACTGTCCGCAATTACAGACAGTCGTGAGATTTTTACCGGAATAGCGCAGAAGCTTCTGCTTCTCAGTTTGCAGTGGGGAAAATGACGGTAATGGTGGTGCCCACATCCACCTGACTTTCCAGCTTGATGCGGGCGCCATGGATCAGTGCAATATGCTTGACGATCGCCAGTCCCAGACCGGTGCCGCCGGTCGCTTTGCTGCGGCTCTTGTCTACGCGGTAGAAGCGCTCAAACACGCTGGTTTGTGCTTCTTTCGGAATGCCGATGCCATTGTCCGTCACAGTCAGGGTACAATGGCCGTCCCGATTGCAGGCAGTGGTGATCTGCACTTTTCCACCGGGCCGGTTGTAGCGGATGGCGTTATCACACAGGTTCTGGCACAGCTCATCCAGCAGGGGCCGGTTGCCGTGTACAAGAGCGCTCTCCCCCAGACAGGTCAGCGAGATATAAGCCCGGCGGGCATTCAGCTTCTGACGCTCCACGCACTCCTTTGCAACGTTCAGCAGATCGACCGTTTCCATTTCGGGCTCCGAGCCGGTCTCGCTTGCGTTGTCCAGACTGGAGAGCTGAAGGATATCATTGACCAGCTGGATCATGCGGCTGGCTTCCACATGGATCTTCTGCGCAAAGCCCGGCACATCCTCCGGCTTTGCAATGCCGGTCTCAATGAGCTCGGCGTAGCCGGAAATGCTGGTCAGAGGGGTCTTGAGTTCATGGCTGACGTTGGCGGTGAATTCCTGCCGCATCTTCTCATTGTTTTCGCGCAGGATGCGGTCGGAATGGATGCTCTCTGCAAAGGGGATCAGTTCTTTATAGGGCACATTGTCCTGAATATGGTCAAGGTCTTCGGTCATGCTCAGCACCGGCTGCACCAGCGCACGCGTCAGCAGGGTGGCCAGCACAGCGGCAGCCAGCATCAGCGCAACACAGCTCAGCACGATGGCGGGAATGGAGGAATCGTAGATAGACCACACCGTTTCGGCGTCCTGTGCAGTGCGCAGGATCTCGCCGTTCGGCAGCAGCACTGCATAATAGTAGGTCTCATATCCCATGGTTTGCGAGTCCCGGATATCCCGGCCGATGCCGCCGGCCATAGCCTGCCGGATCTCCGGCCGGGAAAGATGGTTTTCCATGGGCTGATCCGTGGCGGATTCAAACAGCACGCTGCCATCCTGCGAGATCAGAGTGATGCGCAGATCATTGGAAACAAAAGAAGTAAGCTGCTGCGGATCCTGCACCAGATCGTATCCGGCACTGACCAGTTCCGCCTCCCGCTCAAGGCCGGTCCATGCCTGTGCAGTAAAGGCTTTATGAAACACAAAGATACACAGTGCCGCTGTAAACAACAGACCAAAGAAACCCATCAGAAACAGTCGGTAGCTGATCTTTTCTTCCATGCTGCGCAGCTTCATTCTTCACCGGCCTCCTCTTCATCGGTCAGCTTGTAACCTACCTTGCGCACAGTGCAGATGTATTTGCCGGCATCCCCCAGCTTTTTGCGCAGGGTGCGGATATGCATATCCACAGTACGGCTCTCCACCGAAATGTCGGTGCCCCACACCACCTGCAGAATGGTCTCGCGTGTCACCACCAGATTGGTGTTCTCCAGCAGCAAACGCAGCAGACTGTACTCCTTGTAGGTCAGCTCTACCGGCGTTCCGCTCACAGTCACGTTGTGACGGGCATTGTCCAGCAGGATCTCGTGAAAGCTGAGCACATTGGGACGTGCTTCCGGAGCCGAGCGGCGCAGGGCAGCACGCACCCGGCTCAGAAACTCCATGATGCCAAAGGGCTTTGTGATGTAATCATCTGCGCCGCAGTCCAGCCCGCGCACCGTGTCCAGCTCGCTGGACTTGGCCGTGACCATGATGATGGGCAGCCGCCGCAGGGAAGGGGTGTTGCGCAGCTTTTTCAGGATGGAGAAGCCGTCCTCACCGGGCAGCATCACGTCCAGGATCACCAGCTCCGGCTCTGCAGCGTGCATGGCCTGCCAGAAGGGCTCCGAGCTCTCAAAGCTGGCCACCTCGTATCCGCTGGACTGCAGGGCATACTGCTCCAGCTCCCGGATGGCGGCATCGTCTTCCACAATATAGATCATTTGTCAAAATCCTCCGCAGACTGATTTTCAGGGAAAAGATAGCGCTCACGGTAACGGTCCAAACGACGATGAAATTCCTCGCTTTCCTTGGTGTCACTGCCGTGACGCAGCTCGTTGAGGTAAGCGTGGGTATCAAAACTGTCCTGTGCGACCTCGATCTGTGCAACGGCAACATTGCTGCAGTGGTCGCACACGCGCTCATAGTTGGTCAGCAGGTCATCCAGAACAAAGCCGTACTCGATGGAGCAGTTGCCGGCCTGCAGGCGGGCGATATGATGGGCTTTGATGGCGCGCACCAGCTCGTTGACCACGGCTTCCAGCGGTTCCACCTTGCTGGCAAGGTGCAGGTCGCCTTTATGGAAGGCATCGGTGGTGCGGTTCAGGATGTCCTGCACGGCATCTTCCAGCACCTGCAGCTCGTCCCGGGCATCCTGCGAGAACTGGATGTCTTTGGTGTGCATCTCCTCGGCGGATTCCAGCAGGTTTACGGAATGGTCGCTGATGCGCTCAAAATCGCTGATGGTGTGCAGCAGGGTGTTCACGCTCTGGCTGTCGGTGTGGTTCAGCTCACGGCTGGAAAGCTTGACAAGGTAGGTGCCGAGGGCGTCCTCGTAACGGTCTACCTGCGTCTCTTCATCGCGGACCTTCTGCGCAAGTGTGTCGTTCCACTCATGGGTCAGGCTCATGGCCTGCATCACGCCCACACGGGCAAGCTCTGCCATCTCAGCCGTAGCAGAGCGGGCACGTTCCACAGCCACGGCAGGGGTGTTCAGCAGGCGGTCATCCAGCAGCGCAAAGCTTTCCTTTTCCGGCGAATCCGGAATGGTGAGGATGGCCAGCTTTTCCAGCAGGCTTGCAAAGGGCAGCAGCACCAGCGTTGCCACGATATTGAACACCGAGTGCACCACAGCGATGCCCCATGCCTCGATGGTGGTGTTCACAAAAGCAAAGTGGCAGACCGTATTCAGACCGTAAAAGCCGACAAGGAAGATGCTTACACCGATGATGTTGAAGTACAGATGGACCATGGCAGCACGGCGTGCATTCTTGTTGGCGCCCACAGAGGAGATCAACGCGGTGACACAGGTGCCAATGTTCTGGCCCATGATGATGGGAATGGCACTGCCGTAGGTGATGACGCCGGTGGCGCTCAATGCCTGCAGGATGCCGACGCTGGCGCTGGAGCTCTGGATGATGCCGGTGACAAGGGCACCGACCAGAACGCCCAGAAGGGGGTTGGAGAAGCGGGTGAACAGGCTGGTGAACCATGCCTCGTTCTGCAGGGGCAGGACGGCGTTGGACATGGCAGTCATGCCGGTCATCAGCACAGCAAAGCCGATGAGGATGGTGCCGACGCCCTTTTTCTTCTCACTCTTACACATATACAGCAAAATGCCGATAAATGCAAGCAAAGGACTGAAAGAAGTGGGTTTGAGCAGATTGATGAGGAGACTGTCACCCTGCAGGCCGGAAAGGCTCAGGATCCAGCTGGTGACGGTGGTGCCCACATTGCTGCCCATGATAACGCCAATGGCCTGATGCAGTTCCATGATGCCGCTGTTGACAAAGCCGACCACCATCACGGTGGTAGCGCTGGAACTCTGGATCACAGCGGTGACGCACAGGCCAAGGAAAAAACCCTTGAGGGGGTTATCGGTCAGCTTGCTCAGGATCTTCTGCAGCTGGCCGCCGGCCTGCTTTTCCAGGGCCTTGCCCATGATGTCCATGCCGAACAAAAACAGGGCAAGGCCGCCAAGCAGGGAAAAGACATTGAAAATGGTCATAAAGATTTCCTCACTTTTGATTTCAGAAGCTGCTTTCACCCGCAGCGCACACCGCCGGAACGGAGGCGCTCTGCTTACAGAAAGAGCATCCTGCGTGTTTTGATGGTTCTCTCCTGTCTGAGAGTATACTGTTGCAATGTAAAATCCAAAATCCGCGGAATGTAAAATCCGTGTAAAAGTAAGAAAAATGTAAAAATAAAGTGTATGGACACGCTGCTGTGCAGGTTTCTTTCTGGCAAAGGAAAAAGAAAGAGCGGCTGTATTGTTTTTTAGGAATCATTCTATTATAATAAAAGGAAAGAATGCTGTGCCCGCCCGGCGGAATGGCGGTGCTGCACGGCAAAAGGGAGCACAGGAGGAAACAAGAATGGGCACATTCAATGTCTCGCTCAAAACGCTGACCGACCGTGTCAGTATGGAAGTTGTCTATACGCCAAAGGAACTGGATCAGATCTGTGTGGAGATCGCCGAGGTCAACCGTCCCGGTCTGTTTCTGGCGGGTTATTACGATTATTTTGATAAGCTGCGCCTGCAGATCATGGGTCTGGCAGAGATGAATTTTCTGTCCGGCCTTTCGGCCGAAAAACGCTACGAAGCACTGGATCAGCTGTTTCGTCAGCAGCCGCCGGCTGTTATCGTCTGCCGCAGCGAGGAACTGACTCCCTTCCCGGAAATGCAGGAACTGGCCCAGAAGCATGGCGTAGCACTGCTGCGCTCCAACGAGACGACCTGTACGCTGATGGGCAGCCTGATCAGTGTACTCAATCTGGAACTGGCTCCCCGCATCACCCGGCACGGCGTGCTGGTGGAGGTGTATGGCGAGGGCATCCTGATTTTGGGCGACAGCGGCATCGGCAAAAGTGAGCTTGCCATCGAGCTGGTCAAGCGCGGCCACCGTCTGGTAGCAGACGATGCTGTGGAGCTGCGCAAGGTGTCCAACCGCCAGATCATGGGCACCGCACCGGAAAATATCCGCCACTTTATTGAGCTGCGAGGCATTGGCATCGTCAATGTGGCCCGTGTGTACGGTGTTGGTGCGGTCAAACTGAGCGAAAGTCTGGACCTTGTTGTTCAGCTGGAGACATGGGACCCCACCAAAAACTACCAGCGCACCGGTCTGGAAAACGAGTACTACGATATTCTGGGCGTCAGCATCCCCAGCACCAGCATTCCGGTCTCGCCGGGCCGCAATCTGGCTGTCGTGCTGGAAACTGCCGCCATCAACAACCGCCAGAAAAAGATGGGCTACAATGCAGCGCGTGAGCTGCTGATCCGTCTGGGTCTGGATGACAAAATGGACTGATTTAGGAGTTATCCACTATGGAACGATTCAAACAGAAGCTGCTGCAGGCAGGCATCCCGTTCCGGGAGAACGAGCCGCTTGCGGCACACTGTACCTTTAAGATCGGCGGCCCTGCACAGCTGTTCGTGCAGCCGCAGACGGAACAGCAGCTTTGCAGTGCGGTAGCGCTGTGCAAAGAGCAGGCTGTCCGTTATTATCTGCTGGGCAACGGCAGCAATATCCTGTTTGCGGACGAGGGTTTTGCCGGTGTGGTGATCGACATTTCTGCACTGGGCAGCGATATTGCCGTTGAAGGTAATATGCTGACAGCCGGTGCGGGCGTCCGGCTTGCAGCCCTGTGCAGGGCTGCGCTGGAACACGGCCTGTCCGGTCTGGAATTTGCCTACGGCATCCCCGGCACGGTGGGCGGTGCAGTGTATATGAATGCGGGTGCCTATGGCGGCGAAATGAAGGATGTCCTCACCGTGGTGCGGTATCTGACCGCAGAAGGAGAGGTCGTACAGGCATCGGCAGCAGAGCTGGATCTGAGCTACCGCCACAGCATTTTTGAAGAAAATGGCGGCTGCATCCTTTCGGCGCAGTTTGCGCTGCAGCCCGGGAACGCAGCGGACATCCGTGCAAAAATGGATGAACTGATGGCAAAGCGTGTGGACAAGCAGCCGCTGGATAAGCCCAGCGCCGGCAGCACCTTCAAGCGCCCGGCAGGTGCTTTTGCAGCTGCACTCATCGACCAGTGCGGCCTGCGCGGTTTCCGTCACGGCGGTGCCGCCGTCAGCGACAAGCACTGCGGCTTTGTGGTCAACCTCGGCGGTGCCACCTGTGCCGATGTGCTGGCTCTCTGCGATGAGGTTCGTGCCATCGTGAAGGAAAAGACCGGCTATGAACTGGAAAAAGAGATCCGTGTTGTGAAATAAAAACATTGGCCAAGATAAAAGGAGCGGGATATCAATTATGGAGCTGTTGATCGTCAGCGGACTTTCCGGTGCAGGCAAATCGGTCGCCATGAATGCACTGGAGGATATCGGCTTTTTCTGCATCGATAATGTTCCGGCCGGACTGCTGCCCAGCATCACTGCGTTCTCGGAAGCAGGCGACAGCCAGCTGGAGCGGGTGGCACTTTCTATGGATGTGCGCGGCTGCCGCACCAGCGAGGAGATCGAGCAGGCGCTTCATAAACTGGACGAGCAGGGGATCCTGTATAAGGTCCTGTTTCTGGATGCCCCGGATGATGTGCTCATGCGCCGCTACAGCGAGA
This sequence comes from Faecalibacterium sp. 3, assembly GCF_048323735.1. Classification (NCBI taxonomy): domain Bacteria; kingdom Bacillati; phylum Bacillota; class Clostridia; order Eubacteriales; family Oscillospiraceae; genus Faecalibacterium; species Faecalibacterium sp. 3. The sequence goes on from NZ_JBLWFN010000001.1 coordinate 2,088,423, forward strand.
CCCGCCGCCGTCATCCCATCAGCATTTCGGAGGGCATTTCCACGCGGGAGGCCTTTGCAAAGGAACGCAAGATTTTGAAGCCGCTGCAGGAGCGTGCGGACTATACCATCAATACGGCACTGCTCTCCACTGCGCAGAACAAGGAGCGCATCTGCGACCTGTTCGTGAAAAATGGCGGAGCAAAAAGTGCAATGCGCCTGACCGTGATGTCCTTTGGTTTCAAGTTTGGCATTCCGCCGGAAGCAGACCTTGTGCTGGACGTGCGCTGCCTGCCCAATCCTTTCTATGTCCCGGAGCTCAAGCACAAGACGGGACTGGATCAGGAAGTGGTGGACTTTGTCATGTCGCACCCGGAAGCGCAGGAGCTGCTCAAGCGCTACGAAAGCTTTTTGCAGTATGCACTGCCGCTTTACGTCAAGGAGGGCAAAAGCCAGCTGACCATTGCGGTGGGATGTACCGGCGGCAAGCACCGCTCCATTACATTTGCGCGTAAGATCGCGGAGTATTGCGCGGCACTCGGCTACGAGCCGGGCGTGCAGCATCGTGATGCCATGCGTTGACAGAATTGAGGAAATATGAGTAGTTTTGCGTCCCGTGCGCGGGAGGAGATCGCTGCACGCAGCATCCAGAAGGATTGCTGTGTGCGTGCGGCGGCCTATGGCATTGCGTGCTTTGCCAAATATTTTGATGCCAGGGGCCTTGTGGTGCAGACCGAACAGCAGGAGACGGTGCAGGCGGCACAGCAGCTGTTTGCCCGCTGCGGCGTGCAGGGCGAAATTTTGCAAAAGCAGCGGCCCAGCGGCGTTTTGTACGAGTTCAACATCCGTGCGCCGGAGCAGGTGGCCCGGATGCATGAGCTGTTCGGCACCACCGGCAGTGAGACCAGCCTGCAGATCGACCCCCGCCTTATCCGCTGCCAGACCTGCGTCAGTGCGTACATTGGCGCAGCTTTTTTGTGCAGTGGAACGGTCATTGATCCGCAGAAGGAATATAATCTGGAGTTCCTTACCTCCCGCACCAACCTTGCACGGGACTTTGAAGCATTGCTGGCAGAGCATGAGTTTGCACCGCACCGCACCCGGCGCAACGGTGTGAACCTGATCTACGTCAAAACGGGAGCCAATGTAGAACGGCTGCTCAGCTTTATGGGGGCAGTGAATGCCGCTGAGGAGATGCACGCACAGAAGGCGTTCAAGCAGGTGCGCAACCAGACGAATCGTCAGACCAACTGCGACACCGCAAACCTCGGCAAAACGGCCCGCGCCAATGCGCAGACGCTGAAGGCAATCCGATTTCTGGAAGAGCAGGATGCCCTTTCCACCTTGCCGGAGGTGCTGCAGCAAGCTGCCGCCAAACGGATGCAGTACCCGGACCTTTCGCTCACGGCACTGTGCGGCTGCTTTGAGCCTGCGGTGAGCAAATCCGGCCTGTCACACCGGATGAAGAAACTGGAGGCGTTGGCCGAAAATCTGCGGAAGAATCTGGAACAGGAGGCACAGCGTGAGCGAGATCAGTGAGAACAACCGTCTTGGAAGGGACTTCGTTCATCTGCACATCCATACGGAATACAGCCTTCTGGACGGTGCCTGCCGCATCGACCAGCTGATGGAGCGCGTAAAAGAGTGCGGGCAGACCGCCATTGCCTGCACAGACCATGGCGTTATGTACGGCTGCGTGCAGTTTTACAAGGCGGCTAAAAAGGCGGGCATCAAGCCTATTATCGGCTGCGAAGTCTATGTTGCCACCCGCACCCGCTTTGATAAGGTGAACAAGATCGATGGCAATAACCATCTGATCCTGCTGTGCAAAAATGAGACCGGCTACAAAAACCTTATCAAAATGGTATCGGCCTCTTTTGTGGAGGGCTTTTACTCCAAGCCCCGCATCGATAAGCAGCTGCTGGAGCAGTATCACGAGGGACTGATCTGCCTGTCTGCCTGTCTGGCCGGTGAGATCCCGCAGGCCATTCTGGCAGGCGACTATGAGCGCGCCAAAACCAGCGCCTTGTGGTACCGCGACCTGTTCGGCGAGGGTAACTATTACATTGAGCTGCAGGATCACGGACTGAAAGAGGACAACATCGTTCTGCCGCAGCTCATCAAGCTTGCGCGGGAAACAGGCATCCCCATGGCAGCCACCAACGACTCCCACTATCTGCGCAGGGAGGATGCCAAGATGCAGGGCATTCTGCTGTGCATCCAGACCGGTAAGACCATTCAGGATGCGGATAAGATGGAGTTCCAGACCGACGAGTTCTATGTCAAAACGACAGACGAAATGTATGATCTGTTCTCCATGGTGCCGGAAGCCTGCGAGAATACCGCCAAAATTGCCGAACAGTGTAACTTTGATTTTGATTTTGGACACACTAAAATTCCATATTACAAAGCGCCGAACGGTATGGATAATCAGGCGTTTTTTGAAAAGCTCTGCTGGGAAGGTCTGGAGCGCCGCTACGGCCCTGATGTACCGCAGGCCAACAAAGACCGTCTGAGCTACGAGATCGGCGTGGTCAAAAAGATGGGCTACACAAACTACTACCTCATCGTGTGGGACTACGTCAACTACGCCAAGAGTCAGGGCATCCCGGTGGGCCCGGGCCGCGGCTCCGGCGCAGGCAGCATTGCGGCTTACAGTGTGGGCATCACGGATATCGACCCCATCCGCTATAATCTGATCTTTGAACGCTTTTTGAACCCGGAGCGTGTCAGCATGCCGGACTTCGATGTGGATTTCTGCTACGAACGCCGACAGGAAGTCATTGATTACGTCAACCGCAAATACGGTGCTGACCATGTGGCACAGATCGTCACCTTCGGCACTATGGCCGCCCGCAACGCCATCCGCGATGTCGGCCGTGTAATGGGGATCCCGTATCAGCAGGTGGATGCGGTGGCAAAACAGGTCCCCATGGAACTGAAAATGACCCTGAAGCGTGCGCTGGAGGTCTCGACAGAGCTGAAGCGGATGTACGACACCGATCCGCAGGTCACGGAGCTGATCGACACGGCCCTGAAGGTGGAGGGAATGCCCCGCCATGCATCCACGCATGCGGCGGGCGTCGTCATTACCCCGGAGCCTACGGACTACTATCTGCCGCTGGCCACCAATGATGGCCTGCCCGTGACCCAGTTCAACATGACCGAGATCGAGGAGCTTGGACTTCTGAAGATGGACTTCCTTGGTCTGCGCACCCTGACGGTCATCCGCGATGCGGAAATTGCCGTGCAGAAGCATGACCCGGAATTTTCCGTCCAGAAGCTGGACTATGACGACCCGGACACCTACAGGATGCTGGGGCAGGGCGATACCGAAGGCGTGTTCCAGCTGGAATCCTCCGGCATGAAGCAGGTCCTGGTGGGCCTGCAGCCGCAGAACCTTGAAGATGTCATCGCTCTCATCAGCCTGTACCGTCCCGGCCCCATGGACTCCATCCCAACCTATCTGCGCAACCGCCACGAGCCGGATAAGATCAGCTACAAGACCCCGCAGCTGGCGCACATTCTGGACGTGACCAACGGATGCATCGTGTATCAGGAACAGGTGATGCAGATCTTCCGTGAGCTGGCAGGCTTCTCGTTCGGGCAGGCAGACAATGTCCGCCGTGCCATGAGCAAAAAGAAACATGCTGTCATGGAGGCAGAGCGTGAGCACTTTGTGCACGGCTGCACCGACCCCGGCAACGAATGCCCGGGCTGTGTGGCAAACGGCATTTCGGAAAAAGTGGCAAACGAGATCTACGACGAAATGTCCAGCTTTGCCTCCTATGCATTCAACAAAAGCCACGCTGCCTGCTATGCCTATGTGGCATTTCAGACAGCCTATCTCAAGTGCCATTACCCCAGCGAATTCATGGCTGCATTGCTGACCAGCGTGCTGGACAACACCGATAAAGTCATCGAGTACTCCGGTGAGTGTGCACGGCTTGGAATTAAGGTGCTGCCGCCGGACGTGAATGTTTCAAACGGCGGATTTACGGCAGATGACAACGGTCAGATCCGTTTTGGACTGAACGCGGTCAAGAACGTGGGCCGCAACCTTATTGAGAATGTGGTCAGAGAGCGGCAGAATAAGCCCTACACCAGCTTGTACGATTTCTGCAAGCGGATGCATGGTACAGAATTGAACCGCCGGGCGGTCGAAAGCCTGATCAAGGCCGGTGCCTTTGACCATATGGGCAGCAACCGCCACAGTCAGGTGGAGGCGGTGGAAGGCATTCTGAAAAGCATCGAAACAGACTCCCGGCGCAATCTGGACGGCCAGCTGGATCTGTTCTCGGTCATGAGCGGGGAAGCGCGGGACGAAGCATCTGCGGACAGCTATGAGATCAAACAGCTGTCGGAATACAGCCACAAGGAGCTGCTGCAGCAGGAAAAGGATGTCAGCGGCCTGTACCTGTCCGGCCATCCGCTGGACGCCTACCGTGAGCAGTCGGCGCGGATCGCGTCCCACTCCATCAAGGATCTGACCGGCGAGGATGCCCATGTGAAGGACGGCGAAAGGGTGCGCATCGTGTGTGCAGTGGTAAAAAGCCGCATGATGACCACCAAGTCCAACAGCATGATGGCCTTTACCAGTGTGGAAGACCTGACCGGTACGATGGAGGTGATCGTGTTCCCCAGAGTGCTGGACACCTTCCGCGATTCACTGCACGAAAACGCGGTCGTCGTGATCGATGGCAAACTTTCTGTGCGAGAGGACGAAGCCTCCAAGCTGCTGGCAGAGAGTGTTGTCCCCATTGAAAGCTATGATCCCTCCCGGCCGGACAAGGGCCGCCCGGACCCGATGCGGAAGGCTGCAAAAAAACTCTATATCCGTGTGCCGTCCCGCAGCAGCAGGGAATATGCAAAGGTGGTAAATCTTCTGCATATTTTCGATGGAGATATGCCGGTGCTTCTGTACCTGATGGACACCAAGCAGTATCTGCAGGTGCCGCGTCATCTTTACACTTCCGGCCATCCGCTGCTGTTTGAAGAACTGGAAAGACTGGTCGGCACAGACAATATTGCAACAAAATGACATTTCTGTGCACGAATCTTAACAGGCAGAATGTTTTCAAAACGGAGCGTTTGTGTTATAATGATTCAAGGCAAGTGAAGTGCTCTGAGCAGCGTTGAAATGGAGAGCGCTGTGATATTACTGGGTAAATGAAGACAAAATTGGAGGGAATCTCTCGTATGGAAAAGCAGATCAAAACGATTGGTGTGTTGACAAGCGGCGGTGATGCTCCCGGCATGAACGCTGCTGTGCGCGCCGTAGTCCGTACCGGCCTGCATAAGGGTTACCGTATGATCGGCATTCAGCGCGGCTATAACGGCCTGCTGAACGGCGAATGCTTTGAAATGAACCTGCGCAGTGTCTCGAACATCATTTCTGCAGGCGGTACGATCCTTTACACTGCCCGCTGCCTGGAGTTCAAGACCAAGGAAGGTCAGGACAAGGGTGCTGAGAAATGCCGCGAGCTGGGGATCGATGCACTGGTGGTCATTGGCGGTGATGGTTCTTACCGCGGCGCTCGTGAGCTGGCCCACCGCGGCATCCCGATGATCGGCCTGCCCGGCACCATCGATAACGATATTTCCTGCACGGATTATACCATCGGCTACGATACTGCGATGAATACCGCGCTGGAAATGATCGATAAGCTGCGCGACACCACCCAGAGCCATGACCGCTGCAGTGTGGTCGAGGTCATGGGCCGCAATGCCGGTTACATTGCACTGAACGTGGCCATCGCTTCCGGTGCTATGGCTGTTCTGCTGCCGGAGAAAGAGTTCGACATGCAGCGCGATATTCTGGATAAGATCGCAGAGACCCAGAAGACCGGCAAGCGTCATTTCATCATCATCGTGGCCGAGGGCGTCGGCCATGCGCAGGAGATCGCAAACGAGATCCAGGCCCGTACCGGCATTGATTCCCGTGCAACGATTCTGGGTCATGTCCAGCGTGGTGGTTCTCCCACCCTGCGTGACCGCGTGAATGCGTCTGCAATGGGCTATCACGCTGTCTGTCTGCTGGAGCAGGGCAAGTATAACCGTATCGTTGGTATGAAAGGCGAAAAGCTGGTGGACTATCCGGTGGATGAAGCTCTTGAAATGACCAAGACGCTTGACCCGGTGCTGATGGACGTGTGCAACACCATTTCTATCTGATATTTATAAAGTCAATACCATGGAGCTGTTCTCTCGAGGGATCGAGAGGGTAGCTCTTTTTTACGTTTTGACGCAAAAAATACATGAACTGACTGGAGTTTTCTGCATTTTAAAAAAGAAAAATTGTGAATGAAAAGTGCATAACCATAAATAGAAATATATGGAAGAAACCGTGGCTCGAATTGTAATATTTCGACCCGGTGCTGGATTGGTGCTAGAACATCAGGGAATCTTATCAAGCTCGCTGATGAGCCATTCGACGGTACGCCTAGTGTAAACACGCTCAGTAAGGTCATCGATTTTATGACCAACGATTCGCTTGAGAGCATATTCGTCCATCTCCGCTTTCTTGGCTGCACCCTCTCGAAGCTGCCGCAGTCCATGCGCCAGAAATATGACGAGTTCATGCGGGAGGGGACGCTGGCCGTGATGGAAGGCACCGTGCTGGACATGATGGAAGTTTACGACGACCTTGACGCCTTTATTGAGCAAAGCCGGTACGATGTGCGGTGCTTTGGCTACGATCCCTACAATAATGCAAAGGACTTTGTGGAGCGGTGGGCCAGAGAGAACGGCGAGTACGGCATTGAAAAGGTGATACAGGGCGCAAAGACCGAGAGCGTGCCGCTGGGTGAGCTGAAGAAGCTGAGCGAACAGAGGAAGCTGTTGTTTGACGAAGCGCTAATGCAATTTGCCATGGGCAACTGCATTACGCTGGAAGACACAAACGGCAACCGCAAGCTTCTGAAACAGAGGTATGACCAGAAGATCGATGCGGTTGCCGCTATGATGGATGCGTATGTAAGTTACAAGGTGAACCGGGATGCGTTTGAGTGATTACTTGATTACAGTTTTGGTGCTGAGAATTTGCTTGACAGCTCCTGCTGGAGCTTTGCTGAACGAATAAGTATAGCCATTTCCGTCAGTTAAACTCATGTCATATTTAGAAAAACTGATTTGCTCGTCCCAACCACGGTCATAACTAAAATGAATAGTAATGCCGTCTTTGAAACTGCCAGAAACAATTTTAGCTCTCATGGCTGTTTCGTCGCCGTTTCCGTGGGCAAAATAGTAAACCTCATGGTTCGCAAAGTCAATGTAGTAATAAACACGATAACTTCCCGTGTTCATGACATAGCCGAGAGCTGTATCTTCTTCACCGGAAGTGGATTTAGAAGCAGTTGAGGAACTCTGTTCGGTTGTATCCGAAGATGCTTCGATCCCATATGCAGCCATCTGTTCCTCAACATATTGGTTCATGTCGACGCCCTCGGGGATATCGGAAACGGGGCCGTCGTAGGAGGATTGAATGAAATCTGAAGTGCGTGGAATGGTATAAGAGCCATCAGTGCCATCAGAACGGGTAACCTGGAGGCCATCGTCCGTTACAGTAATTGTTTCATCCCAGCCGTTGAGGTAGTTGAAGTGGACTTTATAGCCGCTTTTTGCATTGCCCGACGTGATGCGACCAGTGATGCCTGCAGCGTAGGAGTCCGGCGCTTTGAGGAAATAGCGGACGATACCAGAAGAAGGCATGACCCAATAGCACTCGCTGTACTCGGAACTTTCGGCTCCGTAGCAGAGTTCTTCTTCAGTGGTTTCTGCAACTGCGGTTTCCTGAGAAGAATCAGATGAGCTACTGGAAGAATAGAAGCTGTGGTACAAAATGACGATGGGAATGTCCATGGGATACCATGTCTCTTCTTTGAAGTCCGGGGCGCCATCGACCGTGATTTCAATAACGTCGTTCTCGGTTTCAAAAATCCCGAGGATCATGTCGCCTTTGCCTTCGGCTGTAACATTGATAAAGCCGGCATCTTTCAGCTGCTTGACAACATTGCGGTAATCACTGTAATCCGAGATGACAGGCATCATAACTTCACCCATTGCAAGGTGGGAATTGGCAACACGCTCCTCTTCCAGTCTGGCAAGCTCGGCACTATGAGCTGCCTGTTCCTGTGCATGCTGTTTGCTGTTTGACGAAGAGACACCCGCCGAAATTAGAAGAACCAGAACAAGACCGCCGGCAATGAGGCATTTTTGGGTATTAGCTCTGTAATAGTTGATGGCTTTGGCGACAGACTTGCCAACCTGACGGGCGTATTTTTCGTTCTGAGCAGAACGGTATTCTGCATAGGCACGGGCGTCGGCTTCTTCGCGTGCCTGCTGCTCCTGTTTTTTGCGCTCGGCTGCTTCTGCCTCACGCCGTTTGCGTTCTTCCTCGGCACGCTTTTTGGTACGCCGCTCTTCAAATGGAGAAGCGAAAGCATCGACGAGGCGATATGCGACATCTGCGGCAGTATGTCCGCAATCTCTTTTTTCCGCTGGTTCCGCAGGCTCGGAATGTTCTGCCGCATTGCGGACAAAAGGCGCAATTTCGATTTTGGTACCGCAATACTCGCAGAACGCAAAATCACGTCTGGAATCTGTGATATGGAGCTTTTTACCGCATTCAGGACAGGTGATCGTTGCCATGTTTTTCATTCCTTTCCTTACAAACAAAAGCTGTTAAAGCCAGTATAGCACGGAACCGTGGATAAAAGCAACCGGCTGTAAAAGAAAGTTGTTGATGGCCGGAAAAACACAGAAAAAGAAAAGGAGGAGTTTTTTCAAAATGGATTACTGGGAATACCTTGCGCACGGCCAGAAAGGTGCCGAGCGGGACGACCACCGGTACTATGCCCGCGAGCTGGTGGGCAACAGGGGCGGAAAGAACGTTTACCACTACTTTTACTCGGCAGAAGAGTATGCTTCGTACCGGAGGAGCAAGAGCAGCCATGCTGGTGCTGCAACAAATGAGAAAGAGAGCCTGCTGGACAAGGCGAGAAAATCGCACCGTGAAAACCGGTGGAGACCTGACACAATCATTAGCACTGGAAGCGCCGCAAGTGTTACATACAAAAACAGTGCTGGTAAAAAGCGTCATACGGATTATCAAGCGGAATGCAAAGAAAGGTGCATAAAGTCAATACCATGGAGCTGTTCTCTCGAGGGATCGGGAGGGCAGCTCTTTTTTATGGCGTGAACGGAGGAGTGTGCTCACATCCTCCATTGCAGATTTGACCGAGAAAGTCTCTTGCAATTGCTGGAAATCCAATGAAAGATTCAGCAAAAATAATGCGATAATGCGTATTAAATTTACGCTATTCAACAAAGAGTATCTCCACCTGATTGATTATAAATCAACCAAAAAAGTAAAATGAAACCGATTTCAACTGTGATGGATAAATGATCTATACAAACCGTATTCCTTTGCAGAGGGCGGAAAAATGTGGTATACTAACAAAAATGAAGCCTGTGCTGCAGCATCGTCCAGCCAACAAGTCTGGAATGCAGCGCAGGAAAAGTCGGAGAGCGGGAGAGTGGATTTTTTGGAGTTGGAACAGGCAAAGCAGCGCGTGGAAGAACTGCGAACGATCATTGAAAAAAACAATCGTCTTTATTATGATCAGGATGCACCGGAACTGGAAGATTTTGAGTATGATGCCCTGACCCGGGAGCTGAAAGCGCTGGAAGCACAGTTTCCACAGCTGGTAACGGCGTCGTCTCCTACGCAGAAGGTGGGCGGTACCGCCAGCAGCAAATTGCCCAAGGTGACCCACACGGTCAAAATGGAGAGCCTTCTGGATGCTTTTTCGTATGATGAACTGCGCGACTTTGACCGCCGTGTGCGCGAAGCGGGCGCAGAACCGGAGTATGTGGTCGAGATCAAGATCGATGGTCTTTCCTGCAGCTTGGAATATGAGGATGGTGAGCTGGTTCGTGCCTCCACCCGCGGCGATGGCGTAGTAGGCGAAGACGTTACAGCCAATGTCCGTGCCATTCGCAGCATTCCCAAAAAATTGAAGAATGCACCAGAGTTTCTGGAAGTGCGCGGTGAAGTGTATATGCCGCACGGAGCGTTCCAGAAGCTCTGCGCAGAGCAGGAGCTGCAGGGCGCTGCGCCTTTCAAAAATCCGCGCAATGCTGCTGCCGGTTCCCTGCGTCAGAAGGACGCCAAAATAACCGGCAGCCGGGGGCTTTCTATTTTTATTTTTAATGTGCAGCAGATCCGCGGTAAAACCCTCACAAAGCATTCGGAAAGTCTGGACTATCTCAAGAGTCTGGGGTTGCCGGTGTCGCCGCGTTATCATGTGGTGCATGATATTGAGCAGGCCATTGCAGAGATCGAGCAGATCGGGCAGAACCGTGCAAAGCTGGACTTTGATATGGATGGTGCTGTTATAAAAGTAAACAGCTTTGCACAGCGTGATTTGATGGGCTCCACCAACAAATTTCCGCGCTGGGCGATCGCTTTCAAGTATCCGCCGGAGGTCAAAGAAACTACGCTGCGCAGCATTGAGGTCGCAGTGGGCCGCACCGGTGTGCTGACGCCGACTGCCTGCTTTGACCCCGTATTTCTGGCAGGCACCACGGTTGCCCGCGCAACGCTGCACAATGAAGATTTTATCCATCAGTTTGGTCTTTGCATCGGCGATACCATTCAGGTGCGCAAGGCTGGCGATATCATCCCGGAAGTGATCGGTGTCACCCGCCATGCAGAGGATGCGCAGCCTTACGAAATGCCAACTGTCTGTCCTTCCTGCGGCGCACCGGTCGTTCATCTGGAAGATGAAGCGGCTCTGCGCTGTGTGAACCCCGAATGTCCGGCACAGGCGCTGCGCAATATCATCCACTTTGCATCCCGGGATGCTATGGATATTGAGGGCCTTGGCACGGCTGTTGCCACTCAGCTGGTGGAAAAGGATATGGTGCATTCTGCTGCGGATATCTACACTCTGACCCGGGAACAGCTTTTGATGCTGGACAAATTCAAGGAGAAAAGCGCAGAAAATCTTTTGAGCGCGATCGAACGCTCCAAGCAGAATAATCTGGATAAGCTTTTGTTCGGTTTTGGCATCCGCAACATCGGTGACAAGGCAGCAGCTCTGCTGGCGGAGCATTTTGGAACATTGCAGGCCCTCCGGGAAGCCACCGTGGAGAAGATCAGCGAGATCGACGGATTTGGCGGCGTGATGGCACAAAGCGTAGTAGAATTTTTTGCAAAAGAAGGCACCACCGATCTTGTGCACCGCTTGGCAGATGCCGGCTTGAACATGCAGTGGAAGGGCGAACCGAAAGGCGATAAGCTGGCAGGCAAAACGCTGGTGGTCACGGGTACGCTGGAATCGCTTTCCCGCAACGAAGCCGAGGCTCTGATCGTGAAAAATGGCGGCAAGGCCAGCGGCTCCGTCTCCAAAAAGACGGCTTATGTTGTGGCTGGTGCTGCGGCGGGTTCCAAGCTGACGAAGGCACAGACACTCGGGATTCCCGTTCTGACCGAGGCGGAATTTCTGGCAATGCTTCGGGATGGAAATATCTGACAACGAGACAGGCGATCCTTTTCGGGAAAGCCTGTCTCATTTTTTGCAGGGGCTGTTTTGCAGCAGTTCGGGCTTGTTTCTTTTGTGCCGGACGAGGGGAGAGAGCGGCGCAGAGTCCGTCTCTTCATCCTCCCTTCACAGTTCATTTGAAAAAAGTGCTTTTTCTTTCCGGCGTTTCATGCTATAATAATATTCAAACACGGCTTTGGGGCCGTCGCCGCCTGCTTTGGCAGTGCGGCAGGATAGGGCAGATCAGACGGTGTACCGTTCTGCCGGGGCAGTGCCCGCAACAGAGGGCGGGAAAATCAAAAAGAGAGGCGAATCGAGATGTTGGATATGATCAAGTGCAGCACCGGCGGTGCATACTATGCCCGCGGGGAGTGGGTGCCGGCAGACGGCAATGCATCTGCCGCGCTGGCCGCAAAAGGCTTTGATGCAGCAGCCGTTGCAAATGCAAAGACCGGTACCATGGCTTACAGCATTCTGCAGGCCCATAACACCAGCGGCGATGCCGATAACCTGAAGATCAAGTTTGACGCCATGGCCAGCCATGACATCACCTTTGTGGGCATTATCCAGACGGCCCGCGCATCCGGTCTGGAGAAATTCCCCATTCCGTATGTGCTTACTAACTGCCACAACAGCCTGTGCGCTGTGGGCGGCACCATCAACGAGGATGACCACCGCTTTGGACTGTCCGCTGCTAAAAAGTACGGCGGCATCTTTGTGCCCCCGCACCTTGCAGTCATCCATCAGTACATGCGCGAAAAGTTTGCGGGCTGCGGCAAAATGATCCTGGGCTCCGACTCCCACACCCGCTATGGCGCTTTGGGCACCATGGCCATTGGCGAGGGCGGCGGCGAGCTGGCAAAGCAGCTGCTGGGCCGCACCTATGATGTTGCCCGCCCGGGCGTCGTGGCCATCTACCTCACCGGCTCTCTGCCCGCAGGCTGCGGCCCCCACGATGTAGCGATCGCACTGGTGGGCAAGCTGTTCAAGAGCGGCTACGTCAAGAACAAGGTCATGGAGTTCGTTGGCCCCGGCATTGCGTCCCTGCGTCAGGATACCCGCAATGCCATCGATGCGATGACCACCGAGACCACCTGCCTGTCCTCCATCTGGGAGACAGACGAGACCACCCATCGCTTCCTTGCTGTGCACGGCCGCGCTGCCGACTATAAAAAGCTGGCCCCGGCGGATCTGGCCTACTATGACGGCGTGGTGGAAGTGGATCTGTCTGCGATCCGCCCGATGATCGCACTGCCCATGCACCCCTCCAATGCATTCACCATTGAAGAACTGAACGCAAACCTTGAGGATATCCTCCACGCCTGCGAACAGGATGTGCAGAAGCTCATCGGCCGCAAGGATGTCAGCCTTGACCTGTGCAGCAAGATCGAGAATGGAAAGCTGCGTGTGGATCAGGGTGTCATTGCAGGCTGTGCAGGCGGTCTTTACGACAGCATTTATGAGGCAGCCTCCATCCTCAAGGGCCATACCGGCGGCTGCGGCGACTACGCACTCAGTGTGTACCCCGGCAGCCAGCCGATCATGATGGAGCTGGTGCGCACCGGCGTGATCAGCGACCTGATGGCAAGCGGTGCAACCATCCGCACGGCTTTCTGCGGCCCCTGCTTCGGCGCAGGCGATGTGCCCGCAAACGGCGCGCTGTCCATCCGCCATACCACCCGCAACTTCCCCAGCCGTGAGGGCTCCAAGCCTGGCAACGGCCAGCTTTCCGGCGTAGCACTGATGGATGCCCGCAGCATTGCAGCCACCACGGCCAACGGCGGCATCCTGACCCCGGCCACCGACATTGATTATGATCCCACTGTGCCTGAGTATCAGTACGATCCTTCCAGCTACAATACCCGCGTGTATCAGGGCTTTGGCAAGGGCGATTACGATGCACTGCTCAAGCTGGGCCCCAACATCAAGGACTGGCCCGAGATCGCACCGCTGGGCAAGAATCTGTTGCTGAAGGTAGCTTCCTACATCACCGATCCTGTTACCACCACGGACGAGCTCATCCCCTCCGGCGAGACCTCGTCCTTCCGCTCCAATCCGCTGGGTCTGGCAGAGTTCACCCTCAGCCGCAAGGACCCGGAGTACGTGGGCCGTGCCAAGGCTGTGCAGGCTGAGGAAAAGGCCCGCCGTGCAGGCGAGGGCAGCGCCGAGGTGCTGGCTCAGCTGCACAAAGTGCCCGGCTGCGAGGCCCTGACATGGGATGATGTGCAGATCGCATCCACCATCTTTGCGGTCAAGCCCGGCGATGGTTCTGCCCGTGAGCAGGCTGCCAGCTGTCAGCGCGTGCTGGGTGCCGGGGCCAACATCGTCACCGAGTATGCCACCAAGCGCTACCGCTCCAACCTCATCAACTGGGGTATGCTGCCGCTGCAGCTGGTGGGCGCAACGCCCTTCGGTCTGGGCGATTATGTGTTCATCCCCAACGTCCGCGAAGCGCTCAAGGGCGATCTGCAGGACATCAAGGCCTATGTGCTGGGCGATTCCGTCAAGGAGTTCAGCCTGTATATGGCCCCGCTGACCGCCGACGAGCGCAAGATCCTGGCAGATGGCTGCCTGATCAATTTCTATAAGAACTAATAAAGATCCTCTCAGTCATTGCTTCGCAATGCCAGCTCTCCCGAAAGGGAGAGCTTTTTAGCAGAACGGAGCACGGCAGCTTTTGCGGATAAAAAGCATTTGGCAAAAGAAAAGCCCCCTCGGGGGAGCTGACGCCGCAGGCGGCTGAGGGGGTTTTCATGGAGGTTTCAATTTCTATGCCCGGCGATCTTCACAATCATTCTACCTGTTCCGATGGCTCGGTGCCCATCCACCGTCTGCCGCTCATGGCGGCACGGGTGGGTCTGGACACCATGGCCATTTCCGACCATGATACCCTGCTCAGTGTAAATTACTGCTATGAGCACCCGGTGCAGGACGGGGTGCATCTGCTCCCGGCGGCTGAGCTCACCGGCTACGACCACGAGCATCGTCACCGGGTGCACCTGCTGTGCTATTACCCGGACCCGGAAAGCCGGGAGTTGAGGGAGCATTGCGACATCCTGCGCCAGCGCCGCAACGAGTGCGGTCTGCAAAGCGCAAAGGAAATTGAAGCGCTGTATCCGCAGTTCCGCACGGAACAGGCACTGGAATACGCAAAAGACAGCGGTGTACTGTTCAAAAGCGGCATTATGGAGGCGCTGCATCAGCTGGGCCTGTGCGATGCCGTATATGGCAGGCTGTACAGTTACCTTTTTGGCTGGGAGCCGCGCGGCGTGGTACTGCATCAGGTAAAGTATCCTTCGGTACAGGAGGTGCTTGCCACAGCCAAGGCAGCCGGTGCGGTGGTGGTATTTGCACACCCGACCGTTTACAAAAGCATGCCGCTGGTACGCCAGCTTGCCAAAGAGGGAATGATCGACGGCATCGAGGTGGAGCATCCCCGCAACAGCCCGGAGGACAAGGCTGAGTGTGCGGCGCTGTGCGAGCAGTACGGCCTTATCCACACGGGCGGCACCGACTTCCACGGGGCCAACCACAAGGTGCCGCACCCGGTGGGTACCTGCACCACAGAGGAGGATCAGATCGCCCGTATTCTGGAACTGGCCCACCAGCGCCGTGGAATCGATGTATGACCGTGCAGCAGGTCACATTGACATTCCAACAGACCGGCCTATAATAAATGAAGACGAATACCGTCGGAATGTCTGTCAAAAAGAGAGGTTTTTGAACTATGAGCAAGGAATTCAGCTTCCCGAACAGCGGCACCTGCTCCAAGCAGACCAACTTTGTACTGAACGATGACCACACCATTGAGAGCATGGAAGTCATCGGCGGCTGCAACGGCAACCTGAAGGGCATCTGCAGCATCGTTCGCGGCATGAAGGCCGAACAGGTCATAGAGCGCTTTGAGGATGTGAAATGCGGCTTCCGCAGCACCAGCTGCCCGGATCAGATCGCAAAGAACCTGAAAAAGGCTCTGGCTGAAATGAACTGAACATGATCTGCCAAAGAGGAGATGCCACACCGGTATCTCCTCTTTGCTTTTCCCATCCCGACACAAACGACTGATTTTTTTCGGTGCTTTGGGGCTATACTTCTTATGCAAACGAATTTTTTCAGCAAGGAGCAGGCAAATGAGCATCTGGGAAAAAATGGGCTTTGGCGGTTACAAGGGCTTTTCGCATGAGGCGGACAGACTGCTGCGCAGTGCAGTGGAGCTTGCCGGGAACCTGGGCTGCGAAAAGGCAGATACCAGCCATCTGCTGCTGGCGATCCTGCAGCAGGATCAGGGCGCAGCAGCGCGGTTTCTGGCAGGCAAACAGATCTGTGAGCCGGAAGTGCGCCGTCAACTGGCTCAGACCCGCCGCGCCCCGGCTCTGCATCTGGACCGCCATGACCTTGCACCGGATCTCAGGCGTACCATGGACTATGCCATCATCGGGGCGCAGAACGCTCACCTGAACCGTGCCGAGCCGGAGCATCTGCTCTGCGCGATGCTGGAGGATGATGGCTGCACGGCAGGCGTGCTGCTGGCGTCCATGGGGCTGCAGCTCACAGAGGCTGTGAGAGAATGCCGCCAGCTGTCCGGGCAGTTCGTCCTGCCATACCAGACACGGGCGGCAGCCGGTGCACCACGCGGCAGCCGGGCCAGTGATAAATACTGCCGTGATCTGACCCGCCGCGCCGCAGAACGGGAGCTGGACCCGGTGTTCTGCCGGGAGGCGGAGCTGGACCGCATGGTAGAGATTTTATGCCGCCGTCAGAAAAACAACCCCTGTCTGGTGGGGGAGCCGGGCGTTGGCAAGACGGCGTTGGCAGAGGGTCTTGCCCAGCGCATTGCCGGGGACCGCGTGCCGCGCGCGCTCAAGGGGCGCCGTCTTCTGGCACTGGATATGGCCAGCCTTGTGGCAGGCACAAAATACCGCGGCGATTTTGAAGAGCGATTCAAAAACCTGCTGGAAGAACTGGTCCGGGACGGCAGTGCCATCCTGTTCGTGGACGAATTCCATACCATTGTAGGTGCCGGTGCAGCGGAAGGTGCCATTGATGCAGCCAGCATTTTAAAGCCGGTACTGGCACGTGGAGAATTGCAGATGATCGGTGCCACTACCACCGAGGAATTCCGCACCCATATCCAGAAGGACGCTGCATTGGAACGCCGTTTCGGCAAGGTGCAGGTGGAGGAGCCTACGCCTGCACAGGCCGTCGATATCCTCAGCGGTCTGGCCCCGCGCTACGAACGCTATCACAACGTAAAGCTTCCGCAGGAGACCCTGCAGGCGGCAGTGGAACTCTCGGTACGGTATCTGCCGGGGCGTTTTCTGCCGGATAAGGCCATCGACCTTGTGGATGAAGCCTGCGCAGCGGCACGCATCCGTGCGGAACGGGAAAAGCAGCCCCAGCCCGTGCTGACCCCGGATGATATCGCCCATGTAGTGGCACAGGCCAGCGGCGTGCCCACAGAGCGCGTTGGAGAGCAGGAACGGGAACGGCTGGAAAAGCTGGAACAGCGCCTGAACGAGGAGATCGTCGGGCAGAGCCGCGCAGTCGCTGCCGTGGCAGGGGCCATCCGCCGCAGCCGTACCGGTCTTGGGGAGCCGGGAAGGCCCATAGGAGCCATGCTGTTCCTTGGCCCCACCGGCGTTGGCAAAACGGCCCTTGCCAGGGCGCTGGCGGTCAGCTGGTTCGGCAGCGAAAAAGCCCTGCTTAAATTTGATATGTCGGAGTATCAGGAGCAGCACACCGCTGCCCGGCTGCTGGGTGCGCCGCCGGGCTATCTGGGCCATGATGAGGGCGGGCAGCTTACCGAGGCCGTGCGCCGCCGCCCCTACAGCGTGGTCCTGTTTGATGAGATCGAAAAGGCCCACCCGGATATCCAGAACATCCTGCTGCAGATCCTGGAGGATGGGCAGCTCACCGATGCCATGGGGCGAAAAGCGGATTTCCGCAACACCATCGTGCTGCTCACATCCAACCTTGGCGCGCGCTTTCTGGCGGGTCAGAGCGCTCCGCTGGGCTTTGCTGCGGGCAGTGAAGCCGTATTTGAAAAGCAGTCGGCGCAGGCCGTTGAGGAAGCGAAAAAGTGGTTCCGGCCAGAACTGGCAGGCCGTCTGGATGAAATGATCGTGTTCCGTCCGCTGGCAGATGACAGCCTGTGCGCCATTGCGGAAAAACTGCTCTGCCAGCTGGAACAGCGTGCAGCAGGCAGTGGCTATCAGCTGCACCATACGCCTCAGGTGGGCAGGGCACTGGCGGCAAAGGCACGGTCAGCCTATGGTGCCCGGGAACTGCGCCGCGCCGTGGACAGGGCAGTAGAGCAAGCCCTTGCAGACCGCATTGCCTCCGGCACAGCCAATACCGGCCAGCATTGGACAGCGGACTGCTCGGCTGATGGCTCTATCATCCTGCGGGAGGATGAAACCGTAACCATGTAAAAATTGGACAGTAGTGGCTTCCCCGCCGTCCTGCTAAGTAAAAATGCATCTTGCAACCTGCTGGTTTTCTGTTATCATAGAATCAGGGTGTATCTGAAAAACAGAATTGCAGGAGGAAGTTCATGCGCACTTTATTTCTTTTGAACCCCGCTGCCGGCAAGGCAGACTGTACCCGTGCTCTGCCGCGGCAGATCGATGCGGCTGCGGCGCGGGCCGGTCTTGCCAGGGGAGAATATACCATTCGGATCACTGCCCACGCAGGCCACGCCCGGGAGCTTGCCAATGCCGCAGCCCGACAGGCCCGGCAGGCAGGGGAGCAGCTCCGCATCTATACAGCAGGCGGCGATGGCACCTTCAATGAAGCCCTCACCGGCGTCTATGGGTTTGAAAATGCGGCTGTGGGCTGCCTGCCCTATGGCAGCGGCAATGATTTTCTGCGTACTTTTGGCACAAAAGCGGAATTTCTGGATCTGGACGCCCAGCTTGCAGGCGGGCCGGTCGCCATTGACCTGATGCAGACCAGTCTCGGTCTTTCGGCCACCATCTGCGCTGCCGGTCTGGATGCGCAGGTCGCCTACGGCATCCCGAAGTTCCGGCGCATCCCGCTGTGCGGCGGCGAAGCGGCCTATGCGCTTTCCATCGTAGAACAGCTGTGCGGGCATATTGGCCGAAGAGTAGAGTACACCATTGACGGCGAGACCCTGACAGTGGACTGCCTTATGTGTGCCGTCTGCAATGGCCGCACCTATGGCGGTGGTTTCCGTGCAGCGCCGGAAGCCAAGCCGGACGACGGCTGGCTGGATGTGTATATCATCCGCAAGGTGAGCCGTTTGACCATCGCAAAACTTCTGGGAATGTACAAAAACGGAGGGCACTTCCGGAATGGTCAGCTGGTCAGGGCGGCAGAGCCGTACTTTATCTACCGGCGGGCAAAGCAGGTCTCTCTGCGCGCCGTGGATGGCCGCGGGCCTATCGTTGCTACGGCAGACGGTGAGTGTGTGCCCAAGGAGCAGATCACTGTGCAGGTACAGCCGCTGGCTGGCCGTATTCTGCTGCCAAAGCCTGCTTTTGAGCGCTTTGCAGCGCAGCGGTCCGAACAGAGTGCGACCTGACCGGACGCGAAAAAATTCAGCCTTCAGGATCTCCTGAGCAGTCAAAGGGTCGGAAGCCTTAAAACAGGGTTTCCGGCCCTTTATTTTGCAGAAGAAAGAAAGGAGATCCGGAAGGTTTTGCTGATGATACGTTGATTGAACGAGTCGTCACAAATTGTTAATAAAGAATTGCAAAAAAAGTCTTGATTTTTCGGGTCAAGATGAGTACAATGTTCTTAGCACTCAGAGAAAAGGAGTGCTAAGCAACCGGAAGGGCGCACACGAGGCTTCCGGTTCATGGCAAAGTTTAAATTATATTTTATTATAGGAGGGCAAGAACTATGAAGATCATTCCTCTTGCAGACCGTGTTGTTATCAAGACTGTTGAGGTCGAGGAAACCACCAAGGGTGGCCTGATCCTGACCGGCAGTGCCAAGGAGAAGCCTCAGGTGGCTGAGGTCATCGCTGTAGGCCCCGGCGGCATTGTGGACGGCAAGGAAGTCAAGATGACCGTTAAGGTCGGCGACAAGGTCCTCACCAGCAAGTATTCCGGCACCGAGGTCAAGGTGGACGGTGAGGAGTGCACCATCGTCCGTCAGGGTGATATCCTGGCAGTCGTTGAGGACTGAGCACAGCCCCCTCTGTATTAAGAAATTGAGCTTTAAAGGAGCGATTTGATTATGGCTAAGCAGATCAAGCAGGGCGAGGACGCCCGCAAGGCACTGTGTGCCGGTATCGACACCCTGGCAAATACCGTTAAGATCACCCTGGGCCCCAAGGGCCGCAATGTGGTGCTGGGCAAAAAGTTCGGCGCACCGGTCATCACCAACGATGGCGTGACCATTGCCAAGGAGATCGAGCTGAAGGACGAGTTTGAGAACATGGGCGCACAGCTGGTGCGTGAAGTTGCCACCAAGACCAACGATGCAGCAGGCGACGGCACCACCACTGCAACCGTTCTGGCACAGGCTATGGTCACCGAGGGCATGAAGAATGTCACCGCCGGTGCAAACCCCATGGATATCCGCCGCGGCATGAGCAAGGCTGTTGCCAAGGCTGTTGAGACCATCAAGGCACACAGCCAGAAGGTGAAGGACAGCAACGATATCGCCCGCGTCGGCACCATTTCTGCCGGTGATCCCGAGATCGGCCGCCTGATCGCTGAGGCAATGGAAAAAGTTACCTCTGACGGCGTCATCACCATCGAGGAGAACAAGACCACTGCTGAGACCTACAACGAGATCGTGGAAGGCATGCAGTTTGACCGCGGTTACCTGACCCCTTATATGGTCACCGATACCGATAAGATGGAGGCTGTTCTGGACAATGCCGCCATCCTGATCACCGATAAGAAGATCAGCGTGATTCAGGATCTGGTTCCCCTGCTGGAGCAGGTCATGCAGAATGGTATGAAGCTGCTGATCGTGGCTGAGGATATCGAGGGCGAGGCTTTGTCCACCCTGATCGTCAACCGCCTGCGCGGCACCCTGAACGTGGCCGCTGTCAAGGCTCCCGGCTTTGGCGACCGCCGCAAGGAAATGCTGCAGGATATCGCCATTCTGACCGGCGGCACCGTAGTCTCCTCCGATCTGGGCTATGAGCTGAAGGACGCTACTGTCCAGATGCTGGGCCATGCACGTCAGGTCAAGGTCACCAAGGAGAACACCACCATCGTGGGCGGTGCAGGTGACAAGGATGCGATCGCAGCCCGTATTTCTCAGATCCGCAGCCAGATTGAGGTCGCTACCAGCGATTTCGACCGTGAGAAGCTGCAGGAGCGTCTGGCAAAGCTGGCTGGCGGCGTAGCCGTCATCAAGGTCGGTGCTGCCACTGAAGTTGAGATGAAGGATAAGAAGCTGCGCATCGAGGACGCTTTGAACGCAACCAAGGCTGCTGTTCAGGAAGGCGTCGTTGCCGGCGGCGGTACTGCTCCCATCAATGCGATTCCCGCTGTGCGTGAGCTGTGCGACACGCTGGAAGGCGACGAGCGCACCGGTGCCAAGATCGTCCTGAAGGCTCTGGAAGCTCCTCTGCGCCAGATCGCTAAGAATGCCGGTCTGGAAGGCAGTGTCATCATCGACAAGATCATTTCTGCCAATAAGCCCAACTACGGCTTCGATGCGCAGAATGAGGTCTTTGTGGACGATATGATCGCTGCTGGCATCGTTGACCCCACCAAGGTCACTCGTTCTGCTCTGGAAAATGCAGCATCTGTTGCAGAAATGGTCCTGACCACCGAGAGCTTGGTTGCAGATCTGCCGGAACCTCCGGCACCTGCAGCACCTGCCGGTGATATGGGCGGCATGGGCGGCATGTACTAATAACTGCCTAAAAACCGCATGAATCCTTGATTTTTGGAGCGCGCAAAAGCGGATTTACGCCAAACTTACGCCACTTACGCCAAAAATCAAAGCGCACTATAGGGTAACAAAATCGGCACTCGCTGAAAAGCGGGTGCCGATTTTTTGCGTCTGGGAGTATTGAAGAATCGTGAGCCTGCTGATGGATTCTGCGAGAGACAGACTGTCAGCGGCTTTATTGTTGACGAAGAACAAAGGTAGGGATACAATAAGCCAAAATCCTAAAATGCCAAACAACCCGAGTGTCCGAAGGAAAAAAGAGGATGCCATTGTGGAAGCGCTGAAGCATTTTAAGATGGTATAAAGAGAACTCCCACGATTTGCAAGCGGGCAAGTGCTTGTAATCGTGGGAGTTCTCTATAAATGGACGGATATAAGCCGAAAATATTTACCGTCATGCATAAATGGCAACAGGGATAACAATTACGGCAGGCCCTGAGATTTCCGTCTTTAATTCAGGGAGATTGTATTGCTTCATGTCTTCATTTTGAAGATATGAAAACATATCAGCGAGAAGATCATGTGGGAAAATGGACAGTGTTGTTTTTCTTAAAAGATCAATGCTTTCTGTTTTGTCGGCACAGATTGCAATAACTTTTCCAAGGACCTTGAAATGTCCACCGAGAATTTCGGAAATATTATCATTTGACAGATACTGTTCTTGAGCAGATAAAACAACAGTCCCTGCCGAATCAGATAAGATGAAATCTACCGTTCCACTGTGTTTGAGTTCGCTGGCAAAGGATTTGATTTTTTTCATGGTTTCATCTTGCTGCTGCTTTTGTGCTTTAGCCTGCGTCTTTGCGTTTAACTGAGGTTTTTCTGCAAAAATATCAGCCATTCTCAGCATATCCACAAAAATATCCATACAATTGATCAGCGGATTTTTTTGAAGTTCTCCTTCCACCTCAATAAAATCACCGATTTTCATATTTGAGATGTCGAATCCAGATTTTAGGATATTCGCATCTGTGAGGAATGCTCGGAATTTGGATAACAAAGATACATTCGTGTGTACTTTTTCTTTGGTTGTGTTTTCAGTTTCTCCACAGTTTCCAGAATGGGACAATTCACCTTTTAGATCGATTTTGAGCAGTTTACTTAAGATTGAAGCGGACGTAGAAACTTCTGCTTCAATTTTTTGAGCATTACTGTTCTCTTTATGATCAGAATAGCTTACCTGACTTACTGTAGAAAAGCCATCTTCGATGATTGCAAGCATATCCAAAACTATCTTTTCATTGATATATACAGGTATCATCAATTGATTTACGTCCATATTCGTTTTCTCCTTTCCAACGGTACTTATTTGCGTTGAACATTAAAATTGTTATTACGCCAGATGGAGTTTCTCTTTCAGCGCATCCTGAAGGACGCCGGAAAAGTTGATGTGTGCCGATTCGGCGGCATCGTTGAGCCAGCCGGGAATGGAAAGGGTTTTCTTTACGGGTCTATACCGCTTTTCGTACTCTTCCATATCGAAAGGCACCATCACCACAAAATCTTCCGGGTCAACATGGAGTGCAGAAGGGACAGAAGGCTCCGGGCAGACTTTGCAATCTTCCAGCATAAGGCCGATGGCATCCTGTGCCATGCGGACAGCTTCGTCCATGGTATCGCCTTGGGTGAAGCAGCCCTCAATATCGGGAATCTCAACAGAGTACCCGGTTTCTTCCGGGTGAAAAATTGCGGGATAGAAAATAGCATTCATAATGTGACCTCATTTATTGCATCATATACGTATTTTACGTATTTGTCAAGAGGCGAAAACAGCCGCCCAGCGACCTTACGGTCTCGCTGGGCGGCTTATTTTTTGCGTTTCCAGAGCAAATATTCTTCGTAACGGTGCATCTCGTTTTGTTCTTCTTCGGTCAGGCGCTGGCGCTGTTTGCGGGCTTCGTCCGAGGGGTCAATGTCGGTCAGCCCCAGCAGGTAGTCGGCGGAGGTGCCATAGTACCTGCAAATGGCAATCAACATCTCGTGGTTTGGGGAACTCTTTTCATGCTCCCAACTGCGGATGGTAGAGGTTGCAACATTAAGGGCTTTGGCGAGTTCTTCCTGCGTTTGGTTATTCCAATCTCGCAGGTCGGCTAATCGTGCTCCAATCATCTTTTTCCCGCCTTTCTTTGCCATAAGTATAGGTGTTTCATATCACTTTTGGTAAAAAACGCCGAGAATCTTGTTAATTTACCTCGAAAGTGATAAGATGCTTGTTAGTATAGGCTGAAAGTGCTAAGAATATTATCACTTCCGCCGCAACGCTAAGGCAAAGCGAGGGAATCCCCGTTGGAACAACTGATCGACTTTCACGCACCGGAAGTGCAGGCGGTGCTGGATACACTTCTAAAAGACCGCTCCACCGGTAAAAACATCATCTGGGCCACCGACCCGCCGGAAGAACTGCAAACGGTGATGTACGAGCCGGTGACGGATAGATCCCAGATCACCACCCAGCAGCTCGGGCTGACCCACTACGAGGTGGTGCTGCCCCGGATGATGAAGCAGACCGACACCCAGCAGCAGCGCACCCGCAAAAAGGGCGAAGTATTCTCGCCCGCATGGGTCTGCAACAAGATGAACAACGCACTGGACGCCGACTGGTTCCGTGGGCTGGGGGCAGGAGAGACCGCCGGGCAGTTCACGGTGGAGCTGCCCCAAGGCTGGCAGACGGTGGAAACGCCGGTGCAGTTCCCGGTTTGCGGGGGCAGGACCCCGGCATGGGTACAGTATGTGCAGAGCCGCCGCTTGGAGGTGACCTGCGGCGAAGCCCCCTTTCTGGCGTCCCGGTACGATGCCGCCACCGGCGAGATGATCCCGGTAGCTCGGCGCATTGGCATTCTGGACCGCAAGCTGCGGGTGGTAAGCGAGAACGCCGCCACAGAGGAAGAGTGGCGCAAATATGCCACCCATGCGGTGCAGTCAACCTACGGCTACGAGTATCAGGGCGATAACCTTTTGTTGGCGCGGGTCAACCTGCTGCTGACCTATGCAGAGCATCTGCAAGCCCGCTGGCAGCGCAAACCCACAAAAGAAGAGTTACAGCCTATCGCCACCATCATAAGCTGGAACCTGTGGCAGATGGACGGCCTGCGCCTGTCCGTGCCCGGCGGCAAGCCCCAGCCGGAGACAGAACAGCTTGACCTCTTTTCCATGTTCGGAGCGGCAGAGCCGCAGCTGCCCACGGTATCCTGTAAAGTGAAAAACTGGCGCAAGGGCAGCCATGGAACCGCCCAGAACTTTGAAACCATTCAGGAAGGGAGTACCAGCATGAAGTTTGATTATATCATCGGAAACCCGCCGTATCAGGAAACCTTGCAAAACACATCGGATAAACCGATTTATAATGATTTCATGGATGCGTCCTATCAAATATCGGACAAAGTAGAACTAATTACTCCTGCACGGTTTTTGTTCAATGCGGGTAAAACCGCAAAGGTCTGGAATGAAAAAATGCTGAATGACGTGCATCTGAAAGTATTGTACTATGAACCGGACAGCAGTAAGGTGTTTTCAAACACCGACATAAAGGGCGGCGTTGCAATTACATATCGTGATGGTAATGCAGAGTTTGGGGCTATCGGTTCTTTTACTCCGTATAATGAATTGAACGATATTCTTCATAGAGTGAAAAATCATAAATCGTTTGTTTCGATAGAAAAGATAGTAATTACAAGTTTTGCGTATCATTACACAGATAGGTTGCATGAGGATTATCCAGATGCAGCTTCAAGACTTAGTAAAGGTCATGCGTATGATTTGAAATCAAATGCTTTTGATCGGTTGTCGGATGTATATCAGGATGAAAAGCCTGATGATGGACATGACTATATTAGGATATTTGGTCGGCAAAACAACGAGAGAACATATAAATTTATTCGCAGAGATTATGTAAATAATGTTGCAAATCTTGATAAGTATAAGTTGTTTATGCCGAAAGCAAATGGTACGGGGACATTCGGAGAGGTTTTGACTCTCCCGGAAATCAGTGAACCGGGAGTGGGTGCAACAGAATCATTTGTAAGCGTCGGATTATTTGACACTGCGGAGGAATGCGATAACCTCTTAAAATACATTAAATCGAGGTTTATGAGGGCGATGCTTGGTGTTGTGAAAATCACGCAAGACTTAACGCCATCCAAATGGAAATACGTTCCCCTTCAAGACTTTACTGCTCATTCCGACATTGATTGGAGCAAGTCGGTGGCGGAAATCGACCAGCAGCTTTACCGCAAGTATGACCTGACCGCAGACGAGATCGAATTTATTGAGACCCATGTAAAGGAGATGGCATAATGGCTGGCATAACCCTGCGCACTGCCCGGCAGGTGGTGCCCATGATCTACGCCTATACCACCCCGGAAATTGCCCGGCACAACGGCTGGACGAAGATCGGCTACACCGAGCAGTCGGTGGACAAACGCCTGAAACAGCAGACCCACACCGCCGATGTGCTGTACCATGAGGAGTGGCGGGGCAATGCCGTCTACGATGACGGCAGCGGCGAGGTGTTCACCGACCACGATTTCCACGCCTACCTCCGCAAGCTGAACGTGGAGAACGACCGCAAAAACGAGTGGTTCCATCTGGATGGGGAGCAGTCCCGGCGGTATTTTCAGGATTTCCGCATGAACCGGGGCCGGGTGCAGCTGGATGCCGCCATCGCCTACACCCTGCGGGAGGAGCAGGCAAGGGCTGTCCGCGACACCAAGACCTATTACCAGAGTCACCCCGGCGAGGAATACCTCTGGAACGCCAAGCCCCGCTTTGGCAAGACCCTTTCCGTCTACGATTTCTGCAAGCAGGTCGATGCACAGACGGTGCTCATCGTCACCAACCGCCCTGCCATCGCCAACAGCTGGTACAGCGATTATGTGCGCTTTCTGGGCAGGGAATCCGGCTATCTGTTTGTCAGCCATGTGGATGCTCTTGCCGGGCAGCCCCATGTGCTGGACGAGCAGGGCTATCTGGATGCCGCCGCACAGGGCGAGGAACTGTATAAGCGCATTGAGTTCGTCAGCTTGCAGGACATGAAAGGCTCCAAGTATTTCGGCGGCGAGTACGACAAGCTGCGCCACCTGACCGAGCTGAACTGGGATGTGCTGGTCATCGACGAAGCCCACGAGGGCGTGGACACCTACAAGACCGACCTTGCCTTTGACCGCATCCGCCGCCGCTTCACGCTGCACCTGTCCGGCACGCCCTTCAAGGCGCTGGCGAACGACAAGTTTGCCGGGAATGCCATCTTCAACTGGACCTACGCCGACGAGCAGGCCGCCAAACGGAACTGGCAGGGCGAACCGGGGCAGCAGAACCCCTACGCAAACCTCCCCATGCTCAACCTCTACACCTACCAGATGTCCGAGATCATCCGGGACGAGATCCAGCAGGGCGTGGAGATCGACGGCGAAACGCAGGAATTTGCCTTTGACCTGAACGAGTTCTTCAAGGTAAAGCCCAGCGGCAGCTTTGAGCACGAAGCCGAGGTAGACCGCTTTCTGGATGCCATGACCACCCAGAACAAGTTTCCGTTTTCCACCCCGGAACTGCGTGCCGAACTGAAGCACACCTTCTGGCTGCTGAACCGGGTGGACAGCGCCAGAGCGCTGGCGAAAAAGCTGCAGACGCACCCGGTATTCCGGGACTATGAGGTGATCCTTGCCGCCGGTGACGGCAAGCTGGACGACACGGACGAGAACCAGAAGAGTTTTGACCGGGTGAAAGCCGCCATCGCCCATCACGAAAAGACCATCACCCTGTCGGTGGGGCAGCTGACCACCGGTGTCACCATCCCGGAGTGGTCGGCGGTGCTGATGCTCTCCAACCTGAAAAGCCCGGCGCTGTATATGCAGGCGGCGTTCCGTGCCCAGAACCCCTGTCTTTTCCACGAAAACGGCACCTTCCGCCGCAAAGAGAACGCCTATGTGTTCGATTTTGACCCTGCCCGCACCCTGCTGATCTACGAGCAGTTCGCCAACGACCTTTCACAGGACACCGCCAGCGGCAAGGGCGACACCGAGGAGCGCAAGGCGCACATCCAGAATCTGCTCAACTTCTTCCCGGTCATTGGTGAGGACGAGGAAGGGGAGATGATCCCGCTGGATGCAGAAAAAGTCCTCAGCATCCCCCGGAAGATCAAGTCCAAGGAAGTGGTGCGGATGGGGTTCCAGAGCAACTTCCTGTTCCAGAACATTTCCAACGTGTTCAGTGCGCCGCAGGAGGTGCTGGACATTCTGCAAAACTTCCAGCCCATCAGCGAAGCCAAGGCAAAGCCCATCCAGATCACCCCGGAGACCGGCGCAGACCTCTCCCTGAACGACAAGGGCGAGGTGGATTTGGATGATGGCTACGTCATTGGCAAGGCAGCGGATGTGTTTGGGGCGAAGATCTACGAAAGCACCCCGGCACTGGACACCGCCCTGCAAGACCTGACAGATGCTCCGGCTCCTGCCAAAGAAGAGCATCTGGAACCCCTGAAAAAGAGCATCACCAAGGAGATCATCGCTCCTATGGTGGAGCAGGCAAAGCAGGAGTATGGTCGGGATCTGAAGCTGTCCGACCAGAAGCGGTTCGAGAGCACCGCCAAAGCCAAGATGGACGTGGCGGTGAACAAGGTGGTGGACAACTACCGCATCGACCAGAGCCAGCTGGAGACCCAACGCACCCAGCAGCTGCAAAGCTGCACCACCGCCCAGCAGCGCCAGCAGGTGAACCGGGAATTTGACGCAAAGCAGCAGCAGAGCACCGCCGCCCTGATGGAGACGTTGCAATCCACCATCCAGCAGACGGCGCAGGAGATGCAGCAGACCATCGTGCGCACCGTGGAGACCAACCAGAAGGAGCAGGAGAAAAAGGGCTACGAGGACACCGTCCGTGACCATCTCCGGGGCTTTTCCCGCACCATCCCGTCCTTCCTCATGGCCTACGGCGACGAGACTGTGACGCTGGCAAATTTTGACCGGATCATCCCGGACAAGGTCTTTCAGGAGGTCACCAGCATCACGCTGGAGCAGTTCCGCTTTTTGCGGGACGGCGGGCCGTACATCAACCAAACCACCGGACAGGAGGAGCATTTTGCAGGCCACCTGTTCGATCCGGTGGTGTTCGATGATTCGGTGAAGGAGTTTTTGAACCTGAAGGTCAAGCTGGCGGATTACTTTGACGAGAGCCGCACCGAGGATATCTTCGATTACATCCCGCCCCAGAAAACCAACCAGATCTTCACCCCCAAGTGGGTGGTGAGAAAGATGGTGGATCTGCTGGAGCAGGAAAACCCCGGCTGCTTCGATGACCCCGGTAAGACCTTCCTGGACCCCTACATGAAGTCCGGCCTGTACATTACGGAAATCGTCAAGCGCCTTTACCGCAGCGAGAAGATGCGGCAAGCCTTCCCGGACGATAACGCCCGGCTGGAACATATCTTTGCCAAGCAGGTCTATGGGCTTGCGCCGACCGAGATCATCTACCGCATTGCCATCAGCTACATTCTGGGCTTTGCAAAGGATCACGGCATCACCGCCCACCATATCCGTCAGGCGGATACGCTGGAATTTGCCAAGACGGGCACCATGGAAAGGGAACTGGATAAGATCTTCAGAGATTGACCAATAGAATACGGCATAAAACCAAAGGCGGCTGTCTGCATGGGTGCAGATGGCCGCCTTTTTGTGCTATACGATTACGAAAACGGACGAATTTGTCAGTTTTCGTTACATCGGAGCCGGACGAGCTGTCCGTTCAGGACAGTTTGCCCGGAGCAAGAGTGCAGAGGTGCGGGTCGCCAGTGGCGACCTCAAAAGGCCGCAGGTATTTTGAAGCACCGACCGAGCCGACAGGCGAGACCGCAGCCCTTTGAAGGGAGTCAAGGGGGAACGCCTTGCCCAGTGATATGATGCTGTGCGTCATATCCTACTGGGTATTATCTGGCGCAAAACGGCGGCAGATCCAGCAGCTCCGCTGCTGCGTCCTCTCCCGGCAAGCTGTTGAAATGAAAGAAGCCCCCCGCTAAACCTTATACCAAAATCAGGAAAAAGTAATCAAAACAGGTTCACTTAGGGGGCCAATAATAGGCCTACGAAGCCCACGACTTTAGTGATTTCAGGTGCTATGATAATTGCAGAGATGCAGCATCTTAGTGATTTCCCGCAAAGAAAGAATAGCGATGCAACAAGAAATGGGAACGATGCTTCCTACTTTCACTGAAAATTAGGAACTCATAGTTCCTGTTCGACTATGAGTTTCTCTGTTATACTTTTCTTGCAGAGCAGAAGCAAACTCTTCTAAGCAGAAAGCGACAAACGCCATGATCTCCCACTGAGGGAAGGAGCGGTAGGCCACTTTCTTTGCAGTAGAACAAACACATAAATCCTTTTCCGAAAGGATTACCTCTCGATTCCGAGAGAAGATTTCAAGACACGGTCTTGAAATGCGAGACCCGTTGCTTAGAAGAATTGTATCACTCCTGTGATTTGATCGCACGAGTGGCCGTACACAAAAAATACAGGAAAAGAGGGATGTCTATCTGAAATTAACACGACACAACGGACGAGCCGGAACCCACGGCACTTACAACCCCAAGCACAACGACCGCAGTTTCAACCTTGCCAACAGTGAACACATCGACTCGGAACGAGCCAAGGGCAACATCTACTGGGACTGCTTCCACGGTTTCCGCTCGGCTCTTGCTCCACCCGACCCGGATGATCTGGCCGTGACCTTCTCGGATGTGGAACGGCAATTCTATGAGAGCCGGTACACGGTCTTCATCGAAAACCAGAACGAGCGTAACGCAAAGATCCGGCACACAGAGCGCAACCGCTCCATTCCCGACCTGCTGTCCAGCCGCAAGACCTGCCCGGAAGAGACCATCTACCAGCTGGGAACAAAGGACAATCATGCTTCGGCAGAGGATTTACTGAACATCGTCACGGAGTTCATCGAGGAGTTCAAAGCCAAGTATGGCGACCACGTTCATGTGCTGGACTGGGCGTTGCATCTGGACGAAAGCACGCCCCACATCCACGAGCGTCATGTATTCGACTGCGAGAACAAGTACGGCGAGATCGCTCCTCAGCAGGAAAAGGCACTGGAAGCGTTGGGCTTCGAGCTGCCCGACCCGGACAAGCCTCTCAGTCGCCGGAACAACCGCAAGATCACCTTTGATGCCGCCTGCCGGAAGATGCTGTTCGAGATTGCGAAACGGCACGGGCTGGAACTGGAGGAAGAAGCAGAATACGGCAACCGCAAATATCTGGAGAAGCAGGACTTTATCCTTGCCAAGCAGAAGGAGCGGCTTACCGCCCAGCAGAACAGGCTGGACGAACTGACCCTCAAGGTCAACGACATGGAAACGCTGATCGATGAAGTTTCGGCTGCAGCCTACGACAAGGCGGTGGAGGTCGTGACGGACGTGGTGCGCACCGAGACCCGCAAGGAAGATATGCGGATGATCGAGGACACAAAAAAGTGGGTGCTGTCCCCGGAACGCAAGGCTCCGCAGGCCACGAGAGAGTACGCCGCCCATCGGTTGGACACCGTGCTGGACAAGTTTCTCAAGACCATGCAGACCACTGCTGCCCGCTTGCAGGAGAAGCTGCTGAAGCCGGAAGTTCGGCAGAAAGGCAAAGAACAGGTCAAGGAGAAAGCACGGGATTCCGTTCTGCAACTGCTGAATCGCTTGCAGGCGGAACAGACCCAGCGGAAGCCGTCCGCACCACCTACCGCCGAAAAGTCAGAAAATCGTTTTCAATAATAGTACGAGGTGATGTTTATTGAGCAAAGAAGTCAACGAAGAACGTGCTCCCCGAACCGTTGGAGATGTGAAGAAAATGCTGGCAAAGCACTCTAACGGTGAAATCCAGCGGACGATCCAGAACTGCATCACGATTCTGCAGAATGACCATGTGCTTGCCGATGCCATCCGGCTGAACCTGTTGAGCGAGCGCATCGACATCGTAAAGCCTGTGGGCTGGCCCCGTTTCGGCAAGACGCTGAACGACACAGACATGAAATATATCCTGCGGAGGATGGAGAAATACGGCATCTCCAGCGAGAAGAAAATCGAATCTGCTATCCGCATTGTTGCCAACGAGAACCGCTACCACCCCATCCGGGACTACCTGAACGGCCTAAAATGGGATGGAACAGAACGGATAGCCCACGTCTTGCACCATTTTCTCGGTGCTGCGGAGGACGAATACACTTGCGAAGCCATGAAGATTTTCTTGCTGGGAGCCATTAAGCGCGTGTTCCAGCCGGGATGCAAATTTGAAACCATGCTCTGTCTGGTGGGCGGGCAAGGGTGCGGGTCGCCAGTGGCGACCTCAAAATGCTGCAAGCATTTTGAAGCACCGACCGAGCCGACAGGCGAGACCGGGAAAGTCCACCTTCTTCCGGCTGCTGGCGGTCAAGGATGAGTGGTTCTCGGATGACCTGCGGCGGCTGGATGATGACAACGTGTACCGCAAGCTGCAAGGTCACTGGATCATTGAAATGTTGGAGATGATCGCCACCGCCAATGCCAAGAGCATCGAGGAGATCAAGAGTTTTCTCAGTAAGCAGAAGGAAACCTATAAAGTCCCCTACGAGACCCATCCTGCCGACCGTCTGCGCCAGTGCGTCTTTGCTGGCACGACCAATCGGCAGGATTTTTTGCCCCGTGACCGCACAGGCAACCGCCGCTTCATCCCTGTTCCGGTGGATGCGGAACTGGCCGAAGTGCACATTCTGGACAACGAGGAAGATTCCCGTGCTTATATCAACCAGCTTTGGGCAGAAGCCATGACCATCTACAACAGCGGCAACTATAAGCTGGCGTTCAGCCCTGCCATGCAGGAAACGCTGCAAGCTCACCAGCAGGACTTCATGCAGGAGGATGCGCAGGCTGGTATGATCTACGCCTTTCTGGAGGACTACACGGGTGACCGGGTGTGTTCCAAGCAGCTTTATGCGGAAGCACTGGGCAACACCAACATCCCGGCAGAGTGGGAGACCCGTGCTATCTGCGAGATCATGAACACCGGCATTTCGCGCGGCGATATCCAAGGCTGGCAGGCGCACAAGACCGCCAAGCGTTATCCGAAGTACGGGGTTCAGAAAGGCTGGGAGCGCGTAACCAGCCCCGAAACCGGGGCTGAAGATTTCTCCGAGATAACGGATGCGGAAACCCAGCAGCTGGGCTTTCCCTTCTGATGGACAGCGGTTACACGGTCAGTTACAGGTTTGGTTACGCTGCAGTTACAGCGCAAAAACCGCATGATTGCTGCGTTTTCCGCTTTCTGTAACCATGTAACCTTAAAAAGATAAGAAAAAGTATAAAGTCCATCGAATGTCCTGCGTGCAGCAAAAGAGAGTTTTCCTGCACGGTTACAGGCGTTCGGTTACAAGGATATGGAGATTTATCTATGAAAGAAATCCCGATTTGGGAAAAGAGTAATCTGAGTTTGGAGGAAGCTGCGGCTTACTCCGGTATTGGCATCAATAAACTGCGTGAGATCACCAACGAGGATAAGTGCAAATTTGTCCTTTGGGTGGGCAACAAGCGTTTGATCAAGCGCCGCTTGTTTGATTGCTATATCGAGCAGGCATATTCTATTTGAGAACTGTGCAACGTCTTTTCTATTCGATATCGGTGGAAATCGCATGGTCGGTATGGTATACTAAAATTAATCCCTATATGCGCTTTTCACAGAAAGGAGTTTCTAAATGTCTGAAAAGCGCAAGGATAGCAAGGGCCGTGTTTTGAAGGATGGCGAAAGCCAGAGAGCAAACGGCACCTACGACTATCGTTATACCGATATCCACAAGAAACGGCGTTGTATTTACGCTAAATCCCTGACAGAGCTGCGGAAAAAAGAGGAAGAACTGTGGCGCGATCTGGCAGACGGCATCGACTACGCCGCCGGAGAGATGACGGTGGCTGATCTGGTTGACCGCTATATGAACCTGAAACGTGGGTTGAAACCCAATTCACTTCGGTCGTACAACACAGCGGTCAAGCGGATTCATGCTGACCCTTTCGGGCAAAAAGCCATCAAAACGGTAAAATTGTCCGATGCGAAAGGCTGGTTCGTGTTTCTGCATGACAGCGGTTTCAAGCAAAACACCATAGGAATCCTGCAAAGCGTTGTCAGACCGGCGTTTGAGATGGCGGTGGAGGATGACATTATCCGCAAGAATCCATTTAAATTCAAGCTGTCGGACGTTGTGCCGAAGGACGCTTATGTGCGCAATGCCCTGACCAGAGAACAGCAGGAGAAATATCTGCAATTCGTTCAAGACTATGGCGGCAACTATTATGATGATATCGTCATTCTTATGGGAACCGGCTTGCGGGTAAGCGAGTTGTACGGCCTGACACGGGCAGATATCGACTTTGAACGGCACTGTATCCATGTCCGGCGGCAGCTTTGCCGGACGGCTGAAAAGCCCTACTTTGTCACACCGCCGAAAACAAAAAGCGGTATCCGCAATGTTCCCATGACAGATACTGTTTGTGCAGCGTTGCGGCGTGTAGTAAAAGCCAGAGCGTCCACGAAAGTGGAAGCGCTGGTGGATGGTTGCAGCGGATTCCTCTTTCTGGACAAGTCCGGAATGCCGAAGGTGGCAATGCACTTGGAAAACTATATGCGTGGCGTGCAGGGAAAGTTTGAGAAGGTGTACGGCAAACCTGTTCCGCGCATTACACCTCATGTGCTGCGACACACCTTCTGCACCAATGTTCAGCAGGCCGGGCTGGATGTAAAAAGCCTGCAATACCTGATGGGACACTCCAATGCCAGTGTGACGTTGGATGTCTACACGCACAGCAGCTTTGAATCGGTTGAAAGAGCCTTTGAACAGATCGCCGGCAACCTGTGATTTTCGACGCATGAAGCGGAATTTCTTACGCCGAAACTTACGCCAAAACTTACGCCAATCACCCGGTAAGTGGCGTAGATTTGCGTAGAAAAGCGTGGATCGTGCAAAAACGGAGAATCTGGAAAAATCGGCTTGTGGCCTTGATAATTCTACAAAAGTCTACGTTTCCCGATATTCGTGATTCGGCTCCAAAAGTGTGGTTTGGAAGGGCGGCATGTACTAAGTCTCAAAAGCGTCTTGCGCGAATAAACAGCATGAAGGAGACGGATCTTCTTTGGAGGGTCCGCCTCCTTTTTTAGTTAAAAATTGCTGCGGATTGCATTCGCAGTTGGCATAAAACAGCATCTCTGCGTCAGAAACGGAGACGGCCCAAGATGGTGTGATCGCATATTCATCTGCTGTTCTGCTCACCCTTATAAAAAGAGGAGGCGGAATTTTATGTCCGGCAAGAGGGTCTTGGCGCTGTATGCGGCCATTCTGTTCAGCTTTGCAGTGATTTTGTGCCGCCTGTATTTCCTGGCACAGAATCAGACTTATGCAGCCTGCGCCAAAGCGCAAAGCGCGGTTCGGCTTGCGCTGCCTGCACGGCGTGGAAATTTTTACGATCATACCGGTGCACTGCTCACCGGGCTGGAAACGCAATATCTGGCCCTCTGCTTCCCGGGCGAAAACAGCTATTCCCGCCTGTATGCCTATACCGATGAGGACGGAAAGGTGCTTTTGTACCAGAATCGGAATCGTTCCATGCCATTTCTGCTGAATGTGGAGCGTGATCTTTACTGGCAGGGAGTGTCGTGCTATCCGTTTGCCCGGCGGTATGCGTCAGCACCGTTGTGCCAGCAGCTGATCGGATATCTGGATGGCGAAGGCCATGGAGCTGCCGGACTGGAAAAAGCACTGGACAAGCTGCTGACCGGGACGGGGGAACATGACGTCCTGCTGTGCGCTGTCACCGCTCAGGGACAGCTGCGAGCCGGAGAAACACCGCAGTATCTCCGGCAGGACAGCAAGGCTGTGGGGGCGCAGCTGACCATTTCGCGTCAAATGCAGCGCGCAGCGGAAGCGGTAGCAGCGGAGACTATGACCAGCGGGTGCATTCTGGTTCTGGACACGGCCACTGCTGCGGTTCGCGCCAGCGTCAGCATGCCGGGCTATGACCCGTATAACCTTGCCGCCAGTCTGGACGCACCTGACAGCCCATTCCTGAATCGCGTGTTGGAATGCTATACCGTCGGCTCGGTGTTCAAGCCGGTGCTGGCAGCGGCGGCACTGGAACAGGGCGTTTTTCCGGAATATGAATGTACGGGTGCCGCAGTGATAGATGGACAGATCTTCCGCTGCGCAGGCGGTGTGCCGCATGGGCAGATCGGACTAGAAGAAGCACTGGAAAAAAGCTGTAATGGCTATTTTGTACGGCTGGGGCAGCAGCTGGGTGCAGAGAATTTACTGCAAGCGGCGCAGCGTTTTGGATTTGGGCAGGAGATAAGCTTGGCAGGAAATCTGCATGCTGCATCCGGGAACCTGCCGGACGCAGCCGAACTCGCCCGGAGCGGTCAGCTTGCCAATTTCAGCTTTGGGCAGGGCAGCCTGCTGGCATCGCCGGTGCAGATCGCCGCCATGATGAATGCCATCGCCTCTGGCGGAATGTATCGCACGCCGTTTTTTCTGGAATGCACGGTTGACGAAACCGACGGTACACCGCTGGAAACGCTTGCGCATCCGCAGTCGAGGCGGGTGATGAGTGCGGAAAATGCAGCGCTTCTGCGTGAAATGCTTTGTCAGGTGGTGGAAGAGGGCACTGCACAGGATGCTGCAGGACTGGAAGGCGGTGCGGGCGGCAAGACCGGCACGGCTCAGACCGGACAGTTTGATGCTGACGGAACAGAACGCAAGAATCTGTGGTTTGCAGGCTTTTACCCGGCAGAAAAGCCCCGCTGGACGGTGATCGTGCTGCAGGACGGGCAGACCGAAACGGCCTATTCCAGTGCAGCCATCTTTGCCCGGCTGTGCGCCATGCTTCGTACTCTGGTGTAAAATGCGCGGTTTTTGCTTGCTTTTTCACGCTTGTTATGCTACTATATATTTGTATTTTTGCGTGGTTTTCATTGAATTATAATAAAGGAGCGTTTCAATCCATGTCTGTTATCGAAATTGTTGGCGGTGTGATCCTGCTGGTCGCTTCGCTCGTCATCGTCCTTCTCACTCTGATGCAGCACACGCATGGTCAGGGCCTTTCCGGTGCAATCAATGGCAGCGTGGGCGGTGCAAACAATGCCCGCCTGACCCCGGCTGACCAGATGCTGGCCAAGGTGACCCGCATTGCAGGTGTCGTTTTCTTTGTGGTCGCTATTCTGGCATGTCTGTTTGCAGGCCGTCTGGCAGGCTGAAAAGGTTCGTGCAGCCCCGTGTAAAGGACGGGGCTGTTTTTCTGTATTATGATAGGATGTCGGCGGCAGTCTGACCGCCGGGCAGGGTGGGGCAGTTGGCCCACAACCGGCAGCGCTGCGGCACGTTGGAGGCTGCGGCCATGGAAGAGCAAGGAGAAAGATTATTATGGCAATGCGCGATAAAATTGAGCACGCGATCCAGAATCAGCCGTGCACAGTTAAAGACCTCAAGGCAAAGTTCGGCGGGGACCGCAGTGCGGACCGCAAGGTGATGGAGGCTGTGGACCAGCTGGTGCACGAGGCAGTCATCTGCCAGCGTCAGGGTGTGTTCTTTACGGTGCGTTCTGGCCGTGCAGACAAGGCTCTGCTGTGCAAGGTGGTCAAACTGGGCAAAAATTTTGCCTTTGTAATGCTGGAGGACGGCACCAGCGATATCTTTATCCCGGGCCGCTTTACCCGCGGTGCAATGCCCGGTGACATGGTGCTTGTGGAAAAGTTTGAGCATCCCCGTGTGGAGGGCAGCGATGAAGGCGAGATCCTTGCCATTCTGGAAGAGAAAAATTCTCTGGTGGGCACTGCCCGCCGTATCGAGGGCCGCTTGAAATTCGTGCCGGATGACTGCCCGGCCATCTCCATGCAGCTGATGCGTGACTGCGAGGGCGGCGCAAAGGACGGCGACAAGGTGGCCGTGGAGATCCTGCAGCGCGGCAACCGTCAGGAAGATCACCGTGTGGGCGTTGCCATGCGGTTCGGCAATTCGGATGAAGCCAAGCGCTGCGCCAAGGCCCTGCTCTATGCGCAGGATATCCGCAGCCGCTTCCCGGATAAAGTCCGCGAAGAAGCCAAGAAGCTGGAGAATGCCGAGGTCTCTGAAAAGGACACCGAGGGCCGCATGGATCTGCGTGCACTGCCCATCTTCACCATTGACAGTGCCGAGACCAAGGACATTGACGATGCCATCAGCCTGACCAAGACCCCGGAAGGCGGCTTTGAGCTGGGCGTCCACATCGCGGATGTTTCCAACTATGTCAAGCCCGGCACCGAGCTGGATAACGAGGCATTCAACCGTGCTACCAGCGTCTACTATGCCGATCAGGTCGTTCCCATGCTGCCCAAGCAGCTCTCCAACGGCATCTGCAGCCTGAACGAGGGTGCGCTGCGTCTGGCGTTCTCCTGCCTGATGCGTCTGGACAAGGATGGTAACCTGACCGACTATCGCTTTGCGAAAACGGTCATCCGCAGCCGCGTCAAGGGTGTTTACTCCGAGATCAATGCTCTGCTTGCCGGCAGCGCAGACGACGAGCTGAAGGGCAAGTACCACGAGGTGCTCAGCCAGCTGCCTGCCATGAAGGAGCTGTATGGCCACCGTGCCCGCCTGCGCAAGGAGCGCGGCTGCATGGACATTGAGAGCGGCGAGGTAAAGCTGATCCTGGACGAGGATGGCCACTGCATCGACGTGAAGAAGCGCACTTCCGGCGAGAGCGAAGCCATGATCGAGGAGTTCATGCTGCTGGCCAACCAGTGCGCCGCCCACTTTGCCCGCGTGAAGCAGATCCCCTTTGTGTACCGTGTGCATGAGGAGCCCAATGCCGAAAAACTGGAACGCCTGCACACCCTGCTGCAGGCCTGCGGCATCAACGACCACTTTGCCAAGGATGTGCCCACCCCTAAGGAACTGAGCGCGATCCTGGAAGGTGTGCGCGGCGGCCCGTATGAGCAGATCATCAATACCGGGATGCTGCGCTGCATGTCCAAGGCTGTGTATGAGGAAAAGCCCAAAGGCCACTACGGTCTGGTCCTGCAGGACTACGCACACTTTACCAGCCCCATCCGCCGCTATCCGGATCTGGCCATCCATCGCATCATGACGGCTCAGCTCAAGGGCATCGATAAGGAGACCATGGTGCTGCGCTACAGCGACTTTGCCGAAAAAGCAAGCAAGCAGTCCAGCGAACGTGAGATCATCGCCATGCAGATCGAGCGCAAGGCAGAGGATTGCTATAAGGCCGAATACGCCCGCCGCCATCTGGGCGAGTGCTACGAAGGCCGCATTTCCGGCGTGACCCAGCGCGGCCTGTTCATCGAACTGGAAAACGGCGTGGAGGGCTTTGTGCCCGCTTCCAGCCTGACCCCTTCCGGCACCATGCTCACCGAGGGCATCCGCCTGTCCGACCCGGTCTCCGGCAAAAACTGGAGCCTTGGCGACACTATGATGATCACCATCGTGCGCGCAGACGTCAATCTGGGCAAGATCGATTTTGAAGTTGCTCCGGCAAACGCAAAATAAGCTGTTTTTCCCGAAGGAGAAAGGACCAGTCCGGTTCTTCCTCCTTCTTTTTTTGTCATATTTTAGACGCATTTCCAGCAAAACAGGATGATTGTATAAAGTTTATACACGGATGAAAATTTGTTTGTTGTTTGCTGCGTCTGCGCAGGGTATACTGTTGCCATAAGGACGGCGCAAGGATGCCGAAAAACGCAATAAAAAGCAGGGAGGCTTTTCTATGTACTATTCCAGTGGCAACTATGAAGCTTTTGCAACCCCTAAAAAGCCGGAGGGTGTCGATCATAAATCCGCTTATATCATCGGTTCCGGTCTGGCAGCACTGACGGCTGCCTGCTATCTGGTCCGTGACGGTCAGATGAAGGGCGAGCATGTGCATGTGTTCGAGAAAGACCCCATCCCCGGCGGTGCCTGTGATGGCTATAAGTACGACATCGGCTATGTGATGCGCGGTGGCCGCGAGATGGACAACCATTTTGAGGTAATGTGGGATATGCTGCGCTCCATCCCGTCTCTGGAGACCGAGGGCGCCAGCGTGCTGGATGAATATTACTGGCTGAACAAGGAAGACCCCAACTACTCTCTCTGCCGCGCTACCGTGGACCGCGGTCAGGACGCCCACACCGATGGTAAGTTCGGCCTGTCCGATAAGGGTGCCATGGAGATCATGAAGCTGTTCTTTACCCCTGACGAGCAGCTGCAGGATAAGAAGATCACCGACTTCTTTGATGATGAGGTGCTGAACTCCAACTTCTGGCTGTACTGGCGCACCATGTTTGCCTTTGAAAATTGGCACAGTGCGCTGGAAATGAAGCTCTATCTCAAGCGCTATATCCACCATATCGGCGGTCTGCCGGATTTCACCGCCCTGCGTTTTACCCGCTACAACCAGTACGAGTCCATCATCCTGCCCATGGTCACTTACCTGAAGGACCACGGCGTGCAGTTCCACTATGAGACCAAGGTCGTGGACGTGAAATTTGATATCAATGGCAAGCGCAAGCAGGCAAGCAGCGTGGTCGTGGAGCATGCGGGGGAGACCAGCACCATCGACCTGACCGAGAACGATCTGCTGTTCATCACCAACGGTGGCTGTGTGGAGAGTAGCACCGTGGGTGCGCAGGACAAGGCTGCAGGCTTTGACCCCACCATCAAGCCGGGCAACGGCTGGGATCTGTGGAAAAAGATCGCTGCACAGGATCCCGCTTTCGGCCATCCCGAGAAGTTCTGCTCCGACCCGGAACATTCCAACTGGGAGAGCGCTACCATTACAACTCTGGACGACAAGATCCCGCAGTATATCCAGAAGATCTGCAAGCGTGACCCGTTCAGCGGCCACACCGTCACCGGCGGCATCGTCACCGTTAAGGACTCCAACTGGCTGCTCAGCTGGACACTGAACCGCCAGCAGCAGTTCCGCGACCAGCCTAAGAACCAGCTGTGTGTCTGGGTCTACGGTCTGTTCAGCGACAAGCCCGGCAACTATGTCAAGAAAGCTATGCGTGACTGCACCGGCAAGGAACTGTGCATGGAGTGGCTGTACCACATCGGTGTGCCCGAGGCTCAGATCGAGGAGCTGGCAGAGCACAGCGCAAACACCGTACCTGTGATGATGCCCTATATCGACGCCTTCTTTATGCCCCGTGCCATGGGCGACCGCCCCGATATCGTGCCCGAGGGCGCTGTGAACTTTGCCTTCCTCGGCCAGTTTGCCGAAACCGCCCGCGACACCATCTTCACCACCGAATACTCCATGCGCACCGGTATGGAGGCTGTGTACACCCTGCTGAACATCGACCGCGGCGTGCCCGAGGTCTGGGGCAGCACCTACGACGTGCGCGCTCTGATCGATGCAACGGTCAAGCTGCGCGACGGCAAGAAGATCACCGACATGGATCTGCCGCTGATCCCGCGCCTTGCCATGAAGGAAGCTCTGAAAAAAATCGAGGGTACTGACCTTGAAAAATTCCTCAAGGAATACAATGCCATCTGATCCGGTTCTCCGTTTCGTTTTTGGATCCCCCTAAAATCAGGCCCGCATTTGTAAGTCAGCGACTGACTGCAAGTGCGGGCTTGGTTTTTGTTAAAAAATGAGACTTTTTGCATAAAAAGTATGACTTGCAAATATCAAATTTGAATAAATTGTGTCATTTTGGCTTGCTCTTGGGCGGCATATATGTTATGCTTAATGCAACAAGTGTCGGGCTGGATCTGTACGCCCGATGAAAACAAGAAAGTTCTAAGAGGAGGTCGTTTTCCATGAAGCAACTTATCTCCCGCCGCAGCTTTATGAAGGCCGCAGGCGTCACCACAGCCGTTGCTGCCGTGAGCCTTGGTGCTCCCGCTGCATCTGCCTGCTTCCCGGGCAGCGTGAAGGACATCACCATTCTTTACACCAACGATGTCCACACCTACATCGACAAAAAGTCTCCGGAACTGACCTATGCCGCTATTGCCGCCCTGAAAAAGAGCTATCAGGATGCAGGCAAGGACGTTCTGCTGGTGGACGCAGGCGACCATATTCAGGGTACTGCTTATGGTTCCATGGACGAAGGTGCCTCTATCATCCAGCTGATGAATGCCGCAGGCTATGATGTTGCTACGCCCGGCAACCATGAATTCGACTACGGCATGGCCCGTGCAAAAGAGGCGATGGCTGAGGCAGATTTCCCGTACCTCTCCAGCAACTGGGTCAATCTGCCGCTGGGCAATCGCGTTCTGCCGGATGTCAAGTACTTTACCATCGGCGGCCGCGTGATCGCATTTGTGGGCATCACCACGCCCGAGACCTTCACCAAGTCCACTCCGGCTTACTTCATGGATAAGAGCCAGAAGCGCTACATCTATGATATTCTGGGCGGCGACGATGGTCAGAAGCTGTATAAGGCTGTGCAGAAATCCATCGATAAGGCAAAGCTGCTGGCAGATTACGTGATCGGTCTGGGCCATCTGGGTGTTGACCCGTCCTCTTCGCCCTGGACCAGCAGGGAAGTCATTCAGCACACCTCCGGCCTTGATGCATTCATCGACGGCCACTCTCACACCAAGATGGAGTGTGAGTGGGTGAAGGATCTGTCCGGCAAGGCAGTTGCTCTGACCCAGACCGGTTCCTATTTTGCCAATGTGGGCGAAATGACCATCAAGACCGATGGTTCCATTGCTACCCGTCTGATCTCCTCTTACGAAGGCTCCGACAGTGTGGTTGAAGGCATCCAGACTGCGTGGGTCGCTTCTGTGGATGATATGCTGGGCGAGAAGATCGCTGCTTCTGAGATCAACTTCTATGTCACCGATCCGGAGACCGGCAATCGCCGCATCCGCACAGCCGAGACCAATCTGGGCGACTTTGTGGCCGATGGCATCTACACCTACTTCAATGAGGTAGAGCAGCTGCACTGCGATATCGCCATTATGAACGGCGGCGGCATCCGTGCAGATGTGAACGCAGGCTATTGGACCTTCAAGACCTGCAAGCAGGTCAGTCCGTTCGGCAATGTGGCCTGTTTGATGTCTGTTACCGGCAAGCAGATCCAGGATGCACTGGAATTTGCAGCCCGCTTTGCAGGCGAGGGCGGCAAGGAGAACGGCGGCTTCCTGCATGTGGCAGGTGCGGCATACGAGATTCACACCGATATCCCCAACACGGTGCAGACCGACGAAAAGAATGTCTGGATCGGCAGCGCTACCGGAACTCCGCGCGTGCAGAACGTGAAGATCTATGACAAGGCTTCCGGTTCTTATCTGCCGCTGGACCCGAACAAGACCTATGCACTGGCTGGCATGAACTACACGCTGCGCAATCTGGGCGATGGCTTTGCCATGTTCGATGGCGCAGAGCTGATCAAGGACTATGTGTCTGAGGATTACCTTGTGATGTCCACCTATGCAATGACCTTTGGCGGCGTAGACGCTGAGGGTCTGCCGCATCTGGCAACAGCCAACAGCCCGCTGGCAGATTACCCGGGCTACCTGCTGAATTACGAAGATCCTTACGGCGCAGGCCGCATCAATATCCTGTAAAACCGCATAAAAAGGCGCACCGTCCGGCAGGGCGGTGCGCTGTTTTTGTATAACGAAATAGAACGAAAAAAGCCATCCGATATAAACCGGATGGCTTCTGGTTGGGGATGAGAGAATCGAACTCCCACAAGTAGAGTCAGAGTCTACCGCACTACCACTATGCAAATCCCCAAAATCTTTGGTGTTGTTTGGCTCGCGAGCCGCTCAACGTGTGCTATTATACGCACAAAAGCAGGCTTTGTCAAGCATATTTTTCAAATAAATTCAGACTTTTTCAAAATGCACGCAAAACCGCAGAAGTTTTTCAATGCCCGGCACACCCGGCAGGGCGGTTTTTTTGCATCCACCCATAAACCGGCATATTCTGCACGCCGCTCCTCATAGAATGAAATGTACAGATTTTCAGATGCACAAAGAGGAGGATGGCTTATGCTGGAACGAACCCACAATCAAACTACGCAGACCCTGCTTTCGAGCCGTATCCCGCGGGACACCGAGCACGAGCGCTACCACCCGGAACTGGAAGAAGAGCTCAAGGAATGCCTGTTCTGTCTGAAACGCAACGAAATGATGTTTGATCTGGAGGTAGACACCGATCTGATCGAACAGCGCATCTATGAGAGGCAGGCACTATTGTGCCGCTACCGGTACTTATTGGCCAGGGCGCGGGAGCTTGGCCTGCATACTGTCCTGACGAAATATCAGCCTGCCGGGCAGCTTTAAACAGGTTAGCGGCATAAAAATCTTGACAGAAAGCTCCTTGCGTGTTATCATAGGCAAAGATAAATGAGTACCGGGCTTTTCCCGGCGCGATGAAATTTTGAGAGCTAGAGAGGTTTTCTATTATGGAACGTATTAAGACCATTGCTACTCGTGACCTGACCAAGAGCGTTAAGACCGGCGGCTGCGGCGAGTGCCAGACTTCCTGCCAGTCCGCTTGCAAGACCTCCTGCGGCGTGGCTAACCAGCAGTGCGAGAACAGCAACAAGTAATTTTTGCAAACCCCATGCCGCCTTTGCCGGGCGGCATTTTTTTGTGTAATTGGAATGGAGAGTAAAATGGTACATCAGTATCAATTGAATGGCTATAACATCGTGCTGGATACCTGCAGCGGCTCGGTGCATGTGGTGGACGATGTGGCATATGATATCATTGCCATGTACCCGGAGCATTCTGCCGATGAGATCGTCTCTGCCATGCTGGCAAAGTATGGCGACCGCGAGGATGTGACCGAGGAAGATCTGCGCCAGTGCATCGATGATGTTACTTCTCTGAAGGAGGCTGGCAAGCTGTGGACGCCGGATACCTATGAGAACATGGCTTTCGACTTTAAAAACCGCAATACCGTGGTCAAGGCCTTGTGCCTGCATGTTGCACACACCTGCAACCTGAACTGCTCCTACTGCTTTGCTTCGCAGGGCCGCTATCAGGGCGACCGTGCGCTGATGAGCTTTGAAGTGGGCAAGCGTGCCATGGACTTCCTGATCGAAAACTCCGGCACCCGCCGCAACCTTGAGGTGGACTTTTTTGGCGGCGAACCGCTGATGAACTTTGATATGGTCAAAAAGCTGGTGGCTTACTGCCGTGAGCAGGAGAAGATCCACAACAAGAACTTCCGCTTTACCATGACCACCAACGGTATGCTGATCGATGACGATGTGATCGATTTCTGCAACAAGGAGTGCCACAATGTGGTGCTGAGTCTGGATGGCCGCAAAGAGGTCAACGACCGCTTCCGCAAGGACTATGCAGGCCATGGCAGCTACGATACCATCGTGCCCAAGTTCCAGGAGTTCGTGAAGAAGCGCGGCGACAAGAACTA
Source organism: Faecalibacterium sp. 3 (assembly GCF_048323735.1). NCBI lineage: Bacteria > Bacillati > Bacillota > Clostridia > Eubacteriales > Oscillospiraceae > Faecalibacterium > Faecalibacterium sp. 3. The sequence goes on from NZ_JBLWFN010000001.1 coordinate 2,133,197, forward strand.
CTACATGCGCGGCACTTACACCCACTACAACACCGACTTTACCAACGATATCTTCCACATGGCAGACCTCGGCTTTACCGAGCTGAGCATGGAGCCTGTGGTGTCCAAGCCCGGTGAGCCCAGCGCTCTGACCGAGGAGGATCTGCCCATTCTGAAGGAACAGTACGAGATCCTTGCCAAGGAAATGATCAAGCGCGACCGCGAGGGCCGCGGCTTTACCTTCTACCACTACATGATCGACCTGACCGGCGGTCCCTGCATCTACAAGCGCATCTCCGGCTGCGGTTCCGGTACCGAGTATATGGCCGTCACTCCCTGGGGCGATTTGTATCCCTGCCACCAGTTCGTGGGTGACCCCAAGTATCTGATGGGTGATATCTGGAAGGGCGTTACCAACACCGCTGTGCGGGATGAGTTCAAGCACTGCAACGCCTATGCCCGCAAGGAGTGTCAGGACTGCTGGGCAAAGCTGTACTGCTCCGGCGGCTGTGCAGCCAACTCCTACCATGCCACCGGCAATATCACCGGCGTGTACGAGTACGGCTGTGAGCTGTTCAAAAAGCGCATGGAGTGCGCCATCATGATCAAGGTGGCTGAGAATCAGGAACTTGCCGCCAAGGGCATCGAAGTTCCCATTGAGCTGGGCTCCACCTGCAGCGCCTGCGCAGACGGCGAAGCCTGCGAATGAACATGACCACGCCCATTGTGGATTTTGTGCGCCGGTACGCCCAGTCCGGCACCTCCCGGCTGCATATGCCCGGCCACAAGGGCCAGAGCCTTTTGGGCTTTGAGCCATGGGACATTACCGAAATAAAGGGTGCGGATGAACTGTATGGGGCTGACGGCATCATTGCCCAGAGCGAAGCCAATGCTACCCGGCTGTTCGGCACGGTACATACCTATTACAGCACAGAGGGCTCGTCCCAGTGCATCCGTGCAATGCTGTGCCTTGCACTGCAGGCTGCGCCCGCAGCCGGACAGCGCCCGGTCCTGCTGGCAGCGCGCAACGCTCACAAAGCGCTGTTGTATGCGGCGGCACTGCTGGATTTTGATATCCAGTGGCTCTGGCCTGCGCCGCAGGATGCCGGTGCGCTTTGCAGCTGCCCGGTGTCGGCTGCAAAGCTGACAGGTGCTCTGCAGGGTTTGGCACAGCAGGGCAAAAGGCCCTTTGGCGTCTACATCACCAGTCCGGATTATCTCGGCGGTGTGCAGGATATTGCAGCGCTGGCCGAAGTGTGCAAGGATTTTGACGTTCCGCTTCTGGTGGATAATGCCCACGGTGCTTACCTGCGTTTTCTGCCGCAGGGCGGTCAGCATTCTATTGCACTGGGCGCAGCCATGTGCTGCGATTCCGGCCACAAAACGCTGCCTGTTGTCACCGGGGGCGCATACCTGCATCTGGGCAAAAACGCTCCTGTTCAGGATGAGGCTGCTGTGCGCAATGCGCTGGCACTGTTTGGCTCCACCAGCCCGTCCTATCTGATCCTGCAGTCGCTGGACAAATGCAACCAAATCCTGTCGGAGGGTTATCCGCTGCGGCTTTTGCAGTGCTGCGGTCATCTGACCCGCCTGCGCCGGGAGCTGAACGAAGCTGCTGCTGCAAAACACTGCCCGGGGCCGCTGGCACTGGAAAGCGAACCACTCAAGGTCACGCTGGATGCTGCGGTTTTGGGGCTTTCCGGAACAGAGCTTGCTGAAAAGCTGCGTGCCGCAAAGATCGAGTGCGAGTACGCCGACCCGCGTTATCTGGTGCTGATGTTCACACCGGATAATCCGCCGCAGGACTTCGAGCGGCTTACCGCAGCCGTTCTCCGCATTGCGGAAGAACTTGCTGGCCCGGTGACGCTCCCGGAAGAAACTGCCGGTGAATTTGCGGAGCTGGAGCGCGGCCTGCACCGCCGCTGTACCATCCGGCAGGCCGTTTTCGCATCGCAGGAACAGCTGCCCGCAGAGCAGGCAGTCGGCCGCATCTGTGCCATGCCTACGGTCTCTTGCCCGCCGGCCATTCCCATCGTGGTGAGCGGCGAACAGATCACACCGGCTGCAGCAGCATGGATGAAACGCTATCATGTGGAAGAGGTCTCGGTCATCCGTGAACCCCAATAACCTTTCCCAAGGCATCGTGCGTCTGGCACGGTGCCTTTTTTACGGGCATATCCAGCCCGGCAGCCGCATACCTTTCCAGTAGAAACGGACAGGGAAAGGAGCACACTGCATGGAACTGAAGATCTTTCGGGACACCCTGCCGCAGGCGGGCGCAAGCTGCACCGTGAAGGCAGAACTCCCGCTGGAAACCGAGATCCTGATCTCGGACTATCTGCCTCCGGTATTCAAATTGGTCAAATGCTTTGCAAAACCGGTGGTGCTGCAGAAACAGCTGCAGCCCGGGCGGCTGACGCTGGAAGGCTATCTGCGCTGCACCGCGTTTTATCAGGGCGAGAATGGCGCAGGCCTATGCCAGACCGAACAGAAACTGCCTTTTACAAAACAGTTGGAAGTGCCGGAATTTTCCTTCACCAGCTGGACGGCCATGGTGGAAGGCCAGACCGAATATCTCAACTGCCGGGCCGTGAACCCGCACCGCATTGAGGTGCGCGGGGCCTATGGTCTGGTGGTCACGCTTCATGCACAGGACAAGGCAGAACTGATCACTGCGCTGGCGGACGGCGGCATTGAGCAGAAGCTGCAAACCCTGACCGGGGTGCGCAGTGCGGCGGTGCTGGAAAAACTGGTCACAGTAGAGGGAGAAATGGTGTTCGCAAAGCCTCCTGCCGCCATTCTGGATATTACCGGCACGGCATCCGTACGGGAGATAAAGCTTCTGGCGGGCAAGGCTGTTGTCAAGGGCGAGGTACGTGTCCAATGCGCCTGGCGCGCGGAAGGCGATAGCAGCCTGCAAAGTCAGGCGGCATCCCTGCCATTCAATCAGGTGGTAGATCTGGACGGCGTGGCCGAGGACTGCAAGTGCCTGTGTGTTTTGGAACCGGTTGGTTTTGCGCTGACGGAAGGAGAACAGGGAGCCGGTGGTCAGCTGACAGCCAGTGTGATGATGCATCTGCACGCATGGCGTTCTTGCCAGCTGCAGTACGTATCGGATGCGTTTTCCACCCGGTTTGAGACCACCGTCACGCCGCAGGAGTTGGTGGTAGAGGATCTTGCCTGCATGCTGAACGAGACGGCTTCCGCCACCGCTGCCGGATCTCTGCCGGATGCCGGTGCACAGCTCCGGGCCTGCTTTGTGGCCTACGGACCGGCACAGGTGGTTCCTTATCGGGACGGCTGGGCTTTTACCGTGCGTGCTGTTGCCACAGCCTTTGCAGAAAACAGCCTTGCCGAGCTGGAAAGTTACGAAAAAACGCTGGAGCTGGTCTTTCCGCTTGCGGTGGATGCACCGCAGGGCGCACAGCTCAGCCCGGAGTGCTGGCTGAGCACTGAGAACATCCAGTGCAGCTGTACCGGCGGCACGCTGGAGGTCACAGTGACAGCCCGCGCAGAGGGAGCCATCCTTTGCCGCAGCACCCATCAGGGCATTGGCGGCGCGGAGTTGGGTGAGCCACTGACCGTGCCAGACCCGGAGATCGCACTGCGCATTTACTACGCGCAGGCCGGAGAAGAGCCTTTCGGCATTGCAAAACGGTTCCATGTGTCACCGGCACAGATGCTGGCCGCAAACGGTCTGGACGCAGGAACACAGACCCTGCCGCAGGCAATGCATTTTCTGGTGCCGGGCGCATAAATCGACGAAGAACGCTGCCTTTTCAGGCGGCGTTCTCTTTTTATGCCGAAAAGAAAGTGAAAAAGCCCTTTCTTCTCTGTGTGCGGGAGAGTATAATAAGAAGCGGTGTTTGAAATAGGAAAGGAGTTAAAAACAAAGATGAATTCCAAAAGTAAGCTCCTTGCCCCGGAGCTTGTCAATGCAGAAAGGCCGGTTTGGGCTTTCAGCAAAAAGATCTTCTGTGAGGGTATGCGGGATGGCGTGCCCATTGCACTGGGATATTTTGCAGTCTCCTTCTCGCTGGGCATTGCAGCCCGCCGGGCGGGATTCACCCCATTTCAGGGCTTTTTGGTCAGCCTGCTGAACAACGCTTCGGCCGGTGAGTATGCGGCGTTCGCCATCATCATGGCAAACGCAACCTATCTGGAAGTAGCAGTCATTACCCTGATCGCAAATGCACGCTATCTGCTCATGAGCTGCGCGCTGGCCCAGCGCTTTGCACCGGGCACGCCCTTCTGGCACAGGCTTGTCATCGGCTATGATGTGACAGACGAGCTTTTTGGCATCACCATTGCACGGCCCGGCAGCCTGAACCCATATTATACTTACGGTGCCATTCTGCTGGCTGCTCCCGCATGGGCCATCGGTACGGCACTGGGCATCATTGCGGGCAATCTGCTGCCGCTGCGGGCTGTCAGTGCGCTGAGCGTTGCCCTTTACGGCATGTTCCTTGCCATCATCATTCCTCCGGCGCGTAAGAGCAGGGTGGTAGCTGCACTTGTGGCCATCAGCTTTGCGCTGAGCTTTCTGTGCAATTACCTGCCGGGAATATCCGCTCTCTCGGAAGGCACCCGTACCATTCTGCTCACCGTGCTGATCTCCGGTACAGCGGCGGTGCTTTTTCCGGTAAATCCAGACGAGCAGGAGGCAGAGCATGACGCATAACAATTACATCTACATTGCAGTGATGGCGCTGGTGTCCTACACCATCCGCATCCTTCCGCTCACACTGATCCGCAAGCCCATCAAAAACCGCTTCATTCAGTCGTTTCTGTATTATGTGCCCTATGTGACGCTGGCGGTCATGACCTTTCCGGCCATTGTCAACGCGACCCAGAGCCCGGCTGCCGGTGCCATGGCGCTGGTGGCCGGCATTGCGGCAGCATGGCTCGGCGCAAGCCTGTTTCAGGTATCGGTGATCTGTTGTGCCGTTGTGTTCGTGCTGGAGCTGTTCCTTTAAAACTTCTGTGCCCGGAGGCATCGTGCCGCCGGGCGCTTTTTGTGCTGGGTTCATATTCTCAAAACGAAAGGAAAGATGACGATGAAAAGGGTTCTGATCACAGGTGCAGGCGGCTTTGTGGGCTCTCGTGTATTACAACAGTGGCAGGGAAAATACGAACTTTGCACTTTCCCTAAGGGCTTTCTGTGCACCGCCACCGAAACGGAAGTCCTTACGCAGACGAGGGCGCGGGATCCGGACGTGATCCTGCACACTGCTGCGCTTTCCGATACCGGATACTGCGCACAGCATCCGGCAGAAGCTTACCGTGCCAATGTTGAGCTGCCGGTCTGGCTGGCACGGGCCGCGCAGCAGACGAAGGCAAAGCTGGTGGCATTCAGCTCAGATCAGGTCTATGCGGGAACGAAGCAGCAGGGCCCGTTGTCAGAAGCGTTGGATCTGCATCCGACAAACATTTATGGCCAGTATAAATTGGAAGCAGAGCAGCGCGTGCTGGAGCTCTGCCCGGACTCGGTCCATCTGCGTGCCAGTTGGATGTATGACCTGCCCGGCTATGGGTTGCCCATCCGGGGCAATCTGCCGCTGAATCTTCTGCGTGCCGCGCTGAAGGGGGAGGCTGTTCGTTTCTCCCGGAACGACTTCCGCGGCGTGACCTATGTGCGGCAGGTGATCGAAAATCTGGAACCCGCCATGGACCTGCCCGGCGGCGTATACAATTTTGGCAGCGGAAATGCAGAGGACATGGTGTGCACGGCCCGGCAGTTTGCCAAAGCACTGGGCATTACCGTAAAGATCGCCGAAGAAAGCTGGGAGCGGAACCTTGTGATGGACGCTGCAAAGCTGGAGCGTTCCGGCATCCGGTTTGCGGCCACGCAGCAGGGAATCCGGTGCTGCCTGCAGGATTACGGACTTTCGGATCTGTAAAATTTCCATATCGCACAAAAATCAAATAAAACGGAACAAAAAAGCAGGAGTTCTGCGCGAAATTTTTCCGACCAAAGCGAAAAAAACGCACAAATCGCCCTGCTTTTTGTGTTTCTCAGCGGGAAACAGCCGTTCATGGAAAAGTCATACTTAATTTACAAGAATTCGCAGTTTTGCTATAATAAATCCGCTTTTTTGGTAAAGCAGTCGAAAAGAATGATTTTTGTCAAGATTTGAGGAGAGTGGAACATTTGAAGGAAGTCAAGCTCGAAGAGTCGGCGTATCAGTTCGACGCAAAAATGTCCCTGAAACAGGCGATCCCGCTGGGTCTGCAGCATGTCTGCGCCATGTTTGTGGGCAACCTGACCCCGCTGCTGATCATCACCAGTGCCTGCGGCATTGCGGGTGGTGAGTTCGCAGATCTGCAGGTCACGCTGCTGCAAAGTGCCATGTTCGTGGCCGGTGTGGTCACGTTGGTGCAGCTGTTCACCATCGGCCCCGTGGGCGGTAGCGTGCCCATCATCATGGGTACCAGTTCCGGCTTTATTGGCGTGTTCAACAGTGTTGTCGGCAGTATGGGCGGCGGTGTGCTGGCCTATGGTGCCATTATGGGTGCATCCATCATCGGCGGCATTTTTGAAAGCGTGTTGGGCTTCTTCCTCAAGCCCCTGCGCAAGTTCTTCCCGCCGGTCGTCACCGGTACGGTTGTGCTTTCCATCGGTCTTTCGCTGATCTCGGTGGGTATCAATTCCTTTGGCGGCGGCAACAGCGCAAAAGACTTCGGCTCCATGGAAAATCTGCTGCTGGCCCTGTTCGTTCTGGTGGTCATTCTGATCTTCAAGCATTGGACCACGGGCTTCCTCAGCTCTTCTGCGATCCTGATCGGCATTCTGGCCGGTTACGTTGCGGCCTTTGTCATGGGTCTGGTGCTGCCCACCACCGGTGTCACTGCCGATGGTGTAGAGTTTACCAAGGCATGGGTGCTCAACTGGAATAAAGTGGCACAGGCCTCCTGGTTTGCCATTCCCAAACTGATGCCGGTCAAGATCGTATTTGACATGCGCGCCATTATGCCGGTGATGATCATGTTCGTTGTTACCGCTGTTGAGACTGTGGGTGATATCTCCGGTGTCATGGAGGGCGGCATGAATCGTGAACCCACCGATAAAGAGCTGTCCGGCGGTGTGATTTGTGACGGTCTGGGCTCCTCCTTTGCGGCTTTGTTCGGCGTACTGCCCAACACTTCCTTCAGCCAGAACGTGGGTCTGGTGGCCATGACCAAGGTGGTCAACCGCATGGCTCTGGCCTCCGGTGCCATCTTCCTGATCCTGTGCGGTCTGATCCCCAAGCTCGGCGCGCTGATCTCCATTATGCCGCAGGCCGTTCTGGGCGGTGCTGCCGTTATGATGTTCTCTTCCATCGTGGTCAGCGGCATCCAGCTCATCACCAAGGAAAAGATGACCCCGCGTCAGCTTACCATCGTCTCGGTGGCTCTGGGTGTTGGCTACGGCATGGGTGCCAATAGCGGCATTCTGGCACAGGCTCCGCACGCTTTCCAGCTGATCTGCGGCGAGTCCGGCATCGTTCCGGCTGCGTTCGTGGCGATCCTGCTGAATGTGCTGCTGCCGAAGGATGACAAGGCAGTATAAAGCTCAAAGCTTCTGCCGGGCCAATGCTTCCAATTGCGCCAGTGCTTCGGGCGTGTCGGCGTCGGCCAGTTCATTCCGATCCGCAATGTAAACAGTGTGAACATGCGTGGGATATTTCCGAAGCAGAACGCTGCCGCCCATGCCCTGCGGCAAGGTGAGCAGTTCCTGAAAAAGTCCTTTTTCAAACAGAACGGGGCTTCCGGTAAGGGGAGACGGGTCGTTACGGACCCGGAATCCCAGACGGAAGATCTCCCGTTCTGTTTCTTTTTGCCGTTCCAGCCGAGTCCTGTTGTCCCACCCGGAGATGCCTGCCATGGCCTCCACTGTCTCGCGGCACAAAAGCGGCTGGTCTCCCGGCAGGAACATGCAGCCAAAAAGCTCCGGCACCTGTTCCAGCAGCGCGGAAAGTCCCAGCCGCACCGTATCGTTTCGGCCGGGCAGATCGTGCAGCAGCACCGGAACATTGCGGGAGCGGCAAAGCTGCGCAACTTCGTCCGAGCGTGTCACCACGATGCGGGCCGAAAGCCTTGGAGTATCGGTCGCCGCAAATGCGCGGCAAAGCATCGGTTCCCCGCAGAAATCTGCCAGCAGTTTGTTGGAACCAAAACGGCGGCTTGCCCCGGACGCCATGATGACACAGCCCACCGGAAGAAGTTCTTTCATATAGTACCACTCCTTCTGAAACGAATTGACAATAGTATTATATCGAAATCTGTGTTAAAATAAAAGAACAGAGAAAAAAAGAGAGGAACCTGCAGCTATGATGACGATCCGAGAATATAAGCGGGCCGAAACTCTGGAAGAAGCGTGGCAGCTGAACCAGAAAAAGGCCAACCGTGTGCTGGGCGGCATGATCTGGCTCAAAATGGAGAACATCAATGTCGGCACAGCCATCGACCTGTCCGGTCTGGGACTGGACACCATAGAGGAGACCGAGGACAGTTTTTCCATCGGTGCTATGGTCACACTGCGGCAGCTGGAAGAGCACCCCGGCCTTGCCGCCTATACCCGCGGCGCAGTAAAAGAAGCGCTGCGGCATATCGTGGGCGTGCAGCTGCGCAATCTGGCCACTGTGGGCGGCAGCATCTACAGCCGATTTGGCTTTTCCGACGTGCTCACACTGTTTATGGCCATGGATTGTTCGGTAGAGCTGTACAAGGGTGGCATCGTGTCCCTGCGGGAGTACGCCGAGCGTCCCTATGACCGGGACATCCTTGTGCGGCTGATCGTCAAAAAGGAAAACGCGGAGTTTTTCTATCAGTCTGTGCGCAACAGCCAGACCGATATCCCGGTGCTCACCTGTGCCGCCGCCCGTCTTAACGATGGCAGCTTCCGCATTGCCATCGGGGCGCGCCCGCTTATAGCGGTGCTGTATGAGTTCCCGGCGGAAAACGGCATGTCTGCACAGGAGCTGGCGCTGAAGTGCGCCGATGCAGTAAAGAACGATATCATTACCGGCTCCAATATGCGTGGCAGTGCGGAATATCGCCGCCATCTGGCGGGCGTTCTGACAAAGCGTGCGGTTGTGGAGCTGGAAGCACGCACGGCACAGGAGGAAAATTAAATGCAGATCACTCTTACATTGAACGGCGTCAAAGTCACAGAGGATGTGGCCGCAGATATGCTGCTGATCGATTTTGTACGTGCCCACGGCTGCAAGAGCGTCAAGCGCGGCTGTGAGACTTCCAACTGCGGTCTGTGCACGGTGTTTCTGGACGAGAAACCGGTGCTGTCCTGCTCGGTGCTGGCAGCACGTGCCAGCGGCCACAGCATTACCACACTGGAAGGCCTGCAGGAAGAAGCAGCGGAGTTTGGCGGTTTTATCGCGGATCAGGGCGCAGAGCAGTGCGGCTTCTGCAACCCGGGCTTTATCATGAATGCACTGGCCCTCTTCCGCGAGAATCCGTACCCCAGTGAGGAAGAGGTCAAGGAATATCTCTCCGGCAACCTCTGCCGCTGCTCTGGCTATGAGGGCCAGCTGCGCGGCATCATGAACTTTCTGGCATGGAAAAAGCAGAAGGAGGCCGCAGAATGAGTACCATCAATAAACCCTTCCGTAAAAAGGATGCGATGCAGCTGGTCACCGGCCAGCCCGTTTATATGGATGATGTGATCCCGCAGGACTGCCTGACCGTGAAGCTGCTGCGCTCTCCGCACGCGAATGCCATCGTCAAAACCATCAACACCGCTGTGGCAAAAAAAGTGCCCGGGATTGAAGCAATCTTTACATGGGAGGATGTGCCGCAGGATGCGCCGCGCTACACGCAGGCAGGCCAGACCTATCCGGAAGCCAGTCCTCATGACCGCCTGCTCATCGACCGCCATGTGCGCTTTGTGGGCGATGTGGTGGCCATCGTGGCCGGCAAAGACGAAAAGTGCGTAGATAAGGCCCTCAAGCTCATCAAGGTGGAATATGAGGTTTTGGAAGCAGTGCTGGACTATCACACTGCCAAGGACAACCCCATTCTGGTGCATCCGGAGGACAACTGGGCCAGTCTGTGCCCGGTGGGAGCCGATAACAAGCGCAATCTCTGCGCCCATGACGAATGCGGAGACGGCGATATCGACGCAGTGCTTGCAGCCAGCGATGTGGTCATCGACCATGTGTACCACACCAAAGCCTGTCAGCAGGCTATGATGGAGACCTTCCGCACTTACTGCTCGATCGACACCTATGGACGCCTGAACGTGCTCAGCTCCACCCAGATCGTATTCCATGCACGGCGCAATATTGCAAACGCACTGCATATCCCAAAAAGCATGGTGCGCGTAGCAAAGCCCCGCATCGGCGGCGGCTTTGGCGCCAAGCAGACGGCGGTCAGCGAAGTATATCCGGCTTTTGTGACTTGGAAGACCAAAAAGCCCTCCAAGATCATTTTCAGTCGTGTGGAAAGCCAGACGGCCTCTTCGCCTCGTCATGAAATGGAGGTCCATGTGCGGCTGGGTGCTACGAAGGACGGCGTTGTGAAGGGCATTGATCTGTACACTCTTTCCAATACCGGTGCCTATGGCGAGCACGGCCCCACAACGGTAGGCCTTTCCGGCCACAAATCCATCCCACTGTACGGCAAGGCAGAGGCTTTCCGCTTTATCAGTGATGTCGTGTATACGAACCACATGTCTGCCGGTGCTTACCGCGGCTATGGTGCAACGCAGGGCCTGTTTGCGGTAGAATCTGCCGTCAATGAGCTGGCCCACAAGCTGAACATGGATCCCTTTGAGCTGCGTTTGAAAAACACCGTGCAGGAGGGCGATGTGATGCCTGCCTATTATGGCGCCGTCAATACCAGCTGTGCACTGGATCGCTGCCTTGTCAAGGTGCGGGATATGATCGACTGGGAGCACAAGTATCCTGCCCGTGATATGGGCAACGGCAAGGTGCGCGCTGTCGGTATGGGCATGGCGATGCAGGGCTCCGGCATTTCCGGCATGGATGTGGGCAGTGCCACCCTGAAACTGAATGACGACGGCTTCTATACCCTGATGATCGGTGCGGCCGACATGGGCACCGGCTGTGACACTACACTGGCGCAGATCGCTGCCGAGGTTCTGGACTGCCCGCTGGACAATATCACGGTCTTTGGAGCCGATACGGATACCTCGCCCTATGACTCTGGCTCCTATGCGTCCAGCACCACTTATGTTACCGGCAAGGCCACTGAAAAATGTGCCATGAAGCTGCGCACTCAGATCTGCAGGCTGGGCGCAGAGCTGTTGGGATGTGCTGAGGACGAGGCGGAATTTGACGGCAGGGATGTTTTTATGAGCAAGGACCCTGCACAGAAAAAAACGCTGTCGGAGATCGCGTATGCTTCCCAGTTCGGCCACATGGTACCGCTGGAAGCCACCGAAACGCATACTTCGCCTTTGTCGCCGCCGCCGTTCATGGTCGGTGCTGCTGAGGTGGAAGTGGATACCGAGACCGGTGAAGTAAAGCTGTTGGAGTTTGATGCCTGCGTGGACTGCGGCACGCCCATCAACCCGAACCTGACCCGTGTACAGACCGAGGGCGGGCTGCTGCAGGGCATCGGCATGACTTTGACCGAAAACATTACCTACGATAAGAATGGCTATCCGCAGGAAAACTCGCTGTTCCAGTACAAGATCCCTGCCCGTACCGATGTGGGAAAACTCAAGGTGGAGTTTGAGAGTAGCTACGAACCCAACGGTCCCTTTGGCGCAAAGTCCATCGGCGAGGTCGTCATCAATACGCCGCTGCCGGCCATTTCCGATGCGATCTACAATGCCATTGGTACCCGGTTCTATGAGCTGCCCATTACGCCGGAACAGATCGCCATGGCTGTTGCCAAAAAAGAGTAAGCGTTTGTATGCCGATTGAAAATGACTTTCCGTTTCTGACGGAAAAAGGCCACATTGTATCACTTGTGGGCGGCGGCGGCAAAACGACACTGATGTACGCCATGGCTGCGCACTGTGTCCGTAAGAACTGGCATGTGCTGGTGACCACCACCACCCATATCATGCGGCCGCCCGGCGCTGTCTGGGCGCGGACGGACGCGGAGCTTTTCCGCCAGTGGGAACACGGCAGCTATGCCGTTGCCGGAACAGCGGCTCCCGGCGGGAAGTTGACAGCTCCGCCGCAGAAACAGCTGGAGCATTGGATGCAGCTGGCCGATATCGTTCTCATCGAAGCGGATGGTTCCAGACGGATGCCCTGCAAGGCCCCGGCTGCACATGAGCCGATGCTCTTGCCGCAGTGCGATATCGTGTTTGCGGTTGCAGGCGTTTCTGCACTGGGGGAATCACTGGAAAAAGGATGCTTCCGGGCAGAACTGGCACAGCAGATTTTGCGTGTCCCGGGAAATGCTGTACTGACGCCAACACTGCTGGCAAAGCTGCTTGTCAGCGAGTCCGGGGGGAAGAAAGCGGTAGGGGAGCGCAGCTTTTATGCGGTGCTCAATCAGGTAGACACCGAAGAGCAGGCCGTGTTGGCCCGTCAGACCGCCGATATCCTGAAAAAGCGTTACAGCGTGCCTTGCATTCTGACTCATTTTGAAAAAGGAGAGCGTGCATGAGCAAAGAAGAAAAAATCGTGTTCTGTACCGGCGGCGGATGCACTGCAAAGCTGGGAGCAGGTGTGCTGAGCCGCATTCTGGAAAAACTGCCGCGCGGGGAAAAAGACCCGAACCTGCTGGTGGGCTACGACAGCCGGGATGACGCCGCCGTGTACCGCATAACAGATGATATTGCGCTGGTGCAGACGGTGGACTTTTTTCCGCCAATGGTGGACGACCCTTATACCTTCGGGCAGATCGCCGCTGCCAATGCCTTGAGTGATATCTATGCCATGGGAGGCGAGGTAAAAACTGCGCTGAATCTGGTCTGCTTTCCTGAGAGTATGGATTTGAACATTCTGGGGGAGATCCTGCGCGGTGGTGCAGAAAAAGTTGCCGAAGCAGGCGGAAGCCTGGCAGGCGGTCATTCCATTGCCGATACAGGCGTAAAATATGGTCTGTCCGTCACCGGTCTTGTGAACCCCAAAAAGATGTATACCAATGATTCCGGCCAGCCCGGCGACAAATTGATCCTGACAAAAGCTCTGGGTGTAGGTCTGCTCTGCACGGCAAACCGCGTAGGCGAAGCCGCTCCGGAACATATGGCAGGTGCCATCGCGTCCATGACGACGCTGAACAAAACAGCTGCTGAGATCAGCCGCCGCTATCCTGTTCACGCTGCTACTGATGTGACAGGATTCAGCTTTCTGGGCCATCTGCATGAAATGATGGGAGGAAAGCTTTCCTGCATCATTGATGCACGGTCGATTCCTGTCCTTCCGGGGGCTGAAAAGGCGGCAGACGAGTTTCTGTACACTGCCGCCGGGCAGCGCAACCGCAACCACACCGGGCCCTATGTCACATTTGAAGATCTGCCCTTTGCCATGGAGGAAGTGCTGTTTGACCCTCAGACCTCCGGCGGTCTGCTGCTGGCTACTGCACCGGAAGATGCATCTGCGCTGGAAGCAGAGCTGCAGGCGGCCGGTCTGCCTGCAAAGATCGTGGGGGAGATCGTTCCTAAAACGGAACACGAAATTACCGTAAAATATTAAAAATATCAGTGGAGGACAAAAAACGATGCTGAAAGTAGATGCCCGCGGTGATGCCTGCCCGCTGCCTGTTGTAAAGGCAAAAAAAGCGATCTCTGAGCTGAAAGGTGCCGGTGAGGTGGAAGTGCTGGTGGATAATGAGATCGCCGTGCAGAACCTGACCAAGATGGCCCAGCAGAAGGGCTATCAGTACAGTGCTGAAAAGCTGGCGGAGCAGGAATACCGTGTACTGTTCACAGTGGGGAACGCTGCGGCAGCACTGACCGAGGAAGTGCCTGTCTGTGCACCGGATCTCCGCACCGATACAGTGGTGGCTGTCAGCTCAGATAAAATGGGCGCAGGCTCGGAAGAGCTGGGCAGGGCCCTGCTCAAGGCCTTTGTGTTTGCGCTCACTCAGCAGGACAAGCTGCCCAAAACAGTGCTGTTCTATAACGGCGGCGCGTCCCTGACCTGTGAGGGTTCGCCCATGCTGGATGACCTGAAGGCACTGGAGGCACAGGGCGTGGAGATCATGACCTGCGGGACCTGTCTGAATTTCTATGGCCTGACGGAAAAGCTGGCTGTTGGCAGCGTGACCAACATGTATGTAATCGTGGAAAAGCTGACGCAGGCAGGCAATGTGGTGAAGCCGTGATCTATCTGGATAATGCTGCTACTACTTTGCACAAACCGCCGCAGGTGGAGCAAGCCATGCTGGATGCTCTGCGCACAGCAGGCAACCCGGGCAGAGGTGCCCACGAACCCACCCTGCACGCAAGCCGCCTTGTCTATGCAGCGCGGTGCGCAATATCAAAGCTTTTGAACGCACCGGACCCATCCTGCATCGCGTTTGCAGCCAATGCCACTCAGGCGCTGAATACGGCGCTGGGCGGGCTGTTCGCGCCGGGAGACCACATCATCACGACAGTTTGTGAGCACAACTCCGTTCTGCGGGCGCTCTACCGTTTGCGGGATCAGGAGGGGGTTCAGCTCAGTTTTGCCGGGGTGGACGAGAAAGGACGCCTGCAATATGACGGCTGGCAGGAGCTGATCCAGCCCAATACAAAGGCGGTCGTTGTTACGGGTGCTTCCAATGTGACGGGCAATGGCACCGACCTTGCCCGGGTCTCAGAGTTTGCACACCGGAACGGCTTGCTTCTGATCGTGGATGCTGCCCAGACAGCCGGGGCTCAGCCTGTAGATGTGCAGGCACTGGACATTGACGTGCTGTGCTTTACCGGTCACAAGGCACTGCTTGGCCCGCAGGGAACAGGCGGCCTGTATGTGCGGCCGGGACTTTCTGTCCGTCCGCTGGTAGTGGGTGGAAGCGGTGTGCACAGCTTTGATGAGCGTCATCCGGCACAGATGCCCACTGCGCTGGAAGCGGGTACCCTCAATGTTCCGGGTCTGGCGGGCCTGTGTTCCGGTGTGGAGTGGATCCTGGCTCAGGGCGTGGAAACGCTGTGTGCGCAGGAATCTGCGTTGGCAGCACTTTTTTATGAGCGCATCCGTGATCTGCCGAATGTAACGCTTTACGGCGACCCGGAAATGGCACCGCGCGCCCCCATTGTTGCACTCAATATCGGAAACGAGGATTCAGCCCGCATTGCGGACATCCTGTGGGAGGACTACGGCATCTGCGTACGTGCTGGTGCGCATTGTGCGCCGCTGATGCATAAAGCTCTTGGCACCGTCCGGCAGGGCGTGGTACGGTTCAGCTTTTCGCACTTCAATACCGAGGCAGAGGTGCTTTTGGCTGCAGGTGCGGTATGCGAGCTTGCGCAGGAGTTATGACATGCGTGTAAGAAAGACTTATATCGTGCTCTCGTTCCGCACTACGCTGCAGGCAATGGAATGGGAGAAGCAGTGCCTTGCAGCAGGCGTTCCGGGCAGACTGATCCCCCTGCCGCGCGAAATATCCGCGGGCTGCGGTCTTGCATGGCGGATGCTGCCGGAAGAGTTTGAGCAATGGCAGCACAGGCTGGATGCAGCCGGGTATGACCGTGCAGCAGCGGTGGAACAATAAGAGCAAAACAGGAGAATGACACATGAGCAAAACACCGCTTTATAAGATGCTTCAGGACGTTCCGTCCTCAGGCGGCTGGACACTGGCGACCCTGCTGGACGGCAGCGCTTCCGGCAGTCAGCTGCTTTTGCAGGCGGGTAAACCGGTATGGCAGGCAGGCCCGGCTGACTTTATGCGCAGAGATCTGTCCGGATTGCAGAGCTGCACCGCCACGGGTGTACAGCTGATCGAGGGTCAGCATATATTTGTGGAGCGCTTTGGTGCAGTGCCTCAGCTGGTCGTCTGCGGCGGTGGTCATGTGGCAGCTGCAACGGTACGGCTTGCCAGGCTACTGGGTCTGCCGGTCCTTGCGATAGACGACCGCGAAGAATACGCACAGCAGCTGCGGGATGCCGGAGCCGATACTGTGCTCTGCCTGCCGTTTGAACAGGCGTTGAAGCAGGTGCCCGGCAGCGCAGAAACTTATTTTATTGTCGTTACACGCGCACATGCTTTTGACGTGATCTGCCTTGAGCAGATCCTGCGAAAGCCTGCGGCCTATGTTGGGATGATGGGCAGCCGGGGACGTTCTGCACTGGTGCGCCGTCAGCTGCTGGAAAAGGGGCTTGAGGAAAAGCGGGTGGAAGCCTTGTATGCGCCCATTGGGCTGTCCATCGGGTCTCAGACGGCAGAGGAGATCGCACTGTCTATTCTGGCACAGGTCGTTTCGATCAAGAACGCCCGCTCACAGACCGAGGGATTTTCTTCGGCTATTCTGGATGCAATGGCTCAGGCAGACCACACGGGGCAGCGTGCTGTGCTGGCTGTGATCACGGCACGGCATGGTTCCACTCCCAGAGAAGCGGGAGCAAAAATGCTGGTCCTTGCGGACGGCACGGTCGTTGGCAGCGTGGGCGGCGGTATTATGGAGCACCGCACGATTCTGGCTGCGCAGGAAATGCTGGCGGGAAATACTCCGGCACAGCAGCTGATGCATTTTTCGGCAGATGGAAAAGACGAAGACGCTGCAGCCGCTGCCTGCGGCGGTTCGATGGAAATATGGTTGGCCATTCTGCAGGCAGGAGAGGAGCTTAAATGAAACAGGATGCATTGATCCTTGTGCGCGGCGGCGGCGATCTTGCCACTGGTACGATCCACCGCTTGTGGTCTGCCGGTCTGCGTGTCCTTGTACTGGAAACAGAGCACCCGGCGGCGATCCGGCGGCAGGTCTCGCTGTGTGAGGCAGTCTATGAAGGTGAAGCAACCGTGGAAGGTCTGTGTGCTGTGCGCATTGAAGCGCTGGCGCAGGCAGAAGAGGTCTGGAACCAGAATGCGGTTCCTGTTTTAGTAGACCCGAAAGGCGAGAGTATTGCACAGGCAAGACCGGATGTTCTGGTGGATGCGATCCTTGCAAAGAAAAATCTCGGCACTGCCCGGGATATGGCACCCCTTACCATTGCGCTTGGCCCGGGCTTCACTGCCGGGCAGGACGTGGATGCAGTGGTGGAAACAAAACGAGGCCATCGGCTGGGACGTATCATCTGGGAGGGTTCAGCCATTGCCAACACCGGCATCCCGGGGATCATCGGAGGCTATGGCAAAGAGCGCGTGATCCATGCCGCTGCAGCGGGTGTGTTTGAGGATGTACGCAGGATCGGCGATATTGTAGCAGAAGGAGAGGCCATCGCTCAGATCAGAACGGCAGATGGAACCATCACTCCTGTGACCACACAGATCACAGGCATTCTTCGCGGACTGCTGCGCAGCGGCTACCCGGTAACGCCCGGCTTTAAAGTAGCAGACGTAGACCCGCGCAAGGAGGAACTCTCTAATTGCTTTTTGATCTCAGATAAAGCACGCTGCATTGCGGGCAGCGTGCTGGAACTGGTTTGTGCCCAGCTGTGGAAATAACTGAAAAGAGAAAAACCTCCGCTTCCCGGCGGTGTCACCAGCAGGGAAGCAGAGGCTTTTCTTTGTTTACAGACGCTATCAAAAATTCCAAAATTCAATTGCGATAACAGCGATCCTGACCGACCAGCCAGTCTTCGCACAGGCGCTGCGCTTCTTCCAGACTGCGGCTTTCACAATCAAAGAAAGCACCGCGCATCGAGCAGTAAGAATAATGGACACGGGGAGCACCATTGGCATCCTTAAAGCGTTCACAGCGTTCCTGTCCGGGCATCAGAAAAAGTTGTTCCATAGTCCATTCTCCTTTTTTGCAGCAATCAGCGGTAAGCACACAACGTTTGCTATTGTAGCACGGCAGGAGAGAATATGCCATTGCCGTTTTGCCCAAAGATTCGCTGCTTTTTTCTCCCGGATGTCACTTGACAACGTAGGAACGCAGTTTGCCGACACACGAACCACCGACTGCATATCCGTGCGGTCAGCGGTTACTGTTTTGGGCTGCAAATAAAGAGAACCGGCACATCATCTGGCTGTGCTGCGAGAGGCTCCATGGAAAAACGCTGGATACAATAAAAATATTTTGTGCAATTTTCATAGTTTTCTAAATGATGTTTTGGTGGTACAATAGAAGCATTAAAATAGGTCTTTTCAGGAGGAGCACATGGCAGAAAAGAACATTGAACTGGATAGCGTAGAGGTGGCTGCGGCGGTCTTTGGCAATTGTGACCGCAACATCCGTCTGCTGGAACACGAATTTTCGGTTACGGCAGTCTGCCGAGGCACGCAGCTGCGGCTCTCGGGCGAGCCTGCTAACGTTGCCGCTGCGAACCGTGCCGTGGAAGGGATGCTGCTTCTGATGGAAAATCATACGCCGCTGGAGGATCAGACGGTGCGTTACTGCATCAGTCTGGCTCACGACGGTGCGGAAAAGCGGGTCAAGGAACTGACCGAGGACTTTGTAACGGTGACGGTCAAGGGCCGTCCTATCCGGCCTAAGACTTTGGGACAGAAAGAATACCTGAATGCGATCCGCAGCAATGCCATCACCTTTGGCGTTGGCCCGGCGGGCACAGGCAAGACCTATCTGGCTGTGGCCATGGCAGTGAAAGCGTTCAAGGCCAAGGAAGTATCCCGCATTGTGCTGACCCGCCCGGCAGTGGAAGCAGGCGAGAAGCTGGGCTTCCTGCCCGGTGACCTGCAGCAGAAGGTAGACCCTTATCTGCGCCCACTGTATGACGGCCTGTTTGATATGCTGGGTGCCGAGACCTATGAGCGTCTTGTGGAAAAACAGATCATTGAGGTGGCGCCTCTTGCCTATATGCGAGGCCGCACGCTGGACGATTCCTTTATTATTCTGGACGAGGCGCAGAACACTACACCCGAGCAGATGAAAATGTTTCTGACCCGCATGGGAGTGGGTTCCAAGGTCGTGGTCACCGGTGATGTGACCCAGATTGACCTGCCGGAGCGAACACGCAGCGGCCTTGTAGACGCACTGCATGTGCTCAAGAATGTGAACGGCATTGCGCAGTGCTACTTCACGGAAAAGGACGTTGTGCGTCATCGCCTTGTGCAGGAGATCATCAAGGCCTATGAAAAAGCTGCACACCCTGAAAAATAAGATCCTCAGAGTTGAGATAAAAGATTATCAAAAGCAGAAAGGAGTGGACTGATTTATGTCCAATAAAGTTTTGATCACCAATTCACAGAAGGCCGTCAAGGTTCCTTCTGGTCTGCGTATCCTTATCCGCCGTGCCTGCAATGCTGTACTGGAATATGAACACTTTGAAGCACCTGCAGAGATCAGCGTTACCTTTGTGGATAACGCTGCCATTGCAGAGCTGAACAACCAGTACCGCAACAAGCCCATGCCCACTGATGTGCTGAGTTTCCCTCTGGGGGTGGATGGCAAATACGATGTGGACGAGAACAACGGCTGCAAGATGCTGGGAGATATCGTCATCAGCATGGAGCGTGCACAGGAGCAGGCCAACCTTTACGGCCATCCGCTGCAGCGTGAGGTGGCTTTCCTGACCGTGCATTCCATGCTGCATCTGCTGGGCTATGACCACGAGAATGGCGGTCTGGAAGCGATGCATATGCGGGAAAAAGAAGAGGCCGTTCTGCTGCAGCTGGGTCTGCCGCGCACCGTCAGCTATACCGAGTAATTCACTTATCACCGTGCGGCTGCCGCACAAAACAGACAGGAGCTATATTTTGAGTAACGCAACACCCATTCAGGGGCATTATGATACGTCGTCCGTTTTTGTAGCGGTCATTGGCCGTCCCAATGTAGGCAAATCCAGCCTGACCAACCTTCTGGTCGGTGAAAAGGTGGCGATCGTCACCTCCAAGCCTCAAACTACCCGTACCCGCATCACGGGCGTCATTACCCGCGGGCCACTGCAGTATGTTCTGCTGGATACGCCCGGTGTGCACAAGGCACGCAACAAACTGGGTAAGCGGATGGACAAGACGGCCAGCGACTCCATTGCAGATGTGGACGTTTCCATGATGCTGTTTGAGCCCTATGGCGCATTGAACGAATCCGAAATGGTGCTGGTGGATATGCTGCGCAGCAGTGGTGGCCCGGCTATTGCCGTCATCAATAAGACGGATCTTGTCAAGGAGTCTGCCGATCTGGAGGCCCGCAGGGAAGAGCTGAAAGCGCTGGGCGTGTTCGATGATATCTACACAGTCAGTGTACGGGATAACGATGGCTGTGAGGTGCTGTTCGATGCACTGAGCCGCTATGCCGTGGAGGGCCCACATTACTTTGATGATGACGCCTACACCGACATGCCGGAAAAAGAGCTGGTGGCAGAAGTCATTCGTGAGAAGGCACTTCTGTTCATGCGGGATGAGATCCCGCACGGCATCGCCGTTGTGGTGGAACGTTTCAAAGAGCGCCCGGACACAGACCTGATCGATATTGATGTGAACATTTACTGTGAGCGTGAAAGCCACAAGGGCATGGTTATTGGCAAGGGCGGTGCAATGCTGAAAAAGATTGCCAGTGCAGCCCGTGCAGACTGCGAGGAGTTTCTTGGCTGCCGGGTCAATCTGCAGTGCTGGGTCAAGGTAAAGTCAGATTGGCGGGATAACGAGTTCTTGCTGAACAACTTTGGTTTTAAGCAGAACAATAACAATCGCTGACACTTTCCAGATCAGGACAGATTTCCCTTGGATGAAGGAGCAGAATAAAACTGAAACTATCCACAAAAGGGAAGAGGTGCTGTAAGATGGATGCGCAGACAAGTTGGCAGGCGTTTGCCTGCACGGGCAATATCCTTCGCTATCTCGATTATAAGCGAAAGCAGCCGGAAGAAGCCACAGCAGAGGACAGGAAAAATGGAAGCCTTTGTAACCACGGGTCTGGTGCTGAAGGAGACCCGCTATAAGGAATCGGATCGGATCCTGACGATCCTGACGCCGGAGCTGGGTGTGATCTCAGCCTCTGCACAGAGCAGCCTGCGGCTGAAAAGCAAATTGTTCAGCGCCTGCGGGCTGTTCTGCTATTCAGAGTTTACGCTGGTGCCGGGCCGCAACATGTATACCGTGCGGGAAGCCGAAGTGAAAAACGTCTTTCACGGCATTTCGGCCAGCATTGAAGGCATGAGCCTTGCGATGTATATGGCTGAAATGGCAATGACTCTTTCGCCCACCGGGCAGGAAGCACAGCGGGAACTCCGGCTTTTGTTAAACTGCTTTTATATGGTCAGTGAGAGCAAAACAGATCTGCGGGTGGTCAAAGCCGTTTTTGAGCTGCGCACAATGAGTGAATGCGGCTTTATGCCGCAGATCGTATGCTGCCGTGACTGCGGTGTGTACGATGGAGCCGCCTTTTATCTGGATGTGCAGGAGGGGCATCTGCTTTGTGCGGATTGTGCCGCAAAGCAGGGTAAGACCTGCAATCTGGATCAGGGCGCTTTGTATGCATTGCGGCATATCTGTCTTGTAGACGACAAAAAAATATTTGCATTTAAAATATCTGTGGGCAGTCTGGAAAAGCTTGCTGCGGTGGCAGAGCGGTATGCTCTGGTCCATCTGGACAAGCCCTTGAAAAGCTATGACTTTTTAAAATCGCTGCTGCCCTGAGCATAAAGGAAACCCTATGGAAACAAGTTACTTAAAAACACTGGAACTGGATAAGATCATCGCCCGTGCAGCAGAAGGCTGTGTGTGCAAGGAAGCACATGAGATGTTGCTTGCCCTTCAGCCGCAGTGCGACCCGGACGAAGTGCGCTATGCGCTGGAGCAGACCGACGCGATCAATACCCTGCTGATTAAGAATGGCTCACCTCGTTTTGGCGGTGTAGAAAATGTCAGCCAGCTGGCGGCACGCGCGGTCAAGGGCGGTGTGCTCTCAATGGGTGAGCTGCTGATGGTAGCCGGTGCGCTGCGCAATTTTCAGAATCTTTCAAGCTGGTATGGAGCATCGGAGCACGATGCTCTGCCGACAGATGATCTGTTCTATGCACTGGCACCGCAGCCAAGTCTGGAACAGCAGATCTCCAGTGCCATTCTGGCACCGGATGCCATGGCAGACACGGCTTCCTATACGCTGAATGACCTGCGCAAGAAGATCCGCGCCACCGAAAACAGCATCCGAGACCGCTTGGAAAGCATGGTGCGCAACATGGACACCTCCAAATATCTGCAGGAGAGTGTGGTATCCATGCGCAACGGCCGGTATGTTGTGCCGGTCAAGAGCGAATATCGCGGCGAAGTGAGCGGCATTATCCACGACGTATCCTCCACCGGAGCCACTGTTTTTGTGGAGCCGCAGGCCGTTGTGGAAGCAAATGCCCGCATTTTGCAGTATCGCGCACAGGAAGCCCAGGAGATCGAACGTATATTGGTAGCGTTCACTGCACAGGTGGCCGCCATCGAACCGCAGTTCCAGTACAGCTATAAGGCCATGCTGGAAATTGACATTCTGCTGGCAAAAGCGCGTCTGGCGCTGGATCTCAAGGCCTTTAAGCCTGCTGTGCGTACAGACAATTCTTTCTCTCTGATCCGTGCGCGGCATCCGCTGATCGACCCTAAAAAGTGCGTGCCGGTAGATATTGCATTGGGCAAGGAATACGATTCGCTTATTATCACCGGCCCGAACACCGGCGGCAAGACCGTCACCTTGAAAACCGCCGGTCTACTGTGCGCTATGGCGCAGTGCGGCTTTTTGATCCCGGCTGATGAGCGCAGCGAGATCTGCGTATTTGACGAATTTCTGGTAGACATCGGCGACGAGCAGAGCATTGAGCAGAGCCTTTCCACCTTCTCCGGCCACATGAAAAAGATCACCGGAATCCTGGAGCTTGCCATGCCGCATACGCTGGTGCTGCTGGACGAGTTGGGTGCCGGTACCGACCCCGCTGAGGGCGCTGCATTGGCTGTTGCCATCATTGAGGAACTGCGCCGCCGCGGCGTTTTGCTGATGGCCACCACCCATTACGCAGAGCTCAAGGTGTTTGCACTGGAAACAAAAGGCGTGGTCAATGCCAGCTGTGAGTTTGATCTGGAAACACTGCGCCCCACCTACAAACTGAGTGTCGGCGTACCGGGCAAATCCAATGCATTCCTCATCAGTGAAAAACTTGGCATCCCGGAGCGTGTCATTGAAGCGGCGCAGCAGCACCTGTCCGCAGAGGATAAGCGGCTGGATGCTGTTCTGGGGCAGCTGGACGATTTGAAATTACAGCTGAAGGAAAGCCAGAACGAGGTGGAAGAGCTGAAAAATGAGGCCTCGCATCAGCTGGAAGCCGCCCAGAAAAAACGCGATGAGCTGATCCAGCAAGGCGAAAATGAGCTGGAAGCCGCCCGTGCCAAGGCCCGCGCACTGGCTCAGCAGGTGGAAAGTCAGGCCTACGCTCTGACCGATGAGCTGCGCCAGCTGCAGAAAGATGAACGCATGAACACCCAGCAGAAGGCACAGCGCGCACGTGAGATCGCAAAGAAAGAATCCGAAAAACTCTTTATCGGCACAGAAGTGGTGCACAATCCCGTCAAGGAGTTTGTGCCGCTGAAAGAGGTCAAAGTAGGGCAGGAGGTCTGCATTGCAGAGCTGAACCAGCTGGCCACCGTGCTGGCTCTGCCGGATAAAAACGGTGATGTGCTGGTGCGTGCCGGTATCATCAAGACCAAGGTCCCGCTCAAGGGATTGAAGCAGCCGGAAAAACTGGTCAAGGAAACGAAACCGCAGACCAAGGCGCAGCAGCGCTACTCCCGCCTGACCGGTGATGCCAACCGTCCAAACGGCAGGGTAGAGCGCGTGCAGCGTTCTGCTAAAATGGAATGCAATCTGCTCGGTCTGACCGTGGACGAAGCATTGCCGGAGGTGGATTCCTTTATTGACCGTGCGATTCTGAACGGGCAGACGGTGGTCTACCTGATCCACGGCAATGGAACCGGTGCGTTGCGCACAGCCATTCATAAGCATCTGCGCGGAAACCGCATGGTCAAAAATTTTCGTCTGGGCCGCTACGGCGAAGGTGAAAGCGGCGTGACCGTGGTAGAACTGAAATAGCAAAAAGCTATCCGGAGTACGATCTGGATAGCTTTTTCTCTTGATCTGCAGGAATTTGCTGCGCAAGATCGTATTCTATAAGGAATACTGATATTAGAAGGAAGTAGGCCAACATGGCAAAACGATATTCCAAAGCCGCACATGCAAAAAGACACAAACAAACTTCTCACAAAATCAAAAACGTCATCATCCTGATTTTTTGCGGGGCGGCTATTTGGTTTGGCTGTTCACTTTGGTACGCAGCACGGACGCTGCAGACGGCTCACCCCGCTGAAAGCATTGCCGGTGAAGAGTTTCGGCCACAGGTAGGCGACCCGCCATACCGGGTGGTGATCGATGCCGGGCATGGTGGTGCAGACCCGGGCGCAAGGGGAGTCGTTGAAGAAAAAAATATGACGGCTGCCACAGCAGCAGAACTGATCCGATTGTTACAGCAGGATGCAAATTTTATCCCACTGCAGACCCGTAACAGCTTCGATGAGACCGCAACGCCTGCACAGCGTGCGGCCCGGGCTTCGGAGCAGTCGCCGCAGCTGCTGCTCTCTATCCATGGCAACTCTGCTGCAAATGGCTCCACGGCATCCGGCTTTGAATGCTATCCGTCCGTACCGGGCCGCACCTGGCATCAGGAAAGCTTTTATTTTGCACAGCTACTTGCGGAAGGGATGCAGGCCTCAGGCGCAGCATTGCGCGGGCACGGGGGAGTCCGGTACATCTATTACCTGGAAAACGATCAGAAACAACTGGTGGAGAGCACCCATACCGAAATACGGGAAGAACGCAGCTTTACATTGTTAGAAGACGTGAACTGTCCGGCTGTATTGGCAGAACAGTGCTTTGTAACGAATGAAGCCGATGCAGCACGGTTCGGCAGCGAAGAAGGCTGTAAAAAAGCGGCACGCATTTATTATGAGGCGATCTGTGAATACTTTGGCACACAGCCGCAGTCTGAACAGCTGGCCGGACTTTCCCTGAATTGAACAAAAAGAGATGTACCGGCAGAACGATTCTGTTCCAGACGATGCACTCACAAACGGGTCTCCGAACTCGAAAGTGGAAGAGAGAGGAGATCTGCTTTTTTGATTGCACACATTTCGTATAATGCACGTTATGTGAAATACAGGGAAGCGAAAAAAGCCTCTTTTCTCAGATTCGGCTTTTTCGGCAGTCTGTGGACCTTTCGCTGACTGCAGTGCTGTTTTATCGGCTTTTTGCAGTTTTTCATCGTTTGATGCATTTCATTTGCGTTTTGCTGTTGTAATTCTTTTTCCGAATCATTTTCTATAACGGGTTTTACCGGACGCACATGCATTCGCTTTCTGCGTACAGTGTTCTTTTTCAGGCACGCATCTTTTACATTCATTATGGTATCCGTGTTAGAACCATTCTGATCATTTTATTTTTCTGTGCATGACCATTCGTTCGTGCTATTTTAATTCGTTGGCTGGATTCCGGCCTATGATTCCATGATAACCTATAAAAACGTCTATGACAGATCCGAGTCCTAGACCTGTCACAGACGGTGCAGATTCATTTTATATAATGAGGTGTTTCTTGCTTATAAGTAAAAATCAGTCGTTCCGGTTTTCAATGTCAGCATTCTGCGCCATGGCAAGCGCAGCAGCGTCCAGACCAATGCCATCCTTGGCTGCGCCGTCAAACGCTTCCATCGGCACAGGCTCTTGCTCCGGCATTGTTTTCTCGCTGCTCTCCCCTGTTTCCTGTTCTGTTGTATCCAAGACTTTGGGCTCGGATTTTGGCTTTTTGAGTTTACCCAGAGGGTTTTCCTCAATAGCGGCACGCACCTGAAATTCTTGCAAATGCGTGTAAATTTGGGTGGTAGAAACGCTGCTGTGACCCAGCAGCTGCTTTAAAGTCAGAATGTCCACATTACCAGTCTGATACATCAGAGTGGCTGCAGTGTGTCGCAGCTTATGGGTTGAAAAGCCCTTCAGTCCGGCAGCCTTCATGGCACCGGTAACAAGCTGCTCTACCCTGCGGTTTGAGATGCGTTCCTTGCGCCGCCGGGTGATGAATACGGCTTTTTCCTGCGGCAAAAGGCCCTCCATCGTGTTGCGCTTGCTTAAATAGAGCTGCAGTGCCTCAATGCATGCGTCATTCAGATAGACCATGCGCTCCTTATGGCCTTTGCCGAACAGCCGGATCTGGCGGTTTTCCAAATCGATATCGTCAAGATTCATTCCTACCAACTCGGCCAGACGCATCCCACAGTTTAGGAACAGCACGACCATGCAGTAATCTCGTTCTGGAAAATCGCTTTGTGTCTGCGTGCTTTCCAAAAGTTCAATGGACTGTTCCGCTGTCAGGTATTTGGGCAGAACTTTATCCTGCTTGGGTGGATGGATGGCGGCTGTGGGGTCCGCATCCAGCCGGTTGACCTGATTGACCAGATAATCGTAAAAGCCGTGCAGACTGGCCAGCCGCCGGGCGGTCGAAGATTTTTTGTTGCCGCATTCACGGCTCAAAAAATACAAATATTCATAAATATCTTCTTTTGTGACCGTTGCCCAGAATGCGGTATTCAGACCTTTCGGATCGATGTCCTTCATTTCGCTGTCATCCGGAACAAGGCCGCGGCGGCGCTTCATGAAACGGCTGAAGCCGCGCAGGTCACAGTAATAACTGAATGCCGTATTGGCGCTTTTGCCCGCGATCACTTCCAGATAGCGGACATATTCTATGATATCCTGTGAAGCATCATCGAATTGCTTATGCTTGCCAGGATTTTTTTCATCCAGATAGATCGACATAGTTCCCTCTTATAATTTTATAAACGGTCCGATTTCAGCGCGTTGATGGCATCCGTGATATAGGCTGCACCGACCAGCTGCATTCCCGGGTAATCTGCCGGGTTCAGATGATTCAGGCTGTGCTTCGGGATCACCGCGCGTTCAAAGCCAATACGTTCTGCCTCGTGCAGGCGCTGTTCCAAATTGGGAACGCTGCGTACTTCACCGCCAAGGCCGACCTCGCCAATGGCGATCAGCTTATCACTGACAGGCCTGTCCAGCAGCGATGAGACCATGCTCAGGCAGACCGAAAGATCACAGGCTGTATCCCGCAGTGCAATGCCGCCCACGATATTGATATAGACATCCAGATTGCCAAAGAAGTAGCCTGCACGCTTTTCCAGCACAGCGATCAGCAGATTCATGCGGTTGTAATCGTAGCCGCTGCAGGCACGGCGCGGTGCCGGAAAATTTGTTTTGGTGGCGAGAGCCTGAATCTCGCTCAGGATGGGCCGGCTGCCTTCCATGGTACAGGCCACACAGTTGCCGGAAACGCCCAGAGGCCGACCCTCCAAAAGCATTTGCGAGGGATTTTCAATTTCTGCAAGGCCCTGCCCTGTCATATCAAACATGCCAAGTTCATTGGTGGAGCCGTAGCGGTTTTTGGCCGCACGCAGGATGCGGTACGGCAGCATTTTATCGCCCTCAAAATAGAGCACCGTATCCACAATGTGCTCCATGACCTTGGGTCCTGCAATGGCACCGTCCTTGTTCACATGGCCCACGATAAACATGGGGATCTCCTGCTTTTTGGCAACGGCCAGTAAGCGCGCAGCGCTCTCCTTCACCTGACTTACGGTGCCGGAAGAGGACGAAATATCCATGCAGCGCATCGTCTGGATAGAATCGATGACTACCAGATCCGGCTTTTCCTTTTCGATCAGGCCGCAGATCTCATCCACGTCGTTTTCAGCTGCCAGAAAAATGTTGTCCTGCGGCACCTTCAAACGGGCCGCACGCAGCTTGACCTGCCGCACCGATTCCTCGCCGGTGATATACAGCACGCTGTGCCGGTTGGAAATAGCACCGCACAGCTGCAACAGCATGGTGGACTTGCCTACGCCGGGCTCACCGCTCAGCAGCACCACGCCGCCCAGCACAATGCCGCCGCCCAGCACGCGGTCCAGCTCGGAAATGCCCGTCAGGATGCGGCTCTTTTCTTCTGTAGTGCTGATCTCAGAAAGGCGCTTGGCTGTCAGGCTGGTCACGCCCTCGGGCCGTGCCGCTGCTGCCTGCTTGGCTGCGGCGGTGCCGGGTTTGGGGGCTTCGGCCACAACGTCTTCATTCATGGTGTTCCAGCTGCCGCAGCTGGGGCAGCGGCCCATCCAGCGGGGGCTTGTCTCCCCGCAGTTGGAGCACACATAGACTGTCTTTATTTTCATCAAAAGCTCCTGTTTTCATTGTATCGGTTTTAGTTTTCTCTATTGTAGCATACAACATGCAAACCCGCAAGAAAAGCATCTTCAGATGCTCCCTGATCAAAGCCGACTGCTGATAGCGGCAAGCGCAGTGGAGACCCCGCATAGAGGCAGGAACAAAACGATGGTGAGCAGATAGGCACGCATCAGCGTATTGAGCCGGATTCTCTCGTGCCCCGCACAAAAATCCGGAGTGAAAAAAGAACAGGCGCGTATCTGCCCGCTTACCCGCAGAGCATCCGCTCCAAAGATACATAGCCCATCGGCTGCTGCAGCAGCAGGCAGCAGAGCAACGAGCAATCTCCCTGCGTTTCGTTGCAGTTCAAACAGCTGGACGGTCAGCATTCCGCTTCCCAGCCCGTAGAACATGGCAAACAGGAAGATCAGAACCGGCCCCAGTGCAGAAAACCCCAGCAGCAGAAGGACTGTTGCCGCAAAAACCAATGTAAGATACTGTATACCAAAAAGATCGATCGTCGCCTGTGAACCTGCGGCAGCAAACAGCTTGCTCCATGCCTGAAAATAGTGGGCTGTCCAATCCAAAGGCTGCGCTGCGCACATTGCCTCAATCACTCCGGCAGCCGTGCTGCCAAGCAAAAATGCACAGACGAGCAGCCAGCAATTTTTTTGCCCGGATATCTGCCGGGATGCAGATTTTTGTATAGACGAACGCGTTTGAGACGGTGATCCTTCATCCGGCAATTCCGGCCGCAAGGGTTCGGCTGACCCAAGGGCCGGAGCCATGCTGACCTCCGGGCATGGATGCCCTGTAAATTCTTGATCGGCTGCAGTCTGCTGATAGACCCACATTACAAAACCTCCTGTGAACTTTCTCCTGTCAGCTGCGGCGCTTGCTCTCACGGCTCTTCATACCAAGAAAGCCTCCGATGCTGCCGCACAAGATCACAATTGCAAAGCGCATCTGTGCACCACTTTCGGCGATAGCTCCGGATGGGATACTGAGCACACAGAGCAGTGCGGCATAAAACACGCCCTGCACAAGCCCGCAAATCAGCCCGCGCTCTTTTTTACAGAATGCTGCTACCCAGCCGCCGCAGAAGCTTCCGACACCAACGGCAGCTGTGGCAAGAGGTTCGGCGGCTGTACCCGGACATTTTTGAGCGACCATCCATGCGGCCATTGCCGCCAGACATACCGCCGTTACTACAAAGGCAGTCCCGCCTGCCAGAAAGAGAAAACGGAGTTCCGCGGGGGGAAATTTTTTCTCAGACATAAAAACGCGCCTCCCTGCCAGTAATCTATGCAGGAAGACGCGTTTGATATGCTCTTAATCGTTTGAAGAAAAAGCTTACTTCTTGTCAGCCTTGTCCATGTTCAGCTTTTCAACTGCAGAAATTGCAGTCTTGGTAAAGCGGATCTTCACACGGTCGGCACCGGTCTCAAGAACAAAGGTATCGTCCTTGATCGCAACCACACGGCCAATGACGCCGCCGATGGTCGTGACCTGATCACCGATCTCCAGACTGCTGCGCATTGCAGCGTCCTTCTTCTCCTGCTTCTTCTGGGGACGATAGATCATGAAGTACAGCAGGACCAGCATCAGCGCCAGTGTAAAGAACAGGCTGATGTAGCCTTCGGACGTAGTAGTCAGAAATTGCATGGGGCAAAATCTCCTCTCAAAATTCAGATAGAATTATTATACCTTTTTAAACGACAGGTTGCAAGGGCTATTCTCAAATTCGGGTATCCAGAAGCTTTACATAGTTGTCGTGGAAGGCTGTAAAGGTACCGGCATCCAGTTCATCGCGGATGCGCTCCATCAGATGGTTATAGAACCACAGGTTGTGCATGACAGCAAGGCGCATTCCCAGGATCTCTTCTGCTTTGAACAGGTGACGGATATAAGCGCGGGAATAGCTGCGGCAGACCGGGCAGCCACAAGCAGGATCGATGGGGCGTTCATCACGCTCATACTTTGCATTCTTGATGTTGATAATACCGCCCCAGGTGTTCAGGTGACCATGCCGTGCGTTGCGGCTGGGCATTACACAGTCAAACAGATCCACACCGCGGGCAACTGCCTCGATGATATTGCCCGGCGTGCCCACGCCCATCAGATAGCGGATCTTATCCTTGGGCATGTGGGGCTCCACCTGACTGATCATTTCGTACATCACTTCGGTAGGCTCGCCTACAGCCAGACCGCCGATGGCGTAACCGTCCAGATCAAGGTCAGCGATCTGCTTCATGTGCTCTACACGCAGATCCGCAAAGGTGCAGCCCTGATTGATGCCAAACAGCAGCTGATCGGGATTTACGGAGATGCCCTCATGCTTCAGGCGGGCCATTTCATCCTTGCAGCGCTTCAGCCAGCGGGTCGTGCGTTCACAGCTGGCTTTGGAGTAATCGTGCTGTGCGGGGTTTTCCACGCATTCATCAAAGGCCATGGCGATGGTAGAGCCAAGGTTTGCCTGAATCTGCATACTCTCTTCCGGGCCCATAAAGATGCGGTGGCCGTCCAGATGGGAGGCGAAGGTCACCCCCTCTTCGGTGATCTTGCGCAGCTTGGCCAGACTGAATACCTGAAATCCACCACTGTCCGTCAGGATGGGACCGTTCCAGCGGGTGAACTTGTGCAGACCGCCCATGTCTGCCACTACCTTGTCGCCGGGACGAAGGTGAAGATGATAAGTATTGCACAACATCACCTGCGCACCGATCTCCTTAAGGTCATGGGCCGAAAGGCCGCCCTTGATAGCACCGGCAGTAGCCACGTTCTGAAAAGCGGGCGTCTGCACCGTGCCATGCACGGTCTTGAACTCGCCCCGCCGGGCGTCATGTTCCTGCTTGAGCAGCTTGTAGGTCGTCAAAGAAGGCATAGTTTTTATTCCTTTCTGTGCACGGAAAACAGCCGTGCAATCTTCATGAAAAAGCCTGGGATCAGGCTCATCAACAACAGAATGCCGGAAAAAGATCAAAGGATCAGCATCGCATCGCCGAAACTAAAGAAGCGATAGTGTTCCTCCACAGCTACTTTATAGGCAGCCATGGTCTTTTCGTAGCCGTACAAGGCCGATACCAGCATGATAAGGGTGCTTTCCGGCAGATGGAAGTTCGTGATAAGGCCATCGATGCAGTTGAACTTCACGCCCGGGTACAGAAAAATGGAGGTGTTGCCGCTGCAGGCGCGGATCTCGCCGTACTTTGCGGCAACAGCTTCCAGCGTGCGACAGCTGGTGGTGCCCACGGCGATCACACGATGACCGGCGGCTTTGGTGTCACGGATCATCTGCGCGGTCTTTTCATCGATGCAGTACCATTCGCTGTGCATTTTGTGATCCGCGATCTCATCCTCCTGCACAGGGCGGAAGGTGCCCAGACCCACATGCAGGGTCACTTCAGCAATGTTCACGCCCTTGGCACGGATGGTATCCATCAGCTCCGGCGTGAAATGAAGGCCGGCCGTAGGGGCTGCAGCACTGCCAAGCTCCTTTGCGTAAACAGTCTGATACTGGCTCTGATCCTCCAGCTGCTTTGTGATGTAGGGCGGCAGAGGCATTTTGCCAAATTCGTCCAGCTTTTCATAAAGCGTCTCAGTATCGTAATAAAATGTAACGTACTTGTTGCCATCTTCCATGGTCTCATCCACCACAGCAGTCAGGGATCCATCGCCAAAGCTCACTTTGGTGCCGGGCTGCATCCGCTTGCCGGGCTTTGCCAGACATTCCCACTGGTCACCTTTGACCTGACGCAGCAAAAGCAGCTCACACACAGCACCGGTGGGCTGCTTGACGCCCACGATGCGGGCAGGCAGAACCTTGGAATTGTTTACCACCAGCAGGTCGCCCGGCTCTAAAAATTCCGGCAGATCGTGGAAGATCTTGTGCTGGATGCTGTCGTCTTTCTGGCTCAGCACCATCAGCCGTGCAGAATCTCTGGGGTCAGCCGGCTCCTGTGCAATGAGCTCTTTGGGTAAATCATACCAAAAATCTTTTTTTAACATAGCGTGCAATTTGCCTTTCCGATGATTGACACGGACACCGTATCAATGATATCATAAAATCTATATAAACAGTATCTATTATATTGCATTGCTGTCCGGTTTGCAAGCCGTGAATCTATGTAATAGAAATATTTATTGATTGAGTTCGCTTTCACGAAAGGAAAGGTGCTGGAAATGGAAAAACAGTATAAAGTGGGTATCGTAGGTGCGACTGGTATGGTCGGTCAGCGTTTTGTGACGCTGCTGGAAAATCACCCCTGGTTCAAGCTGACCGTTCTGGCTGCATCCGGCCGCAGCGCCGGCAAGACCTATGAGGAAGCTGTCGGTCCCCGCTGGGCTATGACTGTCCCCATGCCGGAGAGCGTGAAGAAGATGATAGTTCTGGACGCTTCCAAGGTAGAGGAAGTTGCTTCGCAGGTGGATTTTATCTTCTGTGCAGTCAATATGCCCAAGGACGAGATCAAGGCTCTGGAAGAGGCTTATGCCAAGGCTGAATGCCCGGTGGTGTCCAACAACAGTGCAAACCGCTTCACCCCGGACGTGCCCATGGTGGTGCCTGAGATCAACGCCGATCACATCGAAATCATCCCCGCACAGCGCAAGCGTCTGGGCACCAAGCGCGGCTTTATTGCCGTCAAGTCCAACTGCAGCCTGCAGAGCTATGTTCCCGCACTGCACCCGCTGATGAAAGACTTCGGCGTCAGCAAGGCACTGGTGTGCACCTATCAGGCCATTTCTGGTGCAGGCAAGACCTTCGACCGTATGCCGGAGATCGTGGACAATGTGATCCCCTACATTGGCGGCGAGGAAGAAAAGAGCGAGCGCGAGCCGCTGAAGCTGTGGGGCCACATTGAGGGCGACCACATCGTCAACGCCGAGAAGCCTACCATCACTGCACAGTGCTTCCGCGTGCCTGTTTCGGATGGTCACACGGCTGCCGTGTTCGTGAGCTTTGATAAGAAGCCCACCAAGGAGCAGATTCTGGAGGCATGGGCAAACTTCCGCGGCCCCGCACAGGAGCTGGATCTGCCCAGCGCACCCAAGCAGTTCCTGCATTACTTCACCGAGCCGGATCGCCCGCAGCCCAAGCTGGACCGCAACACCGAGAACGGCATGGCTGTGTGCATCGGCCGTCTGCGCGAGGACACCCTGTTTGATTACAAGTTCGCCTGCATGAGCCACAATACTCTGCGCGGTGCCGCCGGCGGCGGTGTTCTGCTGGCCGAGCTGCTGGCCGCAAAGGGCTATTTTGACTGAGTATATTTTGCGTGCAAACGCATCAAAAGGAGTTTTTAGTCTATGAAGAATCCTGTCTTTACCGGCGCGGGTGTTGCCATTATCACCCCGATGTACGAGGACGGAAGCATCAATTTTGACGAGCTGGGCCGCATCGTTGAGGACCAGATCGCCCACGGTACCGACGCTATCGTGATCTGCGGTACCACCGGCGAGTGCTCCACCATGACCGACGAGGAACAGCTTGCTACTATCAAGTATACCGTGGACGTTGTAAACCATCGTGTGCCCGTCATTGCCGGTGCCGGCTCCAACGATACCGACCACGGCTGTGCACTGGCCGCAAAGTCTGCCGAATGCGGCGCAGACGCTCTGCTGATGGTAACACCCTACTACAACAAGACCTCTCAGGCTGGTCTGGTGGCTCACTTCACCGCCATGGCTGAGGCTGGCGGAATCCCGGTGATCGTGTACAATGTGCCCTCCCGCACCGGATTGAATATTGCACCCGAAACTGCACTGGAGCTGAGCAAGCACCCGCTGATCAACGGCATCAAAGAAGCTTCCGGCAACATTTCTCAGGTTGCAAAGATTGCCCAGCTGTGCGGAGACGAGCTGAACATCTATTCCGGTAATGATGATCAGGTGGTTCCCCTGCTCTCTCTGGGCGGCAAGGGCGTCATCAGTGTTGTCTCTAATGTCAAGCCTGAGCTGGTGCACAACTGCTGCAAGGCTTTCTTTGACGGCGATACCGCCAAGGCACGTCAGCTGCAGTTGGAAATGCTGCCGCTGGCTGATGCGCTGTTCTGTGAAGTGAATCCCATCCCGGTGAAGTATGCTATGAACGTGCTGGGCTGGGAGGCCGGCGAGTGCCGTCTGCCTCTGGTGGAGCCCAGTGACGCTCACAAGGAGCAGATTGAAAAGGCTCTGCGTGCAGAGGGTCTTATTAAGGAATAAGTTTTTTGGCTGCAAAATGCCCGGCGGAGCGCTCTGTCCGGGCATTTTGCGATATGCCGATATGCAAAGCGGGCAGGAAAGGATAAAAAATATGACAGATATTGTGATTCAGGGCATTGGCGGCCGTATGGGCCATGTGCTGTGTGATATGATCACACAGCGTGAGGACTGCCGCGTGATCGCCGGCATCGACCTGAAGGACGGCGATCAGAACGGCATCCCCGTGTACGACAGTCTGGAAAAGCTGGACGGCAAGGGCGATGTGGTCATCGATTTCAGCTCCCCTGCGGCCGTAGAAAAGGCTCTGCCCTACTGCGAGGCCCACAAGCTGCCCATTGTGGTATGCACTACCGGCCTTTCGGAAGAGTTGCAGCTCAAGGTGGTGCAGTTGTCCCGCACCGTTCCGGTGTTCAAAAGCGCGAATATGTCCATGGGCATCAATGTGCTGTCTGAGCTGTGCAAGCGCGCTTCGGCGATTCTGGGCGCGAATTACGACATTGAGATCGTGGAACAGCACCACCACAACAAGCTGGATGCTCCCAGCGGCACTGCACTGATGCTGGCTGATGCCATCAACGAGCAGAATAATGGCGAATATCACTATGTGTATGATCGTTCCTCCGTCCGTCAGAAGCGTGACCCGAAGGAGATCGGTATCAGCTCTGTGCGCGGCGGCAGCATCGTGGGTGATCACGAAGTGCTGTTCTGCGGTCCGGATGAAGTGATCACTCTCAAGCACACCGCTTATTCCCGCAATATTTTTGCAAACGGCGCGGTAAATGCTGCTGTTTACCTTGCAAAAAAGGAGCCAGGCCTGTACAATATGGGTGATATGATCGCTGCACTGTAAACAACGATCCACCCAGATGAAAGGATGTGGCCCTGAATGAGCAAGCTTCCCGCTCAGCATTATCGGCGACGGCCTCCTACAAGGCGGCGTATGAGGAAACATGCGTTTCAAATGGTGGTCTCTGTTCTGGCCATGTTTCTGCTCTGCATTTTCTTCCTTGCATGGACATTTCCGCGGGATCTGCTTCCGTCTGCCGGTTCTGTGGCAGCTATCCCAGAGCCGCCTTCCAGTCCGGCTGCAGCATCACCAGCGGCAGAACCGGAGCCTCAGCCAGTCGTGCAGACGGTACACTTTTCTGCCACCGGCGATAATCTGATCCACTCCCCTATTTACAAGCAGGCAAAGCGCCGGGCTGCCGGAACAGAAGGCTACAGCTTTGATTACTGCTATGAGCACATCGCTCCCTTCTACGCGCAGCAGGACGTGAACTGGATCAATCAGGAAACGCTCTGTACGGACGAGCTGGAGCCATCCACCTACCCGTGCTTTTCCACTCCGGGCGATTGCGCACGGGCGCTTTATCGGGCTGGTGTACGGGTGTTCAGCCTTTCCAACAATCACACTTACGATAAAGGCGCTTCCGGCATTGCTGCTACGCTGCGGTTCTGGGACAGTATGCCGGAGGACGTTGTAACGACCGGTTTGTGGAAGGGAGAAAGCGACTACGGCCGCATCCCGATGCAGACGGTCAACGGTGTGACCATTGCATACCTCTCCTATACAGAGCATACGAACGGTATTCCACAGAGCAAAGCCATGACGGCCAACATCATCTACACCAGTCAGACGGATGTGATCGAACAACAGGTCCGGTCAGCGCACCAGCTGGCAGATTTTGTAGTGGTGGGTGTGCACTGGGGCGTGGAAAACAGTCATACCGTTGTGGATGCGCAGCGTGCATTGGCACAAAGCCTTGCGGATTGGGGCGCGGATCTGATCGTAGGTACGCATCCACATGTATTGCAGAACGCTCAATGGCTGACTGCGGCAGATGGCAGAAAGGTATTCACCGCCTATTCTCTGGGAAATTTTATCAGCACACAGGCAAAGCCGGATCAACTGGTGGGCGCACTTCTTACCGTGAAGCTTGAGAAAACAACAGAACCTGATGGCTCTGTTCACTGCACAGTGCTGGATCCCAGACTCTGGCCGACTGTAACGCATTACGACGCAGGCAAATCCAATGTGCGCACCTATCTGCTTCAGGACTACACTGCTGCGCTTGCTCAAGCGCACGGTGTGCGGAATGACTACCCGGATTTCAGTCTGGAGTGGATCCGGACGGTTGCCCGGAAAAATATAGACCCGGAATTTTTGCAGCTCACCTGAGTGAATTTTACGTTGTTGAAGCCCGCTTTTCGGGCAGAACGGAGGTTCTTTATGTACGGAGTATCGAAGATCAACATTGAGACCAGCCTGATGATGATCAGTGTGCAGGACGTGGAGTTCAAGGGCAACAGTCTGGCACGGTATTTGCAGATTTTTGCGGATAACGGCGTGGTCGTAGATATGATCAGCCAGAGTGCACCCCATGGTACTACCATTGATTTCAGCTTTACCGCTTCCAGCAGTGATCTTCCGCTGGTGATGAAGGCCATTTCCGTTGCAAACCTGGACAAGGATGCCAAGGCTTCCCCGCTGATCAGCGTGGGCTACTCCAAGCTGAACCTGTTTGGAGAGGAAATGGTCGCCAGCTGCGGCGTGGCCGCCCGTGCCCTGAACGCGCTTGCAATGGCGGACATTGAGGTTCTGCTCATTACCACCAGCGATCTGGACATTTCCCTGCTGGTCCATGCAGAAAACGAGGATGCCGCTTATGAGGCTCTGAAGAAGGCTTATGAGCTGTAAGCTGTTTTCTTGATGCAGTAAACATGAAAAGGCGCAGATGAGTCAGCAAACTCACCTGCGCCTTTTGTTCTGTAAAAGAATCAGCCTGCACCGTTTTATCGGTATGCAGACTGATTCTTTCAGGATGTTTTCATTACAGGGTGACCTTATGATAGATCTTTTTGCCCTTTTTGATCACAATGCCCTTTGCCAGCTGTTCGGCAGTAAAGCTTACAGTAGGAGCTGCGGCTTTCTCACCGTCCACCAGCACACCGCCCTGCACCACCAGACGGCGTGCCTCGCCGTTGGATGCAGCCAGACCAGCCTTGACCATCAGGGTCAGGATACCGATGGAGCCATCGGTCAGGTCGGCCTCGGTCAGCTGAGTGGAAGGCATGTGCTCGGTATCCATGGCGTTGCCGCTGAACAGAGCGCGGGCTGCGTTCTGAGCCTTTTCGGCTTCTTCCTTGCCATGAACCATGCTGGTCAGCTCGTAAGCCAGAATTTCCTTGGCCTCGTTCAGGCGCTGATCCTTCCAGGTGCTCATTTCATCGATCTGCTCCAACGGCAGGAAGGTGAGCATCCGGATGCACTTCATCACGTCGGCGTCGCCCACATTGCGCCAGTACTGGTAGAACTCGAAGGGGCTGGTCTTATTGGGATCCAGCCAGACTGCATTGCCGGCGGTCTTGCCCATTTTCTTGCCCTGAGAATCGGTCAGCAGGGTGATCGTCATGGCATAAGCGTCTTTGCCCAGCTTACGACGGATCAGCTCTGTACCGCCCAGCATGTTGCTCCACTGGTCATCGCCGCCGAACTGCATGTTGCAGCCGTAGTGCTGGAACATATAGTAGAAGTCGTAGCTCTGCATGATCATGTAGTTGAACTCGAGGAAAGACAGGCCCTTTTCCATGCGCTGCTCATAGCACTTGGCGCGCAGCATGTTATTCACAGAGAAGCAGGCACCCACGTCACGCAGCAGCTCAACATAATTCAGGTTCAGCAGCCAGTCGGCATTGTTCAGCATCAGGGCCTTGCCATCGGAAAAATCGATGAATTTTTCCATCTGCCTTTTAAAGCAGGCCGCATTGTGAGCGATGTCTTCCTTGGTGAGCATCTTGCGCATGTCGGTACGGCCGGAAGGATCACCGATCATGGTAG
This sequence comes from Faecalibacterium sp. 3, assembly GCF_048323735.1. Lineage (NCBI taxonomy): Bacteria > Bacillati > Bacillota > Clostridia > Eubacteriales > Oscillospiraceae > Faecalibacterium > Faecalibacterium sp. 3. The sequence continues at coordinate 2,171,430 of NZ_JBLWFN010000001.1, forward strand.
TGCCGCCGCCGATCAGCGCAATGGGCTTGTTGCCTGCCATCTGCAGGCGCTTCATCAGGGTCAGGGCCATGAAATGGCCAGCGGTCAGGCTGTCGGCAGTGCAGTCAAAACCGATATAGAAGGTTGCTTTGCCGTTGTTGATCAGGTCGATGATCTCATCATCGGTGATCTGAGCCACCAGCCCGCGAGCCTTGAGTTCTTCGTACAGAGTCATAATCATTTCCTCCTGTTTGTATGGGCAGAGGGAAAATAAAACGCCCTCTGCCAAAAATAAATTTGGCAGAGGGCGAGAAAAATCGCGGTACCACCTCTGTTTGCCGTTCCCTCACAGAAACGACCTCACGAGTGCACACCCCAGAGTAGAGTGACACTCCTGCGTTTGTAACGCTCGCACGCGGCACAGCCTACTAGCCTTGTAAAGGCATTCGACCTGCAGCTCCGGGAGGTATTTCCCCTGCTGCTCTGCAGCCCCTTGCACCAACCGGGACTTCTCTGGGCAGAGCGCTTCAAGGTACTTGTTCCCTTCAACGCCATTAACAATAGCTACTTTATCACAATACCGGATACTTGTCAACCCCTGTCTCCAGCAGCAGCCGAAACAGGCTTACTGCGCTCCGAGACCCAGCATTTCCCGGGCATTTGCACGGGAAATGTCGGTCACATGGTCACCGGAGATCAAGCGGGCCAGCGCCTCCACACGGCCTTCCTCATCCAGCGGGTGAATTTCGGTATAGGTGCGGTCATTGGCCACATTTTTCTGGATCAGCAGATGGCAGTCGGCCAGTGCAGCGATCTGGGCTGTATGGGTGATGCACAAAATCTGGTGGCCCTGCGCACTCTGACGCAGAACTTCGCCGATGCGCCCAGCAGCCTTGCCGGAAACACCGCTGTCAATCTCATCATAAATCACCGTAGGCACAGCATCTTTATCTGCCATTGCGTTCTTGATGGCCAGCGTAATACGGCTCAGCTCGCCGCCAGACGCAATTTTTGCAAGGGGTTTGGGCGCCTCACCGGGATTTGTGGAAATGTAGAACTCAATGCTGTCCTGTCCATGGCTGGCCAACGGGCCGCGGGTGTGCCGCAATGTCATGCGTACACCCGGCATATTCAAAAAATCCAGCGTGCCGGAAATGCGTTTGTTCAGTGCTTCAAAAGCGTTCAGCCGCGTCTGGGTCAAGGCCTCTGCCTTTTCACGGGCCAGCGCATAAAGACGCCGCTTTTCTGCCTGCAGATGGTCGTGCCGTTCCTGAGAGGACTGGATGCGTTCCAGTTCCTCCCTTGCATTCTGTCCGAATTCGATCACATCTTCTACCGTATCACCATATTTACGCTTGAGCTTATAGATGAGATCCAGCCGCTGCTCGATCTCATCCAGTTCAGCGTCATTGGTATCGTAGGAGTCCAAACGGCCGATCAGGTCAGCAGCAACATCCTTTGCATTATAGTAAAGATCCAGCAGTTGGCTGGATGCAGCAGCAAGTGCATCGTCAAGCTGCGCTGCCGTATCGATTGCATGGGAGGCTTCGCCCAGCAGATCGACAGCACCGGACGATTCGTCATCGCCCGAAAGCAGAGCATAACTCTGTGCGATCTTATCCCGGATAGCCGATGCATTGGCCAGAATTTTTCTGCGGCTTTCCAAGGTCTGTTCCTCGCCAGCCGTCAGCCCGGCGTCTTCGATCTCCTGTACCTGATAGCTCAGCAGATCGATTTTTCTCTGCTTTTCGGCCTCGTCGGTGATCATGGCATCCAGTTCTCGCTTGATGCGCACAAGCTCCCTGTACAGTACATAGTATTCCTGAAATTCCGCGTCGTTCTGTGCATAATCATCCAGAATTCCCAGATGCCTTGCCGGGTTCAGAAGTCCCACGGAGTCATGCTGACCGTTAATGTTGATAAGTCCGCCGCACAGCTCCCGCAGGACGGACGCGGTCGCGGGCATGCCGTTGATGCGGCAGGTGCTCTTGCCCTCGGCGGTGATCTCACGGCTGAGCATCAGCGCATCCGAACGTTCGTACCCCGCCTTCTCCAGACTGTCCAGCACGGCATCCGGCACCTGTTCAAAGGCAGCACGGATGACGGCCTTGGATGCGCCCGTGCGCACAAGGTCTTTTGAAGTGCGGTTACCAAGAATGGCATTGATGGAATCGATCAGGATGGACTTGCCTGCACCGGTTTCACCTGTGAGGACATTCAGACCAGGCTTGAAATGCACTTCAGCCTTCTGGATAACTGCAACATTTTCAATTTGCAGGCTGCTTAGCATATACTCTCTCCCGCATTATTTTTGTACGATGTGCCGGATCAGCTCTGAGCAGATCGTTTTTGCGTCGCGCTCTGACCGCGCAACGATCAGGAACGTGTCATCGCCTGAAAGAGTGCCGACAACATTTTTCCACTGCAGTGCGTCAAAAACTTCGCAGGCCGCATTGGCCATGCCCGAGTAGCACTTTACCAGTACAACATGCCCGGCATAATCCACGCCCAGCACAGATTCATGAAAGATCGTTTCAAAACGGCCCTGTGCCTTGGGGTTAAAGCTTTCGTTCCGGCTGGAAACATAGCGGTATCCCTCGGCCGTCGCGGCTTTTACCAGACACAGCTCCCGGATATCGCGGGAAACTGTGGCCTGTGTTACCTCAAAGCCTTCTTTGGAAAGATAGTCCAGCAAAACTTCCTGCCGACTGATCGGGTACTCCCGTACAAGTCGAAGGATCGCCTGCTGACGTTCTCCTTTACTTCTTACATCATCTTTGCGGCTGCGCGCCATATCAAACTCGCCTCCCGTTTATCGTCTGCTGCGAAGCTTCTGATCGATTGCCTGAAACTGATCGGCTTTTCCGAAGGTGATCAGCTTTACCACCTGATCCGAAAGCCGGACTTCAGCTGTTGCGCCGGCTTTGAGTGGATAACCGGCTGCTCCATCACAGCTGATAAAAACCTCATCGTCTGCCACCTGCCCGACACAGATGTTCAATTTACGCTCCTGCGCAAAAACCATGGCCGGGCTCGCCAGACTGTGCGGACAGATCGGCGTTACGACGACGCCTTTTGTCTGTGAATCCAGAATGGGGCCGCCTGCTGCCAGTGAATACGCGGTGGAACCCGTAGGCGTGGCAACAATGACGCCATCCCCGCGGTAGTGCTCCACAAGGATATCATCGCAGTAGATGCTGAAATCAATCGCCTGCTGCAACCGGCCTTTTGTGACCACGACGTCATTCAGTGCATGTCCCTCCCAGCCATCATGGCCCAGAACATGCACATACAGCAGCATCCGGTGATCCAGACTGAACTCCCCTCTGGCAACAGCGGAGAGTTTGGTCTCCATTTCGTTGACCTCACAAGTTGCCAGAAAACCGCAGCGTCCCAAATTGATGCCAAGGATCGGCTTTGCATACCGGAGCGACAGGTTTGCCTCATGCAAAATTGTGCCATCACCGCCGATGGTCAGGATCACATCTGAGCGCTCAAGGCATTCCTCCTGCGGCAGATAGACCACACCCGCGGTACTGCATTCCGCACACAATTCTTTGCACATCAGAACAGCCGCACCATGCGTCAACAGGATCTGTGCCGCACGCAGCGCGATCTCATTGGCAGAAGTTTTGCCGGGGTTCGGCGAAATATAGATCGTCATACCGGAAGCTCCTTTTGCATTTGAATTTTTTGCGTATCCCTCAGCGGTCCAGCGTACTGTGGCTTGCAGCTACTACCTGTTCTACAGCACTGTCGTCCAGCACGGCAGGCTCTGTACTCTTCTGCACGAACATCAAATATTCAATATTGCCTTCCGGGCCCTTCACCGGGCTGAAATCCAGTCCGCGCACAACAAAGCCGTTTGCGGCAGCATAACCCATTGCATTGTGCAAAACCTCACGGTGGGTAGCCGGGTCGCGTACAACACCGTTTTTGCCCACTTTTTCGCGGCCTGCCTCAAACTGAGGCTTGACCAGACAAACGCCCATGGCATCCGGTGTGGTGATGGCCTGTGCCACCGGGAAAATGTGATGCAGTGAAATAAAAGAGACATCCACACTGAAAAACTCGATGGGCTCTGCCAGATCTTCCAGCGTGACATTGCGGATGTTCGTGCGTTCCATATTCACGACACGTTCATCGGTGCGCAGACTCCATGCAAGCTGACCATAGCCGACATCCACGGCATAGACCTTGGTGGCACCATTCTGCAGCATACAGTCCGTAAAGCCGCCTGTAGATGCACCGATATCCATGCAGACCTTGCCATTCGGCGTCAGCGGAAAACACTGCATGGCTTTTTCCAGCTTCAGACCGCCGCGGCTCACATAACCGATATCATGTCCGCGTACTTCTACCTTGGCATCCTCTTTGATCATTTCGCCGGCCTTGTCCACCTTCTGTTCATTGACAAATACGATGCCGGACATGATCAATGCCTTTGCACGCTCCCGGCTCTGTGTCAGGCCATGCTGAACAAGATATTGATCCAACCGAATCTTCACGATAAACTTTCTCCTTTCGTCACGGCCATCTGAACCGTCTGTACAAGGCTGGCAGCATCCAGTCCTGTTGCCTGTTTGATCTGCGCCACACTGGCATGAGGAAGACGCACATCCCGCACAGAAAGATGGATAAAACATCCATTCCATCCTTTTTGCTGTAAAACATACTCCAAATGCTCACCGATGCTTCCGTTTGCAACGCATTCTTCTGCAAACAGAATTTTCTGATATTTTATCAGTTCATCGAGAACTTTTTCTGTAAAGGGATATAGCTTTACAAGCTTCAGCACGTCACACACGATATCTTTTTGCTTCAGTTCCTGTGCAGCCTGTAAAACATCGGTCAATTCATCCGCATAGCTCACCAGAACGATTGTTGCATTCTCGTTCTTATACAGATAATCGTACTCCTGACCGCTGCAGCCAAATCCTGCCAGCACAGCATCCTGTCCGCCGCGCGGATAACGGATCGCACGCGGGCCATGGAAGCGGTCACTCAGCAGTTGCTGCAGCCAGTAGGTCAGTTCCTGGTAATTGGAAGGTGCATACAACGGGATATTGATCTGGCTCAGAAAAGCCGGGTCATAGATTCCCTGATGGGTCTCGCCGTCCCCGGGAACAAAGCCTGCACGGTCGATCGCAAACACCACATTTTCCTGCAGCAAATTGACATCGTGAATGATCTGATCATAGGAGCGCTGCAGAAAGGTGGAATAAATGCAGACTACCGGCAGCATTCCCTGACTTGCAAGGCCTGCTGCAAAGGTGACAGCGTGCTGCTCTGCCATTCCGACATCAAAAAAGCGTGTTGGATGGCTGTGTGCAAAAAACTGAAGACCGGTGCCATATTTCATCGCTGCTGTAATGGCACAGAGATCCTGATTTTTCTCCCCTTCTGTCACGAGTGCTTTGCCAAATACAGTTGAGAATGACTCCTTGGGCGCCACTTCCGGGTCGGGCATCCCGTCCAGATCGAAAGCAGAAACTCCGTGATAGTTGCCGGGATTCACTTCGGCGGGCTGATAGCCCTTACCTTTTTTCGTGATAACATGCAAAAAGTGCGGCCCCGGCCGACTGCGGAGCGTGCGGAGTGTGCGTTCCAGCTCTTCCACATTGTGGCCATCCACAGGGCCAAGATACTGGAACCCCATATCCTCGAACATCGTGGAGTGGTACATCGCACGGCGCAGGAGCGTTTTACAATCGGTGAGGGTATTTTTCAACGGGGTGCCCACCAGCGGAACGGCATCCAAAAAACTGCGCACATTATCCTTGGCATCCACATAGGCGGTGGTCGTACGCAGATGGGTCAGATAACGGGCAAGTGCACCAACATTCTTAGAGATCGACATTTTATTGTCGTTCAGGATCACAAGCAGGTTGTCCAGATGCTCGATGTTGTTCATGCCCTCGTAGACCATGCCGCCGGTAAAGGCACCATCACCGATCACTGCCACAACAAGCCCCTGCTCATGATGCAGTTTTTTGGCCCATGCCATGCCAATAGCAAGCGAAAGGGCTGTGTTGCCATGCCCGGCAATAAATGCATCGTGCACACTTTCGTTCGGGTTTGGAAATCCGGAAATGCCGTCCAACTGACGAAGCTGATCGAACTGTCCGCGTCGTCCCGTAAGGATCTTATGCGTGTAGCATTGATGGCCCACATCGAATACGATCTTATCCTGCGGGGTCTCCAGCACGCGGTGCAATGCCACTGTAAGCTCTACCATGCCAAGGTTCGACGCCAGATGTCCACCGGTTTTAGAGATGTTTTTCAGCAGAAAGCTGCGGATCTCCTCACAAAGCTGTTCTACCTGCTTTTCATTTAATTGTTTTAAATCTGCGGGCTGATTGATGCTGTCCAGCAGCAATACTCCCATAAAATCACACGTCCTTCAAATGCAGAGTCTAGGCCGATGCCATTCATCACACCAGCGGATACAGAAAACCAACTGCTATACCCACCAGAACGCCTGCCACTACCTGCAGCGGTGTATGGCCGACCATTTCCTTCAGATGCATATTCTGAAGGAACGGTGCATTCTTTTCGCTGATGTCGATCCACTGATCGATCATCTGATTGAGCACCTTGGCCTGCTCGCCAGTCTCATGCCGCACGCCCATTGCATCGTGCATCGTGATGATCGCCACAACGCTCGCCACGGCAAAAATAGCAGAATCAACACCTACACAGCGCCCGGTAGCAATAACCATTGCACAGACCGTTGCACTGTGCGCGCTGGGCATGCCGCCATCGCCCCACATGCGCTCCAGCTGGAATTTACCCAGCAGGATAAAATTGATAACGGTTTTGAGCACCTGAGCCACAAACCAGCCAAGCAGGGAAACCGTCAGGATCTGATTGAACGACAGGATGTTTTGAATAAACTGCATAGTCTTTTTCCTTTATTCTGTATGGATCGTTTTAGTTTTTGCGCACAAGAAGCTGCTGTGCAAGCTGTTCCAGAAATGTAGCCTTTCCGCCAAAGTTCCGGCGCAGCTCTGCACAGGTCTCATTGTTCAGATCCTGTGCAAGCTGCATAGCCCCTTCTGCGCCATAAAGGGTCACGAAAGTAGTCTTGCCATTCTCGCTGTCGCTGCCGATGGGCTTGCCCAGCTGTTCCGGAGTACTGGTAACATCCAGCACATCGTCCACGATCTGAAAAACCAGCCCCAGACCGTAAGCATAGCGCTCCAGCGCCCGGCACTGAGCGTCATCTGCCCTTGCAGCAGCAGCACCCATCTGAATCGCCGCATTGATCAGTGCGCCCGTTTTGTTGCGGTGGATCAGCCGGAGCTGCTCTTCTGTAGCGGCCAGCGCTTCGTACTTCAGATCCAGCTCCTGTCCATAGACCATACCGCGGCTGCCCGCACCTGCACTCAGTGCAGCTGCGGCCCGTACACAGACATCGGCATCTGCCGGGGCATTGGCAATCACTTCAAATGCCTCTGTCAAAAGAACATCGCCGGCCAGCATAGCAGTCGCCTCGCCAAAAGCTTTATGGCAGGAAGGTCTGCCACGGCGCAGATCATCATTATCCATGCAGGGCAGATCATCATGGATGAGCGAGTAGCAATGCAGCATTTCCACTGCAGCCGCAAACTGCTCTGCCGCCTGCATATTACCGCTCAGCATATCACAGACACTGAGCACCAGAACGGCGCGGATCCGCTTGCCGCCGCCCATCAGACTGTAGCGTGCTGCACGGCACACCTCAGACTCTTCCGGCAGAAAGTGGGCACAGGCATGTTCCAGTGCGGACATTGCCTGTGCAAGGTAACTCTGATACTGCTCTTTGTGATCCATCAGCTTTCCTCCTGCACTGTACCTGCAAGCTTTGCATCGATCTCGCTGATCTGCAGAGATGTCTTTTCCAATGCAGCATGGCAATACTCCATCAGAGAAGCCGCTTCTGCGTACAGCTTGACCGAATCTGCAAGGGTGGTCTCTTCACTCTGCATCTGAACAAGGATCGTATTCAGCCGTTCCATGCCCTCTTCAAAACTTTTGGGTGTTCTCATTGATCTCCTCCACCGCTTCTACCCGGCATTTTGCCCGGTGAGAAACGCTGCGAACATATATTGTTTTTTCCGGCTGCAGACCTTCTGCATCCAGAATGGCTCCATTTGCTGTTGTGACCATAGCATAGCCGCGGGCCAGCACCTTATAGGGGTTCAGTGACCCGGCAAGCGCTGCGGCATGCTGGAGCTGAAGCTCTGCATCATTCTGCTGCGTCTGCATCTGCTGTCGGATCTCATCTTTCGCCTGCTGCAGCAGGTCATGCTTTTTCTGCCAGCTTTGGCGTGCAGGCCCCTGCTCCAACACAAAGTTGTATTGTTCCAGACCATTATAGCATAAATCAAGACGGTTTTGCATATTTTTACGAATATTTTGCTGCAAATCCAGTAATATCCGTTTCTGCTCTTCCCGATCCGGCACGGCAAGCTCTGCCGCAGCGGAAGGTGTAGGGGCTCTCCGGTCGGCTACAAAGTCCAGGATCGTATAGTCGATCTCATGGCCGATCGCGCTGATCAGTGGTTTTTTGCAGCGATAGGCCGCCCGTGCGATCACTTCAGCATTGAACACCCACAGATCTTCCCTGCTGCCGCCGCCGCGGGCCACGATGATCTCGTCCACCTCTTTGCGCTGATCCAGCTTCCGGATCGCATCTGCGACCTGCTGTGCTGCCTCAAAGCCCTGCACCGTTACCGGACACAAAAGCAGCTGTACCGAGGGCCAGCGCCGGGTGAGTACATTGCGGATATCCTGCAATGCGGCTCCCGTTTTGCTGGTGACAACACCAATGCATTTAGGGAATGCCGACAGCGGCTTTTTATGTTCCGGGGCAAACAGACCCTCCTGCTCCAGCTTTGCTTTGAGCTGCTCCAATGCAAGCTGTGCGGCACCGATGCCATCCGGAAACATATCGTTCACATACAGCTGGAAGGCACCGTCACGCTCATAAAGGGTCGCACGGCAGCGTGCCACAACGCGCATCCCCTCTTCTGGGCGGAAGGCAAGACGGCGGGCATCTGCACGGAACATTACAGCCTTCACGCTGCTGGCTTCATCCCGCAGGGAAAAATAGCAGTGGCCGCTGCGTGCGTTCTGTACAAAGTTTGCGATCTCGCCGCGCAGGGCAATGTCAAACAATCTGTCGTTTGCATCCAGCAGCATTTTAACGTAGTGGTTCAGGGCCGAAACGGTAATTACTTCAGCCATAATCCGGCCTCCCGTGCTGCAAGGATCGAAACGCCGATGGCATTATCGCTGGAATACATTCCCGGCACAAAATATACCTGCGGCAGCCGCTTTTGCACCCATGCGCGGATGATATCGCTGCTCATCACGCCGCCGGCACAGACCACCGGAAGACCGGGGTATTCCTTCTGCGCGGCCTTTGTCATTTTGACCACTGTATCTGCCACACAGAGCAGACAATATTTGCATACATACTCCGGCGTTTTGCCTGCGGCCAGCAGACCGTTGCACTGGTTTTCCAGCCCGGAAAGGCTGCACTGCATTCCCTTTACACTGGACTTCGGCCGGATCTCTTCCTCGCACTGCGCAGCCAGACGGGAAACTTCAGCACCCGCCGGGAACCCAAAACCCAGTTTGACCCCCACACGATCCACAGCCTGTCCGGCGTAGAGATCGGTGCTGGTGCCAAGAGTCGTGATCTGACGCACCTGATCGCAGAGCAGCAGGTCCGTCGTACCGCCGGAAATATGGAACAGCAGAACTTTTTCAGCAAACAGCTGTTCCCCCTTGGCTGCAAACAGTGCTGCCGCAGCGTGACCCTGCTGATGGGTGGTCCGCACAAGAGGGATGCCCTTTGCCTGCGCAAAGGCTGCAGCCGCACTGACGCCCGCCAGAAAGCATGGCATATAGCTGCCCTCCACCGGGCGCGGCTTCTGCGACACTCCGACAGCATCGATCTTTGTCAGATCAAATTCCTGCGCAAGCTCCTGCATCATTTCCGGCAGCGCGACCGTATGATGAAACAGTGCATCGCTCTGCCGCAGGCCCAGCTGGCCTTCTTTTACCGGCAGAAAACGTTTTTTTGCGCAAACAACCTCTCCAGCTGTATCAAACACTGCCAGAGAGGTTGCATAGTTGCTTGTATCAATGCCAAGCGTATAGCGGCTCACTGTTCGGCCTGCTCCGCTGCGGCATCTGCATCCAGACCATGATCCCGGGCCACTGCGCCAAGCAGACCGTTCACGAACTGGTAATCTTCGTCTGCACCATACTTTTTGGTCAGCTCGACTGCCTCGTTGATGGCGACGCCGGGCTTGTTCTCACCGCCAAACAGCATTTCTGCAATTGCCAGACGAAGAACTGTCAGGCTCACCCGGGGCAGACGCTCCATGGTCCAGTTGCGCAGATGTGCGCGGATCTCGTCGTCCACTTCGGCAGAATGATCGTAGTAAGCATTCAGCAGATGCTTGCTGAAGCCATCCACCGGATGTTCTTCATCGTTTTCTTCGTGGTTGATGATGGCTTCTGCCAGCGGGATATCACCAAAGGTCTGCGAAAATGCCAGCAAAAATGCATTTTCGCGGGCTTCTCTACGGGGCAAAATATTTTCCATAATGTTCCTCTCGCAACACGAACCCCCTCTGCCTGAAGCGGCAGAGAGGATCGGTCTTTCCTGTTTGATTTTGTTTTATTCCTGCGCTGCTGCAGCATCTGCCAGACCGGCAATGACCAGATTGACCCGGCTCACCGTAACATTGGTCATGTTCTGCACAGCGGTCTTCACGTTTTCCTGTACCTTTTCTGCCACGGCAGGGATCCGTGCTCCAAAGCTTACCATCAGGTTCAAGGTGATGCTTGCGGTACCATCCCGCATTTCCACCGTGACCGGAGACTGGATGCTGGAAGCTTCCAGCAGATCCTTGAGCTTTTTATTCTGCTTGCCGCAGGAGACCTCAGCAACGCCGTCAATTTCCAACGCTGCACAGCGTGCGATCTTGCCAATAACCTCGGTGGAGATCTGAAGGCTGCCGCCCTGAAGATTCGTATTCTGAAAATCCATTGTGTTGTCCTCCATCCAAAAGCGGGCAGTCCGCCTGCTTTTTCCTGTTTAAAATGGTCCTGCCTGAAACGATCAATGCCATACGCAGGACAACATCATGCTTGATTGATAGAGTTATTATACCATCAAAGCGGGGGTGATTTCAATACTTGTTTGGGAAAACTCTGCCTTCTGCAGCTATGCTGGGACAAAATGGCAGGACTGTGTCTTATTTGACCTCCACCACTGTGATATTCTGTGCCGTCACACTGCTTTTGCTCAGCACCACATCGCGGATCTGCGCCACCTGTGCGGCAGTGAGCGGCTGGCCTGAGGTCATAACGGTCAGATCTGCCCGGCCAGACTGCAAAAAGCACAGGCAGTCGGCAAAGCCTTTGGCCCTGATCAGGGTCTCGATCTCATTTTCTGCATTCAGGTCTTCCAGATTTGCCGTCATCTGGGAGGTGTATTCCTTCTTTTCTTCTGCGGAAAGAGAGGAAGCCTTCATCGTCTTTTTAATGGAATCCATCGCTTCATCGTGGGCTTTCTGTCGTTTGAGACGGGCCTGCTCAAAGAACTTTGCACCGCTGTCACTGGCAACACTTACCAGCTGTGCCTCGCCATAATTTTTATTTGCACTGGAAACTGCTTCCGCTTCGGTAGGCAGTTCATCCAGAATGGCATCGGCCTGCACCGGAACATCCTCCACCTGCGCCGCGACAGCAGCAGTGCTTTCCAGTTCCGCAGGTACATCGCTGCGGGCATACTGCCAGTTTAAGTACACGGCGATCACCAGCGCTGCGGCCAGTGTAACGGCAGTAGCTTTGCGGGTATTTCCAGAAAGTGCTCTCATAGATCGTTCCTCCTTATAAAAGTTTCCGGGACTCAGCCCTTGCGCTGCTCCACACAAATGTGATTGGACGGCAGATCCAGCAATGCGCTCACCAGCTCTGTGATCCGGGCCGCGATCCGGACATCACCGCCGCCCTCGCACAGCACTGCCACGCCGCAGACCTGCGGCACGCAGACTGTCTCAGTCAGGGCAGAACCATCCTCCAGCAAGACATGCGTCTGCTGCGACTGCATATCTCCGGACTGCGTGTCCAATGCATAGATCATTTCCTCCCCGGTCCCCAGTGTGACCATCACAGTGGTCTTGCCCGCACCGCTCATATGAGAGATCAGCCGTTCCAGCCGCTCCTCCAATTGTGCCTGATATTCGGTGCTGCTTTGTGCGCTTTTGGCCTTCTGGGTGCTGCCTGCCGCAGAGGTCTGAGGGAAAAGCTCCGACAGCAGGATCAACAGCATCGCCAGCAATCCTACTGCAGCCGCAAGCCTTGCCCTGCCCTGCTTTCCTTTGCATTTTTCGGCAAAGAGACGGATGGAAAAGCCCTCTGTTTCTTTCATCCGACTTCCTCCTGCATCTCCCGTACCGATGCTGTGCCGAGTGCTTCCTGCAGATATGCGGCGACCTGCTGCTTTTCTGCGTCGGTACATTCTGATAGGATGGTAAAAACTGCAGATCCAGCCTGTACGGTCTGCCCCTCCTGCGTCAGCGTGATGTCCAGTTCTATCGGTACCCCAAAGCGCTGCATACACTCTGTCCGCAGGGAGCTTTCCAGCCGCTCCTGCGCTTTCTGCAGGATCGATATTTCGGCACTCTGGATATGGACAGAGGATGGTACTACCTCCATGGCGCTTTTCAGTTCCGGCTTCACACCCGGTGCCAGCCGGAAAAGGACTACTAGAATATATAGCCCGGCAACAGCTTTTATGCATCTGCCCGCCCAGCCTGTGCCTGTCAGCAAAGCAGTGACCTCTGCGCAGATACAGGCGATGCAAAATGCAGCTGCAGCGTTTTGGAATGCCTGCACTTCATCCGCCTCCTGTCATCATCAAAAGCCCGACGCCCACCGTCAGCAACTCAAAATACAATGCTGTAATGGCAGCCATGCATTTTACAGCTTCTGCCATACAGGCGAACAGCGCCTGACAGCGGCTGTTCGCCGCAAGCCCGCATAAAAGGCTGCAGGCTGTGAGGAACGCCAGATGGAGCATCAGCTGCACATACAGCGGCAAAAACTCCGCACCGATCACCATGAGCGCCGCAAGGCCCAGACTGCTTTTCAGCAGCCGCATTCCGGTCAGAAAAACCTCTGCCGTATCGCTCAGAGCCTGTCCTATGACCGGCACACTGCCGGTGAACAGCTCTCCGAGCCGCAGCGCCGAACGATCCAACTGCACCGTTATTGCACGCTGCAGCCCCAGTAAAACTGCAAAAAGGCGGCCGGCCCAGCGCAGCCCTTTTTGCAGCAGTGCACCTGTGGCGCGGCAGGTGTCGGAAAGCCCTCTCTGGGTACTGATGCAGCACGCCATGCTGACCGCAAGATAGCTTTGCAGCAGCGGACTGACGACTGTAGCCGTGCACTGTGCAAGGAAACACAGCCCTGTCAGCAGCAGACCGCTTGCCGCTGCACCGGCATTTGCTTCTCCTCCTGCGGTGAGCACCCCGCTGTAGACCGGAAGGAACCCCAGAAGGTAGTCTTTCCATCCTGTCATCCGCTCGCACACCTGCTGCGCGAGGGTCATCAGGTCGCCCCATAAAAGGGTGCCGCACCCTACAGCTGCTGCCAGTTCCAAAAGCGCATTGTCTGCCGCTTCTCCGACCAGAAAAGAAAGCAGGACCAAAAGCAGCAGGAACAGCAGGACATCTGCATAACAATGCACCATCTGCCGGATCATTTCCAGCGGAGAAGCCGGCAAAAGGGAAAGCAGCGCTCCGACCGGATCGTGGACAAATGAATCCGCATCCTGCGGCGCAGCATTCAGATAGGGCTGCCAGAGCTCCTGCCCGGGCAGATCCTGCAGCCCGGCCGCCTGCGCACCCGGGACCGCAGACAAAACTCCGCAGACGGCAAGCACAGCAGCGGACGCCTTTTGAAATAATTTCATGCAGCAAGCCCCCAGATCCGTTGACAGATCTCCTCCAGCAAGGGGAATGCCGCTGCCAGAACAAGGAGCCTCCCCGCCAAACCTGTACACCACGCCAGTGAATCTGCGCCTGCTTCTTCACACAGTGTCCGGGCGTAATCCGTGATCAGCAGGATCCCTGCACAGCGCAGCAGACAGGAAAAGGCAGTACCATCCACCCGGCGGCTGAGTGCCCATACTCCCCGCATCAGATCTTGCGCAGCCGCGCCAAGCCTCAGCAGTATAAATACTGCGGCACCGATCGAAAGCAAAAATGCATAAGACGGAGAATCCTTGCGCAGCAAAAGCTGTGCTGCCGCAAAAACGACTGCCGCCCCAAGGATGGAAACGGATGTACTCATAGCGCAAACAGCGACTTGATGGTGACAAACAGGGCGCTGATCTGCTTGACAAGAATGGACAGCACTACGACAAGGCCCGCAAGAGTGGTCATCATGGCCTGATCCTCCCGTCCGGAACGGATTAGCAGCTGATTCAGCACCGCCACAATGATGCCAATGGCTGCAATTTTAAAAACAAGATCGATCTCCAATTCTGCATCCTCCTGCGCTTACAAAAGAATCAGTGCCAGAACAGCTCCTGCCGCAAGCCCCAGCCTGCAGGACAGGCCAGCACAGGCGGCTGCTTCCTGCTGAGCCTGCTGCAGAAACGCTTCAAAGCGCGCGGTATAGTAGTCCAGCCGTTCACACTCCTGCGCAGCTTCGCACTGGCCGAGGCCGGAAAAGCATTGTTCAAAGCAAAGCCGCTCTTCGGCGCGGAAGCTTGCAGGCGATGCGAGAGCCTGCAATTTTTCCGCAGGCGTCAGCAGCCCTTCCTGTATCAGACAGCGGCAGAGCAGCTCCATATCCGGCCTGCGGTATGCCACTTCCTGCCGGATGCGCCGCAGCAATTCCACAGTATGCCGCAGCTGCAGGATATGCTGCTCTTTTCCTGCCTGAAGGGCTGCTCCGGTCAGCCATCCGCACAGCGGAAGCAGCGCTGCTCCCATCCAATGAAACAGTTGGATCATAACTCGTCGATCTGCCGGACCCTGCCCGGCTCGGCGCAGCCCTGCAGCAGCACCAGTACACGCAGCATTCCCTGCTGCTGCAAAGCCTTCACCTGCGGTCGTCTGACTGCTTCCTCCGCACTTGCGGCATGAACGCTTGCAATAAAATCCACCCCGCTGAAAAAGCCCTGCTCCAGCGCTGCTGTTTCAGCCAGTGAACCCAGCTCGTCCAGAACGATCACCTGCGGTGAAAGAGTGCGCAGCGCCATCTGCACGGCACGCTCCTTTGGAATGCCGGACAGGGTATCCACTGCGGGCAGCTGCTGATCCGGACCTGAAAGTTCTTGCGGATAAATTTCACCACGCTCGTCCACCACGCAGACCCTCCGCTGCATTCCGGCAAGGCTTTGAGCGATCTGCCGCAGAAATGTTGTTTTGCCGCTGTCCGGTTCACCGACTACAAGCATCCCGATAAAATGCCTTTGCAGGATCTCGCAAAGCCTGTCCGGCAGCATCAGAGGAACTGCACGCGCGATCCGCAGATTCAACGACTGCACCTGCTGCAGGATCATCTGCCCGTCGCGGTCCACATAGCGGCCGGCAACTCCGACCCTGCAGCCGGACGGTGTGGTAAGGAACCCCTGCGTCAGTTCGTTCTGATGTGCATGGACCGCACCACCGCACAGAGTGTGAAAGATCTCTTCGAGCTGCAGCTGATCCAGTATGCATTCCCGCAGTGACTGCGGACACTCAGAAAGTTCCTTCAGGCAGACCTGCCGACCTGACATCGTAAGAAAAATGCCATGCCCTGTCCGGAATCGCAGCTCATGGATCTGTGCCGCTGTTGATGTCGGAAGCTGCCCCAAAGGCTGTGCCAGCCACGAAGGCAGCTGCCGTACTGCACGGTAATACTCGTCCACAATTTCTTCCTCCTTTTTGGGGTTGCCAGCTTGCTATGAGTATATGCCTGTCCCGGGCAGATAGAACTGTGGCTTACAAAAAGCCCCCTCACCCCTTCAGAGCGGAAAACGCAGGAAAAGTAAAATCCCCGGCCGAAAAAGCCATACATCGCAGCAGCCCCGGGGGAGCCTGACGGTCCCTCGGGGCTGCTTTAGTATTTCATTTCCTGCAAGTGGGTTATCCGGCGGGTTTTGGGCAAACAAAAAGCACCCGAAATCAAGCGATTTCAGGTGCTTTTTGTCCATGCCGCCGACGGGGGTCGAACCCGTACTCTGTCTCCAGAAAGGGATTTTAAGTCCCTCGTGTCTGCCAATTTCACCACAGCGGCATAAGAAGAGCCACCGTTTTTTCAAACGGCAGCTCTTATAATACAACAGGCTTGCTTTTTTGTCAAGAAAAGCTTTTATACCTTACCGCCATGCAGCTCTGCATACATTTTGGAACGGCACTCGGCCACAGCCGGCGTCATATTCACATAGTGCTTATGCGGGCATTCCAGACGCAGTTCGCTTTCCCAAGTCTCCTCGGTGAGCTGCTTTGCAATGTAGGCCTTCTTTTCTGCAATAGAGGGCAGCTCAATGGCCAGCTGGCCGTTCAGGATGTGGGGCACCAGCAGCTTTTTGACCTTGGTGGGTGTGATGGTCACGGTGCGCTCGATGGCATCCGAGTCCAGATTGACCATGGTGATGGGTTTGCCGGCCTCGATGACCTCATCATCCATAGCGATCAGGTCGCACTGCGCCTGACCGTTCTCATCGTAGAGACGCCACGGCATCTTCTTGCCCGGGATGATAGCCTTGCTGGCAGAATCCGAGCACTTCATTTTGGGGGTATAGCTGCCATCCGGCTTCTTGACTGCCACCAGCTTGTACACACCACCGAACACGGGGTCGGAAGCGGAAGTGATCAGGTTTTCGCCCACGCCGTAAGAGTCAAAATGAGCGTGTTCGTACAGCTCCATGTTGGCGATCTTCTTCTCATCCAGACCGTTGGACGCCACCAGCTTGATGTAGGGCTTGCCTGCTGCATCCAGCGCCTTGCGCAGGCGCTTGGAGCCGCGGGCAAGGTCACCGGAGTCGATGCGGGCGCTCTTGACACGACGGTTCGGGTCGTTGGGATATTTTTCGATGAGGTAATCGTCCAGCTTAATGAGGTTGGGCAGACCACTCTCCATAATATTGTAGGTATCCAGCAGCAGGCTGACCGAATCCGGATAGGTATCTGCAAATGCTTTGAAAGCGTCGAACTCGGTCGGGAAGAACTCAATAAAGCTGTGCGCCACAGTGCCAACGGCCTTGACATCTGCGCCGAACTTCATCTCCGCCAGACAGTTTGCCGTGCCGACACAGCCGCCCAGAACAGCAGCGTATGCGCCATCGTTGCCAGCGCTCTTACCCTGTGCGCGGCGGGTGCCGAACTCCATGACGCTGCGGGGCGTATGGGTGTTCAGGCCGGTGACACGGGTGGCCTTGGTCGCGATCAGGCTGTGGAAGTTCATGGTCTGCAGCAGGTAGGTCTCGATCAGGATCGCACCCACAAGGTCGCACTCAATGCGTACCATCTGTACATGCGGGTAGGCCACCGTGCCCTCGGGCAGTGCATACATATCGCCCTTCCACTGATACGTGCGCAGATACTCACAGAATTCCTCGCTCATGCCTTTGGTGCGCAGCCACCAGATATCCTGTGCATTGAAATGATAATTCAGCAGAAAACGGGTCAGCTTGCGCTGGCCGGCACTGATGGAGTAACCCTGATTGTCCGGGTTCTTGCGGAAGAACATATCAAACACCAGTGTAGTATCCTTGAATCCGTGCAGGAAAAGGCAGTTGGCCATAGTAAATTCGTAAAAATCCACGACCATTGCGGGGTTGTCGTAGTCCTCATCCGGGATATAAGGCACAACCTTGATTTCGTCCATGAATAGTATCCTCTCTTCTTTGCACCTGACAAAGGCTTCCTCCGGCCTTTGCCGTTCCTCTTCCTTGTGGGAAGGTTTGCATGCCTGCCTGTCTTGACAGTGCGTTTCTATCATGATATCACCAAATGCGGGCTTGTTCAAGAGTTTTTATGCAAAAAACCGCCCATGCCAGACGGCACAGGCGGCTTTGCAATCAAAAAAGCTTAGCCATTGATGATGTTGGGGGTAGCATTCTTGAGCACGACATCGTGGCTGCCGCCCTCCACAATGGAGGTGGAAGAAACAACCGTCAGCTTGGCCTTCTGCTGCAGCTCGGGAATGGACAGTGCACCGCAGTTGCACATGGTGCTCTTGACCTTGTACAGAGTGGTCTGCACGCCATCAGCCAGAGGGCCGGCATAGGGCACGTAGCTGTCCACGCCTTCCTCAAAGCTCAGCTTGGTGGAGCCGCCCAGATCGTAGCGCTGCCAGTTGCGGGCACGGTTGGAGCCTTCGCCCCAGTACTCCTTCATATACTGGCCATTGATGCGAACCTTGTTCGTGGGGCTCTCGTCAAAGCGGGCGAAGTAACGGCCCAGCATGACGAAGTCGGCACCCATAGCCAAAGCCAGCGTGATGTGATAATCGTGAACGATGCCGCCATCGGAGCAGATCGGCACATAGATACCGGTCTCCTTGAAGTACTCGTCACGAGCCTTTGCTACCTCGATGACAGCGGTAGCCTGACCGCGGCCAATGCCCTTGGTCTCGCGGGTGATGCAGATGGAGCCGCCGCCAATGCCGATCTTTACAAAGTCTGCGCCTGCCTCGGCCAGGAAGCGGAAGCCCTCGGCATCCACAACATTGCCTGCGCCCACCTTGACGGTATCGCCGTAATGCTCACGGATCCAGCCAATGGTGCGGCTCTGCCACTCGGAATAGCCCTCAGAAGAGTCGATGCACAGCACATCCACACCGGCTTCCACCAGTGCAGGCACGCGCTCGGCATAGTCGCGGGTGTTGATGCCGGCACCCACCACATAGCTCTTGTTGGCGTCCAGCAGCTCGTTGGCGTTCTTCTTGTGGGAATCGTAGTCCTTGCGGAACACCATATATTTCAGGTTGCCCTCAGCATCCACCAGAGGCAGCGTGTTGATCTTGTTGTCCCAGATGATGTTGTTGCAATCGTGCAGAGAGGTATTCTCCGGGGCGGTGACCAGCTTTTCAAGCGGGGTCATGAAGGTGGTGACAGGGGCATCATCCGGGGTGTGGTTGATGCGGTAGTCACGAGATGCCACAATACCCAGCAGCTTGCCGCCCGGGGTGCCGTCGGCGGTAATGGCAATGGTGGAGTGGCCGGTGCGTGCCTTCAGCTCCAGCACATCGTGCAGGGTGGCCGTGGGGGCCAGATTGGAGTCGGACACAACATAACCAGCCTTGAAGCTCTTGACGCGGCGCACCATAGCGGCTTCGTTTTCAATGCTCTGAGAACCGTAGATGAAGGACACACCGCCCTGACGAGCCAGTGCAATGGCCAGCTTATCGCCAGAGACCGACTGCATGATGGCGCTGATCATGGGGATATTCATCTGCAGAGGGCACTCTTCCTGACCCTTGCGGTACTTGACCAGCGGGGTCTTGAGGCTGACAGCAGTGGGAACGTTTTCAGCGGAGGAATAGCCGGGGATCAGCAGGTATTCACCGAAAGTGCGGGAAGGTTCTTCATAGAAATAAGCCATGTTCAAACTCCTTTTCTCTCAACGCATCAAAAACGGAAGACAGCAAAAGCATAAAACGAATTTCATGTTTGCAGTGTATAAATTGATTGAATATACTTTACCACAAAGACAGCCAGAATACAAACCCCTGCCGCGCCAAACTTTGTAAATGTCCTTTGCGGAAAAACAGACAAATTGACCACCAAAACGAGGTAAGGTCATACTTTCCCGCGCGGGAAGTCATTTTGAGGGTGCAGAGGATGCAAAAAAGCTCGTCCGTTCTGGACGAGCTTTTTTGCACACGAAGCGGGATACCGCCTGTGCGGCACATGGATCACGAACTGTGAAGGAGAACAGTCGGAGGAGGAGAACCTGTGCCCGATATCCCTAAAACAAGAAGAAAAAGATTTCACACTCAGCTGGGCTTGTGCCCTTGCTGTAACCATATTGTAACTCTTTTGAAACCAATTTGCAATAGCTTTTCTGTAATTTCTTTGTAATAATTTTTGAACTTTTTGTGGACAGAAAAAATCCCTTTCTCAGATCTCCCTTTGGGAGCAGCTGGCGCTGCGCGTTCGCCGGCAGTATTTTTTTACTTTCCCAGTTCCAGATAGCATTCAAAGCTGGTCTGGCCGTTGTGCTTTCCGACCACATACCAGCCATCCGCCGAAGGAGCATAAAACACCTCTGCCGTTTCTCCCATCGGGATCTCGCGGTGGTAGTTGATAGAAGCAAAGGTCACGGGGCCTTTGCGCATCACTTCCAGCGGCAGCGCATCGCAGACAAGGTCCAGATAGAATGCGTTGTTCAAATGGCCGTTCAGATCGCATTGGGAATAATGCGCCGTCCACTCCCCTGCGCTGGTCAGACCATCCTTGCACTTGTGCAGCTGCAAAGGCAGCTCGCCCTCCACCGTATCGTTCCAGAAATTCTCCACCGTCCAGCCCGGCTCCCGCAGGATGCGGCCCTCGGCAAGGCTTGCCACGATCCAGCGGCAGTCCACCATAGCCACCTCTTTGCCCTCGGCATCGGTCAGGGTGGTGATGCGTTTGACCGAACCGTGTTTGCTGACCTGCGCCCGGGAGGTAAGGGTCAGCGTTTCGGCACGCTGGGGCACGCGGTCAAATTTCAGGGCCTGCTTGCCCACCAGAAAGGTCACACCGCGATCTTTGAAGAACTGGTCATCCATCCCAAAGGCGCGGGCGTGGTCTGTCGAAATCTGCTCCACATAGCGCAGCAGAGCGCTGGGCTTGAGTAGGCTGCGGAAGTCTGCGTCTGCATTCATAACGGTCATCGTTTCCGTGTAAAAATATTGTTCCATGGTTTTCCCTCTTTCTATAAAAAAGGCTGCCGCACCTTGTTCTGTGCAGCAGCCTCCTTTGCGTTCAGAACCTGTTTTCGTAAGCAGTATTGGCTCAAAAGGCCCTTCATGCAGTGGGCAATACTTATGAAAACGATTCCTCAATACTGATTGCGGGCACGCTTGCGCACCTTGCGCCAGATGTTGAAGCAGGCCAGCGCCACCATAGCTGCCAGCAGCGCAAGGAACAGCAGACTGCTGCCGCCTTCGTCGTAGCTCTTCATTTCGCTCCACTTTACATCCAGTTCGCTGTTCACATCGTCGCTCAGGGCGGTGAACACCTTTTCCTTAGCGGCAGCTTCCTCCGGCGGATAAGCGATCTCGCTCTCCTTCAGATCCTCGTCCAGCACCTCCCACACATCATGCATGGGGGTGGTGTAGCCGATGTACTCGGCGTTTGCCTTGCCGATATCTGTCTCGCACATGAAGTTGATGAACATCTCTGCAGCTTCCTGATGCTCACTGGCAGCAGGAATGGCCATGCAGTCCACAGACAGCACGCTGCCCTCCTCCGGGAACACCCATGCAAGGTCGGGGTTGTCATCGATCATGGTGATGGCATCGCCGGAGTAGTACACGCCAATGGCTGCCTCGCCGCCGATCATCTTATCGAAGATCTCGTCCATGACGTATGCCTGCACCAGCGGCTTCTGCGCCTTGAGTTCCTCCACCACCTCGTCCACTTCTTCGGTGGACTGCGGGTTGATGTTGTGGCCGCTCTTAAACGCAGCAATGGCGTAGGCATCGCGGCTGTTGTTGAACATCAGGATATTGCCTGCGTACTGCTCGTCCCACAGATCAGCCCAGCTGGTGGGTGCTTCGTCCACCATGGTGGTGTTATATATGATGCCGGTGGTACAGAGCATGTAGGGCACAGTGTAGGCATTCTGCGGATCGTAATCCGGATCCACATATTCCTGATCGATCTTTTTGAAGTTCGGGATATTGTCGTAGTTCAGAGGCTTGAGCATCCCCTCGGAGATCATTTTCGCCACCATGTAATCCGACGGAATGACCACATCGTAGTCGGCTGCACCGGACTTGAGCTTGGCGTACATGGATTCGTTGGAGTCAAAGGTGGTATAGTTCACCTTGATGCCAGTGAGCTGCTCAAACGCAGACACCACATCCACGCTGTCGTCCGAACCGTTGGAGATATACTCGCCCCAGTTGTAAACGTTGATGGCGACATTCTGGCCCTTGAAGCGGGTCCAATCGTAATCATCCGATACTGAGACGTCCTCGGCAACTTCGATGGTGCCGGCAGCAAAGGCAGGCAGTGCACAGCAGACCGTCATTGCCAGCGCCAGCAGCAAAACAGCAAAACGTTTCATCACACGCCCTCCCCTCTCAGCGCCTTCTGATCGCGGCGGTAATTGCGGCTTTCCATCGCATTGGAGAACAGGATGATGCACAGAATGACCACGAACATAATGGTGGACAGCGCATAGATCTCCGGGCTGACCTTTTTACGGGTCATGGAATAGATGGCGATGGGCAGGGTCTCCACCGTGCCGCAGTTGAAGTAGGAGATCATAAAATCGTCGATGGAGTAGGTCAGGCAGATCAGGAAAGCGGACAGGATGGCCGGGCTGATCTCCGGCAGAATGACCTTGAAGAAGGCCTGTCTGGGGTCACAGCCAAGATCCAGCGCAGCCTCGTACAGCTTGATGTCCAGCTGCTTGAGCTTGGGCGTCACGTTGAAGATAACATATGGCACATTGAACGCGATATGTGCAATGAGCAATGTCGGGAAGCCCATGATGGTATCCGGTAGCCATGAGACACCGCCGGCGAAGCGCTGGTAGGCCACGAACAGCAGCATGAGCGAAATGCCGGTGATGATCTCCGGGTTGACCACCGGGATATAGGTGATGTTGGTGACGACAAGGCGGCTCTTGCGGCCCATGGACGCAATGCCCAGACTTGCCGCTGTACCCAGCACAGTGGCAATGACCGCGGAGATCAGAGCCACTTCCAGCGAGACCAGCAGCGCATGCAGGATAGCGGAGTTGTGCAGCAGGCTGGAGTACCACTTGAGGGTAAAGCCGGTAAAGAGCGAATAGCCCTTGGACTGGTTGAAGCTGAATACGATCATGTATGCGATGGGCAGATACATGAAGCAGAAAAACAGAATGATATAGACGCGCTGCATCAGGCGCAGATGTTTCGTTTTCATCAGGACACGCCCTCCATTTCATCTTCATCAAAGCTGGAGGTAAAGCTCATGCACAGCAGCACAATGATCATCAGCACCAGGCTCATGGCAGAGCCTACGTTCAAGTTGTAGCTGTTGCCCAGAAACTGCATTTCGATCAGATCACCAATCAGCAGATTGGAACCGCCGCCCAGCATACGGCTGATGACAAAGGTGGACACCGCCGGGACAAACACCATGGTGATGCCGGTGCTGATGCCGGGCACGCTCATGGGGATGAGTACCCGCACAAGGGTCTTGGTGGTAGAAGCGCCCAGATCCTGCGCAGCTTCCACAAGGCTCTGGTCGATCTTGGTCATGCTGGTGTACAGCGGCAGGATCATATAGGGCACATAGTTATACACCATGCCAAGCACCACCGCGCCGGAAGTGTTGAGCATATTGAAGGGGCCAAGGCCGAACACGCCCAGCACAGCATTCACGGGGCCGTTGACACTGAGCAGGCCCATCCATGCATAGGTCCGCAGCAGGAAGTTCATCCACATGGGCAGCATGACCAGCATGAGCATGATGTGCTGTTTGTTCACCCGCAGGCGGGAAAGGAAATAGCCCACCGGGAACGCAATGACCAGACAGATGACCGTGGCAATGAGGGCCAGCAGCAGGCTGCGGGCAAACACCGAACCGTAGCCGCTGATGGAGGTGAGGTTATCCAGCGTAAAGGCACCGTTTGCATCGGTGAACGCATAGTACACAACGATAATCAGCGGCACCACCGTGAACAGCACCATCCATACAAAGTAGGGATAGGCCAGTTTTTTATCGTAAATCTTCATCATCGCGGCTCACCCCTCCGAACGCGCCATGATATGGATCTCGTTGGGGCCGATGCGCATACCAATGGTCTCACCGGGTGTGCAGGCGCGGGTGGAGTGGATGAGCCATTCACGGCCCTCGCATTCCACATGCATTTCAAAGTGGACACCCTTGAAAATGACGTCGTTCACAACGCCCACCAGCTGGCCTTCCACAGGCGATACCACCTCGATATCCTCGGGGCGCACTACTACCTGCACGCTCTGCTCGCGGGCAAAGCCGCGGTCCACACAGGGGAAGTCCACGCCGGAGAAGGACACCAGAAAATCCCGGTGCATCACGCCGTCCACAATGTTGGAATCACCGATAAAGTCTGCCACAAAGGCGTTCTTCGGTTCATTATAAATATCCTCAGGCGTGCCGATCTGCTGCACCTTGCCGCCGTTCATGACCACAACGGTGTCAGACATGGTCAGGGCTTCTTCCTGATCGTGGGTGACATAAACAAAGGTAATGTTCATTTCACGCTGCAGGCGCTTGAGCTCCAGCTGCATTTCCTTGCGCAGCTTGAGATCCAGCGCACCAAGGGGTTCGTCCAGCAGCAGGATCTCCGGCTCGTTCACCAGACTGCGGGCAATGGCAACGCGCTGCTGCTGACCACCGGACATCTGGCTGATGCTGCGGCGCTCGAAGCCTTTCAGGCCCACGACTTCCAGCATATTGCGCACCTTGCGGCGGATGGTCTCTTCGTCCAGCTTTTTCAGACGCAGACCAAAGGCCACGTTCTCGAACACATTCAGGTGCGGGAACAGTGCATACTTCTGGAAAACGGTGTTCACAGGGCGCTTATAGGGCGGCACGCCGGTGATGTCCTCGCCTTTCAGCAGCACTTTGCCGGCATTCGGCTCCAGAAAACCCGCAATCAGGCGCAGAGTGGTGGTTTTGCCGCAGCCAGAGGGACCCAGCAGAGTCACGAACTCTTTGTCATGGATGTCCAGATTCAGCCCATCCAGAATGCGCTGACCATCAAATTCCACTACGATATCACGCAGTGAAACGATCACCGAGTTGTCCATATTTTACTACATCCTCCTTGTAACTCAGATACGAAAAAAGACAGGGCTCTGCCCCATCCCTCGTACCAGGGCGACTGGGAGTCTGCTTGCCCAACCATCGCACTTTGGCGGTAAAAGCAGACTCGACCCCGCACAACCTCCATGACGAACCTTAAAAATACAAAAACATTGCGCAGTTATTCTACCCTGTCCCGTCTATCTTAATCAATCTTTGCTGAAAAGTCAATCACTCTGCCGCTGTTTGCCGAAACTTTACACGCTGCAACAAAAAAACATACGCCGCAGCGGAGTTTCCGCATACGGCGTACATGGATTTTTCATTCTGTTTTCAGCTCGGCAGCTGTTATCAGAAGGGCCTGCACAGTGTCAAGGTCAACCGCATAGACGGAGCTGTCCCCATCCACCATCATCCAGCAGCCGTCTGCATTTTCGGCGTAGTGGAGGGTCACGCTCCCATCGGCAGAGGCGGCCCGCACCGTTGCAAGGGATGCATCAAAGCCGTAAGCGGCAGGGTCAGCATTCGTCACCTGCGCCGAGACGTATCCGCCAAGGGCCGACAGGATGCTCTGCAGCTTGGCTTCGTCCAATTCAGCCGTCGGGTCATCGGTCAGCCGCCAGACCGTCTGGTAGGCAGTGGAAGCAGCGGCGCTTTCGGAAGAAGCATCTGCTGAATTGCTGTCCGTTTCCGCCGTTTCCGATACGGCTGTCAGCGAGAGTGTTCCTGCATCTGTTGCGATGGAGACGCTCTCCAGCACAGAAGCTGTGAGTCCTGCCGGGTTGAACGCGCCAAAAAGGTCCGCTTTGGTCAGCTCAAAGCAGGCCGCCTTGTTGCCAGAAACGGTGTACACGGCATCGTCCCCTGCCTTCTGCACATACAGATCTCCTGTGACCGGGTTCTCGGTGCCAAAGGCGAAGGTGTTCGTCTCGCCTGCCGCCGTCACCGTGACCGTAACAGCCGGATCGGCAAGGCCGTAGTCCTCACCGGGCTGAGCGGCGAGCTGACGCTTGGCATTCAGAGATGCCAGCGCTGTGACCATGGTGTTGCAGGCAGATGCATCCAGATGATAGCCAGGGTCATCCGCCAGCGTCCAGCTGCCGGAATCACAATTCAGGGTAATCGTCTCATTCTGATAAGTGTACCGGATCTGCTCTGCATCACCCGCCGCAAAAGAAGAAAGCACAATGCTGCCTTCTGCTGCAGCGCTGGACGCTGCTTCTTCTGCAGCATTGCTGCGGGTGATGAGCCACAGCAGCCCGCCCAGCACAAGCACCATTGCCAGAAGAACGGCCAAAGAGCGCTGTTTCGTTTTCATGCTGCGGTCCCCTTATCTGCGGCGGCGCAGCAGCACGAACACGGCACCCGCAATGAGCACCGCTGCAGGCAGCACGAACACGAACACCATGGCCAGCGCCATGGAAGTGGAAGCTGCCACTGTGATGGGGGCTGCTTCCAGTGCTTTTGTATCGATGAGCATGCTCTGTCCCACCAGCGCAGCGGCACAGCTCTGCAGGAAGGTCAGGTTGCCCGGGATGGACTGGTATACCTGCTCACTGTCCACATTGGGGCAGCCCACCCAGATCACCTCCGAACCGGCAGACTCATTGCGTGCCCACGCGGCCAGCGCAAAGGGGCCATCCGTATCGCCGGATTCCTTGGCAGTGGTGGCCGCCTCATTATAGTTCAGCTTGCTGTAGGCGTCCCCGGTGGTGTTCAGCAGGGGTTCTGCCGTAACGCCGTCCGTTTCGGCAATGGTGATGCCCTGTGCCACCGAAAGCATCACATGGGTATTCTGGCTCACACCGTCCAGAACGGTGCTTTCGTCATCGTCGGAGGCGTGATCCGGAAACAGCGAATACGGGTAGCCGTACAGTGCATGGCCTGCATCGCCCTCCACCACGATGCCCGGCTCACGGGCAAGGCCGAACTGCGCCATTACGGCGTCCAGATTCGGCGTATCGACAAAGGCACTGGTCATCAGCAGCACTTTGCCGCCGTTTTCCAGATAGGCCTGCAGCTGCGCGATCTCGTCCACAAGACCGTCGGAGGCAAAATCCGAAGCGGGCGCATTGATGATCAGCAGTCCGCAGTCCTCCGGGATGGTGCCTGTGAGCAGATCCAACGGCTGCAGGTCGATGTTCTGGGCTTCCAGCGCTTCGGTCAGCGAGGAAGTAGGGGCCTGCTCACCGTGGTTGGTGGTGTAGAAGGCATGGCTTTCTGCCCCAGAGGTCAGCTTGTAGATGGCCGAACTGATCTGCTTTTCGCCTGCAAACGTCACATTTGCAGAGCCGGTGGTGTAGTAATCGGAGTAGTCGTATTCGTAGAGCTCAGCGGCGTCCAGCACCACGCTGTTCTCGCCGCTGACCACGATCAGGCTGCCGGTGGATACATTCTCTGCACCGTACTGAGACGCAAAGGCCGGATAGAGGGTGGGGTCTTTCTGTTCCCAGTGGAAACGGCTGCTCTCATCGGCATAGTGATCCAGCAGCTTGCTCACAATGGCGTCTTCGCTGCCGGTCTCGCAGAGGTAGTAGACCGTCACATCCTGATCAAGGCTCTGCATCAGCTGTCTGGAGCTGTCGCCCAAAGTGTACATCTTGGCGGCAGAGAGATCGAACTCGGTGTACTTGGACGGGATCGCACCTGCCAGCAGGTTGACCAGTACCGCCAGCACGATCGCTGCCGCCAGAATGGCCGTGGAATACAGCCCGCTGCGGAACACTTTGCCGTTTGCGGAGGAAGTGAGCTTGAATTTTTTCATATCATTGTCCTCCTCTCAGTTCCAGCGGCGTTTTTCCAGTCCCTGCGCCGTAAAAAACAGAAATAGTACGATCACGGTGAGGTAATACACCAGTGTCGGAATGGAAAAGCTGTTGTTGACGAACTCTTCAAAGGGAGTGAACAGACATAGCGCGCTGAGCACTGCGCTGAAGGCTTCGGTCAGCCAGCTGCTTTGCAGCAGGAACAGTGCCGTCAGCACCACACAGCAGCCTGCAAAGGTCAGACAGCCCAGCGTGAAGCTGCGGGTGCGCAGACCAGCCACCACACTGAGCACTGCCGCGACCGCGGTAAACAGGGCCAACGCCACCGCGCTGCCGGCAGTAAACAGGTTGCGCAGGCTGGGCATCATATAGGCCAGAAGCAGCGCAGCCACACCTGCCACGGCGGCAATGATCTGGTTCTCGGTCAGGCTGGAAAGAAACACGCCGATGGCAATGGCCGCACAGCCCATAAGAAAATAGCAAAGCAGTGCAGCAAAATTTGCCGCTGTAGCAGTGCCGGATGCACCCAGTGCAGCCAGTACCAGGATCATGACTGCATCCACAAGGCACGGCAGCGCAAAAATGACACACAGTGCCAGAAACTTGCCCAGCACGATGCCCCACACGGATACCGGACTTGTGAGCAGCAATTGGTCGGTGCGGGTGCGGCGTTCCTCCGCAAAGCAGCGCATGGTCAGCACCGGGATATACAAAAGCAGCACAAAAACCGTGCGGTTCAGCGTATAGTAACCAAAATCCGTCAGGCCATAGCCCAGATTCAGGGCTATAAAATAGATGGCCGTTGCCGCCAGCATAAAGGCTGTGAGCACATAGCCGATCATGCCATGAAAGCTGCTGCGGACCTCGCGTTTGAAAATGGCGATCATTCAGCCTTTCCCTCCTCTTCTTCATCGTTTTGATCGGACTCGCCCTCGGTCAGGGCAAGGAAGATCTCTTCCAGCGTCCTGCTCTCGGCGGCAAGGGCCAGCACCGTGCATCCGGCCCGCGAAAGAGCCCGGGATACCTCAGCACGGCGATCGGCAGCATCCACGCTTTCTGCGGTAAAGGTCACCTGACCGTCAGCTTCACTTTCCAGCGCTACCCTGCGGATGCCCGGGATCTCCCCCACCGCTTTGAGCACGGCCTTGCCTTCGCCCAGCACGGTAGCGTGCAGCCGGCTGCCGGAATCCAGCATACCGGCCAGCTGTTCCGGTGCGCCCACCGCCACCAGATGCCCCTTGGACAGGATCAGTACCTGACTGCACACCGCCTGCACCTCGCTGAGGATGTGGCTGGACAGAATGACCGTATGGGTCTTGCCCAGTTCCTGAATGAGCCTGCGGATCTCAATGACCTGCGCAGGGTCAAGGCCCACGGTGGGCTCATCCAGAATGATGAGCTGCGGTGCACCCAGCAGTGCCTGCGCAATGCCCACACGCTGGCGGTAGCCCTTGGACAGGCTGCGGATGAGCCGGGGCAGAACATCCTCCAGCCCGGTGCGGCGGGCGGCGCGCAGCACCTGTTCTTTGCGCTCTGCTTTCTTTTTGATGCCCTTGAGCTCTGCCGCAAAGTCCAGATACTCCTGCACGGTCATTTCCGGATAGAGCGGCGGCTGCTCGGGCAGGTAGCCCACACAGGCCTTGGCCTGCTGCGTCTGTTCCGGCAGACTAAAGCCCGCCACCTTAACTTCGCCGCTGGTGGGTGCAAGGTAGCCGGTGAGGATATTCATAATCGTAGATTTTCCGGCGCCATTGGGCCCCAGCAAGCCGAAGATCTGACCGTCCCCCACCGTAAAGGACAGATCCTCAATGGCAGGGTGTGTGCCGTATTTTTTGCTCAGATGAGATACTTCGATCACAGCAAACGCTCCTTTATTCGTCTAATTCAATGCTGGTATATTTTAGACGGAAAATGTGTAAAAATTGAGACAATCCTGTGGTGAGAGGCCAAAAGAATTCTTAAGAATCATTAAATCTGCATTTTTGTATACAAAATAAAACAAAAAGCACCGTCTCCCGAAGGAAACGGTGCTCAGAAAACCATAATTACTTACGGCCGAAACGCTTGTTGAAGCGCTCAACACGTCCGCCGGTGTCAACCAGCTTCTGCTTGCCAGTGTAGAAAGGATGGCACTTGGAGCAAACTTCGACGTGGATCTCAGGCTTGGTGGAACGAGTCTTAATGACGTTGCCGCATGCGCAGGTGATGGTGCAGTCAACGTAGTTCGGATGGATACCCTGTTTCATTCTTTTCACCTCATTTCTGGTTCTGACTTATCGGGGCCATATTGTAAATGTATGTGCCCATCACAACCTTCAATATCGGCTACCCCGTCGAGCGGCCTTGGAAACGATTGCCTTACTATTATAGCACGATTCCGACAGAATGCAAGAGGGAAAATAAAGTTTTTTGCATACAAAAAGCCCCCTGCACTTTCATGCAGAGGACTTTTGCAGGTTTGCCTTACACCGTCAGGCCATCAGTGGATGAACACCGGGCCCAGCGGGTTGGTGATGGGGCTGACGTAGCCGCCCAGCAGCTTGGGGATTGCCAGGCTGATATCGGGCACGAAGGTCAGCAGCAGCAGTGCAACGAACATGCACAGGTAGAACGGCAGGGTCGCCTTGACGACCTTTTCCATCGGGCGCTTTGCAACGGCAGAGCCGATGAACAGCACAGCGCCGACAGGAGGAGTCAGCAGGCCGATGCCGCAGTTCAGGACCACGATGATACCGAACTGGATGGGATCGATGCCGATGGAGGTTGCGATGGGCAGCAGGATGGGGGTAGCGATCAGGATGATGGGAGCCATATCCATGATGCAGCCCAGAACCAGAATGATCAGGTCGATCAGCAGAGCAATGATGTAGGGGTTATCAGTGACGCTGGTGATGGCATTTGCAGCCAGATCCGGCACATGCAGCATGGTCAGGCAGTTGCCGAAGACCGCAGAGGTAGCGATCAGGATCAGCACGATGGACAGAGTGTTCACGCACTCATCCAATGCATACCAGACGCCCTTCCAGTCCAGACCCTTGTAGATGAACACCGACACGAACAGAGAGTAGATAACTGCAATAGCTGCAGATTCGGTAGCGGTGAACACACCGCCAACAACGCCGAACACAACGATGACAACAGCGGCCAGTGCCCAGATGGAAGTGCCCAGCTGCTTAACGAAGCCCTTGATGCTGAACGGAGAGCCCTTGGGGTAATTCTCCTTGACCGAGATGATGTAGGAACCGATCATCAGGACGATGGCCAGCAGAGCGCCGGGCAGATAACCTGCCAGGAACAGGCTGCCGACCGAGATGCCGCCGGCAGTGGTGGCATAAATGACCATGTTGTGGCTCGGAGGAACCAGCAGGCCCTCGCAGGAGGAGGTGATGGTAACAGCGGTGGAGAAATCGGCGTCGTAGCCCTGATCGACCATCATGGGGATCATGATGGAACCGATGGAAGCGGTATCTGCAGATGCAGAACCGGAAATGCCGCCGAAGAAGTAGGAGGCAACGATGTTGACCATTGCCATGCCGCCACGCATCCAGCCCACGCAGGCGTCAGCCAGAGCGATCAGCTTTTCAGAAATGCCGCCGGAGCCCATGAGCACACCCATGGTGATGAAGAACGGCACGGCCATCAGGCTGAAGGAAGAGATGCCCTTGACCATCAGACGGCAGACATCGGTCAGTGCCTGTCCCTGCACCATCAGGCACAGCACGCTGGAAAGGCCAACGGCGTATGCAATGGGGAAACGCAGGAAGATCATTACAAAGAAGCTGACAAGAAGGACAATGATTGCCAGTGTCTGAACTGTCATATTACACTTCCTCCTTTACAAAAATGCTCTTGATGTGGTTGTACAGTGCCTCGATCTCGAAGATGATCATTGCAACACCGGCCAGAGGCACCGGGAAGTACATCCAGAAGCGGCTCAGCCAAGGCATGGACACGTAGAAGCCACGGCCGCCCAGAGTGGTGGCATAGTTCCAGCCGACCACCATCATGATGACGCCCAGAATGCACACGGCAAGGTCGGCCAGAATATCCAGCACCTTGACGGCGATCTTGGGCAGATACACGTCAAACGCAGTCATGCGGATATGGGCGCCGCGGCGGATGGCCAGAGCAGCACTCAGCACGGCCATGTAGCTCATGCAGGTCAGCACAACTTCTTCCGACCATGCCGGGTCCGGGATGAACGAGACGTAACGACCGATGACCGACATGGTAGTGATGAGGATATCTGCGATCAGCAGCAGCTTGCAGATAAACAGAACCACTTTGTAGGTGATGTCGTACGCCGGCTTGATCTTATCCAGAGTGGTAAAGATTTTCGGCATATGAATTCCTCCATATAAAAAACCCGGCAGGTCTGCGGGCGTATCCCGTAGTCCCCCGCCGGGCTATGTACTATCTCAGAACAGGAAAGGCTTTTTCAATTATGCCTTCATGTCCAGCAGCTGCTGATACAGCTCAGCCTGATCGGAGGTGTTCTCGCTGATGACCTTAGCGCAGGCCTCCTGCCAGGGTGCCTTGTCGTCAACATCCACAACATTGCAGCCGGAGCTCTTCAGCTCATCCAGAACCTTGTTCTCAGCGGTCTCGGACAGGTCTGCATTGAAGGCCTGCGTATCAGCACCAGCCTCCATGATGGCAGCCTGCTGGTTCTCGGTCAGCTTGCCCCATGCGTTATCGGTGATAACAGCCTGAACAGCACCCAGAGTGTGGCCGTCCAGGATCAGGTTGTTAGCAACCTCGGGGAATGCATTGGACTTGTAGTTTGCGATGGGCTGCTCAGCACCATCCACAACGCCGGTCTGCAGTGCGCTGTACAGCTCACCGAAGGAAACGACGGTGGGGTTAGCGCCCAGACCCTCGACCAGGCCGTTCATGACGGGGTCGTTGGACACGCGCAGCTTCAGGCCCTTGAAATCATCAATGCCGGAAACAGGGTTGACCGTGAAGAAGTGACGGAAGCCCTCTTCGCCGTAGAAGACACCACGAACGGGCAGGCCCAGCTCCTGGGGCTCGTTCAGGAACTCAGGTGCCAGATCGCTGTTGGCGAAGTTCCAGAAGTGTGCGCGGTTCTCGAAGGTGAAGGGGATGGACAGCAGCTTGGACTTGTTGCAGCCGTAGCTGGTCAGTGCAAATGCGGAGATACGGCTCATATCGATGGAGGTAGAGCCGCCCAGGATTGCGTCCAGAACGTCGTTCTCAGAGCCCAGAACACCGGAAGCCTGCACATCGATGACGACGGAACCGCCGGTCAGCTCTTCTACCTTCTCCTTGAAGTGGGTAGCGGTCTGACCAACGATGGTATCCAGCGGGTTGACCTCGGCGTAAACCAGAGTCACCTTGGGATCGTTTGCAGCAGCAGTAGCATCACCGGCAGCGGAAGCAGCTACAGAAGAAGCGGTGGATGCAGCAGTAGAGCTGCTGGAACCGCCGCATGCGGTCAGAGCGGCAGCAGCGGCAGCTGCACCTGCAACTGCCAGAAAGCTACGACGAGAAATCTTTTTCATAAGTAAGTCCTCCTTAAATCTCCCGAACAGCACGGCCTGCACAGGGCCCGGATGCTGTTCATTTACTGTACACACTTTAGCAAATTTTTTTAACTGAAACAAGGGTTTTCAAAAAATGTCCTGTTTTTTGAAAAAATGTCAGAATTTCTTTTGTGAAAAACGCCAAACGCTTTACTTTTTATTTGTGCACCTTCTCCTAATAGATGGATACATTCCTGTATTCAATAGAAAAACAAAGTGCTGGATGCCCTCCCCTTTTGGGTCCAGAGCACACAGCACTTTGCCGGTTCTTTATTCTGTTTTCCTGATTTCTTTGCCCATCTTCTCCGGGCTTTGCTGTGAGGCTTTTATGCCCGCTGGATGCGGGCGATAAGCCCGCTCTGCTCTGCAAACAGGTCGTACATGGGCTGAACCGCCGCACGGAACTTTTCTTTTTCCGCCTCATCCAGCTCGGTCACCTCAATACCGGCCGCACGCATATTCTCTTCGGATTCCGCTTCCTGCTGCGCCCAGAGCTTCCGCTCCACCTTGGCGCTCTCCCGGGCGCACATGCGGATGATCTCCGGATAGCTCTCACCCAGTTCGGCCAGCTTTTCCATCACCATGGGGCTTGCCAGCTGCACTTCCGGCACGCGGGTGTGCTCGTCCTTCAGAAAATACGGTGCCACCTCGTAGTGACCCATAGCCTCGTAGCTGGGCCAGTTGTTCTCCGCGCCATCGATCTCGCCGTTGTGCAGAGCGGCATACACCTTGCTGTACACCACCTTTACCGGCTTTGCGCCGAGGTCGGTGATCATTTCGCTCATCATGTCCGATTCCTGCACGCGGATGGTCAGGCCCTGCAGATCCGCAAGGCCTGTCACCTTCTGCCGGGTGTAGATGCTGCGCACACCGGCATCAAACCATGACAGTCCCGTCAGCTCCAGCGACTCCAGCATGGAGAGGAACTCGTCGCCGATGGTCCCATCCAGCACGCGCCACATCTGGTCAGCGTCGGTGTAAAGGTACGGCAGCTGCAATACGCTCAGCGCCGGCTCGTACTCTGCCAGCTGGCTGAGGGACACGCGGGAGAAGTCAATGCCGCCAAACTGCATCTGCTGGATCACGCTCTGCTCCGCGCCCAGCTCTCCCCCGCTGTACACCAGCACTTTGACCCGTCCATTGGTGCGCTGGGCTACAAGGTCTGCAAAGGCCAGCGCTGCCTGCGTAGTAGGATAATCCTCCGGCTGGTTCTCTGCATAGCGCAGGATCAGCTCTGCCCCCGGCTCGTCCTGTACCGGCTGGTGGCCGCAGCCGGCCATCGGCAGGGTCAGCACCGCCGCGCCGAACAGGGCGGTGAGCATCTGACGGCGGGTCACAGGCGGGCCTCCCGAATCGTCTTTGCCGCCTCTTTGCGGTACTGGGTAGGCGTCATGCCGGTGCGCTTTTTAAAAGTACGGGCAAAATAGCTGGAATCCTCGTAGCCCACCATGGAAGCCACCTCCGCTGCCGAGCGGAACGGGTCGGTGAGCAGCTCCTTGGCGGCGTTGATGCGCAGTTCGGTCAGGCAGTCCAGAAAGTTGGTCTTCTGGTATTTTTTGAACTGTGCGGAAAGATACGCCGGGCTGATATGCAGGATCTCGCTCACGCTGTCCAACGAGAGGTCGAACATGTAGTTATCCTCCATGTACTTGCGCACATGGGCCATGACCAGTGCGTTGCGGTCATTCTCCCCTGCTTCGGCAGCATCGCCCTCCGAATCAGCTTCCGGCTCCGGCTCCACCGGAGCCAGCTCGGCAAGGCGGCGGCCCGCTTCGATCTGGCGCATGGCTTTGCGGATCGATGCCTCCACCTCGTCCGGGTTCACCGGCTTGAGCAGGTAATCACAGGCACCCAGATGCATGGCCTCGTGGGCATACTGGAACAGGCTGTAAGCCGTGACGAAGATCACCTTGCACTCCGGGCGCTGTTCCAGCACCGCACGGGCCGCATCCAAACCGTTCATGCCGGGCAT
Organism: Faecalibacterium sp. 3; assembly: GCF_048323735.1. Classification (NCBI taxonomy): domain Bacteria; kingdom Bacillati; phylum Bacillota; class Clostridia; order Eubacteriales; family Oscillospiraceae; genus Faecalibacterium; species Faecalibacterium sp. 3. The sequence continues at coordinate 2,206,683 of NZ_JBLWFN010000001.1, forward strand.
TTCAATATCCATCAGGATCAGGTCTGCGCCCCACAGCACCGCCGTATCTGCCGCCTTGCGGCCATTTTCAGCTGTCTCAATGGTGATCTCGTGCTCAAAGCGGCGGGCAACGATATCCGCCAGAGCCTCTCTTTCCAGTACTTCGTCATCCGCGATCAACAGGCGAATCATTCCTCAAACTCCTCCTCATTTTCCACCAATGGCAAGTACAGCACCACCGCCGTACCACGTCCCGGATGGGACCGTATCACAAGGCGGCTGTTCCGGTCCAGCAGACGCAGACGGGCCGCCACATTATAGATTCCAATATGTTCCCAGCGCTCACCGGGCTGACTGAGCGCCCCGCGCAGCTGCTGTAATTGTTCCGGCTGGATGCCCACGCCGTTATCCACTACACGGATGCACAACAGGTGTTTCTCCCGCAGCGGGTTGACCCGGATGCGCACCACACCGCCCTCCTCTTTGGGACAGATGCCGTGCTTGAAGGCATTTTCCACGACAGGCTGCAAAATAAAGGACGGCACCATGGTCTCGGTTAGATCCAGCAAATCGGAAATGCGCCACTCCATGCGCACACGCTCGCCAAAGCGGACGTGGTAGATGGAATAGTATTCATCCACAATGCGCACCTCGCGGGAAAGCGGCACCTGTTCGTCGTTGCTCATCAGACTGTAGCGTAGCAGATGCGAAAGCGCCATGATGAGCGCCTGGGTACGGTAGGCCGTCTCGGTGCCGGCAGTCTGCTGGATCACGTTCAGGGTGTTGAACAGAAAGTGCGGGTCGATCTGGCTGCGCAGCTGCTGCAGCCTGCTGCGCTCCATGCGGTTCTGCAGTTCCAGTGCTTCGGTCTTCTGGCGGTGCAGCTCCCGCTCGATCTCGTTTTTCTCCTGCAGGGTCGTCATCTGCTGAGCCATGGAGTGCTTCATAATGTTGAAGGACTCCGCCAGCTGGGCGATCTCCGGCTGCTTGGGCAGCGGGATATCCGGGATATCGAATTTGCTCCGGCCAATGGCGCGGGATGCTGCGATCATCTGCTGCACCGGCGTGAGCAGCCGCATGACCATCAGGCCACTGACGCAGCCCAGAGCCACGCACAGGGCCACCACGACCGTCTGCAGCAAAACAATGCGCTCGTTCAGAGCCGAGATGACGGTGTAGGAACCCTGTGCATCCAGAATGGCCGTTTCCAGCAATTGCAGGGTGTACTGGCTCAGATAATCCCCGCAGGGCAGGATCTTTGCATAGTAAAGCTGCGAGGCTGCAGCGTCATCCCCGCTGCGCAGGTCGCTCTGCAGCTCTTCCAGCAGGCCGGTATAGGTCTGGTAGACGGTATCCACCGCGCCGTACAGCACCCGCTGCTCATCACTGACATTCTCCAGCTCTTCCAGACTGGTGCCGATACGCCACAACCACGCATTGCAGGTCGAGGACGCAGACTGAAGCCGTTCCATGAGCTCGTCCGTTTCGCTGTTCTCCCAGCGGTAGTTTTCCAGCACGGAAATAGAGCTTTCCACACCGCCCTGAAAGCGGCTGATGGCATTGAAGCTGCCCATCTGCGCGTCCTGTACCGCCTGCACTGCTCTGGACTGGTAGCCATTGAGCGCGAGCTGCATGGCAAAGGCCGCAAAAAATGCTGCCAGACACAGGCCCATGCGCTGCTTGAGGGTAAAACGCCATTTGCGGTGCTGCAATGCCTGCCGCCTCCCTTTGTTTTATAATAGCTTATTCTACCACGCATCGGGCCGGATTGGCAAGGTTTGTGCGGGTTTCTCTTGCCTAAACCGCGCAATTGTGGTACGATGCCTATAAATACAAATAGGAGGCGACTCTATGTCCCATACCATTTCCGTTTCCACCACCATGGATGGACCCGGCTTCCATGATTTTGCCGTGTTTGACGCATTCCATCACCGCAAAGCATGGCTGCGTCCCGCCATTTTTGCCGCCATCATGCTGGCTTTTGCCGCCGTCTGCCTTTCGCAGCTGGGCAAGCGCCCGGGCGCCGGGCTGCTGGCCGCTGTGCTGGCCATTGTGGGCATCGGCCTGCCGGCAAGCTATTTTTACTCCTTTTTTCACAGCGTTTCCAAACAGATCCGGCAGATGCATCTGCCGCGGGCCTTCTACCGCGTGGAACTGGCCGACACCGGCATCGCCGTGTGGATGTACGGTCAGCAGGACAAGCCCGAACCCACCAACCGCCACGCATGGGACAATTTTTACTGTGCCTACCGCACAGACAACGCTGTGTATCTCTACGTGGAAAAAGAAAAGGCCTACTTACTGAATGACCGCATGGAAGCGGTATGGCAGTTTTTGACCGGCATCCTGCCAAAGGAAAAGCTGCATGACTGCCGAAAAGCATAAGATCTTGCATACATACAAGCAAAAAGAACTGCTGATGAGATGTCAGCAGTTCTTTTTTGTGTATAAAAAACCCACGCTGCGGCAAAGCAAAGCGCAGCGCGGGTGCGAAGATATCTTAAATTATTGCGTCAGCAGATCAACGGGCCAGCGTATACTTGTGCAGAGTCTTGCGCACAGCGCCGGGACCTGCAAACAGCTCCTTGGCCATGGACTCGATCTTCTCGCCCAGACCAACGGCATACAGATCCACACCGAACACGTCAACACGGCTGTACAGCTTCTTCAGGCAGCTGAAGTCCTGCTCACCTTCCTTGACCTCCAGCGGAGCAACGATGGCCTGCAGTTCAGCCAGCAGCGGATCGGTGGAAGGCTCAAAGGCCTGACCATTGTCATCGATGCCCTTCAGGTAGCGGGCATAGCCTGCCAGCACCAGCGGGATCAGGATCAGGTTGCTCTTGTCCAGACCACGTGCCTCGTATGCCTTGATCGTCTCACCAAAGCGGATGGCCAGCTTCTGAGAGGTATCGGTTGCGATACGCTGGGGAGCATCGGGCATGAAGGGGTTGGGCAGACGGCGATTGATGACAGCGCCGATGAACTCATAGGGGTTCAGCACGCCGGGATCAACGACCACAGGCATGGCCTCGATGTAGCCGATCTTCTGGATGAAAGCACGCAGATCCTCGTCTGCCATCTCGGCAGAGATGAGGGTGTAGCCCAGCATGCAGCCATAGATGGACATGGCAGTGTGCAGGGGGTTCAGGCAGGTGCAGACCTTCATCTTCTCGATCTTGTCAACGGTCTCGCGGTCGCAGTACAGCACACCGCCCAGCTCCAGCGGAGGACGGCCATTGGTGTAGTGATCCTCGATGCACAGGTACTGGGTCTCCTCGGCGTTAACGAAGGGTGCAGTGAAGGTGTGCTTCTCGGTGACGATGGTGTAGTTGTCCTCAAAGCCGTCGTCAGCCAGCATCTTCTGCACCTTGGCGTCCGGGCGCGGGGTGATCTTGTCGATCATGCTCCAGGGGAAGGTGATCTTGGTCTCGTCCTGCACATAGGCCAGGAACTCGGCGGGCACCAGACCCTGCTCCACCCACTTTGCGGCGTAGGCGTGGACAGCATTCTTGACCTTATCGCCATTGTGAGAGCAGTTGTCCATGCTCTGAACGGTCAGGGGCAGCTTGCCGGCCTTGAAGCGCTCGTACAGCAGAGCAGTGACCTTGCCCATGGCCAGCACGGGGGTCAGGCCGCGCTCCAGATCAGCAGGAGCAACGCCGTAGCCCTTCTCGGTGATGGTGAAGGAGATCATCTGCAGGCTGGGGTTCTGGAAGATCTCCACCAGACGTGCCCAGTCCTCGCCGAAGGAGTAGTCAGCCTTCAGGCTCTCGGTGACGGAAGCCACGACCTTCTTCTCGATCTCGCCGGTGGACTTCAGGCAGACCAGCAGGCTCATATTGTCGTAGGGACGGTAAGCCTTGTCGACGATCTCGTAGTCGAAGCTCTCGGCCACGATGACACCGCGGTCATACTTGCCGGTGTTCAGCGCATCGTTCAGGATGGCAGCCGGGAAAGCGCGGAAGATGTTGCCTGCACCAAAGTGCACCCAGGTAGGTTCGGCGTGGGTCTTGGCCTTGACAGCCTCGATATCGAATTTGGGCAGCTCATAGCCCTTTTCTGCCCATTCGGCAGACAGATTGCCATTTTTGATCTCAGACAGCTTCATAATTTATCAGCCCTTCTTTTTCTCTTCATCCAGACGATCCAGCAGATCCCAGACACCCAGCATATACTGGACGCCCAGAGCACGGTCATACTTGCCGTAACCGGGACGGCAGTTGCCGGGGCCTTCCTCCCACAGCTGACGGCCATGGTCGGGACGGATGTAACCCTCAAAGCCGCAGTCATGGTAAGCACGCAGCACCTCGATGATGCCGGTCTCGCCGCAGCAGTCGCGGTGAGCAGCCTCGGAGAAGTCGCCGTTGGGGAAGTGGTGGATGTTGCGGATGTGACCAAAGGCAATGCGGTCGCAGTGCTTGCGCACGATCTCGGCACAGTTGTTGTTGGGGTTTGCGTTCAGGCTGCCGGTGCACAGGGTCAGGCAGTTGTACGGATCATCCACCATGCTCAGGAAGCGGTCGATGCTCTCAGCATCCACCAGCAGACGGGGCAGGCCGAAGATATCCCAAGGGGGATCGTCCTGATGGATGGCCATTTTGATGCCGCACTCATGGCAGGTGGGCATCAGTGCTTCCAGGAAGTACTTCAGGTTTTCCCAGAGCTTTTCCTTGGTGACAGGAGCATAGGCCTTGAACAGCTCGTCCAGCTTTGCCATACGCTCCGGCTCCCAGCCGGGGAAGGTCATGTTATACTTCTCAGTGAAGGACATGATGTACTCGGCCATAGCCTTGTAATCATCCTTGATCTTATCCTTCTCATAGAACAGTGCAGTGGAGCCGTCGCCCACGGGGTGGAACAGATCGGTACGGGTCCAGTCGAAAACAGGCATGAAGTTGTAGCAGATGACCTTGACGCCAAACTTGGACAGATTGCGGATGCACTGCTTATAGTTCTCGATGTACTTGTCGCGGGTGGGCAGGCCGATCTTGATGTCATCGTGAACATTGACCGACTCAACCACGTCCATATCAAAGCCGTAAGCGTGGATCTGATCGGCTACCTTCTGGATCTCGTCCACTTCCCAGATCTCACCGGGCATTTTGTCGTGCAGCGCCCAGACAATGCTGGTCACACCGGGGATCTGCTTGATGTCGCTCAGGCTGACGGGATCGTTGCCCTCGCCATACCAGCGCCAACCCATTTTCATAGGCATAGGAAAATCCTCCTGTTTTATATTTTTTGCTTTGCATTTTCCGCGCAGCCGTGTGCCGCGCTCTTGTACTTATATTCTAGTATATCAGTTCATTTTTTTCAATGGACGCTTTGCCGGATTTCAGTGTTTATTCTTGTATACTTTAGACAAAAAGAACAAAAATCTGTTCTCACACAGGCAAAAAGCCGAAAGTTCGTTTAGAAATTCACGATCTTTATGCCCTCGCGGCGGGACAAACAGCTCCCCTTCTGCAAGGTATTTCTCCCCTGCCCCACAAAAAATCCGCCGGGCACAGACACCCGGCGGACAGTTTTTCCTATATTGATATTACAGTTTCTGCTCTAAGACGATCTTGCAGATGCGGTCCACATCCTCCATGGAAAGGTCGGCATACAGCGGCAGGGTCAGCACCCGTTTTGCCACATGCAGAGCCACCGGCGTTGCGTCCACATCGTATTTACCGTGGAAGCACTCGAAGGTGTTGGTGAGCGGATAAAAATACTTGCGCGCGCCTATTCCGTTTTGGGCCAGTGCATCCATTACCTCATTGCGGCTGGCACCAAAGAGATTTTCGTCGAACACCACCGGGAAGTAGGCGTAGTTGGACCTGACCTCCGGCTGCTGCACATTCAGGCGCAGACCGTCCACGCCTTCCAGATGCTCACGGTAGCGCTCCACCACAGCCCTGCGCTTGGCGATCTCCTCATCCACATGGCGCAGGTTGCACAGACCCATAGCGGCACAGAACTCGTTCATCTTGGCGTTGGCGCCCACGGCATCCACCTCTTCCGGGCCATGGATGCCAAAGTTTTTCAGCTCGTACAGCCTGCGGCCCATATCCGGGTCCCGATAGCAGACCGCACCGCCCTCAATGGTGTTGAACACCTTGGTGGCATGGAAGCTGAAGCAGGAGGCATCGCCAAAATTACCGATGCCCTGCCCCTTATAGGTCTCGCCAAAGGTGTGAGCCGCATCGTACAGCACCTTCAGACCATACTTGTGGGCGATGCGCTCGATCTCTTCGATGTTGCATATATTGCCGTAGACATGTACCGGCAGGATGGCACAGGTTCGGTCGGTGATGAGCCGCTCGATCTGGGTCACATCCATGGTGTAGGTCTCGGGGTCGATATCACAGAACACCGGTTCCAGTCCATTGCGCACGATGGCGTGGGTGGTGGACGCAAAAGTGAACGGCGTGGTGATGACCTCGCCCTGCAGATTCATGGCCTGCAGAGAAAGCTCCAGCGCCATGTGGCCGTTGGTGAGCAGCTCCACAGCAGGCACGCCCATGTACTTTTGCAGTTCAGCCTGCAGGGCTTTGTGTTTTTCGCCCATGTTGGTCAGCCAGTGGCTGTCCCAGATGGAGCGGATCTCTTCAATGTATTCTTCCATGCTGGGCATGGAGGAACGGGTAACAAGGATTTTGCTATCTGTCATACAATTTCCTCTGCATCATCTGCACTCAACGTTTTATGCATTCCACCATGTCAGAATCTCTTCCGGATTCATCCGGTCATAGATCATATCCTTTCCGTGCTCATCCGTGATTTTCAGCTTCGCATAGGCTTTTTCAACATCTAGCTTCAGCTCTTCCACTGATTCGCTGCTGAATGCAAACACATAGATTTTGCTGAGGATCGCGCTGTCATCTGTACATTTTTGACCAATACGCCCATGCAGCAATGACAACGTGCAGTCTTGCATCTGCGCGATCTCACTCGGTCCTTCTATTTCTGCAATCGTTCCGGTCTTTGCAAAAACATTAACTGTCACACATTTCATCTTTTCGTTGACCGGAGTTCGCTCCACGCCATCCGTACTGCCATATAGCGCGTGCTGAATAAAGGTATCCAAAAAGTTTACCGGTCCTTTTTTCTGCACATAGTAGGCCTGATGTGCACCTTCCAGCCGGAAACCGCACTCAAAAAAGACGAACTCCTGATTCTTATCAATAAATCCCGAGAAAAAGATACATCCATACTGGATGCCCATTCCCTGGATCATTGCTTCGATCCTGCTGCGAACCTTTCGATTATATGCTTCTATGTGTCGTTCCGGATATAGCCATGCGCTCTGGACAACTTTTGACATTCCGTTATTCTTGGCATTGATCGTATCACACGAGGAAAGCAAGGTCAATTTTCCTGCTTCTGCCAGATAGTAGAAGTCCACCTTATCGGCGTCCGTATCTGAAATATACTTTTCAATAATCACATGCTTTCCAACCGAAAGGTCGTACGCATACTGGCAGGCCTTTAGCAGTTCCTCTTTGTTCTTTGCAATACTGATTCCGATCGAACCAGCCCGATCCGTTGGCTTGACGATGACAGGATATTCATCCACATCGTCCACAGACTCATATTCTTTTACGACAGGCACGCCATATTTGCGGCAGCACTCCTTAAATTTGATCTTATCTCTTGTGATATCAAGCTGTTCCTGATTGATATAGCAGGGCAATCCAAGCCGTTTGCACAGCTGCATCATGTTGTCCACTCTGAATTCGCTGTAGCCCGCAAGGACGCCATTGATTCTCTCTGCGCGGCAGCGTTTTTCCAGTTCATCCAAATCGGACCAGCTGATATCCCACGCTTCGTTTGCAATCCGTTTTGCCGGAACCAAACTATAATCCATGTGGTTATCTGTTGCTATGACATAGATTCCCTGCGCTTGTGCACGCCTTATCAAAGCAATTTCCCCTGCCGTAGCGCCGAGTATCAACAACTTTTTACATTTCATTTTTTATTTTCTCCACAATATACTGCATTGTTTTGACACCGTACCGTTGATCTATAGGCAGCGGCAAAATATTTGCTGCAAGCTGATATTCAATTGCATTTTCCGGCAGTTGCCGCAAAACATTGGGCCAGAGCGTCGGGATATAAATTTTTTCTGCCTGCAGCTTTTTGCGCACCGCGGCACCATTTTTGATCCAGAGTGGATACATGAAAGCGCCCTCTGGAATAGCCAGAGTCAGCTGGTTGGCGCTGCCAAACTGCTCATGCAGAACGGCAAAATTCTGACTCCTTCGTGCGCGGACAAACTCATAATCCACACCATGCAGCAGATTTTGGGTCAGCTTCGACATCATTTTGACCGGTTCCCCGGCAAACAATTTGTTGTTTGCTGCATACTCGGCGTAGAACTCGTTCGCACTGCGTTCATAGCGGCCCAGCAGAAAGTGCATCCGTTCAAAAGATTCATCCTGCTGCAGTTCCCGTTCCAGTCGGACGTCTGTATAAAGGAATGCACCATCTGCCACGCCAAAAAACTTGCGGCAGGTATAAAGCGTATCCACACCTTCCACGGGAAGCTGGAAATAGCTCTGCGCGTTGTCTACGATGATGCGGCCATACTGGTCTTTCCAGCGCTTCAACATTTCGTTGCTCAACTGCCCGTAATAATTGACGATGTACAGCCACTCGTTCTCGCCGAGCTCTTGTGGGAACTGCGGCATAAACGTTTCGTCTACATGGTAAAACTCGAACGGAACACCGAGCTTTTCGCACACATCCAAAACTGAAGAGCAGAGAAAATATGGCAGATAAAGTTTTTCGATTTTCTTTGCTTCACACAGATATGCCAGTGCATTTCTGCCGCAATTCAGCTTAGTTGCTTCTTCATGAAGCATCCTGCCGCGAAAAGTTTCCAGTTCAATATATCCACCGATTTCTCTCATTGGTTTTTCCTTTCGTGGAGTCGTTTCTGCAGAGTTCAATCTTTTTCCAAGAGATCGATATAAACCAGTTCATCCATCCTGTTCATCATATCAAACATCTGCTTTTCATCCGGGAACTTCATAAAGATGATTCCCAGACATTTGGCTGCATTGTCAAAAAACTCTATCTTGTCGCCTTCTTTTTTATAAATACACTTCCGGTAAATATACTGTTCCAGTTCCGGCGCAAACGAGATACCTTTATAAATTCCATTCTTTGCACTATGGAGATTGCAGGTAGCATAGCAGCCCTTTGGCTCATGGGGGCATTCACGAACTTCTCTGCCCATCGCCGCTTCCACCGACATCTGTGCAACATCCACACCAAAGATATCCCCCAGAAGGTCCGGTATCATATTGCCGCCTGCCCGTGGGCCGATGTCAATGGGCCACACCCGGCCGCTTTTATCTACGACCAGTTCCACATTCATAGAACCATTTGCGATTTTCAGCAAATTGACCAGTCTCTCGACGGTTGCTTTTACATTCGCCGTATCCGGCGCTTCCAATTGGAGCGGATAGCTCTTGCCTACCGGAACCAGCGGATTCACTCTGCTGTCACGGTGACAGTTCATCAATCCCCAAAGAACCACTTTTCCGTTTGAAATGAATACATCCCCTCCAATCAGATAAGGGTGCTTCTTTTCAATAAAATCTTCTATCACGATCCTGTGGCACCGGGAAAAAGAAAATGCAAATTCGATTGCTTCTGCAAGTCCTTCCCCTGTTCTCAGTACAGTTGCGCCCTTGCTTCCGGACGAATCTACAGGCTTAATAATAAGCGGATAATTCAGCCTTGCCCTGTCTGTCAATGCTTCTTCTCTGGTCACATAACTATGTGCTGTGGGCGCAGCAAAGTCGTTTTGAGCAAGGAATCTGCGGAACTTGTCTTTATTGCAAAGTATCTCCACCGACTTATACGGGTTACCCGGCAAACCAAGCTTTTCTGCCACGTAGGCTGCCGTGGGGGCCGCCGGGTCAGATGCGTATGCCAGAACACCGTCCACCTGTTCCTTCCTGGCCACATCCAGAACAGCTTCCTTATCTGTGGTGCTGACAAGATAAAACTTATCTGCAGCATATTGACCCGGATTATCCGGCAAAAAATCGCACAGTATCGTTTCACAGCCCAGCCGTTTTGCTGTTTTGATCGCGACAACCTGCTGTGCCGAACCACCCAGAAGAAGAAGTTTTTTCGTCATGACTTCTGTTTTCCTTTCCGTCATTTTCCGCTCGTTCACTCTTCATTATCAGCCCACGGTTTTCTCTGAATTTTGGGCTTCACCACATTCCAGAGATACTCAAATGTGTCAAGCTTCAGCAGTGCAGAACCGCCCAGATACACCGATGCACCGATCAGGATCTGAATGACCAGCGTTACGATGTCCGGCAGATGTGCAAGATTGACCAGCCACATGCAGCAGCCCATGAAAACAGCCAGTAGAATGCTGGGCAGGATGTCTTTCAGCTGTTCCAGATAACGGTAATCCAGCAGTTTTCTGTTCGGCCATGTATTGATGAGCTGGCTCAGCAGGCTGCTCAGGATCAGGCTGTAGGCCATTGCCATCACGCTGATGTGGTAGGTCAGCAGGAGCAGGGTCAGGCCCATGATCTTCTTGATGATCTCCAACTTCAGATACACTCCGCTGCGGCCCATTGCCTTGATCGCATTCAGGTTTGCCGTGTGGATCGGATAGAACATGTAGGTGATGCAGAAAATCCGCAGATACGGCACGCAGGGCAGCCACTTCTCAGTCAGCACCAGCCGGACGAGCGGCTTTGCGCAGAAGAACATCGCCATCATCAGCGGCGCAATGACGTAAACGCAGGTCTTGATGGCACGGCGGGTCATGTTTTTCACCCGCGCAGGCTCGTCCTGCACGGCAGACATTGCCGGGAGCAGAACGCTGTCAATGGAAGAATCCACGTTGACCGCGATCGTATCCGGTGCAAGCATACCCTCATTATAAAAGGCAAGATCAGCCGATGTGTAAACGCGGCCGATCACAAGGCTGCGCAGATTATTGTATACGGTATCCAACAGGGAGGAAGCCAGCAGTCTCCAGCCATAGGATAGCAGCCCTTTCAGCCGCTGCCATGAAAAGACCGCCTTCGGTCTCCAATGCACCGTGAGCCAAAGGATCAGCGTATCAATGGCCGTGTTGGAAAGCTGCTGTGCCACCAACGCCCAGACGCCAAACCCGGCATAAGCCATGCCAAGCCCCAGAAATGCGGAGAACAGCGTACCGCCCAGCGTTGCAAAGAAAAAGCGTTTGAACAGCATATTGCGGGACACATAGGCCTGCTGGATGCCTTTGACACCGGAAAACACCAGCGTCAGGCTGGCAACGCGAACCACGGGCGTCAGCGAAGGATCTTTATAGAATGCCGCAATATAAGGTGCCGCAATGAACATTCCGGCATACAGCACCAGACACACCGCAAAATTGAAATAGAATACCGATGAAAAATCCAGATCGTCTGCATCTTTTTTCTGGATCAGTGCTGTACCAAGACCGCTGTCGATGAACACCTGCAAAATGTTGATGAACACCGCCACCAGCGCCGTCTTGCCATAATCTTCCGGCATCAGAATACGGGCCAGCAGCAGCGTTACAACGGCTGTCACAAGCTGGGCACCGCAGCGCTCTGCAAAGCGCCAGATAAAGTTGTCAAGAATAATGTTCTTATCTTTTTTCATTTCGTTCTGTCTTAAACTCCGTCCGTACCGTATCCAGCACATGTATTTTCTTTTCCAGCGACAGTCCCATAAAAATGCCCAGCTGCGGACCATGCAAAAGGCATCTGCCGCCTTTCTGGAGAACTGCCAGCTGCAGCTGGTCACGGTTCGCCACATCATTTACCGCCTTCTGGTATTCAGGCGTAACCCCCTGTTCGCGACAGTAACGACGGAGCTTTTCTGTAAAGTCTGTTCTCGCTTTCTGGCTGCAAATGCGCTGTTGCTTAGATGCGTTGTTCTGGTTCCGGGCAGTCCACGAACCGGCGGTAAACATCCGGTAGACAGACATGATATCCTTTAAATAGTGGATCTTCCCGTTCAGCCGCATATAAACTGCACGCGGATAATCACCGAATCCATTTGCTCTGAGTTCATCCGGTATGCAGAACCACTCTCTCCTGCATAAAATCGAGGACGTATGGAAACAGGCTGCACTGTAATTGACGACCTCCTTGAATGTGAGATCACGATCCTGTTCTCCTTTATACATCGGCCACGAACCGCCCGTGCGGCAGTCCAACAGCCGGGTATTGTGCACACAGGCCGCATACTCCTCATGCGATTCCAGGAAATCCACCTGCTTTTGCAGTTTGTTTTCATCACACCAATAGTCATCGCCTTCACAGATCGCCGTATACTTTCCCTTCGACCGAGGGAAAAGAATGCTTTTCGTGATGAATACTCCCTTAGAATACTGATTTTCAGTCTGGTAGACCGGTTTAATGATGTCCGGATACTTTGCCTCATATTCTGCGATGATCGCAGCCGTGTGATCTGTGGACGCATCATCATTTATAAGAACTTCATACCGGAAGTTCGTCTTTTGATTCACGAATCCGTCCAATGCGCTACGGATGTATTTTTCATGGTTATATGCGATACAAAGAACGGACACCACTACATCATCGTTCATTTTTATCTCCCCCGATGCTTCAACCGCACCGTTGCTTTTCCATAGTTATATTTATAATATCACATGTTCCGATGCATTTCAACTTGTGCGTTTTTTCTGGGCATGAGTTTTCCGGCGATCTCCCCTCATACAGCCGCTGTATCTATGCTTACGCCGGATTTTTTTCAAAAAGGGAAAAAAGAGCTTGACTATCCGACAGGAACGTGGTAATATATTCAAGCAGTCCGCAAGCACAGCTTCAAACCTCAGAAGTTGGATGGACAGCACCAACAGAATATGCGAGGGTGGCGGAACTGGCAGACGCGCACGTTTGAGGTGCGTGTGGTTTATCCTTGGGGGTTCGAGTCCCCTCCCTCGCACCATAGAGAACCCGCGAAGTTACGTTAAAAATTTGTAGCTTCGCGGGTTTTTCGTTTTTGGCAGCGGTCAAATACTGCCTGATTTTGCGGGAGCAGAAAAAGCACCAACAACAAGATCCCCTCTCTGACGGTACGCCCATAACAGAGAGGGGATCTTTCAGTTTTCCTTTTTGATACCGAACAGCCTGCGCAGGATCCCGCGCAAGGCCTTGGGGCTCTGGATCACAATTACCTGCATATGCTCTCCCCTGCCTTTCCGTTTTCTGCTCCATCCTATGCGGGCAGCAGACAAAACGTTCCGGCAGAAGCAGCTGGCATCAGTCCGGGATGGTCTCCACCGCCACCAGCGCACCGCTGCGGGTGCTGATGGTGATGCAGTCCGAACCTTCGGCGTACTCGTTGCTGACCCCCAGCGGATACGCGGCGGTCAGCTCTGCGTTATCCAACTCATAATAAGAGCCATGTTCGCACACGCCCTCTGCCCTGCCCTCCATCGGAAAGGCCGAGAAAAAGAAATAATTCTCCTTCGGGTAGCGGCGGGTCTCGCCGGGCATCACGTAGGTGATGCGGCTGCGCTCGTCCAGCAGAGTGGTGCGCACGCCGCGCCGCTCCAACCCAAGGCCGGTGCACAGGTTTGCGAGCGTATGCTCTACCCGTCTGCCACCAAGACCGCCCAGCAGCAGCACCTCATCAAAACCTTTTTCTGAGGCCAGCTTTGCGGCATACTCAGTGTCGGTATCATCCTTGACGTGGGGCAGAACGATGACATCATCCTGCTTTTCCGGGCAGGGGGCGGTGTCAAAATCGCCCAGGATGATATCGGGCTTACAGCCCAGCGGAACACAGTTGCGATAGCCTGCATCGCAGGCAATGATAAAATCGTCCGGCCGCAGGGCCTTTGCCAGCTCCGGTGAGACCGGGCAGGCCGAAATGATCACACAGCGTGACATGAATCTCTTCCTTATCCTTTATACTTTCGGGCGCTGCCAATCCTTCACGTCCTTGACTTCCTCGTACATGGTGCAGTAGCTGTCGTACCGGGTCTGAGAGAGCCTGCCCTCTGCCAGTGCCGCGCGCACGGCGCAGCCTTTTTCGCTGCGGTGGGAGCAGCCGGTGAACTGACACTGTCCCAGATAAGGCCCGAACTCCGGGAACGCATGCTCCAGATTTTCCTTGGAGATAAAACCGGCGCGGTTCGCTTCCAGGCTGGCAAAGCCCGGCGTATCCGCAATGCGCCCGCCAAAGGCTTCAAAGATGGTCACCTCACGGGTGGTGTGGCGGCCGCGGCCCAGCTTCTGGCTGATGGCGCTGGTCTCCCGCTCGGCTTCCGGCAGCAGATGGTTCAGCAGGGTGGACTTTCCCACGCCGGAGTTGCCGCAGAAGGCGCACAGCCGGCCATTGATCCACTGCTTCACCTCGTCCAGTCCTGCACCGGTCTCATAGTCGATGCGGATGAACGGCAGGGTGGATCTTTCGTAGGCAGAGCGCAGGAACTCTGCCTCTGCCAGATCGCCCTTGGTGCACACGATCACCGGCTGCACGCCCTTGTCCACCGCAATGGCAGAAAGCTTATCCAGCACCAGCGTGCTGGGGGTGGGCTGGGTGGTGCTTGCCACCAGAAACAGCAGATCAAGGTTTGCCATCGGGGGGCGCACAAAAACGTTCTTTCGCGGTGCGATCTCCGCAATGACCGAAACACCGTTCTCGGTTTCCAGCGTCACTTCGTCGCCTGCAACCGGCGTGATCTTCTGTTTGCGGAAGATGCCGCGGGGCTTGCACTCCACAATGCCTTCCGGCGTTTTTACGTAGTAAAAGCCGCCGATGCCCTTTGTGATATATCCTTTCATGTGCGCCTCCGTCAGCTCAGCAGCGAGGACCACCAGTCGGTCAGCGGAGTCTGGGAAGGCTCCCCGCTGCCCGCTGTGCCCTGCTCACCACTCGCTGTTGTGCTGGAGGAAGAGGAGGACGAACCACCGCCGAACAGGCCGCTCCACCAGTCGCCGCCTGTCGTGCTGTCGCTGGGTGCTTCCGGTTCCGGTGCAGGCTCCGGCCCGGCACTGACCACGATGTTCACCCGGCCATTCAGCTTTGCGGTAGCGCCTGCCGCCGGGTCCTGACTGATGACGGTGCCCACCGGCTGGTCGCTGTACTGCTCAGACTGGCTGCCCAGACCCAGATGATTCTGCACCAGCAGGGTGCGGGCATCCCCGGCGCTCATGCCAATGAGCGAGGGCACCTTGGTGGTGGTGGCCACCTGCGGGCGGCTGATATAGATCACTACCGTGCTGCCTGCTGCCACCTGACTGCCTGCTGCCGGGTCGGTGCGGATGACCGCACCGGATGCCACTGTGGTATCCACAGCCTGCGTCACCAGCACCGAGACTCCCAGATCTTTGAGCTGCTGCTCTGCATCTGCCTGCACATAGTTGGTCAGATCGGGCACCGTGACATACTGGGTGCCCAGACTGACAGTAAGGGTCACATTCTGGCCCTCACGCACCGTGCGGCCGGAGACCGGCGACTGCTTGTAGATATAGCCCGCCGCATAGTCACTGTTGTACTCCTGCTCCCAGGTAACACTGATCTGACCGGAGACAACCTGCTCGGTGGCGGCAGCCTCGTCCTGCGTCATGCCGATATAATCGCCCAGCGTGATATCTGCTTTGTTGTTCATCAGGTTGGAGGAATCGTTCAGGATCATCCAGCACAGTGCAAGGCAGGCAAGGGCAAATGCAATGGTGATGCCCAGCAGCGCCGGAAGATAAATGGTACGGCGCTTCTTTTTGCGGGATGCAGTCTTTTTGCTGCGGGGCGCAGGTTTTTCGGCAGGTCGATTTGTGCGGTTCTGGCTCATGGTACGTTTCACCACCTTTTCGGGTGCATCTTCTGTAATATATTTGTACTCGAACATCACGGAGGGATTCTGCACGTAGGCGTCCAGTGCATCCATCATCTCGCGGGCAGAAGCATAGCGGTTCTGCGGCAGCTTTGCCATGGCTTTTTCGGTGATCTCCACCAGGGCGTTCGGTACCTCCGGCGCGATCTCGTGCAGAGACTTCGGCTTATCCGAGATCTGCTTGATGGCGACCTCCACCATGTCGTCTGCGTCAAAGGGCAGATGACCGCTGAGCATCTCGTACATCATCACGCCCACCGAGTAGATATCGCTGGTGCAGTCAGTCTCATCACCTTTGGCCTGCTCCGGGCTGATATAATGCACGCTGCCCATGGCCTTGCCGCTGAGCAGCTGATTCTCGGCCCGGGAGATGCGTGCGATACCAAAATCCATCATGCGCAGCTGACCATTGTCCAGAAGCATGATATTCTGGGGCTTGATGTCCCGGTGCACCACACCGTTGGCATGGGCATGTTCCAGCGCCTTTAAGATCTGAGAGATGAAATGCACAGTCTCCCGGTTGGTCAGCCTGCCGCCGCGCTGGTTGAGGTACTCGCGCAGGGTCATGCCGTCCACATATTCCATCACGATATACTGCAGATCATCGTTCACCGAAACATCATATACCTTGACGATGTTCGGGTGATTCAGCAGCGAGATGGCCTTGGATTCATTTTTAAAACGGCGCACAAGATCCGGGTCATGCATATACTCCTGCCGCAGCACCTTGACCGCCACCACTGTCCCGGCGGGAACAGGGCCGTTCTGGCCAAGCATGACCGCCTTGTAGACGTTCGCCATGCCGCCGGAGCCGATCAGCTCCTTCACCTCATACAGACCATCCAGCTTTTTGCCGATCAGGTTGTCCATCAGCGCACCTCCTCCACACACAGAAGCAGCGCGGTGATGTTATCCGGGCCGCCGTTTTCGTTGGCAGTGCGGATCAGCAGATCCGGCAGATCATAGAACTTTCCCGTGCGCAGCAGCTGTTCCAGCTGTTCTTTGGGCACCGCATTGGTCAGGCCGTCCGAGCACAGCAGCAGAATATCTCCGCTGTGCAGCTGTGCGGTGGCAAACTCCGGTTCCAGCCGGTAGTCCACACCCAGAGCACGGGTGATGATGTTCTTCTGGGGGTGATGCTCGGCTTCCTCCACGGTAATGGTGCCGCAGTCCACCAGCTCCTGCACGTAGGAGTGGTCGTGGGTGAGCTGGGCAAGCTGCCCATCCCGGTACAGGTACGCCCGCGAGTCACCTGCATGGCACAGATACACCCTGCCGGAGCGCACCAGTGCGCATACCGCCGTAGTGCCCATGCCTGCCAGTGCTTCCTCCCGCAGAGCCTTCTGGAACACAAAGCGGTTGGCGCTGAGCAGTGTTTTTTTCAGGAAGGTCTCTTCCTCGCCGGGCAGGCACTTGGAAGCATACTGCTCCTGAAAGCAGCGCTCAATGACATCACATGCGCTCTGACTGGCTTCCCTGCCGCCGCGTGCACCGCCCATGCCGTCACACACCAGCAGCCATGCGGCATCGCCGGGCAGTTCTCCTGCGCGATAATCGTCCTGATTATCCTGCCGGACCCGGCCGACATCCGTTTTTCCTGCAAGTTTCATAGGATACTCCCTCTATTTTACGCTTTCCCGTTCATTTCGTCCCGGCGCAGCTGGCCGCAGGCGGCGCTGATCTCGCTGCCAAGACGTCGGCGCACCGTAGCATTGACGCCAAGGCTTTCCAGCTTCTGCTGAAAGCGGCGCACATTGGCGGCATCGGTAGCCGAATACGGACTGCCGTCCACAGGGTTGATGGGGATCAGGTTCACATGAGCCCCCATGCCCCGGATGAGGTTTGCCAGCTGCTTTGCACAGGCATCCGAATCGTTGACGCCGCGCACCATGGAATACTCAAAGCTCACCCGGCGTCCGGTGGTATCCTGATAGCGGCGCACGGCCTGCATCAGCACTTCCACGGGGTAGGCGTCGTTCACCGGCATCATGCCGCTGCGGATCTCGTTGTTGGGCGCGTGCAGGGACACCGAAAGGGTGAGCTGCAATTTTTTCTCGGCCAGCAGATCGATCTTTGGCACAAGGCCGCAGGTGGAAAGACTGATGTTGCGCATCCCGATGTTGACGCCCTCGGGCGAAGTGATATTTTCCAGAAACTTCATCACTTCGTCAAAGTTATCCAGCGGTTCCCCGATGCCCATGAGCACGATGTGGGAAATGCGCTCGCCAATATCCTTCTGTGCGGTGTAAATTTCGGAGCAGATCTCGCCGGCTTCCAGATTGCGCACCCGGCCTGCCTGCGTAGAGGCACAGAAGCGGCAGCCCATGCGGCAGCCCACCTGAGTGGACACACACACGGTATTGCCGTAGTGGTAGCGCATGACAACGGTCTCGATGCAGTTGCCGTCTGCCATGCGCAGCAGATATTTTACGGTGCCGTCCTTTGCTTCCTGCCGGCGCTCGATCTGGGGTGCTGCGATATAGAAGCTTTCTTCCAGCTTTGCCAGCAGGGTCTTGGGCTGGTCGGTCATAGCAGAAAACTCGGTGACCAGCTTCTGGTGCACCCAGTGGAAGATCTGCTTTGCCCGGAAGCCCGGCTGGCCCATCGCTTTCAGTTCAGCGGTCAGCTCTGCCAGCGTCAGGGAAGAGATACAGCGTTTTTGTTCCATTGTGTTCTCCTATTGGTTTTTACGAATAAGCTGCCTGTTTCATTGCAGCTCTCACCCGTTTTTCTGCATGGCACACAGGAAAAATCCGTCCATGCCGGTACGGGTGGGCACCGAAAGCGCACCGTGCTCCCCTGCCGTCATCCCGGCGGGCAGCGCCACGGCGGGCTTTACCACCGTAAACTCCGGGTGACGGCCCAGAAATGCCGCGATCTGCTGCTGGTTCTCTGCCGGGTCGATGGTGCAGGTGGAGTACACCAGCCTGCCGCCCGGTTTGAGCAGCTGTGCCGCCGTATCGAGGATGGCCGACTGCGTGGCCAATAATTCAGCTTCGCGGGCCGGTTCCAGCTTTTTGTAGCGCAGATCCGGCTTTTTAGCCAGAATGCCCAGACCACTGCAGGGCACATCTGCAAGGATGCGGTCGGCCTGCGGCAGAATTGGATTCACTTTTGTGGCATCACTGCACAGGACCTCCACATTGGTCAGTCCCATGCGCTGCACCGTCGTGCGGATCAGGCCCACGCGGTTCTCGGCGGCATCGCAGCTGTAGAGCCTGCCGGTGCTGTGCATCTGCTCGGCCAGCAGGACGGTCTTGCCGCCGGGGGCCGCACACAGATCGATGACCGTTTCACCGGGCTTTGCTTCCACGCAGAGCGCTGCCAGCTGGCTGGCCTGCCCTTCCACATGGAAATATCCCTGCCGGAACAGCTCGTTTTCCGCCGGGCTTCCCTCGAACCGGGCCAGCACACTGCCGGGTACAATGCCGGGCCTTGCTTCCTTTGCTCCGGAATCCAGCAGCTTTGTGCAGAGTTCTTCTGCGCTTGTCTTCAGCGGGTTTGCCCGCAGGCTGGTCATGCCTCCATCGGCTTTGTAGGTGAGGATATCCAGTGCTTCATCCGGGTAGTTTTTGTGCAGAAATTCCGCCACATCCCGCCCGGCAGAGCCCAGCACCATGAGCCGCTCCACTTCGTTTTTGAAGCTTGCGGTGCTCAGGTCGTAGCTGCACGCCTTGCGCAGCACCGCGTTGACCAGACCGGATGCGCTGGATTTTTTGAAGGTGCGGGTCAGCTTGACCGCTTCGTTCACCGCAGCGGACACCGGCACCTGCATATAGCGGGCCTGCGCCAGCGCCGCGCGCAATATTTCGCGCACCGGTGCATCCAGCTTGGCAAGGCCTTTGGGCAGGAACTGGCACAGGATGTAGTCCAGCGTGCCCCGGTGTTCCAGCACCGTGTAAAAGATGGCGCTGGCAAAAGCTTTATCGCGGCCTTCCAGCTGCTGGCGTTTAAGCTCGGCATCCAGAACAAGATTGGAAAAACCGGCCTGCTCCTGCCGTACCAGCGCCGCCACAGCTGCCGCGCGCGGATTTGCCGCCATCAGAGGATATCCCCCGCCTTGAGGCGCTGACCGGCGGCAAATGCGGTGCCGTCCATAGGCTTTTTGCCCTCCGGCACCACGTTCAAAAGCTGGACAGCACCTTCTCCGCAGGCCACGGTCAGCGGCTTTGTCGCCAGCACCGTGCCGGGCGCTTTGCCGGAAGCTTCCACCGCACGGCACTCCATCACCTTGAGCTTCTTACCGCCGGAGGTGATGAACCATGCGCCGGGCCACGGGTTCATGCCGCGCACCCAGTTATGGATGTGGGCGGCAGATTCGGTAAGGCGGAACTCCGCCATCTCTTTATTGAGCATGGGAGCAAGGCAGGCGTTTTCATGGTCCTGCGGCTGTGCAATCAGCGTGCCGGCAGCGATGGCGGGCACCACCTCGCACAGCACCCGGGCACCCACGGCGGTCACGCGGTCAAACAGCTCGCCGCTGGTCTCCTCCGGGTCAATGGCGAGCTTTTCACAGCAGAGCACGTCGCCGGTATCCAGCCCCTCGTCCATCTGCATGATGGAAACGCCGGTCTCGGCGTCGCCGTTCAGCACGGCCCACTGCACCGGAGCGCTGCCGCGATACTTGGGCAGCAGGGAGACGTGCAGGTTGATGCAGCCATATTTCGGCGTTTCCAGCACCGACTTCGGCAGGATGCAGCCATAAGCCACCACCACGATCAGCTCCGGGGCCAGTGCGCGGATATTTTCATCTTCGCTGCCGTCCCGCAGGGTACGGGGCTGGAACACCGGCGTGCCGTGGGCAAGCGCCACTTCCTTCACCGGCGGTGCGGTCAGCACCTGCTTGCGGCCAACCGGCTTATCCCGCCGGGTATACACTGCACAGATGTCATGCCCGGCAGCATACAGGGCTTTCAGGCACTCGGCGGCAATATCCGGCGTGCCCATGAACAGAATGCGCATCAGTTGTTTCCTTTCGCTTCGCGGGCAGCTTTTTTGCCCTCTTCGGTATCCTCATAGAAATACTCGCTGGACTGCATGATGGTGATGCCGTCCAGATGGTCGTTCTCATGCTGGATGCAGCGGCCCAGCAGATCCTCGGCTTCCAGCTCAAACCACTCACCGTGGCGGTCCTGTGCGCGCACCTTGACAGCGACGGGGCGGGTCACGGCGCCGTTATGGCCCGGGAAGGACAGACAGCCCTCATAGGCGGTCTCCTCTTCCTCGGATACGGCCAGGATCTCCGGGTTCACAAAGTCGATAAACTTATACTCGTAATCCTCCGGGATCTCCTCCGGGGCATCGGTGGTGTCCCACACCACGAACAGGCGGCGCAGCATGCCCACCTGCGGGCCGGCCAGACCCACGCCGTCGGCGGCGATCATCGTCTCGCGCATATCGTCCAGCAGAGTAGCCAG
Source organism: Faecalibacterium sp. 3 (assembly GCF_048323735.1). Classification (NCBI taxonomy): domain Bacteria; kingdom Bacillati; phylum Bacillota; class Clostridia; order Eubacteriales; family Oscillospiraceae; genus Faecalibacterium; species Faecalibacterium sp. 3. Next base: position 2,227,923 of record NZ_JBLWFN010000001.1, read on the forward strand.
ACGGTCGTCAAAGTTGGTCACCGGGCGGCAGACCTTATTCAGGATGGGGTCGCCCTCTTTTACAATGTTACGGATTGCCATTTATGGTACCTCCTAATCAGATATCTCCGTCCGAATGCAGATCCACCGCAACGGTGGCCTTGGACGGAAGTTTTTCCTGTTCATACAATTCCAGTGCGCTGCGCACGAGGTCGCGGAAGCGGCGGTCGTTGCGGCACTTGATGGTGAGCTTATAGCGATAGGTGTCGTTGATCTTCTCGATGCTGCTAGGGGTCGGCCCCAGCACCCGCAGGGGCAGGTCCGGCTGTTTTGCTGCCTGCTGGCCCAGAAGAGCCGCAAAGCGCGCTGCGGCCCTTGCCGTCTCGATCTCCTTTGCACCTGCAAAGCCGATGACGCACAGCCCGCAGAAGGGCGGGTAGAGGCCCAGCTTGCGATATGCAATTTCCTGCTCGAAGAAGGCGTCGTAGTCCTGCGCGGCGGCGAGGTTGAGGACGGGGTTGTCGGGGTCGGTGGTCTGGATGATGGCGAAGCCCGGGTCTTTGGCCCGGCCGCTGCGCCCCACCACCTGCGTGATGAGGCTGAACACGTTTTCGTAGGCACGGAAGCCCTGCGCAAACAGCAGTGAATCGATGCCCAGCACACCCACAAGAGTCACATCCTCAAAATCCAGTCCCTTGGCCACCATCTGGGTGCCCACCATGATGTCGTATTCGTGATCTGCAAATTTTGCCAGCAGCTTTTCGTGGGCGTCCTTGGCCGCGGTAGAATCCTGATCCATCCGCAGCACCCGTGCATCCGGGAAGAGCTTTGCAAGCTCTTCCTCCGCTTTCTGGGTGCCGAACCCCCGATACTGCAGCTTGCCGCCGCAGGTGGGGCAGACGGTGGGCGGTTCCATCTGGCTGCCGCAGTAGTGGCACAATACCTTATGCGCCGATTTATGGTACACCATGGGCACGCTGCACTTTTGGCACTTGAGCACCTCGCGGCAGTCCTCGCACTGGGCCATGGTCTGGTAGCCCCGGCGGTTCAGCAGCAAAATAGTCTGCTTGCCTGCGTCCAGATTGCGGCGGATAGCGTCCTCCATGGCAAGGCTGATCTCCCGGGGGTTGCCCGATGCCAGCTCGGCGCGCATGTCCACGATCTGCACCTTCGGCAGCGGGTTACCGCCGTAGCGCTGAGTGAGCCGCACCAGCTGGGTGCGGCCGTGCTGGGCCGCATAAAAGCTCTCGGTGCTGGGGGTGGCGCTGGCCAGCAGCAGCAATGCACCGTTCTCCGCCGCGCGCTGCCGGGCCACCTCGTGGGCAGAATAGCGGGGCGCGGATTCCGAGCGGTAGGTGTGCTCCTGCTCTTCATCGATGATGATGAGCCCGATGTTTTCCAGCGGCGAAAAGATGGCACTGCGGGTGCCCACCACAATATCGGCACCGCCGTCCTGGATCATCTGCCACTGCAGCAGACGTTCCGTGTGGTTGAGGGCAGAGTGCTGCACCGCCACCCGGCGGCCAAACTGGCTCTTGAGCCGCAGGATCATCTGCGGCGTCAGGCTGATCTCCGGCACCAGCACCAGCGCTTTCCGGCCCTGTTCCAGACAGTGTGCGATCAGCTTTAAAAATACAAGCGTTTTGCCGCTGCCGGTCACACCGTACAGCAATGCCGAGTGGGGCGCATCATCCTCCAGCTTTGGCAGCAGGGCATCGTAAGCCGCCTGCTGTTCTGCCGTCAGGCAGATGGGCTCGTTTTTGAGCGGAATGGACGAATACAGGTCGATGGACTTGTTCACCTTGCTGCATTCCAACACGCCTTTGGCGCACAGATTATCCAGCACAGCACGGCTGATGCCCTTGTCCTCCAGCTCGTTCAGGGTGCGGGGCCCGCCGCCCAGCAATGCCACTGCCGCCAGCTGCTTGGCCGTGGGCTTGGGCTTTTGCTGCAAAGCCCCCACCAGCTTATAGCTGTTCTCTGTGTGGCGGGTGAGCTGCTTTTGCAGCACCGGCGTCACACCGTCTGCCGCCACAGCGGGCTTGTACTGCGCACCATAGGGAATGACCGCCTTGACCGCTTCATAATAGGTGCAGAAGGTGCGTTCCTTCAGAAAGTGCACCAGACGCAGCAGCTCCGGCGTCAGGCAGGCCGAAGCCGGGGCCACGTCGAAAAGATATTTCAGCTTTGCACTTTCCGGCTCGGCATCACAGGCCAGCACCACACCCATGCGGGCGCGGCTGCCCCGGCCAAAGGGCACCAGCACCATGCTGCCCAGCTTTACGGTGTCCTGCTGGTCCGGCATGACCGCGTAGGTATACAGCTTATCAAAGTGGAAGGTCGCATTGCTGACGGCAACGCCTACCGTTTTGGGCATTCGTCCAGCTCCTTCAAATGTTATTCTGCGCTTTCGATGCGGCGGCAGATTGCCTCATACAGTGCATCGGCGCAGGTATCGACCCGGTCGTTGACCAGCTTCAGGGTAAATTTATCCTGCTGGGCCAGCTCCTGCCGGGCCGTAGCAAGACGTTCCTGAATGCTGTCCTCGGTCTCGGTGCCGCGGCCGCGCAGACGGCGTTCCAGCTCCTCCACCGAGGGCGGCAGCAGGAACACGGTGGTCGCGCCGGGGAACATGCGGCGGATATTCGCTGCGCCGTGCACATCGATGACCAGAACGACCACCTTCCGGGCTGCCAGACGCTTGTCCACCTCTTCGCGCAGGGTGCCGTAGTAGTTGCCGTTGTAGAAGTTGTGCTCCACCACCTGATCGTTTTCAATCAGCTGCTGGAACTGCTCCCGGGTGCGGTAATAATAGTCCACGCCCTCCTGCTCACCGGGACGCGGTGCGCGGGTGGTGGCGGAGATGGTCTTTTCGATCTCCGGGTGTGCTTCGCGCAGTGCCTTCACCACGCTGTCCTTGCCGGTGCCTGCTGCACCGGAAACTACAAACAGATATTTATCATTCGCCATGGGACGGTTCCTCCTCTGCTGTCACTCTGCTCTCCTGCCCTGCCGCGCGGTTGGCCACCGTTTCCGGCTGGAGCGCCGAGAGCACCACGTGATCGGAATCCATGATCAGCACCGCACGGGTGCTGCGGCCATAGGATGCATCGATCAGCATCCCGCGCTCCCGCGCTTCCTTGATCAGACGCTTGACCGGGGCCGAGTCCGGGCTGACGACAGCCACCACGCGGCCCGCACTGACCATATTGCCAAACCCGATGTTGATCAGCTTCATAAATTCCTCCGGATCTTACTTCATCATTCCAGATTCTGGATCTGTTCACGGATCTTTTCGATCTCGGCCTTCATGTCCACCACGATGCGGGTGATGTCCAGATCCTGACACTTGGAACCAATGGTATTGGTCTCACGGTTCAGCTCCTGCGTCAGGAAGTCCAGCTTGCGGCCCACCGGCTCGTTCAGGGCCAGAATGTCCCGGTACTGTGCGATATGACTGCGCAGGCGGACGGTCTCCTCGTCCACAGCAGTCTTGTCGCCAAAGATGGCGGCTTCGGTCAGCACGCGGGCATCATCGATATCGCGGTCTTCCAGAATGACCTTGAGCTTTTCATACAGGCGGGTGGTGTAAGCCTCCACACGGCCCGCGCTCAGAGTCTCCACTTTGCCGACACATTCCTCCAGAAAATTCAGGCGGTTCTCCACATCGGCCTTCATCTTGGCACCCTCGGCGGCGCGCATTTCCACAAAGCGATCCAGCGCCTGTGCCGTAACGGCAGACACATCCTCCCACAGCTGTTCCTCGTCCACATCCGCATGGCGGGTGGTGAGCACATCCGGGAAACGGGTGATCACCCCGGCAGAGATATCATTTTTGACGCCCAGCTGCTCGGAGATATCCCGCATGGCCTGCTGATAGCTGCGGGCCAGTTCCATGTTGACCGCAACCACGGTATCTGCGGCATCTACATTCTGTACCGTCATGCTCAGCTCCACCTTGCCGCGGGTGATGCGTTCGTTGAGCTGCTTTTTCAGTCGGCTGTCCAGATAGCTGCAGGTGCGCGGGATGCGCGAAGAATACTCAAAGTAGCGAGAATTGACGCTGCGCAGTTCCACCGTGATCTCACGGCCATTGCGCACAGCAGTCCCACGGCCAAAGCCGGTCATGCTTAAGATCATAACGTTCTCCTATTTTCTGTTTTTCAATGTTTTTGCATACAGATTCCGGTATATGTATCCGCCTTTGGGTGCACAAGCCCATGTTACGATACATATAGCTTCATTTTACTATTCTTCGGCTCAAAATTCAAGGTGCACTGTTGTGCATTCCGGCCAAAATGCCCGCAATGAACGCCAATAAGTAAAAAAGCTCCGGCACAGAATCCAAAGATTTTGTGCCGGAGCCTGTTTCAGTTGGTTTTGTACACACAGGTAACGCTTTTCTGGATCAGATCTGCGTTCAGCAGGGTCTGCTCCACCCAATGAACATTCACTTCAATGGTATCGCGGGAGACCTCGTATTCTGCAGCAATGCTGTCCATGCTGCGGTATTCATGACGGTAGATCAGGGTCAGCACCAGCTTATCCAGCATGGTGATCTTGGTAAAGCGCGGCTTACGCTTATGCTCCCTACGATAAGCGTCTTCCAGTGCTGCCAGCATCCGGTCAAACTCCCTTTTTCCAACGCCAAAGGTCAGCACATAGTCCCGCTCCGTAAATTCCGCAAGGCGCTGGGCAGTAACTTTTCTCATAGGGGTCCCCTCCTTCTTTTGTGGCAATACCCGAATGCCGCGCACATCCATTTTTATCCATTATAGAGTGGGGATGTTTTCAAGTCAATGCATTCATTGCCTTTTGGGGCAGATTTTTGCAAAAACATTCTCTGCCGGTTTATACGACCCATGTCATCTCCTGCCCACCACCCTGCTATGCAAAAAGGGCCTCCCGCTCACAGCGGGAAGCCCTTAAAGTACCGTTACTTAGACGGGGTGAGACTGATTGGCGTAGTCCACATGATCGCCATCAACGCCCTGCTTCTTGGCATTGCGCTTGTCGAAGAACTTGGGTGCCACCTGCGGGAACATTGCGTAGGTCAGCACATCCTCTTCCTGCGTTGCCCACTTGGCAGCTTCCGCCTTCAGCTTGTCCATCTCGGGAGCAAGCGTATCGGCAAAGCGGCAGGTGATGGGCTGCTCGTCGCCCAAAATCTTCTTGGTGAACTCCGGCTTGATGGGAGCGGGAGTCTTGCCGTAGTCGCCATGGACCAGACCCTTGAACTCCTTGGTGACCATCTTGTAGCGCTCACCAAGGATAACATTGAACACAGCCTGCGTACCAACGATCTGGCTGGTGGGAGTGACCAGCGGCGGATAGCCTGCATCCTCGCGGACACGGGGGATCTCAGCCAGCACTTCATCCAGCTTGTCTTCCTTGCCGGCATCCTTCAGCTGCTTGAGCATGTTGGAGAACATGCCGCCCGGCACCTGATACAGCAGGGTGTTGGCATCAACGCCCAGACTCTTGGGGCTGATCTGGCCGTTGGCGATGTACTTTTCGCGCAGCTTTGCAAAGTATGCGCGGACAACGTTCAACTGCTTCAGATCCAGACCGGTGTCATAATCGGTACCCTGCAGGGCAGCGACCAGACTCTCGGTGGGCATGTGGCTGGTGCCCAGACTCAAGGGGCTCATGGCAGTATCGATGATGTCGGCACCTGCCTCGATGCCCTTCAGGATGGACATGGAAGCCAGACCTGCGGTGTAGTGGCTGTGGATGTCAACAGGGATGCTGACGGTCTCCTTCAGCTTCTTGACCAGATCGTAGCAGGTATAGGGAGTCAGCAGACCGGCCATATCCTTGATGCAGATGGAGTTTGCACCCATCTCCTCCAGAGTCTTGGCGTAGGCTGCAAAGTACTCGTTGTTGTGCACGGGGCTCAGGGTGTAGCTGATGCAGCCCTGCACATGAGCGCCTTCCTTGTTGGCTGCCTTGATAGCAGTCTGCAGGTTGCGCGGATCGTTCAGTGCATCAAAGATGCGGATGACATCGATGCCGTTTGCAACAGACTTCTGCACAAAGTACTCAACGGCGTCATCTGCGTAGGGACGATAGCCCAGCATGTTCTGGCCGCGGAACAGCATCTGCAGCTTCTGGTGAGGCAGTTCCTTGCGCAGGATGCGCAGGCGGTCCCAGGGATCTTCGTCCAGGAAGCGGATGCAGCTGTCGAACGTAGCGCCGCCCCAGCACTCCACGGAGAAGTAGTTGATCTTATCCATTTCCGGCAGGATGGGACGCATCTCATCCATGGTCATGCGGGTTGCCAGCAGAGACTGGTGGGCATCGCGCAGGACGACCTCGGTAACCTTGATCGGCTTTTTGGCCATGATTGTCACCTCTCCCTTAGTTCATGGAAACCAGAACGTCACCGGAGTTGACGGTGTCGCCCTTGTTGACGTTGATGGAAGCCACAGTGCCGTCCTGCGGAGCAACGATCTCGTTCTCCATCTTCATAGCCTCCAGGATCACCAGCACATCGCCGGCCTTGACGGATGCACCGGCCTTGACCTTGACATCCAGAATGTTGCCGGGCATGGGAGCCTTGACGGCAACAGCACCGGCAGCGCCTGCGGCAGCCTTGGGTGCAGCGGCAGGAGCCGGAGCAGCCTTAGGAGCAGCGGGTGCGGCAGGAGCTGCAGCAGCAACGGGAGCAGCACCAGCGGCAGTCTCCTCCACGGAGACGCTGTAAGCAACGCCATTGACGGTAATATTGTAGTACTTCATGGAAGGATCCTCCAAATCAAAATCGTATCTAAAGATTTATACAGACGATTACAGGGCCATGTTGCCGTGCTTCTTGGGCAGGCGGGCAGCACGCTTGGTGCTCAGCAGCTCCAGTGCAGCAACCACGCTTGCACGGACATTCGCTGCATCGCAGGTCAGGTCAGCAGCACCGCAGGCAACCGCATTTGCTGCGCTGCACACCTCAGCGGTGTAGGCAGCAGCCTTTGCGTTGGTGGCTGCAATGATGTTGTCGGAAGCATCGATTTCTTCCTTATACAGTACGCTGACAGCAGCACTGGGCTCCAGCGCGCTGACAGTGCAGCCGGTCACGGCAATGCGCAGATCAGCAGCGGCCAGTGCGGTGTAGACAGGGCCCACAGCCTTGCCTGCCAGCACAGCCACCTTTGCAGTGGTAGCGTCGGCATAGGTGGCAGCCAGACGGGCAGCCTCACGGATGCCGCCTGCAATGTCGTCGGTAGCGCTGGGCACGAAGCCCTCGGTATCCACAATGGTGATCACCGGCACGCTGAAAGCATCGCACAGGCGCACAAAGCGGGAAGCCTTGGCTACGCAGTTGTGGCACAGGTTCTTGCCGGTGGCCACAACGCCCACAGCGTTGCCGCCCACGGTTGCAAATGCGGTGTAGACAGACTTGCCAAAGCCTGCATACAGCTCCACAGCGCTGTCCTTATCGACCACAGCGGCAGCAGCCTTTGCAGGCTCTGCACCAGCAGCCAGAGCAGCAGTGGGCTGCTCGAACTCAAAGATCGCAGGGCCGGTCAGGTTGTTGGCCGGCAGCAGGCCCACGATGTGAGCGGCCTTCTCGGCAGCTTCCGCAGCAGTGGACTCCACGATAGCAGCCACGCCAGCCTTTGCAGCGGCGGCTGCGGTACCGGCATCGGCCACCTTGTCGCCCTTGGCGGCAGAGGTGAACGGAGCGGTGAAGAACAGCTCTGCGCCCTCAGCCATGATGCAGACATCTGCATTGGCTGCGCTCAGTGCGCTGGTGCCGCCGCAGACACCCAGAACAACAGCCACCTGCGGGATCACGCCGGAAACCTTTGCGATCTGCGCATTCAGCTTTGCACTGGCGGTCAGCACGTCCAGACCCTCAGCCAGCTTTGCGCCAACGGAGTTGTAGAAGGTGACGACCGGGCAGCCAGTCTGTGCTGCCATTTCCAGAACCTTGATGTTCTTTTCAACATCCTTTACGGTAACAGCTTCGCCATTCTGATAAACAGCGTAAGCCTGCTGACCTGCAGCATAGCCGCAGGCAGCGCTCACTGCACCATCAGCAAACAGCGCAGTGTATTCCCCGTCATCGAAAAACTTGGCGAGGATTTCTCCCTTATTGATCTTTGAAGCCATGGTAAGACCTCCTGGTTGTCTGTGTGAGCTTTCAAAATTGGTTTTATTATACTGAATTTTCCATAAAAATGCAAGAGCTTCTATAAAAGTCCATGCAATTCAACATCCGTCACACTCCGTTCTATAATTTTTTAACGATTCTGCGTTCCTCTGCCGGAGTCCCCTTTTTCTACAGTTCCGGGCCATGTACGGTGCCTACCAAATTTTTTCCTGCATTTTTGTTGATTTCGTTTGTCTTTGCCGCATTTTATTTTAAAGAAAGATATGTTACACTATATTTATATTATATTTGCAGAGTTTTTCCGGCTGGCTCAGCCGGATGCTTTGTTTTCTCAGGCGGCAGCCCCCGGCTGCACGGCGCAGGATGTCTGCTGTTTTCCGGTCTGCTTCTGCCGATCATGTAAAAAATTTTCACAGGACAGCCCGTTCCAACGCTCTGCGACCGGCTGTCCAGCAAATTATAAGAAGAAGGTTCTGCCAAATTGAAAGATCTGTTCATTTCGTTCCGCACTGCAAATCAGACCTATTCTGTCCTGCGGCGCTCTGTCTTTTCCCTGATGCACCGCGCCGAAGCTGCACTTTTCTCCATTCTCATCCTCTGCAAGCTTGCCACGAACCTGTTGTTTGTTTCCCTGATGCAGCAGGTCTGGTCCCTGACGCTGCGGTTCGCTCCCATGCACTATTTGAGCAACAGCAATGCTTCGGATATTTTTACCTCCCCTGCTATTATCGGCTGCATCGTTCTCATCGCCGTTCTGACAGCTTTCTGGTCGCTGTTTGAATGTTCCGTCCTGCTGCATGGACTGAACCTTGCCCGCAAGGGCGAAAGCATCCACCTGCCTGCACTGCTGTGCGCCTCCCTGCTGGACGCCTGTCATGCCTTTCTACCGCAGAACTGGCTCATTCTGGTCTACAGCGCCACGCTGATCCCTTTCACCAATTTTTTCCTTGCCGTGAATTATATCACTCAGCTTGCAGTGCCGGAATATATCATGGGCGTCATTCGTGCCAACAGCCGGTATCACCTGCTTTATCTGGCCCTCTGCGCCGCACTTCTGGTTCTCCTGATCAGCTGGGTCCTGGTGCTGCCGCTGTTCCTTCTGGAGCACAAAAGCCTGTGGCAATCGGTTCGTGAAAGCGTCGGCTATGTCCGCACGCGCATTCTCCGCACATTTCTTCTGCTGCTGCGGTGGAATGTTTCGGCCCTACTGCGTTCTCTGCTGCTGACTGCCGCCATCGCGCTGCCGCTGTACGGCATTATCATCGGCATCGGGATGCAGAGCACGCAGGCCATGTTTGCACTGTCCCGTGCTGCGCTGACCATTGAGCTTCCCTTCTTCCAGTTTCTCATCGACTGCACCATCACCCTTGCACAGTGCACCGTTATTGCCGCGCTCTATGACCGCCTGCGGGGCAGCTTATCGTTTGAAGCGGAGACAGACCCGGACCGCAGACCCTGCCGCTCCAATGGCAGATTGCTTCTGACCGCCGCCATTGCCGGTGCCACTTTGCTCACCTTCGTGCTTGCCGCCTGCTACTTTGTTCTGCCGGAGGACGATGCGCTGCGCTCCATGCTGGGCGGCACTGTGCCGATCGTTACGGCACACCGCGGCTATTCCGCCGCCGCACCGGAAAACACCCTGCCCGCCTTCCAGCTTGCCATTGACCACGGCTGTGAGCGCGCCGAGCTGGACGTTCAGATGACAAAGGACGGTATTGTGATGGTGACGCACGACGCCAACCTGCGCCGCTGTGCCGGCCGGAACGAAAACATTTATGACCTGACTTATGATGAAGTGCGGAGACTGGACGCCGGGCGCTGGTTCGGCCAGAAGTACACCGGCACCCGGGTCCCCACGCTGGAAGAAGTTCTGGACCAGTGCAAAGGCAGGATCCAGCTGAACATCGAGATAAAGCCCAATGCGGCCACACCTGATCTGGAGGCAGAGACCGTCCGGATCATCTATGAAAAAGGCTTTGAGCATGACTGCGTGATCACCTCGCAAAGCTACGATACCCTTTGCAAGGTCAAGGAGCTTGCCCCGGAGATCCAGACCGGCTATATCCTTGCTTTGGGCGTGGGCAGCTATTATGACCTGCCCGCCGCAGACTTTTTCAGCGTGGAGTCCACCTTCATCACCCCCGGCATGGTCCAGCAGATCCACCTGCGCGGCAAAACCATCTCTGCATGGACGGTCAACCGTCAGGAAGACGCCAGCGATCTGCTGAGCCTTGGCGTAGACGACATTATCACAGATAAACCCGAAATGGTCCAGCAGCTGATGAATGCCGATGCCGATCTGGACAACGATCTGCTCTTTATCCGTGACACGATCCGCAGCCTGCTCGGATGGTTCGACGCTGGGGACGAGCCCACGCCGGAGGAAGAGGTGATCGAGGAAGCGATCGAAGACCCCGAAGAGCTGCTGGATGCGGCATGATCCGTCAAAGAAAAACAGGATGCAGCTTTTCTGCAGTTATGTTATACTTGATGCAGTGAATCACAGTTCCTCCGGATGGTGAGAAGGAGCAAAAACGATGCGGAAAACAGACTTGAACGCGATCTATATTTCGGAGCGGGTGCAGGAGAGCAGAGTTCCCATAAAACAGTATTTGCAAAAGTTCCCTAAATGGGGAAGATTTGGCGTGACTTCGGTCACGCCTTTTCTTTTGCTTCCAGTTCATCCAGAGGGATGTACCCCAGCCCGTCGTACTTGATATGGATGTGCTGCACCCGCTTTCCGCTGGACTTATCCGGGGCATCTACATAGATAGCCGACACCAGTTCACGGAGAGCATAGGGAGTGAGTTCTTCAATATGAACGTACTTGTGCGCTTTCTGGACGAATTTTTCAATATTCTCGATTTGCTGTTCCTGTACTTCGATTTCCTGTTGGATAGAGAGGGATTCCTCTTCCAGCTGCTTCTGTTCGGCATCGTAGCTCTGGCTCATCATGTCGAAGCGGTCATCGCTCAGCTTTCCATTGGCGTTGTCCTCGTAGATTTTCATGAACAGCCGTTTGAGGTCTACAATCCGCTTCTCATTCCGGGCAAGCTGCTTCTTCAGGACGGTCAGCTTTTCGCTGCTTTCCACACGAAGCTGCTCCTCCATGACCTTGCGGAAGTAGTTTTCATGACGGAGAATGTAGTCCGTCACCCGCTGAACATGACTCAGCACACGTCCTTCCAGAACCTTTACCCGGATGAAATGTCCCTTGCACTTGCTCCCGTTCTTCTTGTGCAGAGAGCAATCAAAGAAGTCTTGACTGAAGTCCCTGTTATTGGACGAACCATATTGCATCTTGGAACCGCAGTCAGCGCAGTAGACCATACCGGAGAAAATGCTGCTCTTGCCTGTTCGGGTCATACGGTGACGCTGGCTGCGAATCTCCTGAACCTTTTCAAACACATCATCGTCAATAATGCGCTCATGTGTATCCGGGAAGATAGCCTGATTTTCCACAGGATTCAGATGTCTCTTTTTATCCCAGATAGAGTTAGTATAGGTCTTGAAGTTGACTGTGCAGCCAGTGTACTCCCGGCGTTCCAGAATCAAACTTACTGCTCTTTTATCCCAGCGATAAGGGTCTTCCGGGGCAGGTGCGTTTGTGCTCCGGCCATGGCTCAACTTGTAGGCGGTAGGAGTCAGAACTTTATCTGCCCACAGTTGGTTCGCAATTTGGGTCGGCCCACGTCCCTCCATGCACATGGAGAAGATGCGCTTCACAATCGCAGCCGCTTCCGGGTCAACAAGCCAATGCTTCGGGTTCTCCGGGTCTTTTACATAGCCGTACGGAACATTAACCGTCAGCGGTACTCCACGCTCTCCCTTGGCCTTCTGAACGGCCCGAATCTTGCGGCTGGTATCGCGGGCGTAAAACTCGTTGAACCAGTTCTTAATGCCCGCAAAATCGTTGTTTACGCTGTTCGGGTCAATGGTGTCGTAGTTGTCGTTAATGGCGATGTAGCGAACGCCATACTGGGGAAAGGTGAAGTTGGTGTACAGACCAGTCAAGGCAGAATTGCGCCCCAGTCGGGACAAATCCTTCGTGATAACGATTCCTACACGCCCTGCTTCGATCTCGACCAGCATACTCTGAAAGCCGGGACGGTCATAGTTCGTGCCGGAGTAGCCATCATCCACAAAGAACACCGGGTTCGGGAAGTGGTTCTTTTTGGCGTATTCCAGAAGGATGACCTTCTGGTTCTCAATGGACAGGCTTTCGCCGAGCCGTGCGTCCTCTTGCGACAGTCGGCAGTAAAGTGCGGTGATTTTATTCGTTGCTCCAGACATTGTTGTGTCCTCCTTACTCTGTGGAGCAACTGTCGGTACAGGATTGGTTACCGGGTCAAGTATAGCAGAATTGGACGCAGTTGTCATTCGTCTGCACCCTCATCTTCAAATTTTTGCTGGGCGTTCTTGGCAACAATGCGCTCCAGCTTCTTCAAAAAGGACTCCTTGCCCTCATAGCTGCCGGTCACGGTGTAGGTGGTGTGACCGACTTTCTCCGTGGTGGTCAGTTCTGGAATCCAGAAAGCGGACAGGTTCTTGACATGGAGGTTGCCGTTCTCGTCCACATAAGAGCTGTGTTTCTTCTGCTCTTCGGTCAAGGGCTTTCGCTTGAAATAGATTTCATTTTCGGAGATGTTCACAGTCTCGCTGGTCTGCTCTTTCGGGGCATCATCATACAGCTGTGCGAAAAATGCCAGTGCATCTTCGGGTGGTTCTTCCTCCATGAGCTGCTCGAAAACTCGCTGTTCCTCTGCCGAGAGGTTATTCCATGCGGCTTCCAACTCCTGCTCGTTGGCTGCGTTGACGAAGGCTTCGATCTCTTTTTTCATGGTGCATCCTCCTTTGGCTGCGAAAAGCGGATTTTCAAAAAGTATGGGTTTTCGTGAGAGCAAGAATCGTCCCGTGGCCACAAATTTTCAATTCTTGAAAATTCTTGCCCTTTTGGGACAGCTTCTTGTTGGGGCGTGCCTGCCCCAAACCCTGCTTAGGAGTGAGTGCGATATACTAGGAATTTATTTATTGCTTGCATCGGTTTTGTCGTTTCCCTTTTTCTTACGAGACAAACCTAAACAAAGATGCGTCGAGCCAAGGCAAAGAAATGATGAACCAAGACACAACCATACAACAGCCATAGAATTATCATTTCCACTTATGAAGCTAATAAGTGAAGCCATATATAACAGAGCAGAAGCTGCATAGAATAAGATAGATTTCTTGGTTTCTTTTTTCATAAATAATCGCCTCCACAAATCGATTTGTTGAGTCAATTATACCACGTTCTTTATCGAAATTACACCCTCTACATGGGAGAACTTGGCCGATTTACTGCGTACGTGCGTACCCATCTTCCGTATACACGTATGCGGCGATTTGCCCGAAACGCACTCTATACAGCCGTTCCCCCTCGGAGAGCCCACTACACTTTGCAGACCACAGGGATGAAAGTGTCATAGTGGGTTATTACACTTCCGCAGAAGTGCCTTCTCCTCGCCGCAGACAGCCGGGTGTGCCTTTTGTGAGAGCTTTCTGTGCGGCGAATCTACATCGCCCACAGGCGATGTAAGCAGGGATTCCAAAGGGGCGCAGCACCCTTGGCACACGACTTTGGTACAAAGTCTAGTGTGTTACACCTTTCCAGAGGTGTATACGTTCCTGAAATGCAAAAAGCCCCATACCCAACACCTTAACGGTGCGGACATGGGACTTGATGCTTCCTCGGCCTAGCCGGGTACTCCGTAACCAATCCTGACAGGCAGTTGCCGTGTCATTTTTCGAAAACTGTTTTACGGATACCCAGCAAGACCCTGCGCCCTGTTTCGGTCAGCGCACTGACGGCGGTGGTGGCTCCTATGGGCTACGGCAAGACCACGGCGGTCAACTGGTTTTTGAACCAGCGCAGGCAGACAGAAGCGGCCGTCATCCTGCGGGTGAATATCTATTCCGACAATCGCTTCATCTTCTGGAAAAGTGTTCAGAACGCCTTTGCGGCAGCAGGGCTGACAGCACTGGCGGGCTGCGAATACCCCGAAGATGCCAGCAGCGCCGCCCAGTTGATGGATGACCTGTGCGCTGTGCTGGCAGGAGACACGCCCTGCTACCTGTTTCTGGATGATTTCCACCTGTTAAAGGACGAAAAAGCGGCAAAGTTCCTGTGCGGGCTGGCAAACCGCCTGCCGGCGAACATCCACCTGATCGTGGCAAGCCGGAACAACTTTCTGCCCAAGGAAGAGATCCTCCGGCTGGGGCACCGTCTGCACCGTATTGGCAGGGAGCAGCTGCGGCTCAACCATACCGAGCTTGCCCACTACGCCCACCGCTGCGGTATGGACCTGACCGAGGCACAGGTGGAAAGCCTTCTGCGCTCCTGTGAGGGGTGGTTTTCTGCCATATACCTGAATCTGCACTCCTTAGCCGAGCGGGGAATCCTGCTGAGCGAGGATGCCGATATCTACTCCATGTTCACGGCGGCGATGCTGGAAAACCTGCCGTCCCAAAAGCGGGAGTTCCTTGCCATAATGGGGCTTGCGGATGAGTTCACGGTGGAAATGGCACGGGTCGTGACCGAAATGCCGGACGCAGAGGAGATCCTGCTGACCCTGACCGAGCAGAACGCCTTTGTGACCCGCCTGCCGGACGGAAAGACCTTCCGATTCCATCACATGCTCAAGGAGTGTGCCGTGCGGCTGTTTGCCCGCCTGGCTCCGGAAAAGCAGGATGCCTGCCGGGAACGGTACGGGGCGTGGTATGAGGCAAAGCAGCAGTATCTCCATGCCCTGACCGCCTACGAGGCTTGCAAAGACTACGATGCAGCGCTGCAGGTCATTGAACGGGATGCCGGGATCCTGCTGTCCTCCCTTGACCCGGCAGAGCTGCTGGAACGGCTGGGGCGCTGTCCGGTGGAAACGCTCAAGCGGCACCCCTTTGCCATTCTGGTACTGATGCGCTGTATGTTCAACTGGCGGCAGATCCCCAAAATGATGGAGCTGAAGCAGCTTCTGCTGACCACGGTGGCAGAGCATCCGGAGTGGTCTCAGGAAGAAAAAGGCAGCCTTCTTGGAGAGTGCGACCTGATCCTGAGCTTTCTCATGTACAACGATATCTCTGCCATGAGCCGCCTGCACCGCAGCGCCAGTGCGCAGATGTCCCACCCGGCTATCAGCATCCAGAACAGCGGTGGGTGGACCTTCGGCTCTCCCTCGGTGCTGATGATGTTCCACCGTCAGCCCGGTCAGCTGGACCGGGAGCTGGCGGAGATGGATGAATGTATGCCCCACTATTATAAGATCACCAATGGGCACGGCATGGGAGCGGAGACCATCATGCGGGCAGAAGCAGATCTGCAGCAGGGGCGGTTCGACGACGCGCAGATCCTGTTGGAGCGTGCCTATGCACAGATCGAGGGCAACGGTCAGACCAACATGGCCCTCTGCTGTGATTTTCTGGCGTGGCGGCTGTCCCTCTGCGGGCCCTACACGCCCCGGGTCCCGCTGGAAGTACGGCGGGAAGAAATGCTCCGGCAGCACAATATGTCATGGCGCAATCTGTTCAACGCCATCTGCGCCTATTACTACGCCCTGCGGGGGCAGACAGACAGCATCCCGGAGGTGTACGCCGCCCACCGCATGAATACCGTAAACACCCTCGCTCCCGGCAAACCCATGATCGGGCTGATCGAAAATCAGGTGTATCTGGCACAGGGAGAATGGGCCCGGGTGCTGGGCCGCAGCCCGGGGCTGCTGGCCCTGTGCGAAGCCCTTCACTATGACCTTGTGGCCCTGCATCTGCGGATCCAGATGGCGGCAGCCTGTGCCCGGCTGGGCCGACAGGACGAAGGCCTCAGCCTGCTCCAGCAGGCTCTGGCGCAGGCCGCCCCGGACGGCTTTATCATGCCCTTTGCAGAAAATTTCCGGGATCTGAAACCTCTGCTGGAAGCAGCGCAGGAAGGGTCCCATTCCGATGCTGTCCGGCGCATCCTTGCTCTGGGTGCGGCGCAGGAGGAACGCTGCCGGGCATTGAACCACAGCGAGGCCCTGCCCGAAGCTGCCGCCCGGCTGACAGAGCGGGAGCTTACACTGGCAAGGCTCATTGCAGACCGCTGCACCAACAAAGAGATCGCCGCCAAGATGTTCCTTTCGGAAGGAACGGTGAAGCAGTACACAAACCAGCTTTATTCCAAGCTGGGTATTGGCGGCGGGGTGCGCACGAAGCGTGCCCAGCTGGCAGAGTTGTTCGCCAAAAAATACTAACCTCAGGTTAATAGCTTTTTTCACCGGCCCGTTGTACTCTTTTATTAGAGGAATAACAGGCCGGTTTTTCTGCGCCCGGATGCAGACTGAAAAAAGCAGCGCACAGGGCAGCGGAACGGCGGAAGGAGGATGTTTTTATGACAAATGAACTCCGGCACACCCCCAAGCTGCGGCTGCTCAGTGCCTTTCTGGCAGCGGCCATGGCCCTGACCACGCTGCCTGCGGCTGCATTCGCGGCGGACGGGATAACCAGTGATCTGAGCGTTGCCGGAACGTCGGTGACTGCAGACAATGCGACAGACATTCTGGGAGATGGAACCGCGAAGTATGAAGGGTCTGTGCTGACCCTGAGCGGAGAGATCACGGTGCCGCAAAACAAAGCTGGCATCATGCCGATTCGCTCAATCACAATTGACGGAACGGGAACTCTGACCGGCACAGAAAAGACCGGGTATGGTATTTTCCCTCAAGCGGACAAGGCAGAGATCGCCGCCGGGGCGGATATCACACTGGAAAGATTCAATTGCGGAACATACGCCTACGGCGTGGATGTTTCGGGCATCCTGACCATTCGTGATGTAAACTATGGCGTCAGCGGAGAGGGTGCCACGGTCGAGAGCGGCGGCAAGCTGATCATTCAGAACGCAGACAATGCAGTTTCCGGCTACGGTGCAAAAGTTCATGGCACGCTGGAAATTGACAAGGCCGAAAAAGCTGTTGATGCTGGCGGTGTCACGGTCTATGATGGCGGCGTGGTGACCATCACCGGAGCAACCAGCGGCCTGAACGGTGGGTCCACCGTGGACGGCGGCAGCCTTTCGGTGAGTGCCACAACCTGCATCGACAACGGTGCCGTGACCTTCACCCGCGGCACCCTGAAGCTGGATTCCACCAGCAGCAATTTCATCAAGCTGGGCGAAAGTAACCTGACTGTGAACGCGCCCAACTTCCGGTACCGCACGGCGAAAGGCGGCGCATGGACGCAAGTGACGGGCGGCAGCTGGACGCGGCCTGACGATGCGTCTTATTTTGAGATCACCACCAACGCCCCCACCACCACGCACTACACCGTTACCTTCGACCTCAACGGCGGCACTTCCTGGGGCACGAATGACAGCTGGATCAGTCAAAGCGGCGGCAAGTGGAATGGCAGCCACAATCAGGTGAGCTTTGCCACAGATAGCTTTATCACACAGACTGGAGGCACCGGCGAAGGTCTGTCGATCAATGTAGGAACCGGCATGGGCCCGAAGCGGGAAGGCTATGATTTCGTTGGCTGGTACACTGCAGCTGTCGGCGGTGAGCCGGTGGAAAAACAGCTCTATTACAAGCAAGAGCAGCGTCTGGAGCTGATCACAGAAAATATCACCCTCTATGCCCACTGGCAGTGGATCGGCGAGGGTCCTGAGCCTGGCCCCGCCCCTGTCCCGGACGAAACGGTAATCGACGGCGGAGACGGCTCCGGGTTCGGCGCAGTGCTGGCCGTGGCAGGCGGCGCTGCTGTGGTGGGAGCTGCAGGCTTCGGCATCTACGAACTGGCCACCCGCGCCATCCTGAAAGACCTGCTGCCTGAGGGCACGGCGGTCCCCGCGACCCGCGGCGAGCTGGCCCTACTGCTGTGGCAGAACGCCGGAAGGCCGGAACCCGCTGCACTGCCCGCCTTTGCGGACACGGCAGATACTGAAACTGCAAAGGCCGCCCAGTGGTGCACCGAACAGGGCCTGCTGACGGCTGAGGACGGCGCGTTCCACCCGGAAAAGAAGGTCACGAAGTACCGCGTGATCCGGGTCTGGAAACAGGCTGCGGCACCGCAGCAGTGATGGGGCAGCTGCAGATCTGCACCGGAAAACTCAGGACGGATGTGAAGAGAACCTGCTGATGGATCCCGGCAAAAGCGGAACCCGCTCCCCGCAGAGCAGAAGGAAGGTTCTTTTTGCCGCAGCGGAAACGGCTTGGGTCAAATGCTTTTCCGTTTTTTAAACAGCGAGGCCCATGTCCGGCACCCCTGCGATGCGGACATGGGCCTTTTTCTCAGCTGCTTCACTGCCGGCAAAACACTTTGCAGATCAAAACAGGAAAGGAGAAAAACAAGATGAAATGGAAAAAAGCAGCGGCTGTTCTGAGCCTTCTGCTGGCGCTGAGCATCAGCCTTTCTGCCTGTGGAGGAGGCGCGGCAGAGCCCTCCCCCAGCTCAGAATCGGAGGAAGCCCCGTATTCTGAGGAGACCTCGGACACGACCTCTGCGGCCGAGCTGAGCGATGAGCAGCGGGAAGTGCTGGACGACTGGATCTGGTACGAGCGGGGGGACTACACCTCGGAAAACTGGTACCACATTGCGTCCGACGGCACGGTGGAGATACACACCGAGTACGGCTCCACCGAGGACACCTACACCGCCTACCCCATGCTGGGATGCTCCTACAACTTTGAGGGCTTTGACGTCGGCCCGGACGATGTGCCTTTCCTGAGCCTTCATATGGAGGAGAATGTCTTTAACAGTGTGGAGATCATCGAGGACGGCAGAGCGTTTCTTATCGGAAATGCAAGCTCCTTTGAAAGCTACTACATCCGCTCCGACTACACCGATGACGAGGACCTGCACAACGCCTGTGTGCTGATGTACCGGCAGTGGCGGATGGACGAAGAGCACCTGTACCTCAACTTCTACCCCAACCATGGCTTCATCCTGTATGGCCAGAAGGATCTGGGCGACGGCGTTTACGGCTTTGATGCCGACAGCGTGTATACCGGTCAGTGGATGGTGGACGGCGATGCCGTAAGCCTTTTCTGGGACGACGGAACCGAGGACGCTGCAGTGCTGATCCCGAATGAGCACCCGGGCGATGTGGGAGAAGACGTAAGCACCCTGAGCCTGAACGGCACCGACCTGCTCTTCAACAACAGGTGGTGAACCATGAAAAAACAAATCGGCGTTCTACTGGCGGCATTTCTGATCCTACTGCTGGGGTGGGCCATCCTCCCGGCTCCGGCAATGCCGTCGGATGATCCATCGGAGGAAGACATTGCCGGAAGCGATTGGCGCACATGGGGCATCATCGATGACTCCGGCACACTGGTGCAGGACGGGGAGACCATCCCCTTCTGCGCCTGCGTCCACACCGAGGACACGACCCTCTACCATGACACCGAAAGTCAGGTGCTGCTGGCAGAGCTAGACTACCCTGCACCTGTGGAGAATGCAGAACAGCGCTACCTCGGCATGGAGACCGCAGACCGGAACGGCGACGGCAGCAGCGATGTCCTGCTCCGCTTTTCACAGGAAGATGGAACGCTGGAACTGTTGTTCTGCTGGGACCCGGAGACCGGGGCCTTTCGATCCGTTCCGGCATGACCGGAGCAAAAACCATTTATTAAAAAGGAGGCAATTCTATGAAAAGCACGATGAAACGCGCGCTGGGGCTGTTTGCCGCTGCACTGCTGACCATGTCGCTGGCACTCAGCGTCTATGCATCCGGCCACGACCTGACCTTTACCGACAAAGGCAACCGGATGCACGTCAAGGACAAAACCGTTCATGTGCAGACCTACTACCCCTATGAGTATTATGTGCTGGATGTTCTGGAGGATGCCCTTGTGGTGGCAAACCCCGAATGGGACGACTGCGGTTTTGCGGTCTGCCGCAGGATCACCAATGAATATCTGGACTATACCGGCTCTGATGACGACTTTGTTCTGGACTATGCAGAGGAATATCTGGAGTATGATTTCCAGCAGCTGTACGGTGGTCAGTGGCCCGATACCTCGTGGGAGGTCGTGGACGAGAGCAACGCTTCCAACCGCATCGCCACCATGCGGGGCTACATCTGGAATGATGAGATGGATGCCTACATGTGGACAGTGATCTACTGGGACACCAGCTACAACAACGCCATGGCAAAGACCTTCTTTGTCCCGGAGCACAACGGCTACGATAAGGCCGACAAGATGGGCAAGAAGGTGAGCAGCACCGTCGGGTGCTGATGGGAGTGATACAGTATGAGGACACGGAACCGTGCCCCGCAGGAAAAAATGCCGGATGAAGAGCTTTCCCGCCGCATCCTGTTTTACGGGCATCTGGCAAACCTCTGCGCCTATGGCTGCATTGCAGGTGCCGTGCTGGGCGTTCTGGCCGGCATCCTGCTTCAAAGCTTTACGGCGGGCTGCACCATCGTGATGCTTGTGATCGTAGCAGCAGTATTTTTGATCCAGCTGATCCATGCCATGCAAAGTTCCCTGATCCTCGGACAGCTGGGGGATGGTTTTATGGCCGCGCTGCACAAGGTCTTTGGCCCCCAGCCGGAGCACAAGCAGTGGCCCATGAGCGATGAACTGGCACGGCGTTCCGGGCTTTTCCCGGAGGAATGGGAATCGGCCAGTGCCCACGGCAGCTACGAGGGCAGCTATCAGGGCATTCCCTTTGCCATGCACAACGCTTCCCTCATCCACGTCTGGGAGGTGCGCGACCCCATGCCCGACGACCCGCACAACACCCGCACCTGCTCCAAAACGATCTTCAAGGGGTTGTTTCTGGTGTGCCGGATGCGCAGGCCGATGGCTCCGGAGCCCTTTGCCCTGCCCGGCGAGTTTGATCTGGCACCGGAAAGCTGGAAGCAGCAGCTGCAGAGGGCCGTGGACGCCCGGGCGCTGCGGATAAGCTTCCGGGGAGATCTGATGTTTGCCGCCTTTGACACCGACCGGAAAATCATGGCAGTTTCCAAGGACATCGACCCGAAGATCATTGATGAATACCGCCGCAGTTTTCAGGACTCGGTTGACATGATGAAGGATCTGATGGAAGCCGTGGCGCAGAATACGGAGCTTTTCTGAAACAGGAGGAACCAAAATGAAACGTATCGCACTTTTACTTGCCGCCTTGCTGATGTTTTCCCTGACCGGATGCGGCAGTTCCGAGGCCGCGGGCGAGGCTTCGGACTCCGACAAGGCCGGGGCTTACGAGGTCATCCCGCCGGAGGATGGCCGGGGCGACCTGATCCCCGCCTCTTCGGACGTGGTGAGCATCCCGGTGCTGGTGGGCGGCGGTCTCCCCTTCACCAGCATGGAAAATCTGATGAACGAGAACTATGAGGATGGCACCTACACCTACGAGGACATGACGCAGGACGGCTCTGTGCTGGTGGTGGATATGGCGTTCCAGTCGCTGCGCACCAACGAGACGGCGGAGGAATACGCAGAATATGCCGCCCGATTTGCCGCTCTGGATACCGGTGAAGAGGAACCCCGCGATGTCACCTGCTTTCAGGATGAGGACTACACCCAGAACCTTTCCTACCCGGTTTACATCGTCTGGTACACCACCGGCTCGGGGGAGGACCAGCGGGAGTGGATGGTCTACACGGTGGACACCGACGACTACACCTACCTTTATGCCTTCGGCACCATTGCCGATGAAGCGGACGACATGCAGGATGTGTTCTATAACATCTGCGATCATCTTGAACTGGTGGATTGAGGTTTAAGGATATGACGCTGGAACAATCGGTTCTGCTGCTTGTACTGGCTCTGGCCGGGGCCTATGCGCTGCCCCGGCTTTTGCCGCAGAAGCCCCGGCTGCGCCGGGGACTACAGGCCCTGTGCATCGTTGTGGCAGTGCTCAGCGCGGCGTATGCCCTGCTGACGCTGCTGTTCGTCTGGGCAGCAGGACAGAAACTTTGAAGATCGGGAGAAAACGACCATGAAAAACAAAACTCATCTGCTGCCCCTTGCCAGCCTTCTGCTGGCAGGCGGCATCCTCTGTACCGGCTGCGGCGGCGATGCCCCCGCCAGCAGCGTTCCGGCTGACGTCAGTACGGCTTCCTCTGCGGAAGAGGTCGATGCCATGGACGGCTACGACTACATCAATGATTATGTCGGTCTGTGGGGCTATTACGACATCGAGCTCTGGCTCCGTGTCCACGAGGACAGCACCTTTGAATTCGTCAACTCTGAGGACGAGACCATTTACACTGGCACCGCAGATGCGGACAAATACGGCATGGACCTCTACTTCGACGACGATACTCCGCAGATGCGGCTGGATCTTTCGGTCAGCGGCGACCTGTTGGAGGAAGGCTCTTCGGATGCTTTGCACCCGGTGGATGCCATCGCCTCCCGGGCGGCCTGCTTTGAGAAAAACGGGCTGGAGATCAATGGCGTTGTGGATTCTTCCGACCCCATCCGGCTGAACAGCGGCGTTTGCAGCTTTACCGGAAAGGGCAGCGGCTACAACACCGACGAGTGTTACTGGCAGGTGACAAAGTACAACGACGTGACCCACGACGGCATCCGGGAGATCCAGTTTGATGCCGTGTGCTATATCCCGGATTCCTCTATTCCCTACTTTGGGCAGACCTATGATACCTACATTTCCAGCGAACTCTACGATGCCTATACCGGCACATGGCTCACGGCATCCACCGCCAGGGGGGATACGAGCCGGGCCGACCACCACTATTATCACACGGTGTACTGGAACGACAACGCTTACGACATCGAGTTCTTCTTCTCTACCGACTGGAACATGAGCAGCACCAGCGATGACAAGATCTTTACCAAGAGCTATGTGGTCTACCTGCCGGAGGATTACGACGGACTGGTTTTTGCCGCACAGGCGCAGCCGGACAACTATGCTGATGCCATGGCGCTGGATAATCTGGAAAATGTAAGCCCCGAAGGTAACATCATGGATCTTTCGCCGCTGGACCCCTACGCCAGCCTGTACTTCAGCATCTGCGGCTGAGCCGGAAAGAGAAAGGGAGGACGCTATGAGTTATGGAATGATTTTTGCGATTGCCGTGGTGCTTCTTCTGGGATGGCTGCACAGCAGCCGGAAAGAAGCCGCCCGACAGGACGTAGACCGCCGCATCGTCCCCGCGGTGCTGGATGCTGCGCTGCAGCAGGTGCAGTTTGCGCCCAATGGCAGGATCACCTGTTTTGGGGACTCCGGGCTTCCTCTGCCCCAGTATGACCGCATGACCGGCGGAGAGCACGTCCGTGCAAAATACCGGGGCTATGAGGTGGAACTGTGCAGCATCGAGCTGGACCGGGATGTCAGCTATACCGACCCGAACGACCCCACTGTGGTCAACGCGCCGTCCTACGACACGGTATACGCCGGGCTGTGGGGCATCTGCCGTTTTGGTGTGCCAATGCCCGTGAGCCTGACCTTTACCCCACGGGGCAGGCTGGGACAGCTCGTCCGGGGTGCATCGGTACAGAACTCCATGGACGGCTTTGAACAGCAGTTCAAGCTGACAGCAGACGATGACACCGCCCTGAAAGCCTGCCTGACGGAGGAGAAATGCCGGAAGCTGCTGGCTCTTGCCGGGACAGCGGAGGGAAGCTTCAGCGGGAGCCTGCACCGAGACGGCACCCTGTATTTTGCCGTGGAAAACAACAAAGGACTTTTCAAGGGCAGCGGCAGTGACGATGTGCTGCGGGAAAAGTTCACCCGGCAGCTGAAGTGGTGCACCGATGTAATGGACGTTTTTGCTCCCTGAAACAGCGGCAGATCGGTCTGTTTTATCCGCATCGATCCCATCGTAAGGTGCGAAATCTTTCAAAAAGACAGATTTTTCGGAACTCAAAACACAAAAAGCTGAGCACCTGATTTTTTGCAGATGCTCAGCTTTTTTGTGTTCTTTTCACCGGATTTGGTTTTAAGAGACCCTTGTATTTTGATCAGAACTTATTTCAGCAGCTCAGACAGCTTTTCCAGACGGCGGATGGCCTCGTCCAGAACATCGGTACCACGGGCAAAGTGCATCCGGATCAGATGGTTCACCGGTTCCCGGAAGAAGCTGGAACCCGGCACAGCTGCCACGCCGATCTCCCGGATCATCCACTCGCAGAATTCCAGATCTGTCCATCCCTCAAACTGCGGCAGAGCGAGAAATTCCGAAATATCGATCATCACAAAATAGGTCCCCTGCGGCACATTGTGCTTCAGGCCCACACGGTCCAGCCCGGCAAGAAAGTGGTCGCGCTTTTCTGTGTAAAGGGCCTGCAGGTCTTTGTAGTAGCTTGCCGGCAGTTCCAGACCGGCCACGGCGGCTTCCTGCAGCGGTGCAGCCGCACCCACAGTAAGGAAATCGTGCACCTTGCGGGCACTCTCGATCACCTCTGCCGGGCCGATGAGATAGCCCAGACGCCAACCTGTAATGGAGTAGGTCTTGGAGAGCGAGTTGCAGGTGATGGTATGCTCAAACATGCCGGGCAGGCTTGCCATGCAGATATGCTCTGCGGTCGCGTAGACGATATGCTCGTACACCTCATCTGTTACCACAAAGGCATCGTACTTGATTGCAAGGGCGGCAATGGCCTCCAGCTCGTCCCGGCGGAACACCTTGCCGCAAGGGTTGGAGGGGTTGCACAGGATCAGTGCCTTGGCTCCCTCGGCAAAGCCCTTTTCGATCAGGGAGATATCAAACTCATAGGTGGGCGGCACCAGTGGGATATAGATCGGCTCCGCACCGGAAAGGATGGCATCTGCGCCATAGTTCTCGTAGAACGGCGAAAAGATCATCACCTTGTCGCCGGGGTTGCAGATGGTCATCATGGCCGCCATCATGGCCTCGGTGCCGCCGCAGGTCACGCAGATCTCGGTGTTAGGGTCCACAGTGTGGTGCAGGGCGGGGCTGGTCTTTTTGGCCAGCGCCTCGCGGAAGTTCTGTGCACCAAAGGTCACAGCGTACTGGTGCGGGCCGGCATAGGCTGTCCTTGCCAGCGCGTCCAGCAGCTGCTTCGGCGGGTCAAAATCCGGAAAACCCTGAGACAGGTTGATGGAGTTATACTGATTATTGATGCGGGTCATGCGGCGGATGACAGAATCCGTAAAGGTGCCCACACGGTCACTTAAAACAGGCATGTGCTTTTCTCTCCTGTTCAATCCTTAAAATACGCCTTCTGGATGGCCAACAGCACGCCTGCGCGGCTTGCGGCAAAGTTCAGGCCGCCCTGCAGGTAGCAGGTATAGGGCTCACGCAGCGGGCCGTCGCAGGAAAGCTCGATGGTGCTGCCCTGCGTAAAGCTGCCGCTTGCCATGACCACCTCGTCGGTATAGCCCGGCTCCGGAGAAGGCTCCGGGGCGGCATAGCTGTCCACCGGACTTGCAGCCTGAATGCCCTGACAGAAGCCGATCAGGGCGTCTGCAGTGCCTGCATCAAAGCAGGTAACAATGTCGTTGTGGTCATCGCAGTAGCGCGGCACCGGGTTCTTACCCAGCAGTTCCAGCATACACTGTGCATAGATGGCCGTCTTGATGGCCTCGCACACCACGCCGGGAGCGTAATAAAAGCCCAGATACATATCACGGGGCGTTTCCAGCGTGCAGCCCAGCTCCTTGCCGAGGCCGGGGGCGTTCAGACGGTATGCGCACAGCTCCACCAGATCCCTGCGGCCCACAATGTAGCCGCCGGTGGGGGCAATGCCGCCGCCGGGGTTCTTGATAAGGCTGCCCACAGCGATATCTGCACCCACCTGACAGGGCTCCTGCGTCTGGGTGAACTCGCCGTAGCAGTTATCCACAAAAATGATGATATCCGGATTGGCCTCACGGGCGGTATCCGCAATTTTCCGGATCGTTTCCAGATCAAAGGCATTGCGCTGCAGATAGCCGCGGCTGCGCTGAATATGGCACACTTTGGCCCCCGGAGCCTTTTTTGCAATAAGGTCGTAGTCCGGGGTGAAATCAGCCTTGAGGGGCGCTTCATCATACTGAACACCGTAATCCATCAGGGTGCCGGTGCCCTTTCCCTTCCCGTCCAGACCAATGACGCCTTCCAGCGTATCGTAGGGACGACCGGTGGCAGCCAGCAGCGTATCCCCTGCCCGCAGCAGACCGAACAGTGCCACTGCCAGCGTGTGGGTGCCGCTCTGGAACTGGCTGCGCACAAGCGCATCCTCCGCTCCCATCACCTCGGCAAAGATCTGTTCCAGCTTTGCACGGCCGGTATCCCACAGGCCGTAGCCGGTGGTGCCCAGCATATCAGTAGAGGACATCTGCGTGTCCGCAAAAGCTTTCAGCATCTTGAGCTGGTTGAAGTCCCGGATCTCTTCCATATGACGGAAATAGGGCTGGCACAGCTCCATGGCCTTTTCGTCCAGCGCCAGAACTTCGGGTTTATAATCAAAAAAGTGATTTAAGATTGACATTATAATGGTTCCTTAATTTATGATTTGGAATAAATCTCACATGAACTGACGCGTCGGCAGCTTTCTCCTCGGACACGAGATACGGGTTGCGGCA
This sequence comes from Faecalibacterium sp. 3, assembly GCF_048323735.1. Lineage (NCBI taxonomy): Bacteria > Bacillati > Bacillota > Clostridia > Eubacteriales > Oscillospiraceae > Faecalibacterium > Faecalibacterium sp. 3. The sequence goes on from NZ_JBLWFN010000001.1 coordinate 2,254,513, forward strand.
CCCAGCATCTGCTTCGCTACCGCTCGCATCTTGCTGGCCGCTGCCCCAACAGCAGTTCCCTGTTTCCGCCGCAGGCGGCGGTCACTGTTGTTGCAGGCCATTCCATCGCCCGCCCTATTGCCCTACGGGCAACAGGGTCCCACCCCAGCGGACGGTCCTCAGAGAAACTTCCGACGTGTCAGCCGACAAACTACGATGGCACATAACGAATATACTCCCCCAGCTTTTCAAAGCCGAGCCGGGTATAAAAATGCACCCGCTCCGGGCTGCAGAGGAACACCGGGCGCTGCCCCTCTGCGGAAAGCTCGTTTGCCATCTGCACAATGAGCCGCCCGCCGATGCCTTTGCCGCGCAGGGAACTTTCTGTCTGCCCGCAGGCCATATACGCCTGCCCATTTGCAAGGGCATAGGCTCCCACCGTGCAGACCGCTTTCCTGCCCTGTCTCAGCGTCCAGACAAGCGCCTTGCCCCGGATACGCTTGGTGCACAGTTCAGAATAAAGATCCTCCTGTCTGGCCGTATCTTCCGGGTACAATGCCCGGGCCACGTCCATAGCCGCAGGTTCCCGGTCAAGGTCCAGCTGTGTCCAGAGGGCTTCGTCTGCGGCAGGCAGCGGCAGCGCCCTGCCGGGGGCAAGACCGAACACGGTCAGTGTCTCAGCCCGGTGCCAGCCGGTGGGCGGCAGACATCCGGCTTCGTCCAGAATGACGCTCTCACACCCGCAGAAGGCCAGAAAGCCGGCCAGTTCCTCGGGATTCGCGCTTCCGGCGGCCCATGCAGTGCTGCCGCTGAGTTCCAGCGCCAGCGTGGGCCCGGCGTAGAACCGCCACGGCTGGCTTTTGCCGAAGAGAGCAAGGTCCAGCGGAAGCACTGCCCCCAGCACCCACCGGCCCCGGCAGGCATTGGCAAAGCGGGCACGCCGCCGCTTTGTATCGACCTGTGCGATCACTTCAGCTCGTTGACGATCTTCTTGAACTCACGGCCGCGGACCTCAAAGTTGGGGTACAGGTCAAAGGATGCGCTGGCCGGAGACAGGATGATGATATCGCCGGGCTTTGCGCAGGCACGGGCCAGCTCCACAGCGTGCTGCATGTTGTCCGCATGCTGGATGGGCAGCTCTGCCTCGTTGAAATTCGGGTCCTCACGCACAGCCTTTTCAATGCGGGGGCCGGTAGCACCCATGAGCACAAGCTCCTTCACATGCGCCACCACTTCCGGTGCCAGCGGCTCATACGGGATGTGCTTGTCATAGCCGCCCGCGATCAGGATGACCTTCTGATCGAAGCTGCGCAGACCGGCAATGGTGCGGGTAGGGCTGGTGCCGATGGAGTCGTTGTAGTAGAGCACACCGTCCAGCGTACGCACCGGCTCGATGCGGTGCTCCACGCCGGTAAAGGTGCTGCCCACCTGCCGGATCGCCTCCACAGGCACCTCACCCCACACGGCAGCGGCAGCGGCCAGCAGGTTCTCGATGTTGTGCAGACCGCGCAGCTTCACGTCCTTCTGTGCCAGGAACGGGGTCACAACGCCGTCCTCCGCCATGCAGAGCATGTGATCTTCCTTGCGCAGGAAGGCACCGTTGTCGGTGTCGTGCAGGCGGGTGAACCACACCTGCTTGCCCTTGCAGTCGGACTGCATGCTGCGGCTGATCTCGTTCTCGTAGCCCAGAACGGCACGGCAGGGCTGCTTCTGATACAGCAGGATGTTGCGCTTGGCGTCGATGTACTCCTGCATATCCTTGTGATGATCCAGATGGTTGGGGGTGACGTTGGTCACAACGGCAATGTTGGGGCTGGAATGCATGCTGATGAGCTGGAAGCTGGAAAGCTCCACCACAGCCACATCCTCGGGGGCCACCTCGGGCAGCATGGGCAGCAGAGCTGCGCCGATGTTGCCGCCCAGATGCACTTTGCGGCCAGCCGCTTCGTAGAACTTGGAGATCAGGGTCGTGGTGGTGGTCTTTCCGTCGGAGCCGGTCACAGCCACGATCTCGCAGGGGCAGAAATCAAAGAACAGTTCCACCTCGCTGGTCACCATGGTGCCTGCGGCCATGGCATCCTGCAAGGGCTTTTCAAAGTAGCCCACAAAGCCCGGCGTGCGCATGATGATGTCCTGACCCTTGAAGCCGTCCAGATAGTTTTCGCCCAGGCTCAGGTCAATGCCCAGCTCCCGGATGGTGGCGGCATAATCGCCAAAGTCCTCTACGCTCTTCTTCTGGTCACACAGGGTGACGTGCGCTCCCAGCTCCACGAACTCCCTGATGAGCGTCTTATGGCTGACGCCTGCGCCGATGAAGGCAACTTTTTTGCCCTTGATGAGCTCGGCCAGTTTCTGCTGATCCTTCTGCATAAAAACAGTTCCTCCTCAATAAGTAATATCGTATCGAACGCGCCGCAACGGGGCGCTGAAACATTCGCTGTACCATTATAGTCCATTTGGCCGCAATTGGCAACGGAAAAACGCCCTTTTGCCCCAAAAAGCAAGGGAAATTCACAATTCCTCAATTGTATTTTGCCTTCATTTCTGCTACACTTGTCGAAGCAGAGTGCTTTTTGTATCCATACACACTCCCAGCAAATACCATAGAATGAGGTCATTTCCTTGAAACAGTTCCTGCGTATCACCGCAGCGGTGCTTGCCGCTGCGTTCCTGTTTGCCCTTACCGGCTGCAGCGGCGGCTCCGGTGCAGCCAGCTTTACATGGTTTGTGGATACCATCCCCGCAAACCTTGACCCACAGGTCGTGTCTGCCGCGCCAGACGTCATTGCCTGCGAGAATCTTTACGGCGGCCTTGTGCGCAAAAACGCCGACGGCGAGATCGTACCTAACCTGTGCGAAAGCTGGACCGTCTCTCCGGATGGCCGCACCTACACCTTTGCCATAAAAGACGGCCTGACCTACACCGCCGCTAAGGGAACCGCCACAGATTATTCCATCACCGCCGAGGACTTTGTGTTTGCGTTCCGGCGCATCTTTCAGGCACAGACGGGCTCTCCCTATGCGGTAGAGTTTTCTGCCATTGAAAACAGCGCCGCTGTTCTGGACGGCACGGCGGCTCCCAGTACGCTGGGGGTTTCGGCTTCCGGTCCGCTGACGCTGGTGTTCCGCCTGAGTGAAAAGGACGACAACTTTCTCGCAAAGCTCACCCTGCCCGGTGCCATGCCCTGCGACGAGGAGTTCTTCAACAGCACCCGCGGCACCTACGGCCTGACGGCAAAGACCACCCTTTCCAGCGGCAGTTTCTATCTGTACAACTGGACCGCCAGCGGCCTGTTCCTGCGGCGCGATGTCTCTGCGCCCCTGATCGGCAGCCTGCGTCTGGTGCAGAACACCGGCAGCACCGGCAAGAGTGCCGCTCAGCTCATCGCGGACGAGAAATGCTCTGCCGCGCTGGACGACACCGGCGAAGCGACCGCGCTGCGGGCTGTTTCCTACTCCGATACCACCTGGGCCCTACTGTTCAACAGCGCCGAGGGCTCTGTCTTTGAGAATCAGGCACTGCGGCAGGCACTGGCCGGCATTGCCCGGGAAAATGCAGCAGTGCCTTCTTCCGGCCTGTACACCGCCGCCGAGGGCCTTGTGCCTGCAGGGCTGACTGTAGACGGCATCGCCTACCGCGACACTGCCGGGGATCCCATGCCTGTGATCCCGGACCCGCGTGCACTGTATCTGGAAGCACGGCAGGGCATGGCCAGCTCTGATTTTTCCGGTGTGACCATCCTGCTGCCCAAGGAAGCCGGGCTCACCGAACTGGCCGAGCAGATCAACGGTGCATGGCAGAAGGACTGTTCCCTCTTCTTCTCAGTGGAGGAGGTGCCGCAGGAAGAGTTTGGCAAGCGCCTTGCGGCGGGCGATTACACCATCGCACTGGCTCCCATCTGTGCCGAGGGCGGAAGCGTATACCAGATGCTTCAGCAGTTCACTGCCGAGAGCGGTGGTTTGACCGGTTACTCTGACCCGCTGTACACCGAACGTCTGGCAGAAAGCGCACAGCAGACCGGCCATGCCCGCTGTGCCCTGCTGGCCGAATGCGAACGTCAGCTGCTGGAAGGCTGCACCGTGGTGCCGCTGCTGGGCCAGCAAAAGCGTCTGCTGGTGGCAAACGGCATCAAAGGACTGGTGTTTGACCCGTTTACTCCGGTGCTGGATCTGACCTATACCACAAAAAACTGACACGTTTCCACTCTTGACAATCCTGCTCTGCTTTGCTACAATAAGTGAGCAATGCAGGGTTAGCTCATCCGGTAGAGCGGCTGCTTCCCAAGCAGCAGGCGGCGGGTTCGGGTCCCGTACCCTGCTCCAAAACAAACGGTGAACCGTGAAATATCGGTTTGCCGTTTTTCTTTTTGTTTTCACTATCACGTTTTTCTGCCCTTGATCCAGCAATTGAGCAAGCAAACCGTTGCATTTTTTCCGGGTGTTTCTTATAATAGGATCAAGCATGCGGTGCTCAGCCTGCCGCAGGAAAGGACTCTATCATGATCTTTGTTCCCCTGCTGCATTATTTCAAATGCAAAAATTCCTACAGCGGCAACGAATACGGCCTGCGGTACCGGATGATCCCCGGCAAGCGCACCGTACCGGACCCGGATGGCGGCGAAGGTGCTGCAAAGGATGAAAGCATCCTCACTGTAGATTACTGGCCCGACCCCTGGACCATTGAAAAGACTGACCCTGCCCTGCGGGTGCAGAAGGTGTTTCCGCTGTCCGACGAGGGCCGCGAGGCTGCCGCCGCCTTTTTGCAGGACGCTTTCAATGCAGAGCCGGAGCGCTGGAAAAACTGTCCCAACATGATGGACTGTGATCCCTGGGAGCCAGCTGCTGAAGATGAACCGGACGAACCAAAGGAATAAAAGATGATCTACCGTTTAAAAGAGCTCAAAGGCGATACCATCGCCGTGCCTCAGCTGATCTTTTCAAAGCTCGGCATCGCAGAGGAATACAACGTACGCGTGGCGCTGTATGTGCTGGCCACCGGCGTCACCGACCCGGACAAGATCTGCGCCGACCTCAAACTGCGCAGCCGTATCAGTGCCGAGAGTGCACTGGCCTTTTGGGCAGGTGCGGGCCTGCTGGAGCGCTATGAAGAAAACGCTGCACCGGGCGAGGAGCCCAGCGCCCCGACGCCTATGACATGGGCCGAAATTGCTGCCGCAAGCCGCACCGACCCCATGATCTCCAGCCTCATCGACTGCGCACAGACCGGCTTTGCCCGCCCGCTGACCCACAAGGAAATGGAAAAGCTGGTCAATCTTTATGTGCAGGAGGGCTTTGCGCCCGAGACCGTGATGCTGTGCACCGCTTATGTTGCCAGCACCGGCCGGCGCACCATAGCCGCTGTGGTGCATGAGCTGAAGGTGTGGCGCACCGAGGGCGTGGAGACCGGTGAACAGGCAGACGCCCACCTCAAACTGCTGGCTCTGCGCCAGAGCCGTGAGCAGTATGTCAGCAGCCTGCTGGACATTGCTCCGGACGAATTGACCCTGGGCGGGCGCAAGGCTATTGCACGATGGTACGAAGTCTATGGCTATGACGACGCCATGGTGCAGGAAGCTGCCGTGCAGGCCGGGCCCAAGCGCGATCTGTGGTACTGGAACAGCATCCTCAAGACATGGAACGCCAAGGGACTGCGCACCGTGCACGATGTGCGCAGCCCGGTAGCTGCTGCGGGCGCAAGCCGGAACATCCGGGTGGATCGTGCAGCCCCCAGCGGAAACGATATCCTGAAAAACGCCACCCGCCGCCGTTCCCTCATCAAGAAGCCTGAATAAGGAGCCGTTATGCGTACCAAAAACGAACTGTATCAGGAAGCTCTCCGCACCGTTGCCCTGCGGCGGCAGACCGCCCGGGCGCTGGCGCAGGATGCACAGGCACAGGCCGAAGCTGCCATTCCCGCCCTGCGTCATGCAGAAGAAGAGGTGCGGGTGCGGGGCATCCGCTGTGCGCTGGCCGGTGCTGCGGGCAAAGACCGCACCGAATCCGCCGCCGCGCTGGCCGATGCCCGGCAGAAGCTGACGGCCCTGCTGGCCGAAAGCGGACGCCCTGCCAACGCGCTGGAACCGCACTTCACCTGTCCGAAATGTCAGGATACCGGCAGTGTGAACGGCCGCACCTGCGCCTGCGTCCACAAGGTGATGCAGCAGCTGCGCCGTCAGGAGATCGAAGCACTGTCCAGCCTGTCCATTTCCAGCTTTGACACTATGAAGCTGGAGTATTACCCCTCTGTTGCAGATCCCGAGGTCGGTGAGAGCATCCGCACCTATATGGCAGAGGTTCTGGCCGACCTGCGCGATTATGCCGCCGATTTTTCACCCGCCACCCGCGAGAGCCTGCTGCTGCTGGGAAATGCCGGTCTTGGCAAGACCCATGCGGCGCTGGCCATTGCCGGAGAGGTGCTCCGGCAGAACTATGATGTGATCTATGTCTCCTGCCCGGATTTCTTTGGCAAGCTGGAAGCGCTGCATTTCGGCTCCGACCCGAACGGCGAGGAAGAAGCGCTGTTCCAGACTGCATCCAATGCCGACCTGCTGATCCTCGATGATCTTGGCACGGAGTTCAATTCCAGCTTCTTTCTCACCAATCTGTACAGCCTGCTGAACAACCGGCTGGGCGCAAAGCTGCCCACCATCGTCACCACCAATGTCACAGATGGTACTTTGCTGGAAAAGCTTTACACCGAAAAGATCTCCAGCCGCCTTGCCGGTTTCGTCCAGATCAAGTTCTTCGGCAACGATATCCGCGTTCAGAAAGCGAACGAGTAAAAGAAAAAGCAACGCTTTTGCGTTGCTTTTTCTTTTACTCAAAACTTCAATGCAGGGCTCACTTCGCTGCGGCGCTGTGCCTGCACGATGCAGTCCCTGTCCGGCACAACGCCCGCTGCACCCAGCGTATTGAATACTGTCTGCAGCGCAAGGGAGGGTGTATTGTTCTCCTGCGAGAGATGGCACAGTGCAAACTTTTTGCACCCCTCCTGAATGAGCTCCAGCAGCTTTGCAGCGCACTCATCGTTGGAAAGATGGCCCCGGGTGCTCTCGATCCGGGCCCGTAAGTAATAGGGGTACGGCCCGCTGCGCAGCATGTGCAGGTCGTAATTGCTTTCCAGTGCCACAAGGTCGCAGCCGGTCAGCGCTTCATGCACCGGCGGGGTGAGCGTGCCAAGGTCCGTGGCGATGCTCATTGTCTTACCGTCCGGCGTGTGGATGCGGTAGCCTACACAGGGCACGTCGTGACTGGTGGGGAATGCCCGCACGCCGAATGCGCCCACGTCCTCTTCCCTGCCTTCCAGCTCGTGCAGCTCACAGGCTGCCGGGACGATTCCATTGGCATCCAGAAAATCCAGTGTAGCTGCCGCGCCATACACCGGCAGCGGGTTCTTTTTGAGGAAGGTGGAAAGCCCCTTCACATGATCGCTGTGCTCGTGCGTGATAAGGATGCCGTCGCAGTCGCTGACGGCAAGGCCCAGCGCCTTGAGCGCCGCCGTGGTAGTGCGCACGCCCTTGCCCATATCCACGATGAGGTAGTGCTCACCGCAGCGCACCACGCTGCTGTTGCCGGAAGAGCCGGAGTACAATGAGATAAATTCTGCCATGAAAAACCTCTGATACACTCAAAAACAGCCCGCCGCATATGCAGCAGGCTGTTTGTTTTCTGATACGTTACAGTGCCTGATCCAGTGCGGCAGGCATCCGTTCCACCTTTTTGATATCGGCACCCAGACCGCGCAGCTTTTCCACGATATTCTCGTAGCCACGCTCAATGTGACCGATCTCCTCGATCTCGCTGGTGCCGTCTGCCATCAGAGCAGCCACCACCATGGCAGCGCCCGCACGCAGATCCAGCGCACGCAGCGGCGCAGGGCTGAGCTTGTCCACACCCTCAAATACGGCCACCTGACCGTCCACCTGCACGTTCGCGCCCATCTTGCGCAGCTCGTCCACATAGCGGAAGCGGTTGTCCCACACGCTCTCAGTAACGGTGCTGGTGCCCTTGGCCACACTCAGCAGCACACCCATCAGGGGCTGCATATCGGTGGGGAAACCGGGGTGCGGCATGGTGTTGATCTTCAGCGGCAGAATATCGCCGGTGCGGCGCACGCGCACTGCATCGTCGAACTCTTCCACCTCCACGCCTGCACGGCGCAGCTTTTCGGTGATCGGCTCCAAATGCTTGGGGGTAACATTTTTCACCAGCACATCCCCACCCGTAGCCGCAGCAGCCACCATGTAGCTGCCGGCTTCGATCTGATCCGGAATGATGCTGTAGGTGCAGCCGTGCATCTTTTCCACACCGCGCACCTTGATGACATCGGTGCCTGCACCGCGCACATCTGCGCCGCACATATTCAGGAAGTTTGCCAGATCCACCACATGGGGCTCCTTGGCACAGTTTTCCAGAATGGTCTGGCCCTTGGTCATGACAGCGGAGAGCATACCGTTCATGGTAGCGCCCACACTGACCTTGTCAAAGAAGATGTGTGCGCCGTTCAGCTCCTTGGCACGCACCGTGATCATGCCATAATCCACGCTGTCCTCAGCGCCCAGCGCACTGAACACCTTCAGATGCTGATCGATGGGGCGGGGGCCCAGATTGCAGCCGCCGGGCATGGCCACCTGTGCCTTGCCAAAGCGGGACAGCAGTGCGCCCAGAAAATAATAGCTGGCGCGCATCTGACGGGACAGATCGTCCGGGACGTTGGTCCCGGTAAGGTGGGTGGTATCGATCTCATAGGTGTTACGGTCCAGCATTCTGATCTGTGCGCCCAGAACGCTGAGGATCTTCAGGCTCACCGCCACATCACTGATATCCGGCAGGTTCTCGACCACGCAGACATCCGCTGCCAGAATGGTTGCAGGCAGGATGCCTACCGCCGCATTCTTCGCACCCGAAATGGTAACTTCGCCACGCAGGGGCTTACCGCCCGTAATAACAAATTTCTCCAATTTTATGATCTCCTTGTCAAAGGCCCGTTATTCAGGCCTGTTAAGGTTCCTGAAAGCATTCTCCATAAAAGCTGCTGCAGCCGTGCAATAAACAATGCCGTACTACTACAGCTATCTTATTATACACAACTTTCACAAAAAAGCAAAGCCCCGCTTGGTGATGTTCTATTATTTTCTGTTTTGCCCATTTTCATGCAGAATATTCCAAAATTTTGATTTCTTTTTTAGGTATTTTACAGAAAAATGGTGTACAATTGTTGCGCTTTACCAGATATGATCCTCGCAGCGGGCCTCAGTGATCCAGCCCAGCTGGTAGGCTGTCACCAGCTGTTTGAGGTCGTGCACCCGCTCCCGCAGCACCTCACCCTCGTCGGTGTCCTCCACAAGGATGCGATGATTTTCGGTTTCCAGGATATTTTTTTGAGAGATGATGTCCAGATTTTCCTTCACAGCCTTTTCCGCGCTTTCAAAGGGCTGGTGCGTGCGCAGGGACATGGTGCGGCTGGAATACACCAGCGTGTAGCCCGCAATGCCGGTCTTTTCGTGGTACGCACGGCAGAAACCGCCATCGATGACCACCAGCCTGCCGCCGCCCTTGATGGGACTTTCGCCGTTCTTTTCCCGCACCGGCACATGGCCGTTGACGATATGGCTGCTGCCCGGCAGGCCGAACTCTGCCAGAATGCGGCGGCATACGGCTTCGTCATTATACCATGTATAATAGGGATCTTTCACCTCGGTGTGGGTGGAGCTGTCTGCGACATAAAGCCGTTCAAAGGTGGTCATGGCGCTGCGGCCGAACAGCGGCGAGAGCTTGCCGCACCACAGATACCACAAAAAGTCCTGTCCGCTCTGACGTGCGGCACTGCCCTCGGGCGCGTAATAGCCACGGCGCGCCCGGGCGTCGCAGTAGTCCATCAGGGCACGTCCGGAGTAGAGGCGGCCCTCAAAGCGTTCCGTGGCAAAGGTGCCCCGGCTGGTCATAGGCACTGCACCGTGGTAGAGCAGGTTGCCGTTTTCGATGTGATACACGCTGCCCTTGGCATAGAGAAACTCCACATGCTGCTGCATTTTTTCGCTCTGGCGAAAGGACTGCACCAGCTTGGTCAGCACCAGCTGCTCATCCGGGTTCAGTGCCGCCGGGGCGGCAGGGTCTACGGTGGGGAACGAGGTATCCCGCAGCGGATACTCCTTTTCCCCGATCCTGACCGTATGCTTCGACCAGTCGATGCGACGCAGATAATCCCGGCCCTGCATCTGGAAGTCCGGGTTGCGGTCGATCACCTGACATTCCAGCTTGAACATCAGGATGCTGATGGCCTTGTGCATCACAGCACAGCGGTGCAGCATCCCTTCGGTGTAGGGGCCGCGGGCCGCATCGGTATGGGGCATCCAGATGCTCAGGTCGTCCTCGCCGTAAAACTGCTCGGCCATACGCTGCAAATGACGCAGATTGATGCCATAGCAGTCTTCCAGCATTCCGTGATTATGATAGGCCAGTGTGGTCTTGAGCACTGTGCAGATGCAGATGGGGCTGCCTGCGGCGGCTCCCATCCACACCACATCATGGTTGCCCCACTGGATATCCACATTGTGGTGGCGCATGAGCAGATCCAGAATGATGTCCGGGCGCGGGCCGCGGTCGAACAGGTCGCCTACGATATGCAGCTTGTCCACGGCCAGATGCTTGATCAGCTCGCACAGCCGCACGATGAAGTGGTCTGCACGGCCATTTTCAATAATGCTGCCCACGATCTGACCATAGTAAAGGTCTTTATCGTGGTCTTCAAAGTGGGCGTGGAGCAGCTCGTCCAGAATGTAACCGCAGCTGGCAGGCAGACAGCTGCGCACATGCTCCCGCGTATGTTTGGAGGACACCAGTCGGCAGATATCGATGAGCCGGAGCAGTGTTTCGGTATACCACTGATCCAGCGCCTCCTCGCTGGCGCAGCGGGCCTTAAGCTGGGGCAGCTTTTCGTTGGGGTAGTAGATCAATGTTGCCAGCTCGGCGCGGGCATTTTCCGGCACGGTATCGCCCAGCACCTGATCCACCTTTTCACGGATCACACCGGAGGCCGAGTTCAGGATATGCACAAAGGCTTCATTTTCGCCGTGCAGATCACTCATGAAATGCTCAGTGCCCTTGGGCAGCTTGAGCAGCGCCTGTGTGCTGATGATCTCACTGGCCGCTGCCGCCTGCGAGGGGTAGTCCCGGGAAAGCAGGGTCAAATACTTCAGGTTATCACGGATTTCATCGGTTTCGGTGCGCATGATTTCCTCCATCATGGTCATTTCTCTGCCGCAGCCCGTCATTTCGGCCGCATTATGCAAAAATGTTGCTTCTGATATATATTATTCTTTCCACGTCTTATAGTATAGCACGTCCGGTTGAAAAGTGGTATACTGAAGCTGACAAACTTTCTGCAAAGGACTTTGGATATTATGCCGAAAACCGATCTTGTTTCCATTCCCTCTTCCTGCACGCTCTGTCCGCGCCGCTGCGGAGCCGACCGTGCTGCCGGACGCACCGGCTTCTGCGGTGCAGGCAGCACCCTGAAAGCCGCCCGTGCGGCCCTGCACTACTGGGAAGAGCCCTGCATCAGCGGTACAAGGGGCAGCGGCACGGTGTTTTTCTCCGGCTGCACCCTCAAATGCTGCTTCTGCCAGAACTATCCCATCAGCGCCGAAGGCCTCGGCAGGGAGATCACCGTTGAACATCTGGCAGAGATCTTTCTGAACCTGCAGTCTCAGGGTGCCCACAACATCAATCTGGTCACGCCGGGGCAGTGGCAGCCCTGGATCATTGCCGCGCTGGACATTGCGCGCGCAAAGGGTCTGCACCTGCCCATCGTGTGCAATACCGGCGGTTACGAGACGGTGGAGAGCGTGGAAGCCTGGCGCGGGTACATCGACATCTGGCTGGCCGATTTAAAATATGTATCCTCTGCCCTGTCGGCAGAGCTTTCCTCTGCGCCGGACTACTTTGCACAGGCAAAGCCCGCCATTGAAGCCATGATGGCACAGGCCGGACATCCGGCGTTCGATGCAGAGGGCATCCTGCAAAAGGGGGTCATTCTGCGGCATCTCGCCCTGCCCGGCCACATCGATGACAGCTTTGCTGTTCTGGATCAGATGGCCGCGTGGAACGATGCCGACCCGGGGTGCTTCATTCCCAGTGTCATGAGCCAGTATACCCCTTTCTATAAGGCCGCAGAGCACGGCATCGGGCGGCGCATCACCACCTACGAGTACCGCCGGGTGGTGAACTACGCCATGGACAAGGGGCTTGCGCAGGGATACATGCAGCAGAAGAGCAGCGCAAAGGAAGAATATACGCCTTCGTTCGATCTGACCGGCGTGTAAAAACGATTCAGAATCGCCTCCACTTCGCTCTGGCTTTCATCCGTGGAAAATTTATTTTTCGCGTTTGGCGTGCTCCAAACACATTTTCACGGCATGGGGACGTAACGATAAGCGGCATTTACATGGGCCGGTAGGGCAGGCGATGGAATGGCTCGCTTCGTGTCTGAGGAGAAAGTTCCCGGCAGGCTGGCCGTCAGCACACTTTTCGTCAAATCTTCCAAAAATCAGCAATTATTTTTTCTTGCATTTCCGTGGAAGCGCTTGCAATCCCTCTTGTGTCGGATTATAATGGATACAACGATGTGTTAACAGGGCTCTGATGAGCTGTAAATATCAGGAGGAGCGTTATGGAACATTTCAACCCGATCCTTGGCAACGATACCCCCGGCCAGAAATTCATCACCTGCGGCGAGATCATGCTGCGCCTGACCCCGCCGAACTACGAGAAGATCCGTATGGCATCCAGCTTTGAGGCCAGCTACGGCGGCAGCGAGGCCAACATTGCACTGGCACTGGCTAACCTTGGTGTAGACAGCACCTTCTTCAGCGTGGTACCCAACAACAGCCTTGGCAAGAGCGCCGTGCGCTGGCTGCGTTCCAATGATGTGCACTGCACTCCCATGATCCTTACCGAGCCGAACGAGACCCAGTCCAACCGCCTGGGCACCTATTATCTGGAGACCGGCTACGGCATCCGCCCGTCCAAGGTCATCTACGACCGCAAGCACAGTGCCATCACCGAGTACGATTTCTCGCAGGTCGATCTGGACGCTCTGCTGGAGGGCTTTGACTGGCTGCATCTGAGCGGCATCACCCCGGCTCTGGCTCCCAACTGTCGCACCCTGATCCTGGACATGCTCAAGGTCGCCAAGAAAAAGGGCCTGACCGTCAGCTTCGACGGCAATTTCCGTTCCACCCTGTGGAGCTGGGAAGAAGCCCGCGACTTCTGCACCGAATGCCTGCCCTATGTGGATGTTCTGCTGGGCATTGAGCCCTATCACCTGTGGAAGGATGAGAACGACCACAGCAAGGGCGACTGGAAGGATGGTGTTCCCCTGCAGCCCAGCTATGAGCAGCAGGACGAGATCTTCCAGCATTTCATCGAGCGTTATCCCAACCTGAAGTGCATCGGCCGCCATGTGCGCTATGCCCACAGCGGCAGCGAGAACAGCCTGAAGGCCTTTATGTGGTACGATGGCCACACCTTTGAGAGCAAGCTGTTCACCTTTAATATTCTGGACCGCGTGGGCGGCGGCGATGCTTTCGCCAGCGGCCTGATCTACGCCATGCTGCACGATTACAAGGCTATGGACATGATCAACTTTGCGGTGGCAAGCAGCGCCATCAAGCACACCATCCACGGCGATGCCAACATTACCGATGATGTGAGCACCATCCGCAACCTGATGAACATGAACTACGATATCAAGCGGTAATCTGTATTTTGCTGTTCCCTGCCCCTTTGCTGCAAAGCAGCTTTCTGCAAAGATACTGCACAGAACCCGGAACCTGTTCCGAGCCAAGCGGCTCAAGAAGGTTCCGGGTTTCTGTTTTTGTGCTATTTGCTTTTTTGGCGCTTCTTTTTCAGGTAATACCCACTGCCGCCAGCGCGTCTGCGCCGAGAAAGCGGCCTGCCACCCATGTATCCGCAATGTTATACATCTGCTGCAGCAGATTGCCCAGCATCAGCGGCAGGGCAAACAGCAAAATGCTGCTGGTGATGGGGCCTTTTGTCAGACTACGCTGCATTGTTCCCGATTCTCCTTTTTATAACGCTGTCTCAGCCGGTGCACCGGCTCTGCCGCCGTCCCGCCTTGAAAGAGACTGCTCTCTTCCCGCAAACTTCTGGCGGTACTCTCTGGGCGTGCAGTGCTTAATCTCCCGGAAGGTCTTTGTAAAGTAGCTGGTATCCGAAAACCCGCATTCGGCACCGATCTCGCCGATCTTCATGCTGGTGGAAAGCAGCAGCTCGGCGGCCTTTTCAATGCGGTACTGCTTGACATACTGGATGGGTGTGATCCCCAGCAGCTGCCGGAAGCTGCGCAGGCAGGCGCTCTCACTCAGGGCCACGCAGTCGGAAATGCGCTCCACGTTCAGCTCCTCTGCGTAGTGCTCCTCCACAAAGCGCAGCATCTGCTTCATACGCCGGGCCGCGATCTGCTCCTGCTGAGAGACCTTTGTTTTTCCACCCTCGCACTGCATTCCCAGCAGATGCACCGCCGCCGAAAGATGGTACCGTGCCTGATTCTCATAGTCAAAGACCTCTTGGGCCACTGCGTCCCAGACTTCCCGCAAATGGCAGAGCACGGCCTTCTGCCCGTCGTCTGCCTCGTCCAGCAGAAAAAAGGCCGGTGCTCCCGGCTGAAGCAGCGGGTGCACGAGCTTTTGCCAGAAGATGGTGTCCATGCCACCGATCAGGCGCGGATGGAATACCCCGGAATGCAGCAAAGCATCCCCGGTCTCCGCCTGCTCCACCGCATGGAACACTCCGGAATTGACAAACACGCCCTGTCCGGTCTGCAAAACCAGCCGGACTTTGCTCACGTCCACCGCCAGTGGGCCTTTTACGGCAAGGATGTATTCAAACTCTTCATGCCAATGCCATGCTACCGAGTAGCTTTTGAGGTTCTCTTCATAGCAGGCAATGGGAAACAGTGCGCTGCCGTGCTGCACCAGTTCCCTGCCCTCGTCATCTGCCACAACATCCGGCAGGCAGTTGAAACCGCCCGCTGCTGCACAGCTGGTCTGAAATGCCACGATCCGCCATCTCCTTTCCGTCAAGGTCACACATCTGCATCCGCGCCGGTTTTGTTGTATCAATCGGGCGTTTTTATCCTAACATCTCGCTCTGATGTGTGATATTATTACATCAGTAAAGCACAAGATGCATTGCAAGTATAACATGCTTCCCGGAGGAACTCAAGGTTTATGGTACAGCTTCTGCTTCCGATCATTTACATCTCGTTCATCAGTCTGGGCCTGCCGGATTCCCTATTGGGGTCGGCGTGGCCTTCCATGTATCCGGCGCTCGGTGTGCCGGTGTCCTATGCGGGGCTGATCTCCATGATCATCTCCTTCGGCACCATCGTTTCCAGCCTGAACAGCGACCGGCTCACCCGTGCGCTGGGCACTGGAAAAGTGACCGCCCTCAGTGTGGGCATGACGGCTGCCGCGCTGTTCGGCTTTTCGATCTCCACACAGTTCTGGATGCTCTGCCTGTGGGCCGTGCCCTACGGGCTGGGCGCAGGCAGCGTGGACGCGGCTCTGAACAACTATGTTGCCTTACATTATAAAAGCCGCCATATGAGCTGGCTGCACTGCATGTGGGGCATCGGCACCATGATCAGCCCCATGGTCATGGGCCGGGTGCTGGCAGGCGGCGGACCGTGGACGTCCGGATACCGGTACATCGCCCTGTTCCAGATCCTGCTGAGTGCAGTGCTCTTTTTCAGCTTGCCGCTATGGCAGGGCCGTACTGCAGGCACCGACGCCGAAGCTGTCTTGCCGCAGGTGTTGAGCCTTGGGCAGGTATTCCGTCTGCCGGGTGCCAGAGAGGTGATGCTGTGCTTCTTCTGCTACTGTGCATTGGAGACCACGGCCGGTCTGTGGGCCAGCAGCTACCTCACGCTGACGAAAGGCGTCGCCCCCGACACTGCCGCCAGCTTTGCCAGCCTGTTCTACATCGGCATCACCGCCGGGCGCGCCGCCTGCGGCTTTTTGACCCTGAAATTCAACGATACGCAGATGATCCGCATGGGTCAGTGCATTCTGGCCGCAGGCGTGCTGGCCCTGCTGCTGCCCGGGCCGCAGGTGCTTGCCCTGTGCGGTCTTGTTCTGGTGGGGCTGGGCTGTGCGCCCATCTATCCCAGCATCATCCACTCCACGCCGGAGCACTTCGGTGCAGACAGATCGCAGGCGGTCATTGGCATCCAGATGGCAAGCGCCTATGTGGGCAATCTGGCCATGCCGCCGCTGTTCGGGCTGCTGGCAAACAATATCACTCCTGCGCTGTTCCCATTTTATCTGCTGGCACTGCTGGTGTTCATGGTGTTCATGCACGAACAGCTGGTGCGCAAAACAAGCCGCTGCTAATTCTCCCATTTCATATATAGCAAAAGGCTCCCTGTCCGGTCTCGGGCGGGGAGCCTGCTGTTTTAAGAGGAGTTATTTACAGGATACACCGGCTGATGGCATTGGCGACCGCAAACAGTTCCTGCTGGCCGATAAAGCCGAACTTTGCCTCGTGTGCGTCCGCAAAGCAGACCGTCAGCTGCGATGCCTGCACCGGGTCGCCAAAGCCTGCCGTCTGAATGCCGAAGTGCAGCACCTTGCGGTACGGCAGCACAAAGATCTGCTGCCGGGTACCGGTGACGCCCTGCATATCCACCATGATGATGCGGTGGGTGGTAAAGATCACCTGATCGCGCACCGTCTTGTAGGCGCCCACGATGCTCTCGCCGTCCAGAAGCAGTGCGCGGGCATTTTTGCAGATATCCTTTTCCTGAAGGCGGATGAGGTTTTCCATTGGTTTATCACGGAATTCCATGGTTTTTGTCCCCTTTCCTTGGTAGTTTTCTACTCTTATTGTAGCATTCCCGCCTGCTGTTTACAAGATGCGGTCTCGCCTTTTGCGTCATGCTGTGCTATACTGTATGCAAAAAAGATTTTGTACGAAATGAGGTTTTGTACCCGTGGAGATCATTATTCATCAGGCTATCCTGCATGTGCTGGACACCACCATGGACGCCCCTGTGCTGAGCGGCGGCGGCATGGAAATGACCGCTGAAAAAACCGCCTACTTCCAGTACCACATCGAGAAACTGCTTGCCAGCGACGATATCCGCCAGTGCCGCCCGCTGCCGGATTCCGCCTTTAAAAATGAGCTGGAACACAATCACGATTTTGTGGACCTTTCCTGCCGCATTGCCGGGGTGCTGTTCGACTACATGCATGCCCACACCACCATCCCGGGGGCAGACCTTGCGGTGGTGGATTTTACCCGCGATGGCGAGCCGTGGCTGGGCATCCTGAAGCTGAACTACAAAAACGGCTACACCCATTACACCGAGACCGTAGAAGGTGCCCCGGTGAACTCCATCATACAGCAGCGGGCCTGTCTGCCCAGCCAAAGCGGCAAAGTAGAGGAAGGCGCACTCGTGAACCTCACCGATTACTCCATGAAGCTGCTGGAAAAGAAATTTGACATCGACGGGCACAAGGATTTTTATCTTTCCACCGTGGTGTTCCAGTACACCACCGCTCAGCCGGAGAAAAAAAAGCTGCAGGCCATTCAGGAAGCCGCTGTTCAGGCCGTGCAGGAAAACTACGCGGATCAGCCCCACGTAGAGGCTCAGGTCGCGATGCTGATCGCAAATCAGGCCGCTGACAACGACAATCAGGTGTCCATCCAGCAGGTGCGCCAGCAGCTGGAAGAGGAATATCCCCTTGCCGCCGTGCCCTTTGACGACTACGTAGAAAAGAGCGATGTGCTGGAAGCGCCTGAGCAGCCCGTGACCGTGACCCCTGCGCGCATCCGCCGCATGGAGAGCCGCAGCATCCACACTGCAAACGGCATTGAGGTGAAGATCCCCACCGAGCTGCTGAACTCGGAAAATGAAGTAGAGTTTCTGCACAGCGACGACGGCAGCATTTCGCTGCTCATCAAAAATGTGATCCTGTAAGAAACGATTTAAAATTGTCTCCGCACACAGGGTGCGCTCCGACAACATCAGCGGAATAATTATTTTTATATTTGCAAAGCCGGAAAATCTGCGGATTTTCCGGCTTTGCTTTTTCACAGGAAGGAGATGCAATGGGAAACAACAGCAAAAAAGCCATCATCTTTGCATTGCTGCATTGATGATGGCTTCGTGTTGGAGCGGCCGACGAGGCTCGAACTCGCTACCTCCACCTTGGCAAGGTGGCGCTCTACCAGATGAGCTACGGCCGCATATGGTGCCTCCGATCGGAATCGAACCAATGACACGGGGATTTTCAGTCCCCTGCTCTACCGACTGAGCTACAGAGGCAAAGGTTGCTTTGGCTTTCGCCAAAGCAAACGACCCGGATCGGGCTCGAACCGACGACCCCCAGCGTGACAGGCTGGTGCTCTAACCAACTGAGCTACCGGGCCACATGGTGGAAGTTAACGGGCTCGAACCGCTGACCCTCTGCTTGTAAGGCAGATGCTCTCCCAGCTGAGCTAAACTTCCACAAATGGAGCGGCCGACGAGGCTCGAACTCGCTACCTCCACCTTGGCAAGGTGGCGCTCTACCAGATGAGCTACGGCCGCACATTCCATGTGTTCGTGCCGGTTGTTTACCGGCGACGCTGATTATTATACCGTACCGTCCGGCAATTGTCAACCACAAATTTGCATTTTTTGCAAAAAATTTCAAAACAGGCCTGTCTGCGCACAAAAAGCCTTTTCTGCACTGGCTGACACCGCCGTTCATTCATGTTTGCCGCAACAGACACGAGGAAAATTTAGTTGCTTTCTCCTGTAGGAACCATTATAATAAGAATGTCATTTTATCGCCTGCAAAAGCTGCGTCTGTTATGCCGCCGAGGGCATGCAGGCGCGTTTTCGTGCGCAGAAATAGGAAATGCCAGCATAAAGGAGCAAACACGATGTATAAGATCACTGAAAAAGTCGCGCTGAACCCCACCGTGACAAAGATGGTCATTGAAGCCCCGCTGATTGCCAAAAAGGCAAAGCCGGGCCAGTTTATCATTGTGCGCCCGTTTGAGGACAGCGAGCGCATCCCCCTGACCGTGGCCGGTTACGACCGCAAGAAGGGCACTGTGGACATCATTTTCCAGATCGTGGGCGGTACCACGATGGAGCTGAACAGCCTGAAGGTCGGCGAGAGCGTCCACGATTTCGTGGGCCCGCTGGGCCGTGCCACCGAGGTGGAGGGTCTGAAGAAGGTCTGTGTCGTGGGCGGCGGCGTAGGCTGCGCCATTGCCCTGCCCATTGCCCGTGAGCTGCACGAGCAGGGCTGTGTGGTGCACAGCGTGGTCGGCTTCCGCAATAAGGATCTGCTGATCCTGGAGGACGAGTTCCGGGCCTGCAGCGATGAGCTGCGCATTATGACCGACGATGGCAGCTACGGCACCAAGGGCGTTGTTACCGCCGCTCTGGACGAGCTGGTGGCCGCAGGCAACCAGTACGATCTGGTCATCACCATCGGCCCGCTGATCATGATGAAGTTCGTGGTCAAGACCTGCCAGAAGCATGGTCTGAAGAGCATCGTTTCCATGAACCCCATCATGATCGACGGCACCGGCATGTGCGGCGGCTGCCGCCTGACCGTAGGCGGCGAGACCAAGTTCGCCTGCGTGGACGGCCCCGACTTTGACGGCGATCTGGTGGATTTTGACGAAGCAATGGCCCGCGGCACCATGTACCGCCCGTTTGAGGCACACGCCCGTGAAGCGGCATGCAATCTGCTCAATCAGGAGGTAAAGTAAGATGGCTTTCAATATGGACCCGAAGAAGTGCCCCATGCCCACCCAGGACCCCAATGTGCGCAATAAGAACTTCAAGGAAGTTGCTCTGGGCTACACCGAAGAAATGGCCGTGAACGAAGCAAAGCGCTGCGTGCACTGCAAGAACAAGCCCTGCCAGACCGGCTGCCCCGTGGGCATCGATATCCCTGAGTTCATCGGTCATGTGGCCGAGGGCGACTTTGAAGCCGCTTATCAGGTGATCAACCGCTCCTCTTCCCTGCCCGCCGTCTGCGGCCGTGTCTGCCCGCAGGAGAGCCAGTGCGAGGGCAAGTGCACCCGCGGCATCAAGAACGAGCCTGTGGGCATCGGCCGCTTGGAGCGCTTTGTTGCCGACTGGCACCGCGAGAATGTGCACACCGCCCCCATCGTGCCCGAATGGAATGGCCACAAGGTGGCCATCATCGGTGCAGGCCCTGCCGGCCTGACCGCCGCAGGCGATCTGGCAAAGCTGGGCTATAAGGTCACCGTTTACGAGGCCCTGCATGTAGCCGGCGGCGTGCTGATGTACGGCATCCCCGAGTTCCGTCTGCCCAAGGCCATCGTGCAGCAGGAGATCGACGGCCTGAAGAAGATGGGCGTTGATTTTGAGTGCAATATGGTCATTGGCAAGGTGCTCACCATCGACGAGCTGATGGGCGAGTACGGCTACGAGGCCGTGTTTGTAGGCTCCGGTGCCGGTCTGCCCCGCTTTATGGGCATCCCCGGCGAGAGCCTGAAGGGCGTCTACTCTGCCAACGAGTTCCTGACCCGCTCCAACCTGATGAAGGCTTATCTGCCCACCAGCAAGACCCCCATCCGCACCGGCAAGAAGGTCGCCGTTGTGGGCGGCGGCAACGTGGCCATGGACGCTGCCCGCAGCGCCCTGCGTCTGGGCGCCGAGACCGTGTACATCGTCTACCGCCGCGGCATGGCTGAGCTGCCCGCCCGTAAGGAAGAGGTGGAGCACGCCGAGGAAGAGGGCATCATCTTCAAGACCCTGTGCAACCCTGTGGAGATCCACGCCAATGACGAGGGCTTTGTCAAGTCCATCACTTGCATCGAGATGGAGCTGGGCGAGCCCGATGCTTCCGGCCGCCGCCGCCCCATCGAGAAGAAGGGCAGCGAGTTTGAGCTGGACGTGGACACGGTCATCATGAGTCTGGGCACCAGCCCCAACCCGCTGATCCGCTCCACCACCCCGGGTCTGGAGACCAACAAGCACGGCTGCATCGTCACCGACGGCGACGACGGCAAGACCAGCCGTGACGGTGTGTACGCGGGTGGTGACGCCGTGACCGGCGCTGCCACCGTCATCAAGGCCATGGGCGCAGGCAAGGCTGCTGCAAAGGCCATTGACGAGTACATCCAGAGCAAATAAATTTCCAAGGTGGCTGCGAACGCAGTGAGCAGACGGATGAGGGGTAATTTAAGGTAAAATGCTGCTGTCCCGCGCCCTCATCAGTCACCTGCGGTGACAGCTTCCCCCGACCGGGGGAAGCCTTCCTTCGGAAAGCCGATTTCCATGTGTGAAGGTAGGCAGCGCCCACTGAATACCGGATATAAAAAATCCCCTGTGCCAGCGCACAGGGGATTTTTGCATCTTATTCTGCAGTCTCCGTTGTGAGCACCGGGTAGCCCGTCCGCACGCACCGCACGGCACAGCGGGCACGGCCGCCTGTGGTGCAGGTGAAGAGGGTCAGATCCCAGTTATCGGAATCTTCCGTCTTTTCGGTCATTTTTTCGATCTGGGTAGGCTGCAGATTCTCCACATAGGAGACCTCATAGCTCCACCGCATGCCGTCCATATCGGTAAAATAGACCTGTGCCCCTTCGGCCAGCCATTTGATGGGGCTGAAGTGCTTTGCATAGTTATGGGCGCAGACCACCATGTTGTCCGCGTATGTGGAGCCGGAGTACCGGCCGGGCGCGATCTTCAGACCCGCATAGCTCCACTCGCTCATCACGGGCAGGTCGAGCCCAATGGAGGGGATGGACAGGTAGCCGATGTAGCTCCAGCCGTCCAGTTCCGTCTCGGTCATGGGCTGGGCGGGGTTCAGCTCCGGCTGCAGCACAACGGTCTCCGACTTTGCCTTTTCCTCAACCGTTGTGGTCAGGGTCTGTTCCAGCTCTCCCAGTGCCTGCTGTGCCGCCTTGTCTGCGCGGGCCGCATCCCACTTGTTGTAGGCAAGCAGCGCCGCCGCCGCCAAAATGAGCAGCGCACCCAGCACCATACATATCTTTCCTATTTTCTGTCTCATGGCAGCGCTTCCTTTTTGTTCAGCACCCAGCCAGCGGCAAACAGCAGCACACCGCTGACCGCCAGCACCGGCACAGGCCAGTTCAGCTGGCCGGTCTGGGGCAGACCGTTCATGACTGCGCCGTCCGGATGGCCCGCCAGTGCGGGATTATCCGGGTTTCCCGGGGCCACCGGGCTATCCGGGCTGCCGGGAGCCACCGGACTATCCGGGCTGCCGGGCGAGACCGGGTTGCCCGGACCATCCGGGTTCTTGGGCGTATCCGGGTTTGTGGGCTCCGTGGGCTGTTCCGGGGTGCCGGGCTTGTCCGGCACGGGAGTGGGCGGTACAGGCGGCGTATCCGGTTTGACGGGGGTGTAGCCGCCCACCTTGGGGGAGGCGTCCACCTCATAATTCCATTTCCCATTTTCTGCCATGGGCAGGGAAACGAGGAACGGTTTGATGGGCGCATAGCCATTAGAGGCCTTGCTCTGCACGATCAGGTACAGGCCAAGTTCCAGATCTTCAAAGGCGGCATTGCCGTCTGCATCAACGGTTTTTGTGGTGCCCCGTGCGCCCTGCGGCATATATTCCAGCAGCTGGTCTGCCAGCGTGCTGTCGGTCAGGTCACCCAGCGCGATGCCGCAGCCGTAAAAATCGCCGCAGTATTCAAAGCTCAGGTCGCCGTTTTTGCGCTTCACCTCAGCCACGCGGTACAGCGTCAGCTGACCGCCGCTCAGAGCCTTATCCTTGGCGCTGTCGTACAGCGCAACGCGGATGGTGCCGGTGGCAGGGTTTCCGCTGGCATCCACCAGCCGGATATTCGCACTGGTGGCAAGGGCAGGCAGTGCGCCTGCCGCCAGAAGGCACAGCATCAAAAGCAGGGCTGCAAGCCGCCTGCGCAAGCTTTTCTGTTCCATCGGCTGCTCACTCCCCTTTCTCTTCGTGTTTTTTGCGTTTGGCCAGCAGCAGGGCCGCACCCACGGTCAGCATACCGCCCACCGCCGCAAAGGGCATCGTGCCCATGCCGCCGGTGGAGGGCAGCACGTAGGACGAATAAATGGTGTTGGTGATATAAATGCTGCCTTTCTGGATGTCGGTATCATTGTTAGGGCTATAGGTGGTTTTCCAAAGGCCGGTGTCCAGTTCCTTCACAGAGTAGAACCAATCCTCGCCCTTCTCATCCTTTGCCGGGATGGCCGTGCCTTCCCATGTATGGGACCAGTTGTTAGTTTTCGACAGCTCGACCGGCGTACCGTATGCCTCGTATGCCTCCGGCGGCTGGCCAGCCTTGTGGCGGTACAGCTGCACACGGATGCTCTTCTGCGGGATATCGGCTTCATTGGCTGTCTGGTTGTTGCTGGCGTTGAGCCAGTATTTTTGGACAGTGAGCCGGTTGTAGGTATTCTTGACCGTCAGCTGTGTGGTATTGGTTGAGCAGCCGAAGATCACGTCGTCCACCGTCACGTTCTTGTTATTGTCGATGTCTTTGATTGGAGTATCGCCCAGAGCCGTCTTGAAGGCTTCCTTGGGATTGGCGTCCTTCTCATAGAAGAACAGATATTTCGGCGTGCTGTCCAGATTATAGTTCGTCGGGGCCTTCGTCTCAGTCAGGCGGTAGAGCACATTTTCGTTCAGCGTTTTGGGGCCGTTCTTTGTGATGCCAAAGATCAGCTCACCGTTTTCATTGGTTCTACTCGTCAAGCCTTCCGTAAAGCCCAGCTTTGGGTCGTAACGGCTGAGGGTAAATTCCGCACCTTTCAGCCGTGTAGGCGTCTCCGCATCGACCTTGTAAATTATCAGTTGACCGCGTGTGATCTGTGCACTGCTCGAATTGGTCTGGAACTGCAGGCCGTCAGAGCTTCCGCTGATTTTGCCATTCAGCGAGACTATGTTGGACAATGTAGGCGACACAGCATTGCCGGGGTCGATCACACAGTCATACGTCAGCAGAAGTGCCGTACTATCCGGGATCGTCATGTACAGCCAGCCTTCCTTTGTTGGGTCGTTAATGCTAGCGCTGTAGCGTCCAGGTTCCACCTTCCGCAGGTTTTCCACGGCTGTATCCTTAACATACTCGTACAGCTGGACGTTCTCTCCATAGAAATTTGCACCATTGCTGACCTGCATCTTGTCCAGCAGTTCCAGCGGTCCACCGTTGCCCAGTGGTTTTCCTGTCGGATTGATGATCACCTTATATGTGACCTTATCGCTCCATTTATTATTCACGGAGTCCCAAATCTGTTCACCCGTCTTGATCAGCGAGGGAAGATCTTTGTGCACGGTCAGGGTGATGGAGTCGCTCTTTCCTCCGCCGCTTGCGCTGTTTTTGTAGGGGACATCCGATGTGAGCAGGTCTTTCCAGCGGGAGTCATTCGTCATATCAATCGTGACCTCATACAGAAGCTCAATGACGTGTTGTTTTCCGTCGTTGCAGTCGTACACTTCTACAGTCAGCTTATTCTTTTCATAGTTAGCGTGCCATCGCGCACCAGCAGACCAATCGTACCACTCGTTGTCCACGCAGAGCCTGAGCTTATCGCGGTGTACGGTCAACTTGGTTCCCTCCGGTAGGGCATCCTCGATAACAATCTTGCCTGTTTCTGTTCCCGTTGTCACCAGCTTGATGCTATACATCAAAGTTTGGTTTTGGATAGCGTCATAGTTCACTTTGCTATCTTCTGTCAGGTAGGTATTCCGGCCATCAATGGATACCTTCTTTTCAAAGACACTGGTGAGATAAACATCCCTAGCCGAATCGTTTGCCTTTGCGTTGCCGCCCTGCATGATCTTTGCGTTGTTGGTGAAGGTCCAATCCGCGCCTTCCAGCTTATCGCTGCGCACTTCATGCGTGGGCACATCCTTCAGCAACATCTGGCGCACTGTGCCGTCTTCTGCCGTATTCACTGCAACGGTAAAGCTCAGCACATGGGTGGCGCTATCCTTTGCACCAACTTCATTATTGTACGCATCTAAATAGGTGATGGTCAGGTATTTTTCCGCCTCCGCATAGTTCAGCGTACGATTATCCGTCAGAGTCAGCGTCAGGCCCTTTTCAATCGCGTTTTGCAGCTCCGAAGCAATGGCATAGTGTTTGTCCCGAAGAACAACTCCGCTGTCGTCGGTGGTGTCTCCGATGGTATCGGTCAAGTCAAATTGGCTGGCACCGGTCACATTCACCGCGTTCAGGTTCCAATAGGCAATGTCGTTTTCCGTGCGGTTGTGGGTCTTGGTCAGATTCCAGACGCCCTGACTAATGGGAACTGTTTTCTCTGCCGAGAGTTTATTATCCAGAGAAGCCACGTTCGTCACAGATGGCGAGTCGTCTGTCGGCACAGTGGTCTTGTAGGTAATGGTAAAGCGGAAGGCGGTCTTTGCGTTTTCGCTCAGTTCTGAGAGCTTAACGCCGTCCTCCATCTGTTTCAGTGTGATTGTTTCGTTGGTCGTCTGCTCTCCCTCAATTTGGACATTGATGTTACTGGACAGATTGATGTTGTCCGGCAGAACATCCCGAAATGTATAGTCCTTCAGGAAACCCGTGGATCCATCCAGCGGTGCACGAACTACGACTGTCCATTCGATCAGACCATCCGCATTCGGTTTACCTTTCTTTTCGATGATAGTTTTGTTATACGTGATATACTTTTTGTCAGAGGAGACTTTCTGCACCTTTTCGGTTTCTGCTGTAGCCGTGTTATACATTATGTTCGGAGTGTTGGTGCCGTACATTGCTTTCAGGTCTTCGGCCGCCGCCTTTGTGGCGTAGTACAGGACGTACTTTTCACCCTTCTTCAGCTCCGGAAGATCCTTAAACTCCAGCACTGCGCCATCCGTTGAGATGGTGTAGGGATATTCTGTTGTATTGATCTCCGTGGTGGTACCATTCGCATTGTACTTGATCAGTTTGATGGGAATATCCTTAGTATGCTTTGCCGGGAAGCCCTTTTGGGTGTCCAGCGTATCACACAGATGTACCGTGCCGCCGGAGCCGTTCTTGGAAGATACCGTAACCTTCCAATAGGCATAGTAATCACCCTTATCATTGCTCCACGTTCTCTTGCCGTTGCCGTTGTAATATTCAAGACCCTTGTCAACGGACAGATCCGGCTGCTCCGGTTTTTTTTCGGTAACATTCAGGGTCGTCGTATGATTGCCAAAGTCGATCGTACCGTTAGGGGCCGATTGATAGTCTGCTTCTGCTTCGAAGGTCAGTTTGCCGTCGAGCGCATCGCCGACGCTGCCCAAGTCCGTAAAGGTCATAACAACGGTTCCATCTGTTCGGATCGTATATTTGCCCACAGGTTTATCGCTGTTGCTTGCATCCACAATGTCGTAGTCTATGATAGCCTCTTTCAGCTTCAGGCCGTTTGGCAGCTTGTAAGTAATCGTATTGTTGGCGCCTGTAAGAGTGCCTCGCGGTAGATTGAACTCCAAAATCAGATTGATGGTATCGCCGTCCTCCACCGATTCCGTGGAAGAGATGTTCTGCCAGTTGCCGTTGACATTTTTCCGGAAGGTCACTTTGTTAAGATATTTACCCAGATCGTTCTTTGTGGTCGAGGTACCCTCATCGGCCAGCAGTGCCACCGCATACGGAGAGGCCAGCGATGCGGGGTCAATTGCCCAGATCACAAGAGAGGTTCCTGCATCCTCTGCCGGTTCCACACCGTCAATATATTCTCTTTTATCTTCTTCCTCCTGTGCCTTATGGGCTGCGGCCAGATCGATCACATCCGTGATCTCGTCCGCACGCAGGGACACCTCGGCCACCTTGCCGTCCACGTCGCCGGAGATCACGGTCAGGGTGCCGGTATCCGCGTCCACATCCGACACGATGCCCACGGTCTCGGTGCTGACGGTGCGCTCCTCGGTCTGGGGCTCAGCGGCGGCAGGCTCCAGCGAAAGCAGGGCAATGTCTGCATCGGCGGAATCATCCATGATCTGCGGCGCGTCCTCTTCCACCGCCACCGTCTCGGTGGTGATGCTGTTGTAGAACACGATATCGCCGGGCACAAGCTCGACCTCTGCCGCCGCCTTCAGCCACTCGGACCCGCGCAGGTCGCTGCGCAGGGCCTGCACACCGGCGCGCTGCGGCACCGTGGTCTGCGGCACATTCGCATAGTTCAGGCAGTAGGACAGGAACATCACATCCCACGCACCGTAGGCGTTGCCATACCATGCACCGTAACGGGTGTAGTGGCGCACGGTGGTCTGGTCCTCATCGTCCAACTTGAAGTTGCGCTCGCTCTGCTGGTAACCCAGCTGGCTTTTTGCCACAGCGGTCAGGTCGTCGGCCCACGCACCGGTGAGCACAACATTCGTCTTTGCGCTCCATGTCTCCTCGTCCTCCACATCCGCCAGCGGGTCGGACAGGCAGTTCACGGTGTGGTGGTGCTCCGGCAGGCCGCAGACCAGCACTTCCTCATAGCAGGCATCGGTGTGGTGGTGCACCGGGGTGTCCAGACTGCTGTCGTCCACAACGGGCTGAAGGGCCACGGCATCGTCAAACACCGCAAAGGCTTCCTCATCCACCGGCACATAGTCCGGGTTGGGCTCCTCCACAAGCTCGCCCTCTTCCAGACCGCACACCAGCTCATATTCAATGGTATAGCAGCTGTCGTCGTGGGTGTGCTCGAACAGGTCACAGATCAGGCTGCCATCCTCGGGGTCAAAGCAGTCGTCGGTGTGCACATGCTCTTCCTCGTAGCAGGTCAGCGTTTTCACTTCCTGATAGCAGTCGTCCGTGTGCTGGTGGGGCACAAAAATGTACTCCGGCTCCGGCTCTGCCGAATAGGCAGCAATGTCGGCGTCGCTCTGCTCCACACCATAATCCGCATCAGGGAATGTGCTGTCGTCCGGCTTTGTGGCGTTCCAGTCCTCCGGTTCGCCCTCCTCATAGCCGCACACCAGCACCTTCTCGTAGCACTCGGCGGTGTGCTGGTGCTCGATCTCGCCGCACTGGTAGTCTGCCGTCTGGGCAATGCCCACACTGTGCAGCTGCCAGTTGACGAACAGGCTGGTGAGCAGCGCCAATGCCAGCAGCAGTGCCATATACCGCCGCGCTGCCTTGTGTTCCCTGCGGAACTGCTGCATCAGTGCCTTTGTGATATCCTTCATGCTTTTCATCCTCACTATACTAAAAGCAGCGTATTTTCGTCGTTTGCAAAACCGCCAAATCCACGCCCTATTTTTATACTCCTATAACCTATTCAGTGTACCACATCCTTGGCTGGAAATCAACTTTAAAATGCACGTTATTTGGCTTGAGCGCTGGATTTTTGGCAGGTTTGCCATGACAGACCCCGTAGGCGGGATGTGCCGGATTTCTCAGCTATTCCGGGCTTTGGGCGGGCGATCCGGCACAAGGCCGCAGACCAGACGCACCATCAGCGGGGTCAGCGGCAGCCACACCGCAGTGCAGATGAGGTTGAACAGCGTATGCGCGTTGGCGATCTGCCGGGCAATGACTTCCAGCTCCGGCCCTTTGGGTGAGATCATTGCCACCAGACCCGCATACCACGGCAGCAGGGCACAGAACGCCGCCGCACCGGTCAGGTTGAACAGGGCGTGGGCCGCCGCCGCCCGTTTTGTGTCCCGGCTCTGCCCGATGGATGCCAGCAGCGCCGTGACCGTGGTGCCGATGTTATCCCCCAGCAGCACCGGCAGTGCCCCTGCAAGGCCCAGCAGACTGCCGCCCTGGGGGCCGGGCCGGGCCGCAACGCTCTGAAGCACTGCAATGGTGGCAGAGCTGCTCTGCACCGTCAGGGTCATGCAGAGGCCTGTCAACAGGCCCAGCCACGGACGATGCCGCACCCGTGCCAGCCAGAGCGCAAACATCGGGCTCTGTGCCAGCGGGGCCAGCGCCGTGCTCATACCGGCAATGCCCTCGAACAGCAGGCCAAAGGCGAACACCGCCCGGCCAATAGCCCGGCCTTTCTGCCCTGCACAGGCAAAGCAGAGCAGCAGCCCGGCCAGCAGCACAAGGCCGCGCACATCTTCCAGCCGGAAGGCCAGCAGCTGTGCGGTAATGGTCGTTCCGATGTTGCAGCCAAAGATCACCGGGACCGCCTGCCGCAGGGTCAGCAGGCCCGCACTTACAAAGCCCAGCACCATCACCGTAACTGCCGAGCTGCTTTGCAGCACCGCCGTGACCGCTGCCCCCGCCAGCACGCCCCGCACCGGGCTGCCGGCCAGCACCATCATCAGCCGCTTCATCCGCTGTCCCGCCGCTGTTTCCAGACTGCGGCTGAGCGCCTCCATGCCATACAAAAACAATGCCAGCCCGCCAAAAAGCGCAAAGATCCCTTTCAGCCCCTGTTCCAATGCCGCCGCCCCTCCCGCAGAAACGTTTCTTATTCTATTTATGCAGCTGCCGGGCGGTTCAGGCTTTCTGCCGCCCTCCCCTTTTTGTGAACTTTTTTAAAATTATCCCAAACCGCCCTTGCATTCTGGGTACTGGAGGAATATTATTGTCAGGCGTTAATAGTTAACAGCTGTTAAGCATTTTGCAATGAGGAGGGATAGAATGTTGAACGAGACCGAAGCCGCCGCGAACTTTCACGGCCTGTGCCATTTTTTCGGACGGCTGAGCAAGGCGTCCCGGGCCGGCATGAAGGCGGCTCTGCGGGGCTGTCCCAAGTGCCACTTTCCCATGCTGGAGGGTCTGGCTCACACGATCAGCACCCGCGGGCAGGACGGAGCGGTGTATGTTTCCGATTTTGCCCGGGAGGCACACCAGCCGCTGCCGGCCATCAGCCGCAGCCTGCGCCAGTTGGAACAGGACGGCCTTGTTCTGCGCGAAGCGGACCCGGCTGACCGGCGCAAAACGCTGGTGCGCATCACGCCGGAGGGCTACGCCGCCTGCGCCCGGTGTGAAGATGCCCTCAGCGATTATTTTGCCTGCGTGATGGCCCGGCTGACACCGGAGCAGGTGCAGCAGATGAACGTTTTGCGCGGCGCACTGATGGATGCCATCCTTGCGGAAAACGCTTCCCGTGAAGCAAAAAACAACGAAGGGAGAACCGAACCATGACGAAAATTTTCAAGCAGCTGGCCCGGCACTGGGCCGTCTGTCTTGTGGTGTTCGCGCTGCTGTTCGTGCAGGCGTACTGCGATCTTTCGCTGCCGGACTACACCAGCAAGATCGTGGACACCGGCATCCAGCAGGGCGGCATTGAAAGCCCCCTGCCGGAAACGATACGCCAGAGCACGCTGGACGCCCTCACGCTTTTGATGAGCGAAGAGGACGCCGATGCGCTCCAGAACGCCTACGGGTATTATCTTCAGGACGACGGCGTGCTGAAGCTGCGCACCGACCTGACCGACAACGAGCGCGCCGCGCTGGAGGATGCCGTCACCACGCCGGACATCGTGCTGTATATGGCAGCTGCGCAGGCAGCGAACGCCCCCGCCGGGCAGAACAGCATGGGTATGACCGGCCTTGCCGACATGCAGGCGGCATCCTCTGAGAGCACCACCACGGATACCGAGACCGTCACCCCCACTGCCGAGGATCTGGACACCGTGTGCGCCCAATTTGCCGCCATGAGCCAGATGCCCGGTTTCACCCGCGAAGCCGTCCAGCAGCAGCTGGCCGGTGCGTTTGCCAGCTTGGATGATACCCTGATGGAGAACCTCAAAAGTCAGTCCGTGCTGCTGGTGCAGCTGGAATACGAGGCACAGGGCGTTGCCCACGATGTGCAGATGCGCTACCTTTACCGCGTAGGCGGCCAGATGCTGGGCCTCACCCTGCTGATGGCGGCCGTGTCCATTGCTGTGGGCTTCCTCGCCTCCCGCGTGTCCGCCGCCATTGGCCGTGACCTGCGCCGAGAGACCTTTGCCAGTGTCATCGGGTTCTCCAATGCAGAGATCGAGAATTTCTCCACCGCATCCCTCATCACCCGCACCACCAACGACATCCAGCAGGTGCAGTTCGTCTGCGTCATGCTGCTGCGCATGGTGGCCTATGCGCCCATTCTGGGCATTGGCGGCGTGCTGCATGTGCTGAACAGCAGCACCGGCCTTTCCTGGATCATTGTGCTGGACGTGGCCGTTCTGCTGCTGCTCATCCTCTTCCTGATGAACATTGCCATGCCGAAATTCAAGATCATGCAGAAGCTGGTGGACCGGCTGAACCTTGTCAGCCGCGAGATCTTGACCGGCATCATGCCGGTGCGTGCCTTCAGCCGTGAAAAGTTTGAGGAGGAGCGCTTCGACAAGGCCAACAAAGACCTGATGAGCACCCAGCTGTTCACCAACCGCGCCATGGTGGCCATGATGCCCTTTATGACCCTCATTATGAACGGCACCAGCCTGCTCATCGTCTGGTTTGGCGGCAAGGCCATGGACACCGGCACCATGCAGGTGGGCGAGATGATCGCCTTCATCACCTACACCATGCAGATCGTCATGTCCTTCCTGATGCTGGCCATGGTGGCCGTCATGCTGCCCCGCGCCGGTGTGGCTGCGGAGCGTATCGATGAGGTGATCTGCACCAAAGCCACCATCAACGACCCGGACGAAGCTGCTGCAGAGCCCGCGCAGGAGCACAAAAACTGGCAGGGTGAGGTAGAGTTCCACGATGTGAGCTTCCGCTTCCCGGGTGCGGACAGCGATGCGCTGGAGCACATCAGCTTTACTGCAAAGCCCGGCGAGACCACTGCCATCATCGGCTCCACCGGCTGTGGCAAATCCACCCTGCTCAACCTCATCCCCCGTTTCTATGATGTGACAGGCGGCAGTGTGACCGTGGATGGCATCGATGTGCGCAATATGCCGCAGGCACAGCTGCACGACCTGCTGGGCTATGTGCCCCAGAAGGGTGTGCTGTTCAGCGGTACCATCGGCTCGAACCTGAAGTTCGGCGGGGAGCACATCACCGATGCCGACGTGAAAAAGGCCGCTGCCATTGCGCAGGCCACCGAGTTCATCGATGCAAAACCGCAGGGCTACGAAAGCCCTATCGCACAGGGCGGCTCCAATGTGTCCGGCGGCCAGAAGCAGCGCCTTTCCATCGCCCGTGCCATTGCGAAAAAGCCAAAGATCTACCTGTTCGATGACAGTTTCTCTGCCCTCGACTTCAAGACCGATGTAGCCCTGCGCCGTGCACTGAAAGCCCAGACCGATAACGCTACCGTTATCATTGTGGCACAGCGCATCTCCACTGTGCTGCATGCAAACCAGATCCTCGTGCTGGACGAAGGCCGTCTGGTTGGCAAGGGCACCCATGCCCAGTTGATGGTCACCTGCCCGGAGTATCAGGAGATCGCCCGCAGCCAGCTGAGCCAGAAGGAGCTGGACCTCAAATCTCTGAATACCGAAAAGGAGGGTGATTGATATGCCAAGACCCGGACGCATGACGACCGAACGCGCCAAGGACTTCAAGGGCACCCTGCTGCAGCTTGTGCGCACCCTTGGCCGCTACCGCCTTTCGCTCGTTACCGCCATTGTATTTGCCATTCTTTCTACCATCTTCAACATTGCAGGCCCCAAGGTGCTGGCAAAGGCCACCACGGCCCTTGCTACCGGCTGGATCGCCAAGCTGCGCGGCACCGGCAGCATCGACTTTGTGTATATCGGCCGCATCCTGCTGTTTTTGCTGGGCATGTACCTGCTGAGCAGCGCATTCAGCTTTATTCAGGGCTGGCTGATGACCGGTCTTTCGCAGAAGGTGTGCTACGATTTCCGCCGTCAGATCAGCGAAAAGATCAACCGCCTGCCCCTTGCCTACTTTGAAAAGCGCACCGTGGGCGAGGTGCTGTCCCGCATCACCAACGATGTGGACACGCTGGGCCAGAGCCTGAACCAGAGCATCACCCAGCTCATCACCAGCGTGACCACCATGATCGGCGTGCTGGTCATGATGCTGTCCATCAGCCCGAAGATGACCCTGATCGCCCTGCTGATCCTGCCCGTCTCGCTGGTGCTCGTGCTCATCGTAGTTCGGTTCAGCCAGAAATACTTCAAGGCCCAGCAGGCCATTCTGGGCGTCGTAAACGGTCAGGTGGAAGAAGTCTACTCCGGCCACAACGTGGTCAAAGCCTTCAACCGCGAGGCCGTGGTGCTGAACGACTTCAACGCCGCCAACGACAAGCTGTATGAATCTGCGTGGAAAAGCCAGTTTCTCTCCGGCCTGATGATGCCCATTATGAACTTTGTGGGCAATCTGGGCTACGTGGCGGTGGCCATCGTGGGCAGCATTTTTGCGGCAAACGGCACCATTACCATCGGTGACATTCAGGCCTTCATCCAGTACGTCAAGAACTTCACCCAGCCCATCCAGCAGCTTTCTCAGGTATCCAACATGCTGCAGAGCATGGCCGCTGCCGCTGAGCGGGTGTTCGAGTTTTTGAACGAGCCGGAAGAGGACCAGCAGGCAGACCCGGCCCGCCGCGCGGACCCTGCCTGCATCAACGGACAGGTGACATTCAGCCATGTCCGCTTCGGCTACACCCCGGACAAGACCGTCATCCACGATTTCAGCTGTGAGGTCAAGCCCGGCCAGAAGGTGGCCATCGTCGGCCCCACCGGCGCGGGCAAAACTACCATGGTCAAGCTGCTCATGCGCTTCTATGATGTGGATTCCGGTTCCATCACCCTGAATGGCCACGATGTGCGGGACTTTGACCGCAGCGCCCTGCGTGAGGGCTTCGGCATGGTGCTGCAGGACACATGGCTGTTCAAGGGCACCATCATGGAGAACATCCGCTATGGCCGACTGGATGCCACCGATGAAGAAGTGATCGCCGCCGCCAAGGCTGCCAACGCCGACCACTTCATCCGCACCCTGCCCGGCGGCTACCAGATGGAGCTGAACGAGGACGCTTCCAACGTGAGTCAGGGCCAGAAGCAGCTGCTCACCATCGCCCGCACCATTCTGGCCGACAATCGCATCCTGATTTTGGACGAGGCCACCAGCAGTGTGGATACCCGCACCGAGCAGCGCATCCAGACCGCCATGGACCGCCTGATGGAGGGCCGCACCAGCTTTGTCATCGCCCACCGTCTTTCCACCATCCGGGACGCCGACCTCATCCTTGTGATGCGAGATGGCGACATCGTGGAGCAGGGCACCCACGACCAGCTGATCGAAGCTGGCGGCTTCTACGCCGACCTGTACAACAGCCAGTTCGAGGACGTGGTGGAGTAAGCTGCCCGTCATCGCAGTATAAGCACAAAAATAGCACCTGCCGCCTTCCTTTCCGAGGGCAGCAGGTGCTATTTGTTTTACCCTCTCAGTCATCGCTGCGCGATGCCAGCTTCCCCGAGAGGGGGAGTCGGTCAGCTGCAATATAGCTCTCCCTTCGGGAGAGCTGGCGCGAATGCGCCTGAGAGGGTTTTCTTTTTTCTTTATTCCTCCACCGCTTCCAGCTTCAGGCCGAACAGCTTTTCCGAAAGAGACGGCAGCTGTAGCTGCAACGCGCGGACATAGGCCATTACCACCGGATCCCCGCGCTTTTGTCCCAGCACGATGCCAAACCGGTGTCCCCTGCCCCAGTCCAGTACCCGCACAAAACTGAGGTCCGGTCTGCGGTAATAGAAAGGCGGGATCATCTTGAGTGCCGGGTCGCCGTAGGCTGCACTGCGGATACCGCCCACCGGCGTAAACTCCACCCCTCGGTCCATTCCCTCCTGCAACAGTCTTGTTTCGTAGACAGTCTGGTACATCTCCTTGATGGGCAGCCAGCGGTATTGCAATGCCTGTTCCAAGGTCAGTCTGCCCACCGGCATATCAGCGGGCGGGTGGATGGGGATGCAAAGTTCCGGCATATAGAACAGCGGCACAAAGGTAAGCCCCTGCGCGTAGAACTCTGCACTTTCCAGCTGGAAGGAAAGATCCATCTCCCCTTTTTTCAGGCTGCGCCAGACCTCGCTGCGGTTGGCACACCACCCCAGAATAGGGGTATATTGCAGGCACAGGTCACTTGTCAGGGAAAACAGGTCGTACACGAACATCCGCATTGCCTCATGACACCCTGCGATGATCAGATGTCTTTCCGGCGGTTTTTCCTGCTGCTGCACCGCGCGGGCATGGCGCACCGCCTCCTGATACAGAGCTGTCAGCTGCTTTGCCTTGGGGTAAAAGTCCCGGCCTGCCGGGGTCAGGATCACCCGGCGCGGTACATGCTGAAACAGTTCAAACTGCAGCTGTCCCTCCAGCGTGCGGATCTGCTGCGAAAGCGCCGACTGCGAAAGATACAGTGCCTCTGCTGCTGCCGAAAAGCTGTCCATCTCTACGATCTTCACAAATCCTTCCAGTGCACTCTGGTTCATCTGCGCAACCTCGCCTTCTTACATTAGGATTTCCTAAATTATAATATAACATAATTGAATTGTAAAGTGCGCCGCTCTACGCTACAATTGTTAAAGATTCAGCAAAGTGGTTTTTAACTTGCTGCGCGATGAGAAGAAAAGCAAGAAGAGAAAAGAGAAAGAGAGCGTACCTATGAACAAGATCTCCCGCAAGGGCTTTCTGAAGATCGCCGCTGCCGCCGCCATGAGCGGTGTCACTGCCGGCGCACTGGCTGCATGCAATTCCGCCTCCGGCTCCACTGCCTCCGGTGCTGCCGGTCAGTACATTCCCGGCACCTACGAGGGCACCGCCGAGGGCATCTCCTCCACCGTCAAGGTCACCATGACCTTCTCTGACAGCGCTGTCACCGACGTGGTGGTGGACACCTCCGGCGAGACCGCCTCTTTCGGCGCTGCCGCTGCCGATGAGCTGCGTGAGCAGCTGATGGCTGCCGGTTCTGCCGAGATCGACGGCGTTTCCGGCTCTACCATCACCTCCGACGCCGTGATGAAAGCTGCCAAGAGCTGCTACGCACAGGCAAAGGGTGAGGCCGTGGTGTCCAGCGTGCAGCTGCCCACAGGCGACGCAAACGACTGGCTGGGCAAAGAGCCCGACATCGATGAGACTGCCATCACCGAGACCGTGGACACCGACATCCTCATTGTGGGTGCAGGCAACGGCGGTATGTTTGCCGCCGCCTATGCTGCTGCCAACGGCCTGAACTTCCGTGTTATCGAGCAGAACGCCAACGTGCAGGACACCCGTCACTGGTACGGCGCTGTTGATTCTGCTGCCGCTAAGGAGGCTGGCGAACCCGCCACCGATAAGGCAAAGCTGCTGAGCGAGATCTCCCGCTATGCCTCCGGCAAGTGCGACCAGCGCGTTGTCAAGACCTGGATCAACGAGTCTGCCGCCATGCACGACTTCATGCGCAGCATTCTGGAAGATAAGTACGGCTGGGTATGCGATTTCACCTCCGGCAGCGAGGCTGCATGGCCTGCAGAAAATGCCGAGCACAACACCGACTACCTCTATCCTGTGCAGGAGCACAACTACATGGCCAGCGAGCGCGAGTCCGGTCTGGCACGCAACGAGCTGCTGCTGCAGTACATTCAGGAGCTGGGCTACGATGTGGACTTCAAGACCAGTCTGGCCAAACTGGAAAAGAACAGCGAGGGCCGCATTACCGGCATCATCGCCCAGAGCACCGAGGATGACCACTTTATCCGCTACAACGCCAACAAGGGCGTGCTGCTGGCCTGCGGCGGTTTCCCCGGCAACCCCTACATGATGGAGCAGCTGGACCCGCTGGGCACCAGCGTGACCACCGCCTGCTCCTACTCCCCCGCCGACAAGGGCTACGGCATCCGCGCTGCTGTGTGGGCCGGTGCCAATCTGGACAAGGAAGCCGCTCCCATGCTGTTTGACCGCGGCGTTGTTGCCCCCGGCGTGGATGGCGGCTATGTGGACAGCGACTCCGCCTTTGGCGGCAAGGCCTTCCCCGGCAAGATCCGCCAGTACAACCCCGGTACCCAGCCCTTCCTGAAGGTGAACCGCAACGGCGAGCGCTTTGCCAACGAGAGCTGCCCCTACAACGATATCGTCTACGCTGCCGCCCACCAGCCGGGCCGCGTCTACGCACAGATCTGCGATGCCAACATTCTGGAGGACGCAAAGCGTTTCCACACCATCGGCTGCTCTGCCCAGACCCGCAACGGCGGCGAGAAGTACATTCAGGGTAAGATGGACGAGGCTATTGAGGCCGGTGCATTGTTCAAGTGCGATACGCTGGACGAGCTGGCTGACAAGATGGGCTTTACCGGCGCTGCCAAGGACACCTTCCTTGCTACCGTGGAGCGTTACAATGAGCTGTACGACAAGCAGAACGATGAGGATTTCGGCAAGCCCGCTTACCGCCTGAGTGCCATCCGCACTGCGCCCTTCTACGGCTGCTGGCTGGGTGCCTCTCTGCTGACCACCGAGCAGGGCATTGCCATCAACGAAAAGGGTCAGGCGCTGGACAACAACAACCAGCCCATGGAGGGCCTGTATATCACCGGTGATATGTCCGGCAGCTTCTTTGCCAACAACTATCCCTGCCTGATGGCTGGTGTAGCCATGGGCCGCACCCTGACCTTTGCCATGAAGGCTGTCAAGCAGATGGCGGGTCTGGATAACGCCTGATCCAGCGCGGTTTTCCGGCACAACTTAAGCGTTTTTCCATTTCTTCTTTCTTCATGAAGAGAGGCGGTCCCTGTTTGGGGCCGCCTCTCTTTGCCATTTTTTCGCCACGTGCCCCCTACACAAATCCCCACGATTGTGCTATGATAAGGCTGAACAGCCGGTTTGTGCCAGACAACCGGCAAAATCGAGGTGTTTGTACAAATGTCTGATCTCCTTGAAACTCTGCGGCAGGAAGGGGTAGACCCCGCCCTGCTGGAAGCAGTCCAACAGTACCGCGCTGCCCACGCCCTGCCGGACGCACTGCGCCCGCGCATCCCTTCCCCTGCCTTTACCTACTACGGCAAACAGGTGTGGGAGCAGGCGCTGGCGGCGCTGCTCTGCGGCGAAAACCTGCTGCTGGCAGGCGGAAAAGCCACCGGCAAAAACGTGCTGGCCGAGAACCTTGCCGCCGCCTTTGGCCGTCCTGCGTGGGACATCTCCTTCCATGTGAACATGGATGCGGCGTCCCTCATCGGCATGGACACTTTTGCGGACGGTCAGGTGGTGTTCCGGCCCGGCCCGGTATACCGCTGCGCCCAGTGCGGCGGCTTTGGTGTGCTGGATGAGATCAACATGGCCAAAAACGAAGCGCTGGCCGTGCTGCACGCGGTGCTGGACTTCCGCCGCGCCATCGA
Source organism: Faecalibacterium sp. 3 (assembly GCF_048323735.1). Taxonomy (NCBI): domain Bacteria; kingdom Bacillati; phylum Bacillota; class Clostridia; order Eubacteriales; family Oscillospiraceae; genus Faecalibacterium; species Faecalibacterium sp. 3. The sequence continues at coordinate 2,292,690 of NZ_JBLWFN010000001.1, forward strand.
TGTGCCCGGCTACGACCGCATCCCGCTGGCGGAGGAGACCCGCTTTATTGCCACCATGAACTACGGTTATGCCGGCACCCGTGAGCTGAACGAGGCCCTCACCTCCCGTTTCGTGGTCATCCAGATGCCCACCATTACGCAGGACGATCTGGAAAAGCTGCTGCGGACGCAGTTCCCCGATCTTGCTTCCAAGTATGTGCGCCAGTTTGCACTGCTGTTCCTTGACCTGCAGAAAAAGTGCGACAGTGCAGAAATTTCCACCAAGGCGCTGGACCTGCGCGGCATGCTGGATGCCCTGCGGCTGATTCGGCGCGGCATCACGGCAGGCGCGGCACTGGATATGGGCATCACCAACAAAGCCTTTGACTCCTACGAGCAGAGCCTGATCCGTGATGTGATCGCAGCGCGCATTCCGGCCAAGCTGGATGCCGCCAAGCTCTTTGGCTGATGGACGCCCAGAGCTACACCGCTCAGGAGCGGCGTGCGGCCAATCAAGTCTGGGCTGCTGCAGGAGCCTATGGCTTTGAGCCGCTGTTTCTGGCCCGCTATACCGACGGCACCACCGATTTTTACATGAACACTGTCGTGGGCCTCATCCATAAATATTACGGTGACGCGCTGATCCGCAGCATCTTTGACGCATGGGACAGTGATCTGCGGCAGACGATGCTGGACGACATGACATGGCTGTATCTGGAAAATGCAGCCTATCGGCTGGAGCTGCCCCGCCGCCCGGTGCTGGAAGCACTGCGCCATGCCCATGCAGATTATTTCTTTGCCATCCAGTACAAGCTTTCACGGCAGGAGTGGATGGCAAAAAATCAGCTGGTCTACACCATGCAGGCCGCACGCTGGCGGCGTGTACTGGGCCGCACCGACCCGGTGATGACCCCTTACGAGTCCGGCCTTGCCGCTGCGCTGGCCCCGGAGCATGTGCCGGAGCCGGACCAGCTGAAAGCCGAAATTTTATCGATCTACGCAAAATTCAACCTGTTCGACGGCACTGTGCACCAGAAAGCAGCTTTGCATCTGCATCTGGACGGTCTGCTGGCAAAGCTTGCCACCAAAGCCATGCCCACCCAGATGATCAAAACGGACCGCGTGACCGTGGAGCACTCAAGCTCCGTGGATGCTGTGGGCGGCGGACTGGCGGTGGACAAGCGCAGGGCCCACATCACCCTGAAGCAGGATGCCGCGCAGGACAGAGCCTACATCGAAAGCTGCTTCGGCCGCTCCCTCTACCCGCCGGAACGGCTGCGCAAGGCTGAGCAGGAGCTTTGCGTGGGCGACCACCTGGGATGCCATCTGTGGTTCAGCGCCGGTGTGCCAAGCCCGGAGCAGGCCCCCACCCCGGAGGCAAAGCATCTGGCTGAGCAGGCCGAACTTCAGGCTGACCGCAATCGCGCCTACTACGCTAAGAACCGGGAACTGCACCGCAGCGTGGTGCTACGGCTCACCGAACAGATCCGCAACTGCATTCTGGTGCATCAGCAGCCCAACGCCCGTGTGGCCCGCAGCGGAAACCTGAATGCCGGACGCATCTGGCGGGCACCACTTTTGAACGATGACCGGGTATTTTTATGCGCCGAGGAGGAAAACCAGCCTTCCTTTACGGTGGATCTTCTGCTGGATGCATCTGCGTCCCGCCTGCACTGTCAGGAGGTCATTGCGGCGCAGGGTTCTATTCTGGCCCAGAGCCTTGCAGCCTGCGGGATCCCGGTGCGGGTGTCCAGCTTCAGTAGCCTGCGGGGCTACACCGTACTACGGGTGCTCAAAGGCTTTGCAGACAAAAACCTGCAGAACATCAACCGTTATTTCGCTTCCGGCTGGAACCGTGACGGCCTTGCCCTGCGGGCCGCAGGCGACCTTTTGCAGTTTGCGCCCGGCCCTGCGCCGCGGCACCTGCTTATCGTACTGACGGATGCTTCGCCCAACGACAGCCGCCGCATCCCGCCCAGCCCGGAAAAACCGCTGGGCTGCGGTTACGAGGACGCCGCCGGTGTGGCCGACACTGCCGCGCAGGTGCGTGCGCTGCAGCGCATGGGCATCCGGGTGTCTGCCGTGTTCATGGGCGAGGATAGCTCTGCCGGTGCCGCTGCACAGATCTACGGCAAAAATATGGCACGCATCCGCGGCATGGACCAGCTGGCTCGTGCTGCCGGGCGGCTGATCCAGAACGAGATCCGGGAACTGGGCGACTGAAATAAGAGTTTTATAAGAGCAACGGCCTGCAGACGAGAGAGTTTTCTCCGTCTGCAGGCCGTTTTATACAACCGCATCACAACCGTGTTTCGTCCGGATTTTGTTTCCCCTGCCGCACCCTGCAAATTCTTTCAATTTTCGATAAACTTATAGTTGTTTTTCGTTGTGAAATATGCTATACTGGGTTCACAAGATAAAACAATCCTGCGTAAGCCGCCCCGTGCACAGGGCTGTCTGCTGCAGAACCCGCCTGTTATACAACGAACCGCTGTATCAGCTTTTCAGGGAGGAACTCACGATGGACGCCAGCCGTTATTTTACCGCAATGCACAACGCCATGTCTGCCCAGCACCCCCGTGCGCAGCTTCTTTTAACGGTAAAGCTGCAGGATACCTGCGGCAACGATGCCTGTCTGGAGCTCAAGCAGCTGCCCGGTGAGAACACCTCCATCCTGTGCTACTCCACCATGGGGCGCCGCTGCCTGAACTTCCAGCTGTTCCGCAAGGGCTGGCAGCTGTGCCACAATGCTGATGGGCAGCTGGTAGGCCGCTTTCCTTCCAGTGCCGACGGCCTGATCGACGAGACCGATTTCCGTGCCTACTGCCGGGAAGACCGGCTGGATCTGGCACGCACCCAGCGCATCCTGTCTGAGCTGCGCACCCTTGCAGGAGCCGATCATCAGGGCAGCATCCCCCAGAACGCCCGCACCGGTGCCGTTATTACCGTGGAGAGCTTTGTAGGGGCCGGTGCCCGCTGGACCTACTGGAGTCAGGGCCCTGCACCCAGTCAGCCGCTGAGCGCCATCCTCTACTGGCTGGCAGATTTTCTGGCCGGAAGTGAGCGCCGCGCCTTGCAGGCAGACCCGCAGGCCGCGCACCTTGCGGCCCAGTGGCTGGCCAGCGATACCGCCGTATTCTTCCATCCGTCTGTGCCGCTGACTGCCATGGGCCCTGCCGCTTCCGGCGCAGCTGCAGCAGTCAGCCGCAGCCGTTCGGCTCACACTTCCCCTGCCCGGAGCAAGAGCTGGCAGAGCATTCTGGCTGTGATGGCAAGCATGTGAATCTTCCGCTGCAAAGCAAGGGGCTGCCGCACGTCATCTGGTGCAGCAGCCCCTTGCTTTTCTTTTGATCGCTTTCCGCAGTTTTATGCCAGATACGGGTCCAGCAGGGCATCGACCGTTTTATTGCGCTTGGGATTCGGCTTTTTGACCACATGGCCCCGGCACACCACCAGCTCCAGATGCTGCAGCGCACGCAGGTCTTTCAGCGGATCGTGCTTCGTCACAATAAAGTCTGCGCTCTTGCCCGGCTCAATGGAACCGGTCACATCTCCTACTCCGGCCAGCTGTGCGTTGCGCAGGGTCGCCGTGTAGAGGGCGAACCGATTGCTCACACCGCAATACTTATGGAAATAGCACAGCTCCCGCCAGAAATCATACTGGGTGATGTAGGGGCAGCCCACGTCATTGCCCAAACCCACCGGGATGCCGTTGGCAAGCGCGGTCTTTGCGCTTGCCACCACGCCGTCAAACACGATCTTGCCGTTGTACTGATCCTTTTCCGAGGCACCGGAAATCGCTGTATCGAACAGCGCATAGGGCAGCGCCGGGGAGATGGTCGTGCACAGGAAGGCTCCCCGCTCCTTATACAGGCGGACCGTCTCATCGTCCATCTTTGCACCGTGCTCGATGGAATCCACCCCATTTTCCAGCGCCACCTTTACGCCCTCCGGCGATTCGGTGTGTGCTGCTACGGTGTAGCCCAGCCTGTGGGCTTCGTCGCAAACGGCCTTGACCATCTCCGGCTTCATTTTCAGCTCTCCGGGCGTTCCCTTTTCCGTGGCATCCAGCACACCGCCGGTGATCATCAGCTTGACAAGATCCACCTTCTGGCTGCTGGCCTTTCTCAGCTGAGCCAGCGCTTCGGCATTGTTATGGGCCGCAACTGCCACCGAACCCGCCATGTGTCCCCCGGGCACCGAAATGCCCTCGTTGGCGGCAAGAATGCGCGGCGCAAGCAGTCTGCCTGCAGCGGCATCGTCCCGGCAGCGGGTGTCAAAATCCGCAATGCCGCCCACGGTACGGATGGTGGTCACGCCACCCAGCAGTTCCAGCTTCGCGTAGCTGCACACCAGCCTGTAGGCCACCGCACGGGTCAGGCCATTGCTCAGAATTTTGCGCACCAGCGCAGCATTGTCCCGCGGCTTTGCGCTGGGCTTGCCGTTGCCCGCCAGATGCACATGCAGATTGACCAGACCCGGCATGATGTAGCTGCCGTGCAGATCGATGACCTCATAGCCATCCAGATCCACACCCTCATCGGCAATGGCAGTGATCTTATCATCCTCGGTCAGCAGGATTTTGTGCGCTACCGGCTGCATCTGCTCGGTGCCATCCAGCAGGATCCCGTTCGTATAGGCACGTTTCATTGGGAACATCCTCTCTTTTTCAGGTTTTTCGGACAGGAGTTGTTTTGTTCCAGTATAGCACGTTCCGGCAGATGGTGCAATGCAAAAACGGGCAGGAAAGGTTCAACCCTCTCCTGCCCGTTCGGTGTTTTTTATTTACTGTGCGGCTGCGCTGGAAGCTACTTCGGAAGCAGCAGCCTCAGAAGCTGCTGCCTCGCTGGAAGCGGTCTCGCCGCCCTCAACGACCAGCTCATCCTCATAGTCAAGGCCGTAGGTATCCACCAGAGTCTCCTCATAGTCCTTGTGGAAGAAGTTTTCTTCGCCCAGAGCCTTGATCTCCTCGTTCAGCCAATCCAGAACGGTGGTGTTGCCCTGGCTCACAGCGGGAGCAATGGTGTCCTGACTGCCCAGAGAGGGAATGCCGACCGTGTAGCCGGGGTTCTGCTTTGCAAATGCAATGACCTCGGTGTTGTCGTTGGCCCATGCCACGCCGTTGCCGTTCTCCAGTGCATTCTTGGCCGTTGCATAGGAATCGTACTTCTGCAGCGGAATGTCGGGGTACTCCTTGGTCAGGTAGGTCTCGGCAGTGGTGCCGGAAATGACGATCATCTGATCGTCAGCGTTCCAGTTGTCCAGAGTAGTGATAATATTGCTGTCCGGAGAAATGACGCCCAGTGCAACGTTCATGTAAGGCAGAGCGAAGTCCACTTCCTCTGCGCGCTCGGGGGTCACGGTGAAGTTTGCCAGGATCACATCCACCTTGCCGGTCTGCAGATACTCGATGCGGTTGGCAGCCTCGGTAGAAACAAAGTTGATCTCTACGCCCAGATCCTCGCCCAGACGGCGGGCAAAATAGACATCATAGCCCTGATACTCACCGTTCTCATCCACATAGCCGAACGGGTTCTTGTCGGAGAAAACACCGATATTGATGGTGCCGGACTCCTTGATCTGATCCAGCGTGCGGTAGACCACGCTGCTGCCGGATGCTGCGCTGCCAGATGCTGCAGTTGCGGTGGAAGCAGAAGAAGAGCCGCCGCATGCGGTCAGAACGGCAGCAGCGGACACTGCGCCCAGACCCAGCAGGAAGGAACGACGAGAAATTTTAGACTGTTTCATAGTGGATTCTCCTTTACAAAATCTTTCCCATTGGCTGCGAAACACCCGCAGTCTTTATCTTGATCTGTGACTCATTTCACAGCATCAAACGTGAATGTGCGCAGGAAGCGCTGCGCGCGCTCGGTCTTGGGCCGGTCAAAGAACTCGGCCGGTGCAGCCTCTTCCACGATCTTGCCGCCATCCAGGAAGATGACACGGTTGGCAATGGCGCGGGCAAACTGCATTTCGTGGGTAACGATGATCATGGTCTTGCCCTGCTTGGCAAGGTCCAGCATAACGTCCAGCACCTCGCGCACCATTTCCGGGTCAAGGGCAGCGGTCACTTCATCAAACAGAAGGATCTCCGGGTGCATACACAGTGCGCGCACGATGGCAACGCGCTGCTTCTGTCCGCCGGAAAGCTCACGCGGGTAGCTGTTTTTCTTGGCAAGCAGACCCACGCGGTCCAGCAGGGCCTCGGCCTCCTGCTGCACCTCTGCTTTGGGGCGCTTCTGCACCTTGGTGGGGGCCAGCAGGACATTGTCCAGCACCGTCATGTGCGGGAACAGCTCGTAGCTCTGGAACACCATGCCGATCCGCTGGCGCAGCTGGGTGAGGTTTTTGCCGCCGTAGGCAACGGTCTCACTGCCCAGACGCACACGGCCGCTCTGGGTGGGCTCCAGACCGTTCAGGCAGCGCAGCAGCGTGCTTTTGCCGCAGCCCGAGGGGCCGACCACCACGATGACCTCACCGGGCTTGACGGCAAAGCTGATGTCGTCCAGAACTGGGGTCTCGCCGTAGGCTTTGATCAGATGTTCAACGGTCAAAATAGGTTCTGCCATACACGGTCACTTCCATTTCTTTTCCAGATAGCTTGCCAGCAGGCTGATGGGCCAGCATGCAAGGAAATATAGCACAAAAACTGTGAGATAGATGCCGAAAGCTGCATTGGGGCTGGCGGTGCGGTTGGCCTCAATGATCTGCTGGGCCACCTTGATCACCTCTACCACACCGATCATCAGCACCAGACTGGTGGTTTTGATCATACGGGTGATCAGGTTGATGGACAGCGGGATCAGGCGGCGCACCGTCTGCGGGATGACGATGTACCAGTAGGTCTGGATGCGGCTCATACCCAGCGCTTCAGCGCTCTCGTACTGGTGCTTCGGAATGGCGATCAGTGCACCGCGCACAAGGTCGCTCATTTCGGCAGTGCCCCACAGCACGAACACGATAATCGATGCCGTCTCGCCGGAAAGGTTCCACCCGAACGCGCGGGTGGTGCCAAAGTAGACGAGGAACAGCAGCACCATCTGCGGCATGATACGGATAAATTCCAGATACAGCCGCAGGATCGCCTTGATGATGGGATTGCGGAAGGTCATCAGCACACCCAGCAGAATGCCGAGCGGCAGGCTGATCAGCACGGATGCCGCGCTGATCTTGAGAGCTACGCCAAGACCTCCCATCAGGCGGGCCATGTTTTTGCCCTTGAACAGGACGTCAAGACCCAAATCCAGCATAGCGCAGCCTCCTTTCGATCAGGCTGCCCACGATGGACACCGGCAGCAGGATGATGAGGTAGAACGCCACCAGCAGGAACAGGCATTCGATGGTCTTGGAATACATGCCGATGAGATCCTTGGCCGTGAACATCAGGTCCATCAGGCTGATGGCGCTGAACACGCTGGTCTCCTTGAGCAGGAAGATCACGTTTGCCATGAAGGCCGGCATACTTGTGGACATTGCCTGCGGCAGGATCACATACCGCATGGTCTGCAGACGATCCATGCCCAGACTGTAGGCGCTCTCGGTCTGGATGGGCTCGATGGCTTCCAGACCGCTGCGAAATGCTTCGGCCATATAGCTGCCGCCCAGAAACGCCAGACCTGCGATGCCGCAGATCTCGGCATTGGTCCGGATGCCCACCTTAGGCAGGCCATAGTAGATAAAGAACAGCTGCACCAGCAGCGGCGTGTTGCGGGACAGCTGGATGTAAACACCCACGATCTGCCGCAGCACCGGCACCTTGTCGTATTGGATCACCGCGCACGCAAGCCCGATGATGATGGCAAAGATGATGCCTGCAACGCCCAGCCGTACCGTCAGCACGGCTGCTTTCTGGTAGAGCGGCAAATATTGCTGGATCGCATTCCAGTCCATTGCCGGATTCCTCCCTTGTATCCTGATTTGCGGGTCAAAACAAAACGCCCGGAAGCTCCCTCTTCGAGTAAGCTCCCAGGCGGTCAGCGTCAGATCTCTCTGCGTGTTCCCACACAGAATTTGCAGATATGCTCACACGGCATACCATACTGCAGGGCGGCCGGTCCGGGAAGCGTTTGCGGTACAACAACACATTGCGCAACAACACATCATAGCCGTTTCCTCCCTGAATGATCTCAATTTTCGGATTTGCTCGACCCGATGCATGTAGTTTACACCCCATTACCCATTATGTCAATATGATTATGGGACTTCTTTCGATTCTTTGCTCAATCACCCTAAAATGATATCATCACGTGCGTAAATTTTATTCATTTTTCAGCTTGACCGTATGCGCTGTGCGGACAGCAAAAGCCCTCCCATCGGGGAGGGCGGGACCGGATTCAATTTTTCCTGACCGCGATCAGCACACGGATCTTGCCGCCTGCCGCGCGCAGGCCGCCATCGTACCAGCCGATGAGGGTGTACTCCTCACCGTTCACCTGAGAAAGAGTGGTGGGATAGTAGGTGCCTTTATACCACAGATACACCTGCATCTCATCGGCAGTTTCGTACTTTTTGTTTCCGCTCATGACCGAGGCCGCACCCACCTTGTCAATGACTACGGGCAGCAGCTGCGTCATGGACTTGACCGTACCGGAGGTGCTGGTGCCAATGGCGATGCCGCCTGCCAGCACCGGATATTTGGTACTGGTCTTGTAGGTCGTCTGTTTGCCGTTCACGTAGCACACGTAATCTGCACCGCTTCCCAGATAGTTGAGCACGGTGCTCAGGCTGCCGCTGGTATTGTTGGCGCCCAGTTTGAGCAGGTAGCTTGCCAGTTTATCGGTGCTGCCGGTCACGCTTTCCCACAGGCTGCTGCCAATGCTGCCGTCCACAAGGCCCCACAAAAGATCGCCGGTGCTGGGCAGCACGATATCCGCCACATCGCTGATGATCTGGGAATCATCCGTCGTGGTCGTGGTGGTGCTGCTGCCGGTCGTGCCAGTGGTGCTGTCGTTCCCTGTGAGCTTTTTGATCGCCGTGCTGACCGTCATGCCGGAGGAGGTCGTTCCGCTGGTGGTGGTCGTGGTGTTGTTGATGAGATTCTTCACATCATCCAGCACGCCATAGGTCCACAGATCACCGGTCACATCGTTCAGGATCAGGCGGTCGATCTGGCCGTTTTCGTTGGTGGTGTAGTAGCGCACATCGGCGTCAGAAAGTGTTACCCCCGATAGGCGGCTGGGACTTACCGTCCCAGCCACACCCTCCGATGTCGTATCCAGAATTTCTACGTCGTCTGCAAGGGCAGTGCCGCCCAGAGCAGTGCCGTCTGCATTGATGGTGCCGGAGGTGCTGGTTTTGGTGATGGTCTCCACCTGTTCACCCTCGGCGTTCACCGTGATCTTCACCATCCAGCCCGCCGGGTAATTCAGGCTTTTGTCCACATTCACGGTGCGGGTAACGCCGTCAGTGCACTTGACTGCCACCGCCTGCCGGACGTCCGCACCGTTTTCCTCCACAAGGCTGCGGGCGGCGGTCTGCACCACACCATAGAACACTTCGTCCGCTTCATCGCCAGTCAGCACCGCAACGGCCTCGTTGTTCATGCCCAGCAGCAGGGTGACCACCTGCCCCACGCCGCCGCCGTTCAGGCTGGACAGCTGTGCCGCCGCCGAGGAGCTTGCAATGGTGTAGCTGGTGCCTGCCACGGTAACAGAGGTGGGTGCGCTGGCGCTGGGCGACACCGCCGTGATACGGCCTGCTGCCTTGCGGGTGTAGATCCACACCGTCTTTGCGCTGGCATTGTAATAGTATACGTCATAGGCGGAAAGCTGTGCCGAGGTGCTCACACTGCCATTGCGGTAGATGGCCTCTGGCACAAAGGGCAGGCTCTCACCCTCGGATGCCACAAAGGGGCCCTCCAGACTGCTGAGCAGGATGGAGGAAACATCCACCTGACCGTTCGTCACGGTGTAGCCCAGCGTGGTGCCGTACACACTGCCGTCTGCCGTATTTGCGGTAAGGGCATTGTACAGCAGCACTGCGCCCTCTTCCAGAGTCATGGTCTGGCCCTGCGTGCAGCCCAGATTGCTCCGCAGGCCGATGGCATTGGCCTTGTTCAGCTGTGCTGCCGGAAAACCACCGGTCAGGGTGGTGATATCGTAGCCCAGCAGGGTCAGGGCGGCAGTGCAGGCTTCTTCCAGCGTGACGGTGTTATCCGGGCGGAAGGAACCGTCGGTGTAGCCGCTCATCCAGCCCTGCTGCACTGCAATGCGGATATAGGGCGCATCAGCGCTGCTGCCGTTCACATCGGTATACAGGGTACCGATGCTGCCCTGCGTATTGGCGTTATCGTGGTAGGCAGAAAAGGCCACCAGCAGCTTTGCCAGCTGCCCGCGGGTGAGCGGCGTGCTCAGCCCGGCCGCTTCCTCGGTGGAGAAAGCGCCCAGCGTCACCGCCGTCTGCACCGCCGTGTTGGAGCCCGCTGCCGAAGCCGGCAGCACCAGCACGGACACGCCGATGCACACCGCCAGCAGCAGTGCGAGAAATCGTTTTTTCATAGTTGCCTCCTTAATTTTGGGCTCGCCCTTTGGGAGAGCTCCGGCATTGCGCCGCTGCAAGCGGACCGTGCCGGTGAGAGGGTTATCAGTCATAGCGCAGCGCTTCGATGGGGTTCAGCCGGGCCGCACGCTTTGCGGGCAGGTAGCCGAACAGCACACCGATGCCCACCGAAATGCCAAAGGCCACAGCCACCGAGCCAAGGGACGGCGACACAGTCATTTCCATATCGCTCATGACCAGCGGCAGGATCCTGTTGGCGAGCGCGGAAAGCAGATAGCCGAGACCGATGCCCAGCACGCCGCCAAAGGCGGAAGTGGTGGCAGCTTCGGTGACGAACAGGCCCAGAATGACCCGTTCCTTCGCACCCAGCGCCTTGCGGATGCCGATCTCACGGGTGCGCTCGGTGACGGACACCATCATGATGTTCATGATGCCGATGCCGCCCACCAGCAGCGAGATCGCCGCAATGGCTGTGAGGATGGTGACGACCATGTTCACCATGGAGGTCATCATATCCAGCATTTCGCTCATGCTGGTGACCATGTAGCCCTCATCGGAATTGAGCAGCTCCTGCAGACCATTTTCCAGTACGGTCTTCGCTTCGGAAATGTTGTCCTCGCTGGTCACGGTGACAGCGTAGGAGCTGGCGGTGCTGGTCTTTGAAACGCGGAGCGCCGTGGTGTAGGGCAGCAGAACGATATCATCGCTGCTGCCCTCCTGATCCGAGGTGTCTGTCACCTTGGCTTCCAGTACGCCCACAATCGTATATTTCTCCGAGCCGATCTTGATGGTCTGGCCCACGGCATTGCCGCCATAGGCCACACGGCTGATATAGTCGCCCACAACGCAGATCTTCTTGTTGTCGGTCAGATCCACATAGTTGATACCGCGCCCGACGCGGACGATGTAGCCGCTCATCCCAAGATAGCTCTCGCTCACGCCCTTGACGGAGGTATTGCTGTAGCTGGTGGTGCCCACCTTCACGGTGCTGTTGATGCTGGCCGTAGGCGACACAGCCTCGAACAAATCCGGGTGGGCATCCACGAGGCTGTAAACATCCTCCACCTCCACCGAGCGGGAGCCGTAGCCCATGACCTGCACGCTGATGATATTGGTGCCAAGGTCTGCAAAGCTGGACGCGATGCTCTGGGTCATGCCGTTGCCCAGACCCACGATGACGATGACCGCCGTCACGCCAATGATAATGCCCAACATGGTGAGGAAGGTGCGGAACTTGTTGCTCCAGATGTTCTGGACAGCCTCGCGGAAGGTCTCATAGATCATGATGCGCTCCCCTCCTGTTCCGTCCTGATCCCACAGCCGGGCTGCACCACGGCTTCGGGTGCGTGGGCATCGCCGTCGTACACCACATGGCCGTCCTCCAGCCGGATGATGCGCCGGGCCTGCACGGCAATGGAGTTATCGTGGGTGATGAGCACCACGGTATTGCCCTGCCGGTGCAGCTCCTGCAGCATTTTCAGTACCTCACGGCCGGTGTGGCTGTCCAGTGCGCCGGTGGGCTCGTCGGCCAGAATGACAGCCGGACGGCCTGCCAGTGCCCGCGCGATGGAAACACGCTGCTGCTGACCGCCGGAAAGCTGGTTGGGCTTGTTCCGGAGCTTATCTCCAAGGCCCACCCGTTCCAGTGCTGCGGCGGCACGGCAGTGACGCTCCCCGCGCGGCACCCCGGCATACACCAGCGGAACCTCCACGTTTTCCATCAGGCTGAGCTTGGGCAGCAGGTTATACTGCTGAAAAATGAAGCCCAGCAGCTCGTTGCGGATCTCGGCCAGTTCATCGCGGCTCATTCTGCCCACATCCCGGCCATTGAGTTTATAGGTGCCCGCCGTGGGCACATCCAGACAGCCGATGATGTTCATGCAGGTGGATTTGCCGGAGCCCGACTGGCCCACGATGGCCACGAACTCGCCCTTGTTGATCTGCATCGAAATGTGATCTGCAGCCTTTACAAGGGTATCGCCCATCTGGTAATACTTGCACACATGATCAAATTCAATGAGGGCACTCATCAGAAGCCACCTCCCGGGCCTCCGTTCCCTCTGCCGTGCCCGCCGCTGTCGCTGGCGTTCTGTTTTTCAGCAGCGTCGGCATCGTAGGCGATGGTGCCGCCCGGGCCCACCATGAATTCCATGCTGTCGCTGGCGTTCTGCTTTTCAGCGGCGTCGGCATCGTAGGCGATGGTGTCGCCCTCCTGCAGGCCGCCGGTCACCTCGATCGAATCGTTGTCGCTGGTGCCGGTGGTGATCTTTACGTACACATAGCCGTCCGGCGCAGTCATATCCTGCACGGCGTTGACGGCACTGGGCGAGTCCTTTGTGACAAGCACGTAATTGCCGCGCACCACCGCGCCATTGGGAATGGTGAGGGCGTTCTCGGCACTGCTCACCTCGATCTCGGCCGTGGCATTCATGCCGGGCAGCAGATCGCCGGTATCATCAATGCGGATGGTCACCGGGTAGGTCGTGGTGCCGCCGGTGGTGGTGCCTGCAGCGGAAACGCTGGTGACCACGCCGGTAAAGGTGCGGTCCGAGATGGCGTCTGCGGTGATGGTGACGGTCTGTCCCTCCTTGATGGAGAGGATCTCCAGCTCGTCCACATTCAGGGTCATTTCCAGATAGCTCAGATCGTAGATGGTGCACAGCGTCTCGCTGGAAGCTGTGTCGGTGCCCACAGTGTCACCGGCCTTGACATTCTTCTGGATCACGGTGCCGCTGATGGGCGAGGTGATGGTATAGTTTTCCATCTGTTTTTCGGTGTCGCTCATGGAAAGCTGTGCGTTCAGCAGACTGTCGGCAGCGGACTGCACCTGCCTGCTCAGCTCGGCGCCGGAAAGCTGCACAATGGCCGTGTTCGCCGCAACGGCGGTGCCCTCTTTGACACAGACAGCGGACACGGTGCCGCTGGTGGTGGCTGTGACGGTCTGCTGGTGCTGGTAATCGAACCGGGCCGAGGCCAGCGCACTGACGCCATTGATGGAGGCCGATGCTGCCTGTGCAGTGGTCAGGCTGCCGTTGTTCGGCACCGCAATGGTCACGGTGCGCACCAGCAGATTGCCGCTGCTGATGGTGTCGGTGCCGGCCACAGCCTGCACCGTGCCGGGAAGGGTCTCAAAGGTACCGTTGAGCATGACCTGTGCAGCCTGACCCACGGCAAAATTGGAAGCATCTGCCGCCGGGAATTCCAGCGTGAGCAGCAGGCTGGAATCGTCCCGCACGGTGGCGATCTCCTGCCCGGCGGTCACGTAGTCACCGGCCTTGACCTTGATGGAAGCCACCGTGCCGCCAATGACACTGCGGATGTACTGGGCATCGGCGGCATCGTCGTAGCTGCGCTGCGCCTGCTCCAGAGCGAGCTGGGCCTTTTCCACGCTGGTGGCAACGTCTGAGCTGTCGATGGTATACAGCACCGTTCCCTTTTCGATGGTATCACCCACCTCGAAATCGGCGGTGAGCACGGTACCCTTCACCAGCGACTTGACCGTATAGGTATTGGCTGCGGAAATGGTTCCGGAACCGCTGAAGGTGTTGGTGATATCCCGCCGTTCCAGCGCTGCTTCCACATACTGGGTGCTGGCCTGCACGTCTTTTTTGCTGGTTTTGGGCAGCAGCACCGCAGCGGCCACCGCCGCCACGCACACCACCGCCGTGATCTTTTTCCAGTTGTGCTTCAAAAACTGTTTCGGGTCTTTTTTGCCCGGCTGCGCCGCCGGGCTTTCAAATCCCAGCAGCTCCTGCCGGGCCTCCGGCAGCTGCGCCGGCTCGCTGTTTTTCTTTCGCAGCATTGTATCGCCCCTCCTGTATTGTGTACAGCGGTGGTACTCCCCCGCCAATATCTGGAAGTATACAGGATGATTCTTAGGAAAAGGGGCAGGAATTTCTTAAGAGTGGTTAAGATGAAAAAAGACAGCGTCAGCTTTTCCATGGGGAAAGCCCCTGCAAAGCCACATCCTTTTCCGCACCGCCAAAGCTGAGAGGGTACAGCAGCTGACAACAAAAAAACTGCCGCACTCTCATGCAGCAGTTCTAAATTTACTCTTTTGCTGTTTTGAACAGCAGTGTCATGCGGAAAACGCCCTCCGGCTGCTCAATGCGGCAGACACCCTGCATTTTTTCCATCATGGTTTCGATGCTGGGCAGGCCCACCTTGGTGCTCTCTGAGGAAGCAGGCACCGGCAGCACGCAGTTCTCAAAACAAAGCCCCGCTTTGCTTCCCTCCTGCACGAAGCGCACGACAACATCCCTGTCCGGATCTGCATACTTGAGCAGATTGGAGGTGATGTTATCCAGAATGCGGCGCACATACTGCCCGCTGACCGAGAGCAGCACGTCCTCATCGCCCAGTTCCAGCGCGCAGGCAAAGCCGCGCTGCTGCAGCGTTTCCACCATTTCCGTGAGCGGCTCTTCAAACACGGCTGAAAAATGTGCGGGCGGGTCCAGCACGGCCACGGTATCCCGGGTGACCAGCGCATACTCGAACAGATTATCCGAAAGCTGCTTGATCTGCCGAGCCTTCGCGTCGATCTTGTTCAGGTAATTGTCGGCCTGTTCCGGCGTTTCGTACTTGCGGCAGCGCAGGATCTCGGTATACAGCAGCAGGGTGGTCAGCGGCGTGCGCAGGTCGTGAGACATTTCGGTGATGAGGTTTTTCACCTTGGCCGACGCCTGCGCCTCCTCTTCCTGCTGCTGGCGCAAGGTCACCCGCATGGAGTCCAGACAGGACGCCAGCGTGGTGATCTCGTCGCTGCCGCGGATGGTAATGGGGTGATCCAGATCGCCGCCCTCCATGGCCTGGATCTCCTCGCTGAGCTGCACGACGTAGCGCACGATCCTGCGGCAGTGCAGCAGGAAGAGGCTCGGGAACCACCATAAGATGCACAGGCAAAGCAGGATTTCGCACCCGGTGCCGTAATAGGTATTGAAGCCGTTGTAATAGAGCATCGCGCTCACCTCGCCGTCTGCAAAGGTGAGCGTGTAGCAGGGCAGCCAATCGTAAAAGCCGGTCTTATCCACCAGAACACCCGGGTTCTGATCCGATGTGCCGTTCTGCGGCAGAAACGAGATCATCCCGTCTTTGGGTGCAAACGAAGAGTAGATCATCGTCTGGCCCCGGTAGAGTTCCAGCAGGGTATAGCGCCGCTTATGGCTCCAGTCTGTCAATTCCTTTACATCGGTACTGTCAAGGTGATGTTCGGTCACATAGCTCTGCAGCTCCTGCACCTGTTTCTGGGTGGCGTGCTGCTGTACCTCCGCGCGGCTGAACCAGAAGCGCAGCCCCTTGGCAAGCACCACCTGCGATACTGTCAGCAGCAGCACGCTTTCCAGCGCCGCCAGCGCAATGATGCGTATGAACTGCTTTGCAAGGCCGTGATGCTCTTTCATAAGCGGCCTTCCTCTCCGGCAGCAAAGCGGTAGCCTTTGCCCCACACGGTACAGATACGGGCGGGTTTTTGCGGATCATCCTCCACCTTCATGCGCAGATTACGGATGTGCACCATCACCGTGCCGTTGGAGACATAATAATAAGGCTCGTTCCACACTGTTTCGTAGATGACCTGGATGGAATAGATGCGCTGCGGGTTCTGCATCAGCAGCCGCAGGATCTTGTATTCGGTCTCGGTCAGGTCCACCTCCCGCTCATCCACCCACACCCGGTTGCAGTCCAGCGCAAGCCGCACGCCGTGCGCTTCCAGCGTGGTGTTGCGCGGCTTCTGCGGTGCCTGCTCCTTGCCCAGATAGACGCAGTACCGGCGCAGCAGTGCCTTGACCCGGGCACTGAGCTCCGTAAAGGAGAAGGGTTTTGCCAGATAGTCGTCGCCGCCCGCAGTCAGGCCCAACAGCTTATCGGATTCCTGCGATTTTGCGGTGAGGAACAGGATGGGCACCGTTGAGTTCTTGCGCAGCTCCTCACATACACGCAGGCCGCTCATGCCCGGCATCATGATGTCCAGAATAACAAGATCCACCTCCGGGTTGAACAGTTCCAATGCCCGCAGGCCGTTTTCCGCTTCCAGAATATGATAGCCTTCCCCTGCCAGCAGGATGCGCACACCGTCCCGGATGTCCGGGTCGTCCTCCACGATCAGAATCGTCTGTCCTGCCATTCTCTTTTCCTCCCAGTTTTCATTCATTTCTTTCAGTATACCAGCCCGCTGCCGCGTTTTCCACGAAAGATTTCTTAGGAAATATTAAGAGAGTATTTTTGAATCATGCTTTAGCGGCCTCAATTCCGCTGTATCTCTTCCACCAGCGGCAGATAGTCGGCACAGTATTTCTGGTACAGCGGCTGCACCAGCTGCCGGAAGTTCTGCATTTCTTCTTCGGGCAGCGGCAATTCCCGGCACCCGCCCGCCAACGCCGCTTCGCGGGCCGTTGTTTCCTCCTGTGCCCAGAGCTGGCGCTCATACTGTGCCGATGCCCGGGCGCATTCCTGCAGGATCTGCCGGTATTCCTCCGGCAGTGCATTCCATGTGCGGCCGGAAGCAAGCTGCACCTCCGGCACGCGGCTGTGTTCATCGGCCATGTAGTACCGCGCCACCTTGTAGTGCTCCATGGAATAGTAGGCTGGCCAGTTGTTCTCAGCAGCATCGATCTGTCCGGTCTCAAAGGCCGAGTAGACGTCACTGTAGGCCGAAGTTTCCGGCACTGCACCCAGCAGGCGGATCATATCGATCACGATCTGGGAGTCCTGTACGCGGATGGTCTTGCCCTGCAGGTCGCTCAGGCTGCGCACCGGCTGACGGGCATAGAAGGAGCGTGCACCTGCGTCATACCAGCTCAGGCCCACCATGCCCTGCGCGGTAAAATTCTGCAAAAACGCCTCCCCGATGCTGCCATCCAGCACACGCCACATATGGTCGGCATCCCGGTAGAGATACGGCAGCAGCAGCACGTTGAGCCGGGGCAGATCATCAGCGGCCACCGACAGTGACACACGCGCAAAATCCACGCCGCCAATGGCAAGCTGCTCCCACACCTGCTGCTCTGAGCCGTACTCGCCGTTTGCCTTGATCTGAACGACCACCCTGCCCCCGGTCTGCTGCTGCACAAGGTCTGCAAAATACTGCGCACCCTGCGTGGTGGGATACCCGGCAGGCTGGTTGTCGGCATAGGTCAGCACAAAGTCCGGCACGGTCTGCTGCTGCGCGGCACAGCCTGCCAGCTGCAGCGCAGCAAGGCCCAGCCCGGCCAGAAAAGTCCGTCTACGCATCTTGTCTCACTCCCCTTTTGCTGATAGTATACCGCAGCGGCACAGGGTTGTGCAACAGGAAAAGGCGGTGCCCGCCGCAAAGCAGGTACCGCCTTTTAGGAGAAGAAAAAGGAGATGTCTCAGTTACATCAGGCCCATTGCCTGAGGCAGTGCGGTAGACACTGCCGGGATAAAGGTAACCAGCAGCAGACCGCCGATGATGGCCACATAGTACATGAGCATGTACGGCATGACCTTGGCAAGCGAGGTGCGGCCCACCTTGATGCCCACAAACAGTGCATTGCCCACGGGCGGAGTGATATTGCCGATGCACAGGTTATACACGAGGATCAGACCGAACTGTACCGTGCTCATGCCAAAGCTCTGGCAGATGGGCAGGAACAGCGGGGTGAAGATAAGGATGGCCGGGGTCACGTCCATGAAGGTGCCGGACACCAGCAGGATCACGTTCATGATAAGCAGGATCACATACTTGTTGCTGGTCAGGCTGAGCAGGGCAGCCGCCACAGCATCCGGGATCTGCAAGAAAGCCATGACCCAGCCCAGAATGTTGGAAACACCCACCAGAAACACCACCATGCCGGACATCTTGGCAGAGTCCACAATGATCTTCCACAGGCTCTTCAGGTTGATGGAGCGGTAGCAGAAAGCCAGCACCAGCGCGTAGACGACCGCGATGGCAGAGCCCTCGGTGGCGGAGAACACGCCGCCGATGATGCCGCCGATGACCACGATGATCAGGGACAGAGAAGGCAGGGCGCGCAGGGTGCATACGCCGAGATTTTTCCAGTCGAACTTGCCGGGAGTGCCTTTATAGCCCAGCTTGACAGCCAGCAGCACGCCCACCACACAGCAGCACAGTGCCCAGATGATGCCGGGGATGTAACCGGCCATGAACAGCGCAGCCACAGAGGTACCGCCGGACGCCAAAGAGTAGGTGATCAGAGCGTTGGACGGCGGGATCAGCAGGCCGGAGCAGGAAGAGGCGGCGTTTGTGGCAGCAGTAACGGCGGGATCGTAGCCCTGCTCCTCGGCACCGTCGCGAATCATGGAGCCGACGGCAGCAGCCGCGGCGGAGGCGGAGCCGGAAATGGCGCCGAACAGGGCGTTGGTGCCGATGTTGGTCACCAGCAATGCGCCGGGCAGCTTGCCCAGAATGGCCATGACGAAATCCACCAGACGCTTGGCGATGCCGCCCTGATTCATGATGTTGCCCGCCAGAATGAAGAACGGGATGGCGGTAAGGCTGAACTTGCTCATACCCACAAAGGTGCGCTGAGCAGCCGTCAGCACAGCCACGTTCAGGTCGATGGAAGAAAGGATGGCAGTCAGCGAAGAGACTGCAATGGCGTACGAGATAGGCACGCCGAGAAACAGCAGCACCAGCAGCACTGCCAGGATCACGAGTAATGCTTGAATTGCCACAGCTTAGTCCTCCTTGTTTTCCTTGTCAGCATCGGCAGCCATCTCGGCTTCCACCTTTGCAAAGTCTGCATCCTCCGGGGCATCCAGACAGATGGAGCCGTTGGCGATGCCGATAATATTCAGCACAGAATACACCAGAATGATCACGCCGCAGACCGGCATGACCCAGTAGAACACACCCACGGCCACGCCCAGCGAGGAAGTCTGCTGGCCCATTGCCAGCTTGGACACCTGAAAACCGCCGAAGACCAGAATGGCAGCAGAGAAGATGAAGGCGATGACCTCGGCAAAGATGTGGAACGCCTTGCGCATGGTGGGGTTGAACCGGTCTACCAGCACGGGGATGTTCATGTGGCCGCGCTCACCGGAAACGATGGTAGCGCCCAGCATGGTGCTCCAGCCGAACAGATAGCCCACCAGCTCTTCCGACCATGTGGAGGGCGAATTGAAGATGTAACGGACGATGACCTGATAGGTAGTCAGCACCACCATGACCGTCATGCTCAGGCCTGCCAGCAGGTTGAGCAGCTTGTTCAGAGTATTTCTCAGTTTTTCCATGATGCTCCTCCTCAGTCCGCAGTATGGGCAGCGTTGTGCTGCTGGATCCGATCATAAATGGGCTGCAGCTCCGGATTTGCTGCCAGCACGGAATCGTGCAGGGGGGCCATGGCCTCCTGGAACGGTGCCGTGTCCGGATAGATGAAGTTGACATGCTGCTCATTCTCAGCCTTGTCCTTGGCCTCGGCCACAGCATCCTCCCATGCATCCTGCTCGGTGCTCTTTACGATCTGAAAGCCCTCTTCAAAGATGGCGCGCTCCTCGTCGCTGAGCCCGTTCAGGAAGGCGTAGTTTGCCACCAGAAGATCCGGCACCATCTGGTGCATATCGTAGGAGTAATACTTGCAGATATCACCGTGGCCGTTATCCGTCAGGGCCAGCTCGTTGTTCTCGGCACCATCCAGAATACCGGCCTGCAGTGCGGTATACACATCACCGAAGCCCATAGGGGTGGCCGTGCCGCCCAGCAGGCGCATCATTTCCACGTTGGTGGGCGACTGCTGCACGCGGATCTTCAGGCCCTTCAGGTCGGAAGGCTGGTTGATGGGGGTCTTGATGGTGTAGAAGTTGCGGGTGCCCGCATCCAGCCATGCCACCGTTTCCAGACCGGCCTTGGAGGTAGTCTTGAAAATGGGATCGGTCACCTCGGGGTCGTCCATGGCCTCGTGGTAGGCTTCCACGCCGGAGAACAGATACGGCAGGTTGAAGATCTGGTACTTGGCACTGAAGGTCTCCATGATGGCAGTGGATGCCACCACAAAGTCGATGGCGCCGGTCTGGGTCAGCTGCACCATTTCGGTCTGAGAGCCCAGCAGCTCGCTGGGGTACACTTCCACGCGGTACTTGTCGCCCAGTTTCTCGTTGATGTAGTTGGCAAAGGCTTCCAGTCCCAGATGATCCGGGTGGGTCTGGGACTGCACATGGCCGATGCGCACGATCTTGCGGTCATCGCCGTCGGAGCCTGCTCCGCAGCCGGTGAACATCATGCCACTGGTCAGTGCCGCAGCGCCCATCAGCGACAGAAACGTTCTTCTCTTCATGAATTGCATCCTCTCTTTTCTCTCTTTTTCTATGATTAGATTTTAACAAACCGTGAATTTTTGCGAAACCGGATTATTTTGCGAAACGCAGCACGATTTTATCTTTGTTGTATCCAAGTACAATTTTTGCATCCCTCAGACGAAAGAAACTGGCAAAAACAAAGAAGCACCCGTCCTTCTCCTGCTGACAGGCAGGAAAGAACGAGTGCTTCTTTTATATCCGTTTTATCCTTGTACCGCTTTTTCCGCTGCGGCCATGCGGTACTCCGAAGGGGTCTGGCCCGTCAGGCGCTTGAACACCCTTGTAAAATAGTTGGCATCGCTGTAGCCCACAGCCGCACCGATGTCCTTCATGTTCAGGCGCGGGTCCAGCATCAGCTGGCGGGCCCTGTTCACCCGGTATTCGTTCAGGTAGGCCGAAAAGTTCACCTTGAAACACTGTTTGAACAGCTTGCAGAAGTAAGCATCCGAGTAACGCAGGGCAGCTGCGGCATCCTGCATGGAGATGTCTTCCCGATAGTGGGCATCGATAAAGCTGCCGATCTCGGCCCGGATGATGGCGGTACGCATGTCCCCGTCCTCCTCTGGGCGGACAGGCTCCTCCGGCACAGGGGCTTGCAGCGGGCGGGCAGGCAGCTGCACCGACACCTGCCGGATGGCTTCCTCCACCGCAAACACCAGTTCCTGCTCGTTGTAGGGCTTGAGCAGATACTCCATGGCCCGCACGGAGATTGCCTGCCGCGCGTAGTCAAACTTGTCAAATCCGGTCAGGAACAGGATCGCACAATTTTTGTCTGTCTCACGGATCTTGCGGGCCACTTCCAGCCCGGTGAAGCCGGGCATTTCGATGTCCAGAACCGCCACCTGCGGTGCTTCGCGGGCAAAGAGCTCCATGGCTTCCCTGCCGTTTTTCGCCTCGTACAGGCTGATCAGATCCCCCAGATATTTCTGCAGCGTCTTGCACAGCACCTTGCGCTCGATCAATTCATCCTCTGCCACCAGCAATTTGCACTTCACGAAGGTTCTCCCTCCCTTTCTTCCGTCCACTGCGTCTGTGGGATCTCAAACCGTACCACCGTGCCGCGGCCTGCGCGGCTGTATACCTGCATTTTGCCGCCCGGATACAGCATCCCGATGCGGCGGGAAATATTGCCAAGGCCAATGCTGCGGCCGGTCTGCTCACTCTGGGCAATCCGGGCCTGCAGGGTATCCAGTTCCTCTGCCGTCATTCCCCTGCCGTTGTCCGCGACCGTGAGCACCAGCACGCTGCCCTGCATCCATGCCCGCAGCAGGATGCGCCCGCCTTCCTCGCAGGACTTGAGCCCGTGAGAGTATGCATTTTCCACCACCGGCTGCAGTATAAAGGACGGCACCAGCACCGCCGCAGGCTGCACCCGGATGCTCTTTTCCACCGTAATGCGTCCATCGAACCGCATTTGCTGCAGATAGATATAATCTTCCAGCCCGTCCAGTTCCTCTTCCAGTGTGATCTGCTGACGCTTGGTGCGCAGATTGTGCCGGAACAGGCTGCCCAGATGCACGATCATCTGGTCGGTGGTGGAAGCGTCCTCCAGTCGGGCCATGCAGGAGATCATGTTCAGGGTATTGAACAGAAAATGCGGGTTCACCTGACTCTTGAGCACTTCCAGCCGGGTGTGTTCCAGATCTTTTTCCAGCGCAAGGTTCCGCACCTCTTCCCGGTGCAGGGCCTGCTGGGTGCTCAGCTGCTGGGCCATGGCGTGCTTCATCTGGTTGAAGGTGCCTGTCAGCCGCCCCACCTCGTCGCTGCTTTTTACCGGCAGATCCGGACCGGAAAGATCCCCCTCGGCAATGCTGCGGGAAGCCTGCGCCAGCTCCAGCAGCGGGCGCACCACCGCGCGGCTCAGCCCCCGCACCAGCAGCACCATCAGTGCTGCCGCCGTCAGGAACAGCCCCAGATACAGCCACGGCAGATGCCGGATGTGGGCTGCCGTGCTGCTGTAAAGGGTATTTTCCTGTTCCAGTGTGGCCTGCGTCAGCCGCAGTGCATACTCGGCAAGATAATCCTGCAGGGCCATCACATGGTACATCCGTTCGATGTAGGTATCCGCTGAGGGCGAAAGCCGTAAAAAGGCGTCCCGTTCCTGCCGGTAGCCCTCGTAGCCCTGTAAAAGGTTCCATGTGCGGGCATAGCGTTCCGCACCGATGCGGGCATAATCGAAGGGCAGGGCCGCAAGGCTCTGTTCGGCCGCAGCGCAGGCGGCGGTGTAGACCTGCTCACTTTCCGAGGTGGGCTGCCGCACATAGCGTGCAAAAGCCTGTGTTTCGTCCTTGATGGCATCCTGCACCGTGTAACAGGCGGCGTTGTCGGCCAGCAGCGCGTCAAAGGCGCGCACGGCCCACTGACCCACCACCGTGGCGATGCCGTTGGAAAGCATCGTTACCAGCAAAATCGCGGCAAGCCATGCCGTGACCCTGCGGCGCAGGGAGATCCCGCCCCGCGTAGTTTTGTTCGGTGCCATACGCTCCCCTCCTGCCCTGCTGTACCCAGTCTTTCGTTTAAGTATACCGATTTCCCGGGGAAAGTGCAACCAAAAAGCACCGGCTTGTGCAAAAAAGCCGGTGCCTGAGGGCAGGAATATTCTACAGGTTCAGCAGCACATTGGCCCGGAAAACGTTGCCGCCCGTTTCCACCGTCAGATTGCCGTTATACCTGTGCACGGCAGTTTCGACGGAAACAAGGCCGATGCCCTGTCCGTCATGTTTGGTGGAGTGCAGAACGCGGCCCTGCTTTTTCAGCACGCCATCGTAGCGGTTTTCCACCATTAAGCCCATCATGGCCGGACTGAGCATCCGGGCCAGCACCTTGACCTGCCGTTCTTCCGGCGGCAGCTTCTGGCTGGCATGGAGCGCATTTTCCAGCAGATTGCCAAGAATGGTGCACAGGTCGGCTTCCGGCAGGGGCAGGAATCTGGGCAGTTCCAGTTTCCATTCCACCGGAATGCCCTGTCTCCGGGCCTCATAATCGTAGTGGCCGGCAAGCGCATCCACCGCAGCGTTGGCACACAGGGTGGGCCGGGCATCGCTGAGCTCGCTCTCGTACTGGCTCAGGTAGCTTTTCAGTTCGTCCAGCCGCCCGGCCTCGGTCAGGCCGGAGATCACATGCAGATGCTGGCGGAAATCGTGCCGCAGGTGGCGGGTCTGTTCCAGATAGCTGCGCAGCTCCATATAGCGGCGGGACTCGACGGCCAGCAGCTGGTTTTCACGATCCAGCTGAGAACTGCGGGTGTATTCCTTTGCCACGTGGTACATCTCGTACAGCAGCAGAAAGATGCCCAGCAGTGAGATGCTCACCGCCAGCACTGCAATGATGCGGATGCGGTTCATCAGGACGATACCGATCTCCTTCGGCATGCAGAACACCAGAAACGCCGCGTACAGCGCCGGCAGCGGCCATGCCGACTCCCAGAACGCTTCGCCGTGGTACTCCTGCAGCAGCCACCGGCTCCAGCGCACTGCTGTAAAGCGAAAAATCGTGCTGAGTATCACCGAGAGGGTCAGGCAGATGACCGAGGTGCTGGGCAGAAACACCGGCAGTGCATTGTCCAGCTCGGCTTCTGCGTTCAGCACGACGGCAAGCAGGGTGCACACAGACATCATCACTGCCGACACCGAGAACAGAAACATGGTCTGACTGATTGATACTTCCCGGTCGGTGCGCCAGCGCAGCAGCCAGAAGCTGATGATGAGCAGCGGGATGAGCAGGAAGTTCGTTTCTATGTCCAGCATGCTGCACACCGCTGCGCCAGCCAGACTCATCAGTGTGATCACCGATGCACCGATGGCATAGGTTTTACGCGGCGCACGCAGGTGCTCCTGCAGCGAGGCAAGGCAGAGGTATTCTGCCGGATACATCATTGCAAATTCCAGAAAAAACCGTCCAAACAATGCAAAATTCACAAGCATTCCTCCTCTACGGGCTCACATCTGCCGCTGCATATTGCGGAACTGATACTGCGTAAACTGTGCCAGCAGGCTTTTTTTATCCTTCTGCCGCACTGGCAGGCGGGCTCCATCCAGCATTTCAATGCATTCACCGTCGAACCGCAGCACCTTGGACATGTTGATGATGATCCCTCGGTTGCACACCAGAAAATCCGGCTGGGTCATCAGCTGTTCCTGCACCTGTGCAAAGTTTGCCGCAGCGCGGCACTCGCCGTCGTCGGTAACGACCTTTACAAAATGGTTCTGGGCCATGGCATAGTGGATCTTTTTCAGCGGCAGATGCACGGTCTGGCGGGCAATGCGCACCTCCAGCTCCGGCTGCTGCCGCCCCAGCACCCGCCGCAGCTCCCCTGCCAGATGGTCAAACTTTTCTTCTTTATACGGTTTGAGCAGGTAGTCGAACGGATGCACCGGAAAGGCATCCCACACATACTCCGGCGAGGATGTCACAAACACGATGAGCAGCTCCGGATCTGCGGCGCGCAGCTGCCGCGCCGTCTCGATGCCGTTTGTGCCTTCCATGCAGATATCCAGAAACACCACCTGATATCCCTCGCCCGGAAATTCCTTCAAAAAATCGTCTCCGCACACAAACTGCCTGCAAAGGATCTCTTCCTCGCCAAATGCCTTTTTCAGCAGCTGTTCCAGCCGCTCGGCATCCGGTTTCTGATCTTCCACGATCGCTGTCCGCAGCTTCATTGCTGCACCCCCTGTTCCTTCCACGTCCTGATGCTTATATTATAGCACAGCTTCCGCATTCTGTGGCCAGTGATTCGCGCACAAAACAGGGCGATTCACGCAGGATACAGGGAAAAACAGGCAGTACACCGTCGCAGGAAGTGCTGATTTTTTTGTTCAGACCATTGACACTCGTTAGCAGATTTGCGTAGATTCTGCTACGGGAGACTATCACGGTTAAGCTGAGCACGACTGGGGAAATCAACCTGTGGAAAGCATTGAAGTAATTATGGACGCTGTTGGTCTGCGCTAACGATTTTGTTTCCATTGTCTTAAAAAACTCTTGACAATAGGAGCTTTTTTGATTATAGTGGAACTAACAAATATTAGTTAGTAAAGGGTGAAGAAAAATGGAAGATACCAAACAGCGCATTCTGGAAAAGTCTCTGGAACTGTTTTCGACCAAAGGATACGATGCCGTCAGTGTGGGTGAAATTGCAAAGGCGGTCGGCATCAAGGCTCCATCGCTTTACAACCATTTCCCCAGCAAGCAGGCGATTTTTGATGCCATCGTAGAATCAACGGCTGCCCACTACGAAAAAGATACGGGCAGGATCGACATTCATGTGCAGAATGTTAAGCAGGACTGCCCTACGTTTTCTCATATCTCGGAGCAGGCTCTTGCGGACAAAGTCCGGCAGATCTTCCTGTATTCTTTGCACGATAAGCAGATCAGTCAGTTCCGCCGGATGATGACGCTGGAGCAGTTCCGCTCCCCGGAGCTTGCAGCATTGTTCTCGGAACGCTATGTGGACCGTATGATCTCTTACCATGCAGGTATTTTCCGTTCCCTGATCGCAGGCGGCGAAATTCGGGACGAGGACCCGGATACATTGGCATGGATGTACGTTTCCCCGGTCATCACCCTGCTCAGTGTCTGCGACCGCCAGCCGGAGCGGGAAGCCGAAAGCCTTGAAAAGCTGGATGCCCATGTAAAGCTGTTCTTCCGGACCTTTAACATTGAACGAGGGAAAAAATGAAACCATCCAACAGAGCAATGCGAAAAGTGGTGTAAGAATCATGGCTTCCAGCAAAGAATATCTTCATTTCATTTTGGAACAGTTATCTGATTTGGAGGATATCTCGTATCGGCCTATGATGGGAGAATACATCCTCTATTATCATGGCAAAATCGTCGGCGGGATCTATGATGACAGATTGCTTGTAAAGAAAACAAAATCTGCTTTGGAATGTATGCCTGCGGCGGTTTGTGATTTTCCGTATGAAGGAGCGAAAGAAATGCTGTTGGTGGAGGAGGTTGATAACAAAGAATTTCTCACAAAACTGGTTGAGGCAATGTACGATGAATTGCCGTCACCAAAACCAAGGCGAAGGAAGGAGGCTTGATAATTTCAGCACACGTTCATAGGACCCCAAAATCTGAATTTTACGGTACAAAAACATAAGGAGAGCTTTTTGAAACATACAACATTTGCACTGGAGCTTGTGGGCTGACCGGGAGGTCTGGCAAATACCACAAGCCACTCCTCCCGAAGACGAACGGACACAGATCTTCAGGAGGACATTACCATGAATCGTGAAAACAAACGTAAGACCTTTGAAAAAGGTTACTATAAGACCCACGCCTGCAACGATACCTTTACCTGCAAAGTCTGCGGGCGGGTCTGCACCCCGCAAAATGCCGGGAGCGACCACCGCAACCATTGCCCCAACTGCCTGTCCAGCCTTCATGTGGACGAAGAACCCGGCGACCGTGCCTCCGACTGCGGCGGCATCATGGAGCCGGTGGCCGTCTGGGTACGCAAGGGCGGCGAATGGGCCATCATCCACCGCTGCAAACGTTGCGGAAAGCTCAGCTCCAACCGGGTGGCGGCAGACGACAACCCCATGAAGCTCATGAGCATTGCCATGAAGCCGTTGTGTGCTCCGCCGTTCCCGCTGGACTATATTGAAGAAATGACCGCCTTGATGGGCGGCGATGGACGGATGCGATAAGCCGCAGCCAAAAACGAAAAGGCCGCTGTGTCGGAGAAGCGCTCTGCGACACAGCGGCCTTTTTGCAACTTACCCCCTGATTTTTACAACTTACCGCACCCATCATGGAACAATCGGGCGTTCTGTGCTATATTCTTTGCAGGGAAAGGAGTGAGGACATGAAGGTAACGGTGGAACAGATTGTCCCAGAGCGAGCGGAAGAAGTTTTGCTGCGCTGCCACGACCCCAAAGAGCCTTGGGTGGAGGAGATCCAAAGCATTGCTGCCGGGCAGATCACCGTCAACGGTATGGCAGACGGGAAACTGTGTCGGCTGAAACTTGGCGACATCCATTATTTTGAAGTGGTGGACGGAAGCGCTTTTTTCTACTGCCAGAAAGAGGTGTTTTCCAGCAAGCAAAAGCTCTACGAATTTGAATCTTTGTGTGTGGGCACCATGCTGTTCCGGTGCAGCAAGTCCATGATCCTGAACGCCGGGAAAATAGATTATGTCCTGCCCTCTCTTTCCGGCCGTTTTGAGGCGGTTCTGGACAATGGCGAAAAAGTGATCATATCCCGGCAGTATGTCAGCACGCTCAAACGGCTGCTGGGACGATAAGGAGGAGCGTATGAAAAAGATCGAATTCTGGCTGCATCGGTTTGTTTTTGTGTATGGACTTATCATGCTCAGCACCTTTTTCATGTGTCTGCTGTTCAACCCCACCAGCGAACTTCCCGTTGTCACGTTTTTTGGACGCTGCATCCTGCTGACGCTGGTCAGTATGCTGACCCTTCTCATCTATACTTCCGGCGAAGAACTGAGCAATCGTGCATGGTGGACCCGCACCCTCCTGCACGCAATTTTGCTGGAAGTGGTGCTGCTCCCTCTTGCCCATAACTGGGGTTTTTGGTACAACACGCTGGATGGGCTGATTTACGGCACATTTATTCTGGCGGCAAAGGTAATGTGGCATCTCATCGACTTCGGACAGAGCTTTTACATGGCAGCAGCGTTGAACGAACAGATCCGGAAGCGCAAGCGGGAGGAGATCCAGAAGGAGGGTACGAACAATGGATAAAACGGATTGGATACGCTGCCCGAAGTGCGGCAGCAAAACACGCACCATGATCCGGGAGCATACGGTACTGGAAGATTTTCCGCTATTCTGCCCCAAGTGCAGGTATACCTGCGTGATCCGCTTCAAAGACGGAAAAATGGAAGAAACTGTGCCGGAAAAGGCATAAGGATATAGGAGGACGCTTCGATGGAGTATATCCGAATCACAAAAGAAAACATCGACAAGGAACACATCTGTTGTGCCATGTCCGGCAAACAGAGCCTTGCCAAGAAGGAATGGCTTAAGCAGCGATTTGAGGAGGGGCTTGTTTTTTACCGCAGTGCGGAGCGCGGCAAGTGCTTTATCGAGTACATCCCGGCAGAAAACGCATGGGTGCCCATTGAAGCGGCAGGCTGGCTTTATATCAACTGTCTGTGGGTCTCCGGCTCCTTGAAAGGGCACGGCTATTCCAGCGAGCTGCTGGAAGAATGCCTTCGGGATGCCAAGGCGCAGGGCAAAAACGGCGTTTGCATTCTGTGTGCCGAGGGGCGCAAACGGGAGTTTCTCGCGGACCCCAAGTTTTTGACCCATAAGGGCTTTAAGGTTTCGGACATCTCCGATTGCGGGATCAACCTCATGTATCTGCCCCTTGCAGAGAGTGCCCAGCCGCCAAGATTTAAAGACTGTGCCAAGCATCCCAAGGTGGAGGAAAACGGCTTTGTCCTCTACTATACCGACCAGTGCCCCTACACCTATTATTGGGTGCCAAAGGTGCAGGAGATTGCAAAGGAACATGGAATCCCGTTCAAAGCCATCCACATCACCGAGAAAGAGACGGCTCAGAATGTTCCTGCACCGGTCACAACATACGCATTGTTCCGGGATGGGAAGTTTGTGACCCAGAGCATTCAGTCGGACAAGAAATTTTTGAAATTAGCGGCAGAATAGTTGAATCAAGCAAGCCGCCAAACGCTCAGACGCAGTGCAGCCCATAGAATTGGGGTACGCTACGTTTTTTGTTGAAAGAATGGGAAGGAAGTGACTGGTTTGATTGCAATGAACGATGTCAGAGAATTTATTCGTGCAGCATCGCCGTGGGTGGCAATGGGGCTGCTGGTGGGGATGGCGGTTGGTCTGAGTATCCATATTCGCATGAGAACCCTTCACTGAAGCAGATCGAATTACTGCTTGGAAACATTGACAGACTTCATACTACCCAGATGGGAGTTGATCGGATAAGACGAAATCTAAAATTGGATATCCGGGATATTCCGGTGCCGCTGAATGTCCGCCCGTGTGCCATCAAACTGCGGGATACCACCGACCAGTTCATCTGGGAAAGCCCCAAGACCGGCTTGCCCTGCAATCCCACCCATTTTCGAGATGTGTTCCGCAAATCTCTGGAAGAAGCGGGCGATGTCCGCTTGCTCACACCGCACAGCTGCCGCCACACCTATGTGTCGCAGATGCAGGCGTTGGGCATGGATATCCAGACCATCCAGAGCATCGTAGGCCATGCCGATACCGAAATGATTGAGCATTATCTCCATGTTCAGGAATCCATTCGGCAGATTGCGATCCAGTTGTTCAGCGAGGCGTTTTCGGCCTGAAAATTGGACGGAACAGCACTAATTAGACCAGATAAAATCGTTGGCATTGTGGTCAAAACCAAATGAGGTCAGCCCACAGTCAAAACCACCGGCTAAGCCGGTGGCTTGAGTAAGCCCTAGAAGGGCATCCTACTGGCAAAGCCCCTCAAGGGGCCTCGAGCAAACGTCTTTCATCTGCATTACCTGCCCTACCGCTCTAACGAGCTATGTTGCAAAATGCATCTTCTAAGATGACAATTTCTTTGTCATCTCGCTTTGCTCGAATCTTATAGCTAAAGCATTTTCTACTCCACCAGCGGAGCTGGTGGTTGTCGCTCGCTCAAGCTACCCAACAAAAAAATCCAACAATTTCTAACGTGAAATCGTTGGATTTATGATCCAGCAGAGCCGGACAAATCCGAACTTGTCGGGGCACGGCCCCTCCATCTTGCTTGCGCAAGACCGTTCTATTGCTCAAAAGCCCCACTGGGGCTTTCGTTGCTTCGCAAACGCAAACTTTTTTCTCCGCAGTCAGCGGTCAGAGTGTCCTCAAAACGGACGGTTTGGGTGCCATCCTTGTAGTTGAACGTGAGCAGCATCCGATCATCGTACAGGAAAATGGCATTTTCAAAAATTTCAATCAGCGCTTTCCGCTGCTTTTTCTGCGAAATATCGAACTTTCTAAATTTCATCAGCCAGAATCGGATGAAATCCTCATTGAAGCTAGGCTTCTTCAACTTTTCGTCTGCGATTTTTACAGTCAGCTCATCTTTCTGGCTTTCCAGCGCTTCCAGACGCTCTTTCGTTGTCCGGGTGTACAAGCCGTCCTCGATCGCCTTCATCAGGTTGTCCAGCTTTTTGTTGACCTCTCGCAGTTGCTTTTCCAGCAGCGGGATCATTGTGTTCTCCCGATTCTGTACATCCATGACCAGTTGAACGATCTTGTCGATCACCGCATCGTCTTGAATCAGCTTCATAGTCTCCCGGACGACCAGATCTTCCAGCCATTCTTTCTGCACGGTCTTTTTGTTGCAGCCCTTGCGTCGTTTGACGTTGGCGCATTTATAATAATAGTAGGTTCGTCCGGTGGCACTGGTTCCGCTTTCGCCAAACATCAGCGCACCGCACTTGCCGCAGAACAGCTTGGTGGTCAGCAGATATTCCTCGTCTGCCTTGCCACAGGCAGGGGCACGCTTGTTCTTATCCAGACGCTTCTGCACCCGGTCAAACAAGTCTTTCGGAACAATAACTGGAATCGCTTCCGGCACAACGATATCCCGGAAAGACAGTTCGCCAATGTACCGGCGGTTCTTCAGCATGGTATTCACGCTGCTGTGGGTCATTTTGCCGCCCAGCATATTGCGGACACCCTTGTCGTTGAGAAAGTTTACGATCTCCACCATCTTATCGCCGTTGTCATACCGCTGAAATGCTTCCAACACCAGCGGAGCGGTCAGCGGGTCAAGATACTAAAACTTGTCATCATCGATTTTGTAGCCGATGGTTCCCGTTCCGCCGGTACACTTACCCTTCAAAGCGTTCTTGGTCTGATCACGAATCACTTTTTCGGACAGCTCTGCCGAATAGTATTCCGCCATACCTTCCAGAAGGTTTTCCACCAGAATGCCCTGTGAACCCTCGGCAATGGGCTCCATAACGGAAATCAGATGGACACCGTTTTTTTTCAGAATCATCTTGTAGTTTGCACTATCAAAACGATTCCGGGCAAAGCGGTCAAATTTCCAGACGAGAACAACATCAAACAGCTTTTTGCCGCTGTCCTTGATCATCTGCTGGAATTCCGGGCGATTGTCCGTTTTGGCAGAGAATGCACGGTCAATGTAGTGCTTAATGACCGTGATGTCGTTCTTTTCCGCATAAGCCGTGCATTCCCGAATCTGGCCTTCAATGGATTCTTCACGCTGGTTATCCGATGAATAGCGGGCATAGATTACGGCGGTCATAGACTCACTTCCTTTTTCTTATCGAACAGACGGGTAGCTTTTTGCATACTTGTAGATCTGCCGTGCACAGTCAAGGCTCATTTTGCTGGAATCGTTGTGTTTGAGCCATGCATTCACATTGCCCGGATTCAGCTTCAAGTCCTTGTAAAGGCGGTAATTCGTCAATTTCTTTTTTTGTTGAAGTTCCAATACCCGGCGATGGATCAGTTCTTTTGTTTCATTGTCCGCAAGAGCGGCATCCCGCACCGAGCAATAGCTGCGCCAGACTTTCCGGTAGCCTTCCGGCAGTTCAGGTGACTGATTTTCCAAAAGCAGCAGCATTTGCGCCAGCGAATAGCGATCGGAAAGCCGCTCATATTCCGCAACAACAGCGCTGTTTACGGTATAGCGGAGCAACAAATCTACTTTATCAAAGGCCAGTGCATAGAGAAACAGCGGTTCTTTCAGGCGGGGATTTTCGTTCAGACAATCCGCCAGCTTATGGACACTTGCCGTCTGCACCCCGGAAAGCTCTGCCACATACTGCTTCAAGAAGCCCTCAAATGTCAGCTTTCGCATGGTCTCCACCTCTCCACATACGCCTGATAGCGGATATAGAAATCCCGATATCGCCAGTCGTTCAAGATGCTGGCTCTCAACTCATCCTCATCCGTTGCAAGGTGTTCCAGCAAATCTCAATTCAACGAATCCCGCACAGCCTCGCTCTCTACGTCTGCCTTGTCGGTGTCCCGGAAAGAGCACAGCTTTGCAATCACTAAATCTTCCAGACTGGATGTATAGAACTGCACCTTTGTACCACCAAAGGGTAGCGGCTGAAGCCGGTCTTGGAAGTTATACGGGAAATTGTCGATGTAGGCTTCCACATCGGTGTTGATGTCGTACTTGCCAAGCAAACTGTACAGTTCTTTCGGAACACTCAAGGCATCAATGTCATGAGTAGCGCGGGTCAGCTTTCCCAACAAAATGAACGCACTGCCGCCTACAATCACCATCTGATAGCGGTCGTTATTGTCGATCATCAGATCGGCGTCTTCGTCCAGACGTTCCAGACGCTTGCGGAGGTCATCTAAGATCACCTTTCCCATAAAGCAGCCTTTCGTATTTTCAATAATAGTATTCTCCAAGATTATTTCAAAGGCAAGACCGTATGTTGTCAAGAGAAAATTAGACGCTTCACAATTTTATGCTTATTACGGGTTCGTTTTATATAGCACGATTCTCCAACTTCCGATTTATTTGGCTCTCTCATATGTCTCCTTCTATCATACTTTTTGTCCTACGGAAATGTCGTTTTTTCTATATTTCCCCATAAAAATGACCATCAGTAAATCAGCTCCTGTGGTGGCGGGAGTGGGGTAGGACGAATCGGCTTTTCTGCATGGATCATTCCACTGCCGTCCAGTTCTTCCACAGGAAAGGATTCCAGTGCTGGTTTCTGCGGCACTACTTCCAGTGAATCTGCCAGTTTGCGTCCCAACTTTCTGCGGTGCGGTTTCTCCGGTGGCAAAGGTTGTCGGACGGTGTCCGGTGCGTGTGTCTTTCTCATGATCTTTTTCTCCTTTCTATTTTGCTTGTATTATTCTGTTCACCTGAAATGACAATTTTGTCATCTTTGCTTTTTGTCTACGACCTGCAAACCAGTGTTGTTGCTGTTGCGTGAAAAGCGGATTGCCCTGTTTCAAGGCTGGTATCGTTCCAGCATGGCCGTCAGCACACGGAACATCTCTTCCCGTAGTGTCTGCGGTGCAAGCACCTCGACTCGATTCCCTTGACTGAGCAGCCACATCACGATGCCGTTGCCGTAAATCTCGGCCTCGACAAGATACCCATTTGCATCCTGTGAGACGATTTTTGCCGTGGGCAGGCGGTCAAGGATAGCTTCCACGCTGCTGCCCGTGTAGCGCAGCCGGATGCTTTGCAGCCGCCCCGGATACATAAACTGCACCCGTTTGCGGAACTCGCCCTCCTGAAACCGGCTGGCATACGGCAGCGAAAACGTCTGCTCCATAATTTTATAGTCCGCAATGCGGTCGATGCGAAAAATGGCCGGGTAATCGTACTTGCGGGTATACTTTCCATCGTTTTCTTTCGTGATGTAGGCATTCAGATAGAAATAATACTCCGAAAACAGGATAGACACCGGCTCCACAATGCGCTCCACCGCAGATGCCGCGTCTGCGCCCTGCCGCTGATAGCGGATACGCATCAGATGATGCTGCTGGATATCGCACCCAATCTCCCACAGCTTATCCTGAATGCCTACCGGATGGGTCAGCTCCACATAATGAAACAGCTCATTGGACACCAGCGCAGAAACCAGCTTGACATTTTCCAGCGGAACGCAGCCTGCCACCAGCTTGTTTAGAATGCCCGACATTTCTTCTTTGGTAAAGGCTCTGCTTTCCAGTAAAATTTTGCTGACTGCCAGGATTTCACTGTTGGTCATCAGCGGCGAGGGACTGCCCACCAGCCGGAAGCCCTTTTGCTGCCGGTCATAAATGATCTGCCGGTTCTCTCCTTTTGCTATGTTACGTTCGGCAAGAAATGCCCGGATGTCATCAATGTCCCGCTGGACAGAACGCTCGTCAATGCCAAACCGGAGTGCTTCTTTGACTTTGGTCAGCGTCCTGCCTGCACATAACTGCTCATAAAGGTCTAAAATTCGTTCGTTTTTGGAATAGCCCATTGCTCAGCCCCCACTTCCTGTGTTCAGTATACGAAAAATCCGTTTAAAATGCAATTCGATTATATTATTGAAGAATGACAGATTCTGTCGTTTTTATTTTGTATACTGGACCTGCATCCAGCAGAAACCGCTTACGTACAGATTTGCGGCTCGCTCTATGGTATTTTTATGCAATTTATGTTATAATCGCACTATGAATTTCACAAATCTCGTCTGATTTTTGCGAATTTCGGCAACGCCATGCCGGATGCCGGGCCGTTCAGAAGCGACAGTATCCAAGAAGAAGGAGAAAAACAATGGTAGATCGTAAAAAGTTTGACCATGCACTTGCGATGCGCCAGCAGTTGGAGGCACATTATCCGGACCGGAATTTTCAGGACGCATTTCAGCTGTCCGAAGAGCTGCGAGATTATTTTGAAATCAAGCTGCTTGTGGTGGGGCATTTCAGCGCCGGCAAAAGTGCCCTGCTGAACGCACTGCTGCAGCGGCCCGCTTTCCTCAAGGAGGCCCAGCAGCCGCAGACTGCGCTTGCCACCGAGCTGGTCTATGACACCACCGAGCAGGCCTTTGCCTACCGGAAGGACGGCTCCTGCGAGGAGTTGCAGGCTGGCAAGGAATATCTTCCGGAGGAGTACAGCCATCTGGAATACCATGTGAATGCCCCTGCGCTGGCACGCATTGCGGACTATACCATCGTGGATACCCCGGGGTTCGATTCCGGCATCGAGGCCCATGCGCAGGCCCTGTCGAACTACATCGGGGTCGGCTCAGCCTATCTAGTAGTCGTTGATCAGGAGAAGGGCGGTCTGGACGAAACCACCCTGCAGTTCATCCGGGAGATCTCGCATTATAGCAATCAGATTGCTGTTGTCCTTAACAAGTGCGACAAAATCACCCCGGATACCGTGGAGCAGATCGTATCCGCCGCACAGGGAACTCTGGAAATGTGGGGCTTCCCGTACAAAGTCTATCCCATCTCTGCCCGGGCAGAGGATTGCTGTACCCAGCTGGAATCCATTCTCGGACAGTTCCATGCACAGAAAGCCTTCGACCGTATCATGACCCGGCAGCTGCGCATCGATCTGGAAAACACAGAAAAACTGTTGCAGATCGAGCAGCGCAAACTCAGTCTGGACACCCACGATTTGGACGAAAGCCTCCGCAGTTTTGAGCGCAGCAAGAAACAGCTCGCGGACGCGTTTGACCAGAAAACACAGCAGGCACAGGACAAGCTCGATTCCCAGACTGAGACCACCCTGGCCTCGGTTCGGCAAGCGCTGACCGCCCATGCCGACACCATTTCCACCGCCTTGCTGAACGGCAACCAGACCGCTGTGAAGGCCATCATTCTGGAAACCATTCGGCCGGTGCTCGTGGCATCCATGAAAAACATCGTATCCGGCCAGATCGATGCTATCACTGCGGAGCTGCAGTTTGACCAGCTCGTCCACAACGATATGGACGCGGAGGATCTTGTAACGATGACCACCAACCTCGCCTCCAACCTGAAGAGCCTGATCGACAGCGGCACCTTTACCCCCGCTCCCCAATCCGGGCTGGGCAAGCACAAAAAGGATGACCGCAACAATACCCTTTACCACGCCATCACCGGCGTTGTGGCCGCTGCCACCGACGCCATCGCACCCTGGCTGGAAGTCATAATCATCCTGCTGCCGGACATCATCCACCTGCTGGAGGGGCTGTTTGCAGAGAAGGACGAGGACATCGTCAAACGAAATTTTATCAACAATGTGATTCCGCAGATCTGCAACAAGCTCTACCCGCAGATCCGCACCAACATCGAGACCAGCACCCGGGAAGTGCAGGCCGCCTACAAGTCGATGCTGGACGAGAAGCTGGAGCAGCTGCAGAACAGCATTGCATCCATCAAGGAGCAGAAGGCGCAGAAAGTCGAAACTTTTGCCGCCTATCAGGGGTACATCACAGAAGACATTGCAGCAATCCAGAAGATGCTGCAGCAGTTGAGGTAACGAATTATGGGATTTGATCCAGCAAAAGCAAATGCGTATCTTCAGCAGGCCCGGCAGATAGAACAGACCCTGAGCGAACATCAGGAGTTGTTCGACGAGGGCAAGTTCCTTGATTTTCAGTCCGTCACCACAACGCTGGAAACTGAGATCCAGCGCGCCCAGCAGGATGCCCGCAAGCTGAGCATCGGTATCGTGGGTGCCATGAAGGCCGGAAAATCCTCCTTTCTGAACGCCTGTATCTTTGGCGGCAAGGACGTTCTGCCCAAGGCGGCCACCCCCATGACCGCCGCCCTGACCCGCATCCGCTATTCCGAGACGCCGCAGGCAACAGTGCATTTCTATGAGCGGAAGGACTGGGAAAAAATCGAGGACAACGCGCAGAAATACGAGGAGCAACTGAACACTAAATACAGCAACTATTGCAAAATCTATGACAGGTCCCACGCGGACAGCACAGAGGGCGTGTGCTCCAAGCAAGTGTTTGAGCGCACACTCTTCCAGCAGGATGTCTCCGAGGTGCTGAAAAGCGCCAAAGAGCTGACCCAGATGGTCGGCTCGAACTCTGCCATCCTGGAACATCTGGGGGATGCGGACGTGCTGGACGGTGACATCATGGCCAAGCTGCAGGATTACGTTGGCGCACGCGGCCGGTTCACACCCATCGTGAACTATGTCGAGCTGGAAGTGAATCTCCCTGAGCTGGAGGATCTGGAGATCGTGGATACCCCGGGCCTGAATGACCCTATCGTCTCCCGCAGCTATGCCACACGGCAGTTTCTGCGCGCCTGCGACGTCGTGATCCTGCTGTCCCCGTGCAGCCAGTTCATGGACGCCAACACGGTCGGCCTGATGGCCAACGGTCTGCCGGACAACGGCGTGCGGAAGGTGATCGTGGTGGGCAGCAAACTGGATTCCGGCCTGCTGAACGAGCCGAAAGGCAGTTTTGCTGTTGCCTCTCAACACGCACTGAACAGTTACAAGGGTCAGTTCCGTAACACCATGCAGCAGGCCATGCGTAACAATCCCCGCCGGGCCGGCATCATGGAAAAGATCAGCGAAAGCGATTTGCTGTTCGTCTCCTCCACCTGCTCTTCCATGGCCCGCAAGCAGAAGCAGCATCAGCCGCTGAGTCCGGCAGAGAACCTTGTTTTGCAGAATCTGCACAGCAACTTCCCGGACTTTGACGAGACTCTGCTGTCATCCATCGGCGGCATCAACAAGGTCCTGAAGACGCTGGAAGCCGTGCGACAGCAGAAGGCAGAAATCATCCATGGCAGAAACAATACCCTGCTGGAAACCGCACAGATAAACCATCTGCGCGCACTGGATAAGATCCAGCAGGAGCTGTCCTCCAGCCGCACCACCCTGAAAAATTCTACCTCTGAGCAGCTTCTGCAGCGTACCGAAGCGATTCAACAGGTCATGGAGTCCTCCCGCGGCAAGCTGATGTATATTTTTGACGGTGCTGCCATCGGCTGCAAAAATAAAGTCAACCAGCTGCTACCGCAGCTCACACTGGAACAGCAGAACCACCAGCGGCTGGACGTACAGACCAGTTCCGAGGAACAT
Organism: Faecalibacterium sp. 3; assembly: GCF_048323735.1. Taxonomy (NCBI): domain Bacteria; kingdom Bacillati; phylum Bacillota; class Clostridia; order Eubacteriales; family Oscillospiraceae; genus Faecalibacterium; species Faecalibacterium sp. 3. The sequence goes on from NZ_JBLWFN010000001.1 coordinate 2,330,928, forward strand.
CACGGTGTCGAAGGCACAGGCCTTTTCGGTTTAATAAAAGAGCACTACTCCTATACGGTCACGAACAACCGGGTTGATGTTTCGGAGGTCGTGACCAACCTTGAGCACCACGCCTCCACCTGCCAGAACACGATCAATCAGGAATTCCAGTATGTCTTCAACCGGGAGCAGCTCTCCCACCGCATTGTCGAGGTGGTTCTGGATGCTTTCCGGAAGAGCGACATGGAGTTTGACGAGGACGACATCCGGCTGCCGCTCCAGAATGTGCTGAACGAGCTTTCCAGTCCGGAGATCCGGTTCGACTACACAACCTACATCGACAAGGTCGAAAGTCAGTTTCCTTCCGGCTATGCGGAAAACGACGACATCCACAAGCTGAAATCTCTTCAGACCCGACTGCTGAACGAAATTGACCAAGACATGGGCCAGCAGTTGACCGCCGCGCTGCAGATGGCCGCCAACATGCTGAACAAGCAGGCCGTAACCTTTGCCGACCGGATTCAGGAGCTGCTCTGCAGCGAGCTGGAAAAGCTTCAGGGGCAGATTCAGGAGCGCGAGACCTACCTTGCTGCCTATCAGCAGTTTGACAAAACGATCCAGCAGATGAAAAAACAGCTGGCACAGACCGACAGCTCCCACTGACGGGTTCTGTTCCCCGCCTGCGGAAACCATAAGAAAGGTGTGACACCGTGCCATTTATTATTGACGAAGACGAGCCCGACCTGAGCACGCTTTTTCAGGGTGTAAAAGTGCCCGAACCCAACATGTACATTTCCGACAGCAGTCAGGCCGTCCGGTTGCTGTCGGAGCTGATCCGCAACGAAAAGCAGCCGCCCGTCCACCGAATCAAGTCCATGGTGGCGCAACTGTTTGCCTTGTTTTCAGAGATTTCGCTGGACAACGAGCTGGAACTGTACGAGCAATTCCTGAACCTGTGTGCCCGGCTGACCGAGATTCAGAAGATCCGGAAACTCCAGAATAAGGCTGTGGTCAGCTTCGGCGGCAAATTCAGTGCCGGAAAGTCCCGCTTCATCAACGCCATTTCCGGCATTCAAGACTTGCTCCCGGTTGACCAGAAACCCACCACTTCTGTCCCCACTTACATCATCAAAGCCGACCATGATACGCTTTCCGCCAACAGCATCTACGGCTATAGCACCCCGCTGACCACACAGTCCATGGGCGCGTTGACCCACGAATTCTACGATACCTATGGCATCGGGTTTTCGGCTTTTCTGGACTGCATTATTGCAGAATCCAGTTCGTTCATCCTGCCGGAAGGAATCGCCTTGCTGGACACGCCGGGCTATACGAAATACGATGAGAAGAGCCTTTCCAAGATGACTCTCTCTGACCGACAGCGCGCCTTTGAACAGCTCCGCGCTTCCGATTATCTGATCTGGCTGGTGGATATCGACAACGGCGGGTTGAACCAGGATGACCTCGATTTTCTGGCCTCGCTGCATTTTCAGACCAAAATTCTGGTTGTTTTCACCAAAGCCGATCTGAAACCGGAGCATGAAATCCATGAAATCTTGAATCTTGCCCGGCAGACAATGGTCCGGACTGCCATCCCATGCTTCGGGGTCACGGCCTATTCCTCTAATCAGAACCAAGAGTACTGCGGTAATCTGATCCCGGTGTTCTTCCAGTATGTCCTGCAGGATTCCGTGCGCAGCAATGATCTGTTCACTGCGTTCCAGAAACTGGAAGACCAGCTGCGCCAGAACCTTGTCCGTGCCATCGACACGACCGGGCACACAGCGCGGGACTTGTTTGGGGGTATCACCCGCTCCCGGCAGGTGATGCAGATCCGCTCGCTGGTGGAGCTGTGGGGCAGAACACAGCAAAAGTACACGCAGTTAAGGAAGCTGCTCAAGCGCTATGATAATCTCGTGACACAGATAAATCATGAGATCGCAAGCTACATTCAGTCGGAGGATCAACATGGATAATACCACAGCCTATCTAGCCGTTCTGGCTCGGATCATGCAGGAGGAGCGCGCAGAGACCACTACCGGGTCGTGGGAGCACTACGAAAAGCTGTACGCTCTGGTCCATACCGACCTGACCACACAGCTCAAAGCCTCCCGCTATCCCGATGCGCCCGCCCTGCAAAAAAAGGCTGAGGGTCTGCTGGACGAGATGGAACCCCTGTACCTCTGCCCCGAGCTGGCCGGCACCGGCTGCCTGCTGATCTCGGACTACCACACCAACACTCTCTTTGAGCCTTTCCGGCGCGCATTCCTGCACTGGGCAGACATTGCCCCGCTGCTCCGGCTCCAGACACAGATTCCATTTCTGATCGTGGACAGCGAAGAGGATCAGCTGGAAGTTCTGAACTATGCCAACCGGCATGTTGCCCTGTCCCCCGCCGAATATGAACTGCTCCTGACCGAAAGCGGCAAGAACCGCGTGGCTCTCAACAAGATCGTCCAAGTCTTTCTGCTGCGCACCCCGCTGGCGGTCAAAAACGTTTCGCTTATTTTCGATAACGTCTACCACCGGGCAGAGCAGCTGTTCGGGGGCGCGGTGAGCCGAAAGATCGCCTGTCTTAATTCCCGCGGCTTCCAGACCGCTTCCAAGCGCGGACTGGATCATTTTGACGCGGTCACCTGTAAACCGGAGCTGGTTCCCGCACTGAAAGCCCACCCGGCACTCTGCCATTGTCCCCGCATGGACTGGGCGATGCTGGTTCCCTGTCTGAGCACCATCCACCCGATTCTGTACGGCTTCCAATACCGTTTTCAGGCACTCTTTACGCAGATGGAATGCTATTATCTGCGCAGCAGCAATGAAATGCAGGAAGTCGTCCGACAGATCACCGATGACATCGTGCGGCTGGGCGAGAAACAGAACGATGCCCTGCCGCAGCTCCGACAGTCGGCCAAAGAGGCCGGAGACCAGCTGAACAACGAGTGGAACGCCCTGCAGCCTGTTCTGGAAACGATTCACACCTGCCTGACGGAAAACGAAAAGGATCTGCGGGATCTCTCTTCCAGCGGGAAAGAGGTGCCCCGCCGTGTGTGGGATGCTGTGTTCGAGATTTTCTTTACCGAAGAGCGAGAAAAGACCCGTTTCGGGCAGAAGATCGAAGCCAGCCTGCGTACACTGGAATATCCGGAGCTTCCGCTGGTACAGGCCTACCTGAAAAAGAAGGCTGGAAAACCCGTCAGTGCTCCAGTCGTCACGGTAGGCCCCGGCGAGTGGGAAAAGGCCCGGATGCTGCTGGAACTTCAGAACCCGGACAGTCTGTCTCGCGCAACGTTGCGCCAGTATGTGGACCTGTTGAAGCCGAATCGGCTTTCCTCTGGCCGGGAATATTACGCAAAAAGCCTGATTGCCACGTTCCCAGAAGACGTCACCTCGGCCCTGACCGAAAGCTTCCAGCGGGGATATCTGCCCGCCGGAGAAAAGCTGTTGCAGCTCTACAACTGCGCTCCCTCTTCCATTGATCTTTCCGTGCTGGTCAACGGTCTGCTGCCGGAAGCCTGCGTGGCAATGGCTCAACGGAGCACCCCGCGCTGTGTAACATACTCCGATCTGGCCGATCCGGGATTCGCTTATTATAAGCTGGCCGCAGTCAAAGGATATCTACCCGCCGTCCAGTTCATCGTGGACAAGCTGTATGATTCTGGTTTTTCCACCGCCAAGCGGATCGGCTCGACCAGCCTGACCGATGCTGCCAGAAAAAAATATGCAGAGAACGGAAAGGTTCTCTGTTCCCTGTGCCACTATCTCATCGAGGAACGCAGCCATCAGTCACTGCACAACAGCGAGATTCTTGGTGTGGTGCTGTTCTGCTTGGGCGAATCCTATTCCGAGGCCATGTGCCTGCTTTCCGGCATCGACACCGGCGTTTCTAATTTCTGCAAGGGATGTATGTACCATCACGGCTATGGTGTCGCCCAGAATACGGAGCAGGCCATACGCTATTATCAGCTGGCCGCCCTCAAAGGCTTCAAGAACCCATCCCTGCAGCCTTCCCTGCGTGCGTGCTATCAGGCAGATGCAAAAGAAAAAGAAGAACAGACTACCGCCTATCAGGAGAAAAACAGCTACAAACGCACAACGTCCAACTACCAGACTCACGACAGTGGCTGCTTTATCACAACGGCCACCTGTCGTGCACTGCACGCCGGGGATGACTGCCGCGAGCTGAACCTGCTGCGCTGGTTCCGGGACAACAAGCTGCAATCCACGCCACAGGGTGAAGCCATCGTCCGGGAATATTACCGCGTGGGGCCGCTGCTGGTGCAGGCCATCGATCACACTCCGGATCCTGACGCACTGTATCAGTCCTTGTGGGAAGACTACATCCGCCCCAGCTGTACGGCACTGGAAAACCGTCAGTGGGAACCGGCCAAGCAAATCTATGTCCGGATGGTCAAGACTCTGTGCCTCCGGTTCGGGGTGGAAGTTCGCCCTCAGATCTGCGAAGCCTTGAAGGACTACTAAACCGCAAAACTCAACAAAAAGCCGAAGCAGGATGGCAGAATCTGTCATCCTGCTTTGTTATACTGTGTTCAAACAAATGGAAAGGGGCGCGGAAGATGAAATCTTTGAATTATACAGGAATCGTCATTCGTCGCATCACGGAGGATAAATCGCCTTGAATCTCACAGTTTCGGTCAACCAGAAGCAGCTTCTGGATATTTTATTGAATGTCGGCCTCGTGCGCCCGGTCTTTATCTGGGGCGCACCCGGCATCGGCAAATCTGCCATCGTGGAGCAGTTTGCCGAAGATATGGGGTTGCCCTGTGTTTCTCTGCTGGGCAGCCAACTTGCACCGGAAGATATCATTGGTGTGCCGCAGATCGTGGACGGGCGCAGTGTGTTTTGCCCGCCCCGGATGATCGCACGAGAAGAGCCTTATTGTCTGTTTCTGGATGAGTTGAACGCATGCTCGCAGGAAGTTCAGAAAGCGTTCTACTCCCTTATTCTGGAGCGACGCATCGGGGAATACCATCTGCCCAAAGGCTCCATATTGGTTGTGGGATGTTGGCTGTCAGGTTCCGGGCAAAGCGTCTGGAGCTTCAAAAGCTGGACAAGCTGATTTGGGACAGCATCCCTTCCGGTAAAAGTGCGCGAAATGCACAGCACCATTTTGCAGAACGGGCAAGTCTGGACTCCCTGCACTGTCTGCGCCATGTCCAAAAAGACAAGGCACTCTGTGCTGTGGGAACGCTGGGCGGCGGAAACCATTTTATCGAAGTAGACAAAACCCAAAACGGCGATTTCTGGCTAATCATCCATTCTGGCAGTCGGCGGCTTGGCGTAAAGGTGGCTTCGTTTTACCAGAACGAAGCATTTCACCAGTGCCCAGAGGAAACACCTTTTGAATTGGCGTATGCCACGGGCAGCTTAATGGACGATTATCTGCATGATATGCGTATTACGCAGGCATTTGCTGAACTGAACCGCCGTGCTATTGCCAACGACATCATCAAGGGCATGAAGCTGGATGTGGAAGAAACCATCTCCACGATTCACAACTACATCGACCTTGATTCGATGATTCTGCGCAAAGGGGCAGTGTCTGCAAAAGAAGGCGAAAAGCTTATTATCCCGATGAATATGCGGGATGGCTGTCTGCTCTGCATCGGAAAGGGCAATCAGGACTGGAACGAATCTGCTCCCCACGATGCAGGCCGCCTAATGAGCCGCGCCGCTGCCCGGAGCAGTTTTACCTTGTCACAGTAAGTTTTACCTTGTCACAGTACAAGAAAGAGATGAAAGGCATCTATACCACTTCTGTCAACCGGAATACGTTGGACGAAAGCCCGATGGCCTACAAGCCGATGGAATCTATAGCCAAGCGGGTCATTGTAGATGAGGTAGTCCAACTCCGACCTCTGCGCCATGGTCACATTCAACGCATCCTCAACCCCGGTACAGTCAATTGAAATTTTACTCCCATCCTGGAGCAGCAGCTCCACGCAGCTGGTGTCCATGTTGAAATGGCAAACTCTTGCATCGTACTTCATGTTCGTATCCTCCTGAAATCATGTTGTGGTTTATATCGGTCAATCTATGATTTCGGATTTTATCTTCCACGGACACCTGCATGGAACTTGTCGGGGCAAAGCCCCTCCATCTGCTAACGCAGACCGTTCCGTCGCTTAAAAGCCCCACTGGGACTTTCATTGCTTCGCAAACGCTAATTTTCCGAAGAAAACAAATAATCCGAACCCATCTCCTATCGGAAACAAGTTCGGATTATTTTTGTTTGGTCCGAGTGGCGAGAATCGAACTCACGGCCTCTTGAACCCCATTGTGCTTCTCTCGAAAACACAATGTACAATCCGATACTGCCTAGACTCAGTATCGTTAAATTTCAAATGCATTATACCATTCTGTTTCATTGGATGTCAAGACGTTTCATTCCTTTTGTGGTCAAATTGTGGTCAAACGAACCTGACAAATGACCTTTCTCCCCCGGCTAAGTTACATCGCGCAATTTCGATTTTCATCAATCGAAGTTGCGCTTTTTGTTTGCACGAATTATCTATAAGGAGGATTTGTCAACCATGTCAATGAACCATCGTTGTTTTTTCATCCTTGACAGAATTGTATGACCCTTGACTACTTTTACGGACAGGCCGGAGAGCTGTTTTCGTTCTACCGCATTCCAAAGGCTCTTTTTCAGGAGCAGCGGTTTCAAAATCTGTCCACCGATGCCAAAACGCTGTACGGCATCCTGCTTGACCGCATGAGCCTGTCTGTGAAAAACGGCTGGCTGGACAAGCAGAACCGGGTGTTCATTATCTTCACGATAGAGGATGTCAAGAGGGCGTTGTGTTGCGCAGACAACAAAGCGACCAAGCTGCTCCGGGAACTCGAAAAGTTTGGTCTGATTGAACGAAAACGCAGAGGTCTGGGAAAGCCAAGTTTGGTGTATGTGAAGAACTTTTCGGCAGAATCGTCTAAATCAATATTCCAGAATCGTGATTTTCACGATTCTGGAGGCTTCAAAAACGCAAGTCAAGACCCTGCAAAATCACGATGTAATAAGACTAAAGAGAATGATACTGAAATGAGTGAGACTGATTCTTTCTATTCTGAAGAATCGGATGGGATGAGCAAACGCACCCAACTGGAAGAATATTTTTCTCAGTCTTTGGAGGTAGACCTTCTGCTCCGGCTCTGCCCGGACGATGAGGATACCATCTATCAGATCGTAGATTTGCTGGTGGATACCTGCGCTACCAACCGTAAGCTACTGCACATTGCCGGGGACGACAAACCCGCCGATGTGGTACGCAGCCGGTTTATGAAGCTGAACGCCGACCATATCCGCTTTGTGCTGAAGTGCCTTGCAGAGAACAGCAATCCGATCCGTAACATGAAACAATATCTGCTCGCTTCTCTGTACAACGCACCCACCACGATGCAGCTTTCCTACCAGAACCAAACCAACCACGACTTAGCGATGCGGAGGTGATGAAAATTTCAAAGAAAGCAACCACAATTGCCATCGTCAACCAGAAAGGCGGCACCGGCAAGACCACCACCTGTGAAAATCTTGGCATCGGGCTGGCGATGGAGGGCAAGAAAGTCCTGTTGGTGGACGCTGACCCGCAGGGCAGCTTGACCATCAGCATGGGCTGGCAGCAGCCCGATGAACTGCCCACTACCCTTTCCACCCTGATGGCAAAAGCCATGAATGACCAGAGCATTCCGCCCGGTGAAGGCATCCTGCACCATGCAGAGGGCGTTGACCTGATTCCGGCGAACATCGAACTGGCAGGGCTGGAAGTGTCTCTCGTCAACTGCATGAACCGGGAAAAGATGCTCAAGCAGGTGCTGGAAGGAGCAAAGCGCGAATACGATTTCATTCTGCTGGACTGCACCCCTTCCCTTGGGATGCTGACCGTCAATGCACTGGCAGCGGCGGACACCACCCTGATTCCGGTGCAGGCGCAGTACCTGTCTGCGAAAGGCTTGGAACAGCTTTTGCAGACCGTGCAGAAGGTCCGACGGCAGATCAACCCGAAACTGAAAATCGAGGGCATCCTGCTGACTATGACAGATAGCCGCACCAACTATGGGCAGCAGATCGACAACCTGATTCGGGGTGCTTACGGCAGCAAGATCAAGGTGTTCGACCAGACCATTCCCCGGTCTGTCCGTGCTGCGGAAATCAGTGCAGTGGGCAAAAGCATTTTCCAGCACGACCCCAAAGGTAAGGTGGCAGAAGCCTACCAATCTCTGACGAAGGAGGTGCTGGCGAATGCCGAAAAGCAGCTTAAGCGTGTCGCTGAAAGGGGCAGATGACATTTTCTCCACGGAAGAATCCCGACAGGAACAGCAGCGGGAGCAGGTGCAGCAGATTCCCATTGGAGAACTGTTCCCCTTCAAAGACCATCCCTTTAAGGTCTTGGATGACGAGTCCATGCAGCGCACGGTGGAAAGCGTAGAGCAGTACGGCGTGTTGTCTCCGCTGATCGCCCGCCCACGCCCGGAGGGTGGCTATGAAATCATCTCCGGGCACCGCCGTCAGCACGCTGCACAGCTTGCCGGACTGGACACCCTGCCGGTCATTGTCCGCAATATGGATGATGATGCCGCTGTTTTGCTCATGGTAGACAGCAATCTTCAACGCGAAACCATCTTGCCAAGCGAGAGGGCTTTCGCTTACAAGATGAAGCTGGAAGCCATGAAGCATCAGGCAGGACGTCCTACGCAAGATAATTATTCCCAAGTTGGGAATAATTTCGGTACACTATCTAGTGAGGAGATGGCTGAAGAACTCGGAACTAGTAAGAATCAAATTTTCCGCTATATCCGCTTGACCAACCTTGTCCCGGAACTGCTGGACATGGTAGACGAAAAGAAAATTGCATTCAATCCCGCTGTGGAGTTGTCCTATCTGGACGAAGCCCAACAGCGGGATTTTTTAGAGGCAATGAACGACACCCAGAATGCACCGTCCCTTTCCCAAGCGCAGCGGCTCAAAAAGCTGGCACAGGAAGGGCACTTCTCGTATGACGTTGCCTTTGCGGTCATGGGAGAAGAGAAAAAGGACGAGCTGGACAAGGTGGTCATCAAAAATGACACCCTGCGGAAATATTTTCCTCGCAGCTACACCCCGAAACAGATGGAGGACACCATCATCAAGCTGCTGGAACAATGGCAGCGCAAACAGCAGCGGCAGAATGAACGCTGACTTATACCGTAACGAAAGACCCGATGGGGTCTTTTTCTTTTGCAAACAAAGGAGAAAAAGCCTATGAAAAATAACGCCAGTACCATTCGCTCCGAGAAAATCACCATTGACGTGCGTATCTGCGCTGCACTGGCGGCAAACCGGGGCGGCGAGGTCTACCTCGCAGCCATTGCCCCGGATATGGAGCTGACCGTCATCACGCTGGACGAGGCTCCCGACATCCTGCCCTGCTTTGACGAGGACGATGCCTGCTTGAACCTTCCCAATACCTCGCTGCTGCTCTGCTACAATCCGGCGCAGGTGCTGAAGATGGGCGGCAAGCACTACCTGACCGGCCCGGTGATTCTGGTCCGCACCAACATGGACGGCGAGGTCATCTCGCTGACCATTGATGAGGTCTACCTGTTCCAGAAGTATCTGGCAAGCCACAGCATCACCCTGATGGCAGACGACCAGAAGTTGCCCTGCATCTGCATCGACTGAGGTGTGTCATGCTGAACTTTTTTATCGGTATCGCATTTTTTGAGGCTGGTGCCTTTTTCGGTTTCTTCGTGGCGGTTTTGATGCAGGCGGCACGGAGCGGCGAAATCGGGCTGAATGGAAAGGAGGATTCACATGGAAGAGAATACCCTTTCGGTGCTGAAAATTGCACCGGGACAGTATCCGCAGCAGGTCGAGATCGATAACGACCTGAAGGCTTTGCAGCAGGCGGTGGGCGGCTCCATCGGCGCAAGCTATCCCTTTGCCGACCCGGTTGCCATCGTTTATAACGATGACGGCAATCTCATGGGACTGCCCCTGAACCGTGCCCTTCGGGATGAGAACGGGCAGATGTACGATGCCGTTGCCGGAACCTTTCTGGTTGTGGGGCTGGGCGAGGAGGATTTTGCATCCCTGACCCCGGAACTGGCGCAGAAGTACGAGCAGCTTTTTCATCAGCCGGAAGCCTTTCTGAAACTGGGCAACCGTCTGCTGGTGCTGCCGGTGCCCGATGAACCGCCCACAGAAAAGCCCCGCACCAAGCCCCCGGCAGAGCATGACCGCTAAAATCACCCTGCTGCACGGGAGGTGATGGCAGTGCAGGAAGAAATCGAACAGAAATCATTCAACATTATGATCTCCACCACGAAGCTGTCTGCCCGGACTGTCCTGCGGGCAGTTAAAGCGGCGTTTCGGCTGTACCAGTCCAAGGCATCCCAAGGTAAGCAGAGCGTCCGCACTCTTCTGCGGCAAAACCGGGGCGTGTCCAGCGTGGAGATCAGCAAGACCGGCATCCGTGGTCTGGAACGCTATGCCAAAAAGTACGGCATCGACTACGCCATCCGCAAGGACACCTCCGAGGTGCCGCCCCGGTATCTGGTCTTTTTCAAAGCCCCGGACGCAGAAGCATTCAACTCGGCGTTCAAGGAGTATTCGGCATCTTTGCTGAACAAGGACAAACGCCCCTCGGTGCTGGCAAAACTGCATGAACTGGTGCAGGCGGCGGCAGAACTTCCCGGCAAAGTCCGGCACAAGGAACAGGAGCGCGGACTGTGACCACGAAAAAGCCGACAAAACTGCTGGCGCTGTATCTGCCCTATCTCCTGCTGGGGCTGGTAGCAACCAATCTTGGCGAAGCATGGCGGCTTGCGGAGGGCAAGGAACTGGGCGAACGCATTATGTCTATGATGGGCACCATCCCGATGGCGTTTGCAAATCCTCTGCCCAGTCTGCACCCTCTGGATCTGCTGGTGGGCTTGTGCTGCGGTGCAGGGTTACGACTGGCGGTCTATCTGCGTGGCAAAAACGCCAAGAAGTACCGCCATGGCATGGAGTACGGCTCTGCCCGGTGGGGCACCCCCAAGGACATTGAGCCGTTCATGGCTCCCAAGTTTGCCGACAACATTATCCTGACCAAAACGGAACGGCTGATGATGTCCAACCGCCCACCAGACCCCAAAAACGCCCGGAACAAAAACGTGCTGGTGGTGGGCGGCTCCGGCAGCGGTAAGACCCGGTTTTGGCTCAAGCCCAACCTTTTACAATGTCACAGTTCCTATGTAGTCACCGATCCGAAAGGAACTATCGTGCTTGAATGTGGCAACGCAATGTTGAAGAACGGCTACAAGGTCAAGATTCTGAACACCATAAACTTCAAAAAGTCGATGCACTACAACCCCTTCGCCTATGTCCACAGCGAAAAGGACATTCTGAAACTGGTCACAACCCTGATGACCAACACCAAGGGCGAGGGCAGCGGCGGGGACCCATTTTGGGAGAAAAGCGAACGTCTTTTGCTCACCGCCCTGATCGCTTATCTGCACTATGAAGCCCCGGTGGAGGAGCAAAACTTTGCTACTCTGCTGGAAATGCTGAACACCATGCAGGTGCTGGAGGATGACGAGGAATACCAGAACCCTGTGGACTTGCTGTTTGAAGAACTGGCAAAAAAGAAGCCCAATAGCTTTGCCGGGCGCCAGTACAAGCTCTACAAATTAGCTGCCGGCAAAACGGCAAAGTCCATCCTCATTTCCTGCGGTGCTAGGCTTGCGCCCTTCGACATCCAAGAACTGCGTGACCTCACAATGTACGATGAACTGCAACTGGACACGCTGGGCGATAAGAAAACGGCGTTGTTCCTCATCATGTCGGACACGGACAGCACCTTCAACTTCCTGATTTCGATGGTCTACACCCAGCTTTTCAATCTGCTGTGCGACAAGGCAGATGATGTGTACGGCGGCAAGCTACCCATCCATGTGCGGTGCCTGATCGACGAGTGTGCCAACATCGGGCAGATCCCTAATTTGGAAAAATTGGTGGCGACCATCCGCAGCCGTGAGATCTCTGCCTGCCTTGTTTTGCAGGCGAGAAGCCAGTTGAAAGCCATCTACAAGGACAATGCAGATACCATTGTAGGCAACATGGATAGCCAGATATTTCTGGGCGGCAGTGAACCTACCACCCTGAAAGACCTGTCCGAGATGCTGGGCAAGGAGACCATTGATGCCTTCAACACCTCGGATACCCGTGGCAACAGCCCCAGTTACGGCACTACGTTCCAGAAGATGGGTCACGAATTATTGAGCCGGGACGAGCTGGCGGTGCTGGACGGCGGCAAGTGCATTTTGCAGTTGCGTGGCGTCAGACCGTTTCTTTCTGACAAGTACGACCTGACCCAGCACCCCAACTACAAGTTGACCTCGGACTACGACCCCAAAAACACCTTTGATATTGAAAAATATCTGAACCGAAAAGAAAAAATCCACCCCGGTGATGAGTTCATCGTGGTGGACGCTGATTCGCTCCCGTCTGCCTGACCCGGTAGGCGGTTTTATTTTATCCTGACCAGAGAGGTACACCAGCAAGCCCACTTTCACCGCAGTTTACGGTTTTAATATGCAGCTTCAGGTGTGTACGGACGGTCTGCAACTTTCATTTATAAAGGAGAAACGACTATGGAATTCTTTAACTCTGCTATCGAAGTTCTTCAGACTCTGGTTGTCGCTCTGGGTGCCGGTCTCGGCGTTTGGGGTGCCATCAACCTGCTGGAAGGTTACGGTAACGACAATCCCGGCTCCAAGTCTCAGGGCATGAAGCAGCTCATGGCTGGCGGCGGCGTTGCTCTGGTGGGCATTACCCTGATTCCTCTGCTGTCTGGTCTGTTCGGCTAAGAGCCGCAGGCGGGGTTTCCCGCCTGTACATACGCAATCGCTCCATCTCTGCTGTGGATAACAGCCCCTATTATAATAAGGAACGCATTGTGGTACGAATCTCCACCCATCAACGAAAGGCGGTGCTATTATGCAGTTTTTGACCCACATTATTTTTCTCCTGAACCTGCTCAAGACCCTTATCAACCATTTCAGCTAAGGACGGTGACTGCTGAATGGAAACCGTTCTTAAAGCCATTGCCGACTGGATCAAAGGCATCCTGACGGCAGGCATTATGTCAAACCTTTCCGGCCTGTTTGACGATGTGAACACCCAAGTAGGCAACATCGCCCAGCAGGTGGGCACCAAGCCCTCCAGCTTTGAGCCGAGAGTGTTCGCCATGATCGAAGCCCTCTCCCGGAACGTGGTACTGCCCATTGCAGGCATCATCCTGACCTTCATCGCCTGTTATGAACTCATCGAAATGATCACCCAGCACAACAACATGGCGCAGTTTGAGCCTGCCCTCATCATGCGCTGGATTTTTAAGACCGCTGTTTCGGTGTGGCTCATCAGCAACACCTTCGATATTGTGATGGCGGTGTTCGACATCACCCAGAAGGTAGTGTCCGATTCCAGCGGCATCATCGCCGGAAACACCCGTGTCAACGATATTGGCTTGTCGATGCTGGAAGCCAGCCTGATGCAGATGGATGTAGGCCCCCTGTTCGGGCTGTTTTTGCAATCCTTCTTCATCGGCATCACCATGCGGATATTGAGCATCATCATTTTTGTGATCGTCTACGGGCGTATGATTGAAATCTACTGCATGGTGAGCCTTGCACCCATCCCCATGGCGACCTTCGGCAACCACGAGCAATCGCACATGGGGCAGAACTACCTGAAATGCCTGTTCGCATTGGGCTTTCAGGGCTTTCTCATCCTCATCTGCGTGGCAATTTATGCGGTGCTGATCCAGAGCGTGGCAATTTCCGGGGATGCCATCAACTCCATTTGGAGCATTGTGGGCTACACTGTTCTGCTCTGTTTCAGCCTGTTCAAAACCAGCTCCGTGACGAAATCCGTCCTCGGAGCGCATTAAAGGAGGTGCTTTATTGGCTGCGTATATTTCCGTTCCCCGTGATTTGACCAAGGTCAAATCCAAAGTGGCGTTCAACCTGACCAAACGGCAGCTTGTCTGCTTTGGCACAGCGGCTCTCATTGGAGTGCCGCTGTTTTTTGTTCTCCGGGATTCCGGCGGCAACACAGCCGCCACCCTTGGCATGATGGCCGTTATGCTGCCTGCATTTTTTCTGGGTATGTACGAGAAAAATGGTCAGCCGCTGGAAAAACTGCTGTCGCACTATGTTCAGGCGCGATTCTTGCGCCCGAAGATTCGACCTTATAAGACCAACAACTACTACGCGATTTTGATGAGAGGAGGGTCAGCCAATGCCGTTTTGGAAAAAGACCGATAAGGGCGGCAAGAAAAAGCCGCCGAAGTCTGCTGTTCCCCGGACAGCACAGCAGTCCATCCCCATGCAGCGGATGTTCGAGGATGGCACTTGCCGGGTGAAGCCGAACTATTATACTCGGACGATTGCCTATCAGGATATCAATTATCAGCTTGCCCAGCAGGAGGATAAGACGGCGATTTTTGAGGAATGGTGCAGTTTTCTGAACTTCTTCGACAGCTCCATCAAGTTTGAACTGTCCTTTGTGAACATGGCAACGGACAGCACAGAGTTTGAGAAGAGCATCCGCATCCCGTACCAGAAAGATGGCTTTGACGATGTTCGCGCCGAGTATTCTCAAATGCTGCGTCAGCAGCTTGCCAAGGGCAATAATGGTCTGACTAAGACCAAGTTCATCACCTTTGGTGTGGAGGGTGAAAGCATGGCGCAGGTCAAGCCCCGGCTCGACCACATCCAAAACGATTTGCTCAACAACTTTCACCGACTGGGGGTGCAGGCAAAGCCCCTGAACGGTGTCCAGCGGCTGAAACTCATGCACGATATGTTCAACATGGACGGCGCATCCAAGTTTCATTTCGACTGGAAAGACCTCGTAAAAAGTGGGCTTTCGGTGAAGGATGCCATTGCACCCACCGCCTTTGCATTCAAGAACAGCCGCACCTTCCAGATGGGCGGTATCTTTTGCGCCGCCAGCTTTCTGAGCATCACGGCATCCGACATCAGCGACCAGCTTCTGAAGGATTTTCTGGACATGGATTCGTCCCAGATCGTCACCATGCACATTCAGAGTGTCGATCAGAATCGTGCTATCAAGACGGTCAAGCGCACCATCACCGAACTGGACCGCAGCAAGATCGAGGAACAGAAGAAGGCAATCCGTGCCGGATATGATATTGACATCATTCCGTCGGATTTGGCAACCTACGGCAGAGATGCAAAAGCCCTGCTGAAGGAATTGCAGAGCCAGAACGAGCGGATGTTCCTCGTCACCTTTCTGGTGCTGAACACCGGGCGCACGGAACAGGAACTGGAAAACAACGTTTTTCAGGCATCCAGCATTGCACAGAAGCACAACTGCAACCTGTGCCGCCTTGACTTTCAGCAGGAGCAGGGGCTGATGAGCAGCCTGCCGCTGGCTGACTGTCAGATCGAAATTCAGCGAGGGCTGACCACCAGCAGCACGGCCATCTTCATTCCGTTCACCACACAGGAACTTTACCAGTCTGGCAAAGAAAGCCTGTATTACGGCCTGAACGCCCTGTCCAACAACCTTATCATGGTGGACCGGAAGAAGCTGAAAAATCCCAATGGACTTATCCTCGGCACTCCCGGTTCGGGCAAAAGTTTCTCAGCAAAGCGTGAAATTGCCAATGCGTTTCTGGTGACGGACGATGATATTATCATCTGCGACCCAGAATGTGAGGTGCGACACGAAGTCGCGTAATGTATTGTGTATAAACACTGCTCTATCCATTTGGAGTAACCCTACTGTGACCTGCACTGGTCAAAAGCCGGCGTTGGGAAGCTCACAGGACAATATGGGAAATCTGCCAGCCTAAAGCGGATGTACTGTTAGGGTAAAGAATGCTATGTCGAACGTAATGTGAATCATCGTAAGGATCGTTACAGGGAATAGGTGAAATAAGGCTGATACACCTACACCAAAAGGTGTTGGAGGTGGCCGAGGGGCCTTTCGCTACCCCGAAGCAAATGGACACAAATCCTCCCGGTTCAAAGATGGCGGCTAAGGCATTCGAGAATTATGCATTACGTGGAACGTGGAAAACCCTATGCGTTCCTTGAACAAAGGTATCGACCTCGCAAGAGGAAGAAATGGCGCAGAGGGTATGAGATGGAATAAAAAGCGAAAGGTTCACTGTAACGGTGAGCATAGGGGTTCAAAATTTGCCCTGACCTGAAAGGGTGCTGACTTATTCCGGGTATTTCATGGCAAGATTGGAGGTATTCCTGTGAACGATAAGTATTCAACGACGGAAGGTAAAACTTCTGAGAAGCTGTCGGACGAAGCTATGTTGAGTGCCCAATGGAAAAACATTGATTGGCATAAGGCAGAGCGGGAAGTCAACAGGCTACAAATCAGGATTGTCAAGGCAACTCAGCAAAAAGACTACAACGCAGTAAAACGACTTCAGTATCTTCTGACACATTCCTTTTACGCCAAAGCACTGGCTGTCAAGCGTGTCGTAACCAACGACGGGCGCAGAACTCCCGGTGTAGATGGTGTTCTCTGGAACACTCCGGCGAAGAAAATGGCAGCGGCTCTATCGCTGACAGATAAAAGGTATCGTGCACGTCCTCTCCGTAGAGTGTATATCGAAAAGAAGGACAAGAAGAAAAAACGTCCGTTGGGGATTCCCACGATGTATGACCGCGCAATGCAGGCTCTTTATGCTTTGGCACTGGAGCCGGTGGCGGAAACAACAGCAGATGGGAAATCCTTTGGTTTCCGAAAAGGAAGATGCGCACAGGATGCCTGCGAATATCTGTTCAATGCACTGTCGCGCAAGCACATTTCTCCGAAGTGGGTTTTGGAGGGTGACATCAAAGGTTGCTTCGACCATATCAGCCATGATTGGCTTCTGGCGAATATCCCCATGGACAAGAACATTTTGAAGCAGTTCTTAAAGGCGGGATTTATCTATCAGCGCGAACTCTTTCCTACCGAGGAAGGAACTCCGCAAGGTGGTATTATCTCCCCCATTCTGGCGAACATGACGCTGGATGGTATCGAGAAGAAGCTGGTCAAACGCTTTCACACGAACGCGCTCGGTAAGGTCGATTCAAGATTTAAGAATGCCCACAAAGTAAACTTCGTCCGCTATGCAGACGATTTTGTGGTCACAGCGGCAACACCTGAACTGGCTCTTGAAGCAAAGGAGCTGATTCGAGAGTTTCTCGCTGAACGCGGATTGGAACTTTCTGATGAAAAGACCGTTGTCACCAACATTGACGATGGTTTCGACTTCCTCGGCTGGAACTTCAGAAAGTATAACGAAAAGCTGATTATCAAGCCTTCCCAAAAGGCGGTTAAGGCTATCGTTTCCAATATCTCTGACACGATTCTCCGCAGAGGAAAAGCGTGGCAGCAAGATGTTCTGATTATGAAGTTGAATGAACAAATTCGAGGTTGGACTAATTACCACCAGTCCGTATGCGCAAGTGATGCGTTCGCGCATCTGGACTATGTCCTGTACGAACTGCTGTGGCGATGGGCTAAAAGACGGCACCCAAAGAAGAACAAGTGGTGGATTTCCACGAGATACTGGCATCGTGTCGGTAATCGGAACTGGGTGTTCTCTACGGAAAACAAGGAGCTGATACGGGCGGACAGCACAGTCATTGTGCGACATACCAAGATAAAAGCTACTGCAAATCCGTTCCTCGATGAGGCGTATTTCCAAAAAAGGAAATTCGATAAAGGAATGCACCGGCTGACTGGAAAATTCAAGATGATTTGGAAAAAACAGAACGGACTGTGCTACCACTGCGGAATGCCGATGGATGTAACGGAAGAAAGAGAAATCTTCTACCTTGCACCAAAGGCAAAGGCTGGCATGGAAGATGTTCGCAATATGCGCTACGTTCATTGCACCTGTCAGCGTATTTATGCTGAGAACCGCTTGAAGAAGTGATGAAATGCTTGAGCCGTATGACGGGAAACTGTCACGTACGGTTCTTAGGCGGGAAGGCGGTGGTAACATCGCTGACCCAGCCGATTACTCGCCGCTGGTGAATCGTTTGAAGGGTCAGGTCATCAAAATCAGCCCCAACAGTACCCAGTTCATCAACCCCATGGACATCAATGCCAACTACTCCGAGGAAGATAACCCGCTTTCCCTGAAAGCTGACTTTATTCTTTCTTTGTGTGAACTGGTGGTGGGCGGCAAAGAAGGGCTGCTGCCGGTGGAGAAAACCGTCATTGACCGCTGTGTGCATTTGATTTACCGCAAATATTTTGCGGACCCCTGCCCGGAGAATATGCCCATTCTTGAGGACTTATACAACGCCCTGCTCCAACAGGACGAGAAAGAATCCCACCATGTTGCCACCGCACTGGAGATCTACGTCAAGGGTAGTCTGAACCTGTTCAACCATCGCACGAATGTGAACGTCAATAACCGCATCGTCTGCTACGACATCAAGGAACTGGGCAAGCAGATGAAGAAACTCGGTATGCTCATTGTGCAGGATCAAGTGTGGGGGCGTGTCACGGCAAACCGCAGCAGCGGAAAGTCCACCCGGTATTATATGGATGAGATGCACCTTTTGCTGAAAGAGGAGCAGACCGCCGCTTACTCTGTGGAAATCTGGAAGCGTTTCCGTAAGTGGGGCGGTATCCCGACCGGATTAACGCAGAACGTCAAAGACCTCCTTTCTTCGCGTGAGGTCGAGAATATTTTTGAAAATTCAGACATGATCATCATGCTGAATCAGGCGGCGGGAGACCGGCAAATTCTCGCAAAGCAGCTCAACATCTCGCCCCACCAGCTTTCCTATGTGACCCACTCTGGCGAGGGCGAAGGGCTGCTGTTTTTCGGCAATGTCATTCTGCCGTTTGTGGACCGTTTCCCCACCGATCTGGAACTCTACCGCATTATGACCACCAAGTTGGGTGAAGTCTCGGAGGGCGCGCAGAAATGAGTGAACCGAAGCTGAACATCAAAGAGGAAACGTCCGCAAAAAAGACCCG
This sequence comes from Faecalibacterium sp. 3, assembly GCF_048323735.1. Classification (NCBI taxonomy): domain Bacteria; kingdom Bacillati; phylum Bacillota; class Clostridia; order Eubacteriales; family Oscillospiraceae; genus Faecalibacterium; species Faecalibacterium sp. 3. The sequence continues at coordinate 2,349,916 of NZ_JBLWFN010000001.1, forward strand.
TTCTCCCCCGAAAAAAGCCAAGGTGGAGCAGTCGGTGCCCAAAAAGAAAAAGCTGAAAACCGATGCGGAAAAGGCGGCAGAGAAAGCCCAGCACCTGCGGTTTGGCAAGGCGGAACTGACCCCGGACGAGTTGAGCCGATTGAGCAAGGCGCAGAAGCGGGAAATGTACGCCGCCAATGCCGCCCGGTCTGCGGTGCATCGGGAGGTTGAACAGTACGAGGATGAAAACGTCGGTGTGCAGGCGTTGAGCGAGGGCGAAAAGGCGGCAGGAAATGTCCGTGATATTTCCAAAAGCCGCTATGCCCGGAAGCTGAAAAAGAAAGCCAAGATGCAGGGCAAGAAAGGCTCCAAAACCGCAAGATCTTCTGCATCGAAGCCGACTGCGGCACAAGATGCAGGTGCATCTGGCACCGGCGAGGGCGGCTCCAACTGGCTTTCCCGGTGGCGGCAGAAACAGGACATCCGGCAGAGCTACTATGCCGCCGCCCGGTCGGGCACGGCGGCGCAGACCGCAGGCGGCAAGGCGGCATCCAACGGTGCATCTGCTGCCCGGTCCGGCGTGGAACAAGCCGTAGAAAAAGGTAAAACCGCCGTCAGCACTGCCGTAAAGGGGCTGATGAATGCCGCCAAGGGCAACGCACACGTTCTGGTGATCGTGGGAGTTTTTCTTTTGCTCATCCTCATGGTGATGTCAGGCTTTTCCTCCTGCGGCATCCTCTTTTCCGGCGGCACACAGGTGTCCGGGCAGACCATGTACTCCGCCGAGGACAGGGACATCCGCGGTGCAGAGCAGGACTACAAGAAACTGGAGAAGGAGTTGGATAAAAAGATCAAGCGCACCCCTACCGACCATCCCGGCTACAACGAGTACCAGTACCATCTCGACCCCATCGAGCATGACCCGTGGCAGCTCACTTCGTTCCTGACCACCTTGTATGATGACTACACCCGCAGCGAGGTACAAGGAAAATTGAAGGAGACCTTCAAAAAGCAGTACAAGCTGACCACATGGGTAGAGGTGCAGACCCGGTATATGACTGTGTGGGTCATGACTCCCGCAGGAATCCCAGTCCCCACGCAGGTGCCCTACGAGTACCGCATCTTCCACACCAAGCTGGTGAACCGTGGCTTGGAAGTGGTCATTCGGGAAGAACTGAATAACGACCAATGGAAACGTTACGAGATTTTCCAAGATACCTTGGGCGGTAGACCTTATCTATTCAACGGCGGATTGCCGCCCGGTGGTTCGGATGGCTCCGGCGCACCGGGTATTGATTATCAGGTTCCGGCAGAAGCCCTGACTGACGAAGAATTTTCCAAAATCTACGCCGAAGCAAAGAAATACGTCGGTACGCCCTACGTCTGGGGCGGTTCTACCCCGGAAACCGGGTTCGATTGCAGCGGTTATGTCTGCTGGGTCTACAACCAGAACGGCTACGATGTGGGGCGCACCACCGCCAACGGTTTGTGGAACAAGAGCCAGCACATCAGCGAGGCCGAAGCAAAGCCCGGTGATCTGGTCTTTTTCAAAGGAACCTACGACACCCCCGGCATGAGCCATACCGGAATCTATCTGGGCAACGGCATGATGGTTAGTGCCGGAGACCCTATCAAGTACGCAAACATTCACTCGTCCTACTGGGAGAAGCATCTCGCTGGGTTCGGACGGCTTTCAAAATGATTGGAGGAGTTTTATGAGCGAAAAATTGGACAAGCTGCGGGCAACGCTCAAGAAAGAGCAGGAGCGCCGCATCAAGCTGAACAACCGCATTGCGGTTTTGGAACGTCGGATTCAGGAGGAAGAAGCCGCTGAGGTCAGCAACATGGTCCGCACGGCGAATGTGACCCCGGAACAGCTCGCCGCCCTGCTGCGGCAGTCGGCCACCACTACCCCGAACCCGGCTGCGCTGTCTGCCGTGGGTGCAACTTTTGAGAAGGAGGTCGATGCAGATGAAGATTAAGAAACTGGGTGCGCTGCTGGTATCGGCGGCGCTGTGCGCTGGCATGGCGGCTCCCGCTTTTGCCTTTGAGGGCGAAGCCGCCCCCGTGGAGCAGCCTGTTCTGCCGGAAGTGGTGGAGGAAGATGTTGTCACCGTCACGGACGAAACCTCTGGTGCCCTGACCCCGGAGGGCAACCTGACGCTGGTGGATGATTACCACACCGACTATTCCGATGGCAGCGGACAACAGTTCATTACGCTGGTGTCGAAGTCGGGTGCGACTTTCTATCTGGTGATTGACCGCAACGCCAAGGGGCAGCAGACCGTCCACTTTATGAACCTTGTGGACGAAGCCGACCTTCTGGCTCTGATGGAGGAAGATGCTGCCGATGCTTATACCGCTGAAAAAGAAGCAGCGGCGCAGGCGGAACAGGATAAGCTGAAAGCCGAGGAAGAAGCCAAGAAAGTAGCGGAAGAAGCAGCGGCATCCGGCACGGAACAGCCCAAGGAGAACAAGGTCACAAAAATCGCATCCGGCTTTCTGGGCGTGGTCGTGCTGATTGCGCTGGCGGCAGGCGGCGGCTTCTACGCTTTCGCAAAGCAGAAGCAGAAAAAGCAGGCTGAAAAAGAAGCCCTTGACCCCGATGCAGGTTACACCGAGGACAAGGGCGATTTTGAGATTCCCACTGAGGATGAGCCTGAGGACACCGGCGAGGAGGATACCGAACCCATCTGATTTTAAGGCGGCGTTTTGCCGCCTACATATTGCAATTCAAAACAGATTGGAGGGGTTATTATCGCTAAATTGATCGTGACGGAAAAGCCGTCCGTTGCTATGGCTTACGCTAAAGTCCTCGGTGCCACCAACCGTCAGGATGGCTACCTTGAGGGCAACGGTTATCTGGTAAGCTGGTGCGTAGGGCACTTGGTGGAACTGGCACCGCCCAATGTCTACGATGCCAAATACGTCAAGTGGAGCATCGCCGATTTGCCTATCCTGCCGCAAAAGTGGCAGTATCTGGTGTCTGCCAGCACGAAAAAACAGTTTGGCATCCTGCAAAAGTTGATGCAACGCCCGGATGTAGACAGCATCGTGAACAGTTGCGATTCCGGCCGGGAGGGAGAACTGATCTTCCGCTTGGTGTATCAGCAAGCAGGCTGCAAAAAGCCCTTTTCTCGCCTATGGCTGTCCAGCATGGAGGAAAACGCCATCCGGGAAGGCTTTGCTCACCTCAAACCGTCAACTGAATATGATGCGCTGTACAACGCAGCACGCTGCCGGGAACGCGCCGATTGGATGGTCGGCATCAACGCTTCCCGGCTTTTTTCGTGCCTGTACGGTCAGCCTTTGGCGGTGGGGCGTGTTATGACCCCAGTACTTGCCATGACGGTGGTGCGGGAAGCTGCCATTGCCGCCTTTGTGCCGGAGAAATTCTACACGGTTGCCCTTACCCTTGCGGACGGCGGCACCGCATCCAGCAAGCGGTTTGCCCAGAAAGCGGATGCCGAACTGCTGCTTTCCAAATGTCGAAAGGAGGGGCGCGTTACGGTACAGAAGATGGAGCGCAAGGAGAAATCCGAAAGCCCACCGCAGCTCTACGACCTTACCGCATTGCAGAGGGATGCAAACCGTCTGCTGGGATTTACGGCACAGCAGACCTTGGATTATGCCCAAAGTCTTTACGAAAAACGGCTCATCACCTACCCCCGCACGGACAGCCGATTTTTGACGGAAGATATTGCGGCATCCCTGCCGGGACTGGTGACGGACACGGGCAAGGCGTTTGCCGTGGAAGAACAGCTTCCTATCCATGTGCAGCAGGTCATCAATGGCAGCAAAGTCACCGACCACCATGCGCTGCTGCCCACGAAAAGCATGGCAAAAGCAGCCCTTGCTGCCCTCCCTGCCGGGGAGCGGAATATCCTGCGGCTGATTGCTGCACGGCTGCTCTGCGCCGTGGGTGAGCCTTACTGCTATGCAGAAACCTCGATTATCACCATCTGCGCAGGTGAAAAATTTACCGCAAAAGGCAAAGTTGCGCTGTCCGAGGGATGGAAAACTGTGGAGCGGAAAATGCTGGGCAAGCAGAAAGAACAGGCTGTTTTGCCCGATGTTCAGGAGCAGAGCCAGTGTAGCGTTGCCGGTGCCGAACTGAAAGAGGGTCAAACGTCCCCGCCGAAACACTTTACCGAGGACCTTCTACTTCATGCGATGGAAACCGCTAGTGCAGACAGTATGCCGGAGTGTGTGGAACGTCAGGGCATCGGCACCCCGGCAACCAGAGCCGCCACCATCGAAAAACTGGTGCAGAAGGGCTTTCTGGAGCGGAAGGGCAACAAGAAAACCAAGGTGCTGCTGCCCACGGATAAGGGCAAAGCCCTCATCACCGTGATGCCCGAAGAAATCCAATCCCCGGAAATGACCGCCGATTGGGAAACAAAGCTGCTGCAAATCGAGCGTGGCGAAATGGAGCCGGGTGAATTTATGACCGAGATCAATACGATGATTACCGAACTGGTAAAGAACACGGAAATGAAAAAAGGAGTGAATGCGCTTATGAAAAACAAAATCATTGGTGTCTGCCCGAATTGCGGTGCAAATGTTGTAGAGCGTGAAAAAGGCTGGTTCTGTGAATCCAACCCTTGCCGTTTCGTGCTGTGGAAGGACAATGCGTTCTTTAAGCGTCTGGGCAAGCGTTTGGATGGCCGAATGGCGGACAAGCTGCTGCGGGATGGCCGTGTCCGGCTGAAGGACTGCAAGAGCGCCAAGGGCAAGACCTACAACGCCACCGTCCTGCTGAGCACTGAACCCGATGGCCGCAGCAAGTTTTCGCTGGAATTTGAAGGTGGATGCTGATGGAGCAGATAAAAGAAGCGGTCTACCTTATCAACGATGAACGCTATCTGCATCTCCGAGAAAACGGTGCAGGGGTCGGCTTTGCCACTTATAACAAGGTAACTGGTGAGCCGCTGGAAAGCGGGCAGATCTCGGAAAAGAACCTGCCGCCCGATGGCAGGAACGCCATTCCTGCTGCCCGGAACTGGTATCTGTTTGAACTTTCGGACGATGACCGCAAGGCCATCCAACAGGAAAGCGTAAAGATCCTCGAAAACATCCCGCAAGCTGGTATCGGCAGACGGCGCATCTGGGAGCCTGAAACGCTGCCGAAGGATATTCGTCTCATCAACAGCCACTATGACGACCTCTACCGCATTCCCGATGGCGGAGTTGTACAGGTGGATTACCCGGATGGGCGCAGCTTTACGGCACGGCTGGAACATCTGGATGATTACCACTTTGACATGGGCGGTTTGGGCAATGTGTTCCACATCTGCCAGTTTGCCGAGGTCATGGAACGAAACCATGCAGACTTCTACCCCGAAATTCAGACACAGGACGAGCAGGCTGCATGGGAACTGGGCGGCAAGGGCTATCTTGCTATCCAGTCCTGTGAGGACGGCTGGAACTACACTATTTACCACAGTGATTATTCCGTAATGGACGGTGGGCAGCTAGATGCCCCGGAACTGACCATTCAGGAAGCCCGTGAGCAGATTCTGGAAGCACACCACATGGAAAAGGGTCGGCGGCTACTGCAGGACTACGATGCAGTCATGGATAAAGTTGCGGAAGCCGAGGAACTGAGTGCAGACCATCGCCCTTCCACACTGGAAAAGCTGGCAGAACTGGCAAGTGATACGTCTGCGCCAAAATCCTCTGCACGTTCTGCGCCAGAACTGTGAGGTGGACGATGCAGCAAAAATGGAACCAGAATTTTGACGGTGAACCCATGACGGACATCCCGCAGAAGTTTCTGAACGCAGGGTGCGATGTTTATATGGTGATGCAGCTACGGCATGACGAAAAAATCTTCGATGAAAGATTTGCTTCTATGCGGGAGTTGAATCGTCGAGGCAAAACGCCCGACCCGGAGCATTACGAGGTCACCTACTATGCTGATCTGCCCGCCATGTGGCAGGATGTGCCGAGCGACGAGGTTTTGGAAGAGCTGTTTCAGATGTTCAACCTCTCCCGTCCGCAGGATTTTGAGGGGCACAGCCTGTCCGTCAGCGATGTGATTGCACTCAAACGCAATGGCGAGATATCTGTGCATTATGTGGACAGCATCGGCTTCAAGGAACTGCCGGGGTTTCTGGACAAGCAGCCGGAACGCCCTTCGGTGCTGATGAATCTAAAGGAAAAGTGCGATGCCCCGGAGTGCAATCCCACGGTATGCCGGAAAGTGAGGGCTGAACATGAACTTTAACCATGAGGAACTGATGCTGATGATGCTCTACAACACCGGCACCCGGATGGGGCTTGTCCACGAACTGCGGCTCATGCAGTGCTACCTGATGCCCGATGAAACCGCCCTGCGGGAACTGTCGGAGGGTGTTATCGAAAAGCTGAAGCTGCTGACCGATGCGGAGTTTGCCGAACTGGAATTTCCCCCGGACTGATTTTTGCCGCCTGCGGGCGGCGTACATAAAGTATTTTGTTCTTCCAAAAGATATGCTATAATCAAATCAGACAAAAATCCTCTTTTCAAGCGATTTCTCCGCAATTTTCCCGTGGCTCTGCTCGTATCAAGATTAAGGGACTGAATTTTATTGTCAGAACGGAGGAACCATTATGGCAATCTTTGAAAAGACCATCCGAAACAAAAACTTTGACAAGTTGCTTCGGAAGCTGGAAAATGAAATTCCAGACAGCAGTTGGTCTGCAGATTTGGAGGCAGGCAGTGATTTCAAAGAGGGCGATGCTCGGTGCAGTGTCCGGGTGTTTGAACGGTACAGCATGATGGGCGGCAACCGCCTGAGTCTGACTCTGACCATGTTCCAGAATGCGGACAGTCCGGTTCGGCTGTCTGCCATCACCGCAGGAGGCAGTCAAGCGGTGTTCTTCAAGGTGAACACCCTCGGAGAAGAATCTTTTCTGGACGATATAAAAGAGCTGCTGGAAGAAATTCTGGAGGAGTAATATGTTTTTTGGCTGGTTTAACGCTGTGTTCAGCATAGTATTCCCACTTATCTTTTTCGGATTGATGTGTCTATTTATTTTTACGCTGATTTCAAATCTTCGCACATGGAACAAAAACAATCACTCACCCCGTCTATCTATTCCGGCAGCAGTAGTAGCAAAGCGAACTGATATTTCGCATTCCGACACTGCAAATGCTGGAGATTTGTCTGGTGCACATGGATATAGAACCAGCACCTACACTTCCTATTATGTGACCTTTCAGGTAGAAAGCGGAGACCGGATGGAATTTGAAGTGGACGGAAGCGATTATGGTCTGCTCGTGCAGGGCGACATCGGAAAGCTGAGTTTTCAGGGCACCCGCTATCTTGGGTTTGAGCGGAACTAAGTGTTCTCCTACACTATATAGTAAGGAGTGCTGTATGAACGATCTATTTATCCAAGGGCTGACCATCGACTGGAACAGAGTTCGCCCATACAATTATGTTCGTCAGATTCCTGCCATCAGTGGAATCGACACTTTTACATTCCATAAGCCCATTACGTTCTTTGTTGGCGAAAATGGAAGTGGAAAATCTACGCTTCTGGAAGCAATCGCTGTTGCTTACGGCTTCAACGCAGAGGGTGGAACGAAGAACTATTCATTTTCCACATACAACTCCCATTCGGAACTATGTGAGGCTATGACGATTTCCAAGGGGTATCGCAGACCAAAGTTCGGGTATTTTCTCCGAGCAGAGAGTTTCTATAATGTAGCCACCAAGGAAATCGACTATTCCGATGACGATCATCCCTCCAAAGGCTATCACCAAAAATCACACGGTGAAAGTTTCCTCGCCATTGCGCAGGACTACATGGGTGCAGATGGAGTCTATATTTTTGACGAGCCGGAAGCCGCTTTATCCCCGCAGCGGCAGCTCACGTTACTGATCAACATTTATCGGTGTGCCCAAGAAGGGGCGCAATTCATTATCGTATCACATTCACCCATTCTCCTCGGAATGCCTGATGCTGAAATTTTTAGCTTCGACAATGGCACGATTCATCCTTGTCAGTATGAAGATACGGACAGCTACGTTATCACCAAAACATTTGTAAATAATCGGCAGCATTTTTTGAACCAGCTTCTGAACGAAGAGCCGTAATGCCGGGAAAGGACATTCCATATGAGTGATTCTACGTTGAAAGAACTTTGGCAGCAGGTCGCTGAAAAGAAAAGCTGCGAAGCAAAACAGAAAGAACTGACCGCCCAGAGAGATACGCTTGCTGACCGCCTGAAAAAGCTGGAAAAATCCAAGCTGGCAGAGCAGGCTGATGTGGACCGTCTGGAGGGACACAGCCTTGCCGCATTTTTCTATCAGGTCATCGGAAAGATGGATGAGAAGCTGGACAAGGAACGGCAGGAAGCCTATGCAGCCCGTGTTAAGTACGATGCTGCTCTCCATGACCTTTCTTCCGTTGATGCCGACTTGGAGCAGATTCAAAATAGACTGGCACGGCTGTCCGATTGCGAAAGTCAGTATCAAGCTGCTCTTTCCGAAAAAATCAAAAGCATCAAAGCCTCTGCCCACCCTGCCGCACAGCAGATTGCGGAAAGCGAAAGCCGCATTGCCGCACTGAAAGTCCAAAAGCGGGAGCTGCTGGAAGCCATCAACGCCGGAAAGACTGCCTTGCACACGGTCAATGAAGTTCTCGAAACCCTCGACAATGCCGAGGGCTGGAGTACATGGGACGTAATGGGCGGTGGTCTAGGGGTGGATCTCGCCAAGTATGCGGAACTGGACGATGCGCAGGAACAAATCGAACAGCTTCAAGTGGAACTGCGGCGGTTCAAAACTGAGCTTGCTGATGTTGAGATCACCGCAGACCTTCAGGTTACGGTGGACAGCTTTTTGAAATTTGCGGATTTCTTCTTTGACGGCCTCTTTGCAGACTGGGCAGTTCTGGATCACATCAATCAGGCACAGAGCCGTGTAGAGAACACCAAGGGCCAGATCAAGCGTGTCCTCGCACTTCTGAAAAAGATGCGCGAAGATGTTGATGTCCAAATCGCTGACGAAAAAGAGAAGCAGGAGCAGCTTGCAGTGGAAACCGAGCTGTAGGGTTGGAGTGTTCGCTTATGTAATATGCTCAATTCGACAACTCGGAATTTGACAAAGGAACGTGACCATATGAAAAACAACAGCCCGCAAAAGCACGCTTTCATTTCTTGTCTCATCTTGGTAACAGGAATATTGCTCGTGGTAATAGGCGCAATGACAACAAAGGAGTACAAAATCAACCTGTGCCTGTTAATCGGTGCAATAGTTGTTATTGGCGGCATTGTATATCATCTCATTATGATGAAATGTCCTTATTGTGGCTGCTCGCTTGTTGGTTATAGACCAATCCCTAAAGAGTGCCCAAAGTGTCATAAAAAGTTTGAATAATAATCGATCTTTATTACATCCCTTGCGGGCAACCCTAAAACGGTTGCTCGCTATTTTTATACCCTAAAATCTGAAGAAGGAGGCCAAAATGCCAAGCAAAACCGAAGAATACCTTGCCCTCGCCCAGCGCACGGCCAACGGCTTGACCCGGTACTGGGAAAGCTGGACGGACTACCTGACAACCGCATCCCGGCTGTACAAGTATCCCTTTGCAGACCAGTTGATGATCTACGCTCAGCGACCCGATGCCACAGCCTGCGCCGATTACGACGTCTGGAACAACCGCATGAACCGGTATGTCCGGCGCGGCTCCAAGGGTATCGCTCTGCTAGACGAATCCAGCGGATTTCCCCGCCTGCACTACGTTTTCGATGTGTCGGACACCGGGGTGCGCCGTAATTCCCGTGACCCCGACCTGTGGCAGTACAACGATGACCTGAAACAGCCGGTTTCAGAAATGCTCGCCGCCACCTACGGCATCAGCGGAGAGCGTGTCAGCCAGCAGCTTGCGGATGTTGCCGGGAAGCTGGTGGCGGATTACTGGGACAACAATGGTGGCGATATCCGTGCCATCGTTGACGGGTCGCTCTTGATGGATTATGATGATGCCGGGGTGGAGATACAGTTCAAAAGCGCTGCTGCAATCAGCGTCACCTACACGCTGCTGGAACGCTGCGGGTTTGAGCCTGCCGGGTGGTTCGACAAGGACGATTTTCAGGCAGTCTACAATTTCTCCACCCCGGATAGTGTCTACGCCCTCGGCGCAGCCGTCAGCGACATGAGCCGGGAGGTCTTACGCCAAATTGAGCGCACCGTAAAAACCACCATCCGCCGCCGCAATGCAGAAAGGAGCCAATATGAATATGAACAGCAGGAACGTGACCTACTCGACCGTCGGGGACTACCAGCTCCCGAACCTGACTTTGACCCAGCCCCGGAAGCCGCTGGGCAAATACGGCAGGCTGCGCCGGACGTACCTGAAAGACCATCGCCCGGTGCTGTACAACACGATGCTCCTGAACGGGAGCCTGTACCCGCACCTGATGGAAGTGGAGCAGACGGCAGAGAGCCGGATGCAGCAGACCATGGAGCAGCTTCTGAAACAGACCCCGGCCCCGGACAAGGAGAACCGGCAAATGGAATGGGTGCAGCACATGAACAGCCTGAAAGCGCAGGCAGAGGAACTGGTGCTGATGGAATTGATTTACAGTTAAGTTTCTTTGATGCCCACATCCCCACCGAAGCCCAGCAAATCGAAACCATCGACCAAGCGGAGAGCGAAAAAACGCCCTCCGCTTTTGTTTTGTCACAGGCTGAAATTGAGAACGAGTTGCGTAAGCATGGTTCGGGATTTATGGGCGGCAAACAGCGCATTATGGCACTGTACCAGACCCAGCCCGACCGCAACCTCCGCGCCAAAGCGTTGGCAAAGGAGTACGGAATCGGTGGGCACTCCCACGATTTTCTGGACGGCAGTCGAGGCTTCGTGAACCACGACTGGAAGGGGCTGGAATTTGACCATTACCCTGAGCACCAGAAAATCACCCTGAAATGGGCACAGGTGGAAAAGTATATCGACCTGATGATCCAGTCCGACCGCTACCTGACGGACAAGGAAAAGGAGCATTACACGCCGCCCGTCAGCGCAGAGCCAGATGCCACCCTGACCCATGCCAAAAACCTGATCCGGGAATTTTGTCAGGAGGAGTACGACTCCGAGCCGGACTTTTCCGATCTGACTAAAATCGGCATTGCCTACACCCACGCCACCGATGAGGATATTCCCATTCAAGTTAATGTGGATTTGGTGGGATACCGTGTGGAGCGGTATCTGGGCGAGGTGCTGATAGACGAACGCCAGTACGAAAGTCTGGAAGAACTGACCGAGACCGAGTTGGAAGCACTGGATTTTTCGGAACTGGTCAGCGTTACGGACGAGGAACTGGAGCATTACCACAACAAGGCGGAGGAGCACCCGGCACTGTTGCCGCTGGATGCCGCCACCGAGTATAACACCCTGAAGGAGCAGCACCCGGATGCGCTGGTGGGTTTTGAACAGGGCGGTCAGTTTGAGTTTTACGGCGAGGATGCCCGGAAGGTCTGCGAACTTGTAGGTGGAAAGCTGCTGGAAAAGGAAACGGAATTGGGCACAGTCCCGGTCACCGGTTTTCCCCGCGACCAGTGGGCATACCGTGCCAAACAACTGTGGAAGTGCGGCGAGAACATCTACCTTGCCGGACTGAACGAGGACGGCACCCACCACCAGACCAAGTATCTGCGCCGGGAAGATTATCTGCCGCTGGGCACTACCATCCACATGGAGGGACGAGCCTTCCGAGTGGATACGGTAAACTATGATAGGGGTAGCGTGACCCTGCAGGATGTGGCACTGGCAGAAATGCGAATGCCAGTTTTCCGGGAGGAACCGCTGGCTCTTGTCCGGGAGTTGTACGAGCAGGAACAGGATGTGATGGAACACACCCTGCCCGATTACAAGGTCGGTGACAACGTTATCGTTGATTTTCCTACCCGAACCATCGAAGGGAAAATTGGCTATGTAGGTGAAACGGATGTTCGTATCGACACCAGTGCGCACGGGCAGTCATGGGATAACGAAGTTATCAATAAGCAACAATTCGAGGAGAGCTTGCGGCAGAACGGACCAAATTCTACCCGGCCAGTTCGTACTGAAAAAACGGTTGCCGTATACCCCGCCAAGGAAAACAATCTGCCGTTTGACATTGTAATTCAGACGATAAGCACAGAATCGCCCACAGTTGAAGCGGAACGCCCCACACTTGAACTTGCCGGGAACTTCCACATCACGGATGATGATTTGGGTGTCGGAGGCCCCAAACAGAAATTCGCCCGGAACATCGAAGCCATCCGTACCCTGTTCAAGCTGGAAGAGGAGCACCGGGGTGCCACCGCCGAGGAGCAACAGGTGCTTTCGCAATATGTGGGCTGGGGCGGTCTGGCAGACGCTTTTGACCCCAACAAGGAAAATTGGTCTGCCGAGTACACCCAGCTGAAAGAACTGCTCTCTGAGGATGAATACGCCGCCGCTCGCGCTTCTACTCTGAACGCCCACTACACCAGCCCCACCGTGATCCGTGGTATCTACGATGCGGTGGAGCGTATGGGTTTCCGCAGCGGTAACATTCTGGAACCTAGTATGGGTGTGGGCAACTTCTTTGGGATGCTGCCGGACAGCATGGCAGACAGTCGGCTGTACGGCGTAGAGCTGGACAGCATCACCGGGCGCATCGCCAAAAAGCTGTATCCGCAGGCTGATATTACTGTTGCTGGTTTTGAGACCACCGACCGCCGTGATTTCTACGATTTGGCGGTGGGCAATGTGCCTTTCGGTCAGTACAAGGTCAACGACAAGGCATATAACAAGCTGGGATTTTCTATCCACAACTACTTTTTCGCCAAGGCCATCGACCAAGTGCGTCCGGGCGGCGTGGTGGCGTTTGTCACTAGCCGCTACACTATGGACAGCAAGGACAGCACCGCCCGCAAGCACATGGCAGAACGTGCCGATTTGCTGGGTGCTATCCGTCTGCCCAACAGTGCGTTCCGTGCCAACGCTGGTACGGATGTTGTCAGTGACATTATCTTTTTGCAGAAGCGTGACCGCCCCGCGGATATCGAGCCCGCATGGGTGCAGTTGGGGCAGACTGAGGATGGATTTACTCTCAACAGCTATTTTGTAGACCACCCGGAAATGGTGTTGGGAAATTTGGAACTGGAAAGCACCCAATATGGTCATGACCTGACCGTTGTACCCATCGAGGGCACCAGCCTTGCAGACCAGCTTGCCGAGGCGGTGCAGCACATCGAGGGCAATTACACTGCGGTGGAGATTGCTGCCCCGGACGTCGCAGATGCGGAAGCACAGCGCAAAACGCTGCCCGCAGACCCGACTGTGAAGAATTTTAGCTATACGGTTGTTGATGGCGAGATCTACTACCGAGAGAACTCTATCATGACGCAGATCGAACTGTCCGACAATGCCAAAGGCCGTGTAGCTGGTATGGTGGAGTTGCGGCAGATCGTCAACGAACTGATTGACCAGCAGTTGAACGACTACCCGGACGAGGACATTAAGGCAACGCAGGAGCGTTTGAACGCCGCCTACGATGCCTTTACTGCAAAATACGGGCTGATCAACGACAAGAAAAATGCCCGCCTGTTCGATGACGATAGTTCCTACTATCTGCTCTGCTCGTTGGAAAACTTGGACGAAAATAAGAAGCTGAAAAGCAAAGCGGATATGTTCACCAAGCGCACCATTCGCCCGGAGCGCACCGTCACCAGCGTGGACACCCCCAGCGAAGCGTTGGCGGTATCTATTGGTGAGCATGGCAAAGTGGACTTGCCCTATATGGCAGAACTGCTGGGTACACCCGGCGAGTACGGGCGCATTACCGCAGAGTTGTCCGGTGTGATCTTCAAAGACCCTGCCGCTGATCCTACCGACCCGGAAGCCGGCTGGCAGATGGCAGACGAGTACCTGTCCGGCGATGTCCGGGCAAAGCTGCGGATGGCGCAGTTTGCCGCCGAAACGAACCCGGAATTTGCCGTCAATGTGGATGCGCTGACTAAGGCGCAGCCAAGAGAACTGGAAGCCTCCGAAATTGATGTGCGTTTGGGTGCCACTTGGCTTGCCCCCTCCATCGTGCAGCAGTTCATGATGGAAACTTTTCAGCCGCCCTATCGTATCCGCTACAACAATGCCATCACCGTTCGCTACTCCCCTTACACTTCCGAATGGCGAATCAGCAATAAATCTGCTACTGGCTTCGGTGACATTATGGCCACCGAAACCTACGGTACCCGCCGAGCCAACGCTTACAAGATTTTGGAGGATACCTTGAATTTGCGTGACAGCCGCGTTTATGATACCATCGAGGAGGATGGGAAAGAAAAGCGTGTGCTGAATCAAAACGAAACCACCCTCGCCCAGCAGAAACAGCAGGCCATCAAGGATGCGTTCGCTGGCTGGGTCTGGAAAGACCCTCAGCGGCGTGCCTTATTGGTGAAGAAGTACAACGAGCTCTTTAACAGCACCCGCCCCCGTGAATACGATGGTTCCCACATTCATTTTGTGGGCATGAACCCGGAGATCAATTTGCGAGAGCACCAGCGCAACGCGGTTGCCCATGTGCTGTATGGGTACAACACCCTTTTGGCGCACGAAGTCGGTGCCGGCAAGAGTTTTGAGATGGCGGCTTCCGCTATGGAACTGAAACGTCTGGGCTTGTGTCAGAAAAGTCTTTTTGTCGTGCCAAACCATTTGACGGAACAATGGGCCAGCGAGTTTTTACGCCTGTACCCCAATGCGAAGCTGCTGGTTACCAGCAAGAAAGATTTTGAACCCGGTAATCGAAAAAAATTCTGTGCGAGAATTGCGACCGGTGACTACGATGCAGTTATCATCGGACACAGCCAGTTTGAAAAGATACCCTTGTCCGCAGAACGACAGGAGCGTCTGATTCAGGAACAGATGGATGAAATCGAGGAGGCCATCGAAGAAGCGAAAGCACAGGTTGGCGAGCATTTCACAGTAAAGCAGCTGGAAAAGTTGCGCAAGTCTCTGAAACAGAAACTGGAAAAGCTGCAAGGCGCAGACCGTAAAGATGATGTGGTTACGTTTGAACAATTGGGCGTAGACAGGTTGTTTGTGGATGAGAGCCAAGCGTTTAAGAACCTCTACTTGTACACGAAAATGCGTAATGTCGCAGGTTTGAGTACGAGCGAGGCACAAAAATCCAGCGATATGTTCGGCAAGTGTCGCTATCTGGATGAAATCACCGGTGGCCGTGGCGTGATTTTTGCAACGGGTACACCCCTGAGCAACAGTATGACCGAGATGTACACCCTCATGCGCTACCTCCAGTACAACACCTTGCAGCAGAAAGGGTTGACCCATTTTGATGCGTGGGCTTCTACTTTTGGTGAAACTACTACTGCCATCGAACTTGCCCCAGAAGGCACCGGATACCGTGCACGCACTCGTTTTGCGAAGTTCTTCAATTTGCCTGAACTGATGGCGATGTTCAAAGAAGCAGCAGATATCAAGACCAGCGACCAGCTTCATCTCCCGGTGCCGGATGCAAAATTTGAGACGGTAGTGGTCAAACCTTCGGAAATCCAACAGGATATGGTGCAGGCGTTGAGCGAACGTGCAGCCGAAGTCCACAGCGGTTCTGTTGACCCCTCGGTGGACAATATGCTGAAAATCACATCGGATGGCCGCAAAATCGGTCTTGACCAGCGGTTGATGAATTCCGCTCTGCCCGATGACCCCAACAGCAAGCTGAACGCCTGCGTCAACAACGTCCTGCGCATCTGGAACGACACCAAGGAGCAGAAGCTGACCCAGTTGATTTTCTGCGATATGTCTACTCCAAAGGGCGACGGTTCGTTCAACGTCTATGATGATATCCGCTCCAAGCTGCTCAATGCTGGTGTGCCCGAACAGGAGATCGAGTTCATCCACAACGCAGATACGGAGAACAAGAAAGCAGAACAGGAGGTTTTGAATATGGATACAAATTATATCATTGAAACAAAAAATCTGACGAAGCAATACGGCTCACAAAAGAGTGTGGCTGACTTAAATATCCATGTGAAGTTTGGGAGAATTTACGGTCTGCTGGGCAGAAACGGAGCCGGAAAAACCACTACCATGAAAATGCTGTTGGGCTTAACGAAGCCGACTTCCGGGGAGGTCAAAATCTGGGGAACGTCTTTGCAAGGGAACGAAAAGAAGCTGTTGCCCCGTATCGGAAGCCTGATTGAGTCCCCCGGTTTTTATCCCAATCTGACCGGCACAGAGAACCTGCGTATCTTTGCTACTCTGCGGGGCGTACCAAACAATCATGCTATCAAAGATGCTCTGGATCTGGTAGAACTGCCCTACAAAGATAAAAAGCTCTTTTCACAGTATTCTCTTGGTATGAAGCAGCGGCTTGCCATCGCCCTTGCCGTTATGCACGATCCGGAGCTTTTGATTTTGGATGAGCCGATCAACGGCCTCGATCCCATCGGTATTGCAGAAGTACGCTCCTTTATTCGGGAGCTTTGCGACGCAAGAGGAAAAACTATTTTGATTTCCAGTCACATTCTTTCGGAGATTTCCTTGCTGGCTGACGATATTGGAATTATTGACCACGGTGCATTGCTGGAAGAAGAAAGCCTTGCTGAGTTGGAGCAAAAAAGCAGTAAACATATCCGGTTTACGCTCTCTGATACTGCACAGGCGGCAAGAATTTTGGAACGCAATTTCCATGAAACCCATTTTTCCATACAAGACGACCACAATCTGCGTCTACACAATATGGAGCTACCCGTGGGGAAAATTGTAACTGCTTTTGTAGAAAACGGATTGGAGGTATCAGAAGCACATACCTGTGAAGAAAGTCTTGAAGATTACTTCAAGCGTGTGACAGGGGGCGAAGGAATTGCTTAAACTAATCAAATGCGAATTTTTGAAATTGAAACGGAAGAAATTTATTCCGCTGATTATTTTGGCTGCGTTCCTGTTTCCAATCCCGCTGACTTATCTGATGACAACGCCCTCTATGATGGAGCGATATACGGATCGGGCAGATGCTTTCGACGGACTATTTAACATGGTGTTGGGATATGGTATCCAGTTTTTACTGCCCTGCATTATCGGTGTGATTGCCGCTATCCTGTTTTTTATGGAACGCGACAACGACACATTCAAAAATCTGCGTACAATTCCCGTAACCAGCACGCAAATGGTGCTTGCAAAAATTATTGTCCTGTTTCTCTTTGGAATTGTTTTTTGTGTGGCTTCTACCATTGCAACAATTCTTTGCGGATTTGGAACATTGGAAGTTTATGGAATAGGCTATAAATTGTTTTTAGCGGTTGAAACAGGAATTTTCATTACGGCAGGAACACTCCCGTTGATCGTTCTTGTTGTCTTTTTCAGTAAGACCTACGTTTTTTCCATTTTGCTGTGTGTCTTTTACAGTGTTCTGAACATGAGTGCTACGGCATTGTTTGACACGCTGCCTAAAACCATGTTATGGCTTCTGCCCACGCCACTGACTACATTTTGGAGTGCAGGAGATATGGCGGCTCATGGAATAAAAATGGACTTGGAGCAAATGACAGGGCTAATTCCTTCAACATTTCAAGTTGTATTCATTCTTGGGATCATGGCATTGGTTTCGTTCTTACTAATTGACAGATTATATAAGCAGAGGGGGGAATAAACATGGTTCGCATTGTAAAAACAGAATTTTATAAATTGAAAAGGTATCATATCCTTTGGGCGGGCGTTGCACTCATGCTCCTATCCGTCCTGCTGACCTTGTTTACCTCTATGGCGAATGATGGTTCCGTTTGGGATTTCGCCTATCTTACAGAACAGGTCATCAAAAACAATATGTCCATGATTTTTCCGATGTGTATCAGCCTAATTGCTGGATATATGATTTCTCGTGAGCAGACGGATGATACATTGAAAAATATTCTGACTGTGCCGATTTCTTTTAAGAAACTGCTGACCGGAAAATTGATTGTGTGCGGCGTATTGTCTATTATTTTCGGGCTGATATGCAGTCTGTTTACAATCATAGCAGAAATGATTGTGGGATTTCCCGGCTTTGAGATTTCCTTAGCTCTAAAAGCAACCTTGCAGATTACTGCGGTTAATTTCTTTTTATATCTTGCGGTTCTGCCGATTATCGCTCTTACTTGTCGGAGGGCAGGCAGCTTTTTAGTCGGTGTAATCATTGCTTTTGTCTATGGATATGGAGGGATGTTTGCCGCAGGAAATATGACATTAGCAAACCTTTATCCGATTACCGCAAGTCTTGGAATGGTAGGCTACCGTAGCTATGATACCGCAGTCAACTGGAATATCGGAACCTGTTCTTGCAGTCTTGCGCTTGCTGTCGTTATTTCTGCCATCTTGATTTTGTGCATGAAAGAACGAGAAGCAACCCAAACAAAGAAAAAGGCCAAAAAGGTAGCTCCAAAGAAAGGCTGGTGATGATTTTATGAAGAAAATAGTTTTAGCATTGGCATTTGTCCTTTTGGGAAGTTTTATGCTTTCTGACTGTTCAAAAGATGAAATTCTCGATCATTATAATAATATCGTTCAGTCGGCTGGAGCCATAGAGCTTACAGGAAAGTCATCTTTGGAAGGAACAAAAGAAAAAGGAATCGATGATTATACAGGAACTTATACGGCTGATTATGAGGATTTTTCAGATACAGAGTATTTGTTCGGAGGAACTTCCATAAAAAGAGAAGCCGGTAAGGAACTGTCTATTGACTGCACTTTGGAGGTTACGGAAGGTACTGCAAAAGTATTTTGGATTTCTGGATCTGATAAAGCAGTCACTTTGATTGAAACAACCGGAACTTATAGTGACACAATTACACTTCCTGATGGTGGAAATTATATCGGAATTGAATGCGAGAGTTTCACAGGAAGCATTGAATTAAATATTGAATAACATTCTGCCGGACGACGGCAAAAGAAAAAAAGCCGTCGTATCGAGTGATATAGATTTGGCTTTGGGGGAGGATTGTCTATTGTATGCAAAGAATCGAAGTTGTTGTTCGCATCACAAAGGATCACTGCCCACCGCAAGAGCAGACGATTTTTGAATGGTTCGATTTGATGCGGAATCCCACAGACGCTCTGAGCCGTCCCGATCTGGAAATCAACTTGGAACACCACCGTGTTTTCAAACACGGAACAGAGGTGTACATGAGTCGTTATGAATACGGTGTTTTGAGTTTGATGGCACAGCATCCGGGCAAACTGTTTACAAAGGAGCAGATCTTTGAAGCAGTCTGGCATAAGGACAGCGAAAGCTATTTGAGAGCCGTCACCAGCACGATCGGTCGAATCCGCCAGAAAATAGAGGATGACAAAGATCACCCCCGTTATATTAAAACGGTTTCCAACATTGGATATCAATTTGTCCCATCATCGGAATCGGTGCGATTGAATCGCAATCTGTAATAAAAGCCATACCGTGAGATCCTAGTAGGATTCTTCGGTATGGCTTTATCGTTTTCTACGCTGTACGAAATCGGCATCCTTGCATAGATGACCAAGAATATTCTAAAATAGAGATAACTTAATTCAGGAGGTCAAACCATGCAAACATTTGAAGAAGTATTGACCCACTTCCATAGCTTTTTAGAGTCTGCGACCTATTTGGACGTTGTTCCATGCCGCTGGGGATATGTAAGGCTTTTCAATGAGGGCGACCCTATCAATTTCAATGCAATTCTTTGCCGCACACCACAAGAACTATATACGGCATTGGCAAATGATTTGGAAACAGAGATTCAGATCAGCTTGGGAATCGACTGAATTGGTATGAAATTGGTTTGTTTTTGGGTTCGTTTTGGTATAGTGACTTTGAAAAATGTGCTATACTGTACCACAAGCAAAACATTTTCAGGGATTTTCAATCTTACTGTAAAACTCTGTCAGATGCTTTGCCAGTGTGCGGGTCGAGTCCATTAAGGTTTCTCGCACCGCTTCTGGACAGGAAAGATAGATTCGGTTGAACTCTTTTAATTCTACTTCCGTCTTGTCCATTCCCGGAGTAATCAGTGCATCAAGCGAAATCGGCAGAACGCGAGCAATCGCCAAAAGAATTTCGTAAGATGGATTCATGCTACCTTTTTCAATGTTGGCAATATGCTTTGTTGAAACATGGCAACGTTCAGCAAGCTGTTCTTGTGTTAAACCTGCCAGCTTGCGCTCCGTGCGAACCTTTTCTCCAAGTAACTTCAAGTCGGAATTCGGCATCATCGTTCACCTCAATAGTATTGTATCGTTCTGGTGAATGATGCGGTATAACCTTGTATTTCCTGCGAGCAGGAAGTATAATGCCGATTTTTGCGTTTCCCGGTCGAGTTATAAAAAAACGGTAACTCGTCCGGGCGATTCCTTGCGCCACAAGATCACAGTTACCGTCTATGGAGGGTACTGTGATTTTTTATTGGGGTAACGCATCAAAAAAAGCCTGTCTGCTGCCGTAGACCAGACCGCCCCGAAACAAGCACAATCGTTCCGCTCCACCATCCACAATCGTGCCGATGTGTTATATTGCGCCAGCTTCCCGCCATGGGAGGCTGGCGTTTTTGCGCTTTTGGAGCCAAAGTGCCGCAGTCCACCGTTTCTCCTATGATACAGCAGTAAACTTTATATTTGGGAGGGAAAGTCATGCTCGATCATAAGAAGGAAGCGATTACGGAACACTGGCAGTTTTGCCCCAAGTGCAACTTAAAACTTTATCGAATGACCGCCGACTGCACTGGATTCATCCACATAAAATGCTGGCGTTGCCGGGAAATGTTATGGCTCAACCTTTCCATTCGAGCCAAGTAAGCATTGGTTTCATAAAAATCGGGTGCAACGCACTCTGAATATGGACTGTTCGCACCGAGCAACGGGCCGTCACCTCCGGGTGATGTATGAAACGTAGCACCAAATAGCCGGGCAGCAGCTTGACTGAAAGATTTCCAATCTTTCGGTCGGCTGTTGTCCGGCTATTTTTATAGCTTCAGATGGCCTGCTCCCGAAAAGGAGCAGGTTTTATGTTTGCCCTCTTTTCATGGCTACCCCAAGCGGCGAAATATCCGTAGTGTCTCCAGATTTTCGACATTTCACGTTTTATCGAAAATTTGGAGGTTACACATGGACTCTCGCATTCTTCACTACGAGTTTGTCACTGGTGAAAGTGTCAATATTACTGTTTCTGCCGAGATTGCGGAGGTTATCTACGATTCCCGCCGCATGGAACACGCCAGCAACGAGCGTTCACGCTATCATACGGCTTTTTCTTTGGATTCCGAGGATTACGAGGGAACAAATCTGGTTTCCGAGAAAACCCCGGATGATTTGATGGAGGAACTGGAAGATCGGGAGCATCTGCTTGACTGCCTTGCACATTTAAGTGAAAACCAGCGTCAGCGAATTTTGATGCTGGCTCAAGGTATGAGCATCACAGAGATTGCCCGTGTTCAACACGCTGATCGCACCACTGTAAGAGAATCCATTCAGGCTGCTCGAAAAAAATTCAAAAAATATTTTTGAAAACACCCCCCGTTTTACCCCTTGTTTTCTGTTAACAGTGAAAGGTCTGCCACACAGACCTCTCACGGACCTTGAAAACTGAATAGTTCCGTCATCTGGTACTCCGATAATGATACTTCCGTAATTCGCGGCCCGGTCACAAAGCAGACGGGGTGGCTGAAATGCCAATGAAGCGGTACAAGTCCGCTGCCAGATGTTTATGCCCCACTCGCAGGGAGCCGAGGGCGAATATGCGAGACCTTAACTTATTAAATCAGGCGTGGCCGAATGCTGTTTTCGGTCTTCGTCCACGCCTGTTCTTTTTACTTATTCCATATATCCACATTTTCGTCCTACATAGGAGGTTTTATGAACGAAAACGACCGTACCACCTTAGAGCAAGCGATCTACGAGGAAATGGAACTGACCCCGGAGATGATCCGGTCCATCCGCACGCTCTGCGGTGTCTGCCTTTGTAGTTTTGTAGAATCCAAGGCGTTCAAAATCGCCATTGTTCCCAGCGCAGACCGGAGCATGGACACTTGCACAGTCTGCCAGACCCGGCGCGGTCATGACTACGTTGTGATGAACCGTTGAACAAACACACCGCACACTGCCAAGGAGGTGCAGCGGGCGGTGTACATATTGCAAAAGGAGGGCAGCTATTGATTCAAAACTGGAAATTCCAACGTGGAGACATTTTCTTCACCCGTTTCGACAACGCCATCGGTTCAGAGCAAAGCGGGAATCGTCCGGCAGTCGTTCTTCAGAACGATGTGGGAAATTTTTACTCGCCCACGCTGATCGTGGCCACATTGACAAGCAAGGCGGCAAAAAAGTATACCCAGCCGACCCACTGCCTGCTGGTGAACGAGTTTCTCTCCGTTCCGTCCATCGTTCAGGCAGAGCAGATTTTTACCGTAGACAAGAGCAGGGTTCTGAAATATCTCGGACACCTCACCCCGGAAGAAATGAGCCGGGTGGATGATGCGGTCCGTGCCAGCCTTGCCCTGAACCCGATGGGGAGTATTCAGCGGCTTCCGCCCATCATCCGTTCTACGGCGGCTTACGCGCCGCCTGAGGTGGTTGACGGTAAGCCGCCCCTCTATCCCTACACGCCCATCAAATCGTCCTTTGAGGATGCTGGGAGTGTCGAGGACATGATGCTGTACACCGAACTGGAAGCTGCGGTACACGCAATGATCCAGCGGCTGGAATACAGCTTCACATTCAACCCAAGTCTGCTCACCATCCCGAAGCGTAAGCAGCAGGTTGCTGAAATCCTGAAAGAAGCCGAAACGTACATCTGGAGAATCAAGGAGGAAATGCGATGCGCCTGAAAGACAACACCAATCCCTTCATCCATGTCAACCCGCCGTACCAGCTCATGGTCATCCACAGCAGCAAGCTGGTCTACCCCCGCGAACTGTATCAGCGCGGTGTGGAGCGCAAGCGTGTGGAACTGATTGCCGCCCACTTCAACGAATATGTGGCAAATGAGCCGAAGGTCAGTTTCCGCAACGGTCAGTTCATCGTAACGGATGGGCAGCACACCATCGAGGGGCGCATCCTCCGCAACGGCGGCAAAGATCTGCCGATTCTCTGCAAGGTGTACACAGGCATAACCGTGGAGCAGGAAGCCCTGCTCTTTGCCGAGCAGAACGGCTTCTCTGCGCCGCTGACGGCAGGCATCAAGCTCCGTGCCAAAGTGGTGGGCGGCGATGCCATCTCCAAAGCCTTTCTCGCAGCCACCAACCGGGTGGGATTGAGCCTCAATTATGACAGCCAGCAGCTGACCGATTACCGCATCGGCTGCGTTGGTACGGCTTTCCGGCTCTACAAGCAGATGGGCGAACCGCTCTACTGTGAAACGATGCGGCTGATCGTGGCAGCATGGGAGGGCAAGCCCGATTCGTTCCGGGCATCTGTTCTGAAAGGCATGATGCACTTTGTGGAGCTGTACCACGGCGAGTTCAGTGAAGAACGGCTGCTCCGTGCGCTGCGCAACATCCACCCGGTCGATATTTACCGCATCGGGCAGGACGACCCCGCAAAGCTGCGCGGATGGAAAAAATACGTTTTTCCCATCTACACCGCCTACAACGGCAAGTGCAGAAAAGACGCACTGCCGATGAAATTCTGACATTTTCAGGCATACCTCGTATAATAAAATAGTAGTATTTATAGACCGCTCTCCAGCGGAATGCTACAATAGTTTCAGGGTGCTGTGGATTGGTGAGGCGTTACTACCGCAAAGACGGTTTTTGGGAGGCTCCAACCACAGCTTCTTTGTTGAAATGTTAATCAGTTAGATACCGCCAGACGGTTTATTTAGAACGAGGTTACAAGAGCAAAGAAGTCTGTGGTCCTGAACAGCATCGAAATAAATACGCCGGAGGTATCAAAATGGTTTGTGTTGGAATTGACGTTGCCAAGGATAAGCACGACTGCTGTATTCTCGACTCGGACGGAACGATTCGTGCCGACTGCATTACCATCCCCAATAACATGGATGGCTTCAAGCAGCTGCTTCAGACGATTCGAGACTGTACCAAAAAGTCAGACAAAATAAAAGTAGGACTTGAGGCTACCGGACATTACAGCTACAACATTCTTGGATTTCTTCTTGACAATGACCTGGCCGTCTATGTCATGAATCCTTTGCACACCAACCTGTACCGAAAAAGTCTCAGCCTTCGCAAAACCAAAACCGATCGTGTGGATGCAAGAACGATTGCAACTATGCTATTGTCCGATGTAGACCTCAAGTCCTACACGGATACAGCATACCATAACGAAGAGTTAAAGTCACTAACAAGATACCGATTCGATAAGGTTCGTGAAAGAGCCAAGCTGAAGCAGTCAGTGTCCAGACTGGTCACGATTCTGTTTCCAGAACTGGAGAAGCTCGTTCCCTCTCTCCATATTGCTTCGGTTTATGCGCTCCTCAGTGAATATCCCGGTGCAAAACAGATTTCAGAAATTCATCTCACCAAGCTGACAAACCTTCTTGCGACAGCATCCAAGGGTCGTTATGGCAAAGATAAGGCTATCCAGATTCGAGATGCTGCCAGAACTTCCATTGGTTCCGTTATGCCTGCTAAATTTCTGGAACTGAAGCATACCATTAAACTCATTCGGGAACTCACCTCCGAGATTGATGAAATTGAAGTTTCTATTCAGAAAATCATGGATGAACTGAATCCACCGATTCTTTCTATTCCCGGTGTCGGTATCCAGTCAGCAGCCATGATTCTTGCTGAAATCGGTGATTTTTCCAACTTTGAATCTCCTGACAAAATCCTTGCTTACGCTGGCTGCTCTCCATCTACATACCAGTCCGGAAAACTTACAAACTGTTACGCTCACATGGAGAAGCGTGGTTCTCGTTATTTGCGATATGCCCTCTACAACGCAACCAAGTACGTCTGCCACTGGAATCCCGTCTTTGCTGAATATCTTGCCAAGAAACGTGCTGAAGGAAAGCACTACAATGTTGCCTTATCCCATGCCACGAAGAAACTTGTGCGGCTAATCTATGCCTTGCAGAAATCTGGCAAAGCATATCTTGTAGCTGCCTGATTCTCTCCAGAGCCTGAGCCAAATCCAAGAACAACTTAGCTGGCGCAGCGAACCCTTGACAAACCGAAGCATTCAAATGCTATTCTGTTTCTGCGAGGGTTGGCCGGGCTTGCTTTGCTATTCTCTCCGTCGCCCTCGCTGCATTGATTATGGCATTTGAATGCTGTTTGTCAGGGGCAGCGGTCGGCAGACGGATTTTTTCATTTTGGGGCTTGACTTTTAATAGTTAGTCTCCCATATACACAAGGGGCATCCGCAAACCGCAGATGCCCCTTGTTACATATCAAAGTGCAATATATAGTGTTCCTGTATTCGTTTAACACAACATATAGAGAAAAGAGGTATTCTATGCGCTCTCAGTTCACTTCGTATGAGCAGCTTCCCATCACCCTGACAGCCGATCATGTTGCTGCTGCGCTGGGCATCTCCCGCGCCAACGCTTACATCCTGCTCCGTTCGGACGGCTTTCCCACGCTCCACATCGGTAAGCGGATGGTCGTACCCAAAGACCGTTTTCTTCAGTGGATCACGGACAGCGTAAATGGCTGATTTGACATCCTTGATTCAAGAGGTTTCTTTTTCTATACTATTCCCGAAACGACTTGACATCAGGAAGGAGGCAATATGCCAAGCAAACGTTCACACGGCGAGGGTACGCTTCGCCACCGCAGCGATGGTCGCTGGGAATTACGTATGATGGACGGCTACCAGAAAGATGGTTCGCCGCGCTTCAAGACCTTCTATGGCAAGACTCAGAAGGAGGTCAAGCTCAAACTGAAAGAGTATCAGGATGCGCTTATCAGCGGTGTCCAGCTGGACACGATCCTGTACTTCGAGGATTGGGCAGATACATGGTTCGAGGGTCACAAGGATAATATCGCTCCCACGACACAGGAAAGCTATAAATACTGCCTGAAAATGCTCAAAGAGGGATTTTATCATCGCCCCTTGACCGTCATACGCCCCATCGACATTGAAAATTTCCTGAAAGTGATGCGGCGCGATGGCCGCTCGGATTCTTACATCAGCAAGGCACGAGGAATGCTCTACCAGATTTTCCAAAAGGCAGAAGCCAATGACCTTGTGCGCCGTAACCCGGTCCGGCTTGCTGAAAAGATGCGGGCAACCGGCACCGCAAAGCGCAAGGAAGCCTTTACCACAGCGGAAGTCGCCCACTTAATGAAAGTTCTCCCCGATGACCGCATGGGCTTGAGCATCCGGCTTTTGCTCGGCACTGGAATGAGAATGCAGGAACTTCTGGCTTTGGAGCCGCAGTTTATTGAAGAAGATGGCTCTGTCATTCACATCCGGCAGGCAGTAAAGGTCGTAAAAGGTACAGTCAGCATCGGCAGTCCGAAATCCAAAGACAGTATCCGGGATATTCCGGTGCCGCTGAATGTTCGCCCGTGCGCCATCAAGCTGCGGGATACCACCGACCAGTTCATCTGGGAAAGCCCCAAGACCGGCTTGCCCTGCAATCCCACCCATTTCCGGGATGTATTCCGCAAATCTCTGGAAGAAGCGGGCGATGTCCGCTTGCTCACGCCGCACAGTTGCCGCCACACCTATGTGTCGCAGATGCAGGCGTTGGGCGTGGATATTCAGACCATCCAGAGCATCGTAGGCCATGCCGATACCGAAATGACTGAGCATTATCTCCATGTTCAGGAATCCATTCGGCAGAGTGCGATCCAGTTGTTCAATGAGGCGTTTTCGGCCTGAAAATTGGACGGAACGGCACTAATTAGACCAGATAAAATCGTTGGCATTGTGGTCAAAATTGTGGTCAAAACCAAATGAGGTCAGCCCACAAACAAAAAAATCCAACGATTTCTAACGTGAAATCGTTGGATTTTTGGTCCGAGTGGCGAGAATCGAACTCACGGCCTCTTGAACCCCATTCAAGCGCGCTACCAAAACTGCGCTACACCCGGATATCGACCGCCGCTTCCCTACCGAAGCGTGGCGACATGAAATATTATACTCAGATGCAACAGTTTTGTCAACTGATTTTTGCAATTTTCTTTGCTTTTTTTGCAAAAAGTCTGATTTTTGCGAAAGTACGCGCTTTATTTATTTTGCTCTTTTTCTTGCAGGATCTTATCTTTTTCCAAAAGTGGTTTCAGATACTGGCCGGTAAAGCTGCCCGGCACCTCTGCCACCTGTTCCGGCGTGCCCTCGGCCACGATTTCACCGCCTGCACTGCCGCCCTCGGGGCCAAGATCGATAATATGATCGGCGCACTTGATCAGATCCAGATTGTGCTCAATGACAATGACCGTGTTGCCCGCATCCACCAGCTTTTGCAGCACCTCGATCAGGCGGTGCACGTCTGCGATGTGCAGGCCGGTAGTAGGCTCGTCGAGGATATACACGGTCTTGCCGGTGCTGCGGCGGGCCAGCTCATTTGCCAGCTTCACGCGCTGGGCTTCGCCGCCGGAAAGAGTGGTGGCGCTCTGACCCAGTGTTACATAACCAAGACCCACGTCCAGCAGGGTCTGCAGCTTGCGGGCAATCTTGGGCTGATTGGCAAAGAAGACCACTGCTTCCTCCACCGTCATGTTCAGCACATCGGAGATGGTCTTTTCCTTATACTTCACTTCCAGCGTTTCACGGTTGTAGCGTGCACCTTTGCACACTTCGCAGGGCACATACACATCCGGAAGAAAGTGCATTTCGATCTGTAGGATGCCGTTGCCCTCGCAGGCTTCACAGCGGCCGCCCTTGACGTTGAAGCTGAAACGCCCCGGGCCGTAGCCGCGCATTTTGGCATCCTGCGTCTGGGAGAACACCGTGCGGATATCATTGAACACACCGGTATAAGTGGCAGGATTGGAGCGGGGCGTACGGCCGATCGGCTGCTGGTCGATGCCGATGACCTTATCCACAAATTCCAGCCCTTCTACCCCATCACACTTACCCGCGCGGGAACGAGCACCGTTCAGCTCGCAGGCAAGGGTCTTGTACAGGATCTCGTTGATCAGGCTGGACTTACCGGAGCCGGAAATACCGGTGACGCAGATAAACTCGCCCAGCGGGAATTTTACGTCGATGTTGCGCAGGTTGTTTTCCCGTGCGCCCTTCACGGTGAGGAAATTGCCGTTGCCGGTGCGGCGGGTCTGCGGCACGGCAATGCGCTTGCGGCCGGAGAGGTAATCGCCAGTGATGCTGCGCTTTGCCTTACAGATATCTTTGACAGAGCCCGCAGCCACGATCTCGCCGCCATGAACACCGGCCCCCGGGCCTACATCCACGATATAATCCGCGCTGCGCATGGTGTCCTCATCGTGCTCTACCACGATCACCGTATTGCCGAGGTCCCGCAGATTTTTCAGCGTAGCAATGAGCTTGTCATTATCACGCTGATGCAGACCGATGCTGGGCTCGTCCAGCACATAGAGCACACCGGAAAGTGCGCTGCCGATCTGGGTGGTCAGGCGGATGCGCTGGCTCTCGCCGCCGGAAAGGGTGCCTGCGGAACGGGCCAGCGTGAGATAATCCAGACCCACGCTCTGTAAAAACTGCAGGCGATTCCGGATCTCCTTCATGATCTGCCCGCCGATCTGCTTCTGTTTTTCGGTCAGGTGCGGCTCATTTTCTTTGATGAAGGCCAGCTCATCCCGGATGGACATTTCGCAGAAATCACTGATATTCTTATCCCCAATGGTCACGGCCAGAACTACCGGTTTCAGACGCTTGCCGTGACAGTCCGGACACTCCACGCCGGACATGAAACTGCCGATCTCCTCCTTCATCCACTCGCTGTTGGTCTCGCGGAAGCGGCGCTCCAGATTCTCCACGATGCCCTCGAAGGTATTATAATACACTCCGCTGCCGAACTCGTTGGTGCGGTGCATCTCAATTTTTTCGCCATTGGTGCCGTACAGCAACGCATTGACGGCCTCGGTGCTCATCTCTTTGATGGGCGTATCCAGCGTGAAACCGTACTTTTTCCCAAGGCCCAGATAATACATTTCGGACACAGACCCTTCAGCATAGTACCAGCCGCTGGCCTTGATGGCTCCCTCCCGGATGGAAAGATTCCGGTTGGGCAGGATGCGCTCCTCGTCCACCCGCATAAAAGTACCAAGGCCGGTGCATTTCTCGCAGGCTCCCAGCGGGTTATTGAAGGAGAAGAGCCGCGGCGACAGGTCGCTGATGGAAATACCATGCTCCGGGCAGGCAAAGTTCTGACTGAAGGTCATGCACTCGCCGCCGATCACATCCACCTCGGCGATGCCGCCGGTAAGCGCCAGCGCAGTCTCCAGAGAATCGGCCAGACGGCCCCGGATGCCCTTGCGCAGGGCAAGACGGTCCACCACGATCTCCACTGTGTGCTTGATGTTTTTTTCCAGCTTGATCTCTTCGTCCAGATCATACATGTTTCCGTCAATTTTCACGCGGGCATAACCACCGCGGCGGGCGGCATCCAGCTCTTTCTGCTGGGTGCCCTTTCGCTGCCGCACCACCGGTGCCAGCACTTGAAATTTGGTGCCTTCTTCCAGTTTGAGCACCGCATCCACCATTTCGTCCACGGTCTGCTGGCTGATCACTCGCCCGCATACCGGGCAGTGGGGCACGCCCACGCGGGCGTACAAAAGACGCAGATAATCGTAGATTTCGGTCACAGTGCCCACGGTAGAGCGGGGGTTGTGGCTGGTGGTCTTCTGGTCGATGGAAATTGCCGGCGAGAGGCCGGTGATTTCGTCCACATCGGGCTTATCCATTCGGCCCAGAAACATGCGTGCGTAGCTGGAAAGGCTTTCCACATAGCGGCGCTGACCATCGGCGTAGATGGTGTCAAAAGCAAGGCTCGATTTGCCCGAACCGGAAAGTCCGGTCATGACGATCAGCTTTTCCCGCGGAAGGGTCAGATTTACATTTTTCAGGTTGTGCTCGCGGGCACCTCTGATGACGATCTTATCGTTTGCCAAGGTATTTTCTCCCTTTTCGTTGTGTCTGTGAATGGTTCTGTTTGCGCTCCGTCTCAGCGGCAGAGTCTACCGTCGGGTTCTCGCCGCGGCGCAGGCGATCGATCTGGTCACGCAGGAAGGCTGCATGCTCAAATTCCAGCAGCTTCGCCGCCTCCTTCATCTCACGGGTCAGGCGCTCGATGGCGGCTTCCCGCTCCATCCTGCCCATGCGGCGGGTGTTCAGCTTAGCGTTCTCCGCTTTATCGCTGATCTCAATGCTGTCTGCAATGGCCTTGACGATGGTTTTGGGCACGATGCCGTGTTCCTGATTATAGGCCATCTGGATGGCGCGGCGGCGTTCGGTTTCGGTGATAGCGCGGTCCATGCTGTCGGTGACGACATCCGCATACATGATCACAAGGCCCTCGGCGTTGCGGGCTGCGCGGCCAATGGTCTGGATCAGGCTGGTCTCACTGCGCAGGAAGCCCTCTTTATCCGCGTCCAGAATGGCCACAAGGCTCACCTCGGGCAGGTCCAGACCCTCGCGCAGCAGGTTGATGCCCACCACAACATCGATGCTGCCCAGCCGCAGATCCTTGATGATCTCCATCCGCTCGAAGGTATCCACTTCGTGGTGCATATACTTGACCTTGATTCCCTGCTCGGTGAGGTAATCGGTCAGGTCCTCGGCCATTTTCTTGGTCAGGGTGGTCACAAGAACACGCTCATGCCGCTGGATGCGGGTGTTGATCTCGCCCAGCAGATCCACCACCTGCCCTTCCACCGGACGCACCGAGATCAGCGGGTCCAGAAGGCCGGTGGGCCGGATGACCTGCTGCGCCACCTGCGTGCTGTTCTGACGCTCGTAGTCGCCAGGCGTAGCCGAAACAAAGATCATCTGGTTAAGCTTGGATTCCACTTCCTCAAACTTGAGCGGTCGGTTATCAAAAGCCGACGGCAGTCGGAAGCCATACTCCACCAGTGTTTTTTTGCGGGCGTAGTCTCCGCCGTACATGGCGCGCACCTGCGGCAGGGTGACATGGCTCTCATCCACAAACAGCAGAAAATCGTCCGGGAAATAATCCAGCAGTGTGGTGGGCATACTGCCCGGTTTTCGGCCGGAGAGCACTGCCGAATAGTTCTCGATACCCTTGCACATGCCCACCTCGTTGAGCATTTCAATGTCGTAATTGGTGCGCTGAGCGATGCGCTGGGCTTCGATGAGCTTGCCCTCTGCGGTGAACTGCTTCACCTGCGCGTCACACTCGGCACGAATCTTTTCCAGCGCTGCCGCCTTCTTCTCGGCGCTGACGATGTAGTGGCTGGCCGGGAAGATGGCCACATGCTTGACCACATTCTGCTTGGCACCGGTAAGCGGATTGAACTCGGTGATGCGGTCGATCTCGTCCCCAAAAAACTCCACCCGGATGGCAAGCTCACTCATATAGGCAAGGTAGATGTCCACGATATCGCCGTGGACGCGGAACTTATTGCGCACAAAATTCACATCATTGCGTTCATATTGCAGCGTCACAAGCTTCTGGCACAGCGCATCGCGCTCCATCTGCATGCCGGGGCGCAGGCTGATGACCATGCTGCGGTAGTCGATAGGGTCGCCCAGCGAGTAGATGCAGGACACCGAAGCTACGATGATCACGTCCCGCCGCTCCGAAAGTGCCGCCGTGGCCGAGTGGCGCAGACGGTCGATCTCGTCATTGATGGCGCTGTCCTTTTCAATATAGGTGTCGGTGCTGGGGATATAGGCTTCCGGCTGGTAGTAATCGTAGTAGCTGACGAAATACTCCACCGCATTGTTGGGGAAAAAGGAGCGGAACTCGGTGCACAACTGCGCCGCCAGTGTTTTATTGTGGGCCAGCACCAGCGTGGGGCGGTTGCATTTTGCGATCACATTTGCCATGGTAAAGGTCTTGCCGCTGCCAGTAACGCCCAGCAGGGTCTGGCAGCGGTCGCCGCGCTCCACGCCCTCCACCAGTGTTTCAATGGCCTGCGGCTGGTCGCCGGTGGGCTGGTAAGAGGATACCAGTTCAAATTTTTCGTCTGCCATCTTCCCTCTCCTCTCCGGCCCTTGCGCAAAGAACCACAATCAGTTGTATTTTATGTTTTGATTATAGCACAGCAGTTTTATAATGTAAACAGTTCTTTGTGAAAACCATCCTGACAGCTGTTAATTCGGCCGGCACATGATGAAAGCCGCTTCCCGTTTCCGATAAAGCTCACGGCCAGAACAACGTACCGGTCCTGAAATCATAGATCGGCAGACGGTTGGCATCCCGCATGGAGAAATATTCCGTATCGGTCAGGATGAAGTGATCCAGCAAATAGATGTTCACCAGACCCAGTGCCTGAGCGATGCTGCCGGTGGCTTCTATGTCCTCCATGGAGGGCAGTGCCGCACCGTTGGGGTGATTGTGGCAGAGCACTACCGTGTCGGTGCCGCCCTTGATAGCCGCAGCCACCACGCTCTTGATCTCCAGACTCACCCGATCAGAGGTGCCTTCCCGCAGCCAGACCGCCGCCCGCACCCGTTTGCGGCTGTCCAGACTCACCAGCATGGCGCGCTCGTAGTCTGACCATGCAAACTTTGCCATGAGGTAGCTGCCCATCTGCTCGGTAGTCTTGATGCAGCGGGTGGTGCTGGTTCGGCTGCGGCTGTAATAACGGCAGATCTGCGGCAGCAGATGCAGCATCCGGGCAGTGGCAGGGCCCACACCCTCCACGGTGCACAGCTCCTCCTCACTGGCCTCCAGTACCGCCGCAAAATCACCAAAACGATCAATGAGGTCATGTGCGATGCCGTTGGTGTCCTTCTGCGCATTGGTGAGGTACAGCACATATTCCAGTGCTTCGTGCTCGGCCAGACTGTCCAGCCCGTAGTTCTGCACCCGTTCGCGCATCCGCTGGCGATGCCCCTGATGCCGTTTGTGTTCTGCCATTGCCGGTACTCTCCTTCTTGTTCATTCCCTATAATAGTACCCATTTTGCATCGGGAACTCAAGGCTTTGGGGAAAAATAGTTTTGATCCGGGACGTTTCCGCGTTGACTTGCAGCCGTGGCTGTATTACTATAAAGGTATCTTTTGAGATTTGAGGAACCATCTATGAAACAGTATACCGCAACCGCCAACGACGACGGCGTTCGTCTTTCCCGCTTTGTGCAGAGCGTGACCCGCGATTTTCCCACCAGCCTGCTGTACAAGAGCTTCCGCAACAAGCGTGTGAAGGTGAACGGAAAAAAGGCCGCGCCGGAGTACCGCATCCAGACGGGGGATCTGATCGAATTGTACATCAACGACGAGTTTTTCCCGACGGAGGGTGCAAAGCCGGTGCAGAAGGCTGCCCCCAAAAAGCAGCCCAATCAGCCCAAGGTGACTGTCATCTACGAGGACGAAAACATTGCTGTTCTGTACAAGCCCACCCACCTGCTGTGCCATAGTGACCGCACCGGCGACGCAAACCTTGTGGACGCTTTTACCCAGTATCTGGCCGAAAAAGGCGAATACGACCCCCACGGCGAGAACCGCTTCAAGCCCGGCATCTGCAACCGGCTGGACCGCGGCACCGAGGGCCTTGTGATCGCAGCCAAGAGCTATACCGCCCTGCGGGACATGAATGAGATCATCCGCACCGATCTGCTCAAGAAGGAATACTACACCATCACGGTGGGCATCCCGCAGTCAGGACGGTTCACCGCATGGTGGGAGCACGACGAAAAGAACAATAAGGTGAGCATCCACGCACACCAGTCGCAGGACGAGCGCCGCAAGCAGATCATTACGGATGTAGACGTACTGCGTACCGCCGGGCCTTTTGCGCTGTGCCGGATCGGCCTTATCACCGGCCGCACCCACCAGATCCGCGCCCACCTTGCCTACCTTGGCCGCCCGGTACTGGGCGACATCAAGTACGGCAACCGCAAAATGAACGAGCGCACCGGCGCCAAAACGCAGGCCCTGTGCGCCGTGCGCGTCAGCTTTCTGGACATTCCTGAAGAGAACAGCCTGCATTACCTCTCCGGTAAGGTCGTCAAGCTGAAGGACCCGCAGATCGTGAAGCAGTTTGATGCACTGGACAGGAGCAAGGCAGATGGAGAAAACAGCCATGCATAAAATCGACATGAACACGTGGCCGCGGGCAGAGCTGTTCCGGTTCTTTTCCGGAGTGTCACAGCCATTTTACAGTGTCACCTTCCGGGTGGACGTGACGAATCTCCATGCCTACACCAAAGCCCGCGGCATTTCCTTTTATTATGCCCTCGGCTATCTCGTGACCGATGCCGTGAACAGCGTGGTGAATTTCCGCTATACCATCCGGGACGGCGAGGTCTGGCTTCTGGATAAGCGCATCCCCAGCCTGACCGACCTGAAGCCCGGCAGTGAGCAGTTCCACATCGTCACACTGCCCAAGGCCGGCACGCTGGACGAGTTCTGCTGCGCCGCAAAAGCTAAGAGTGCTGCACAGAAGAGCTTTCTGGATCAGGACTGCGAGACGGACGCGCTGATCTACATTTCCACCACGCCGTGGTTTGATCTGACCAGCTGCACCAACGAGCGGGATTTTGACAAAGACGACGCCATCCCCCGCATCACATGGGGCAAGTATGTCCCGGAAAACGGCCGCGAAATGCTGGGCATGAGCCTTGAGGTGAGCCACCGGTTCATCGATGGATATCACCTGGGGCAGTTTTATCAAACGCTTCAAAAAAGCATTGATGAATTGTAAAAAACGGCTGCTGTACTTTACCGTACAGCAGCCGTTTTTCTCTTTGTTCTTTACTTTTTGTCGGAGTCCTGCTCCGCCTTTTCCTGCGATTCCTGTTCACGGCGCAGCTCTTTGATGCGCTTTTTCTCGCTCTGGACATGGGGCCATGGCCAGCTGAAGCCCTCATTCTCGCGGCACCATTTGACCAGCGGATAGAACGCGAAGGCCAGACCGAAGAGGTACAGCAGAGCGTACAGCAGGGCATCCAGCGTGATGAGCGCATCCAGTGCACCGATCACCGCCACCACACAGCCTGCCTTCAGGAAGAACAGGCCATTCTGGCGGCAGTATTCCTCAAAGTGCTCCGCTTTGACGGCACGGCGGCCCTGATCGCCCCAGACACGGGGATTTTTCATGACCGAATAGCCGTAGAATACCATCATCAGGCCAAGGGTGAGCTGAAAACCAAAAAACATCTGTTGTACCTCGTTGTATTGAATTTATAACCCTCTCAGGCAAAGCCTGTCGGCTTTGCCTGCTCTCCCGAAGGACGAGCTCTTATGCACTAACGGGAAAGTATTCCCATCGTTGGGAGGATAACCTTTCGGTCAGCAGAGGAAAAGCTCCACCCTTCGGGGGAGCTGCTGAGCGCAGCGAAGCTGAGAGGGTCAATCCTCAAACAGCGGCTTCATCAGGGGCAGGAAGTCCAGCGTTGCAAAATAATCACGCGGCGTCTCGGCACGGCGGATCAGACGGTGGGTGCCGTCCTCGCACAGCAGCACCTCTGCGCTGCGCAGCTTGCCGTTGTAGTTGTAGCCCATGGCAGAACCGTGTGCACCGGTATCATGGATATAGACGATATCGCCAATATCAATCTTGGGCAGCATACGGTCGATGGCAAACTTGTCGTTGTTCTCGCACAGACCGCCCACCACATCATACATGTGGTCGCAGGGCTCGTTTTCCTTGCCCAGCACAGTGATGTGATGGTATGCGCCATACATGGCGGGACGCATCAGGTTGGCAGCGCAGGCGTCCAGCCCGATGTACTCCTTATAGATATGCTTTTCGTGGATGGCCGTTGCCACCAGAGCACCGTAGGGGCCGGTGGTAAAGCGGCCCATCTCGGTAAAGATCGCCACATCACCCATGCCGGCAGGCACCAAGATCTCCTCAAACTTTCTGCGCACGCCCTCACCGATGGCCATGATGTCATTTTCGGTCTGCTCCGGACGGTACGGGATACCCACACCGCCGGACAGGTTGATGTAGCCGATGTGCACGCCGGTGGCCTTCTGCACCCGGACTGCCAGCTGGAACAGGATGCCTGCCAGCTCCGGATAGTATTCATCGGAAATGGTGTTGGAGGCCAGGAAAGCGTGGATGCCGAAGTTCTTGGCGCCCTTTGCAGCCAGCTTCTTGTAGCTTTCGATCATCTGCTCCTCGGTCATACCATACTTGGCATCGCCGGGCTTGTCCATGACCTGAAAGCCCTCTTCGCTCTCGCCCAGACTGAAGGTGCCGCCCGGGTTATAGCGGCAGAAGATGTTCTCCGGCACGCCGGCAACACGCTCCAGAAATTCCACCATGGTGGCGTCGTCCAGATTGATATAGGCACCCAGCTCGTAGGCCTTCTTCATATCTTCCACGGGAGTCTGGTTGGAGGAGAACATGATATCGCTGCCGGAGAAGCCGCACACCTCGCTGAGCATCAGCTCGGTCAGGGACGAGCAGTCCACGCCGCAGCCCTCCTCCTTGAGGATCTGCAGGATGACAGGGTTCGGCAGAGCCTTGACAGCAAAATACTCCTTGAAGCCTTTGTTCCAGCTGAATGCCTTGTTGATGCGGCGGGCATTTTCACGGATGCCCTTCTCGTCGTAGACATGGAACGGCGTGGGCACATCCTGAATGATCTCCTGTGCCATCGCCTCGGTCAGAAACGGTTTCTTTTCCATAGTAACATCCCTCTCATTTTATATACACGCGGCCGATTGCCGCAGTGACGTTGGTAGAAGCTCCTTCCGTCATCGCTGACGCGATGCCACCTCCCTCTTTGAAGGGGCTGTCTGCGCAGCAGATTGGGGGAGTTTACAGCTTCAGATTCTGGCGGGTGGGGGTGAAGGTGGGGATCATCTTTGCCAGCTGCTGCACCACACCCTCATCGTTGTGCTGGGCGGCTTTGGCAAGCTCCTGCAGCTGCTCGTAGAACTCGGCAAGGTCAATGCTGCGGGGCGAGGCTACAAAGATCTTGTTATGCTGGGTGCGGCGCATCTTGTCCTGCTCCTCGTCCATCATCAGCTCTTCATAGAGCTTCTCGCCCGGACGCAGACCCACGATCTTGATCTCCATATTCACGCCCGGCTCATAGCCGTAAAAGCGGATGAGCTGCTTTGCCAGATCCATGATCTTGACCGGCTCGCCCATGTCCAGCACATAGATATTGCCGCTTTCGGCCAGCGCACCGGCCTGCAGCACCAGCTGGGCCGCTTCCGGAATGGTCATAAAGTAACGCTCAATGTTGGGGTCTGTCAGGGTGACAGGCCCGCCTTTTTTGATCTGGGCCTCAAACAGCGGAATGACGCTGCCGTGGCTGCCCAGCACATTGCCAAAACGCACAGCCACACACTTCATATCCGTGTTGCCCGCAAAGGTCTGGATGAGCATTTCGCAGATGCGCTTGGTACAGCCCATCACGCTGGTGGGGTTCACAGCCTTATCGGTGGAAAGCTGCACGAACCGCTCCACGTCGTGCTCGCTGGCGCTCACCAGAAGGTTCTTGGTTCCCAGAACATTATTCTTCACGGCCTCGGCAGGGCTCACCTCCATGAGCGGCACATGCTTGTGAGCCGCCGCGTGGAACACCACCGTGGGGTGATAGGTCTCAAACACCTCGTCCAGCCGTTTTTTGTCCCGGATGGAGCCCACCAGCACCGTTACCGGGATATCCCGGCCGTACTTCTGCTGCAGCTCCATCAAAAGCTCATAGGCGCAGTTCTCGTAGATATCAAAAATAAGCAGCTTGCCGGGCTTGAAGCGCATCACCTGACGGCACAGTTCGCTGCCGATGGAGCCGCCGCCGCCCGTGACCAGAACAGTCTTGCCGGTAAGGTAGCCGGAGATCTGATCCGTATCCAGCGTCACCTCATCGCGGGAAAGGAAATCCGCCGGGTTCAGTTCGCGGAAGGCTCCCTGCTGAGGTGCGCCGCTGCCCACCAGCTGCGGGTCGCTGAGCAGCTGCACCGCACAATGGGTGCTGACACACAGGTCGATGACATGGTTCAGTTTGCTGCCCTTCAGGGTAGGGATGGCAATGATGATGCTGTGGATGCCGTAGCGATTGCACAGCTCCGGGATATCCTCCAGCGTGCCCTTCACCGGCACCCCGTGGATGGTCTGGTTCAGCTTTGCGGGGTCGTCATCAACCGCCACCACAGCATGCCCGTATTCCTTATTGGACTTGCACACGTTGATGGCCCATGCACCGGCCTCTCCTGCACCCACGATCATCACGGGCCGGTTGGGGTCTCTGCTGGCAGAGCCGCGCAGCTTTTCGCCCAGCGGGTGGTTCAGGAACAGCCGCCATGCCAGACGGCTGCCGCCCACCAGCAGGAAGATGAGCACCGCTGCCATGCAGTTGGCAGAGTTGAACAGCACACCGTGGATGCACAGACGGTTGACACCGTAGACGATAACGGTAGGCACAGCCACCGTTCCCGCCAGACGCATCAGGTCACGTTCACCGGCATACTTCCACAGTACGGAGTACAGCCCGCTGAACAGAAAGCTGGCAATGTACACCGCCACGATCCATGGCAGATTTTCGTACAGAAGCTCACGGTTATGCGGCCACCAGGCAGCTTCCACTGCTCCGTCTGCCCGCAGCAGAAGCGCAAAATAAAAGCTGAATGCAACAATGGCTGCATCCAGCAGCACAAGCAGCGCCCGGCGCGCAAGCACCTGCGGCGTGTTCTTTTTATCTTTCACAAAAAAGTCCTCTTTTTGCACACGGCGTAAAACGCCGCTGTTTTTTCCGGAAGGAGCTTCCGGCGTTCCGTCCTGCCCGGCGCACCGGGCAGCCCTATCTTTATATTATACTCAGAAGCGCAGGGAATGTCCAGAAAATTTGCAGGAAAGGCGTCCCCTTGCGGGAAGCTGCCGCCTCAGGCGGCTGATGAGGGCGCAGGACAGCAGTATTTTACCCCAAATCCCCCTCATCCGGCGCGGGTGCGCCCCGCAGCAGGCTGCCTGCTTTTTGTCCGGAGGGCTTTCACTTCCTCCCCCAGCCCCAGCGGCCATGCCGCCAGCAGGAATGCTGCCGCCGTCATGCAGCCGCCCGCCCCCAGAGCCGCCAGCTGCATGGGCAGTTCCGACCTCAGTCCGTCCGCAAGCAGCCCTTTCAAAAAAGCACCCGCCCCTGCTGCCAGCAGCGCCGCCAGAGCAGGCGCACCCAGCCAGCGGCGGAAAGCGTGCCGCGTGCCGCTGGAAAACAACAGCCGCCCGGTGTTGGCAATGCAGGTGTACAGGCTGGAAAGCAGGATCACTGCCAGAAAGCCCTTCATGCCAAAGCGCGGCAGCAGCACCACCACCCCGCCAATGCGCAGGATGGAGTCCCACACGCTGTAGCGGAACGCGGCCTTCTGCTCCCCCACCCCTTTCATGGCTCCGTCCACCATGCTTTCCAGATACATCAGCGGCATGGCGGGGGCCAGCGTTTCCAGATAAAGCCCGGCTTCGGCGCTGCGGTATAAAAGCTGCGCCAGCGGGCGTCCCCACACCCAGAACAGCGTCCCCGCCAATGCAGAAAAATAACCGGTGAGCCGCAGCATCCGATTCAAAAGCGCATTGAGACGTTTGGTCTGACCCAGAATATGTGCCTGCGTGATCTCCGGCATCAGCAGCACCGAAAGGCTTCCCAGCAGCCCGAAGGGAAAGGTGAGCAGCGGCAGGGCCATGCCCTTGAGCACCCCGTACTGCTCCAGTGCTGCGCTGCGCCCGCCTGCTTTTGCCAGATATACCGCAAGGCAGGCGGGCACCAGCATGTTCTCTGCGGTGTGCAGGGCGCTTGCCAGCACCCGCCCGCCCTCCACCGGCCACAGGATCTCCCACAGACGGCGGGCCGGGTCTGCCGGGCGGACGGCTCTCTGCCCCGCAAAAGCGCTGCGGGCATCCCGCCGGTAAAAGATCAGCATGCACAGCGCCGACACCGCTTCGCTGACGGCAGTAGCTCCCAGCACCAGCATACAGCGCACGCCCACCGCAAGGCCCTCGGTGCGGGTAAGCGCCAGTGCCACCAGCGCGATGCGCACCGTCTGCTCCGTAAGCTGGCTGAACACATTGGGGGCCACATGCCGCCGGGCGATGAAAAAGCCCCGCAGGACCGCAGACACTGCCATCCACGGCATTCCCAGCGCTGAAACGCGCAAAGCTCCGGCAGCGCGGACATCGCCAAGCCACCACCGGGCTGCAAGATCCGCTGTTGCCAGCTGCAGCGCGGCGGCAAACAGCCCCAGCAGAAGCCCCGCCGCCAGCAGACGCCGCAGCATTCCCCGGGCCGCACCGCGGGCAGAGTCCGGGCCGCTGAGTTCTTCGGCCATGAGCCGGGTAGCTGCCACCGAGACGCCCGCCGTTGCCAGCGTGATGAACAGCGAATACACCGCCAGCACC
Source organism: Faecalibacterium sp. 3 (assembly GCF_048323735.1). NCBI lineage: Bacteria > Bacillati > Bacillota > Clostridia > Eubacteriales > Oscillospiraceae > Faecalibacterium > Faecalibacterium sp. 3. The sequence continues at coordinate 2,390,237 of NZ_JBLWFN010000001.1, forward strand.
AGTTGATACAGGCCCATCCCCTCGCCGCCCAGCTCGTTTGCCAGCCAGATGCGCAGCCCCATACCGGCCAGCCGCAGCACCACGTCTGTGCCGGTAAGCAGCGCCGCATTTTTTAAATAGCTCTGCCGCATGGTGCATCCCTCCTGACGGTCACAGTCTCTCTTTTCAGCCTATGCATCTGCGCTCTGAAAAAGACGAGCGGCGCGGCGGGTTGTTTCCCGCGCACTTTTATGGTATAGTAAAGGGGCGGCCTTTGCAGCCGTATTCTGATCAAGGAGGAAGCACACGGCAAACGCCCCGCGCCCGCCGTGCGCAAAAAGAGAATGAGCGAAGAATGCACCCATGACTGCTCCAGCTGCGGAGCAGCATGTTCTTCCCGCGATGCAGCGCCCAAGCATGACGCACCCAACCCCAACAGCAGCGTCAAAAAGGTCATCGGCGTTGTGTCCGGCAAAGGCGGCGTTGGCAAGAGCATGACCAGCGCCCTGCTGGCCTGCGCCATGGCACGCCGCGGCTACCACTGCGGCATTCTGGATGCCGACATCACCGGCCCTTCCATCCCGAAGCTCTTCGGCATCCATGGCCGCGCCATGGCCGACGACAAGGGCTGCTGGCCCATCCAGAGCCGCATGGGCATCGATGTTATGAGCATCAACCTGCTGGTGGAAAATGAGGAAGACCCCGTTGTGTGGCGCGGCCCGGTCATTGCCGGTGCCGTCAAGCAGTTCTGGACCGATGTGGTCTGGAAGGACGTGGACTTCCTGTTCGTGGACATGCCCCCGGGAACCGGTGATGTGCCCCTGACCGTGTTCCAGAGCCTGCCGGTGGACGGCATCGTGGTGGTGGCAAGCCCGCAGGAGCTGGTAAGCATGATCGTGGCCAAGGCCGTGAACATGGCTGAAATGATGAAGGTGCCCATGCTGGGCATCGTGGAGAACATGAGCTACATCGTCTGCCCCGACTGCGGCAAGCACATCAATGTGTTCGGCAACAGCCATGTGGACGAGGTGGCCGCAAAGCATCACCTGCCCGTGCTGGCAAAGTGTCCCATCGATCCCCAGCTGGCTCAGCTGTCCGATGCCGGCATGATCGAGACCTACGGCGGCGAGTATCTGGAAGGTGCCGCAGACGCCTGCGAAAAGCTGCTGAAATGATCTGACCCTCTGGCTGCTGCACAAACTGCTGTGCAGCAGCCTTTTTGCTGCCGGAAGCGACATCTGTGCAAAAGGCATTCTTTTCCGCTTTAAAAAACAAGGCGTCATGCGGTTTTTTTCTTTTATTTTTCGTTTTGTGAAGCGGTTTCAACTTTTCATCTGTTTTTTTGAAACATTTTCTGCTTTTTCGCTATTGTCAAACCCACAGGAAAGCTTTATAATAATAAAGCGGTCTGCAGCCATAAGCAGGCCGGTGTGTAAGAACGGAAATCCGGGATCGTCCCCAAAGCGTTTTAGCAGCGCGTCCGCTGTGTGGCGGGCCGGGCGGTCTCGTCTTTTTCAAATTTTATAGAGTAATTGGGAAAAGGAGTATTCTACTATGCTGACAAATGAATACCTGAAGCGCGTTTACGAAGGTCTGGAAAAGCGCAATGCCAACGAGCCTGAGTTCCTGCAGGCTGTGCGCGAGGTTCTGGAGAGCATCCAGCCCGTTGTGGAGAAGCACCCCGAGTACGAGAAGGCCGCTCTGATCGAGCGTCTGGTCGAGCCGGAGCGCATCATCACCTTCCGTGTGCCCTGGGTTGACGATCAGGGCAAGGTTCAGGTGAACCGCGGCTACCGTGTGCAGTTCAACAGCGCCATCGGCCCCTACAAGGGCGGCCTGCGCTTCCATCCCTCTGTCAATCAGGGCATCCTGAAGTTCCTCGGCTTTGAGCAGACCTTCAAGAACAGCCTGACCACCCTGCCCATGGGCGGCGGCAAGGGCGGCTCTGACTTCGATCCCCACGGCAAGAGCGACATGGAAGTGATGCGCTTCTGCCAGAGCTTTATGACCGAGCTGTACCGCCACATCGGCCAGTTCGTGGACTGCCCCGCCGGTGATATCGGTGTCGGCGGCCGTGAGGTCGGCTATATGTTCGGCCAGTACAAGCGCCTGACCAACAGCTTCCAGGGCGGCATGCTCACCGGCAAGGGCCTGACCTTCGGCGGCTCTCTGGCCCGCACCGAGGCTACCGGCTACGGCCTGTGCTACTTCACCGCTGAGGCTCTGAAGTGCATGCGCAACGACAGCTTTGAGGGCAAGACCGTGGTCATCTCCGGTTCCGGCAACGTGGCGATCTACGCCTGCGAGAAGGCTACCCAGCTGGGTGCCAAGGTCGTTACCATGTCCGACTCCAACGGCTATGTCTACGATCCCAACGGCATCGATCTGGCCTACGTCAAGGATCTGAAGGAAGTCCGCCGCGGCCGCATCAAGGAGTACGCCGAGACCCACGCCGGTGCTACCTATGTGGCTGATTGCACCAAGGTCTGGACTGTCCCCTGCGACATCGCCCTGCCCTGCGCAACTCAGAACGAGATCAACAAGGAGTCCGCTGAGGCTCTGGTGAAGGGCGGCTGCACCGTCGTGTGCGAGGGTGCCAACATGCCCAGCACCCCGGAGGCCATCGAGGTCTACCTGTCCAACGGCATCCTGTACGGACCTGCAAAGGCTTCCAACGCAGGCGGCGTGGCTACCTCCGGTCTGGAGATGAGCCAGAACTCCGAGCGTCTGAGCTGGACCTTTGAAGAGGTCGATGCCAAGCTGAAGGGCATCATGGAGGGCATCTTCCATGCTTCCTACGATGCATCTGTGGCTGCCGGTTCCGAGGGCAACCTGATGGTCGGTGCAAACTGCGCCGGCTTCCTGAAGGTTGCAACCGCCATGATGGCACAGGGCATCACCTACTAAATTTCAATCGTATCGCAAGAGCCGCGTTCTGAGGAGCGCGGCTCTTTTTTGGTATAACCCCGCCCCGCTCTGCCCACACTGGCAGTATCTTATGGCAGAAAGGGAGTTTTGTATGGACGAGCAGATGTTTTGTTTTCAGTGTGAGCAGGCGGCGGGCTGCACCGCCTGCACCGGCGCAGCGGGGGTGTGCGGCAAGTCGGCCGAGACAGCCGCCGCACAGGACCGGCTCACCGGGGCGCTCATCGCGTTTGCCGGGCAGCTCATCGCGGCGGGGCGCGGCCCGGCCCCGGAACAGGCCCGGCTGCTGATGCAGGGGCTGTTCACCACCATTACCAACGTGAACTTTGACCCCGCCGCCGTGGACGCGCTGACCCGCCGGGTGCACGACGCCAGCCCCGGCACCGGCCCGGACTACGACATGCAAGCCCTCTGGCGGGAACCGGACGCCGACCGGCGCAGCCTGAAATGCTTTGTGCTGTTCAGCCTGCGGGGCATGGCCGCCTACAACTACCACGCCCGGGTGCTGGGCCGCATCGACCCGGAGCTGGACCGGTTCTTCTGTACCGCCCTGCAGGCCGTGGGCGACCCCGGCCAGACCACCGACGCCCTGTGGCAGCTGGTGCAGGCCACAGGAGAAGCCAGCTACCGCTGCATGGAGCTGCTGGATGCGGCCAACACCGGCGCGTTTGGCGATCCGGAACCGGTGCAGGTGCCCCTGACCATTGAAAAGGGGCCGTTCATCGTGATTTCCGGCCACGACCTCTACGACGCACAGCAGCTGCTGGAACAGACCGCAGGCCGGGGCGTCAACGTCTACACCCACTCGGAGATGCTGCCCGCCCACGGCTACCCGGAGCTGAAGCGCCGCTACCCCCACCTCAAGGGCAACTTTGGCACCGCATGGCAGAACCAGCAGCGGGAGTTCGAGGACATCCCCGCGCCCATCCTGTTCACCACCAACTGCATCATGCCCCTGCGCGCCAGCTACGCCGACCGGGTGTTCACCACCTCGGTGGTGGCTTACCCCGGCGTGCCCCACATCGACGAAGGGCGCGACTTTTCCCCGGTGATCGAAAAGGCGCTGGAGCTGGGCGGCTACGCGCAGGACACCCTGCTGCCCGGCCTGAACGGCGGCTCCACGGTGACCACCGGTTTTGCCCGCACCGCCGTGCTGCAGCACGCGGACGAGATCGTGCAGGCGGTGCGGGACGGTAAGCTGCGGCACTTCTTTCTGGTGGGCGGCTGCGACGGCACCCGGCCCAGCCGCCGCTACTACACCGAGTTTGCCCGCCTTACCCCGCCCGACACCATCCTGCTGACCCTGGCCTGCGGCAAGTTCCGCCTGAACGACCTGCCCCTTGGCACCGTGCCGGGCACCGGCCTGCCCCGCATCCTGGACGTGGGCCAGTGCAACGACGCCTACAGCGCCATCCGCATCGCATTGGCGCTGGCCGACGCCTTTGGCTGCGGCGTCAACGACCTGCCCCTCTCGCTGGTACTGTGCTGGTTTGAGCAGAAGGCCGTGTGCATCCTCATCGCGCTGCTGGCGCTGGGCATCCGGAACATCCGGCTGGGGCCTACCCTGCCCCCGTTCCTCTCGCCGGGGGTGGTGCGCACCCTGCAGGAACGGTACGGCCTCAAGCCCATTGCCACCCCGGAAGCCGACCTGCAGGCCATTCTGGGCAGACATTGAGCCTGCACTGTTCTCACTATAGCTACAACTGACCGCCGTACGCGGCGTTTCGCACAAGAAGCAGTGGAAAGCTGTTGTTATATTTGGTGCAGCTGTCACTTGAAGATTCTTCACGAGCCGCTATAATAATAAGTACCGGAACAAAGGCGTTCCGCAAGGGTGGAGTCTACCCTTGCGGGGCGCTTTTCTTTTTTGTCAGAATGCGGAGGGTGCCGCATCCGGTGAGGATTTTATTTGGTTTGCCCCGCCGCCCCAAACAAAGACAAAGCAGGCCCCCCGGCACCATGCGGAAGTGCCGGGGGGCCTGCTTTTGCAATATGGAGGAAAGCGGAGCCTTGCGGTAAACTCCGCCTCCGGGGATGGTTAGTCTTTCACCAGTTCGCTGTGGTCTGCCTCCACCAGCAGCAGGGTGGGCTCTTCGGTCCCACGGTGGGTGAGGTAGAACACCTCGTTGCCGCTGCCCTGTGCCAGCAGGTCGTTGATGTCAAAGCTGCTGGTCTGGCCATTGGTGACGAACTGGATGGTCTGTGCGCCGTGGTCCTGCAGGTAGCGCAGGGTGTTCAGGTCGCCGGTAAGGGTGGCCGTGTCGTAGGCACCGGTGTAGGTGCGCAGGGTGCCGTTCTGGCTCACGGTAAAGGACTTATTCATGCCCTCGGCGTCCACCACCCGCAGCTCAAGGGCGCCGACGGCTTCGGTGGCACCGCAGTTGGTGCAGGTGTGGGTGCCGTTGCCGTTGTCCACCCAGTTGTGGCCGGTGGTGGGGATGGTTCTGGTCTCCACATGGCTGGAGTTACGGTTGCAGATACGGGTCTCCACGCCCTCATTGGTGCAGGTAGCGGGGGTGGTCACTGTCCAGTCGCCCCAATCATGGCCCAGGGCGGGGATCTTTTCCGTTTTCTTCATGCCACAGCGGCTGCACTCCTCGACCTTTTCTCCATCTTCCGTACAGGTAGGAAGCGTTTCCGTGTCGTGCCAATCGTGATTAAACTCCTGTTTCATCTTGTCTCCGTCGGGGACCCAGGAGTTATCAATAATTACGTCGTTTTTGCCATCCAGAATTTCAGACATTTCTCCGCGTTCATTTGCGCCTCTTCCGATGCCCTCTGATCCGTTGGTGCCTAAAGCCCCTGTCCCATCTTCCAGAAGATAGTTTCCGTTCTCATCTTTTTGGCGGTTGCCGTTCGCATCCAGTTGGAACCGACCAATGACCGAGTTGATGATCGTTATCACGTTCTCGCCAAACCAGTAGTAACCTCTGGTTCCGCCGCCGCCAATACCAGCACCGTAGGTATTACTCTTCGAAGGAGAATCTGATTTGGCAACCTCGACCGTAGCATTTTTGATCGTCACATGCGCATGCGTTTCGTATCCATAGTATTGGTAACCGTCACCAGCACCAGAACCAATGCCGGCTCCGCCGCTGCCGCCAACAGCCTCTTTCACCGTGGCTCCGTCGGTAATTTCTATCTCTGCGGAGCCGCCATCATAGAGGTAAGGGTGTCGACTATTGGAAGCGCTTCCACCACCAATGCCAGCACCAATGCTGCCCACGGCCTTTTTGATGATGGTGTTTTTGCCGCGGATCTTGACCTTAGCATCTCCACCCTCAACGCCCTCGTTAATGCCACCGTCACTGTGACTGCCACCGCCGCCAATACCGGCACCACCAAGGCCCTCCGCCTCGATCTCGCCTCCGGTGATCAGCACATCTGCACCGCCGGCATACTGGATGCCCCAGCCTCCGCCTATACCAGCGCCCTTGTCATTCACCGACTGGATATGACCGCCGTTGATGGTCACTGCTCCGAAGCCGCCTCTACCATTCGAGCCTCTACCGCCGCCGCCAATGCCGTTGGCAACGATATTTCCGCCGTTGATGGTGATCGTTTGGCTGCGGTCATCCGGGTCGTCCTTATTGACCCTGCCGCCAGCGCCATAACCGGAGCCGCCAATACCGGCAGCTTCCTCGCCGCCCGTTGCCTTGATCGTTCCGCCTTCGATAACGATATTGCTGGTACTTTGATTACCGCCAGTGAAGCTTGCGCCTATACCAGCGCCATATTTACCACCGGTAGCCGTCAGGCTGCCAACGTTCTCGACCTCGCTGCCCTTCTTACCTGCTGCAACGGCATCTTCCTCGGCCTTTTTCTCCTCATCCGTCTTCGCTGTGCCATCGTTCCTGAGGTCATCCCGGATGGTCAGTCTGCCGGTAGAGTCCTTGTCATTTTTTCCCAGACCTGCACTCCACAGGCCGCTGGTCAGGACATTGCTGCCGTTCAGCTCAATGTTGACATCGCCCTCACCCGCAATTTTCATGACAGCGTCGTCCCAATCGTCGCTGTCGGATTTGATCGTTGCATTGTCCAGCGTGATATTGAGGGCATTTTTCTCTCCGGCGACATTATTGATGATCTTGATGACATTGCGGACGGCAGCTGCCACCGCACTGGTAAGGGTCGTTGGAGCCGGGGCCTCATAGGTCATGATGCCCGCATCTGCATCCTCAGAGTCCTTGTTCTGGTTCTTCTGGCCGCTCTGGTCGGCTTCCGGGTCGCTCTGGTTCTTCTGGTCGTTCTGGTTCTTCTGGTCGGCTTCCGGGTCGCCCTGGTCGCCCTGGTCGCCCTGATTCTTCTGGTCGGCTTCCGGGTCGTTCTGGTCGGCCTGGTCGCCCTGATTCTTCTGGTCGGCTTCCGGGTCGTTCTGGTCATTCTGGCTGTCCGGGCGGGAGACCTCCTGATCCGGCTGAGCGTCCAGCTCCCCGGTATAGCTGATCACGGTGCCGTCCTTGTTCTCCGTTACCGTGGTCTCCGGGGCCTTGGTATCATCCTTCGCAGCATCTGCAGCGGCCGTTGTGGTGGCGGCAGACTTTGTGACCGTGTTGTCGCCGGTAATGGTGATCTTGTCGTCCTCTTTACCGTCTGAGAAATCTTTTGTTTTATCTTCACCGCCCACACTGATGGTGATCTTTGTGCCGCTGCCGTCCGCCTCCTGCTTGATCTCCACATCGCCGGTGATCTTTGCATCGGACATATCAATGGTATAGCCAGCCGATGCAGGTACCGCTGCTGTAGAGACTGCCATACTCAGGGCCAGGGCGGCCGCCGCCGTCCGTTTCATGTTTTTTCGTAACCGCATAAATTTTTTCCCCCAATCGTTTTGCGGGTTGCCCGCTTTTTCTCATTCTACCCCCCCACTCCATGTGCGCAAGAGCATTTTTTACCAAATTTTCTGCAGTTTTATGTGCATCTTGTGCGATAATTCGCCAAGATTTATGGACATCACGCCGAAAAGCATCAAAAATCATCCTCTTTTTCGGGAGTCCCGGGAAAACCGGTATCGTTTCCACAGGCCTCCAATTTTGCGGGAACCATAGACTGTCGATTTTGCGGGAACCCTCAAAGGCCTCCTGCCGGGGCCGTCCGGCGTTTTGGCCCGGCAGCAGCCTGCAAAAAGCCATACTTTTGCCCACCGGGTGTGTCTGTTTTGAACAAGAAAAAAGAGGGTCGGTGTACCCACATTTGGTGCAGCTGTCACTTGAAGATTTTTCAGCGTTCTGTATAATAATAGTTACCGGAACAAAGGCGTTCCGCAAGGGTAAAGTATGCCCTTGCGGGGCGCTTTTCTTTTTTGTCAGAATGCGGAGGGTGCCGCATCCGGTGAGGATTTTAGATAAGGATGGGAAAGTCTATGGAAAACTTTACAGAGCAGAAAAACACCCTTGGTCTGTATGACCCACAGTTTGAGCACGATGCCTGCGGCATTGGCGCTGTGGTAGACATCAAGGGCCGCAAGAGCCATCAGACGGTGGACGATGCGCTGTCCATTGTGGAGCGGCTGGAGCATCGTGCCGGCAAGGATGCGGAAGGCAAGACCGGCGACGGCGTGGGCATCATGCTGCAGATCAGCCACAAGTTCTTCTCCAAGGTGGCCGAAGAACTGAACATCAACCTTGGCAACGAGCGCGAATATGGCGTGGGCATGTTCTTCTTCCCGCAGAGCGAGCATCTGCGGGCGCAGGCCATGAAGCTGTTCGAGGTGGTCACCCGCAAAGAGGGCCTCGAGTTTCTGGCATGGCGCAAGGTGCCCGTGAACCCGGACGCCGTTGGCCAGAAGGCCCGCGACTGCATGCCTGCCATCTGGCAGTGCTTCATCAAAAAGCCCGCCAAGGTGAGCAAGGGCATCGATTTTGACCGCAAGCTGTATATCGTGCGCCGCGTGTTCGAGCAGGCCAGCAACGGCACCTATGTGCCCAGCCTGTCCAGCCGCACCATCGTTTACAAGGGCATGTTCCTCGTGCATGATCTGCGCCTGTTCTATGCCGACCTGCAGGACCCCGATTACGAGTCTGCCATTGGCATGGTGCACAGCCGTTTCTCCACCAACACCAACCCCAGCTGGATGCGCGCCCACCCCAACCGCTTTATCCTGCACAACGGTGAGATCAACACCATTAAGGGCAACACGGATGCCATGCTGGCCCGTGAAGAGAGCATTTCCAGCTCCATCATGCAGGACGACATGAACAAGATCCTGCCCATCATCAACACTTCCGGTTCCGACTCCGCCATGCTGGACAACGCGCTGGAATTTATGGTGATGAACGGCATGGATCTGCCGCTGGCCGTGATGATCACCATTCCCGAGCCGTGGGAGAACAACAAGAACATCAGCCAGAAAAAGCGCGATTTCTACCAGTATTATGCCACCATGCTGGAGCCTTGGGATGGCCCCGCTGCCATTCTCTTCTCGGATGGTGACGTGATGGGCGCTGTGCTGGACCGCAACGGCCTGCGTCCCAGCCGCTATTACATCACCAAGGACGGACGCATGATCCTGTCCTCCGAGGTGGGTGTGTTGGAATGCGAGCCGGATAATATTTTGGTCAAGGATCGTCTGCGCCCCGGCAAAATGCTGCTGGTGGATACCGTCAAGGGCGAAGTGGTGGACGACGAAAAGCTCAAGGAGTTCTACGCCAGCCGTGAGCCCTACGGTGAGTGGATCGATCGCAATCTGGTGCAGCTCAGCAAGCTGAAGATCCCCAATGTGAAGGTGGAAAGCTACACCGGCAGCCAGCTCACCCGCCTGCAAAAGGTGTTCGGCTACAAGTATGAGGATGTGAACACCATGATCCTCTCCATGGCCCGGGCAGGCGCAGAGCCTTCCGGCGCTATGGGCACCGACACCCCGCTGGCCGTGCTGAGCAACCAGCATCCGCCGCTGTTCAACTATTTCAAGCAGCGCTTTGCGCAGGTGACGAACCCGCCCATCGATGCCATCCGTGAAAAGGTGGTCACTTCCACCAGTGTATACATCGGTGCCCACGGCAACCTGCTGGAGGATAAGCCCGAGAACTGCAAGGTCCTCAAGGTGCACAACCCCATTCTGACCAACACCGACCTGCTGAAGATCAAGTACATGAACGTGCCCGGCTTCAAGGTCGCCACGGTCTCCATCAATTACTACAAGAACACCAGTCTGGAAAAGGCCATTGACCGTGTCTTCCTTGAAGTGGATCGTGCTTACAAGGAGGGTGCCAATATCATCATCCTGTCCGACCGCGATGTGGATGAATACCATGTGACTATCCCCAGTCTGCTGGCCGTGTCGGCGGTTTCGCAGTACCTGATCCGCACCAAGAAGAGCACCGCACTGGCCCTCATTCTGGAAAGTGCAGAGCCCCGCGAGGTGCATCACTTTGCCACCCTGCTGGGCTACGGTGCCTGCGCCATCAACCCCTATCTGGCACACGAGACCATTGGTCAGCTCATCGACGAGGGCCTGCTGGATAAGGATTACTACGCAGCTGTGGAGGACTACGACAACGCTATCCTGAACGGCATCGTAAAGATTGCCTCCAAGATGGGCATTTCCACCATCCAGAGCTACCAGAGCAGCCAGATCTTTGAGGCTGTGGGCATCTCCAAGGATGTCATTGATAAGTACTTCACCGGCACCGTGAGCCGTGTGGGCGGCATCACCGTTGAGGACATTCAGGCCGATGTGGAGGCCCTGCACAATGCAGCCTTTGACCCGCTGGGTCTGGACATCAACATGGAGCTGGCCGACAGCGGTGCCCACAAGTTCCGCAGCGGCAAGGAAGAACACCTGTTCAACCCCCAGACCATCCACCTGTTCCAGAAAGCCTGCTGGACGAACGACTACTCGGCTTTCAAGCAGTTCACCAGCACCGTGGACAATATGGGTGCTGACGGCGTGCATCTGCGCAGCCTGCTGGACTTTAACTATGCTCCTGACGGCGGCATCCCGCTGGAAGAGGTGGAGCCGGTAAGCTCCATCGTCAAGCGGTTCAAGGGCGCAGCCATGAGCTACGGTGCACTGAGCAGCGAAGCCCATGAGACCATTGCCATCGCCCTGAACCGTCTGGGCGGCCGCAGCAACACCGGTGAGGGCGGTGAACCTGAGGAGCGCTACCACAGCGAGAGCAATTCCAAGATCAAGCAGGTGGCTTCTGCCCGTTTTGGCGTCACCAGCAAGTATCTGGTGAGCGCCGAAGAGATCCAGATCAAGCTGGCACAGGGCGCAAAGCCCGGTGAGGGCGGCAACCTGCCCGGTGCCAAGGTGTATCCGTGGATCGCAAAGACCCGCCACAGCACCACCGGTGTGGGTCTGATCTCTCCCCCGCCGCACCACGATATCTACTCCATTGAGGATCTGGCTGAGCTGATCTACGACCTGAAGAATGCCAACCGCAACGCCAACATCAACGTCAAGCTGGTGAGCGAGGCAGGCGTCGGCACCATTGCTGCCGGTGTTGCAAAGGGCGGCGCACAGGTCATTCTGGTGTCCGGCTACGATGGCGGCACCGGTGCAGCACCCCGCACCTCCATCAAGCACGCAGGCCTGCCGTGGGAGCTGGGCATTGCCGAGACCCACCAGACCCTGATCCTGAACGGTCTGCGCACCCGCGTGCGCATTGAGAGCGATTCCAAGCTGCTCTCCGGCCGTGATGTTGCTATCAGCTGTATGCTGGGTGCTGAAGAGTTCGGCTTTGGTACTACCCTGCTGATGGCCGAAGGCTGCGTGATGATGCGTGTGTGCAATCTGGACACTTGCCCCATGGGCATCTGCACCCAGAACCCGGAGCTGCGCAAAAACTTCCACGGCAAGCCAGAATACATCATCAATTATCTGACCTTCGTGGCCGAAGAGCTGCGCGAGTACATGGCAAAGCTGGGCGTGCGCACCATCGACGAGCTGGTGGGCCGCACCGACCTGCTGCGCGTGAAGGAGACTGCATCCGGCAGCCGTGCTTCCAAGATGAACCTCGACTGCATCCTGCACAATCCTGCCATTGAGAACAGCAACGTCCACTTTGTCAAGGAGGACACCTACGACTTCCATCTGGAAAACACCCTCGACATGAAGGTGCTGATGAAGAAGTTCAAGCTGAACAGCAAGGCTGCACAGAGCGTGGAGCTGAATGTCTCCAACACCGACCGTGCTTTTGGTGCCATCTTTGGCAGTGAGATCACCCGCAAATACGGCAACACTCTGCCGGATGACGTATACACCGCCCACTGCGTGGGTGCAGGCGGCCAGAGCTTTGGTGCCTTCATTCCCAACGGCCTGACGCTGGATCTTGTGGGCGACTGCAACGACTACATGGGCAAGGGCCTGTCTGGCGGCAAGATCGTCGTGCGCCCGCCCAAGGGCATCACGTTCAAGCCCGAGGAGAACATTATCACCGGCAACGTGGCCCTGTACGGTGCTACCAGCGGCAAGGCGTTCATTTCCGGCGTGGCCGGTGAGCGCTTCGCCGTGCGCAACAGCGGTGCCACCGCCGTTGTGGAGGGCGTTGGCGACCACGGCTGCGAGTACATGACCGGCGGCACGGTGGTGGTTCTGGGCCAGACCGGCAAGAACTTTGCAGCCGGTATGACCGGCGGCATCGCCTACGTGCTGGACGAGAACTGGGACTTCTACCAGCGCGTGAACAAGGAGACCGTCAGCCTGGAGCCTGTGGAGCACAAGTACGATGTTGCCACCCTGAAAGAGCTGATCCGCGAACATGTGGAGGCCACCGGCTCTCCCCGCGGCAAAGAGATTCTTGACAACTTCAGCGAATTCCTGCCCAAGTTCAAGAAAGTTCTGCCCTACGATTATGACCGTATGCTGCGTGTGATCGCATCCGTTGAGGAGCGCGGTCTGGACGGCGAGCAGGCACAGATCGAAGCATTCTACACGGTGCAGAAGAAGAAGTAAGGAGGGCAGCGTTATGGGTAAGACAACTGGATTTATCGACTATACGCGCAAAACCAGCACGGATGTTCCGCCGCTGGAACGCATTGAAAACTTTAACGAATTTCACGTCTGGCTCTCCCGCGAGGAGCAGCAGACGCAGGCAGCACGCTGCATGGACTGCGGTGTTCCCTTCTGTCAGGCCGGCATGATGATCGGCGGTATGGCCTCCGGCTGCCCGCTGAATAACCTCATCCCGGAGTGGAACGACCTTGTTTACCATGGCAAATGGGAGCTGGCCATGCATCGGCTGATGGCTACCAACCGTTTTCCGGAGTTCACCAGCCGGGTGTGCCCTGCCCTGTGTGAAGCAGCCTGCACCTGCGGCGATGTGACCGGCAGCAGCGTGACCGTGCGCGAGAACGAGCACGCCATTATTGAGACGGCTTACGCCAAGGGCTGGCTGCACGCCGCACCGCCGCCCTCCCGCACCGGCAAGAGCGTAGCCGTGGTGGGCAGCGGCCCCTCCGGCCTTTCGGTAGCCGAATACCTGAACAAGCGCGGCCACGCGGTGACTGTGTTCGAGCGTGCCGACCGCGTGGGCGGCCTGCTGATGTACGGCATTCCCAACATGAAGCTGGACAAATCCGTCATCGAGCGCCGGGTGAAGATCATGCAGGCCGAGGGCGTGGAGTTCCGCACCAACATGGACGTGGGCGGTGCGGTCGCCGCCGAAGAACTGCTGAACAGTTTTGACGCCGTGGTTCTGTGCTGCGGTGCCAAGAAGGCCCGCGACCTGAACGTACCGGGTCGTGACGCCAACGGAGTGCACTTTGCGGTGGACTACCTGACCAGCGTGACCAGAAGCCTGCTGGACAGCCAGTTTGCAGATGGCAAAGCCATCGATGCCAAGGGCAGGAATGTTCTGGTCATCGGCGGCGGCGACACCGGCAACGACTGTCAGGGTACGGCCCTGCGTCAGGGCTGCACCGATCTGGTGGCTCTGGAAATGATGCCTCAGCCGCCCAAGGAGCGTGCAGCTTCCAACCCGTGGCCGGAATGGCCCCGTGTGCTGAAGGTGGACTACGGCCAGACCGAGTGCCTTGCCAAGTTCGGCAAGGATCCCCGCGTTTACCAGACCACCGTGAAGGAATTCCTGAAGGACGATGCCGGCAATCTGACCGGTGCCGTGATCAGTTACCTGAAGCCGGAGCGGGATCCCGAGACCGGCCGCACCAACATGGTGCCTACCGGCGAAGAATTCACCTACAACTGCCAGCTGGCGTTCATCGCCGCAGGCTTTACCGGCTGCGAAAACTACGTAGCCGATGCATTCGGCGTTGAGCTGACCGCACGCGGCAACGTGGCAGACCACACCTTCAAGACCAATGTAGAAAAGGTGTTCGTCTGCGGCGATATGCGCCGCGGCCAGAGCCTTGTGGTCTGGGGCCTGCGCGAAGGCCGCGACTGCGCCGCCGAGGTTGACCGCTATCTGATGGGCTACACCAACCTGTAAGCTCCGTAAGGCGGCAGCTGCATTTTTTAACCAAGCCATTCTCTTTCCTATCCTAAACAAGCAGAAGCGGGAGCCTGAAAAGGCTCCCGCTTCTGCTTTTGTTATTCTGTTATCGGCAGCGTCCTCGCCCTCTCCGTCACGCCTTACGGCTCGTCAGTGCCTGAGAGGGCGAGCCTATTTTAATCCGTATCTACCGCCGGGTCGGCAGCACCTGCCGCAGGCGTTTCCGGCTCCGTGGTGGGTTCTGTCGCTGCAGGCTCCTCCGGCGTGACCGTGATCTGCACGCTGGGGTCTGCCGCGATATATACCGTAATGACCGTGCCCACCTCTACACGAGTGCCGGGTTCCTCGCTGGTGCGCACGACACAGCCCGATGCATAGGAGCCATCGTTCACCACCATAAAGCAGCTGGCCACAAGGCCCCGGGCTTCCAGCTCCTTCACTGCGCCATCCTGCGTAAAGCCGATGATGTTGGGTATTTCCACCATCTGCGGGCCTTTACTCACCACCAGACGGATAGTCTCCCCTGCCTTGAGCACGGTGTCTGCATCCGGCTGCTGCTGGATGATCTGGCCCGCCGGGGCGGTGTCGCTGTATTCCTCGGTGACGTAGAACAGATACATGCTGGTGTACTCCCGGTTGTTCTGCACCTGCGTGTAGTCCATGCCGATAAAGTTCGGCACAAGGTTCTGCGGCACCATCACTTCGCTGCTGGCAGGCTCCGGCTCCACTGCCGAGGAGGCGGACTCATTTTTACGGCCCAGAATGCCCCACAGCGTGAGCAGGATCAGAATGGAAAGCAGGATCAGGATACCCGCCAGCAGTGCTTTCAGGCTGAGCAGATGCTCCTTGCGTTCCGGTTCCGGCGGGGCCGTGCGCACAGGAGTCTCCGGTTTCATGGTGCGGGTGAGCTCTGCCGTGTATTCCTTGGAGGAAAGGGCCTGATACAGCTGCGGCACGGTCTGGATGCGCTCCATGGGCCGCAGGCGCAGGCCAAGCTGCAGCACCTGCGAAACATACAGCGGCAAGCTGCCGTTAACGGACTTTGCCCTCGGGTTGGAGTCTGCGACCACACGCTGTGCTGCAGGCACCGGAGCCTGCCCGCACACCATGCGGTAAAACACCGCTGCAAGGCTGTATTCATCGGTATAGCGGCCCTCGAACTGTGCAGTGGAGTATTGTTCCGGGGCAGAATACCCCTCATAGAGCTGCTCGTGCAGGCCGCTCCCCGCTGTGCGCAGACCCACTGTGGCGTAGCCCGCCAGACGGCAGCGGCCGTTTTCCATCACCCGGATGTTCTCCGGGCAGATGCCCCGGTGCACCAGACCGATCTTGTGCATTGCAGCCACGCCCTCAAATACCGGCTGCAGCATCGCACAGGCGTCGTCCGGACGGATGGGGCCGGGGTGGTTTTCCAGCCACTGATCCAGCGGGGTCCCGCCCGGATTTTCCAGCACGGCATAGACGGTGTTGTTCGTTTCCACCACATCCAGCACCGCTTCCAGACCGTTTGCCGGTGTGATGCGCTGGATGGAGTGGTACAGATCTGCAAAATCCATACGTGTGGTCTTGAACAGCACCTCGCTGCCGGTCTTGGGGCGGAGCACACTGCCGACGGTACGTTCTGCCGTGAGGGTGATTGGCAGGTACTCTTTGATGGTCACCCGGAAGCGGCCCAGATTTTCTGCGCCGCGGTACAGGATGCCCTCACCATCGATGCTGAGCATTTCCCCTACGGTGTAGCGCCCGGCCAGCACCGTTCCCACCGGCAGTGTGCCGCCGGGGTTGCGTCCGGCAAAGCTTTTGCCGCAGTGCGGGCAGCTTTGTGCTCCATCGGGCAGCGGCTGCAGGCAGTAGGGGCACAGGCGTGTTGCTTCCATAGTCTCTTTTTCCTCTTAAATCAATGATCTTTCGCTGCGTCTCTGTTTGGCCCAAAATATGGCTCAGGATCCATTTTTGCAGGCAGAGTGCGCCGAATGGACGCAGCTTTTTACACCGTCTTGCGGCGCAGCAGGCTCATGGGCGGCAGCTCCGGCGTGGGAATGGTGTATTTTTCCATGGCGTGGGGGGTGCTTTCCACCCGCTCCCCGGCTTCGTTCTCGATCCACTCGGGGCTCAGCGGGATGCTGCGGCCATCCGGACAAAGGGCCTCCAGCGTATCCCCAAGGCTCCATTTGCCGCGCTGCTGGCAGGAAGCAACGCCGTTCTCCCAGCCTTCCACAGTGCCCACAAACTCCCACTCGCGGATGTAAGTGGCACTGTCGGTAGCCTGTCTGGCCTGCTCGCGGCCAAAGTAGAAGCCGGGCGAGTAGTGGCGGTGGCTGGTACGGGTGAGCTCCTCGTACACCTCGGCAGGCAGCTCAAAGTTGTCGTTAGCGGGGTCTGCCAGATAGGCGTCCAGCGCCTTGCGGTAGGCAGCGGTAACGCTGGCCACATAATAGAAGGTCTTGGCGCGGCCTTCGATCTTCAGGCTGTCCACACCTGCCTTGCAAATCAGGTCAAGGAAGGGGGCAGTGCACATATCGTTTGCGTTGAGGATGTAGCTCCCGTTCTCGTTCTCGCCGATCTCGTACAGCTGCCCCGGGCGGGTTTCCTCGCTCAGGTAGTACTTCCAGCGGCAGGGCTGGGCGCACTGGCCGCGGTTGGCATCGCGGCCCGCCATATAGTTGGAAAGCAGGCACCGGCCCGAGACACTCATGCACATTGCGCCATGCACAAAGGCTTCGATCTCCAGCTCTGGCGGCGTTTTATCGCGCAGGATGGCGATATCCTGCAGGGTCATTTCACGGGCAAGAACCACGCGCTTTGCGCCCATATTGTAGGCAGCGCGGGCCGCAGCCCAGTTGGTAATGCCCGTCTGGGTGGACATATGCACATCGATCTCCGGTGCAAAGGTCTTGCAGGCATCCAGCACGCCCAGATCTGCGACGATGAAGGCGTCCACACCGGCCTTGGCCGCTTCCTTGATGGCCTCGGGCAGACGGTCTGCTTCCTCATTGGTGGGCAGGGTGTTCATGGTCAGGTAGACCTTGCGGCCCCGGGCATGGGCATAGATGACGCCCTCTGCCAACTGTTCCGGTGTAAAATTGGCCGGTGCCGACCGCATGCCAAATTCAGGCAGGCCGCAGTAGACGGCGTCGGCACCGTAGTTGATGGCATAGCGCAGGCGTTCCAGATCGCCTGCCGGAGCCAGCAGTTCCGGGATTTGCAACATAATTCAAATTCCTCTCATTTTTCCGTATTCATAGATTTGTTCACCGCCGCTGCGGTCTTGCAGTTGGCGTTGTGTTCGCTCAGGGTATGCGCATAGTAATAGCTGCCTTTGAGGTCGGTGACAAAGAAATACGCGTTCTTTGCAGCCTCATCCGGCTCAGGGGTAAGCGCAGCCTTGATAGCCGCAAGGCCGGGGTTTGAAATCGGCCCGGCAGGCAGGCCGGTGCGGCTGTAGGTATCATACGCAGCCACGATATTTTCCGGGATCTTATCCCAGCCGCCATAGTAGGGTGCCACCCAGTTCCAGAGATAATTGTTGTCATCGTCGCTCTGGATGTGGCTGGAGGTGTTGCTCTGCAGGCGCGGATAGGGTGAGCCATCGGCCAGACGGTTGCGGAACACCTGCGCCACATTGGAGTCCTGACTGTTTCCTGCTTCCTCCTGAACAAACGATGCCAGTGTGATCAGCTCCGGCAGGGTCATATCCTGCTTTTCGAGTTCTGCGTACATTTCCTCTGTGATCTGTGCATCGAACTGCGCATAGAAGGTTGCCACATAGTTGTGCACAGTATCATCCTTCAAAAATTCGTAGGTGTCCGGGAAGAGATAGCCCTCGCACTTCATAAAGCGGTCAGGGGCGTCTACATCGTCCGGCACATACTGCCAGAAGGTGTACTTGCTGAAATCGCCCTCGTTGGCTTCCTTCAAAAAATCCTCCGCGCTGCACAGACCCGCAGCTTCCATCTTCTGGGCGATGGCAATGGCAGTCGTTCCCTCCGGAATGGTCACGCGCACCGTCTCGGCTTTGGCGTAGGTGGACAGGGCCGCAATGATGGCATCATAAGAACAGGCACTCTTTTGCAGGGTGAAATCGCCATACTGCAGCTTTGACGCCGCACCCTTTTGCCCCACATACCAGCGGAACAGATAGGCCGAGCGGATCACACCCGCATCCTTGAGCTTTTGCGCAATGGCAGAAACGCCGCTGCCCTGCGGGATGCTCACCGTTACCTCCGCACCGGGTCTGCCATTGCCGCTGATTTCATTGCGCGCAAACAGCAGCGCCCCGCCAACGGCCAGTGCCAGCAGTACCACCAGCACCAGCAGGATCTTCCATACACCACCCTTTTTGCGGGCGGCTTGAGAGCTTTTTTGTGCCATATGCACTCCTTATTTATATCAGTTTTCCAGCATCAGACGCATGTAGCTTTCGCTCACATCGAAGGGTTCCGCATCGAAGCGGATCATCCCGTATTCCTGCCGCTTGCCCTCGCCGAGGAACAGCGGTTGCGCTGCGCCCACGGTGATGACTGCCTTTTCCACGATTACTTCCTTCTCGCGGGCAGCTTCCATCAGTACTTCGGCAGCGCGGTCATTGTCAGCCTGCAGCTCCACAAAATAGAGGGTGTCTTCCTTGCGGAAATAGATGCCGTATGCCTGTTCTGTAGAAACGATGGTTGCACCGGCAGAATAGAGGTCGCCCAGCACCACCGCCATGCGCTCCGGGCTGAACTGCACCGTATCGGGCCAGAAACGCTCCCGCAGCTCGCACAGCTTTTTGGCTGTGACCGAGTCAAATTCCGCCTGACTCCACAAGTTGCGCTCCACCTCGCGGGGCAGACACCGCAGCGGGAATGCCCATGCAAAGCCCTTGTCCTGCAAAAACGCAGCCTGCTCCGGGCCAGTGGGCACGGCCACTGTAAAGCCTGCGCCGCGCAGCTTCTGTTGGGCACACAGATAATCCAGCAAGCCCGCCAGGATCAGGCTTCCCTCGCCGCACAGGCCATATAAATAGGTACCGGTGCGGCCCTGCAGCGTGACAGGAACTGCCAGCGCCACAGCTGCGATCTCGTCGTTTTCTTCTGCGACATAGACGTTCTGGTCGCCTGCAAACTGCTCAATGGCCTTTTTGGCAAATTCTTCCGATTCATTGCGCTGGCTCTGCCACAAGGCCAGCACTGCCGGTTTATCTTCCGGCTGCATCAAACGATACATCTGTCAGGATACCCCCTCTTATCGAAATTTATGTATGTCAGAAACACTGTCATCAGTCTGCGGGTCGGTAGTTTCTCCGAAGACCGTCCGCCGGAGTGGGGCCCTGTTGCTGTAGGCAACAGGGCGGGCGATGGAATGGTTTGCAACAACAGTGACCGCCGCCAGTGGCGGAAATAGGGAGCTGTTGTTAGGGCCGCGGCCAGCGAGATGCAAGCGGATGCGAAGCAGCTGCTGGGTGCCGCAACCCGTATTTCGTGTCTGAGGAGAAAGCTGCCGACACACAGGCCCTGCAAACTTGTTCGTCTTTTAGTTTTTTAGAACGATTTTTTGCACTTCGGCCTGAATATCTTCGATGCTGCGCATGTTGTCCCCGCTGGTGCAATGCACGACGGCCCAGCCAAGGTGCGCGGCACAATACTCGGCGGCGCGGCGGCTGCGGGCAAGATACTCTGTGTCCTTCTCGTGCACATCCTTCTTGCTCTCGTCGCCGTGGTAGCGCTGGGTCATAAGCTTTTGGCTCACGGCGGGGTCTACCTGTAAGTAGATCACCTCATCCGGCGCAGGCAGGCCCAGCAGATGGAATTCAAAATCAAACAGCCAGCCAAGAAAGCTTTCCCACTGCTCTGGCGGCAGCTTGGAGCACTGGTGCACCGCATTGGAGGTGGTGTACCGGTCTGCAATGACGATGCCGCCGTTCTCGTAAAAGCTGCCCCAGTCTTTTTTGTAGCTGGCGTAGCGATCCACCGCGTAAAAGCTGGAGGCCGCGTAGGCGTTCACATCGTCCGGATGCTGACCGAACTGCCCGGCCAGATACATTTTTACAAGAGCGCTGGAGTCACTGCCGTAGTCCGGGAAGCTCACCTCGCGCACCGCAAGGCCCTGTGCAGCCAGATACCCGGCCAGCAGCTTTGCCTGCGTGGCCTTTCCGCTGCCGTCCAGTCCTTCAATGGCGATCAGTTTTCCCTTGCTCATACGCCTGCAGCCTCCTTGATGGATGCATATTTTGCGCGCACCTCAGCGGTTTTTCCGCAGCACATTTTTCCCTCCGGGCAGGGGCCGCTCACGCAGGCCGGGCCGGACTTTGCAAAGATATGCGGTGCCACCGGATACACCAGCCCAAACATCTTTTCGGCCAGCTCCCGGATCTCCCACTGGGCACGGCTGCAGCAGCGCAGGTGGAAAAAGTTCTGCAGGCTGCGGGCGTTCATCGTGACCACCATCTTGGTCTCGCAGGCGTTGGGCAGCACAAAGCGGGCGTCCTCGTTGGCCTGCTTGCTGGCCTTGGCGCGGGCCTGCTTTTCGGGCATTCCTTCGGCCATCAGGCGGGCGGTGTGGCCCTCTTCCAGTTTGTGAGCCAGATCAAGATAACGTCTGGCGTCCTCTTCCATACTGGCAAGGAAAGCCGCCTTTGCTTCCGGGATGGCTTCGATCTCCGGCGGCACCACATAGCGGAAATCATCCAGCCGCACATAGCGCTGGCTCTGCACGCTGAAGGACGCGATACGGTGGCGGGTGATCTGGGCAAGCAGGGTGCGGCTGACCCCCTCGATGCCAAAGGTGAAGCTGGCGTGCTCAATGGGGCTGGCATGGCCCAGATCGCTGAGCATCGTCAGGAATTTTGCAGTTTTTTCTTCGTCCAGCCCGTCCAGCAGATCGGTGATGTGGGCATCGGAATAGCACAGCTTTGCCGCTGCGGCCACTACCTTTTCGGGTTCCGGGGTATGGGCAATCAAACGAACAGTCATCATAAGTTTGTTATTCCTCCGCAGTGATTTTGGTGAGGGGTGCAAAATTGGCCATGGTCTTTTTGATGCCTACCTTTTCAAAGTTGATCTCCACGATTTGATCTCCGGCGGCGGGCTTCACAGCCACCACCTGACCCCGGCCGAACACCTTGTGCTCCACAATGTCGCCGGGTTCGTAGTGTTTGGGGCCGGCAGAGGCCGGTTTCTGGGCAGGAGCGCCTGTAAAGGAAATATGCTTTTCAGCTTTTTTCTGCGCTGCACCGCTGTAATTTCCAGAGCCATATTGAGAACCATAGCCTGCACCATAACCAGTGCTTCCACCACTGCGGCCGTAGCCAGAACCGTAGCCGCCGGTGCTGCCGCCCCGGTTTGCGTAGGCAGAGCCAAAGCCGCGGATCTCGCCTGCATTGTACTCCCGGTTCAGATAACCGCTGCGGCTGCCTGCGCTGTAGCCGTTCCCGTAACCGCCTGCGCTGCGGCCCCAGCCGGACGGCCCGGAATAGCCGGATGCGCCGCCGGGCACCGTATCACTATAGCTGTCACCCCAACCGCCAAAGCGGGAGCGCTGTTCCAGCACCGGGCTGCGGGTCTCCTCGATATACTCCGGCTCGATCTCCCGCAAAAAGCGGCTGGGCTCATTGCGTTGGGTGCGGCCATAGAGCATCCGGGAAACGCTGTTGGAGATGTACAGCTCCTTTTTGGCGCGGGTAATGCCCACATAAGCCAGACGGCGTTCCTCTTCAAGGTCTGCTTCGGAATACTTGCTCATCTCACTGGGGAACACGCCCTCTTCCATTCCAATGAGGAACACGTAAGGGAATTCAAGGCCTTTTGCAGAGTGAATGGTCATCAGCACCACCTGATCTGCGCTCTCGTTGTAGCTGTCGATATCGCTGATGAGGGCGATGTCTTCCAGATAGCCTTCCAGCGTGGCTTCCTCGCCGTGCTGGTCGCAGTAGTTCTTGACGTTGTTCACCAGCTGACCAAGGTTCTGCAGGCGGTCTGCCGCGTCCTCGTGGCCCTTGGCAGCGTCCGCTTCCAGCATTGCCTTATAGCCGGTCAGCTCGATCACATCGGATGCAAATTCGTCCAGCGTGCGGGTCTCCAGAGAGTCCTGCAGGCGCTGGTAGATCTGCCAGAACTTGAGCAGTGGCATTACGGCACGGCTGAGCTTTGCGTACTGGTCGGCGTGGCTGATGATATCCAGCATACTCACACCCTCCTGCCCGGCCAGATCGGCAATGACCTCCACGGTAGTGGCACCGATCTTGCGGGCAGGCTCGTTGATGATGCGGCGCAGGCGCACATCATCGCGCGGGTTCGCTACAATAGACATATAGGAGTGGATATCCTTGACCTCTTTGCGGTCATTGAAGCGCTGGCCGCCCACGATCTTGTGAGGGATGCCCGCGCGGGTAAAGTAGCTTTCGATGGGGGCCGACTGGGCATTCATACGGTACAGAATAGCATGATCTGCCAGATGCCCGCCCGCTTTCAGGTGCTGGCCGATCACATCCGCGATGTGGCTGGCCTCATCCTGCTCATTTTCGGCGGTGTACACCTGCACCTTGTCGCCCTCGCCGTTGTCGGTCCACAAGGTCTTACCTTTGCGCTCGGTGTTGTGCTGGATGACGCAGTTGGCGGCATTCAGGATATTGGAGGTGGAGCGATAGTTCTGTTCCAGGCGAATGGTCTTTGTGCCGGGATAGAGCTTTTCAAAGTTGAGGATATTCTCAATGGTAGCCCCACGGAAGCGGTAGATGCTCTGGTCGTCATCGCCCACCACGCAGATGTTGCGCTCCGGACCGGTGAGCAGGCTGACCAGACGGAACTGCGCCACGCTGGTATCCTGATATTCGTCCACCAGCAGGTAGCGGTATTTGTTCTGGTAGAACTCCCTCACATCCGGATGTTCGGCCAGCAGCTGCACGGTCTGGTAGATGAGGTCGTCGAAATCGAAGGCACCGGCTTCCTTCAGGCGCTTTTCATAAGCGGCATAGATGCGGGCGGTCAGCGCGCCCTTGGTATCCTTTGCAGGGCTGGCAAGGGCCTGTTCCGGGCTGACCAGCTGATCCTTCCAGCGGCTCATCTGGTTGATGGCCGCTTTGATGGGCAGAAATTTGTCGTCCACATTCAGGTCTTTGTAGACCGCCTTCATTACACGCTGGGAGTCGTCCGTATCATAGATGGTAAAGCTGCGGGGATAGCCGATCTCCTCTGCCCAGCGGCGCAGGATGCGCACACAGGCCGAGTGGAAGGTGGATGCGAACACCTCATCGCCTTCTTCACCGCCCAGCATCCGGCGCAGACGCTCTTTCAGCTCCCCTGCCGCCTTGTTGGTAAAGGTGATTGCCATTACGTTCCAACTGCGCACCGCGTTCTGGCGCAGCATCCCATCCAGCCAGCCGGGCGCGGCAGTGCCTGTCATAATGGCGTTGCGCAGAGCCTTCACATCATCCTCGGTGGCCGGGCGTGGCGTCTGTCTGGAGCCGTGGGCTGAGCCGAACCGGATGAGATTGGCAATGCGGTTGACCAGCACAGTGGTCTTGCCGCTGCCCGCACCGGCCAGAATGAGCAGCGGGCCGTCAGTGGTGAACACCGCCTGCCGCTGCATATCGTTCAGGCGGCCAAACTGTTTTTCGATATAGGTATCGCGCAGAGCGCAGAATTCCTGTGTGAGATCTGTTGCCATGGTTTCCCCTGTTCCTTTTATGTTTATACTATCAAAGTACAGTATACCACATTTTAAAACGATTGAGAATAGCCGCCGCGTTCGCTCTGGCTATTTTCAGCGGAAAAAATATTTTTATAATTTGTAACTCCGAAAAGCCTGCGGGCTTTTCGGAGTTACTTTTTCACGAAAGAGGTCGTAGAGAAAAATTGCATCTGATAAAACAGCAGCCGTTTTTCGTTACGGCCTTTTTGTGAAAATGTGTTTGGAGCAGCCCGCAGGCTGCGACAAACACGAAATAAATAATATAATTTCCTTATTTTATGCCCAAAGCAAACGCGGCGGGCATTTCAAATCGTAAAACAAAAACCGCCCGGCAGCTCTTGCGAACCGACGGGCGGAAAAATGCTTTTCAGAAAGCGCTTAGCTGAAAATGTTGATCAGGATACCGGCAGCAACAGCGGAGCCGATAACGCCGGCCACGTTGGGGCCCATTGCGTGCATCAGCAGGAAGTTGGAGGGATTCTCGCTCTGACCGACCTTCTGAGAAACACGGGCAGCCATAGGCACAGCGGAAACGCCTGCAGAACCGATCAGCGGGTTCACCTGACCGCCGCTCAGCACATACATCAGCTTGCCGAACAGCACACCTGCGGCAGTGCCGAAGGAGAATGCGATCAGGCCCAGCACAATGATGAACAGGGTGCGGGTGTTCAGGAAGGTGTTTGCAGAGGTGGTGCAGCCAACAGACAGTGCCAGGAAGATGGTGATGATGTTCATCAGCTCATTGCCGGCGGTCTTCTGGATACGATCCACAACGCCGCACTCCTTCATCAGGTTGCCCAGCATCAGCATACCCACCAGAACGGCGGCATCCGGAACGATCAGGGAAACGATGATGGTGACCATGATGGGGAAGATGATCCTTTCGGTCTTGGAGACGGTGCGCAGCTGCTTCATCACGACGGTACGTTCCTTCTTGGTGGTCAGAGCCTTCATGATGGGCGGCTGAATGACGGGCACCAGAGCCATGTAGCTGTACGCCGCAACAGCGATGGAGCCCAGCAGCTCAGGAGCCAGACGGGAGGTGACGAAGATGGCAGTAGGGCCGTCTGCACCGCCGATGATGGCGATTGCAGCAGACTGCTTCTGGGTGAAGTCCACCAGACCGGTAGCGGTCAGCAGGCGAGCGCCCATATAAGTACCGAAGATACCGAACTGAGCGGCAGCGCCCAGCAGCAGGCTCTTGGGGTTGGAGATCAGGGGTGCGAAGTCGGTCATGGTGCCAATGCCCAGGAAGATCAGCGGCGGGTAGATGCCCAGCTTGACGCCCATATAGAGCATATCGGCCAGACCGCCGTTGTTCAGGATCTCCACCCACATGGGGTGTTCCAGACCGTCACCGACGAAATACTGCATGTGGATGACGCCGCTGCCGGGCAGGTTTGCCAGGATCATGCCGAATGCCATCGGCAGCAGGATCAGCGGCTCAAATTCCTTGACGATGGCCAGGTACAGCAAAAAGCAGCCCACGCAGATCATGATCGCGTACAGGTAGCCGCCCGGCTCGCCGAAGCGTGCAAAGCCGGAACTTTGGAAAATACCGACCAGAGTATCAATAAACTGTGTCATGCTCTTCCTCCTCTGTTAAAACGGTGCGGTGGTGTCATTCACGCCCGCATTGCCCCAGCCGTTCTTGCTGCGGCGCACGGCCTTGAGGGTGTACTTGCCGTTGCCCATTGCGTGGATCGCAGCCATAATGGCAGCGACCACATCACCGGGAATGCCCTCTTCCACCTGAGGAGCGGGAGCGGCTGCGGCCTGCTGCACGGGTGCAACGGGCTTTGCGGCGGGAGCCTTGGCGGCTTCCTTTGCGGCCTTTTTCTTGGTACCCATCGAATCGAAGATCTTGCCTTCCAGCGTGATGATGGCCATCAGCAGGATAAGGATCAAGAACACCAGTACGATGCCGGTAATGGTAACGACCACGTCAAAACCTAAATCCATGGTTTTCCTCCTGTTTTTCAGAATCCGCATCCGGCCCCGAGGTCGTCAGCAGAAAATCAATTTGGAAATATTATACCTTATTTTCCAATTCATTTCAATAAAAACCGACAATTTTTCTTTTTGCCGCTTTCATTCGGGTGCATGGAGAAATCGTGCCCGCCTTTTTCTCTGCTGCGGCCTGTCGGGCTTACCGGCGGCCGATGCGGGGCGTTGCGTCCATAAAACCGGTCTCCAGCTTGTCGTTCAGGCCAAGACTCATGGCCGTGCCCAGCGCCACGCAGTTCACGGGGTCGGGCGAAACCGTCACTTCCACCTTGAGCTCCTCGCTCAGGTACTCGGTCAGGCCGTGCAGCTGTGCACCGCCGCCGGTGAGCATGACACCGTTGCGGTAGATATCACCGGCCAGCTCCGGCGGGGTCTTTTCCAGCACCTGATGGGCTGCTGTGCCGATCTGCTCGCTGAGCATCATGACCGGATCGTAGAGATCATCGGTGGAAACATTCACGCGCACCGGCAGGCCGGTGAGCAGGCTGCGGCCCTTGATCTCCATGGTCTCGTGGAAATCGGTCTTCTGGGGGCAGCAGGCCACATTCTTTTTCAGTTCCTCAGCGGTACGCTGGCCGATGGCCACGCTGTACTTGTTGCGAACGAACTTGAGGATCTCCTCGTCGTAGTGGTTGCCGGCCACGCGCACACTGGTGGCCTTGACCTTACCGCCCAGACTCAGCACTGCAATATCGGTGGTGCCGCCGCCGATGTCGATGATCATACGGCCTTCCGGCTGGGTGATATCGATGCCGGAACCGAGAGCGGCGGCAATGGGCTCATCGATCAGATACACCTGACGGGCACCGGCAGCCACCACAGCTTCCACCACAGCATCGCTTTCGATGCCGGTGATCGCAGCAGGCACGCAGACTGCCACCCGGGGCTTGACCATATGGGAGTTGTATACCTGCTTGACAAAGCGGCAGATCAGCTCACGGGTCATGGTGTGGTCGCTGATAACGCCGTCTTTCAGCGGGAAGATCGCGGAAATATAGTTTGGGGTGCGGCCCACCATGGCCAGAGCCTTATCGCCGACTTCCAGCACGGTGTTTTTGCGCGTGTCCATTGCCACAACGCTGGGCTGGTTGAGTACAACGCCCTGCCCCGCCTGTGCGATGATGATGGTGGTGGTACCAAGGTCGATACCGATATCGTTCTGTGCCATAAATTCTCTGTTCCTTTCTGGTTCCTCTATCGAAACAACGGTCTGTTGATGCAGGCCGGAAATCATACCAGCTTACAGTATAGCATAGTTGCCGTAAAAAGTATACCGGTTTTGAACGGCTTCCCGGGCAGATTCTACTCTGCAGGCATCGGTCATTCCTCTGTTTTTATCTGCCCCGGCGGCAGCTCTGCCTGCAGCAGATAGCACAGGCCGCTGTAGCGCAGATTCTGGCGGACGTTTCCCATCATGCGGTTCACAACGTCCCGCCGGCCTGCCACGATGCACAGCTTGCGTGCGCGGGTGACACCGGTGTAGAACAGGTTGCGGTAGCACAGCCGCGGCGGCACCTGCGCCACCGGCAGGATCACCGCCGGGAACTCGCTGCCCTGACTCTTGTGCACCGTGATGGCGTAAGCGATCTCCAGCTCGCCCAGGTTCTCTGCCGGATAGATCAACCGTCGGTCATCCATGCGCACCACCATGGAGCGGTCACGGGGATTGATGCTCTCCACGATGCCGATATCGCCATTGTAGGCGCCCACTCCCTGTTCCCCGCCGATGCGGTTCCAGATGATCTCGTAATTGTTGCGCACCTGCATCACTTTATCGCCGACCCGGAATACCCGGGACGTGCTTTGCAGCTGAGGCTTGCCCTTCTGCTCCGGGTTGAGCAGATTCTGCAGCTCCACATTCAGCGCCTGCGTGCCGGTGGGCCCCAGCTTTGTGGGGCAGAGCACCTGAATATCCCGGATCGGGTCAAAGCCATAGCTGCGCGGCAGGCGGGTGGTAACAAGATCGCACACCAGCTTCCGGGCCGCGTCGCCGTCCGATTCCAGAAAGAAGAAGTCGTCGGTCCTGCCGCCCTTCTGCAGCGGCTCACTGCTGATGATGTGGTGGGCGTTTTCCACGATCAGGCTGCGCGCCGCCTGCCGGAAGATCTCGTTCAGGCAGACCGTGGGCACCAGCCCGGAGCGGATCACCTCGCCCAGAATGTTGCCCGGCCCCACACTGGGCAGCTGGTCGGCATCGCCCACCATGATGATGCGGCAGCTGTAGCGCAGCGCCGCAATAAGGGCCTGAAACAGCTTCACATCCACCATGCTCATTTCGTCCAGAATGACCACATCGCACTTGAGCAGGTTCTTATCGTTATGGATAAAGCTGACCACGCCGCCGGTGTAGTCCACCTCCAGCAGACGGTGGATGGTGCTGGCCTTGCGCCCGGTCAGTTCGCTCAGGCGCTTGGCTGCGCGGCCCGTGGGGGCGCACAGAGCCACCCTCTCTGCCTGATCTTCCAGCAATTGCAGGATGGCGTTGACCGTAGTGGTCTTGCCGGTGCCGGGACCGCCGGTGAGCACAAGGCAGTTCTCGGTCATGGCCTTGCGGATGGCTTCCTTCTGCAAAGGTGCATAGGCAAAGCCCTGCGTCAGTTCCAGGATCTGAATGTTTTTATCCAGCCCATGGGCAGTGTTTTTGCCCCGTTTTGTCAGCATGGCAAGCCGGGCAGCAATGTCCTCCTCGGCTTCCAGCAGGTCGGGCAGATAGATATAAGGTGTGCCATCGAACAGCTTCACCCGCAGCTCTTCGGTTCGGATGCATTCATCCAGTGCTGCGGCCAGCTTTTCCGGCGGCTGATGGATGAAGCCCGCCGCCGTTTCCAGCAGCTGGGTGCGCGGCAGGCAGGTGTGGCCGTTGCCTGCGTTGTGGCGCAGGGTGCGCAGCAGGGCTGCTTCCAGCCGCTGGGCGCAGTCGCCCTCCATATGGTAATACTGGGCGATGCTGTCCGCATGGCGGAAGTCCAGCTGCAGCGGTTCGCCGCAGAGCAGATAGGGATTTGCCGCAATGGCCTGCATGGCCCCGGGCCCAAAGGTGCGGAACACTTCCATTGCCCTGCGGGGGCTGATCTCGAACTGAGCCAGATAGGCAATGAGCTCCCGCATCCCGAACATCCGCTTGAACTCCTGCTGGATGCGGTCGGCCTTATCGGCAGAGATGCCGGGCACCTGCGTGAGCCGGACCGGGTCGTTGGCGATCACTTCCAGCGCCTCAGCCCCGAACAGATCGATGATCTTATCCGCTGTTTTGGCTCCGATATACGGCAGCGACTTGCTGGCCAGAAAGGCGTAGACAGCTTCCAGATCCTTCGGCATGTCGGTCTCGCACTCCTGTGCGTGGAACTGGCGGCCATAGGTGGCGTGGTTCTCATACCGGCCGCGGCATACCACGCTTTCGCCTGCGTGCAGTTCCCCCACGATGCCGCACACCACCGTGACCACCCCGCCGCCGGATAGTTCAAACACGGTGTAACCATTATCCTCGTTTTCATAGATGATATCTTCCACGGTGCCTTCGATCTGTTCCAGTTCTGCCATACGCTCACCTCCTGCCAGATACACAATCATATGTAGTATAACGCTTTTGGCGGGATTTGTAAATCAGAAGAGTCAACAGAAAAAAACAAAACCGGAAGCACCTTGTATGATGCTTCCGGTTTTGTTCGTTCAATCATTTATCACTCGGTCAACCGGCGGGATTGCGATCACTGCTTCATCTGCCGTGGGTTTCAGCTCAATGTTTTCCATGCCGACAATGGGTTCCACCAGAATAAAGCTCAGCTCGTTGCCATCGTAGCAGTAAGTATAGGTTGCATAAACGTTCTCCTGATGCACCTTGAGTGTTTCCGTGTCATACGTCTTATCATCTTTTTTGTATTTTCCTGCCGAAATGGAGCCAACGTTCTGATCGGTCGGCAGCGTAAAATAGCCGTAACACGCCCGGATGGAAGCAGCATAGCTATCTGCAGTCGGGCTGCCAGCCGGATACTTCCACCATTCTTTGTTGCCGCCTCTGGAACCTATCAGGTAAACATTGCCGTCACCATCCACACGCAGCTTATGGTCGGCCGCGGTCTCATATCCGGCCTGCTTACCCTTGATCGCGTATTTCAGCTCCACCTTCTGTCCACTGGCCATCATATCCGCCGTCAGGGTGTACTCCTGCGCCTTAATCCCCTTTGCATCAAAATATTGCTTGGTGCGGGAGTTCTGCCACGTCAGCTCTGCCGGACCCGCCGGGGCCGTCCCATCGCAGGCCGTCAGTCCGGTCAGGATCATCACCGCAGATAAAAGAACCGCTGCAAGCCGTTTTTTCAGTTTCATTTCGATTTTCCTCCTCAATCAAAACCTTCTGCTTCCAGAATTTTCCTTATTATCCCCCCCCCGAGGATTTTTGTCAAGGACTTTTTGAAATTTCAGCACTTTTGCAAAAAGTCGTTTTCTTCCACACAAAAAAGCCAGCCAGACCCGAAGGCCCAGCTGGCTTGTGCTATTATAAATATTCGCGCTGCCGCGTCAGGCCTTTGCCGCCTGCGCGTCGTGCGCTTTCTCGATATCCTTTTCCTTCTGCAGCTTTCTGCGCACCACAAAGTAGGCCGGGATGAGGAAGAAGCAGGCAAAGAACCACGCCACCGGGTTTGCGATGCAGGCCGCAAAGTAGCCCCACAGCGGCACGAACCAGAAGCCTACCATTGCGCGGGCCACCATTTCGGCCACGCCGGCGAACATGGCAAGGCCGGAGAAGCCCAGCCCCTGAATGGTGTAACGGTAGATGATGAGCACCGCCAGCGGGATATAAAAAACACTGTTCCAGAAGATAAAGCTCTGGGCGTTGGCCATGATCGCGGTCTCGCTGGCATCCAAAAACAGGCCGATGAGCAGCTTATCCGTCACGCGCAGGATGAGGAAGGACGCAATGCTGTATACGCAGCCGATGCCCAGTGCGGTGTTCACGCCGCGATTCACACGGCCAAGGTCTTTGGCGCCCATATTCTGGCTGGTGTAGGTGGTCATGGCGGTGCCGATGCTCTCCAGCGGCACGCTGAGGAACTGCGCCGCCTTGCCGCCTGCAGTCTGCGCAGCCACGATGTCGCTGCCGAGACCATTCACAGCGCCCTGCAGTACCACGCTGCCGATGGCCGTGATGCTGCATTGCAGGCCCATGGGGATGCCCATGTTGCACAGCTTTGCGCAGTGGGCCAGGCTGAAACGGCCCTCTTCCCTGCTCCAGCGCAGCTCCGGGTAGTGGCGCATGATGTACAGCAGACTGCCAAGGCCCGCCACCGCCTGACTGAACACGGTAGCAAAAGCCGCACCGAATGCGCCCATGTCGAATACGATGATGCACACAAGGTCAAGAGCGATGTTCAAAAAGCTTGCCACCAGCAGGAAGTACAGCGGACGCTTGCTGTCGCCCAAAGCGCGCATCAACGCACTGGTCACATTATAAAGCAGGGTGAACGGGATGCCCCAGAAAATGGTGCGGATGTAGATATCCGCAAGGTCGATGATGTTTTCCGGCGTATTCGTCCACACCAGCACCGAGCGGGTCAGTGCCACCGTAACGATGGTGAGCACCACCGCAAAAAAGATGGACAGCCACACTGTATTGGCGGTGTAACGGCGCATTTCCTTGTAATCCTTGGCACCGAAGGTCCAGGAGATCGGGATGGAAAAACCGCAGGCGATGCCGTTCACAAAGCCCAGCACCAGATAATTCAGGCCGCCCACACTGCCCACAGCCGCCAGCGCCTCCACACCCACAAAGCGGCCAACGATGATGGTATCGGCCAGATTATAGAACTGCTGGAACAGACTGCCCAGCATCAGCGGCACCGCAAACGCAAGGATCAGCTTCAGCGGGCTGCCCTGAGTCATATCCTTTGTCATGGCAAAACCTCCTACCACTCAGGGGATATCTGAAAGCAAAGCAAAGAAACAAACCATGTTTTCAGCTTTTCAGATGCGCCCCGGAAAAATCTGCTTAACGGCGTATTTTTGCCGTGAAAAACGCCCTGCCGGAAAGGGGCAGGACGTTTTGTACATTCATGAATGATATTATAGTGGAGTGACGCAGGATTTACAAGATTTGCATTGCATCAATATTTACGAATTTTTGCAGAAAGAATTGGTGATTTTGCTTATTCCGAGTAATGCGCAAGGAACTGCTTGGTGCGCTCCTCCTGCGGGTGCTCGATGAGCTGCCGGGCAGGGCCTTCCTCCACCACAACGCCGCCATCCATGAACATGATACGGTCGGCCACGTCACGGGCAAAATGCATCTCGTGGGTGACGATGATCATGGTGGTCTTGCGGTCAGCAAGGTCACGCAGAACTTTCAGCACCTCGCCGGTCAGTTCCGGGTCAAGGGCGCTGGTGGGCTCGTCGAAGCAGAGGATGTCCGGGTGCAGGGCCAGTGCGCGGGCAATGGCCACGCGCTGCTGCTGACCGCCGGAGAGCTGGTGCGGATAGTGGCCTGCACGGGCAGACAGGCCCATCTGGGCCAGAAGCTCCTGTGCCTGCTGTTCCAGCTGGGCATGGATGGCTTTTTTGTTTGCCTTGTAATCCGGGCTCTCCTTTGCCAGCAGCTCACCGGCCAGCATCACGTTCTGCAGGGCGGTGTACTGCGGAAAGAGGTTGAAGTTCTGGAATACCAGACCAAAGTGCAGCCGCTTTTTGCGCACCTCACTTTCCCGCTGGGTGGCTGGGTCGGCGGCGTCCCACATGGTCTCGCCGTTCACCTTGATGATGCCGGTATCCGGCCTCTCAAGGAAATTCAGGCAGCGCAGCAGGGTGGTCTTGCCAGAACCGGACGAGCCGATGATGGCCAGCGCCTCACCCTGTTCAAGGTTCAGCGAAATATCTTTGAGTACCTTGGTCTCGCCAAAGTTTTTGCCGATGCCGGAGGCTTCAAGCAGTGCCATGATTCAGTTTCCTTCCTTTCATCAGCGGAAATAATCCAGTTTCTTTTCAGCCCAGCCAAACAGCAAAGTCAGCGCGCCCACGAACACCAGGAAGAAGATGGCGGTGGAGAACAGCGGCCAAATCAGGCCCTTTGCACTGTATTCCTTGGCCATCATGATGATCTCCTTGTTGGCGATGGTGTTGGCCAGCGAGGTATCCTTGACGAGGGTGATGACCTCGTTGCCCATGGGGGCCAGAATGCGCTTGACCACCTGCAGCAGCGTCACCTTGAAAAAGATCTGGGTCTTGGTCATGCCCAGCACCTGACCGGCCTCGGTCTGGCCCTTGGGGACAGCCTCGATGCCGCCGCGGTAGATCTCGGAGAAGTAGCAGGCATAGTTGATGGCAAAGGCCACCACCGCCGCCACCATGCGTCCGCCGGAGCCGGAGGGCCACGGATTATTCATGCCCAGCAGGCCGGGGCCAAGGTAGATCACGATGATCTGCAGCATCAGCGGCGTACCGCGGATGACCCACACGAAAGTTTTCACCGCGCCGGAAAGCGGCTTGCACCGGCTCATGGAGCCGAAAGCGACCACCAGACCCAGCGGCAGCGCAAACAGCAGGGTCAATGCAAACAGTTCACAGTTGAGCAGAAACGCGCCGGAAAGGCGACTCAGAATCACAGACACAAGAACACACCCATCAATCCGTTTTTAACAAAGGGAACGCCCCGCTCAGGGGGCGCTCCGTTCATTTTAAATGTAAATGCTTAATCGGCCAGAGCCAGATCGTACTTGTCGGCCAGAGCCTGCATGGTGCCGTCAGCCTTCAGCTCGTCAAAGACGGTATCCACAGCGGCGGCGGCATCGCTGCCCTTGCGGAAGGCCACGCCGTACTCCTCAGCATTCAGCTCGTCCACGATCTTCAGGCTTGCATAGTCGGTGCCCTCACCGATCATGGCGTTGGCCAGAGTCAGATCCAGAACAGCAGCATCTGCAGTGCCTGCGGCAACTTCCATCAGGCAGTCGGTCTGCACGCTCTTGGAGACGTAATCGGCCTGTGCCAGATTCTCGTCACCTTCGATGGCAGCCTCACCGGCAGAGCCAGCTTCAGCCACTACCGTCTTGCCCACCAGATCTGCAGTGGAGCTGTAGTCGGTGCCGTCCTTCACGACCACGACCTGTGCGTTCTTGGCGTAGGCCTTGGTGGTGGCGGTGTTGGCCATGATATCATCGGTCAGGGTCATGCCGTTCCAGATGCAGTCGATGCTCTTGGCGTCCAGCTCAACCACCTTGGTGTCCCAGTTGATCTCCACGAACTCCGGCTCGACCCCCAGCTTTTCGCACACAGCCGTTGCCAGCTCGGTGTCAAAGCCGGTGAAGTTGCCGTCTGCATCGGTGTAGTTCATGGGTTCGTAGACGGTGTAGCCAATGACCATCTTGCCCTTTTCCTTGATGTAATCCAGATCACTGGCAGCGGTTTCGGCAGCAGAAGCGGCTGCGCTGCCGGACGCGGCAGAAGATGCCACGGTGGAAGTGGATGCGGCACCGCCGCAGGCGGCAAGGCTCAGTGCCATGGCACCGGCCAGAAAAGCGGAGACTAAACGTTTCATAACAGGTTTCCTCCCTCGTTATTTCCCAAAAGATGTTCCCTCTCGGTTTAGCATTTTATCATGCTAAAGTGTTAAACTGTGACTATAGAATAGCGCGTTTGAAGGCATTTGGCAAGAGGAAATATAAAAGTTAGTGCATATTGCCCTTTATTTTTTTCTTTTCGTTTCGTCTCTTGTTGAATTGCACAAATAAAAGAGGAAAGACGCAGTGTCTTTCCCCTTTCCGATTGCTTATTCTTCTGCGAACGCTGCCAGTGCCGCCCTTTGCAGCTCTGTTACTGAAATGGTGCATACAGCCGCAAGGTCGGCATCCGAGCCGTCATCCGGGATGGACGCCACCTCTGCGCGGGTCCGGCCCTTGAGGTAGTCGCACCAGCCCTCGCTGTGCTCATACCATTCTTTGTCCAGAGCGGACGCACCGCGCATCCCGTACTGATCGCCCTGCTCCAGCTTGGTTTTCACCAGCTCCGGTGCCGACACGGTGCCGTCCGCGCTCACCGTCAGGGCAGGCTCCGTCACGTCAGCGATGGCACCGGTCACGCGGTCGTCGGCATCCAGCGTCAGAGCTGTCACCGTAATATCCACCTGCGCAGTCACATCGTGGTCGTCGGCGGCGGTCAGATCTTTGGTGTCATTGCGCACCGACACGCCCAGCACAGCACGGTCGCCGCGGGCCGAGCCAACCGCCTTTGCGTTCTCGCAGGCGCGCACCACTGCATCCCGATAGCCGTCCACTGCAATGGTACAGCCGGAAAGCAGGTCGGCATCCTTGGGCTTGCCGTCATCGTCGGTGGCAAGCTTTTTCACCTCGTCCGGCGTCTTACCTGTGAGAAAATCGCCAAAGGCATCTGCCTGTTCTGTCCAGCCTTTTTTCAGCGAGGACACCGCAGCCAGCGGGTAGTCCTCCCCTTTCTGGCGCTTGGTAAGAGTTTCGCCGGGTATCGTCACCTTGCCGGTACCGTCCCCCGTTACAGAAAGTTCCACCTCATCCAGCATCACATCGGCCACTTTCCCCTCAGCATCCAGCAAAACGGCGGCAGCAATCGTGTTGATCTTCCCGGCACGCTCCTCTCCGTCCGCTTCCGTCAAGATGCCAAGGCCGGTGCGCCATGCGGCATTCTGCGTGGTCTGGGACGAGCTGCCGCCCATGCCTGTGCTCATGCTTCCGGAAGAACCGGAGCCGCTCCCGCCGCAGGCGGTGAGTGTCAGCGCCGCCGCCAGCGTGCAGCCCAAAACCGTGCAGGATATCTTTTTCGTTATCATCGAAACGCTCCCTTTCCTGCCCCATCGTAAAGGGGCTTTTGGGCTAGTTTGCCCGGAAAGCAGCGGTTTTATTTCGCGTCTACCGCGGTCTGTCGTTTCTTTTACATTAAAGGGCTCAGCAGCCGCAGCACGCTGTCCAGCACAGTGCCCAGCAGACCGGTATGGCAGTCCGATACCTGTACCTCCCGGCATTTGAGCAGTGTATCCCGCACGTCATCCCGCAGGACGGTCACCTGACTGTTGTTCTGCAGCAGCACGCCGCACTCGAAGTGCAGGAACAGGCTGCGGTAATCCATGTTGATGCTGCCCACCACAGCGGTGCTGTCATCGCTCACCCAGCACTTGGCGTGCAGGAAGCCGGGGGTGAACTCGTAAATGCGTACACCCGCCCGCAAAAGCGGCAGATAGTACGACCGGCTCAACCGGAATACCAGCTTCTTGTCCGGGATGCCCGGCAGCACCAGACGGACATCCACCCCGCGCTTGGCAGCGTTTTTCAGCGCATCCAGCATTTCCTCGCCGATCGCAAGGTAGGGTGTATAGATGTAGACATACTGTTTTGCCTGCGCAAGGATATTCAGATAAACGGTTTCTGCCATGGGCTCCTCGTCCAGCGGACTGTCTGCATAGGGCTGCACCACGCCGTCCGATGCCGACGACACCAGCGGCATGGGGCGAAACGCATCATAATCCGTCTCGCTGGGGCGAAAGGCATTCCAGAAGTTGAGGAACATCACCGTAAAGTTCCACGCGGCGTCGCCTTCCACACGCAGGGCTGCATCCTTCCAGTAGCCGAAGCGCTGCTCTGCGTTGATATACTCATCTGCCAGATTCACGCCGCCGGTGTAGGCCACCGTACCGTCAATGACTACGATCTTGCGGTGGTCGCGGTGGTTCATCACCAGCGAGATCAGGGGCACCACCGGGTTGAACGGGATGCAGCGGATATGCGCCCGCTCCATCCGCACGATAAAATCGGCAGGCAGACCCAGCAGACTGCCAAAATCATCGTAGATCAGACGCACATCCACGCCCTGTGCCGCCTTGCGGCGCAGGATCTTCTCGACGCCATTCCACATGCAGCCATGGCTCACAATGAAAAATTCCAGAAAGATGCTCTTTTGGGCCTTTTCCAGATCGGCCAGCAGCCGCGGATACATCGCTTCGCCGCTGGCAAAATACTGCGCACGGGTGTTCTGCCATGCCGGATAGGGGCCATACTTTGCCACATAACGGCTCTGGCCCTGCCCGCCGGCATCCAGACTGTCCAGTACGCCCGGCTGCTGCTGCAGGTCTTTTTTATGTGCGCTGTCCACAGCATGCATTTTCAGGCTCAGGCGCTTGCTCGGGCGTTTGTTGCCAAAGGCCAGATACAGTGCACCGCCCAGCAGCGGCAGAATGCCGATCAATGCGATCCAGCCCACCTTATAGGCGCTGTTCTCGTCCTTGCGCACAAGGTACAGGATAATGAGCAGGCTCAGGGCGTTGAGCAGACCGTTCACCCATACACGGCCTGTACCGGTGGTAATGGAATAGAACACCCAGCACAGCCACAGCAGCTGCAGCGCTACCAGCACCACCGTGATGGTGACGCGGTTCAGGATGCGGTTGAAAAAGCGCACGATCGGCGAACGAAAAAACATCGGCCTGCTCTCCTCCTTTATTATAATATGTGTAAGTATAGCGCGGTTTTGCAGCTTTTTCAAGATTTGCGTTGTTTCCTGATGCGCCCCGCAAAAAGCCGACCGGAAAAATCCGCAGATTTTTCCGGTCGGCAATCAAAGAAATGATTTTTTCGTCAAAGAGACAGCTATTGCAGTTCCCGCGCAAATGCGGAGCCATTGAAAGCCGCTTTATGCTTCGGCTTCGCCGTCCTCAAAGCCCACCATCAGGCCGCCCTGCTCAGCGTAGTAGCTGCACAGGCCGCCGCACTCGGTGACATCCACCTGTGCGCCTGCAAACACCGCATGGATCATCAGCTTCAGGCGCTTGGCAGCTTCCGGGTTATCACAGTGGGCAATGTGCACTTTGCCATCGGTAAAGCCGTGATCCTTCAATTCCAGCACGATGCGCTCCAGTGCGCCGTGCTCACCGCGGGTCTTGCACAACACCTCCAGCTCGCCGCTCTCGCTGGCCTGACCAATGACCCGGATGCCCAGCATCCGTGCCACGGCGGCAACGGCGGGCTTTACACGGCCGTTGCGGGCCAGATTTGCCAGCGATTCCAGCGAAAACACCAGATGCGTGTGCTTGTGGTAAGCCAGGATTGCCTCACAGATCTCGTCAAACTCCATCCCGATCCGGACGAGGTCCCGCAGACGCTCTGCCAGCAGACGCAGCTCCGGCCCGGCAGACAGGCTGTCCAGCACAAAAATACGGGCCTCCGGGTGTGTTTCCTTGTATTCTTCCGCTGCCAGCAGTGCAGCATTGTAGCTGCCGGACAGTGTGCCCGTGATGGTGGCAACAAAAATCTGCTCTGCGCCCTCATAAGCAGCCAGCCAGTCTGCCACATTGGGGCAGGAGGTGCTGGTCTTGCCCTTGTAAGTACGCAGAGACCGGGCCATGCCCACAGCATCCAGAGTGCCGTCATCCAGATATTCCTGTTCATCCGTGACGATCTTCAACGGCACACAGGCAAAATCCACGCCCGGCAGGGCATACAGGCTGGACGAAGAATCCACAACGATCTTGGTTTTCATAAAATGCACGCTCCAAATCTATTTTGTGATAGCAGGTCATTTTTGTATTTTCCGTGCCTTACACGCACTTCCGCCTGCATGGTTTTTTCGGTTCACTGCAGACATCATAGCAGTTTTTCAAAAACCTGTCAAGTGATTTTATGCATTCTTTCAAAAGTTTTAAAAATCCGTTGACCAAAGTACAGATTTGCGCTATAATACCGCCATAAAACCATTTTCTGTATCCCGCGCAGCCCAGCTGCGCCAACCTTAGAGAACTGCTTACGATATGAAAACTGAAACCAAATGCCGCGTTGCGGCCTGCGCCGCCGGGTTTGCCCTGCCCCGGTACGCCGATCTCCCGCAGATGGGGCTTTACCTTGACCAGACCGTGCAGTACGTCAACAGCTATTTCCGCACCTTCTGCGGCGTGGAGCTCACCTCTTCCATGGTCAGCAACTACGTCAAAAAGGGCATTCTGTCCCACCCGGTGCGCAAGAAATATGCCCGCGATCAGATCGCATCCCTGATGTACATTGCAGTCTCCAAGACCGTCCTTTCGATGGAAAACATCGATGCCCTGTTCAAAATGCAGCGGGCGCACTGTTCTGCCGGGGCAGCTTACGACTACTTCTGCGACGAGATGGAGAACTGCCTGCCGTTCGTATTCGGCTGCACCAGAGAGATCCGCGACCTTGCCGTGGATGCCGCAGATGAAAAGCTGCTTCTGCGCAGCACGATCCTTGCAGCGGCAAACAAAATGTATCTGGACTGCTGCTTCAACGCCCTGCGGCAGGAGGAAAACCTCTGGGACACCATTCTGCCCGATCTGGCATAAGAACACAAAAAAGGCCGTGCCTCCACAAAAGGAAGCACGGCCTTTGCATTTTATACGTTCAAGATCAGGTATCCTGCAGTTCCCCGCGGCTTGCAGCCTTGAGGTATGCGAAGATGAAACCGTCCAGATCACCGTCCATCACGGCGTCCACATTGCCGGTCTCGTAGTTGGTGCGGTGATCCTTGACCATGGTGTAGGGCATGAACACATAGCTGCGGATCTGGTGACCCCATGCGATCTCGTTCTGCACGCCCTTGATGTCGTCGATCTTATCCATATGCTGCTGCTTTGCGATCTGATACAGCTTTGCCTTCAGCATTTCCATTGCGTAGTCACGGTTCTGGAACTGGCTGCGCTGGGTCTGGCAGCTGACCACGACGCCGGTGGGCTTGTGGATCAGACGGACAGCGGAAGAGGTCTTGTTGATGTGCTGGCCGCCGGCACCGGAGGAACGGTACACCTGCATCTCAATATCCTCGGGGCGGATATCCACCTGAATGGTGTTGTCCAGCTCGGGCATCACTTCCAGCGAAGCAAAGCTGGTCTGACGGCGGGCGTTAGCGTCAAAGGGCGACACACGCACCAGACGATGCACGCCGTTCTCACTCTTGAGCAGACCGTAGGCGTTGGCACCCTTCACCATCATGGAGGCGCTCTTCATGCCGGCTTCATCACCGTCCTGATAATCCAGAACCTCCACGGTCATGCCGTGGTTGGAAGCCCACTTATTGTACATGCGGTACAGCATTTCGGCCCAGTCCTGTGCCTCGGTGCCGCCGGTACCGGCGTGGAAGGTGAGGATGGCGTTGCTGTGGTCGTACTCACCGTTCAGCATCGTCATGAGCTGCAGCTCGTCCACCGCCTTGCCCACAGCGTTCACAGACTCCTCTGCTTCGGGGATCATGGCAGGGTCATATTCTTCATCCAGCATTTCCAGCATGGTCTCGGCGTCATCGTACAGGCCCTGCAGCTTTTCAAAACGGCTCAGCTTGCCCTTCAGGTCGCCCACCTCGTCAAACACCTTTTTGCTCAGGTCTGCATCATCGTAAAAGCCGGGGCGGGACATGGTGTGCTCCAGCTCCTGCACGCGCTTGCGGGAGGCATCGATGGCCAGAGCCTCTTCCAGGTCCTTGACCGCCTTGCCATAATCGGCAAGCTGCACCTTCAGTTCGTCAATCGTGATCATTCTTTCAGTTCCTCTCGAAATGATAATAAGGTAAAGTCTTTTATTCTCAAAAGACACAGTTTATACACAGATACTTCACTAGTATACCGAGAATCTGTGTTAAAGTAAAGAGGTAAATGGATTATCCTGCTGGAATTTTGAAGATTTTTGCCTTTTCTTTTCGTTCTCAGGGGAGTATAATACCAGTATGAATCATATAACAGGAGGAAATCATGCCAAAATATTATGGCTGTCCCTGCGAAGGCTGCGGCAGACCGCTGGCGCTGACCGATGATATCGTGGTCTGCCCGGACTGCGGCGCACCCTATCACCGCGAGTGTTACGAGAAGCTGGGCCGCTGCATCCATACCCCCGCCCACGGCGCAGGCTATGAATGGAGGTTTCCGTACAAGGATGAAGAACTGCGCACCTGCCCCAGCTGCGGTGAGCGCACCCTGCGTTCCGAGACGGTATGCCGCTGCTGCGGTGCCGTCATGCCGCCGGAGGATCAGTGCCCGGATCCTTCCGCCCAGACTGCTTCCGGCGCAGACCAGAACCGATTTGACTATGATGATCTTTACCGCCAGTACCAGCAGACCGTGGAAGAACCCACCCGCCGCAATGTACAGGCGGCCTTTGGCAAGGAAGAGCTGATCGACGGGATCCCCTACAGCGACTGGAACGATTACATCGGCAAGGCCGCGCCTGTCTATCTGAACGACTACAGCCGGATGCAGCTGCAGCACACCAAGATCTCCATGTGCCTCTCTGCGCTGGTGTTCGGTCCGTTCTATTTCTTCTATCGCAAGGCGTGGAAGCCTGCCTTCGGTTTTCTGGCTGCAGAGCTGGTGCTGGCCCTGCCCACCCTGCTGAGCATGATGCAGGCCACCGGCAGTCCGCTGACCGCCGGCATCAGCAGCACGGTCATCGTTGTGCTGTCCCGCATTATGACGGTGCTCAGTTTTGCGCTGGTGATGCTGCGCACCCTGTACGCCAAATGGCTGTATCGCAAAAGTGCAGCCGAACGCATCCGGCGCATCCGTGCCGAGTTCCCGGACGCTGCTCAGCGCCGTGCGGTCCTGTCTGCACAGGGCGGCGTGAGCATCGCCAGTGTGATCGGTGCCTTTGTGCTGCTGATGGTTCTGGGTGCCTGTGCCACCATGCTCATGGGCCCGAATCTGGACGCTTTGGTCGGGATGCTCTGATCTGCAATGCCGCCTGCAAAGGCTGGCATTGCGGATTTCAAAATAGTAATAGGAGAATATGGATCATGATGAAGAAAGTCACAAAAGCTGTCATTCCTGCCGCCGGTCTTGGCACCCGCGTGCTGCCCGCTACCAAGGCCATGCCCAAGGGTATGCTGCCCATTGTGGACAAGCCCGCCATCCAGTATCTGGTGGAAGAGGCGGTGCGTTCCGGTATCACCGATATCCTCATCATTCTGGGCCGCAACCAGAGCATCATTGAGGATCACTTTGACCGCAGCCCTGAGCTGGAAGAAAAGCTGGCAAAGCCCGGCAAGGAAAAGGCTCTGGAAGAGTGCCTTGGCATCGCCAACATGGCAAACATCTTCTTTGTGCGCCAGAAGCAGACGCTGGGTCTGGGCCATGCCGTGAACACCGCCAAGGCCTTCACCGGTGACGATCCCTTCGTTGTCATCTACGGCGATGACGTGATCTGGGGCGAAGACCCGGTCTGCGCTCAGCTGATCCGCGCCTACGAGGAGTTCGGCCGTCCGGTCGCGGGTGTTTCCGCTGTGCCCTGGGAGGATGTGAGCCGGTACTGCAGTCTGAAGACCACCCCCATCCACGACAACTACTTCTTTGTGGATGACATGATCGAGAAGCCCAAGAAAGGGCAGGAGTTCAGCAACTACTCCATTCTGGGCCGTGTGCTGCTGACTCCGCAGATCTACGAGATCCTCGCCCACACCAAGCCCGGTGCCGGCGGTGAGATCCAGCTGACCGATGCCATGGCCGAGTATGCCCGCACCTGCGGCGGAATGACGGCCGTAGAGTTCACCGGAAAGCACTACGACATGGGCAACAAGCTCAAGGTGGTAGAGGCTCAGGTGGAGCTGGCCCTGCAGCATCCGGAGATCGGCGAAGCCTTCCGCGAGTACCTGAAGGAGTTCTGCAAGACACTGTAAATAAATGAGGTTGCTGCGCAAATGATGTTCTTCAAATGATATTTTGCTTCGCAAAAATGATGCGCGCTGCGGCGCATGAAGGACGATACGACAGCAAAAAAACACCCCGGAATGCGAAAGCTTCCGGGGTGTTTTCATTGCACCGCTGTGCGGTGCACATCATCTGCGCAGCAGACATCATGGCGTAAGCCACATCATTTGCGTAGCAGCCTCATTCTTTATTCCGCCTGACTGGGGTGCAGCTGCGGCGGCATTTTGGTAAAGAGTGCCTTGAGCACCAGCGGCGTTGCCACACTGGACACCACGATCAGCAGGATCACAGCGGTAAAGTAGACCGAGTCCACCACGCCGACATCCAGGCCCTTCTGGGCCACGATCAGTGCCACCTCGCCGCGGGTCATCATGCCAACGCCGATCTTGAGGGAGTCGCCCCAGTTAAAGCGGCAGAGCTTTGCGGCCAAACCGCAGCCGATGATCTTGGTGATAAGTGCCACAATGACGAAGCAGACACAGAACAGGAAGATTTCCGGCGTCAGGCCGCTGATGTCGGTCTTCAAGCCGATGGATGCAAAGAAGATGGGTGCAAAAATGATATAATTGCTGATGTCCACGCGGCGCTCCACGTAGGGGGCATCGTCCATGGTGCACAGAACGATACCGGCGATATAGGCACCGGTGATATCTGCAATGCCGAAGTATTCCTCGGCAATGTAGGCCATGGCAAAGCAGAACGCCATGCTCACGATGGTGATGCGCTGGGTGTGGGGATTGCGCTTGTCCAGCCATGTCATAGCAAAGTGAGCCACAACGCCCACGCCCACGGCAGTGGCAAAGAACAGCACCGTATTGATGAGCACCTTGCCCAGACCTGTGCCGGTGCCGGAGCTTGCGCCCAGCACGCAGGTGAGGACTACGATGCCGATGACATCATCAATGACGGCGGCACTGACGATGGTAGTGCCGAGAAAGCTCTTCAGGTGGCCCAGCTCCTGCAGGGTCGCCACCGTAATGGACACGCTGGTGGCGGTCATGATGGTGCCGATGAACAGAGCACGGTAGAACTCAGGGCTGCCCACGGCAGAGAAGCCGTAGAACGCACTGTACAGCAGGGTGCCGCCCACCAGCGGAACGGCTACGCCCACGCAGGCGACCAAGGTGGCGATGGGTCCAGCCTTGATAAGTTCCTTCAGATTGGTGCCAAGGCCCGTGGTGAACATCAGCATGACCACGCCGATCTCCGCAAAGGTGGAGATGGCATCACTGGTCTGCACGAGGTTCAGGATGCACGGACCGATGAGCAGGCCGGCAATGATCTC
Organism: Faecalibacterium sp. 3; assembly: GCF_048323735.1. NCBI lineage: Bacteria > Bacillati > Bacillota > Clostridia > Eubacteriales > Oscillospiraceae > Faecalibacterium > Faecalibacterium sp. 3. The sequence continues at coordinate 2,434,137 of NZ_JBLWFN010000001.1, forward strand.
GCCCACCACCTGCGGTGCCTTGCACTTGCGGGCCACAAGGCCAAAGAACTTTGCGCTGAGGATGATAATTGCCAGATCACGGAAAACCAAATACACAAAGAATCCTTCCTTTACTATAAAATTCCCAAAACCATATATACATTTCTTTCGAAGACGGATAACAGAGAGCAGAGAGACGGCCGATCCCCGGCTGCCCTTCCGTTCATCCTCTGAAAGCGACTATATTATAGTCCTCTTTCAACAAAAAATCAAAACATTTTTTGTTGTATCTTTTTTCAGAAAACACTTGACAGATCCTTTACAGCTTGCTATAATGAATTGCTGTCTGAACAGACACGCCGCACACAAGGCGCGACGCCGCGTTTTGTGTGTACCCTTGGTCCTGTGATTGCAGGACCCTTAAGTCCAAAAGGAGGTGCTACAAAATGGCAAAGTACGAAACCATGCTGATTACCAGCGCCGCTCTCGACGAGGAGGCTACCGCCGCTCTGGTTGGTAAGTTTAAGTCCCTGATCGAGGCTAACGGTACGATCGATTCCATCGACGAGTGGGGTAAGCGCCGTCTGGCCTATCCCATCAACGACGAGGAGGAAGGCGTCTACACCGTGATCGACTTCACCAGCGAGCCCAGCTTCCCCGCTGAGCTGGACCGTGTGTACAAGATCACTGAAGGCGTTATGCGCAGCCTGATCATTGCTCACGAGGAGTAATCCTTCCGTGACAGAAAGGGAGACCGTAGTATGTTGAATGTTGTTGCCATCATGGGCCGTCTTGTGGCGGATCCTGAACTGCGCACCACCCAGCAGGGTACCAATGTGTGCAGTTTCCGCATTGCCTGTGACCGCAATTTTGCGCGTCAGGGCGAGCAGCGTCAGGCCGATTTCATTGATATCGTTGCATGGCGCCAGCAGGCCGATTTTGTTTGCAAGTATTTCCAGAAAGGCAGTCTGATCGCCATTGAAGGCAGTCTTCAGACCCGCCAGTATCAGGATAAGAACGGCAACAACCGTACCGCTGTGGAAGTGGTAGCCAACAACATCAACTTCGCAGGCTCCAAAAACAGCAATGCAGGCGGCGGAGCAAATTATCAGAATAATTCTGCTCCCGCCTACCAGAACGCAGCGCCTGCCCGCCCGGCCGCTGTGGAGGCAGCTCCCAGCTACTCTGCCGGCAATGCAGACGATTTCGCTGTGATTGATGACAGCGATGACCTGCCGTTCTGACACGAAACGGTCAATCCGTTAAAAATTCAATAGGAGGTAATAAGCAATGGCTTTTGAAAGAACCGAAGGCTCTCGCCCCGCACGCCCCATGCGTCGCGGCCGCAAGAAGGTTTGCAGCTTCTGTGTCGATCGCATCGACACCATCGATTACAAGGACGTGCCCCGTCTGCGTAAGTACGTCTCTGAGCGTGCAAAGATCATTCCCCGCCGTGTGACCGGCACCTGCGCTTATCATCAGCGCGCACTGACCATCGCCATCAAGCGTGCTCGTCACGTTGCTCTGATGCCCTACGTCAGCGACTAATCTTTAAAGAATCAATCCAATCAAAATAATCAGCAATCAGCAAAGCGCTCTCACCGATGACAAGGTGGGAGCGCTTTTTTCTCTTTTCCTTCCGGCCCGGACGTGCTATACTGAGTTCAGGGATTGTTTTATTATTTTTTGAGGAGGTTTTCTGTCATGAAAAAACGGTATCTTAGACTTGCGGCGCTGACGGCCGGTGTGCTGCTGACCGCACAGACCGGTCTTTCCGCTGCTGCGCTTTCTACCTTTGATGCAGCATACTACGCTGCACAGTATCCGGATGTTGCGGCCGTATGCGGCAATGACGAAGGCGCGCTGCTGCGTCATTATCTGGATCACGGCATTGACGAAGGCCGCAAGCCTTCTGCGGACGGCATTGCCGGTGATGACGAGCTTTCTTTGACCGAAGCGCAGTTTTCTTCCGTCTGGTCGCCGGTGGCCATCAACAAGCTGACCCACTACAAGTCCCTCAAGCGCAAATGCACTGACGAGGAGTTTGCGCAGGCATATCAGGAAGCGCTGAAGGTGGTCACACCGCTGGCGCTCATGAGCCGGGAAGACCAGCTTTACGGCATTGCCTCTGCCCTGCGTGCGGTGGTGGATGATGGTTCCATGGCTTACTCCATGGAAGCCAACCACTACAACGACCCCTACGGTTATTTTGTACTGCGCACAGCATCCTGTGCCGGATGTGCCCGGGCCACCGCTCTTTGTCTGGACATTCTGGGCATCCCCTATGAGCATGTGAACGAAAACCAGTACACTCACCAGTGGTGCCGCGTGCCCATGGAGGACGGCAGCTACTGGATCTGCGATGCATTTGGCCTGTACTGCGGCCCGGAACCCGAACCCTATCAGCACCCGTATTTTTGAAAAAGCGGATAAAGCATTTCAAAACCATGCAATGCCCGGCAGGCTGTGTTATCTGCCGGGCATTGTTTTTTATTTCCTTTCCCCCTTTTATAAAACCACTGCTCTATGTCGAAAAGTTACAAATCGGTACGGTTTTACCGGTTGTTCCTGACTTGTACCGGGAATTTGCGGAACTATTGGCATGTTTTGATTTGCACGCAATTCAATCTGCACAAAAGCCGCTCCATATGCTATGCAATTTTCACGAAAACACTTTGGGGTTATTGATTTTTTATACAGATTATGCCATAATATAGTCACTGAAAACGTTCCCGACAACGTTCCCGAATATATTACCGAAAGTGAGGTACTCCGACAAAATGCCGAATCTGACCATCAAGGACATTGCCCGGATCAGCGGCTGCTCGGTGAGCACCATTTCTCGTGTCATCAACGACCGGCCCGACGTCCGGCCCGAGACCAAGGAACATGTGCTTACGGTAATGCGGGAGGCCGGGTTCGTGCCCAACACCAATGCACGACAGTTGAAGATCCAGCAGTCCCGCAGTCTGGTGTTCGTGGTCAAGGGTACCCGCAATCTCTTCTTCTCGGACTTCTTAGTCCAGCTGCAGCGGGCCGCTACCCTGTATGGCTACAATGGCATCGTTTCCTATCTGGATGAAAACGCCAACGAGATCGATGCCGCCGAAAAGATCCTGCGGGAGATCAAGCCCAAAGGCATGATCTTTCTGGGCGGCAGCGTAGCCAACTTCAAAAAAGGCTTTGCCAACATCACAGTCCCCTCGGTGCTGACCACACTGGTCTCCGACGAGCTGGACTTTCCCAATCTTTCCATGGTGGGCGTGGATGACCGCGCCGCAGCCTACGCTGCTGTGGACTACCTCATCCAGCAGGGACACCGCAAGATCGCAGTGCTGGGCGGTCCGGTCACCAGCTATCCCAGCGTGATGCGCCGCGAAGGTGCACAGCAGGCGATGCGGGACGCAGGCATCCTGTTCAGCGACAAGCTGTACGGCCTGTCCAACTACGATTTTGAGTCTGCCTATCACGCTGTGAACAGCCTGCTGGCCCACCGGGCCGACTTTACCGCCCTGTTCGCCATGAGCGATGTGATCGCTTTAGGTGCCATCCGTGCGCTGGTAAGCGCCGGGCTGCGGGTGCCGGAGGATGTCTCGGTGATCGGCTTTGACGGCATCACGATGTCCCGTTACTGCGTGCCCGTGCTGACCACCATCGTGCAGCCCAGCGAACAGATCTCGCTGCAGAGCATTGAGCTGCTGGTGCGGCAGATCGAGCACGGTGCACCGGCCCAGACCATCACCTTGCAGCCGGAGCTGCAGCAGGGTGAGAGCGTGAGGGCCATCTAAACTTTGTACTCCCTCCGTCAGGGGACGGAGATTTTAAAATAGTTTATTTTTAATAAGAAGGAGAACTTATTATGAAGAAAATGATCACTCGTCGTAACTTCCTGAAGGCCGCTGGCGTTTCTGCCGCTGCTCTGGGTCTGGCTGCCTGCGGCGGCTCTTCCAACAGCACTGCTTCCTCTGCTGCCGGTTCTGCCGCTGCTTCCAGCACCGCTGCAAAGGCTGACGGCAAGGTCTACTACCTGAACTTCAAGCCCGAGCAGGATCAGGATTGGCAGGATCTGGCCGCTGAGTACACCAAGGAGACCGGCGTGCCTGTGACCGTTGTCACCGCCGCTTCCGGCCAGTACGAGACCACCCTGATGAGCGAGATGGAGAAGAGCGAGGCTCCCACCCTGTTCCAGGTGAACGGCCCTGTTGGTCTGGCAAACTGGAAGGATTACTGCTATGATCTGTCCGGCAGCCAGCTGTACGGCGAGCTGACCAGCGACTCTTTCGCACTGAAGGATGGCGACGCTGTTACCAGCATCGCATATGTCATCGAGACCTATGGCATCATTTACAACAAGGAACTGCTGAGCGCCGCCGGCTACACGCAGGACGATATCAAGGGCTTTGCTGATCTGAAGAAGGTCGCTGACGATATTCAGGCACGCAAGGCTGAGCTGGGCGTGGACGGTGCTTTCACCTCCGCTGGCATGGACGGTTCTTCTGACTGGCGCTTCAAGACCCATCTGGCAAACCTGCCCATCTATTACGAGTACAAGGCAGACGGCATCGGCTCCACCGACGCCATCAAGGGCACTTATCTGGACAACTACAAGCAGATCTGGGATCTGTACATCACCGATTCCACCTGTGATCCCACCCTGCTGGCTTCCAAAACTGGCGATGACGCTGTGGCTGAGTTTGTGGGCAAGAAGGCTGTGTTCTACCAGAACGGCACTTGGGCTTACAATGACGTGAAGGATCTGGGCGACGACAACCTGGGTATGCTGCCCATCTACATCGGCGTGGATGGCGAGGAGAATCAGGGCCTGTGCACCGGTTCCGAGAACTTCTGGTGCGTGAACAACAACTCTTCTGATGCCGACATTCAGGCTACTCTGGACTTCCTGTACTGGTGTGTCACCTCTGAGGCCGGCACCAGCGCGATGGCTGACAAGATGGGCTTCGTGATCCCCTTCAAGAAGGCTAAGGACTCCACCAACCCTCTGATCGCCATTGCAAACGATTACGTTGCCGAGGGCAAGACCAGTGTGGACTGGTGCTTCTCCACCATGCCTTCCGAGGAGTGGAAGAACGGCGTGGGCAGCGCTCTGACCGCTTACGCAGCAGGCACCGGCGACTGGGACGGCGTTGTGACCGCCTTCGTCGATGGCTGGGCTAAGGAATACAAGCTGGCAAACGGCTAAGCTCCTGATCGGTCTATAAAAAAGAACTGAACAGGGAGGCGGGCGAAGAAGTTCGCCCCGCCTCCCCTTTTTTGTTAACCACTCCGCATATAGGAGGTACATCATGCAAAAAGCCATCAGCAAATACTGGCCGGTGTTCGTGCTGCCTACCCTCATCGCATTCATCATCGGCTTTATCTGGCCCTTTATCTGGGGTATTTACCTTTCGTTCCAGCGGTTCACCACTGTGAGCAAGACCACCTTTGTGGGCATTCAGAACTATCTCAGCGTATTTCAGGATGCCACCTTTCTGCACGCGTTCGGCTTTACCGCAGCGTTCACTGTGGTTTCCACCGTGCTCATCAACGTCTGCGCCTTTGCCATTGCGCTGGCGCTCACCCGCGGCATCCGCGGCACCAACATCTTCCGTACCGTCTACTTCATGCCCAACCTGATCGGCGGCATCCTGCTGGGCTACATCTGGCAGATCCTGCTCAACGGTGTGCTGGCCAACCTGCAGAAACCTCTGCTGGCGCTGGATGCCAAGGCCGGTTTCGTCGGTCTGGTCATCCTGATGTGCTGGCAGCAGATCGGCTACATGATGATCATTTACGTTGCCGGCCTGCAGAGCGTGCCCGGCGACCTGATCGAAGCCGCCAAGATCGACGGTGCCAATGACCGCGAGATCCTGTTCAAGATCAAAATTCCCATGGTTATGCCCAGCGTGACCATCTGCACCTTCCTGACCCTGACCAACAGCTTCAAGCTGTTCGACCAGAACGTTGCCCTGACCGCAGGCGAACCCGCCAACGCCAGTGAAATGCTGGCCCTGAACATCTACAACACCTTCTATGGCCGTTCCGGTGCCCAGTGGAAGGGCATCGGTCAGGCAAAGGCTGTGGTGTTCTTCCTGATCGTTGTGGTCATTTCTCTGATCCAGCTCCACTTTACCCGTTCCAAGGAGGTGCAGCAGTAATGCCTAAACAGAAAAAAATGTGGGATAACGTTCTCACCGTCATCATGTCTCTGCTGAGTCTGCTGTGGATCTACCCCATCGTGCTGATCCTGCTGAACAGTTTGAAGGTCGAGGGCAGCTTTACCACCTCCACCGTGTTCAAGCTGCCTACCGCAGAGACCTTTGCGGGTCTGAGCAACTACGTTTACGGCGTCACCAAAATGGGTTTCCTTTCCAGCCTTGGCTACAGCCTTGTCATCACCGTTACCAGTGTGGCGCTGATCCTGCTGTGCTGCTCCATGACCGGCTGGTACCTCACCCGCGTGAACAACAAGCTGAGCAAGTTCATGAACCTGCTGATCGTGTTCTCCATGGTCGTTCCCTTCCAGATGGTCATGTTCACCCTGTCCAAGACTGCTGACCAGCTCAAGCTGAACACCCCCTGGAACATCTGCATCATCTATCTGGGCTTCGGCGCAGGTCTGGCCGTGTTCATGTTTACCGGCTTCATGAAGAGCGTGCCCATGGAGATCGAGGAAGCTGCCATGATCGACGGCTGCAACCCCATCCAGATCTTCTTTAAGGTCGTATTCCCCATCCTCAAGCCCACCATGATCTCCACCGCCATCCTGGAGACCATGTGGGTGTGGAACGACTACCTGCTGCCCACGCTGGTGCTGGACATCAAGAAGTATCGTACCATCCCCATGGCCATCCAGTATTTCCGCGGCGGTTACGGCCGTGTGGAGCTGGCTCCCATGATGGCCTGCATCATCATTGCCATCATCCCCATCATCATCCTGTACATGACCTGCCAGAAGTACATCATCGAAGGCGTTGTGGCAGGTGCCGTGAAGGGCTAAGGAGGTGCGCACAATGCGTGCAAGCGGCATTTTGATGCCTGTTTTCAGCCTGCCGGGCCCCTTTGGCATCGGTACGCTGGGAAAAGAGTCCTTTGCATTCGTGGATTTTCTGGCCGAGGCGAAGCAGGCCTTCTGGCAGATCCTGCCCATCGGCCCCACCGGCTACGGCGATAGCCCCTACCAGAGCTTTTCTGCCTTTGCCGGCAACCCTTATTTCATTGATTACCGCCTGCTGGCTTCTGACGGCTGGCTGACCGCTGACGAGATTCCTGCGGAAAGGCCCGTTGGACCCATCGATTACGGTGCGCTCTACAACGAGCGGCCCGTTGTCCTGAAAAAAGCAGCGGATCGTCTGCTGGCCTCCCCTTCCCCCGCTTATGAAGCCTTCTGCCGCGAACACAGCTTCTGGCTGGAGGATTATGCCCTGTTCATGGCGGTGAAGGCCGCGCAGGGGCAGGCGGGCCTTGCCGACTGGCCGAACGCGCTGCGCTGCCGTGAGCCGGAAGCCATTGCCGCAGCCAAGGCAGAGCTTGCCGGGAGTATCGACTACTACAAGGCTGTGCAGTTCTTCTTCTACACCCAGTGGAGTGCCCTCAAGGCCTACGCAAACGCGAAGGGCATCCGGCTGGTGGGCGATATCCCCATCTATGTCAGCCCGGATTCCAGCGACCTGTGGACCCACCCGGAGCTGTTCCAGACCGACGGCACCATGCACCTGACGCAGGTGGCCGGATGCCCTCCGGACGCCTTTGCGGCAGACGGACAGCTGTGGGGCAACCCGTTGTACGACTGGTCCGTTCACAAGGCCACCGGCTTTGCATGGTGGAAGCAGCGCATGAAGTACGCCACCTCCATTTACGACGTGGTGCGCATCGACCATTTCCGGGGCTTTGAGAGCTACTACTGCATCCCCGCCGGGGACAAAACGGCAGCGAACGGCCACTGGGAAAAGGGTCCCGACCGGGACTTCATCCATGCCATGCACGAAGCGCTGGGCGAGGGCAGTATCATTGCCGAGGATCTTGGCTACCTGACCCCGGAGGTCAAGGCCATGCTTTCTGCCAGCGGCTACCCGGGCATGAAGATCATGCAGTTCGCCTTCGACAGCCGCGAGTCCGGCAACTATCTGCCCCACACCTACCACCGCAACAGCGTGGTGTACACCGGCACGCACGATAATGTGACGACGGAAGGCTGGCGCATCAACGCCAGTGCAGAGGACGTTGCCTATGCCTGCCGCTATCTGCGCTGCAAGCCTGAGGAACTGACCGAAGCCATGATCTGCGCCTGCCTTGCCAGTGTTTCGGATATGGCCATCATCCCGCTGGCAGACTGGCTGCATCTGGGCAGCGAAGCCCGCATCAATACCCCCAGCACACAGGGTACCAACTGGCAGTGGCGGCTCTCCACTCCCCTGCCGGAAGGTCTTTCTGCTCACATTGCCGGTCTGACCGTGCTGTATGAGCGGGTTGCGTAAAATTTTGCATTCTCTTCAAAGCATCTGCACGGATCCGTGCAGATGCTTTTTATTATTGCGCCGGAACATTTTTTCGGAACCGGAATTGGGTCACGCCGCACGGTTTTACACTGGCATTCGTCATTTTGCTGCTTCCTTGTAACAATTTATTCACAAATGTATCATGATTTTACGCAGCTCTGCTCTTGTTATTTTGACACAGTTATGCTACAATTCAGGTAGTATATTATCTGCCTTTATGCAGATTCCACTATGGAAAGGAGTTTTCCCATCATGGACCATCTCTATCAGACCACCATGCTTTTACCGGCTTCCTACGCCGTTATTTCTGAAGAAGAAATGACCTATCTGGACGGCGGCAAGGAGATTCTTCTTGGCAGTGTGTTTGGCTACGACATCACCTTCAATACCGATCAGTTTGTCATCTTCTGCCAAAGCGCTCTTGTCAATGCGCTCCTTCTGGGTGGCAGTTATTCCCTCAGTTATTTCAAAAATACTATTGTCAGCGGAGCCAACAATGGTCTGTCCCCGGCTGGCACCTTCTACCACACCTGGGATAAGATGAACGGCTGGAGCAAGCTTGCTCTGTTTGGTATGGGTACTCTGGCAGGTTATTATGCATACGGTCAGGTCGTAAGCATTATCCGTACGGTCAAGAACCTCTACAACGACCTTGTGAACCCCATGCCTGCTTTCAACAACGGACAGGCTTCTGATACGGCAGCCGCCTGATCCCTGCGTTTGACCCTGAGGAAGCAGATCTATTTGTCGGAAAGGAGTTTCATCCATGAAAAACCTTCAGATGCCTCATTCTTACGCATCTGTCCCGGAAGAGGAGCTGTATTCCATTTCCGGCGGCGGGCCGTTGGGCGATGCGCTGGACCTTTTCTTCAGCAATTTGCGTCTGGATGACATCTTCTTTGGCGGCGGGTTGATTTCGTTCTCCTTCACCTTTGTTCCTCTTCTGCTGTTCAATGTGGTAAAGACCGGCTTCAATTTTGTGGTCGGTGCTTATGACACGCTCTCCAACCTGTTCCATTTCTCCCGTGAGGAAAAGGAAATGGTGGAGTATCTCTCGGATCAGCAGCAGCGGAAACAGCAGGCACAGAATCCGACAAACGGCTTCCTGTCTGGCTGCTGATTTTATCCGGTTTACATTCTTACGTATAAAAAGCATCTGCGGTACATATCACACCGCAGATGCTTTTCTTTTTGCTGTTTCAACCTACCCGCACAGCACCTTGTTCCCGCAGGCGCAGCACATAACAGCTGCCTGCGCCGAACACCCGCTCGATCTCACTGTGATAGCGTTCCAGCAGTTCCCTGGGCACATAGGCCTGAATGGTTCCTGCAAAGCCGCCGCCCTGCATCCGCCAAGCACCTCTGCCCTGCAGGATGCACTGGCTCAGCGCCAGCGCCACGGAGAGTCCCTGATGCCGCACATCCGTGCTGCAATAGACGTTCTGACACAATGCAAAAGAGGCCCGGCCGCTTTCCAGAACCAGCGCAGCAAAAGCCGCAAACTTTCCCGCCTGCAGCGCGTCCCGCTGTGCAAGCGTACGGGTATTTTCTTCAAAATAGTGAATGGCTCGCAGCACAGCCCTGTCGCCGCATTTGCTGCGCAGCTCAGGCAGCGCCGCCCAGAATTCGCTTTCCGTCACCTGTCCCAGAACCTTTTTGCCCAACGTCCCGGCCACCTGCTCCATCTCTTTCCGGATGGCTGCAAACTCGCTTGTCAGTTCACTGTGACTGCCGCGCGTATCCGTAACGCACAGGCTCATGCCCGGCGGCAGCAGGCCGTCCGTATGGATCTTTTCGATCTGCGGCGATGCCGGATCTGCAAAGTCTGCAAAGATGATGCCGCCCACCGCACTGGTCAGCTGATCCAAAAGTCCGCTCGGCTTGCCAAAGTAGGTGTTTTCTGCGTACTGGCAGATCTTCGCCAGCTCCGTAGGGGCAAGGCCGCAATCGTACTCCCCGTTCCAGATGACCGCCATTCCCATTTCAAAGGCCGCAGAGCTGGAAAGTCCGGACCCGCGCAGCACATCGCTGGCAGTATAGGCATCAAAGCCGCCCACCTTTTTTCCAACGGCCCGGAACCCCTCCGCAATGCCGCGGATCAGGCTGGCGGAGTGGGTTCCCTCCCCTTCCTGCGGGCCTGCTACAGTCAGGTCAATGACATCCAATTTGTTGAACCCACGGGACTTTACCCGGACATAGCCATCCGTATTGCGGGCTGCGACCGCCACAAGGTCCAGTGTCACCGCCGCTGCAAGGCCGTAACCGTGCTGGTGGTCGGTATGGTTGCCGCCCAGCTCTGCACGGCCCGGTGCTGAATAGACCTGCACCTGCCTGCCCGGGCCGAAATACAGCTCAAACTGTTCCAGTGCGGCGCAGTACCTTGCACGCTGGCGGCAAAGCTCCTGTTCCGTATTTCCGTACAATGCCCGGAGCTTTGGGTCCCACTCCCCTGCCGCGATCCGCTGCCGAAGCTGTGTGCTGGTCGCCATGACGATCCCTCCCTCAGAATGCTGTCTTGAGATAGACGGGTTTGTTATGCCTATTGTAATGCATCCAGCCCCTTTTTTCAATTTCCATCGCAGAAAAAGCACGAATTTTGGCGTCCAGCTCAAAGAATAAGATGTACTTTTGTTGAACTTGCAGGCAGATGTGTGGTATACTTATCTCAACGTCGGGCAGAAAGCTGCCTGCAATATGACAAAGTGGAGGAAACGCGGCTATGGCGGACGTATACAAGCAATCCTTCAAGCAAAATTATACCAACAATATTGAGCTGTCCATTTTCAACTGCGGTATCGAACGCTGTGCTCCGGGGCAGACCTGGGGCCCCGGCATCCGGGATCATTACCTGATCCATCTGGTGCTTTCCGGCAAGGGTGTATTCGAGGTGGGTGGCCGCACCTGGGAAGTGAGCCCGGGGGATCTGTTCTTTGCACGGCCCAGCCAGCTCATCCGTTACACAGCCGATGAGCAGCAGCCGTGGGAGTACAGCTGGGTCGGTTTTAATGGCGCATGTGCCCATAAACTGACTGCACAGCTGCCTTTTACGGATGACTCGCCTGTGCATCACACGCAGGATCCGGAGGGAATGCGTACCGCACTGGCCAACATTTATTCCTCCCGTGGGCTGCAGCCGCAGGACGAAGCTGCCATGGTGGGATATCTGTACCTGTTCATTGCTTCCCTGATGAAGGAGACCAGCGTCGGCAAGCCTCACACGGCTTCTTCTTCCAGCCAGTATGTGCTCAATGCAATCAAGTATATCCAATTCAATTATTCTCACGATATCTCCATCGACGATGTGGCAAAAAGTGTAGGCGTATCCCGCAGCCATCTTTATCGTGTGTTCATGTTGAATGTCGGCAAGAGCCCCATCGATTACCTTACCGAGTACCGTATCAACGAAGCCTGCAAGCTGCTGCGTGCAGGCAATCTGTCCATTGCAGAGGTCGCTGTTTCGGTAGGCTTCTTCGACCAGTTCTATTTTTCGCGGGTATTCAAGCGTGCCAAGGGCGTGCCGCCCAGCAAGTATTTTGCGGCACAGGCAGATGCCCCTGCCGACGGCACCGACCACCAGTAAAGGAGACCCTTCATGCCCTTACAGAAAAATCAAGTTCTCACTCTGCAGGTGGAGCGCCTGTCCAGCGATGGCAGCGGTGTCGCCCACAGCCCGGAGGGTGAGACCGTGTTCATTCCCGGTGCAGCGCCCGGCGATGAAGCCCGGGTACGCATCGTCAAGGACTGCAAGCGCTACGCTTTCGGCATTCTGGACAAGGTGCTCACGCCCTCGCCGGATCGCATCCCGGTGGACTGTGCTGTGGCCGGTCCCTGCGGCGGCTGCAGCCTGCGGCATCTGGACTATGGCGCCGAGCTCCGCGCCAAGCAGGAGAATGTTGCAGACGCCTTTGCACGCATCGGCGGGCTGGATGTTCCGGTCCTTCCCATCGTAGGCTCCCCGGAGATCGACCGATACCGCAACAAAGTCCAGTTTCCGGTCGGAACAGACAAAGCCGGCCGCCCCTGCATTGGTTTTTATGCCGGGCGTACCCACCGTATCGTTCCCTGTCCGGACTGCCGTCTGCAGCCCGGCGTGCTGAATGAGATCGGCAACACACTGTGCGCATTCTTTGCAGAAAAAGGCATCCACCCCTACAATGAGGAGACCGGCAAGGGCCTTGTACGGCATATCTTCCTGAGGCGTGGTGCACACAGCGGACAGATCATGGTTTGTCTGGTATGCACTCGTGCCAAGCTTCCTTCTGCCGACGAGCTGTGCACCCGGCTGAAGGAGGCGTTTCCGGACATTGTCACCATCCTGCTGAATGTCAACGCAAAAAACACCAATGTCATCCTTGGTTCCGAGACTCACACCCTGTATGGACAGGGGTATATTGAAGACACCCTCTGCGGCGTCCCGGTGCAGCTTGGCCCGCTTTCGTTTTATCAGGTAAACACGCTTGCCGCTGAGCAGCTCTACGGCATCGCTGCCGAATACGCCCAGCTGACACCGGATGACCTTTTGCTGGATCTCTACTGCGGCATGGGCACCATCGGCCTTTCCATGGCAGACCACTGCCGTGAGCTGGTGGGCGTGGAGATCGTACCCGAAGCCATCGAGAGTGCCAAGGCCAATGCCGCCCGCATGGGTACAGCGGTTTCTGCCAAGAGCCGTTTCTTCTGCGCTGATGCCGGGCAGGCGGCCGCACAGCTGGCCGCCGAGGGCCTGCACCCGGATGTCGTGATGCTGGACCCGCCCCGCAAAGGTTGCGACGAGGCCACCCTTTCTGCCGTGGTATGCATGGCCCCCCGCCGGGTGGTCTACGTCAGCTGCAACCCTGCCACCGCCGCCCGGGACGCCGCATGGTTGGAACAAAATGGGTATCACGCAGAGAAAGTGCAGCCTGTGGATCTGTTTCCAAGGACGAAGCACGTGGAAGCGATAGTTTCGCTACAAAGAGAAATCTAGTGGAAATCATCCGCTTTACGTTGTTTTCTCGTCATGTTGTGTTCGATGGCGAGGGCGATAAACTCCGCAATAAACGCATTGAAAATCACATCACCGTTTCGGTGGTAATTGATATGGAGTGCGGAAACACAAAGAATTGAATATCTAACAATCGGCACAGCCGCAGACTTTCACAAAAAGCCTGCGGCTTTTTCTTTGCCCCAAAACAGAAAGGAGGCATCCGTGAAATGGCAGTTTTTCGTGTAGAAAAGAACAGCGGCTACACGGTCATGTCGAACCATCACCTGCGGAACCGAGCCTTGTCCCTGAAAGCCAAAGGCTTACTCTCCCAAATGCTCTCCCTGCCGGAAGATTGGGACTACACCCTGCAAGGACTGGCCCGTATCAACCGGGAAAGCATAGACGCGATACGGCAGGCCATCCGGGAACTGGAACAGACGGGCTACATCCAGCGTTCCAGAGAACGGGACGAGAAAGGGCGGCTGCGCGGTGCAGACTATGTGATCTTTGAGCTGCCGCAGCCCGTTCCTGCATCGGTTTCACCTACATTGGAAAATCCAACGTTGGAGAATCCCACGCAGGAAAACCCTACGTTGGAAAATCCAATGCAATTAAATAAAGATAAACTAATTACAGAAAAACAAAAGAAAGAGGGATTAAATACCGATTCCCTTCCTATCCATTCCTCAAACCCCTTGCCTTTGGACGAGGACGAGGCAGCGGCACCGCCGCCGGAACGGACAGGAAGCCGAAAGGAAACGGCCTATCAAATCTACCGGGACCTGATTTTGGAGAACATCGAGTATGACACCCTCATCCAGAATCCCCGGATAGACCGGGAGCAGCTGGACGAGATCGTGGACATCCTACTGGAAACCGTCTGCACCAACCGCAAGTCCATCCGGGTGGCCGGGGACGATTACCCGGCAGAGTTGGTCAAGGCCAAGTTCCTGAAACTGGGCAGCCATCACATTGAGTTCGTCATGGACTGCCTGCGGGATAACACCACCAAAGTCCGCAACATCAAGCAATACCTGCGGGCCATGCTGTTCAACGCCCCCAGCACCATCAACAGCTACTATGCGTCCCTTGTGGCGCACGATATGGCGCAGCCCGATTGGGGCCGCCCGCCCAACACCTGACCGAAAGGAGTACCCATCCATGAGAACACTTTACCTGCGGCGGCTGGTGGTTCCACCCTAGCTGCCGCTCTGAATTTTCTGCAACAAGGAGGGATTCATATTGCAGGAAGAAGTCACCCAGAAAACTATTGCCCTGTCCATGAAAACGGGCAAGCTCACCGCCCAAGCGTTGCAAGCTGCCCTGAAAAAATATTTGCAGCACCGGGCCAAGGGGCCAAAGCTGCACCACGGCAGGCAAAGCCTGAAACAGCTGAAAGCCCACGGCGCGTCCCTGACCAACATTGAAGTCACAGAGGCGAACATCGGGGCATTCAAGCCCTGTGCCAAGAAGTACGGCGTAGACTTCACCTTGCGCAAGGACAAGACCACCCAGCCGCCCCACTACATCGTGATCTTCAAGGCCAAGGATGCGGACAATCTGGAACAGGCGTTCCGGGAGTTCACGGCCAAAACACTCTCCAAGGAGCAGCGGCCCTCCATCCGCAAGGTGCTGACAGCAGCCAAGCAGAAAGCGGCCCAGCAGCCGAAACGCGCCAAAGAAAAAATCAAGCAAAGGGGGTTAGAGTGATGAAGCCTGAACTGAAAAAGCTGCTGGTGCTGAATCTGCCGTATCTGCTGTTCGTGTACCTGTTCGCCAAATGCGGGCAGGCATACCGTCTGGCGGCGGGCGTGGATGCTTCGGCAAAGCTACTCCACCTGACGAACGGCATCTCTGCTGCCTTTGCAAACCCGCTGCCCAGCCTGCATCCGTTTGACCTCTGCGTAGGCCTTGCCGGGGCGGTGGCTGTCCGGCTCATCGTGTACAGCAAGGGCAAGAACGCCAAGAAGTACCGCAAGGGTGAGGAATACGGTTCTGCCCGGTGGGGCACCGCCAAAGACATTGCCCCGTACATCGACCCCAAGTTTGAAAACAACATCCTGCTGACCCAGACCGAACGCCTGACCATGACCGGGCGGCCCAAAGACCCTAAGACGGCCCGGAACAAGAATGTGCTGGTGATCGGCGGCTCCGGCAGCGGCAAGACGCGGTTTTACGTCAAGCCCAACCTCATGCAATGCTTTCCCACGTCTGATTATCCCACCTCATTCGTAGTCACAGACCCGAAAGGCACACTGGTTCTCGAAACAGGCCAAATGTTCCAGCGGGCGGGCTACCGGGTGAAAATCCTGAACACGATAAACTTTTCCAAGTCCATGAAGTACAACCCCTTTGTCTATATCCACTCGGAAAAAGACGTGCTGAAGCTGGTGAATACCCTTATCGCCAACACCAAGGGCGAGGGTGAAAAATCAGCAGAAGATTTTTGGGTGAAGTCGGAACGGCTGTTCTACACGGCTCTGATCGGCTACATCTGGTACGAGGCCCCGGCAGAGGAAATGAACTTCACCACCCTGCTGGAAATGATAAATGCCAGTGAAGCCCGCGAGGATGACCCGGACTTTCAAAGCCCGGTGGACCTCATGTTTGAGCGGCTGGAACAGAAAGACCCGGACCACTTCGCTGTCCGGCAGTACAAAAAGTTCTTGCTGTCGGCGGGCAAGACCCGTTCCTCCATCCTGATAAGCTGCGGTGCCCGTTTAGCCCCGTTTGACATCCGGGAAGTGCGTGAACTGATGGAGGACGATGAAATGGAGCTGGACACCATCGGGGATGAAAAGACGGTATTGTTCCTGATTATGAGCGACACGGACACCACCTTCAACTTCATTCTTGCCATGCTTCAAAGCCAGCTTATCAACCTGCTGTGTGACCGTGCGGATGATAAATACGGTGGCCGACTGCCTGTCCATGTACGGCTGATTCTGGACGAGTTCGCCAACATTGGGCAGATTCCCAACTTCGACAAGCTGATCGCCACCATCCGCAGCCGGGAAATCTCGGCATCCATCATTTTGCAGAGCCAGTCGCAGCTAAAAGCCATCTACAAGGATGCGGCCGAAATCATTTCGGACAACTGCGATTCTGTTCTCTTTTTGAGTGGGCGGGGTAAGAATGCCAAAGAGATCTCCGATGCGCTGGGGAAAGAGACCATCGACAGTTTCAACACCAGCGAGAACCGGGGTTCTCAAACCTCCCACGGACTGAACTATCAAAAATTAGGAAAGGCGTTGATGTCAGAGGACGAAATCGCAATCATGGACGGCGGCAGGTGCATTTTGCAGTTGCGGGGCGTGAGGCCGTTCTTCTCGGAGAAGTTCGACATTACAAAGCACCCGCACTACAAGTACCTTGCGGACGCGGACAAAAAGAATACCTTTGAGGTGGACAGGTTCTTATCCACCCTGCGCCGGAAACGGCAGCAGGTAGTCGCACAGGACGAAAGTTTTGACCTGTACGAAATCGACCTGTCGGATGAAGATGCAGCCGCCGAATGAGGCGGCATTTTTTGAAAAAATTTTTGAGTGCCGCAGAACAAGCGGCAGAAAGTGAGGACCTTATGGAATTTTTCAACAGCGCAGTCGATACTTTGCAGACGATCGTTGTCGGTCTGGGCGGTGCCCTGTGTGTCTGGGGCGGCATCAACCTGTTGGAGGGCTACGGACAGGATAACCCCGGCAGCAAGAGCCAGGGCGTGAAGCAGCTGGTCGCGGGCGGCGGCGTTGCCCTGATCGGCGTGACCCTTGTCCCGCTGCTGTCCGGGCTGCTGGGCTAAGTCCTGCATCGCTGCCTACAATTTTCCGAACAACTAACACTTAAAATCCTACGCCGCGCTCTCCCTCTCACATGGGAGGGCGCGGGAAAGGAGGTATCTTTGCTTGATTAGTGAGATCATCGAGAAATGGATAAAAGGCATTTTGATAGATGGCATCACGGGCAACCTCTCCGGCCTGTTCGATAACGTGAACGCCAAGGTGGGCGAAATCGCTTCGGATGTCGGCTCTACCCCGCAGGCGTGGAACAGCGGCATTTTCAATATGCTGCGTAGTCTTTCCGAAACGGTGGTGCTGCCCATTGCAGCGGCTATCCTTGCCCTTGTGATGTGCCATGAGCTTATCCAGATGATTACCGAAAAGAACAATATGCACGACTTTGACACCTCCATGTTCTTCCGCTGGATTTTCAAGTCTGCTTTTGCCATCCTCATTGTCAGCAACACATGGAATATCGTTATGGGTGTGTTCGATGCCACCCAGAGCGTTGTCAACCAAAGTTCCGGCGTGATCATCGGTGAAACATCCATCCACTTTGACCGCCTGATACCCGGACTGGAATTTCAGCTGGAAAGCATGACCATTGGCAGTCTGCTCAGCCTGTGGTTCCAGACCCTTGTGGTGGGCCTGACCATGAACATCCTGTCCATCTGCATCTTCCTTGTGACCTACGGCCGCATGATTGAGATTTACGTTGTGATTGCACTGGGGCCTATCCCGCTGGCGACCATGGGCAGCAGCGAGTGGCGCAGCACCGGGCAGAACTATTTGAAATCGCTTTTGGCGTTAGGCTTCCAAGCGTTCCTGATTATGATTGTCGTGGGCATTTATGCGGTGCTGATACGCAACATTTCAGGCGCGGCGGACATTGCCGGGGCTATCTGGGGCTGCATGGGCTACACCGTGCTACTTTGTTTCTGTCTGTTCAAGACCGGCAGCATCAGCAAGTCGGTGTTTGGTGCCCACTAAGGCCGAGAAAGGAAAAACGTATGGCGTATGTGACCGTTCCCAAAGATTTGACCCATGTAAAATCCAAAGTCTTATTCGGGCTGACCAAGCGGCAGCTGGTCTGCTTCGGCGGCGCGCTTTTAACGGGCGGACCGCTTTATTTTTTGGCCCGGAACTATCTTTCCAACAGTGCAGCGGCCCTGCTGATGATTTTTGCCATGCTGCCGGGACTGCTGTTCGCTCTGTTCGAGCGGCACGGCCAGCCCCTTGAAGTGGTGATTCAGCAAATGATTCAGTGCTGCTTTATTCGTCCCAAGGAAAGGCCCTATCAGACCAACAATGCTTACGCCGCCCTTGTGCGGCAATACCAAATGGAACAGGAGGTAAAGGCCATTGTCCAGAAAAACGATACCCAGCGAAACCGAAAAGCCCAAAAAGCTCACCCGCGCCCAGAAAAAAGAAATTGATGCCGTTCTCCGCAAGTACAAGGGTGACGGCAAGCCCCGCACGGCACAGGCCACCATCCCGTATGAGGCCATCTACCCGGACGGTGTGTGCCGCATTGACCGACGCACGTTCTCCAAGTGCATTGCCTTTGAGGACATCAGCTATCAGCTGGCCCAGCCGGAAACGAGGACCGCCATCTTTGAACACCTGTGCGACCTGTACAACTATGTGGATGCCTCCATCCATGTGCAGCTTTCGTTTCTCAATCGCAAGGTTGACCCGGTGCAGTACGCAAAAAGTTTTGAGATCGCACCGCAGGGGGATGATTTTGACGACATCCGCGCCGAGTACACCGCCATCCTGCAAAAGCAGCTTGCCAGCGGAAACAACGGCATTGTCAAAACCAAGTACCTGACCTTCACCATCGAGGCAGACAATCTAAAAACCGCACGGGCGCGGCTGACCCGCATTGGTCTTGACCTGCTGGGCTATTTCAAGACCATGGGCTGCGTGGCGCACGTCATGGACGGACAGGCGCGTTTGGAGGTTCTGCACGGCATCTTCCACCCGGACGGGGAACCGTTCCGCTTTGACTGGGACTGGCTGGCGCCCTCCGGCCTGTCCACTAAGGATTTTGTGGCCCCGTCCTCCCTCTGCTTCGGCACGGCCAAGACTTTTGGACTGGGCGGCAAATATGGAGCTGTGAGCTTTTTACAAATCCTTGCGCCGGAACTTTCGGATGAAATGCTGGCCGATTTTCTCAAAACGGAAAGCGGCATTCTCGTCAATCTCCATGTGCAGGCCATCGACCAGACCGAGGCCATCAAAACCATCAAGCGGAAGATCACAGACCTTGACGCCATGAAGATTCAGGAGCAGAAAAAGGCTGTCCGTTCCGGGTACGACATGGACATCCTGCCCAGCGACCTTGCCACTTACGGCGAGGACGCCAAAAAGCTGCTGAACAAATTGCAGACCCGGAACGAACGGCTTTTCATGCTGACCTTTCTTGTGCTGAATGTGGCCGACACCAAGCAAAAGCTGGGCAACGATGTGTTCCAAGCCGCAGGTGTGGCACAGAAGTATAACTGCTCGCTTGTCCGGCTGGACTACCAGCAGGAACAGGGCCTTGTGTCCAGCCTGCCGCTGGGCATCAACCAGATAAAGATTCAGCGCAGCCTCACCACCTCCAACGTGGCGGTGTTCGTGCCCTTTGTGACGCAGGAGCTTTTCCAGAGCGGCGCGGCCATGTACTACGGCATCAACGCAAAATCCCACAACATGATCATGCTGGACCGCAAGCAGGCCCGGTGTCCCAACAGCTTGAAGCTGGGTACGCCCGGCAGCGGCAAATCCATGAGCTGCAAGTCCGAAATCGTCAGTGTGTTTTTAACGACTGCTGACGATATTTTTATTTCAGACCCAGAAGCCGAGTATTATCCGCTGGTCAAGCGGCTGCATGGGCAGGTCATCAAACTTTCGCCCACCAGCAAGGACTATGTGAATCCTCTGGACATCAACCTCAACTACTCCGAGGATGATAGTCCGCTTGCCCTGAAATCGGATTTTGTGCTGTCGTTCTGTGAACTGGTCATGGGCGGTAAAACAGGTCTGGAAGCGATTGAGCGCACCGTGATAGACCGTGCCGTGAAAGCCATCTACCGCCCCTATCTGGCAAACCCCTGCCCGGAGAATATGCCGATTTTATCCGACCTCCACCAAGCCCTGCTCGACCAGCACTTGCCGGAAGCGGACCGGGTGGCGCAGGCACTGGACCTGTATGTGTCTGGCTCGTTGAACGTTTTTAACCACAAAACGAATGTGGACATCCACAACCGGCTTGTGGCCTTTGACATCAAAGAGTTAGGCAAGCAGTTAAAAAAACTGGGGATGCTCATTATCCAAGACCAGATATGGGGCCGCGTTACCCAGAACCGTAGCCAAGGCCGCGCCACATGGTATTTTGCAGACGAGTTCCACCTTTTGCTGAAAGAAGAACAGACCGCTGCTTATTCCGCAGAAATCTGGAAACGCTTCCGCAAATGGGGCGGTGTGCCCACGGGCGCCACCCAGAATGTGAAGGACCTTCTTTCTTCCCCGGAAATTGAGAACATTCTGGAAAACAGCGACTTCATCACGCTGCTGAATCAGGCATCCGGCGACCGCAAAATCCTGTCGGAACGGCTGAACCTTTCCGCAGACCAGCAGAAGTACATCGACAATTCGGAACCGGGCGAAGGACTGCTGATTTTTGAAAATGTGGTGCTGCCGTTCTCAAACCCTATCCCGAATAACACCCAGCTTTACAAAATTATGACCACCCGGCTCAGTGAGGTAGTGGAGCTATGAGCCTAACGCATTTCAGCTTGTTTTCCGGCATCGGCGGCATCGACCTTGCCGCGGAAGCAGCGGGTTTCACCTCTGTCTGCCAATGCGAGTGGGCAGCGTTTCCCGCCGCTGTGCTGGCAAGCCACTGGCCGGAGGTGCCCCGCTTTCAAGACATCACCACCGTAACAAAGGAGGCTTTCTTTGAAAAAACAGGACTGCGCACTGTCACTCTCATTTCAGGCGGCTTCCCGTGCCAGCCGTTCTCCACCGCAGGGCGGCAGCGCGGCTTCCACGATGAACGCTACCTGTGGCCCGAAATGCTGCGGGTTATCCGGGAATTGCAGCCCCGTTGGGTGCTTGGAGAAAATGTTGCTGGCTTCCTCCGTATGGGGCTCGACAAAACGCTCATTGACTTGGAGCAGGCAGGTTACGATGTTCGGGTTTTCGTATTACCTGCTGCTGCCGTTGGCGCGTGGCACGAACGGAAACGGGTATTCATCATCGGCTCCGCTGCTTCCCACACCCCTTGCCAGCGACACCGGGGATGTGGGCAAGGGGCTGGACATCCAGATTTCTGCAAATGGCAGTTACCGCAAAATGAACAAGGATGGCAAGGCGTGGACAGCGCGGCTTTCCCATGTGGTCTACCGAATGACACCCACCACGCTGGAAAAGCCGTATCTCAACCCGGACTGGGTAGAGTGGCTGATGGGTTTCCCGCGCAAATGGACGGACATTCCCTTTGGGCCGAAGAACCCGCCGACATCCCGCGTTTGACCGAAGAGGTGCCGAACCGCAGCAAGCGGATGAAAACGCTGGGCAATGCAGTTTCGCCGCCGCAGGTGTTCCCGATTCTCAAATACATTGCGGACATTGAAACGGACCGCTGTCCGATGGGAGGTGAAGAACTTTGAAAGAATTGCAGGCGAAAGCCAAAGTCACCCAGACCATGACCCGTGATGGTCTGGTGATGGAAAATCAAGCGGACGGCACTGTGGAGAACGTTTCCAGTCGGGAAGCGGAACAGGATTACTCAACGGATTCCGAGGGCAAGACCGAAAAAATACTGGAACGCACCGAGGACGTAAAGGACAAGCACAAGGCAAAGAAAAAAGCCAAACAAGCTGCGGAAACCGCCGAAAGCGAAGATGGCCTACACGGTTCCGCCGCCCGTCTGGAACTGACCGAGGAAGAACGGGCAGACCCGGCGTTGCAGCCGTTTATTCAAAAAGCGGATGCAAAGGCTGACAAGCTGGATTCAGCCCGCGCAGCTCTGCCGAAAAAGCGCGTCCCAGTCAAGGAAAAAGTCTACGATGCTGTCAGCGGCAAGGCAAAATCCACCCTGCGTTTTGAGCAGCAGGACAAAGGCCCACCCAGCCTGAAACCAAACCCGGCCAGCCGCCCGCTATCGGAAGCGTTGTTGTTCGCTCACGGAAAAATCCATGAAGTCGAACACGAAAATGTAGGTGTGGAGGGTGGCCACAAGGGTGAAGAACTGGTGGAGCGTCAGACCGCTAAAGCCATCCGCAGCGGCATCCGGCACCACAAGATGAAGCCCTACAAGGCCGTGGAAAAGGCAGAGCGTCAGCTCATGTCTGCCAATGCAGAATACTTTTACCAGAAATCCTTGCGGGACAATCCGCAAATTGCACAGGCGGCCAGCAACCCCATTTCCCGGATGTGGCAGAAACGGCGTATCAAACAGCAGTATGCCAAAGCTGCACGGCAGGCCGGACAAGCCGCCGCGCAGGGTGCAGCCGCCACCGCAGAGAACGGTTTCCGGGTAACAAAGCTGGCGTCCAAGGGCGGCGAACGGGTAGCCGAATTTGCGGCCCGGAACTGGAAAACCATTCTGATCGTGGCGGTGTTCGGTCTGCTGGCTCTGCTCCTGATAACGGGGTTGCAGTCCTGTACGGTGATGGCGGGCACCGCTGGAACCGGCGTGACGGCATCCTCTTACTTTTCCAAGGACAAGGATATGCTGGGTGCAGAGAAAGCCTACGCCAAGCTGGAACAAAAACTGCAACGGTATCTCGACACCTACGAGGCCACCCACAACTACGATGAATACCATTTTTATCTGGACGAAATCGAGCATGACCCCTATGTGCTGATCTCGATTTTGTCCGCACTCCATGATGGCGTTTTTACATTGGCCGAGGTGCAGGGCGAACTTGAAATGCTCTTTGAAAAGCAGTACATCCTGACCGAGACCGTGACCATGCAGATACGTTACCGCACAAAAATGATGGTCATTATTGGCCCGTATGGTGTGCCGCAGGTTATCACCTACCAAGAGCCGTATGAATACTACATCTGTACGGTCAAGCTGAAGAACAAAGATTTGTCCCACCTGCCCGTGGAAGTGCTGACCGAAGAACAGCTTAGTGCCTATTCGCTCTATATGCGCACGCTGGGCAACCGGCCGGATTTGTTTGGCAAAGCGCAATACCCCAATGCGTCCACCATCAAGCAGCCCACCTACTACGATATTCCCCCGGAAGAACTAAAGGATGATAGGTTTGCCGCCATGATGGAGGAAGCCACGAAGTACATCGGCTATCCGTATGTGTGGGGCGGCAGTTCGCCCAGCACCAGCTTTGATTGCAGCGGCTACATTTCGTGGGTGCTGAATCACTCCGGCTGGAACGTAGGCCGCCAGACCGCACAGGGCCTTTACAACCTCTGTACTCCTGTTTCGACGGCGCAGGTCAAACCGGGCGACCTTGTGTTTTTCAAGGGAACCTACGATACCCCCGGCGTGAGCCATTGCGGTATCTATGTAGGCAATTCCATCATGCTGCACTGCGGCGACCCTATCTCTTACACAAACCTCAACTCGAAATATTGGCAGGAACATTTTTACAGCTATGGGCGTTTACCGTAACGCCAGAAAGGATTTTGTATGGCAAAAAGACTTTCCCGCATTGAGCGCGATATTGAACGGCTCAAAGAAAAAATCTCTGAATACCAGCAGCAGTTGAAAGAACTGGAAGCTGCAAAGACTGAACAGGAAAACCTGCAGATCATTCAGCTGGTGCGCAGCATGAACATGAAGCCGGACGAGTTCGCAGCTTTCCTGCGCAGCGGTGCGCTGAACGCTGCACCCACTGTCACCCCGTACCACAAACAGGAGGATGCCGCCGATGAAACCTGACAACTGGAACCGCTTCGCTGCCGGACTGCTGGCTATCCTGCTCTGCCTCTGTTCGTTCTCCATGCCTGCTTTTGCAAGCGGCACTGACCCAGCCCCGGAACTTCTGCCGGAAATTACCGAGGGAGAACCGACTACGGGCGGCATGGAGCCGGAGGGCGTGTCCATTACGCCCAAAGGCAACGCAACACTGGTGGATGATTTTTACGGCGACAAGCAGCTTATCACTGTGACCACCAAGGCCGGGAATTATTTTTACATCCTCATTGACCGTGCCAACGAGGACAAGGAAACTTCTGTTCACTTTCTGAACCAAGTGGACGATGCCGACTTGCTGGCCCTGCTGGATGAAGAACCGCATGACACCGAGTTCTGCACCTGCACCGTGAAATGTGAAGCCGGGAACGTCAACGAAAACTGCCCCTTGTGTGAAAAGAGCCTGCGCGACTGCACGGCCCCGGAAGCAGTGAAAACCGACACAGAAACGCCGCAGGAAAAGCCGAAGTCCAACATGGGCAGTCTGATGATCCTGCTGGTGCTGGCTCTGGCGGGCGGCGGCGCGGCCCTCTATTATTTCAAGTTCCGCAAGCCCAAGGCCGATACCACCGGGCACGATGATCTGGACGAGTACGATTTTGGCGAGGATGAGGATGCAGACGAGGAACCGGCTGAAATCGAAATTCATTCAGAGGACGGACAGGAGGACGAAACATGAGCTTTCAGCTGGTGATTGCCGAAAAGCCCAGTGTTGCCCGCAGCATCGCCGCCGTGATCGGGGCCATTGAAAAGCAAAACGGCTATTGGCAGGGTGGCGGGTATCTGGTCAGCTGGTGCATCGGGCATCTGGTGTCCTTTGCGGAAGCGGGCCAGTACGATGAAAAATACGGCAAGTGGCGGTACGAAGATTTGCCCATCCTGCCCCAGCCGTGGCAGTTCATTGTCCCGGACGAAAAGAAACAGCAGTTTGAAATTGTGCGCTCTCTGCTCAACCGCCCGGATGTGGACAGTGTGACCGCCGCGACCGATGCAGGCCGGGAGGGAGAACTGATTTTCCGTTTCGTCTACCAAATAGCCGGTTGCACAAAACCTGTGAAGCGGCTCTGGATTTCCAGCATGGAGGATGCCGCTATCCGGGAGGGCTTTGCAAACCTGCGCCCGGATTTGGATTATGATGCTCTGTATCAATCGGCCCTCTGCCGTGCAAAGGCGGATTGGCTGGTGGGTATCAATGCAACGCGACTGTTTTCGGTGCTGTATCACAAAACCCTGACGGTAGGCCGGGTGCAGACCCCGACACTGAAAATGTTGGTGGACCGGGACGCAAAAATCCTGCGCTTCCAAAAAGAAAAGTATTACACAGTCGGCATCCAGTCCGGCAGCTTGAAAGCGGACAGTGGGCGCATTGCGGATGCAGAAACCGCAAATTCTCTCAAAGAAAAATGCACAGGTGCAAATGCAGTCTGCACGTCCATTCGGCGAGAGAAAAAGACAGAACAGCCGCCCAAGCTCTATGACCTGACCACCTTGCAGCGGGAGGCAAACCGCCTGTTCGGTTTCACGGCAAAGCAGACCCTTGATTATGCCCAGCAGCTTTACGAAAAGAAACTGCTGACCTATCCCCGCACCGACAGCCAATATCTGACCGAGGACATGGGCCAGACGGTACAACATCTTGTGTCCGACCTGCTGTGGCTGCTGCCCTTTGCCCAAGGGCTTGACTTGCCCCCGGATGTGGGGCGGGTGCTGAGCAGCAAAAAGGTATCGGACCACCACGCCATCCTTCCCACCGCCGAATTTGCAAAGCAGGGGTTCACTGGCCTTGCCGAGAGTGAATGTAAGCTGATGAACCTTGTCTGCTCCAAACTGCTCTGCGCGATAGCCGCGCCCCATGAGTACGAAACTGTGACTGCTGTGTTCTCCTGCGCCGGGAACGAGTTCACCGCCAAGGGAAAGACCGTGCTTGTTCCCGGTTGGAAAGAAATCGACCAGCGGTTCCGCTCCACCCTGAAAGCAGATACCGAGGAAGAAGTGCTGAACACCCTGCCGGAACTGGCCGAGGGACAGAGTTTTTCCGTGACGGCTAACGTTTCGGAACATTTCACGTCCCCGCCGAAAGCCTACACCGAAGATACGCTCCTGTCGGCAATGGAGCGGGCCGGGACCGAGGATATGCCGGAGGACAAGGTGAATTGCTCCGCAGGAGCAAGAGAGGGTGGCCTGGGCCATGCGGAACGCAAAGGGCTGGGCACTCCGGCCACCCGTGCCGCGATTCTGGAAAAATTGGTGCAAATGGGCTTTGTGCAGCGCAAGGGCAAACAGCTTGTCCCCACCAAGGACGGCATCAATCTGGCGGTGGTTCTGCCGGAAAGCCTGACCTCTCCCGTCCTGACCGCCGAATGGGAAAACCGCCTGACCGAGATTGCCAAGGGCAATGCAGACGCGGACGAGTTCATGGCCGAAATTGAAGCGCAGGTGCGCCAGCTGGTCAAGACCTATTCTTGTATCAGTGCAGATAAGCAAAACCTGTTCCAGTCGGAACGGGTCATCATCGGCAAGTGTCCCCGGTGCAGTGAAAACGTCTATGAGGGCAAGAAAAACTTCTACTGCGGGAATCGTAGCTGTCAGTTCGTGATGTGGAAGAATGACCGCTTCTTTGAGCAGCGCAAAAAGGCGTTCACACCGAAGATCGCCGCCGCTCTGCTCAAAAACGGTAAGGCAAAGGTCAAGGGCCTCTATTACGAAAAGACAGGCAAAACCTACGATGCAACGGTGCTTCTGGCAGATACGGGAGGCAAGTACGTCAATTACCGGGTAGAGCGCAAAGAGTAAGGCAAAAATACGAGGGCCAGTTATGGTAAGGTGAAGCATTCATTTTGCCATAACCGGCTCTCTCTATCCGTAGGATAGCAAAAAAGGAGTGTGACCAAATGAGCGAATTATTTTCCATCCAGCTGCAAAATCGGCAGCAGCAAGGCAGGGATGGCATCTGGCTGGACCTGCCCACTACAACCGAACAGGTACAAGCGGCCCTGCGGCAAATCGGCATTTCGTCCGATAATCCGCAGGGCCTTTTCATTTCCGGCTATTTTGCCGAGGAAGAAAAGCGTTTTGCCATCCCCTACAACATGGTGCTGGCATCCAATGTGGACGAACTGAACTTTCTGGCATCACGACTGGAAACACTCTCTACCGGGGAACGCGCAGAACTGAACGCCGCCTTGCAAGCCCCGCAGAGTGAGCTTTTCAGCATCGGGAGAATCACCGACTTTCCCGAAAACGTGGACTACTATGTGCATCTGCCGGATGTGCACGGGCCTGCCCAGCTAGGAGATTACTACCTGAATCGCTCCGGCATGGTGGATATGCCGGAAGAATGGAAAGGCGGCATCGACACGGCACAGTTTGGCCGGTATGTGGCTCAGCAGGAACAGGGTGCGTTCACCCAGTACGGCTACCTTGTCAAAAGCGGGGACGAGTGGCAGAAAGTCCACGAGGGCCAGCCCGTGCCGGAGGAATACCGGGTGCTGTCCTTTCCCGCGCCGGAAGTTCTGCGGGATGCGGCCAACATCCCGCCGCCTATTCAGCCTGAAACGGAACCGCAGAAAGTTATTCCCATTATCCTGAATGGTAAGGACAGCGCAGAGCGGATGAAAGAAATTACGGACCGACTGGAAACAGGGATTCAGCAGTTGTTCGACAGCGACCGCTACAAAGCCTATCTCACCACGATGGCAAAATTCCACAATTATAGCTTCAACAACACCTTGCTGATCGCCATGCAGGGCGGACAGCTGGTGGCGGGCTTCAACAAGTGGAAAAACACGTTCCACCGCACCGTGAAAAAGGGCGAAAAGGGCATCAAGATTCTTGCTCCCGCGCCCTACAAGGTTAAGCAGAAAACGGAAAAGCTGGACGAACAGGGCAAGCCCGTTTTGGACAAAGACGGTAAGCCACTGACCGAGGAAAAGACGGTGCAGATTCCGGCCTTCAAAGTGGTTTCTGTGTTCGATGTCAGCCAGACCGAGGGCGAACCGCTGCCATCCATTGCGGTGAATGAACTTTCCGGCAGCGTGCAGGACTATCAAGATTTTTTCAAGGCGTTGGAGCAGGCTTCCCCGGTGCCCATCGGGCTTGAGGACATCGAGGGCGGGGCGCACGGCTATTTTCATCTGCTCGACAACCGCATTGCCATCCAAGAGGGCATGAGCCAGCTGCAAACCATCAAGACAGCCATCCATGAGATTGCCCATGCAAAGCTGCACGCCATCGACCCAGACGACCCGGAACAGGCCAACCGCCCGGACAGCCGCACCCGCGAGGTGCAGGCCGAAAGTGTGGCCTATGCCGTCTGCCAGCACTATGGGCTGGACACGTCCGAGTATTCGTTTGGCTATGTAGCTGGGTGGAGTTCGGGCCGGGAACTGGACGAACTAAAAGCCTCTCTGGAAATTATTCGCAGCGCGGCCCATGAGCTGATCTCTGCGCTGGACGAACATCTGGCAGAACTGCGCCAGCAGCGGGAAGCAGACCTTTCCGCCGCACAGAAAGCCGCATTTGCGCTGGACAACGGCAATACGCTGTTCATCCAGACCTGCGATTCCGGCTATGACTACACTCTGTATGGCCCGGACCACACGGCTCTGGACGGTGGGCAGCTGGACGCGCCCGGTCTGACCCTGCCGGATGCCGGGCAGGAAGCACTTAATCTGCTGGGGCAGACAGCCGCGGTGGCGGAAGTCCTGTTGGGCGACAAGCTGGCGGCGTTCCAAGAGGCGGCGGAAAAGGCCAACGAAATTCCCGCACCCGTTAAAATTCCAGACCCCGCCGCAGAGCCCACGGTCACGATTCTGTGGAGCGAAAGCGACAAGCTGCAGGACGGCGAAATCATGCCGCTGTCCGTGGCGAATCGTGTTTTTGAAGAACTGGACACCGCCCAGCACACGAACCGGGAAAAGGACGGCTACACGGGCGGCTGGTACGACAAGACCGCATTCCGTATTGATTTTACCCTGAACGGCCAGCCCGACAACTACGAGGGACGGCAGGATTTTGGTGACGGAGAGGGTTCTTTGGTTCAGCATATCCAGAACTACCACGAATACTACGCCAAGGACGAGAACTGGAAAAATTTTGTTCTGCACAACAAAGGCCCGGAAGCGTGGGAACAAGACAAGGCAGAGCGGGAAATGGTGCTGAACGAGTTTATCCCGTACCTCAAACAACATTGCAATCTTTCGGCCATGGAGCAGGCAGCCACCGCCGCTTTGCGGGAGGAACAGAACATTTCGCCGGAACAGGCTGCCTATTACAACACTGTTGTGGCCTATGTGCAGGACTGCCGCTCGCTGCTTAACCAAGGCCAGTATAACTTGCCGGAACCGCCCAAGCTGGCCGACTTTGACCAGAGCTTGCAGGACTACAAGGCGCAGGTGCAGGCAGAGATCGCGCAGGAAGCGGCCGATGCTGGAATGACGGTAGAGGAATACGCAGCGGCAGGCTTTGAAGCACCGCAGCAGGACAGCTTTTCCATCTACCAGCTGCGCAATGAAGATTCCACCCGCGATTACCGTTTTGAGCCCTACGACCGCCTGCAGGCCGCTGGCCGAACCGTGGATAAGGCAAACTATATGGAGGTGTATGCCGCGCCGCTGACTGCTGGTACCACGTTGGAGGACATCTACCGCACATTCAATATAGACCATCCGGCAGACTTCAAGGGACACTCGCTGTCTGTTTCGGATGTAGTGGTGCTGCACCAGAACGGGCAGGACACCGCCCACTACTGCGACAGTGTGGGCTTCCAGCAGGTGCCGGAGTTCTTACGGGAAAATCCGCTGCGCACCGCAGAACTTTCCACCGAACAGAACGAAAATATGATTGACGGTGTGCTGAACAATGCGCCCTCTCTGGGCGAGTTGGAGGCCAAAGCAAAAGCCGGAGAACAAATCTCTCTGACGGACCTTGCCGCCGCAGTCAACGCCGCAGAAAAGGCACCGAAAGCCAAGAAGTCCCACACGGCCAAGCCGAAAAAGCCGTCCATCCGGGCTCAGCTGGATGCCGCGAAAAAAGAGCAGAGCAAACAAACACCGCCACGGGAAAAGACAAAAGAATTGGAGGTGTAAACCGTGCAGAAGTTTGAAAATATGGACTTGATCGCTGCGCTGGAAGCCATCATGCACCAGAACACCGCATACTATCAGAGCGATTTTGCCTTTGACATTAAGATACTGCGGGAGGCCGCCCGCAGCGACCAGTCGGAAGATAAGCTGCTGTTGTGGCTGTCCCGGCCTTCTGGAACATTCTGCTTCCGGGAACGGGACGTGCTGCTCAAAGACACGCAAGCCTATAACACATGGAAATTCTGCGGCGAACAGACCCATGACAGGATTCTTGCCTATGCGGTGGAGCTGACCGGCGCGGCCAACGGAACTGTGCAAGGCAATCTGTATGAACTGGACTATCAGCAGCACTTCCAGCATATCCGGGATGTAGCCCTGCCCGTGGGTGCCAATCGCCTGATCTACGAAAGCGGGATGCGGGAGATTGGCCCGAAAGAGCATTTCGACAGTCGCCCGGACAAATATTTCGGGGAGTTCGTGCGGTATGAAATGCAGCCCCGCGCCCCGGAACTTCTGCAAGCAGCCATCCGGCAGGAGCAGCACAGCCGGGAACCGGCACGGCCCGGTGACTTCAAGGAACACCTTGCGGCACTGCACACTGGGCTGATCGAGGCCGAGGCGCAGCGCATTGTGGCCGGTATGAAGCGGCTGGCTGCTCCCAACAGCCCGGACAAGAATCATTTTATGGTGGAGGTATCGCCCTATTTCACCAAGCTGGCATCCAGCCGGGACACGGACCAGCTGCTTGCCATGTTGCCGTACAAGTCCCTGCACCTGTCCAGCGTGAAAGACCGTTTCGGCATCTACGCGCTGGTTGGCAAAAACGAAAACCGAGATAAGAACATTCGCAAGCCCCGCGCTTCCGTCCGCAAGCAGCTTTCCGAAACAAAACAGGCTGCCAGCCCGATAAAGGCAGCGGCCCGCAGAAAACAGTACGAAATGGAGGTCTGACCATGAATTTCAGCGTAGAAGAAGAAAATTTGATCTGTATGTACCACACTTCTGACCGCCGTCGAACGATGGTGCGGATGCTGGCCACCCTGCCGGATATGGACACCGAAATGCGGCAACTGGCAAACAGCACCATTGCAAAGTTGGATCGCATGACCGATGCTGACTTTGACGGACAGAGGTTTGATTTTGTGGGTGAGTGATACCACAGACTTGACAATAACACATTATTTTCAGCAAAAGTGATGTGTCGTTGCCAACACAGAAATAGCCGGACACGGTGGCCTTGTGGCTGCTGTGTCCGGCTATTTTATTGAAGATGAGTGTTTTTTACATCTTCTGCCAACTCAAGTAGCCTGTTTGCAATATTTTCAAATCGATGTTGTTGTTTTAGAAAGCTACCTGCGCTACTAATTCTTTGAAGATTAAATGTTTTCAGTACAGCCTGTTTCGATTGATAGCTATTATGCGCAGCATAGTTTCGTATCGTGCAAAGTTGATCAATAGTATCTTTGTACTCGGCTTTTTTAAAAGTTGTGGCAATAGTATGGTCTGCGCCAATCATCTCATTTAAAACTTTGTAAAGCCCACTTTTTCCCCTGAAATCAAAAAATCCACCTTTTGTTATAAGAAACTCACAGACATCATCGTTAATATGTTTCCCTAACTTGATTCCGTGCTTCTCCTGAAAATAAGAGTGGTCGTGATTAAGACATGCAATCATCGATCTAAGTACAAACTGCTCAAATGCCTTATAAAGCATGATTATAGCATTTTCGTAACAATATGATAGATACTTCTTTTCATCTGCAAAAACTTGATTACATCTTTCAGTGTAAGATGTAATTTCTCTGATGCTACTGGAAAATTCACCACTCACAGTTTGGATGTTTACAGTTTTCATTAGTCTGCGCCTTCAATCTATAAATTCACTTCTATAATTTTTGATTTTGGAAATTTTCGTAATATTACTTGTTGATTTACATTACGATTGCGTCCATAATTTTTTGAATCGCATTGCAGGTATCATCAAAAGAAATATCCTTTGCATAGTCGTATTCCCTGCTATACTTGTTCCATTGCTTACGGAGTATATCGCTCCCCCGGATTTCCTGCATAATCTCCGGGTACTGCGTTAAAATTTTACCGCTACCGCGCTTTTCCGTTGTCCGTTCCAGTGCCCGCCGCAGCGTTGCCTTGTCGCACTCTGCCCCGCGCAGAGCGTACAGAATGTAGATGTCGTAGTAATCTCTCGGACGGGTGTTTGCAATATTGCGGGACAGTACGGTTTCCAGCTTTTCGGCCAGAACCGTTTCGAGATTGTAGGCCAGAACGCTGATTGTGCGGTCATCGAACAGCATTGAAAAGGTGTACTCGATCTCGCGGGGCGTTATCATATCGCCAGTGGTAACATCCACCGTCAGCGGAACGCTGATCGGTGGGTAGTTGGCTTTCAGCGACACACGGATTCCGGGGTAATCGTCTGTTTCCCGGATGTCCGCAGCGCCCATAACTTCAAACTGCACATCATCGTCAATCTGGACTGCGCACACATCTTTGAAAATGGAAAGGATAGCCTCATGGGTCAACGTAAAGCCTTTGATAGTTGTGTCCAAATCCATAGTGGCTCGTGTGTCCAGACCAACGATAGCCGACACCAGAAAGCCGCCTTTGATAATGAAGTTATGCTTATACGGTGAAAGCGAAATGCGTTCCAGCAGTCTTTCCAGCACATAGTTCTGCATCACAAGTTGCGCGGAAATATGCTTCTCGGCTGCTTTCTTTTTGATATAGGCTTTTAACTGCATCGGATTTTTTGTAATCATAATAAAATCTCCATGTAGCGCAGAACCTTTGGCTTCACACGAAGTCGTTCTGCGTACTGCATCAATTTGTGAATGTCTTTGTCTTTGGATGCGGCGTAACGCTTCATGGCTGCACCAACAATTTGTATATCGCTCCCACTGCCGCGCAGGATGTCGCACAGCGTCCGTTCCAAATCGTAAACACGAATGGGATTGCCGGATGGCGATTGGATTTCAATAATGCCGAAGTCATAATTTTCTGGAATAACACGCTTGACGATCAACTCCTCCTGCTTCAAGGACAGTGCATTGTAGCCCTTGGGAAAGGTCATCGTGTATCTTGCCGGGGTGCGGTCAGAATAGCCCAGCAGATAAAGGGCGGTATCATGCGAATAGATGCCGCGGCTATACTTCCGCTGCAACAGGTAAAAATCATCTTCCCATGCACTGCTCTGTACATACAGGCCGCGCCCGAAACGGTACAGTTCCCCGCTCTCGACAAAATCATGCAGATAGCCCCGATGTAATCCGGCTTTCGTCAACTGTGCGGCCGTAATGATGCCATTGGGGGCAGACTGCACTATTTTTTCTACTTTGCCCATGTTGTTCATGCTATCACCTCACTTGACATTCACACATTATATTATATAGAAATAATGTGTGTTCGTCAACGGCGAATTGACAATCGCACATTATTTTAGTTGAAAGTAATGTGTCGTTGTCAAGTAATGCTTACAGGGTCTTATCCCTCTCCTGCCTGTGATTCTGGAATAGAACACCGTCCACATTCTGCTTGATGATGTCATACTCCTGCATCTGGCGTTTGGCTTCGGCGTACTGCCGCTGCAGCTGGTCTTTCTGCTCGGCCAGTTGCTTATACTCGGCTTTCAGGGTGTAGAGGTCGGGCAGCTTTTGAAAGCCCTGTTCTTTCAGGGCCTTGGCCGCTGCTTCATAGAGAATCAGGGTGCCTTCATGCTTGCGTCGGAACTGCTTTTTGTCAGCGGCCCGCTGGTACTCCTGCACCAATGGTCGCAGCTCTTTACAGGTGGTGACATCCTTTATCAGCACGGCCATTTCTGCAAGTCGGCGTTCAGCCGCTTTCAGCGCGGCGGCAGCTTCGGTGCTGGCGGCGGTGATCTCGGCCACCCGGCTTTCCAAATCCGGGTAACTATCAATTTCATGCTCCGTCAGAAAGTTCAGCGTCCGGGCCGCCTGTTTCAGATTGTGGAGCTTTGCCCACTTCTCATACCCTGCAGACTGCTGGGCCTTGATGCTGTTCTCCAAATCAATCCGCAGCGAAATTTTGCGGTTTTCTTTGGGCTTCCGCTCCACGAACCGCCCTTTGATGCGTTCGATGATGGCTTCCTCGGTGTAGGCTTCGCCCAGCGTTTTGCAGCGGGTGAACCGTTCCTGTCCGGGCGCACGGAACGAAACATACTTGCCACGCTTGGCCTCGTAGCCCTGCTCCTGCAGGAGCCGCAGAAAATCGTCAAAATCCTTGGCCTGCGGGATGGCTGCATCTATGGCAGCTTTCAGCTTCGCCTTCCAGCTTGTGCCCTTGCGGTGTGCGTCCCACTCGGCATAGCTCTTGCCTCTGTCTTGGCCGGGCATTACCACGGACAGGCCGTGTTCCTTGCAAAGTCGGTCACTGGTGCGCCGGATGTAAGCATAGCTCCGCCGGTTGGAAACATACTTCCGCTGGTTCACCATGTCCATAGCACAGAAAATGATGTGGTTGTGGACGTGCCCCTTGTCAATGTGCGTGGTCAGTACATAGGGATATTTTCCTTGCAGGACTTCATCTGCAAGCTGTCGACCAATCTCGTGGGCCTGCTCCGGCGTGGTTTCGCCCGGCGCAAAAGACTGTATCAAGTGGTGGGCCAGATTGTTGCCTTTCTGCATGGCCTGTGACAGCAGCAGTTCAAATTCGATGTCGGCGGTTTCGTAGGAGCAGGCAAAGGAGGACACCAGCATTTTTTCGTCCGTCTTGGCCGGATTCTCGATGTAGTCCAATGCCTTTTTCAGCGTTGACTTGATAGGATGTATCTTTGTAACTGCCATATCTGCGCCAATGCTCCCTTGATGTCCGCAACGTCTTGTGTGTACAGCGGCCCCATGCTGTTCAGCCGCCGCGCAATCTGATTGACGTTGACACCAATCTTTTGCAGTTCGGCGGTTTGCGCCCGGATGTCGGTGGTGTCGATGTGGACAACATAACCGTCTATCAGCATCTTCCGGGCGTATGCAGAAAAGTTCCGGGTATGCAGCAGAGCCATCTTCTGCCGGATAAGTTCCTGTTCCTCCGGCGTCACGGGAACACGCAGAACAATTTTTCGGGTTCGGTTCGCCATAGTTTCACCTCGTTTCTTGGGGGTCTGGGGTACTCCCCAGCAAGCATTTCTGCCGGGAGTGGCTACACTCCCTATGCTTGCTACGTTACCTTTCCCTACTACTATGACACCACAACACCCCCGTTTTGCCCGCAAAATGCAAAAAAAAATAAGAGGACGCTTTTGCATCCTCTCAATGACCGTGCATGACAATCAGACACACACGGGCTCTTTCTCTTGTTGTTGGATTCGCAGGGCACCGTCAATGGCGCCTTCTACGATGGGCAAGTATTCTTCCGGGCAAAGCTGCAGCTTGTGGCTGACCCGTTGACGCTCCGCGCTTTCTTCCCGCATGAGTTCCGGGTTGAAGTACCGTTCCACGGGCAGACCGCATATTTTTATCAGCTGAATCACCACCGGCAGGCTGGGCAGCGTGCCCTCGTTCTCGATATTCGCAAGATACCGGCTGTCACAATGTATCATGTCGGCCAGCGCACTGCGGGAAAGCTGTTTTGCCTTTCGTGCTGCCTTGACATCCGCTCCGAACGTTTCAAAGCCGGGACAGTCCTCAATTTTCGCCATTCTGCATCACCCATATACATTTTATATTTCATGGGCGATTGGCGAAATGTTGCTATGTCCGTTCTGTCTACATTTTATAATTCATAATCCGGGGTTGCGCACCTAGTTTATCAGATACCAAGCAGCTTTCAACAGTTGGTCATTACAATATTGCATGAATCAAACTCTCAGTACCTGCAATTTCTGCTTCAACAATATATTTAGTTCGTTCAATATTAGCTTTTGCAATGGAAGGTATGTCGTCTTTTATGACTGTTATCTGCTGCTCAATTCCCTCAAGATAACTATTTAATATTTTCAAACGCTGTGAAAGCAGACTTTGCGGATCATCTAACGCATCAATAAAAAATGCGGCAATCGAGAAAATGTTGGTATCATAGTCGAAGGACAAAATTGATTGCTGTAATGTTGCCACAAATTCTTGTTTCCCTTTGTCTGTAAGCGAGTAAATCGTCTTGTCGGGCATATTTCCATCCTTTTCAACGCTGCCATAAATATATTCTTTTTTCTCTAAGACTTTTAGTGTAGCGTAGACTGTCGAATTGGCGATGTTGTACCAACGATGAACATTCATGATTTGTAGTTGCTTGATAATTTCATATGGATTAAGCGGTCTTTGATTGATCAGACCCAATAACATAGTAGCAGATTTCGAGAGCATAACGCATACCCCTTGACTTTAGTTTTAAGTTGTAGTACTCTATATATAGAGTACTACAACATTATATTATAACTGTACCACAGTTATAATCAAAATACAAGGGGGAGTAAAATGCCGCAACTAAATAAGGGTGGAAAATATGTATTTGGACTTTCTGCCATCAGCAATAGGCGAGAAATACTTTTTCCGGCAGAGACTCTTGAACAATATCCCGTTCAAAAAGAAGGACGCATTATTATTTTCACGGGGAGCAAAATCACGGGCGGATTTTGCGTGACCAGCAAACAATTACTTGGGCAATCAAAATTGAAGCATATATTAGATGATTGTCCCGCATTGTCACAGTACACGATTGATGAAGGAGAATTCGTTCGCTATAAAGGACGAGGCTATACTTGGCTGCATATTTCTCAAAACGGTGTTGTGAGGCTGCCCGAAAACACGATGCGATATTTGAATCTTTCCTGTGGGGATATTCTCATGTCGATTAAAAGCAGTGACATCGCATTTACAATGGGAGCAAGAGGGCCGCTTATGGACAAAGTACATTCTTACCCCGGTCATATCAAGGAATATCGGGTTACTTGCTGCGGGCAATAAGGATATGAGTCATATTGAGTGGGTATTATGTCCTGTCTGCGGCAGTAAAACACGATTAAGAATCCGCAGCGATACCATTCTTGAAAATTTCCCATTGTTTTGTCCCAAATGCAAGCATGAAACTTTAATCGCAGTTCGACAACTAAATCTATCCATCGTGCAAGAGCCAGACGCTAAGACGCAGAGCCGATAACACAGAGAAAAAACTCCGATGTTATCGGCTCTGTTTTCACTTTTTCTGTGATTCCCTCGGTGGAAGAAAAGGAAAATGCTACTGGGTAGATGGCTTAATAAGAGGGCCAACGAAAAAAGTTTTGAAGTTCATTTTTGGTCAGTTGCCTTGACTTTTGCTATCATTAATAGTACTATTGATAATAGTAAAAGTGGAGGTGTCGTTATGTCATCAATCGATTTAGTTATACTTGGCATTGTTTTGGAGAAACCCCAAAGCGCCTATGACATTCAAAAGGATGTGGAGTACCACCATCTTTCTCGCTGGACAAAAATAAGTGTACCTTCTATTTATAGAAAAGTACTCCAGCTGAGCGATAAGGGCTATCTTCAAAGCGATATTGTCAAGGGCGATAAGTTTGCGGATAAGGCCATTTATTCCATTACCGATCAGGGCAGAGCGTATTTCAAGGAGCTGATGGCCTCTTGTGCCGCTGGCACAGTACCCTTGCTATTCGATTTCAATGTGGTCATTACCAATTTGAACAAGATGGACAAAGCCGAAGCGTTGGAGCTGGTTTCGACTTTGCGCCGGAGCATACAGTCCTCGGCTGAATCGAACGAGGGCTATGCGCGGGAATTTGCAGACATTCCTTTGGTTGGGAGAACGATTTTTGAGCAGCAGCAGCTTCTCTATCGAGCCCTTCTGGAATGGCTGGATCACTTTGAAGGGCAGTTCTTAGAAGAATGAGTACAGGCCCCCAAAGCAGTTTGACCATCCTGTTCGAAGCTCCGTTTTGGATCGGTCTATATGAAAGAACGGATAACGGTAAGTACGAGGTATGCAAAATCACTTTTGGCTCAGAGCCCAAAGATTACGAGGTCTATGAGTTTCTGCTGAAGAATTGGCACAAGTTGAAATTTAGTCCCCCAATCCAGGCCGAAGTAGCCATGGAGCGAAAAATCAATCCCAAACGTATGCAGCGCGAAATTCAAAGCCAACTGCAGGATAAAGGCATTGGAACAAAGGCGCAGCAGGCGTTGAAACTCCAGCATGAGCAATGTAAGCTGGAACGACAAACCAAGAGTCGTGAGCAGAAAGATGCGGAGAAAGACCGCCAGTTTGCCATACGGCAGGAAAAAAAGAAAGCCAAGCACAGAGGAAGATAACATGAAGATAGAATGGATTTTATGCCCCTTTTGCGGCAGCAAAACGCGATTGAAAATTCGCGATGATACAATATTGGATAATTTTCCGTTATATTGTCCTAAATGCAAACATGAAACCCTGATTGCGGTAAGAAAACTAAATTTATCTATCATCCAAGAGCCAGACGCACAGACGCAGAGCCGATAATGCACAAGGTAAATTCACTTGTGATTATCGGCTCTTTTTTATTTTAGTATACGATAAGAGCCTGCCCCGCCCAACGGGGAAAGAAAAAAACCGTTGGTTTGAGCAGGTGACTCTTTGCGCCCATTTTGAACCGGCGGTGTTTGAGAAAATCAAGGCCGCCGGTTCTTTTTGCTTATCAAAGCGTTTCATCGTCCGTATGGCGGCCACTAGGAGGATGCCGCCATGCGCCTGATATTCTATCGAACGCCTAGCTTTGAACTGTCAAAAAAAGCCTTGCTCCCGCACAGGGTCAGCAGGGCTTTTACTATGTACTATACGATGTAGATACTGCGCGTTTCGTGCTGCCATTATGCCCGGTTGGCCGTTTTCGGTCTGCTGGGCTTTTCTATTGCCGCCTGAAAAGCTGCCTGTTTCAAAAATATTTTTGGAAATTTTCAAAAAAGCGGGCAGAATCGGGTGTTTCAGGTGTCATATTAGCGGAAAGGGAAAAATCCACCCGACATCCCCACGGAAAGGGGGTGAGAAGATGGAAGCTATCCCTCGCAACGATGGCGAACAGTACCGATTCGATGCGTTCTGCAAAGCGGTGCTGCGAAATGAGGCCCGGAACTATCACCGAAACAAAAAACGCCTGCTCGACCGTGAAAAGTCATTCAGCGTTCTTTCGTTGGAAGAACTGGGGCAGCTCACGAGTGTAGACTATTATCCAAGTGAAGAATTTGTATTTTCGTCCTACGGCTGTGATCTGCACATCGACAATGAACTTGTTGCCAATGCGTTTACCGCCCTGCCGAAGCAAGAACAAAGCATTCTGATTCTGTTTTGTGTTCTGGAACTGGGCGATGGCGAGATTGGCGACCTCATGGGAATGTCCCGGAGTGCTGTACAGCGCCACCGGACAAAAACGCTGAACGAGCTGCAAAAAAAGCTAAAGGCGCACTTGCCGGAGGGAGGTTAGGCGTAAATGAACTCCTATGAACACACGAGCAGAGATTTTTTGCCGCTCTCGGTGATTCGTTCTGCCTGCGCTGGGGACACCGATGCAGTTGAACAGGTTTTGCGACATTACAGAGGTTATATCAACAAGCTCTGTACAGGCATTCTCTATGACAAGCACGGTCAGCCTCATGTGTGCATAGACGAGTACATGAAACGCCATCTGGAAATCAAACTGATTTCTTCTATTGTAACCAAAGCCGAAACGGTCTGACCCTTTCCACGTTTCGGGACTGCACCTTGAAAAACATGCTCGCAGGATAATGGCGGTGCATCATAGGGCAAACGGATACGTTGCTGTCTGTATCGAGCCGGACGGCGGGTGCGCCACGATGCTTTTCTCTGAAAAGCGGAGCGATCTCCACCCCGCCGCAATGCAAGCGCGGCTGCTTGCGGGCCATGACATACAGACAGGCTGATACTCCCTTACCGTCAAAGTCCGAGCGTTCAGAGCGTCGCAGGCAATGAGTAGGGCTGCATGAGGAATGCAGGGGTGAGATTCCCGTGGGCTGCTGCCAGCAGCCATCCGTTGGCTCATTTTTTATTTTGTGAAAGGGGGATATTTTTGAAAGAACAAAATTTGATACGTTATAGCATTCAGCTTGCTTTTTTGAAGCAGCTGTTGGAAAGAAAGCTCATAACCGATAGAGAGTATTCCCTTATCAAACAGCGCTTAATGAAAGATTATCGTGTGGTTTCCGAACTATCCTCTTGATTTTGTGTCGCACTGGCGTTATGATTAACGCAATGAAAGGAACACATTCAACAAGGAGGTCAAGCATGAAAGATGTTGAAGTCATTAAAGCGCACAACACGCTCTCACCACGAGCGCGTACAAACTTTGAAAAAAGGCTACGCGTAGCTGCCTATTGTCGTGTCAGTACTGATACCGAAGATCAGCTGAACAGCTACAAATCGCAGGTCAAATACTATACCGAACTTATAAAAAGTAAGCCGGAATGGTCTTTGGCCGGCATCTATGCTGATGAAGCTATCACAGGTACGCAGGTGAAAAAGCGCGAGGATTTCCAGCGGTTAATCAACGACTGTATGAACGGTGACGTGGACATGGTGATTACCAAATCCATTTCGCGGTTTGCACGAAACACGCTTGACACTCTGAAATATGTTCGGATGCTCAAAGATAAAGGTGTGGCTGTGTTTTTTGAAGAAGAAAACATCAACACCCTTACTATGGACGGCGAACTGCTCCTTGTGATTTTAAGTTCTGTTGCACAGCAGGAAGTCGAAAATATTTCTGCGAATGTCAAAAAGGGCTTGAAGATGAAAATGCAGCGCGGTGAGCTGGTCGGTTTTCAGGGCTGTTTAGGCTATGACTACAATCCAGAGGACAAAACCCTCACCGTCAACGAAGAAGAAGCGGCTGTTGTCCGTTACATTTTTCAGCGATACACGGAGGGTGCCGGTGGTTCGGTTATTGCCAAAGAACTTGAAAACTTAGGTTATAAAACCAAACGCGGCAGTCCCAAATGGGCGGACAGTACCGTAATCGGCATTATCAAAAACGAAAAATACAAAGGCGACATTTTGTTAGGAAAGACATTCACCGTTGACCCTATTTCAAAACGGCGTCTGTACAACTTCGGCGAGGAAGATCAATTTTATATTCGTGAGCACCACGAGCCCATTATTTCGGAAGAAGTCTTTGAAGCCGCCCAAGAAATTTTGCGGCGGCGTGCAAAGCCCCGCAGCCTTAATGTAGACGGCAAACGTGAAAAGTTCAGCCGGAAATACGCTTTTAGCTGCATGATAGAATGTGGTTTCTGTGGTGGCACCCTGACAAGGAGGAGTTGGCATAGCAGTTCACAATATAATAAAGCAATCTGGCAATGTGTTGTTTCCACCAAAAAAGGAAAAAAGTTCTGCCCGGAGAGCAAGGGCGTTGACGAAAGAACGATTGAGCGGGCTTTTGTAGAATCTTATCGCCTCTTGTGCCAGAATAACAAGGATGTTCTGGACGAGTTTATGAAACGGACAGAAGAAACTCTTTCTGAAAGCAACGCGGGCAAGCGTCTTGCGAAAGCCGAAAGAGATATTCACGCTCTGGAAGTCAAGAAAAACAAGCTGGTTGATATGCGTCTTGAAGATACCATCGACAAGGAGACCTACGACCGAAAGTATTTGGACCTGTCCAGCCAGATTGAGCAGTTGCAGAAAGAGTGTGAAAGCCTGCAAGATGCAGCCGAAACCGAATCTACAATGCGCAAGCGTGTTGCCACGTTCCGGCAGACCCTTGAACAGAACGAGGTTCTGGACACCTTTGACCGACATATTTTTGAAAGTATAGTTGAAAAAGTAATCGTGGGCGGTTATGATAGTAATGGGAACAAAGACCCCTACATGATTGTCTTTGTTTACAAGACCGGGTTCAAAAACAGTGTGGACGGCAAGAATTTCAAGCCGCTTCGCAAGAATAGCAAGGAGAACCACTCCCCTGCTGTTTTGTGTTCCCATGCTTCTAACGAGGCTGAATCCATGTGTTCCGATTCTAGCGACGACACATGTGGAATGTGTAATCGCACTTTCCAAGGGCGAGATCGACGCCAAAAAAGTACGTGTAGAGTTCTCTTTGGAGGGCATGGACACCTCCGGATTGCAGAAAGGTGCGACCTATCCCGAAATCAAGGCCCGTGTGTTGGAACAGACTGGACTGAAGGTATCTTCCCTGTATATCTCGCAGGTCAAGCAGAAATGCGGTCTGGAGGTACGGGAG
The DNA here is from genome assembly GCF_048323735.1 of Faecalibacterium sp. 3. Lineage (NCBI taxonomy): Bacteria > Bacillati > Bacillota > Clostridia > Eubacteriales > Oscillospiraceae > Faecalibacterium > Faecalibacterium sp. 3. The sequence continues at coordinate 2,476,554 of NZ_JBLWFN010000001.1, forward strand.
AACCACCACAAGGCTAAATCCGAAAACGCAAAGCAGCCTCAGTGTCCGAAGGAAAAAGAGGATGCGATTGTGGAAGCATTGAAGCATTTTCAAATGATTTGATTTACAGTATGCCCGTCTGGTTTTCAGGCGGGCATTTCTTTTTGGCAAAATATAGTCATTCCTCAAAATCCGTGGTACAATAGATGCAAGAATCATTTTTCAGGAAAAGCATTCTGCTATCCGATTTATAGGACACCAATTGTTGTAAGATTAGGATGTCCACATATCACAAAAAATAAGGAGCAACGTATGCCAAACGATAAGATCACCGCCGTAGGTGCCAACATTGCCGAAAAAGCCGCCATGATCTGGAACGTGGCCGATATGCTGCGGGGGCCGTTCAAGCCCCACGAGTACGGTCTGGTCATTCTGCCCATGACCGTGGTGAAGCGGTTCCACGACTGCCTGCTGCCCACCCATCAGGCAGTGCTGGACACCTACGAAAAGGTGAAAAAGCTGCAGGTCATCGACGGCTTTTTGCAGAAGGCCTCCGGTTACCAGTTCTATAACACCAGCCGCTTTACCTTCGAGACCCTGCTGGCAGACCCGGACAACATTGAATCCAACTTCCGGGATTACCTGTCCGGCTTTTCTGCCAACGCACAGGACGTGCTGGCAAAGTTCGACTTTGACAACATCATCAAGCGGATGGTGGAGAGCAACACCCTCTACCTCGTTATCAAGGAGTTCGGCTCCGAGAAGGGCTATCTCGGCCCGGACAAGATCAGTGCCGTGGACTGCGGCTACATCTTTGAGGACTTGGTGCGGCGGTTCTCCGAAAGCTTTGGCGAGGAAGCCGGAGCCCACTTCACCAGCCGGGATATCATCTACCTGATGACCGACCTGCTGCTGTCCGAAGCCGACCTCGATACCAGCAGCATGACCGTTTACGATATGGCCATGGGAACCAGCCAGATGCTCAGCTGCATGGAGGAGCGCATCCACGAGCTGAACAGCGACATTGAGGTGACCTGCTTCGGGCAGGAGTTCAATCCCTCCACCTTTGCCATCGCCAAGGCGGACATGATGATCCGCGGCGGCGACCCCAACAATATGCGGTTCGGTGATACCCTGTCAGAGGATCAGTTCCCCGGATTCACCTTCCAGTACATCATCTCCAACCCGCCCTTCGGCATTGACTGGAAGAGGGAGCAGAAGGCGGTGGAAGCCGAAGCCGCCCGGGGCGAGATGGGGCGTTTTGCGCCCGGTCTGCCCAAGATCAGCGATGGTCAGCAGCTTTTTGTGCTGAACGGCCTTGCCAAGCTGGCAAACAAGGGCAAGATGGCCATTATCCAGAACGGCTCTCCCCTGTTCAGCGGCGATGCCGGCAGCGGGCCCAGCAACATCCGGCAGTATATTCTGGAAAACGACTGGCTGGACTGCATCATCCAGCTTTCCACCGATATGTTCATGAACACCGGCATCTCCACCTACATCTGGGTGCTCAGCAAGGATAAGCCCGCCCACCGTGCGGGCAAGGTGCAGCTTATTGACGCCAGTCACTGCTTTGAGCCACGCCGCAAGAGCATCGGCACCAAGCGCAACGACATCACCGATGCCTGCCGGGAGCTGATCGTCACCGCCTACGGTGAGTTTGCCAACGGCAAGGTGTACGGCGACAAAAACGGCATCTATTGCGAGAGCAAGGTGTTCGAGAGCGTGGAGTTCGGCTACAACAAGATCGTGGTGGAGCGCCCCCAGCGGGACGAGGCAGGCAACATTCTCCTGAAACGCGGCAAGCCTGTGCCGGACACCAGCCTGCGGGACACCGAAAACGTGCCGCTGGTGCAGGATATTGACGCCTACTTTGCCCGGGAAGTTCTGCCCTACGCCCCCGACGCATGGATCGACCACAGCAAGACCAAGGTGGGCTACGAGATCCCCATGACCCGCTATTTCTATGAGTATCAGGCGCCGGAAGCCGTGGAGGATATCGTGGCACGCATTACCGCACTGGAACAGGATATCTCCGCCGGGCTGGCAGAGTTGTTCCATAAGGAGGGGTAATTTATGGATAAGAATGAACGGAAAAGCATGATTAAAGTTCGGGGTGGATTTAGTGAACGAAATAAAATCATCCAATTTTCTGATGCTATACAATCAACTGAATTCGACAACTGTTCTCGGATTGCATTATGCAATTGTATCTATGATTTTCTGTATAGTACATTTGCAATTCAATACAGTTCTTCTGCTGCCCTTTTTCCTGAATACCCCTCCTCTTATGAAATATCATTTTGTAAAAATATGATTCGTAATGTTTTTCATGAACATGATGAGCATCATTATTCTGATAGCTATAGTTGGAAAGTCATTTATTCTAGCGTCAAGGAAGTAATTACAACTGCTCCTTATAATGAAGTCCTCGATATTATTGAGTATGTTTGTAATCTTGTAGAATACCGCTCCGGGACTAAAAACACTGTCTATCAAAACTTTAACAATATATTCGAGCAAGAACATATCGGTTATCGTTTTGTTTCCAAGCAAATTGTTCCTATCACGGATGAAAGCGAAGCGCAAGAAATTGGCCAAGCTTGTCAAACTCCTTTTGACGGTGCGCGTGCTCAGCTTCAAAAGGCCCTTGGATTTTTATCTGACCGTGAACATCCTGACTACAAAAACTGCATCAAAGAAAGTATCAGTGCTGTGGAATCCGTCTGCAAAGTAATCTCTGGCAACGAAAAAGCCGCTCTGAAAGATGCTCTCAACAGTTTAATTGCCAATGGCATGAACATTCATGGCAGCCTAAAATCAGCCATCTTGGCCCTATACGGCTATGCTTCTGACGAAGGCGGCATCCGTCACTCCGAGCGCGAAACCGAAAGTACTGTCACTTTTGAAGAAGCCAAATTTATGATGGTTACTTGCAGCGCAATTGTCAACTATCTAGTTGCAGAATACGGAAAGCATGGTGCAGGAAATGCGTAAGATGAAAGACAGCGGCATTGAATGGATCGGGGAGATCCCGGAGGGGTGGAGAACCATAAACCCAAAAGCTCTCTTCACTCAGCGTAAAGACAAGGCACAGAAAGGCGAGCGCCAGCTTACCTCTAGCCAACAACATGGCATTCTTTATCAGGATGACTATATGGAGCTGACTGGCTCTAAAGTTGTTACTGTTGAAAAAGATTTTGATATTCTCAAACACGTCGAAGCTGGTGATTTTGTAATCAGTATGCGTAGTTTTCAAGGCGGACTGGAATACAGCACAAAATCCGGCGCTATTAGCTCCGCATACGTTATGCTTGTCCCGAATCTTGAATTAGTTTACCCACGCTTTTATAGATGGCTTTTGAAGTCCTCAGTTTATATTGACGCCCTGCAACGAACCACAAATATGGTTCGTGATGGTCAGGCAATGCGTTATTCTAACTTTGCACAAGTCCGGCTTTTCACCCTTCCTCTTGATGAGCAAAAATCAAGAGCTGATTTTCTAGATTTAGAATGCTCAAGTATTGATAAAATACTTTTCAAAACCCGCTCCAGCATTGAGGAATACAAAAAGCTCAAACAAGCGGTTATTACTCAGGCTGTGACAACGCTGAACTGCCCGAATGTCAAGCTTAAGTATTTAATGGATATTATCGTTGATTGTCCACATGAAACTCCCATTTATACATTTACAGGCAACTACTTAGTAATTCGAACTTCTGACCAATCTCTAGCATCCTTGCGCTGTGATGAAGACATGTACCGCCTTGATGAAGCTGAATATAAAAAGCGCACTCGTCGTTTGACATTAGACAAAGATGATATTGTCTATGGACGCGAAGGAAGTTGGGGTCTCGCTTGTCTCGTTCCTCAAAGTAATAAATATTGTCTTGGACAACGTGTAATGCAGTTTCGTTGCAATACTCGGTTGCTCTATCCCAAGTATGCTATGTATGCTCTTAACTCCGAAACAGTGTATATGCAGGGTGCTTTAGATACAATCGGCAGCACAGCTCCACATGTTAATATTTCTACGATATGCAACTATCTTCTGCCCGTTCCTTCATTAACCGAACAAAAAGAAATTGCCGATTACCTTGACGCCAAGTGCGCCGAGATTGATAAGCTGATTGCAAAGAAGGAGCAGCTGGTGAAAGAACTGGAAAGCTACAAGAAGAGTTTGATTTATGAGGTTGTAACGGGGAAACGGGAGGTGTAAAATGGAGACAGCTTCAAATATTATTATTTCTATATTGTCTAGTATTATCGGTGGTCTATTTACTTTCGGTGGCGTGTGGTTAACTATCAAGCACGAGCAAAAGAAAGAGCGACGCAATTATTTAGAGAGCATCAAACCTTACTTAGTCGTACAGCATTTAGTTGATCTTTCTAAAAGCGAAATTCAAAATATTAAAACACTTTCCATCCCGAATGATTCTGCCGCTCCCCTTCCTTCGTTAACCCAAACTTCTGTTGTTTATCATTGGGAAAATTTAGTTCTTACTAATGTGAGTAATAGTACTGGCATCTTTGCTTATATAAAAATCAATAGTTCTCCTTACGCTTTCCCGACTAAATCCCCCATAAAACCTTTTGAAACTTTTCAAATTATTGGAAATCTCATCTCAATTTTTATATTCTCTTCTATTGAATCTATCTCACTTGGCGTTTACGATAGCAATTTCAATTTGTATGAATATCCTTTGCGCTTCCGAATTGAAGAGTATACCGGCGACCCACATCCAAAACTTTCCTGCAAAGAAAAAGTAATAAAATTTGACGCTATTGACTGTCAAACCCATGTAATGAAAAACTAAGGAGGTCTAACTATGCCCCTCAACACCACCGAAAAGCAGTTTGAATCGGACATTGCGGCGGCGCTGCTCTCCCCTGCCGGGGGCTACACCCGAAACGGGGATTGCTACGACCCCAAGCTGGGGCTGTTTGTGGATACCCTCATCCGCTTTGTGCAAAAGACCCAGCCCAACGAGTGGGCATTTTTTGAAAAGCAGAACCCGGTAAACCCGGTGCGGAAGTTCTGCACGGCCTTTAACAATGCCTGCGATGCGGACGGGCTGCTTTCGGTGCTGCGGTATGGGTTCAAGCACCGGGGACGGCGGTTCCGGGTGTGCTATTTTCAGCCGGAATCTGCGCTGAACCAGAAGGACGCCCAGCGCTACGCCCAAAACGAGATCACCTGCAACCGGCAGTGGTTCTACTCCGACACCGCCCACAACTCGGTGGACATGGTGTTGGCGGTAAACGGCATCCCGGTGTTCGCCTTTGAGCTGAAGAACCAGTTCACCGGGCAGACCGTGGAGAACGCCAAACAGCAGTGGATGCACGACCGGGACCCCCGGGAGGTGTGTTTCCAGTTCAATAAGCGCATTCTGGGCTATTTTTGCGTAGACCTGACCGAGGTGTGGATGGCCACCCGGCTGGCGGGTAAGGACACCCGCTTTCTGCCCTTCAATCAGGGCTCTAACGGTGCCGGGCGGGACGGCGGTGCAGGCAACCCGCCCAACCCCAACGGCTACCTTACCGCCTACCTCTGGGAAGAAGTGTTCCAGAAGGACAGCATGATGGACATCCTGCAAAAGTTTATGAGCCTGCAGGACGGAAAAAAACTGATTTTTCCCCGGTATCACCAGCTGGACGTGGTGCGCAAGCTGGTGGCAGATGTGCGGCAGAAGGGTGCCGGGCAGCACTATCTCATCCAGCACAGCGCCGGGTCGGGCAAGTCCAACTCCATTGCATGGACGGCGTACCGGCTGGCTTCCCTGTTCAACACCGAGAACAAGCCGGTGTTTGCCAGCGTCATCGTGGTGACTGACCGCACCGTGCTGGACGCACAGCTGCAGGAGACCATCTCCGGCTTCGACCACACGCTGGGTGCGGTGGAGGCCATCGGCGAGGACAAAAACTCCGGCGACCTGCGGGATGCCATCAACAACGGCGCACGCATCATCATCACCACGCTGCAAAAGTTCCCGGTCATCTATACTGAGGTAAACAAGACCGCCGGGAAGAACTATGCCGTTATCATCGACGAAGCGCACTCCTCCCAGACCGGCACCTCTGCTTTGAAGCTGAAAGCCGCCCTTGCCGACACCGAGGATGCGCTGCGGGAATATGCCGAGCTGGAGGGCAAAGCGGAGGACGAGATCGACCCGGAGGATGCACTGGTGAAGGAGTTGACCTCCCACGGACGGCACAAGAACCTGTCCTTCTTTGCCTTTACTGCCACCCCAAAAGCCGCCACGCTGGAACTGTTCGGCACCGAGTACCCGGACGGCAGCCACCACCCTTTCCACATTTACAGTATGCGGCAGGCTATCGAGGAAGGGTTCATTCTGGATGTGCTGCAAAACTACATGACCTATACCACCTGCTTCAAGATTGCCAAGACCATCCCGGACAACCCCGACCTGCCTGCCAGCCGGGCGGCAAAACTTATCCGCAAGTACGAGGAACTGCACCCCTACAACATCAGCCAAAAGGCAAAGATCATTGTAGAGACCTTCCGGGAGACCACCAGCCACAAGATCGGCGGGCGGGGCAAGATGATGGTAGTCACCTCCTCCCGGCTGGCGGCGGTGCGGTACTTCCACGAGGTCAAGCGCTACATTGCCGAGCAGGGTTATGACGATGTGCAAATCTTAGCGGCGTTTTCCGGTGCCGTACCGGACGGCGGCGTGGAGTACACGGAGCAGTCCCTGAACGTCCGCGCCGACGGCAGCCACATTGCAGAGAGCCAGACCAAAAAGGAGTTCCACAACAACTTCGACGTGCTCATCGTGGCAGAAAAGTACCAGACCGGTTTTGACGAACCGCTGCTCCACACCATGATCGTGGACAAAAAGCTGAAGGGCGTCAAGGCGGTGCAGACCCTCTCCCGTCTGAACCGTACCTGCCCCGGCAAAATCGACACCTTTGTGTTGGATTTTGTGAACAAGGCAGAGGACATCCGGGAGGCCTTCCAGCCGTTTTATCAGGAAACCTTTCTGGAGCAGGAGGTCAACACCGACCTCATTTACAAGACCCAGAAGGAGCTGCGGAGCTTTGCCGTTTATTCCGATGCAGACGTGGAAGCCTTTGCCAAGGAGTATTTCCGCAGCACCAAGCAGGACAAAAATGCCGTGGGCCGCATGAGCAGCGTCTTGAAGCCGGTGGCAGACCGCTACAACCAGAAAACGCAGGCCGAGCGGTACCAGTTCCGCCGCCTGCTGCGCAGCCTTGTCAAGTGGTACGGTTACGTTTCACAGGTGGCGCGGATGTTTGATGAAGAGCTGCACAAGGAGAACGTATTCTGCGCTTACCTGCTCAAACTGCTGCCGCCGGACGAGGTCTCTCCGCTGGATCTGGAGGGCAAATTACAGTTGGAGTATTACAAGCTGCAAAAGACCTTTGCCGGTGCCATCGAGCTGGAACACGCCAAGGGCGTCTACGAGCCAGTCACCCAGAAAGGCGCTCTCGGCCACGACCCCAAGGAGCCGCTGGACGAGATCATTTTGAAGATCAATGAGAAGTTCAAGGGCGAGTTCACCAACGCCGACCGGGTGCTGCTTACTGCCCTGCATGACCGTCTGCTGGCCGACCCGAAGCTGGCAAAGCTGGCGCGCAGCTCCGACCCGCAGATCTTCACCGAGAGCATCTTCCCCAAGGCTTTTGATACTGCCGCACAGGACAGCTATCTCGAAGCGCAGGACACCTTCTCTTCCCTGTTTGAGGACACCAGCAAGTACAAGGCTATTATGTCGGCATTGGCAGAGTGGCTGTATGGGGAATTCCGCAATAAGTAAAACAGTTTTCCCTTTTTATTTGCTTAAAACAGCCTGCATCCACGGGATGCAGTTCAAGGGTTTGGGTGTTCCCAACAAGTATTTTGCAACGCAAAATAAGCAGATGTATATACGTCTGCATTGCTTGCGGGTGCTATGAAGCCTCTCAACGTGCTTCCCAAATTTGAAAATCATTTTGCAAATCAGACCGTCCGTTTTCAAGTTCAACTTGAAGCGGACGGTTATTTTTTGCTCAGGAAGTTTTCGAGTTTGCAATCGCAGCAAGCAGGGCAAGCCGGTACCACCTCGCAAGTTTTGAACCTGATTTTTTACAAATCCAGCTTCAAAACACTTGTTGGGCTTCGCCCAAACCCGATATTCCGCACAAAATTGCGCTGACCGTGTATTCTCGCTGATGCCGAATGAGCAAATTTTCTTGGAGAAAAATTTGTTCTATGAAAATCGGCGTTGATTCATCCAATATCACATCAAACCGGAACTATTACTTCCGGTTTTGAAGGTAAAAAGCGGAAGTATCACTTCCTAAAAATTTGAATAACTTTATGGTATGCAAAGCAACCTAAGTGTCCGAAGGATAAAGAGGATGCGATTGTGGAAGCATTGAAGTATTTTAAGATAATCTGATAAGCAATCCCCAGTCTATACCGATTCTAGTCGGTTTAGACTGGGGATTTTTCAATCATCCGTTGGATTCATGATTGCATTCAGATTGTCTATCACGAATTCCTGTGCATTCTCATCGTAGACAACGCACGGATATTCTCCATGTACTCCTGTACGGATTTCAGTAGTGATTCCCATCGCAATACCACTGGCAGTTGGAACCTTGCGACATTTTCCATCTGAAATATCTTCCTCCTCCATAAGTCCAACTTTTACCAGCCACGTGGTGATGGTTCGATAAGATACCTTCCGCATTTTCTTTTCGTCCAGAATCTCATTTACTTTATAGCTGATTCCACTGGCAGGTATCGGTGTTTTTGACGGTACATATTGCAGCTTTTCTTCTTCCGTAATGTAAAACAGTTTCTTATCCTTCTCGGACACCTTTTTAGGTTCATGACCATCAAGCTGTTTTCTCAGGACATCGGATACAAAGAACAGGCATCGAGAAATCTCTACGTTATTCACGATGTCCTGTTCTGGAATCGGTGTTCCATCCAGTGGATTCACCCCATTGGCAAGGCTGTCAATATAGTGTTTTGCGTGGTGGAGTTTTTCCTGTTCAGTCATCGAGCACACTCTCCTGTACACTTTACATAATATAGAGTTCTATTGTCTTATCAGACATTCAAAATCTTCTGAACTGCATACGACTTTGCATATTGTCCGCACAATTCACACATAAAAAGCCCACTGCGTGCAGATACCGCTTCTCCCGGATGGCTACGGGCGACTTCTTCAGGTGCGATATGAGTCCAGCCCTTAGAAGACCACACACATACATGCGTTAGTGATCCCATAATAGTTCTCCTCATACACTTTGTCGAACCCAATTATAATAGATTAATATTACCACTAATAGTTCAACAATAAAATAGAAATTCCAAACAGCCGCATTTTATCCAAATCATTCGGTTGAAATTTGTTTGTTATACCAGTTTTTTCGGTACATCAGCCTGCATCCGGCAGATGCAGTTCACGGGTTTTGGTGTCCCCCAACAAGCATTTTGCAATGAAAAAGTTGCCGTTGTATATCTCATCTCTGAAATCCTGGAGAAAATATTTTGTTTTTTCGTCTGTCTACTTGACAGGGAGCGGTTCACTATCCTTGTGCAACAGCCTCTTGTCTTTCTGTGGGCGTGCTTTCACTGGGCGGTTACCTATGAAGCCTCTCAACGTGCTTCCCGTATTTGAAAAAAGGACGCCTGTCCTCGGTTTTTTCCGAGGGCAGGCGTCCTTTGATTTTTGCGGGCAACGAAATTTTTATCAGGACAGCATCATGCGGTCGTTTGCAAACTCACCACCGCTGGCGATCTGGAATTTGGCCAGCAGGTCAGAAACATGCAGATTCTTCTTTTCCTCACCGGCCACGTCATAGATGATGTGGCCCTCGTGCATCATGATGAGGCGATTGCCATACTTGATGGCATCCTTCATGTTATGGGTGATCATCATGGTGGTCAGGTGGTTTTCCTCCACGATCTTGGCTGATAGGGTCAGCACCTTTAATGCCGTCTTGGGGTCCAATGCCGCCGTGTGCTCGTCCAGCAGCAGCAGCTTGGGCTTGTTCATGGTAGCCATCAACAGGGTCAGTGCCTGACGCTGACCGCCGGAAAGCAGGCCTACACGGGCGGTCAGACGATTTTCAAGGCCCAGATCAAGGGTCTTGAGCAGCTCACGGTACTGCTCACGCTCGGCCTTCGTGATGCCGATGCGCAGAGTGCGGCGCTTACCGCGGCGGGCTGCCAGCGCAAGGTTTTCTTCGATCTGCATAGTAGCGGCGGTGCCGGTCATGGGATCCTGAAATACACGGCCGATATAGGCAGCGCGCTGATGCTCGCTCAGGCGGGTGACATCCACACCATCAATGATGATCTTGCCCTCATCCACCGGCCACACACCGGCAACAGCATTGAGCATCGTAGATTTGCCCGCACCATTGCCGCCGATCACAGTGACAAAATCGCCCTCATTCAGCTTCAGGTTCAGGTCGTTCAGGGCAGTTTTCTGGTTGACCGTGCCAGCGTTAAAGGTCTTGGAAACGTTCTGGATCTCAAGCATTTTTTTCATCCTCCTTTGCCTTCTTCACCGGCTTCGAGAAGTACTTGCCCTTCCAGTACGGCACGGCAAGGAAAATTGCCACCACGGAGGCGCTCAGCAGCTTGAGCAGGTTTGCATCAAAGCCCAGCGTCAGCACCAGCTGGATCACAATGTAGTAGATGATGGCACCCAGAGAAACGGCAGCCATCTTGAGTGCAAAGTTGTGGAAGATGCGGCTGAACAGTGCCTCGCCGATGATAACCGCAGCCAGACCAATGACGATGGCGCCACGGCCCATGCCGACATCTGCAAAGCCCTGATACTGGCTCAGCAGCGCACCGGACAGAGCCACTAGACCATTGGAGACCGCCAGACCCAGCACAATATTGAAGTTGGTGTTGATGCCCTGCGCCCGGGACATTGCGGGGTTGGAGCCGGTAGCACGGATGGCGCAGCCCAGCTCGGTGCCAAAGAACCAGTACAGGATACCGATGAGCGCAGCGGTAACGATGATGACCATGATAATGGGGTTATGGATTGCAAATTCCTTGACCCAGCGCAGGGAGATCAGCAGACTGTACTTATCCACATTGATAGCCTGATTGGCCTTGCCCATGATTTTGAGGTTGATGGAATACAGCGAAAGCTGGGTCAGGATACCGGCAAGGATAGCCGGGATTCCCATAAAAGTGTGCAGGATGCCGGTGACAAAGCCTGCCAGCAAGCCTGCCAACAGCGCCATGAACAGCGAGACCCAGACATTCTGGCCGGACAGCAGGCACATGACACACACCGCGCCGCCGGTACCAAAGGAGCCATCCACGGTCAGGTCAGCCACATCCAGAATGCGGTAGGTCAGATACACGCCAATGGCCATGATGCCCCAGATAAGGCCCTGTGCGCAGGCACCCGGCAAAGCGCCCGGCAGATTTGCCAATCTTGCAATAACGTCCAAAACAATTCCTCCTGATTCTGATACACTTTTTTATTCACCCGTTTGAATACGGGAAAGCGGAGAAGAGCGTTCTCAGCCCTTCTCCGCTGATTTTCTATTTTGTTTTCCGAAATACTTTAGCCTTCGATTTCCTCGTAGCCGTCGGGAACGGTCAGGCCCAGATCGTCGCAGATGGCCTTGTTGTACTTCTTGGTCACATCGGTGTACTCAATGGGCATAGAAGAAATATCAGCCTCGCCATTCAGGATCTTGACTGCCATCTCACCGGTGGTGTAGCCCAGATCGTAGTAGCTGATGGAAAGGGTAGCCACACCGCAGCCGGCGCAGATGCCCTCTTCGCCTGCGAACACAGGCTTCTTTGCCGGGCGGCAGATACCGTCCACGATGCCGGTGTTGGCAGCGACCGTATTATCGGTAGGAACGTACAGAGCATCGTTCTCGTCCGCAGCCTTCTGGCAGACAGAGGACAGGTCGTTGGAATCAGAGAAAGCGTACTGAGTAACGGTGACACCCTTTTCCTTCAGATACTTCTGAACCTCATCCACCTGATACTGGCTGTTGGCCTCAGCAGAGCAGTACAGCAGGCCAACCTTCTTGGCTTCAGGCATCCACTCCACGATCATCTCAGCCTGCTGATCCAGCGGGGCCAGATCGGAAGTGCCGGAGATATTGCCGCCCACAACGCCATCGAAATCGGTCAGGCCCAAAGCCACACCGTACTCGGTAACAGAGGTGCCCAGCACCGGGATAGTGTTGGTGGCAGACTGTGCAGCCTGCAGGGCAGGAGTGGCGTTTGCCATAATCAGATCCACACCAGCAGAAACAAAGCCGTTGGTGATGGTAGCGCAGGTTGCAGAATCGCCCTGTGCATTCTGGAAATCGAAAGTAACATTCTCACCGAAGGACGCAGTCAAAGCATCTTCAAAGCCCTGAGTGGCGGCATCCAGAGCGGCATGCTGCACCAGCTGGCAGATGCCAATGGTGAATTTCTGGCCGTCAGCTGCGGCAGAGGCTGCTGCAGAAGATGCAGGGGCGGCAGAAGAAGCAGCTGCAGAAGATGCAGAAGAACCGCCGCAGGCAGTCAGAGCAGCTGCAGCACCGCAGGCAGCGGCTGCTGCCAGAAACGAACGACGAGTGATTTTACGCATAATGATCTATCTCCTCTATCTTTTTGCTTACGCGGCCTACAGGTGCCGCGCCAGAAAGCATAGTCTTGTATGCGGGACTCGTACAGTCTCGCTTTACACTCGTGAAGTATAACACACATTTCGCGGTAAAACAACTCACTTTTGTCCAAAAACGGCCTTTATTATCGATTGTATTAAATATATCTATCGATTATTTTGATTTGCCGTTCTGTTTCTTCTGATATTCCGTCAATTTTACAATTTCGCCATTCAGCCAATTGAGGTTGCGCTCCAACTGCGGCAGGAACCGCTGGGTGTAATCGTAATTAAAGTACAGTGCCTGCCAGAGTTTCGCCTGCATCCGGCGTACCAGCACCGGGCTGAGCAGAGTCTCGGCCTGTTCCACCACATCTTCCAGCTCCATACAGCCCAGTGCCCAGCGCACGTCCGTCTGCTCCCGGGCGGGAACATCATAGCGGGACAGGTAATCCTCCACCTTCGCTTCGATCACCCGTCCACCGCAGGCAGTGGGCTGCAGAAAATAGCTCACCTCCCCTTCCCTGCTGATCTCCTGCGCCAGCGGGTAAAGTGCACACACCAGCGGCTCAGCATCATGGATGGCGCAGTGGTCCCCAGTAAGGAAAGGACAATTGTTTCGGTTTTCTTTCACCGGGGCCAGCCGCAGCACCGGCAGATGGCTCACTGTGCCGATGCTTGCCCGGCAGAACCCCCGCGCCACCATTTGCGGCGGCAGACGCAGCCGGGCCGCAATGCGCCAGAGATCAAAGCCCGACAGCACGATATCCTCCCGCCCCCGGCAGCAATCGCCACAGCCATTGCACGCAAAGCTGAAATGCGCGTCCCGTGCCAGCAGAGGCATGGCATCCGTACGTGTGAAATCGATCTGTCCGCAAAGGTCGATATGATGGTTCCTCATTTGTTCTTCCTTCTTTCCCTGCAATCCTGCCAGCATAAATTCAAAAAAGCCCTGAGACATCCATCTCAGGGCTTTCTGTTCAAGTCGGCGACTACCTATTTTCACGCGCCGTTTCCAGCGAACTATCTTCGGCACAAGTGAGCTTAACTTCTGTGTTCGGAATGGGAACAGGTGGAACCTCACCGTCATCGACACCGACCGATCTGACTGGCCTAGTATAACATATCTGTTGTACTTTGTCCAGTGTTTCTTAGAAGGACGTGCCTTCAAAACTGAATAATCACTGCTTACATTTTTTCGTTGACTCTCAGAGTCTCAAGCGAATTGTGGTCAAGCCCTCGACCTATTAGTACACGCTTGCTGAATGGATCGCTCCACTTACACATCGTGCCTATCAACCTTGTAGTCTTCAAGGGGTCTTACTTGTTTGAAACAATGGGATATCTTATCTTTGGGTCGGCTTCACGCTTAGATGCTTTCAGCGTTTATCCGATCCGTACATAGTTGCCCAGCTATGCTCTTGGCAGAACAACTGGTGCGCCAGAGGTACGTCCGCTCCGGTCCTCTCGTACTAGGAACAGCTCCCATCAAATATCCTGCGCCCACGACAGATAGGGACCGAACTGTCTCACGACGTTCTGAACCCAGCTCGCGTACCGCTTTAATTGGCGAACAGCCAAACCCTTGGGACCGAATACAGCCCCAGGATGCGATGAGCCGACATCGAGGTGCCAAACCTCCCCGTCGATGTGGACTCTTGGGGGAGATCAGCCTGTTATCCCCAGGGTAACTTTTATCCGTTGAGCGATGGCATTTCCACTCACATACCACCGGATCACTAACTCCAACTTTCGTTACTGCTCGACCCGTCAGTCTCGCAGTTAGGCTCGCTTCTGCGTTTGCACTCTTTTGCTTGATTTCCGTTCAAGCTGAGCGAACCTTTGAACGCCTCCGTTACTCTTTAGGAGGCGACCGCCCCAGTCAAACTGCCCACCTAACAATGTCCCCCGCCTTGATTCAAAGGCGCAGGTTAGAATTCCAATATCGCAAGGATGGTATCCCAACGGCCACTCCACAAGCGCCAAAGCACCTGCTTCCCAGTGTCCCATCTATCCTGTGCATGCAACATCGAAACCCAATATTAGGCTACAGTAAAGCTCCATGGGGTCTTTCCGTCTTGTCGCGGGTAACCGGCATCTTCACCGGTACTACAATTTCGCCGGGCGGGCTGTTGAGACAGTGCCCAAATCATTACGCCTTTCATGCGGGTCAGAACTTACCTGACAAGGAATTTCGCTACCTTAGGACCGTTATAGTTACGGCCGCCGTTCACTGGGGCTTCGATTCAATGCTTGCACATCTCCTCTTAACCTTCCAGCACCGGGCAGGCGTCAGCTCGTATACGTCATCTTTCGATTTAGCACAAACCTGTGTTTTTGGTAAACAGTTGCTTGGGCCGATTCTCTGCGGCTGCATTGCTGCAGCACCCCTTCTCCCGAAGTTACGGGGTCAATTTGCCGAGTTCCTTAACAACCCTTCTCCCGTTGGCCTTAGAATCTTCTTCCTACCTACCTGTGTCGGTTTGCGGTACGGGCACCGCAGAAATACACACAGCTTTTCTCGCCATCTTCCATCCCGGACTTCGGTACTAATTTCCCTCGATCGCTACCGGAACCAACACCCGGCTCCGAGACTTCATATGTGTCCCTGTGTTTAACTCTTTTGGTGGTGACGGAATCTCTACCGTCTGTGCATCGGCTACGCCGTTAGGCCTCACCTTAGCTCCCGACTGACCTGGAGCGGACGAACCTTCCTCCAGAAACCTGAGGCTTTCGGCCATGCAGATTCTCACTGCATTCGCGCTACTCATTCCGGCATTCTCACTTCTATACACTCCACAGCCGCTTGCGCTACTGTTTCACCGCGTATACAACGCTCCCCTACCCAATACATTGCTGTATTGCCTAAGCTTCGGTGTCAGGTTTAGCCCCGTTAAATTCTCCGCGCAAAGACGCTCGACCAGTGAGCTATTACGCACTCTTTGAATGAGTGGCTGCTTCTGAGCCAACATCCTGGTTGTCTGCGTATCTTCACATCGTTTTCCACTTAACCTGACTTTGGGACCTTAGCTGTAGATCTGGGCTGTTTCCCTTTTGACAATGACATTTATCTGACACTGTCTGACTCCCAAGCATCAATACTCTGGCATTCTGAGTTTGATAAGCTTCGCTAACCTCTCGGCCGCTAGGCTATTCAGTGCTTTACCTCCAGGTATCTAACTTGAGGCTAGTCCTAAAACTATTTCGGGGAGAACCAGCTATCTCCGGGTTCGATTGGAATTTCTCCGCTACCCACAGTTCATCCGCCGCCTTTTCAACGGAGGTCGGTTCGGTCCTCCATGGAATTTTACTTCCACTTCAACCTGACCATGGGTAGGTCACCCGGTTTCGGGCCCATTGTATGCAACTTAACGCCCTTTTCAAACTCGCTTTCGCTTCGGCTCCAGACCTTAAGTCCTTAACCTTGCTGCATACAATCGCTCGCCGGACCGTTCTACAAAAAGTACCCTATCACGCTTTGACGCGCTCTAGGTGCTTGTAGGCACAGGGTTTCAGGTTCTTTTTCACTCCCCTCCCGGGGTGCTTTTCACCTTTCCTTCACAGTACTATACGCTATCGGTCACTGGGTAGTATTTAGGGTTGGAGGGTGGTCCCCCCGTATTCCGACCAGGTTTCACGTGTCTGGCCGTACTCTGGAATTCGCTCGGCTCTTGTCGCTTTCACCTACGTGGTTCTCACACTCTCTGACCGGCCTTCCCATGCCGTTCGGTTAACAACTTAAGTCCTAAATGCGCTCCGTACCCCGAAAGTATTTCTACTCTCGGTTTGCCCTCTTCCGCGTTCGCTCGCCACTACTTACGGAATCTCGTTTGATGTCTCTTCCTCGCCCTACTTAGATGTTTCAGTTCAGGCGGTTCCCTCGATATACCTATTTTGAAGTTCAGTATAACGTACCTGAGTATGAACCCAGGTGAGTTTCCTCATTCAGAAATCTCCGGATCAATGCTTATTTGCAGCTCCCCGAAGCTTATCGCAGCTTATCACGTCTTTCATCGGCTCCCAGTGCCAAGGCATTCGCCCTGCGCCCTTGTTCGCTTGACCTTTCAAACGTTCTCTTGGAACATTTGGTATCCTCTTGATTCTCTCTTGCCAACGAAGATTATTGTTACCCTTCCTTTTGAAATTGCAATATTTCTTAAAAAGAACTTACTATAATCTTTGTTTCGCAGTTATTATTCAGTTTTCAAGGTACGTCTTTGAGTGTCCTTTTCAGGGCCCTCAAAATCGAACAATATCTACTCTACTCGTTCAAACCTGTCCAAGAACTGTCCATCTTTTGATGTTCTGTCCTTGCCTGACTCCTTAGAAAGGAGGTGATCCAGCCGCAGGTTCTCCTACGGCTACCTTGTTACGACTTCACCCCAATCACCAGTTTTACCTTCGGCGGCGTCCTCCTTGCGGTTAGACTACCGACTTCGGGTCCCCCCGGCTCTCATGGTGTGACGGGCGGTGTGTACAAGGCCCGGGAACGTATTCACCGTGGCATGCTCATTCACGATTACTAGCAATTCCGACTTCGTGCAGGCGAGTTGCAGCCTGCAGTCCGAACTGGGACGTTGTTTCTGAGTTTTGCTCCACCTCGCGGTCTTGCTTCTCTTTGTTTAACGCCATTGTAGTACGTGTGTAGCCCAAGTCATAAAGGGCATGATGATTTGACGTCATCCCCACCTTCCTCCGTTTTGTCAACGGCAGTCTGGCCAGAGTCCTCTTGCGTAGTAACTGACCATAAGGGTTGCGCTCGTTGCGGGACTTAACCCAACATCTCACGACACGAGCTGACGACAACCATGCACCACCTGTCTCCTTGCTCCGAAGAGAATACATATTTCTATGCCTGTCAAGGGATGTCAAGACTTGGTAAGGTTCTTCGCGTTGCGTCGAATTAAACCACATACTCCACTGCTTGTGCGGGCCCCCGTCAATTCCTTTGAGTTTCAACCTTGCGGTCGTACTCCCCAGGTGGATTACTTATTGTGTTAACTGCGGCACTGAAGGGGTCAATCCTCCAACACCTAGTAATCATCGTTTACGGTGTGGACTACCAGGGTATCTAATCCTGTTTGCTACCCACACTTTCGAGCCTCAGCGTCAGTTGGTGCCCAGTAGGCCGCCTTCGCCACTGGTGTTCCTCCCGATATCTACGCATTCCACCGCTACACCGGGAATTCCGCCTACCTCTGCACTACTCAAGAAAAACAGTTTTGAAAGCAGTTTATGGGTTGAGCCCATAGATTTCACTTCCAACTTGTCTTCCCGCCTGCGCTCCCTTTACACCCAGTAATTCCGGACAACGCTTGTGACCTACGTTTTACCGCGGCTGCTGGCACGTAGTTAGCCGTCACTTCCTTGTTGGGTACCGTCATTATCTTCCCCAACAACAGGAGTTTACAATCCGAAGACCTTCTTCCTCCACGCGGCGTCGCTGCATCAGGGTTTCCCCCATTGTGCAATATTCCCCACTGCTGCCTCCCGTAGGAGTCTGGGCCGTGTCTCAGTCCCAATGTGGCCGTTCAACCTCTCAGTCCGGCTACCGATCGTCGCCTTGGTGGGCCGTTACCTCACCAACTAGCTAATCGGACGCGAGGCCATCTCAAAGCGGATTGCTCCTTTTCCCTCTGCTCGATGCCGAGCCGTGGGCTTATGCGGTATTAGCAGTCGTTTCCAACTGTTGTCCCCCTCTTTGAGGCAGGTTCCTCACGCGTTACTCACCCGTTCGCCACTCGCTCGAGAAAGCAAGCTCTCTCTCGCTCGTTCGACTTGCATGTGTTAGGCGCGCCGCCAGCGTTCGTCCTGAGCCAGGATCAAACTCTTTATAAATGATATTTATCACTTAAAAGTGTTAAATCTTGTTCGCTCAGCACGCAATCGCTTGCGTCCTGTGTGAATTACTTTTGGAATTGTTTTAAGTGTTTTTCCAAACACATAAAGGTTCCTTACAAGTTTTTTCGATATTGTTCAATTTTCAAGGTCCTGTAGCGCCTCAGCCTTGCGGCTGACGACCTGTTTATTGTACCACCGAAGTGGTTTTTTGTCAAGCCTTATTTTTTAGAAGCTTTTGAGCTTTCTGAACTTGGACACTCAAGAAGTTTCTCAGAACAAACTGGAACTTTTTCAGCGTCTATTGGTTCTTTTCAAGGGCTTCCTGCTGTGGCTCCGGAAGTCATTCTTTTGCCTCAGCGCTTGGCGCTCAAGTATAATACCACACCCCCGCCTCCTTGTCAACACTTTTTGACAGATTTTTTCATCTTTTTTCTTGCGCTGCTGAAAAACGTTCATTTTCTTGTAGCAGAGTTCCCATAAAACAGTATTTGCAAAAGCTCCCGAAATGGGGAAGATTTGGCGTGACTTCGGTCACGCCTTTTCTTTTGCTTCCAGTTCATCCAGAGGGATGTACCCCAGCCCATCGTACTTGATATGGATGTGCTGCACCCGCTTTCCGCTGGACTTATCCGGGGCATCCACATAGATGGCCGACACCAGTTCACGGAGAGCATAAGGGGTGAGTTCTTCAATATGAACGTACTTGTGCGCTTTCTGGACGAACTTTTCAATATTCTCGATCTGCTGTTCCTGTACTTCAATTTCCTGCTGGATAGAGAGGGCTTCCTCTTCCAGATGCTTCTGTTCGGCATCGTAGCTCTGGCTCATCATGTCAAAGCGTTCATCGCTCAGCTTTCCGCTGGCGTTATCCTCGTAGATTTTCATGAACAGCCGTTTGAGGTCTGCAATCCGCTTCTCATTCCGGGCAAGCTGCTTCTTCAGGACGGTCAGCTTTTCGGTGCTTTCCACCCGAAGCTGCTCCTCCATGACCTTGCGGAAGTAGTCTTCATGACGGAGAATGTAGTCCGTCACCCGCTGAACATGACTCAGTACACGTCCTTCCAGAACCTTTACCCGGATGAAGTGTCCCTTGCACTTGCTCCCGTTCTTCTTGTGCAGAGAGCAATCAAAGAAGTCTTGACTGAAGTCCCTGTTGTTGGACGAACCATATTGCATCTTAGAACCGCAGTCAGCGCAGTAGACCATACCGGAGAAAATGCTGCTCTTGCCTGTCCGGGTCATGCGGTGACGCTGGTTACGAATCTCCTGAACCTTTTCAAACACATCATCGTCAATAATGCGCTCATGTGTATCTAGGAAGATAGCCTGATTTTCCACAGGATTCAGATGTCTCTTTTTATCCCAGATAGAGTTAGTATAGGTCTTGAAGTTGACTGTGCAGCCCGTGTACTCCCGGCGTTCCAGAATCAAACTTACTGCTCTTTTATCCCAGCGATAAGGGTCTTCCGGGGCAGGTGCGTTTGTACTCCGGCCATGGCTCAACTTGTAGGCGGTAGGATTCAGAACTTTATCTTCCCACAGTTGGTTCGCAATTTGGGTCGGCCCACGTCCCTCCATGCACATGGAGAAGATGCGCTTCACAATCGCAGCCGCTTCCGGGTCAACAAGCCAATGCTTCGGGTTCTCCGGGTCTTTTACATAACCGTACGGCACATTGACCGTCAGCGGCACTCCACGCTCTCCCTTGGCCTTCTGGACAGCCCGAATCTTTCGGCTGGTATCACGGGCGTAAAACTCGTTGAACCAGTTCTTAATGCCTGCAAAATCGTTGTTTACACTGTTCGGGTCAATGGTGTCGTAATTATCGTTAATGGCAATGTAGCGAACGCCATACTGGGGAAAGGTGAAGTTTGTGTACAGTCCCGTCAAGGCAGAGTTGCGCCCCAGTCGGGACAGGTCTTTCGTAATAACGATTCCTATACGCCCTGCTTCAATCTCGGCCAGCATACTCTGAAAGCCGGGGCGGTCGTAGTTCGTGCCAGAATAGCCATCATCCACAAAGAACACCGGGTTCGAGAAGTGGTTCTTTTTAGCGTAGTCCAAAAGGATATCCTTCTGGTTCTCGATAGAAAGACTTTCACCGAGTCGCGCGTCCTCCTGTGACAGTCGGCAATAAAGTGCGGTGATTTTATTCGTTGCTCCAGACATTGTTGTGTCCTCCTTACTCTGTGGAGCAACTGTCAGTACAGGATTGGTTACCGGGTCAAGTATAGCAGAATTGGGCGCAGTTGTCATTCGTCTGCACCCTCATCTTCAAATTTTTGCTGGGCGTTCTTGGCAACAATGCGCTCCAGCTTCTTCAAAAAGGATTCCTTACCCTCATAGCTGCCGGTCACGGTGTAGGTGGTGTGACCGACTTTCTCCGTGGTGGTCAGTTCAGGAATCCAGAACGCGGACAGGTTCTTGACGTGGAGATTGCCGTTCTCGTCCACATAAGAGTCGTGCTTCTTCTGTTCTTCGGTCAAGGGCTGCCGCTTGAAATAGATTTCATTTTCGGAGATGCTCACGGTCTCGCTGGCCTGCTCCTTCGGGGCATCGTCATACAGCTGGGCGAAAAATGCCAGTGCATCTTCGGGCGGGTCTTCCTCCATGAGCTGCTCGAAAACCTGCTGTTCCTCTGCCGAGAGGTTGTTCCATGCGGCTTCCAACTCCTGTTCGTTGGCTGCATTGACAAAGGCTTCGATTTCTTTTTTCATGGTTCATCCTCCTTTGGCTGTGAAAAGCGGATTTTCAAAAAGCATAGGTTTTCGTGAGAGCAAGAATCGTCCCGTGGCCACAAATTTTCAATTCTTGAAAATTCTTGCCCCTTTGGGACAGCTTCTTGTTGGGGCGTGCCTGCCCCAAACCCTGCTAGAAACAAGTACGGCAAACTGGAATTTATCTGCTACCACTTTCTTCTCGTTTTCCAATTCCTTTTCTGTAATTTTCCATAAGCCTAACACAATGGTCTGCTATATTCTTCATTCCAAGTTTCTCGAAAAAAGCAACCTGCATTCCCATCATTTCTTCACAAACAACCATTTTCTGCTCATCTGCATTACTAATAGCGAGCCATGGGAATGCCTTATATCTTTTAGTGTCACCAATGAGAAAATTGTACCCTATCAACTTTTCTTCGCGAAAAACAAAATAGAATTGAGGTCCTGAACCCGGAACCGATTTTTCCATAATTCGCTGCATTGTTTTCACTCCGCCGTATGCTGGAATAAAACCTATTTGCGCAAGAGCGTTTAGAATATCAGTTCTTTTATCTGTAGGTATGTCTCTATAATTGATGATCTGCTCCATTTGCTTTGCCCTTGTTGGATTCCGATTTTTTGCTCTATTTGTTCTCCGCTAAATAGGAAATTAGCTTTCTGTTTAAAAGGCTGGAAGCTGTCACTTTATTTTTTGTTGAATCTTAGCCAAAATACTTTCTATTACAAGTGTTACCGTTATAAAGGCTCCTACAAAGGTGTAGTAGTTTAAACCATACATCAACGGCAAAAGAGAAACAACTACTGTAATAATTGAAAGGACAAACAATGCTTTGAGAACACTGTTCTTCTTCAATGAAAACAATGAAAGCAAGAAGATGGCAACGGTAAGTATGGCTGTAATAAGTGGGGCAAAATTTGCATAGCCAAACGGTGTAAGGCTAAAGTATGAGAATGTTTCTTTTACTCTTTCTGTTGGAGATGTTGCAAAAATGCAAACTGCTCCCAAAGGCAGCGATTCTAACACTATTGTTAAAGCCGGCAAAACCACTAAGCAAACTTTCTTCATGTTGTACATCTCCTTTACAAATTCCGATTTACTGGGCCAAACCAAGTATACCATATTCTCCAATGAAAGAATACCCCTATATAGGAGAATTTGGCCGATTTACTGCGTACATACGTACCAGAACCCTGTACGCACGTACGTAGCGATTTGCCCGAAACGCACTCTATACAGCCGTTCCCCCTCGGAGAGCCCACTACACTTTGCAGACCGCAGGGATGAAAGTGTCATAGTGGGTTATTACACTTCCGCAGAAGTGCCTTTTCCTCGCCGCAGACAGCCCGGTGCACCTTTGTGAGAGCTTTCTGTGCGGCGAATCTACATCGCCCACAGGCGATGTAAGCAGGGATTCCAAAGGGGCGCAGCACCCTTGGCACACGACTTTGGTACAAAGTCTAGTGTGTTACACCTTTCCAGAGGTGTATACGTTCCTGAAATGCAAAAAGCCCCATACCCAACACCTTAACGGTGCGGACATGGGACTTGATGTTTCCTCGGCCTAGCCGGGTACTCCGTAACCAATCCTGACAGGCAGTTGCCGTGTCATTTTTCGAAAACTGTTTTACGGATACCCAGCAGTATTCAACGTTCTCTTTTTTACGCAAAAAAGCCGCCTGCACATTCCTGCACAGACGGCCTTATATTACTTCTATAATAAAGTTAGCGGATCTCGATACCCAGCTTGAACTTCAGATTGCCGAGGATCTTCTTGACCACGCGCTCCACTTCCTCAGTGGAAACTTCCTTTTTCGGATCGGACAGAGACAGGGTGAACGCCATGCTCTTCTTGCCCTCGCCCAGATTTGCACCGCGATAGATATCGAACAGCTTGATTTCACCCACCAGAGGGCTGGCCTTCTTGATGGTTTCTTCGATCTCGCCGCAGGTAGTCTCTTCATCGCAGACCAGTGCCAGATCACGCTTGACAGCAGCATAGGGGCTGAGCGGCTGATAGCGCAGTTCACCATCCACGCAGGACATCAGGGCCTCGTAGTCCAGTTCACCCAGATAGATATTCTGGCTGTCCTTCTGATCCTTTGCAATTTCCAGCTCGCCGTTGATCTCGTTGGACAGTTTGCCGAATACACCCAGACGCTTGTCACCGCAGTAAACAGCGGCACTGATGCCGGGGTGCAGCCAAGAGGTGGTCTCGCGCTTGTAGTCAAAGCTCAGGCCAAAGCCGGCTGCCAGCGCTTCCAGTGCACCCTTGACGGTGAAGAAATCTTCTTCAGGGCCGAATGCGCCGATGCACAGGGTCTGGCGCTCGTGCGGATGCTCATTGATGGGCAGTTCCTTGGCAAGATACACCGGTGCCATCTCGAACAGACGGCCTTCCGTGTTGCCCTTCTTGAGATTGTCCACAATGACATTCAGCATGGAGGGAGCCAGCAGGGTACGCATGATGGACAGATTCTCACTGATGGGGTTCAGGATGCGGATGGCCTTGCGGGCAGCATCGTCCGCCGGGATGTGCAGCATATCCAGTTCTGCGTTGGAGTAGAAGGCCAGCGTAGAGGCCTCGTAGAAGCCCTGCGCAGCCAGCAGACGCTTGGTCTTGAGCTGCTGCTTCTGGTCGTAGTTCAGACCGCCGTTTGTAACGGAGGCGGTGTTCAGGAAGGTGGGCACGATGTGGTCGTAGCCGTACTCACGGATGACCTCCTCGGCCAGATCCGGGAAGCTCTCCACATCCTCGCGGTACAGGGGTGCGGACACGTCCCAGCTGCCATCGGCCTGTACATCCACCGTGAACTCCAGACGCTGCAGAATGTCGATCATGGTCTGATCCGGCACGGTGATGCCCAGCACGCCGCAAATCTTAGCCGGGGTGGTAACGATGTGCTTGCGCTCCATCGGGCGGCCATCGGTCAGGTCATATTCCAGCGTGGTGATGTCGCCGCAGTCCAGCTCCTGAATCAGGTGCAGGGCACGGGCAAGGCCCAGTTCAGGAGAGTGGCGGTCCACACCCTTCTCGTAGCGGGCGGAGGAATCGCTGTTCTGGCCCAGAGCGCGGCTGGTCTTACGCACGCAGTCGCGGGCGAAGGTGGCGCACTCAAACAGCAGGCTGGTGGTGTTCTCATCCATGCCGGAGTTTGCGCCGCCCATGATGCCGGCAAGTGCCACCGGCTTTTCGGCATCGCAGATGACCAGATTGTTGGGGTTCAGGGTAAATTCCTTCTCGTCCAGTGTGACGATCTTTTCACCTTCCTGTGCGCGGCGCACATCGATGGTGCGGCCGGCGACCTTGTTCAGGTCAAAGGCGTGCATGGGCTGACCCATTTCCAGCAGGGTGTGGTTGGTGATATCCACTACGTTGCTGATGGAGCGCAGGCCGCACAGAGCCAGATGGCGCTTCATCCAGCGGGGAGACTCGCCCATGCGGATGTTGCGCACATAGTGTGCCATGTAGCGGGGGCACAGATCCGGTGCCTCCACCTTGACGGTGATGGGCGCATCCGGCTCGCAGACAGCCTTGTAGTCCATGGCGGGCATGTGCAGGGGCTTGCCCAGAACGGCAGCCACCTCGCGGGCGATGCCCAGAACGGACTGGCAGTCCGGGCGGTTTGCGGTGATGGAGATATCAAAGATATAGTCATCCAGACCCACCACGGGGGCAATGTCGGTGCCGGGGACAGAATCCTCGGGCAGGATGAGCAGGCCGTAGACCTCAGAGCCCGGGAACAGGTCGTCGTTCAGACCCAGCTCTTCGCCGGAGCACAGCATACCGTTGGACTCCACGCCCTGCATCTTGCGGGCCTTGATCTTGATGCCGCCGGGCAGGGTGGAGCCATCCAGAGCAGCGGGCACGCAGTCGCCCAGCTTCATGTTGGCGGCACCGGTGCTGATGCGGATGTCGTGGCCGTAGTCGCCGCAGTCCACCACACACTTGGTCAGGTGGGTGCCCTCCTGCTTTTCCATCTCCACGATCTTGCCGACGACCACCTTACTGATGCCGGCATCCAGCGGGATCAGCTCTTCGACCTCAAAGCCGCAGGAGAAGAGCTTTTCCTCCAGTTCCTGCGCAGTAACGTCGATATCTACAAATTCTTTTAACCAGCTGAAAGGTACTTTCATTGTCTCTTCTCTCCCCTCTTATTCGTGGAACTGCTTGAGGAACTGCAGGTTGTTCTCGAACATCAGGCCGATATTGTTGATGCCATACTTCAGCATGGCGATACGCTCGATGCCGATGCCGAAGGCGAAACCGGAATACTCATCCGGATCGATATTGCAGTTCTCCAGCACCTTGCGGTTGACAACGCCGCCGCCCAGCACCTCGATCCAGCCGGTGTGCTTGCACAGCGGGCAGCCCTTGCCGTGGCACTCGAAGCAGCTCACGTCCACCTCCACGCTGGGCTCGGTGAACGGGAAGTAAGAAGGACGCAGGCGGGTGCGGGTGTCAGCACCGAACAGTTTCTGCACGAAGGTGTTCAGTGCGCCCTGCAGGTCGCCCAGCGTGATGCCCTTATCCACCACCAGACCTTCCATCTGGTGGAACATGGGGCTGTGGGTAGCGTCGGAGTCGGAGCGGAACACACGGCCGGGCATCAGGATCTTGATGGGCGGCTTCTGAACGTCCATGGTGCGGATCTGGCCGCCGGAAGTCTGGGTACGCAGCAGGAACTCCTCCGACAGGTAGAAGGTGTCCTGCATGTCGCGTGCCGGGTGATCCTTGGGCACGTTCAGACGGGTAAAGTTGTGGTCATCGTCCTCGATCTCCGGGAAGGTGCCCACCGAAAAGCCCATGCCGGAGAACACGTCGATGATCTGGTTGGTGATCAGGGTCAGCGGGTGCAGGCCGCCCATGGGGCGGGTCTTGGCGGGCAGCGTGATATCCACCGTCTCAGCGGCATTGCGGGCAGCAAGCTCTGCCTGCTTCACCTGTTCTGCGGCAGCGTCATAGTCTGCCTGCACCTTTGCCTTGAGTTCGTTGATGATCTTGCCCATGGCAGGACGCTCTTCCGGCGCAACGGTGCGCAGGTTCTTCATCAGGGCAGAGATCTTGCCGTTTTTGCTGAGGTACTCCTGCCAGAAGGAGGCCAGCGTTTCCTTGCCGGACACCTGACCAAGGCTTTCAGCGGCCTGTTTTGCCAGCTCGTCGATCATTGCTTGCATGGATGTTCTCTCCTTTATTCTTCGTGTTGATGAGCGGAGTGCAACAAAAAAGCTCCGTCCCCTGCCCGATTTCTCAGGCAAAAGGGACGAAGCTGTAATTCTTCTGCTCCGCGGTACCACCCGGTTTCCACCCGTGCACAGATGCCGGGCGGCTCTCAGAACGCCGTAACGGGGCGCAACCGTTCTGTGCTAGTGAGCTTCCGCCTTTCGCACAGACCGCTCAGGAGCGAACTTCAGCCAGCCCGCACACGGAAGCCCTTTCAGCCGGTGAAGCTTCTCTCTTTGCCGTGCGGTACAGACCTACTCTCTCCGTCGCTGCGTTTGGGAGTATTCAGGTTCATAACCATATGTATACTACCACATTTCGCGGAAGTTTGCAAGGGCTGCGCACGCAGTTTCCGCAAATGCCGCACTCAACCGCATTTTTCAGACAGGTTCATTCTTCCTCTTTCCACGGCTCATAAAAGCCATTGTCTACCTGCCCGAGTTCAAAAAAGCCCGACAGCGGCTTTTCTTCTTCCGCGCTGGTCAGCTCATCCTTGTAATCGTCCGAGATCTTGACGACCACCGTATCTCCGATCTGCCGGATATACCCCTCCTGCGGATAGATCGGCATCTGCTCCGTTTCGCTTTCCGCATAAACTTCAAGGTAACGTTCCACTCTTCCATAGGTAAAGTTGACCGGTGTGATATTCTGAAAAACGCTCTTCCACACCTGCCGGGCAACATCGGCGCCACCCCAGAATCGGCCTATCTGGGCATACGTGTTTGCATACAGGTAATATTCTCTCATCAGGAAAGCCGAGTTTGAACTGGGTCTACCCACAAACACCACCGGCAGCCGCTCTTCTCCGTCAAAATATCCAAAGTCGATCAGATCGTCCGCGATCCGGTCCGTCATGGTCTTTAGCGATTTTCTGCCTTCATACATCGCTTCCTGATCGACCGCCCTCATATAAACATTGCCGTATACGATAAGGCCTGCCAAAAGGACGGCCCCTCCGATAGCCGCCATCCTTAATTTTTCATTTTGAGGCTGTTCCTTCCGGGTCACATCCAGAAGCAAGATGCACAGAGGGATAAACAGATCCAGTGCCCCTGCCATCTGCAGATGCCAGGTTGCTTCGCTGGTAATCAACAACGTCACATTGCATATTGCCGGCAGCACTGCCAACGCCGCAGCGCTCAGCAAAATGTATTCCGGGTCTCTGCTCCGGACGACCCGCCAAAAGCGTTTTAACAGCCCGAATCCGACCAGCAAAACGATCAGCGCAAAAAAGCCCATGGCCTGCAGAATATTGTTCCGATACTGGTTCCGAAAAAAATAGATCCCAAAGATCTGGTATGCCCTTGCTACTCCTGTGGGCAGCCGCTTTAAAACATAAAGCGGTGAAACACTCGCAGCTCCGTTGTATTCTGACATCCGAGAGCCCGTAATCAGCAAAACGATCTTCAGGGTCAGATAATACAATACCACGCCAGCCGCCGCACTGCAAAGACTTTTTGCAATATGCCCATGAATCAGGCTGCGATCCGGCTTTTGAAACAGAAGCATGAGGAAATAGACCAGAAGGATCAGGCAGAAACTCCCGAGATTTGCCTGATACAGACCCAGACTCAGTGTCAGACACACTGTCCCCTGCACAACTGCTCTGACCTTATTTTCCGTGCGGATCACACAGTATGCTGCAGCAACCGAGAGAAAAAGCGATAATCCGAAGATCGGTGACATGTACCGATACGACAGTTGGATGCTGACCGATGCACTTGAGATAAATGCCATTCCCAGCAGATAGGTAAGAAACGAATCCTTTGTCGTAAAGAGCCTGCGCACCAGAATAAACGAAAGTGTCACGAGCGAGAGCGTAAGCAGCGAATTGATCGGGTCCGTCTGAACGCCAAACCTCAGCGCATCTGCAAGCGGCCAGAGCCATCTGCCGATAGAAAGTTCCCAGCCGCCGGCAATATAATATGTATCCATCCAAAGTCCGTCAAATGTATTTGTCAGTTTTTGACTCATTAGTGGAAAATACACCACAACAGCAAACCCAAGCATCACACAAAAATACTTTTTATCCGGGCCTTTCCACCATTGCAGCACATCCCTGTGTATCGATTTTAACACTCCTGAGCTCCTCCCACCATATGTTTTAGCTGTATTATATCAGACTTCTTTCGTCTGTTCAATGGCTGCAAAAAGGCCGCTACCCGCCGAGGCTCTCCGGCAGGCAGCGACCCTGTACAGACCATTCTGTTTACTTTTCCATGATCTCCGCAGCCAGAGCATCCATCTGGGCTTCTGCGGCGGCATTGGCAGCAGAACGGATGGTAACCACATTCTCACAGACCGTGATGTTCTTCATGCCTTCCAACTCGGCGCGCATGAGCTTTGCAGCCATGGGTGCCCAGGTGCCATTCTCCATCAGGCCGACCGTGCGGTTCTGGAAGCTCTTGGTCTTGAGGTGGGTCAGCAGATTCTCCATCGGCGGGAAGAGGAAGCCGTCATAGGTGGCGCAGGCCAGCACGATCTTTCCGCAGCGGAAGGCTTCGGTGACGGCATAGGACACATCAGTGCGGGTCAGGTCCATCTCCACTACCTTTGCGCCCTTTGCACGCAGCTTTTCTGCCATGAGGTGGGCTGCTGCACGGGTGTGGCCGTGGATGGAAGCACTTGCCACAAGGATCTTTTCCGGCTCCTCGGGCTTGTAGCTGGACCAGATGTCGTAGTAGTTCAGATACTTGCCCAGATCTCCGGTCAGCACCGGACCGTGCAGCGGGCAGATGGTCCGGATATCCAGAGCCGCTGCCTTTTTCAGCAGCGCCTGTACCTGCGGACCGTACTTGCCTACGATGTTCAGGTAGTAGCGGCGGGCTTCGCTGGCCCAGTCGGCCTTTTCGTCAAACTTTGCCACAGCGCCAAAGCGTCCAAAGCCATCAGCGGAGAACAGCACCTTCTCGCTGCTCTCATAGCTGACCATGACCTCCGGCCAGTGCACCATGGGGGCAAACACAAAGGTCAGGGTGTGGGTGCCAAGGCTCAGGCTCTCGCCGTCCTTCACCACCACGCGGCGCTCCTTTGCCACAGCATCAGCACCAAAGAACTGATCCATATACAGGAAAGTCTTGGCGTTGCCCACCACCTGCATCTCCGGATAGAGTGCCGCCAGCTTTGCGATATTTGCGCCGTGGTCCGGCTCCATGTGGGAGACCACCAGATAATCCGGCTTACGGCCTGCCAGAGCTTCGGTCAGGTTTTCCAGCCACGGCTCGGTGGCGCGGGCATCCACCGTATCCAGAACGGCGGTCTTCTCGTCCAGAATGACATAGGAATTATAGCTGACGCCGGTGGGCACCGGATACTGGCTCTCGAACAGGTCGATGGTGGTATCATCCACACCAACGCCCAGAATGGCTTCACTGATCTTGTTTACGCTCATAATGCTCGGTCTCCTTATTTATATTTTTATGCAGTGCCGCGTTTTTGCGGCGGTTGTTTCTGAGAACAGTTCCTATCATACCACATCGTCAGAAAAATCGCAAGGGATAACGCGGGAATATTCTGCGCATCAGAGCTCTTCCCCATTCTCCGGCAGACGTGCCGCCACCGGTCTGCCCGGCTCGTTGTCCAGCTCCAGCAGCGCGGCGGCAGTGCTTTCGTCCATGGTCTGCACCGCCCGCAGCTTGCGGCTGATGGCACGGCTGCGCACCCCGATGAGGTTATCCAGCTCTTCGTCGGTCTGGCGCAGACGCTGCTGCATCTTGGAAAGCCCCTGCCCGAACTTGTCAAATTCGGTCTTTACCGCACCCAGCAGCTGCCACACCTCGCCGGAGCGCTTCTGGATGGCAAGGGTCTTGAAGCCCATCTGCAGACTGTTGAGCAGCGCCGCCATGGTGCTGGGACCCGCGATGTTCACCTGATAGTCCCGCTGCAGCACTTCCAGCAGACCGGCGTTCACCACCTCGGCATACAGGCCCTCAAACGGCAGGAACAGGATGCCGAAGGCCGTGGTATAGGGCGGCTCCACATATTTTTCCCGGATGTCCTTGGCCTCGCTGCGCAGCACCAGCTCCAGTGCGTGGCGGGCGTTCTCCACGGCCTGTGCGTCGCCGGAAGCCTGCGCGTCCTGCAGGTGAGCATAGGTATCGCCGGGGAACTTGGAATCGATGGGCAGCCAGACCGTGCCGCCGTCCGCGCCGGGCATCCGGATGGCATATTCCACCCGCTGGGTACTGCCCGGGATGGTGGCTACATTGGTGTCGTACTGTTCCGGGGCAAGGATCTCTTCCAGGATCGCACCCAGTTGGATCTCGCCCAGAATGCCGCGGGTCTTCACGCCGGAAAGTACCTGTTTCAGCCCGCCCACATCGGCGGCAAGGTTCTGCATCTCGCCAAGACCCTTATATACCTGTTCCAGCTGGTCATTGACCGCTTTGAAGCTCTCGGTCACCCGCTTTTGCAGGGCATCCTGCAGCTGCTCGTCCACGGTATGCCGGATCTCGTCCAGCTTCTGGGCGTTCTGGGCCTGCAAGGTGGTCAGGCCCTCGGCAAGGGTGCGGCGCATCTCTTCCAGCTTGCGGGAATTAGAGGCTTCCAGCCCCTGGAGCCGCTGCTCCATGGTCTGCTGCTGACTGCCCTGCCCGGCAGCAAGGGCGGTGCTCATACTCTGCACCGAAGCCTGCAGCGTCTCGCTGATCTGCCCCATGGCGGCAAGGTTTTGCTGAGACATCTCTGCCAGCTTTGCTTCCATCTGACGGTTCTGCGCATCCAGCTGCTGGCGCAGCCATTCCTTCAGTTCCGTATCGTCCCGGCTGGCCGTCGGCTTTGCCGAGCGGTAGAGCAGCAGCGCCATCATCAGGCAGATGGCCACCAGCAGCACCGTGTAAAGAAATGCCAGAAATTCCATTTTCGTCTCCCATTGCAAAATCCGGGCTGTGCAGCTGCAAAGCCCGGATCTGCGTGTTTTTTTATTTTGTCTGTTCTTTCCAGAATGCAACAGCCTCGTTCAGCCATCCTTCTGCATCGGTGCCGCGTCCTGTAGAAATCGAATGCGGCGCGTTATCATACACATGGCTGACATAGGGCACGCCGTTCTTCTCCATCGCTTTTTGAAGCTGCGGAATTTGTGCGTACCAGTCCATCAGCATAAGCGTCAGGTCATTTTTGCCACACCAGAAAAAGGTCGGTGGATAATCCGGCGTTATATAGTCCGACACATTCATATCGTAATACCGCTGTGCAAGCACATCGGGATCCAGCAGGATCCGATAGCCCGGTTTCAGTTCCCGGAATGTATTTACCGGATAACCCAGCAGCAGAGCACCAGGCTTTGGCAAGCCGTAGTTCCGGTATCCCACTGCATCCGTACCGAACAGACCGGTGATCTGTCCGCCGGAAGAGTATCCGATCACCGCATACTGCTCCGGCTGCACATCAAACTGCTCTGCATGTGCGGTGATATACTGCACTGCCCGCGCCACATCTTCCATGGGTGCGTTGCCACCTGCCCGTATCCCGATACGGTAGCGCAGCACAAACGTAGTATAGCCCATCTGGTTCATCTGCCACGCCGTAGATATGCCCTCGCGGATCTCGGCGCTGGTAATCAGGGCATTTCCACCCAGCACCAGTGCATATTTCCGGTTTTTCGTTTCTCCCTGCGCCGGAAAATAGTATAGTTCCACAACGTCCCGGCTGGTGTCCTGCGCAATTTCCTCTGCCGTATACAGCGGGTAGGTGATCTGGATGCCCGCATTATAATTCCGGATCAACTGATTGAGGCCCTCTGCCGCATCCTGTGCCGTCCACTGGTTGGAGAACTTTTCAAGTTCCTGTGTACCCCAGTAGGCTTGTTTCAGGGTGCAGTCCTGCTCACGCGAGTAGGTGTACAGACCGGAGCCCACGATGCTGGGATTTTCCCTCAGCTCATTCATCGTGGTCTGCGGGGTAATATTGGCTTCACCGTATTCTGCCGCCCATGCGGGCAGTGCCAGAGCCAGCAGCATCCCGATGCACACTGCAGCTGTACAGAGTTTGCGTTTCATTGCCGCGCCTCCTTTTTATCTGACCTGTTCTTCCCAGAACGCAACAGCCTCGTTCAGCCAGCCTTCGGCGTCTGTGCCACGCCCTGTGCCAATGCTGTGTCCCGCATTTTTATACACATGCATCTGGTATGGCACACCATGTGCCTGCAAAGCTTTTTCAAAGGCAGGGCCCTGCTTCCGCAGGTCCATCAGCGGCAGGATGATATCATTTTTGCCATACCAGAAGTACACCGGCGGGTAATCATCCGTTACCACATCGGCTACACTGGAACAGTAAAAGCGCCAGCCGCACTCGCCCGGATCCATCAGCACATGATACAGCAGCTTGACCTCGTTGAAGTTGATGACCGGATAGGCCATAAGCAGCGCACCGGGCTTGGGCACACTGTATCTGCCCCAGCCGACCTCCTCGTTGCAGAACAGTCCAGCCAGCTGTCCGCCAGAGGAAAACGCTGTAATGGCATACCCTTCTGCCTGTACGCCGAACCGCTCTGCATTCTGCGTGATGAACTGCACAGCGCGGCCAATATCGTCCAGCGGCGCATTGTCCGTTGCATCCAGAAAAGAACGATACCGCAGCACAAATACGGTATAACCCATCGCATGCAGCTGGCTGGCAGCAGAGCCACCCTCTTCCATTTCTGAGGTGATGGTGCTTCCGTTGCCTGGCAACACTATCGCATAGCGCCCGCCGGATTCTTCCGCCGGGTAATAAAACAGCTGCACCATGCCCAGAGAAGAATTTTCCGCAATTTCTTCCGGAGTGTACACCTGCCATGTGACCTGTACGCCCTTATTGTAGTTTTCGATCACAAGGTTCATCGCATCCGCGCAATCATAGACCAGCTGTGGTTTTGCATACTGGGCCAGTGTTTTATTGTTCCAGTAATTGCTTTCGATGGGCAGCATTTCCCTGCAGTAAGTATAGTATCCGGAAGCTTTCAATGATGGGTTTTCCCGCAGTTCCCGCATGGTAGTCTGCGGTGTGATATTGGGCTCGCCCAGCTCTGCCGCAAATGCAGGCTGTGCCAGCAGGAACAGGAATCCCAGACTCAGCAGCACCGCACGAAATCGTTTTTTCACAGCAATCCCCTTTTTCTGTCGGTTATTTACACTGTTCCTCCCAGAACTCAGTAGCCAGCTTGATCCATCCGTCCGCATCGGTGTGACGGCCCGGGCCAATGGCGTGCGGGGCGTCCTCATACACCACGCACTGATAGGTCGCACCGCTCTCCTTCAGGGTCTTTTCCAGCAGGGGGCCCTGCTTTTCGTAGTTCATGCACTCCATGTAATAATCGTTTTTGCCGTACCAGAAGAAGGTGGGGGTGTAATTCTTGTTTACCACATCCGAGATGTTGGTCCAGTAGTAACGCCAGCCGATGATAAGCGGGTCGATGGCAATGTGGTACAGCGGCTTTACCTCATAGAAATCGTTGATGGGATAACCCAGCAGCAGTGCTGCCGGCTGAGGAATGCCAAAGGCCTTGTAGCCGAACCGCTCGTTGTCCGAGCCGATCAGTCCCACGATGTGTCCGCCGGACGAGAAGCCCATCAGGGCATAGTTCTCGCGCTGGACACCGAACTGCTCTGCATTTTTAGTCAGATACTTCACGGCATTGGCAATGTCGTACAGCGGCGCGTTGTCGGAAGCATTCAGGAACGAACGGTACCGCAGCACAAACACCGCATAGCCCAGATCGTGCAGCTGGTTCGCGATGGATGCGCCCTCGTTCAGCTCTGCCGTGGTGTTGCCTCCGTTGCCAGGCACCACGACCACATATTTGGCGTTTTCCGTTTTTGCCGGGAAATAAAACAGCTGCACCATGCCCAGCGCCGGGTCTGCCTCGATCTCTTCCGGTGTATACACCTGCCATGTGACCTGCACGCCCTTGTTGTAGTTCTCGATCACAAGGTTCATGCCCTCGGCGGCATCCTCAGAGGCCGCCCAGCTCACATAGCCCTTGATCGGCGTGTTGTCGTATTTTGTGCTGCCCTCGATCCACTCGTTACAGTAGGTGTAAAAGCCCGAACCCTTGATGCTGGGGTTTTCCCGCAGCTCCTTCATCGTGGTCTGCTCTGTGATGTTCGGCTCTCCAAGCTCTGCTGCAAAAGCCGAAAGTGACAGGCACGCCAGCATTCCCAGCGCACACAGTGCCGTTCTGATCCATTTCATGTGTCAATGTCCTCCGTTCTGCAGCGGCGGTCTCTGCGCCGTGCTCTTGTTTATATGTTTTATTGTATCACAAACCTGCCTGATGTCAAAGACATTTCTGTGCAGTGCGGCGCTTGTACCGCACTGCAAATTCTGCTATACTGAAATCGGTCATTTTTGAGAGTTGAGGGTATGGGCAGGCTTCTGCCTGTCCGCTGGGAAATTGCATATGAGCAAGATCACGATCCGGCCCATGGAGCCGGAAGACTGGGACGCCGTTTCCAGAATCTATTTAGAGGGCATCGCCACAGAACATGCCACCTTTCAGACTACCTGCCCCCCATACGCTGCGTGGGATGCCTCCCACACAAAGGACTGTCGGCTGGTACTGCTGGTGAACGATGTCATTGCCGGGTGGACCGCACTGCACCGGGTAGACCCGCGCTGGTGCTACCGCGGCGTAGCTGAGGTGAGCATCTATGTGGGGGAGCAGTTCCGCGGCCATGGACTGGGCTGTCATCTGCTGGCCGAGTTGTGCCGTCAGGCCGAAGAGGCCGGCTACTGGACCCTGCAGTCCACCGTGCTGCAGGATAATGCTGCCAGCCGTGCCCTGCACACCAAGTGTGGCTTCCGTCTGGTAGGCCGCCGCGAGCGCATTGCGCGGGACTGTCATGGCCGCTGGCTGGACACCTTCCTCATGGAGCGCCGTGCCGCTGCGGATGAGCCGGAGGGCTACAAAAAGCTGTGAGATGCAAAAAAGGACTCTGCACCTTGACGATGCAGAGTCCTTTTTTGTTTCGCTTATTTACCAGCAGGCAGGCTTACCACTCTTCGCCATCGACTTCCACGCTGCCGTCTACCACAGCACCGGCGTGGGAGCGCTGGAACATGCTCTCTACCACAGCGCAGTACTTATCTGCCAGACAGACGATAATGGCCTCACGGCAGGTGGGTACATGACGGAAGGTCAGCGGCCACATGTGGCTGGAAATGATGCTCTGTTCCTTTTTGGTGATGCCGAACACACGCTCTGCATTGATGCAGGCACAGCCCGGGTGCGAGAAGCCGTGCATCTCAAACAACCGGCGCAGGCCGTGGAAGGTGCCCTTGTTATGCCAGTCATACAGATAAAAATCATGCAGCAGGGCCCCCACCGCCAGCGAGGTCTCGTCGGCGTGCAGACGCAGACGGCGGTTGAGCCAGAAGCTCACCAGCGCCACATTCTTGCAATGCTGGTAGGTGGTGACAGAACCGTGCTGGATATACTCCCGCATCCGCTGTACATCCGGGTGATGATCGTATTTTTCTACGATGGCATAAAGCTGTTCGCGCTCGATCTCAGAAAGCTGCATGCTGCAAAATTTCCTTTCGCTTTAAGGTGATGTTTTCAGGAACGAAGCTGAACCGGATTGGAATTGCCGAAGTTTTCTGCGCTGGAAGGGTTCTCCCGCTTGAGGGAAAGATCTACCAGATACTGCTTGCCGTCGCCCAGTTCTTCCAGCTGGGCCAGCTTTGCGTTTGCAGCCGCTTCGTCCGGATACCACTGGATCAGGAAGAAGTTCTCTTCCTCCACCCCGTAGTACAGCCACTGGCCGTCGGCACGCAGCCAATCGTCCAGATGATCCACCTCTTCGCCGTCCGGCAGGCCAAGGCCTTCTTCGGCGTAAAGGTTTTCCGGTTCCACCTGCAGCATTTCGATCACCTGAATGGAGCTTTGCAGGTATTCGTCCTGCGAGACTGTCTTGTCCGAAAGCTCCCATCCGGTAAGAAATGCCTGCATGAGCAGGTCGCGCACAGAAACACGCGGCAGGGTCGGGTCCATAACCATAGGTATTCCTCCTTGAGTTTGTCCCTGCTGACCAGTATACGTCAAAGGTTTATGCAAGTCAACAGTTTAATTGTAAATTTTTTGTAGGTTCGTTCAAATATGTCAGACTTATCCAACCGACCAGTCAAAAGTGTCTCCCAGCCATTCCACTGCCAGTTTCACCCAGTGATGCCGGTGGCGGCTGGGCTGATCCACCTCTGCGGTGCTGATGCTGGTGCCGTGCACCCCCTTTTCAAACAGATGCGCCTCGCAGGGTACACCTGCCCTGTGCAGGGCGCTCACCATCATCAGTGTGTTTTCCACCGGAACGGTGGCGTCCTCCATGGTGGCCCACACGAACACCGGCGGCGTCTGCGGCGTGATCTTATCCTCCAGACCGAATGCCTGCTGTGCCGCCGGGTCGGTGCTGCCCGCCAGCTGCACAAAGCTGCCGCGGTGGGCATACTGCCCTGCCGTGATCACCGGATAGCCCAGGATCACCGCATCGGGCCGGGGCTGGGCGCGCTCCCCGGGAATGTCCAGCACAGCACCGGAAAGTGCCAGATGGCCGCCCGCCGAAAAGCCGCACACTGCGATCTTTTCCGGCAGGATATGCCACCCGGCCGCGTGCTGCCGCACAAGGCCGATGGCCTGTGCCAGCTGGCGCAGCGGCAGATAGTCCGCTGCCTGTTCGCAGATGGCGTAGTCCAGCACAGCGGCATGATATCCCGCTGCTGCAAACTGCAGTGCCACCGGGTCGCCCTCCCGGGCGCTGACGTGGGTATAGCCGCCGCCGGGCACCACCAGCACCAAAGGCCGGTCGATGGCCTTCGGCATCCGTTCGCAGGAATCCCGCAGATAAACAGTCAGCGTTCCGCCGCCTTCCAGTTCCAGCTGCTTCAGCTGCATGATATTTTCCCCCTTCGGAAATGATCTTCGGGGTTCATTATAGCACAAAACGCTTTCATTTGAAATACGATTCAAACCCGTCTTTGTGTGCACCACGGTCATCTATAATGGCAGTTCCGTTTTAATTGGCAGGCACAAAAGGTCTGCACAGACCGCAGGCCGCTTCCGATTTTTAAACTTTTTATGAAAGCCCTTGATTTTTGCCGGGAAGCGGTGTATATTAGCACTCGAAAGTCATGAGTGCTAAGCATTCCGAAGTGTTCCAGCTTCCCGAGTGCCCGGCGCTGAATATAGATAAAAAGAGGTCTTGCATTATGGCTAAGAAAGAATTTCAGGCTGAAAGCAAAAAACTGATGGATATGATGATCAACTCCATCTACACCAATAAGGAGATCTTCCTGCGGGAGCTGATCTCCAACGCATCGGATGCCATTGATAAGCTCTACTATAAGAGTCTGACCGATCCCTCCGTGGGCATGAACAAGGGCGATTTCCACATCCTCATCACCCGCGACAAGGATAACCGCATCCTGACCATCGAGGATAACGGCATCGGCATGACCAAAGAGGAACTGGAACAGAATCTGGGCACCATCGCCCACTCCGGTTCTCTGGACTTCAAGAAAGACAACAAGGACGAGAACATCGACATCATCGGTCAGTTCGGCGTGGGCTTCTACTCCTCCTTCATGGTTGCCGACAAGGTTACGGTCATTTCCAAGGCCTATGGCTCGGATGAAGCATGGCAGTGGGAGTCCTCCGGCGTGGACGGCTACGAAATGACCCCCGCCCAGAAGGACACCGCCGGCACCCAGATCATCCTGCACATCAAGCCGGACACCGAGACCGACCACTACGATAATTTCCTGGATGAATACGGCATTGTTGCCATCGTCAAGAAGTACAGCGACTATGTGCGCTACCCCATCCAGATGGAGCGCCAGCACGAGCGCCAGAAGCCGGAACCGGACCCCAAGCCCGAGGATTACAAGCCCGAGTGGGAGAGCTACACCGAGCTGGAGACCCTGAACAGCATGGTGCCCATCTGGAAAAAGCAGAAGAGCGAAGTGACCGACGAGGAGTACGCCAGCTTCTATAAAGAGAAGTTCAACGATTATACCGACCCCGCTCGTGTCATCGTCAGCCGCACCGAGGGCACCGCGAACTACAACGCCCTGCTGTTCGTACCCAGCCACCGCCCCTACGATTTCTACACCAAGGATTACGAGAAGGGTCTGGCCCTGTACGCATCCGGTGTGCTCATCATGGAGAAGTGTGCCGACCTGCTGCCCGATTACTTCAGCTTCGTCAAGGGCATCGTGGACAGTCAGGATCTGAGCCTGAATATCAGCCGCGAGATGCTGCAGAAGGACAACCAGCTCAAGCTGATCCACAACGCTCTGGAAAAGAAGATCAAGAACGAGCTGCACGCCATGCTGGCCAACGACCGCCAGAAGTACGAGGAATTCTGGAAGGAGTTCGGCCGTCAGATCAAGTTCGGCGCTTACTCCGACTACGGCATGCACGCCGAGCTGCTGCGCGACCTGCTGCTGTTCTGGTCTGCCAAGGAGCAGAAGATGGTCACTCTGCAGGAGTATGTGGACAAGATGCCCGCTGAGCAGAAGTATATCTACTTTGCTGCCGGTGATTCTACCGACCGTCTGGCAAAGCTGCCCGCCGCTGAGCTGGTCATGGATAAGGGCTATGACGTCCTGCTGCTGACCGAGGATGTGGATGAGTTCTGCCTGCAGATCCTGCGCAGCTATCCCCGCAAGGATGCCGAGGGCAAGGACGGCACTGTGGAGTTCAAGAATGTCAACAGCGGCGATCTGGGCCTTGAGACCGAGGAAGAGAAGAAGGCCGCCGAGGATGCCACCGCCGAGAACAAGGCTCTGTTCGACACCATGAAGGATGCTCTGGACGGCAAGGTGAAGGAGGTCAAGGTCTCCACCCGTCTGAAGGATCACCCCGTGTGTCTGAGTGCCGACGGCCCGCTGTCCATCGAAATGGAAAAAGTGCTGTCCAAGCAGCCCGGCAGCGAGGGCGTAAAGAGCGACAAGGTGCTGGAGCTGAATGTCAACCACCCCGTGTTTGCCGTGCTCAAGGCCGCACAAGAGGCCGGTGACACCGACAAGCTCAAGAAGTACAGCGCTCTGCTGTATGCACAGGCGCAGCTCATTGAAGGCCTGCCGGTGGATGACCCTGCCGCTTACGCGGAGGCCGTCTGCAGCCTGATGAAGTAACGTTTCCCGGAAAACAGCGGTCTTACTCCCCTGCTGTTTTCGTACGCATCGATATTTACCCCTTAACAAAAAGACCGTGCTCCGCTATAATAGAGTGGAACGCGGTCTTTTTCTGTTTTGAACTGTTTTTGATACATTGAGAGGTCTTATCCATGCAGCCAAAGAAGCACTATTTTGCGCATATCCCTACCATTGCCATTTTTATTGTGTTTGCCATGTCGGCACCGCTGGGCGTGCTGCTGTTCATCTTAAAAAGCATCGACAAAAACGCCGAAAAAGAAGAACAAGCCGCTGCACAGGCGCAGGCAGACTATCGTTCCGACCTCGGCCCCGCCCCTGCGCAGACGGCACCCCGGCAGGAAACCGAGCCAACTTACGGCCACGATGTTCCCACCAAAGAGCAGAAGGATGCCAAGGAGCGGCACAAGCTCCTTACCACCCTGTGCACCATCGGCGGTGCCGTCTTTCTGTTCGCGGGCTTCAGCACCCTGTTCATGGATGGTGCTGACAGCATGATGGAGGCGTTTACAGCCATCGCCCAGATGCTGGGCGGCGGCGCTGCTCTGCTGACCGGTCTGCGCATGGACCGCACCCGCAAGCTGGAACGCCTGCTGGACAAGATCGCAGGCGACCGCGACAACATCCCGCTGGACGAGCTGTTTGCCGCCGCAGGCATCGATGCCGCAAAGGGGCGTGCTGCGGTGGAAAGCGCCATTTCTCACGGTTACTTCGGTGCCGACGCCTACATCGACAACCGCACCGCTACCCTTGTGGTGCGCGGTGCTGCGCCCCAGCCGCCCAAGCAGCCGGAACCGAAGCCCGCACCGGAACCAGCGGACCAGTACGCCGCCCTTCTGCAGCAGCTGCGGCAGGCCAACGATGCCATTCCTGACCCGGTGATGACCGCCAAGATCAGCCGTCTGGAAGCGGTCAGCGCCCGCATCTTTGAGCTGGCAAAGCAGGACCCCGGCAAAAAGGCGCAGCTGCAGAAATTCATGGACTACTATCTGCCCACTGCTCTCAAGCTGCTGAACACCTACGCCAGCCTTCCCGCGCAGGATGTGCAGGGCGAAAACATCGCCGATGCCAAAAAGAACATCGAGCGCAGCATGGACCTGCTGGTGACCGCCTTTGAAAACCAGCTGGACAAGCTGTTCCAGTCCGACGCGCTGGATGTCTCCGCCGATGTGGCTGCACTGGAAGGAATGCTGAACATGGACGGCCTGACCGGCAGCGACTTTGCAAAATAACCGCTCAGGCGGGATCTTTTATCATAGGAGGCCGGGGCTGCTGCACCAGACGATGTGCAGCAGCCCCGGCTTTTTCATTTCACCGGAAGGGTCATGGCTGTCAACGGCATCGATCCATCTGTCCGACGCAAATCTCCATGCCGTGCAGTGTTTGTCCACCTTGCGCAAAGCACCCGATTCACAGGCGTTTTCCACAATGGTTTTTCCGTTTCTAAATCGATTTTATTTCAATCGTCTATTTCCCTTCCGATGCCGGATTTTATACTTTTTGCAACTTTTCATTC
The DNA here is from genome assembly GCF_048323735.1 of Faecalibacterium sp. 3. Taxonomy (NCBI): domain Bacteria; kingdom Bacillati; phylum Bacillota; class Clostridia; order Eubacteriales; family Oscillospiraceae; genus Faecalibacterium; species Faecalibacterium sp. 3. Next base: position 2,517,577 of record NZ_JBLWFN010000001.1, read on the forward strand.
AGATGCAACAATAACACATGGTTTTTTTCGTCCGGATTTTATATGATAAAGGCAGAAGTGTGCAGAGCGTCCTGTATGCTGCCCTGTACTTGCAGTTCCAACCCGCTCAAAAGGAGGACTATCCTATGATGAAATCTGTTTCCGCATGGAAGCAGGAGCTTTCCAGCGGCGCACACGCTGCCCGTTTGGCATCGCTGTACTGCTGTGCACCCGAAGAGACCGCCCCGCAGGCTGCCCGCTACGAAGCAGCCCTGAACGGTCTGGAGACCACCTTTGGCCCCCATGCCGAAGCCGGCCTTTACAGCGCACCCGGCCGCACCGAGATCGGTGGCAACCACACCGACCACCAGCACGGCCGCGTTCTGGCCGGCAGTGTGAACATTGATATGATCGCCGCCGCCGCGCCCAACAGCCTGAACCAGCTGCGTGTGCAGAGCGAGGGCTACGACCTGTGCATTATCAGCCTTGACGACCTGACCGCCCGTAAGGAAGAGGAAAACACCACCATCTCCCTTCTGCGCGGCGAGTGTGAGGCGTTCCGTCAGCGCGGCGCAGAGCTGGCCGGCCTGGATGTGTACATTTCTTCCAACGTGCCCAAGGGCAGCGGCGTTTCTTCCTCTGCCGCCTTCGAGGTGCTGATCGGCGTCATTCTGAACGACTGCTTCATGACCGATAAGGTCTCCCCCATCGAGATCGCGCAGATCGGCCAGTGGGCAGAAAATGTCTACTTTGGCAAGCCCTGCGGCCTGATGGATCAGATGGCTTCCAGCGTGGGCAACATCATCACCATCGATTTTGCCGACCCTGCCCACCCCGATGTGGAGCCGGTGCCGGTGGATTTCTCCAAGGCCGGTCTTGCGCTGTGCATTCTGGACTCCTGCGCAGACCATGCTGACCTGACCGACGAATACGCCGCCGTCCCCGCCGAATGCCGCGCTGTGGCCGCTGTGTGCGGCGGCGAGGTGCTGCGGGATGTGCCCTTCGAGACCTTCCTTGCAAAGCTGCCGGAATGCCGCAGGCAGTGCGGCGACCGCGCGGTGCTGCGTGCCTTCCATATTTATGCCGACAACGACCGTGTGGCAAAACAGGTCGCTGCTCTGCGCGAGGGTGATTTCGGCACTTTCCTGCGTCTGGTCAGCGAATCCGGCCACAGCAGCTGGGAATACCTGCAGAACGTCATCCCCGCCGGGTATAAGGAGCATCAGGAAATGGGCGTGACCATTGCTGCCGCCAAGCATTACCTGAACGGCAAGGGCGCGGTCCGCGTGCATGGCGGCGGCTTTGCCGGTACCGCTCAGGCTTTTGTGCCGGTGGAAATGTTGGCTGATTTCAAGAAAAACATGGAGGCCATCCTCGGCGAGGGCCGCTGCCATGTGCTGAGCATCCGTCCCGAAGGAGGCGCTGTCCTGTGATCTCTACTGCCATCCAGCAGCTCGTGAATTACGGGCTGGACACCGGGCTCATCCTGCCCGATGACGAAATCTATATCCGCAACCAGCTGCTCATGACCATGCAGCTGGACGATTTTACGGCACCCGAGGGTGAGGTGTGCTACACTGATCTGGAAAGCATCCTGAAAACGTTGGTGGACGACGCCGCAGCCCGCGGCGTGTGCGAGGATAATTCTACCGCCCGCGATTTGTTCGACACCAAACTCATGGGTGTGCTGACTCCGCGTCCCAGCATCGTGCGCGCCAATTTTGAGGAGCGCTACGAAAACGAAGGCCCGCAGGCCGCTACCGACTGGTTTTATAAGTTCAGTCAGGATACCGATTATATCCGCCGCTACCGCATCAAGCGGGATCTGAAATGGGTCACCAAGACCTCCTACGGTGATCTGGACATCACCATCAACCTCTCCAAGCCGGAGAAGGACCCCAAGGCCATTGCCGCCGCAAAGCTGGCCCCCCAGAGCGCCTATCCCAAGTGCCAGCTCTGCGCTGAGAACGAGGGCTATGCAGGCCGCATGAACCACCCCGCCCGCGAGAACCACCGCATCATCCCGCTCACCATCAACGACAGCGCGTGGAACCTGCAGTACAGCCCTTACGTCTACTACAACGAGCACTGCATCGTGTTCAATAATCTGCACACCCCCATGAAGATCGAGCGTGCCACCTTCCGCAAGCTGCTGGACTTCGTGGGCCTGTTCCCCCACTATTTTGTGGGCAGCAACGCCGACCTGCCCATCGTGGGCGGCAGCATCCTGAGCCACGACCATTTTCAGGGCGGTCATTACGAGTTTGCCATGGCCAAGGCTCCCATTGAAAAGAAGTGGGTGTTCCCCGGTTTTGAGGACGTGGATGCCGGTATCGTGCACTGGCCCATGAGCTGCATCCGCCTGACAAGTGAGGACGACAGCCGCCTTGTGGAGCTGGCGGACAAGATCCTGACCGCATGGCGCGGCTATTCTGACGAGAGCTGCTTTGTCTTTGCCGAGACGGACGGCGAACCCCACAACACCATCACCCCCATCGCCCGGATGCGGGACGGCAGATACCAGCTGGATCTGGTGCTGCGCAACAACATCACCACCCCGGAGCATCCGCTGGGCGTGTTCCACCCTCATGCAAAGCTGCACCACATCAAAAAGGAGAACATCGGTCTGATCGAGGTCATGGGCCTTGCCGTGCTGCCCAGCCGCCTGAAAAAGGAAATGGCTGAGCTTGCCGATGTGCTGGTCTCCCGCACACCTGCAGCCCAGTACCCCGAAGAGCTGCAGAAGCATGCCGAGTGGGCCGAGGACATCCTTGCCCGTCACCCGGAGCTCAGCGCCGACAATGTGCACCCCATCCTGCAGGATGAGATCGGTCAGGTGTTCGCCGAAGTCCTCGCCGATGCCGGCGTCTACAAGCTGGACGAGGCTGGCCGTGCAGGCTTTGTGCGGTTCCTCGCAAGCGTGCATTGATCTTTTAAGATAGTCGCTCTCCCCCCTTTCCCCCGCCGGTATGCCTTGCCGGCGGGGGATTTTTATTGCTCAGCGAAGATATCGGGCCGACCTTCATTCCACAACACAGCACAAAAAAGCCGCCTTTCGTGCCTCGCAGCACAAAAAGCGGCTTTTTATCGTCTTATTTCAGAAGCAAAGAGCCTTGCGGAAGCTTATTCCGGCAGGTCCTCTTCGTTCTCCAGGCTGTGCCAGACGTTCTGGACGTCATCATTGTCTTCCAGCGCATCCAGCAGCTTGCCCATCAGCTTCAGCTGATCGGGGTCGGTCAGGCGGGTGGTGGTCATGGGCACCATAGCCAGATCGTCGGACAGGATCTCGTAGCCCTTCTCCTCCATGGCCTTGACCACGGCAGAGTAGTTCTCGGGATCGGTGGTGATCTCAGCTGCATCCTCGCTGGCGTCGAAGTCCTCGGCACCGGCATCCAGAGCATCCATCATAGCCTCGTCGGCATCCTTATCTTCCAGAGAGATATCAATGACACCCTTCTGGCTGAACAGGAAGCCCACGCAGCCCATAGCACCCAGATTGCCGCCGTTCTTGTCGAAGTAGTGACGCAGATCGGCAGCGGTACGGTTGCGGTTGTCGGTCAGGGTCTCCACCATAACGGCAACGCCGCCGGGGCCGTAGCCTTCGTAGGTGATTGCTTCGTACTCGGTCTTATCGCCGCCCTCAGCCTTCTTGATGATGCGCTGGATGTTATCGTTGGGCACGCTCATGCGCTTTGCCTTGGCGATCAGGTCAGCCAGCTTGCTGTTGGAAGCAGGGTTCGGGCCGCCGGTACGGACGGCAACGCTGATCTCGCGGCCGATCTTGGTAAAGACCTTCGCCTTTGCGCCGTCGGTCTTTTCCTTCTTGCGCTTAATATTGTTCCATTTGCTATGTCCAGACATGGGAAAGAGCCTCCTGTATATTCTCAAATCTCCGCCTGCGGGCAGACGGGCTGTGGTCGCCCGCATTGTGGCAGCACACAAAATCTAACTCTATTATTGTAGCACAACCGGGCAGAGCGTTCAAGTCTTATCGGCCCGGTTTTCGGCGGATCGTAGGGAAAAATGCGCTTTTTCTGCCTGTTTACAGCAGCCGCAGGGCCTTGGGGTAGTGGTTTTTCACCCGCCCGCCGGACACCTTGCCGCCGCCCAGCGGCCAGCCGTCCACCGTCACACAGCACCAGCCGTCTGCGGCAGTGCGGGCCTCCACCTCATGGCCGGAAAGGTACTCTGTCGTGCGCGGGTCGGCAAGGGTCAGCTGCTCGCAGTTCGTACACTGCGCGCCGAACGCCGTGAACAGGTGGTGCTCCGGCACAAAGCGGCCCTTCTGCACGCTGCCCACGAACACGCCCGCCCGCAACACATGCAGGTTCGTCTGCGGGAAGGGCACCGGCAGCAGCACACCGCCGCCATGCACCACAGCCGGGCGGTCTGCCAGCGCCGGGAAATACTGCCCGGCAAATTCATGCCACGCTGCAAGGCTCTGGGCAGGGCTTGTCTCCCCTGCCTGTGCTTCGCGGCTGCGCTTGCTGCCCTGCACCGCCTCACGGCAGGCGCGGGCATTCTCGCGGCGGGCGCTGCGGGCGTCCGGGGTCTTGGCAGTCTTGCCGTTCTTTCCCTTGGCCTTTTTGCCTGCGGCTTCCGCTGCGGTCAGCCAGAGCTGCTCCTCCGGGGTGTATTCTCCTTCCGGCGGCAGGGCGCGGGGCGTGCCTGCCTTGATAAGCCTTGCCATAAAATGCCCCTCGCCGCCCTGACAGGGCCAGATGCGCCGCACCTTGCTCACATCCAGCGGCAGATCGCCGGTGCGGTTGGCTTCGCCCTCGCTGCCAAAGGTGTAGTCCACATTTCCCAAGGCATCTGCAAGTGTGAACTCCGGGTGGCGCTGCAGGAATGCCGCCACCTGTCCCTCGTCCTCCTCCGGCGCAAAGGTGCAGGTGGAATAAACCAGCTGCCCGCCCGGGGCCAGCACGGCAGCTGCACAGTCCAGAATTTCCGTGCCCAGCTCAGCACACTGCTTCACCAGCGCTTCACAGTGCTGCTGACGAGCCACCGGCTCCTTGCGGAACATGCCCTCGCCGGAACAGGGTGCATCCACCAGAACACGGTCAAAAAACTCCGGCAGAGCGTCCGCAATGCGGGCGGGCGACTCATTGAGCACCACCGCATTGGACACGCCCATGCGTTCCAGATTGCTTTTCAGGATATCCGCACGGGCCGCAACATATTCGTTGCTCACCAGCACACCGCGCCCCTGCAATGCCGCCGCCAGCTGACTGCTTTTGCCGCCGGGGGCTGCACACATGTCCAGCACGCGCATCCCGGGCCGCACGCCCAGCAGCGGCGCTGCCGAGGACGCCGACGGCTCCTGCGAGTAAAACACGCCCGCATGGTGGTACGGATGCCGCCCGGGCTTAAAGTCCGGCTGGTGCACCACAAATGCCGCCTTGCAAAAGGGTGATGCTTCCAGCGAAAAGTCTGCCTTTGCGGCGAACTGCTCCGGCGTCGTGCGCAGGGCCGAGACCGTCACGCCGCGCTCGGCGGTCTCCTGCGGGGCCGCGTACAGTGCGTCGAACCGCTCTCCCAACAGGGCACGCTCCCGCTGCTCAAAATATTCTGTAGGCATTCTGCAATCCTCCTGTGGGATGTATAAAGCCGCCGTCTGCGGCCAAACTAGGTCTTGTGAGGGGCACACCGCCCCGCACGGAAAACCGAAAGGAGATCATTCACTATGGCAACCGAAAACCGCAGCAATAACTGCAAGAATCAGACCTCGAACCGTACGTCCAACCAGACTTCCAACCGCACCAGCAATCAGACCTCCAACAGCGCCACCAACGAGCACAAGCACCCCAACCAGTACACCAAGGGCGCTGACGACGAAAGTGCCAAAAACTCCACGAACAGCCGTTCCAGCAACGCCAGAAACAGCCGCTAACGCTGCCCTGCGCGCCTGACGGACCACAGACGTGCACCCTTTGACCTTTCTCTCAAACCGCAAAGCCCGCTGCCCTCCGGCACTGTTTTCCAGTGCGGAAAGCAGCGGGCTTTCGCATGTTTACTTACTTGTCGTTGGGGTCAAACTGCTGCCAGAGCGTATCAAACAGCTCATGCACACGGCTCAGCTGACCATTCAGATACAGCCAGCCCAGCAGGCACTCGAAACCGGTGGAAGCGCGGTATTCCTCAGGGGATGCATGCTTTGCCACACTGGCCTTGCTGGCGTTGCGGCCCCGCTTGAACACAGCCAGTTCGTCCTCGGTGAACAGCGGCTCCAGCAGCTGCTCCTCCCGGAACTGTGCCCGGGCCGAAACATATTTGACCTTTTCTGCGTTGAGCTTTCCGGCAGACAGGCGGTGGTGCTCCACCAGCCGCTGACGCACCAGCAGTTCCAGCACGCTGTCACCTACAAAGGCCAGCGCCAACGGGCTGAGCTCCCGCGGGTCGATCTTTTCTGATTCGTTCATAGTGACCTCTTAGAAGATATAATCGAACTGGTAATCGCCGATGAGGATGGTATCGTTCTCCTGCACGCCCTTTTCCACCAGAGCATCCAGAATGCCGCTCTCTCCCAGCTGACGCTGGAAGAACTGCAGGCTTTCGTAGTCGTCCACATTGCTGCCGGCCAGAATGTATTCCAGCCACGGGGCTTCCACGCTCCATACATGGGCTTCCATGCGCTTGATCTCAAACGCACGGTCGTTGGCCTTGGGTTCGGGCTTCTTGTACTCGGGAGCAAACACCGGCACCGGCGGGATATCCTTCAGGCGGTTATACACGAGGCCCGGCAGCTCCCGGACGCCCTGCATGGTGGCGGCAGAGATGGGCACGAAGGTCAGACCCTTGGCTTCCACATACTTGCGGAAAGCTTCGATCTGCTCCTCGGTGGCCAGATCGCACTTGTTGCCAATGACGATCTGCGGACGCTCAGCCAGCACAGGGCTGAACTTTGCCAGTTCCTCGTTGATTTTTTCAAAATCCTCGATGGGCTCACGGCACTCGCTGCCGGAGACGTCCACCACATGCAGCAGCAGGCGGCAGCGCTCCACATGGCGCAGGAAGTCGTGGCCCAGACCGATGCCCTCGCTGGCACCCTCGATCAGGCCGGGGATATCGGCGCAGACAAAGCTTGCGCCCTCTGCCACGGATACGACACCCAGCGTGGGCACCAGCGTGGTGAAGTGGTAGTTTGCGATCTTGGGCTTGGCTGCGCTGATGGTGGAGATGAGGGTGGACTTGCCCACATTGGGGAAGCCGATCAGGCCCACATCGGCGATCAGTTTCAGCTCCAGCGTCACCTGAATGTCCTCGCCGGGCATACCGGGCTTTGCAAACTTGGGGATCTGGCGGGTGGGCGTGGCAAAATGCGCATTGCCGTAACCGCCGCGGCCGCCCTTTGCGATGGTGACAGGGGTGTGGTCGGACAGATCCGCAATGACAAGGCCGCTCTCGGCGTCCTTGATGACGGTGCCCAGCGGCACCTTGATGACAAGGTTCTCCGCGTTTTTGCCGTGGCACAGGCTGGCGCCGCCCTTGCCGCCCTCCGGGGCCACATACTTGCGCTTATAGCGGAAGTCCATCAGGGTGGTCAGGTGATCGTCCACCACAAAAATAATGTCGCCGCCACGGCCGCCATCGCCGCCGTCCGGGCCGCCAGCGGCCACGAATTTTTCACGGTGAAAGCTCACCGCACCGTCGCCGCCCTTGCCCGCGTGGAGCCATATCGTGGCGATGTCGATAAAGTTGGTTTGTGCTGCCATACAGCCCCTCCTTAGTTTTTACCTCTATTCAGCTCGCCCCTCGGGAGAGCTGGACGCGCCAGAGCGCGGCCTGAGAGGGTTCTTTTCATCAAAAAGAGCCGGGCCACGAGGGTCCGGCTCTCTACGTTTTGCAGTTATCCGAAAGAAGTTACTGCTTGACGCTGCACTTCTTGCCGTTCTTGCCCACGCGCTCAAAACGGACGGTACCGTCCACCAGAGCAAACAGGGTATCATCGCTGCCCTTGCCAACGTTCTCACCCGGCATGATATGGGTGCCACGCTGACGAACCAGGATGTTGCCGGCCAGAACGAACTGACCGTCTGCACGCTTGGTGCCCAGACGCTGTGCTGCGGAATCGCGGCCGTTCTTGGTGCTGCCTACGCCCTTTTTATGTGCCATTGTAATTTACCTCCTTAGCCGTTGATCGCAGTGATCTCAACCTTGGTGAAGGGCTGACGATGGCCCATACGGCGAGCACTGTGCTTCTTTGCGCGATAGGTGATGATGTTCAGCTTCTTGCCCTTGCCATTCTTGATGACCTTAGCAGAAACGGTAGCACCCTCAACAACAGGAGCGCCAACCTTCACAGAACCCTCCTCGCCAATAGCGAGAACCTGATCAAACTTCACTTCGGAGTCGGCCTCAACGTCCAGCTTTTCGATGTAGACGATGTCGCCCTGCTCCACGCGGTACTGCTTACCGCCGGTAACAATGATTGCGTACATTTTGTTCATTCCTTTTCGTTGTACTCGCTGGTCGTAAAGGCAGGCCCTTACACTGGGCCATTTCAGGCGCCCACACCACGCGGCTAGAATAGTATAGCAAAAAAAGGCCGGGATTGCAAGAGGAATTTTCCTCTTTCCGAAAGATTTTTTATTTTTCCGCCTTTCCGCTTTCCGCGATGGTGCGTTTTACTTCGGCGTTATACGCTTCGGTGCGCTCCACAAAGAGCTTGCGCGGGCTGGAAGCCAGCAGCTGGGTCTTGCTGCCTGCAAAGGCGATGGGCCCGTCCAGCTTTTTCATGGCCGCTTTATTATCAGCGTTCAAAGCCAGCTCCACCATCAGGGGTTTGTCCTTGAACTTATGGGTAAAGTAGATCTCTGCCGCCACACCGGCCACCACGGCGATGCCTGCCACCAGCTGGGACGCCCGCAGTCCAATAGAAGGCACCAGCATCAGACTGTCGGTGCGCAGTGCTTCGATCCAGAAGCGGCCTGCACCGTACCAGATCATATACCGCAGGGCGATGTCGCCGTTGAATCTGCGCTTTTTGATGTAGCGGAACAGCAGGAGAAAGCCCACGAAGCACCAGATGCTCTCATACAGGAAGGTAGGATGCACCGGCAGGTTCGGGTCGATGGTCACGCCGCTCTGGGCTGTGACCGTACTGCCCATGAGGTATGCTCTGGTAGCCTCGCTGTACATGCCCCACGGCAGGGTGGTATTGCAGCCGAAGGCCTCCTGATTGAAGAAGTTGCCCCAGCGGCCGCAGCCCTGCCCCAGCAGAAAGCCCATGGCGGTCAGGTCGAACATGGGCAGCACCGGCACGCCCCGCCATTTGCAGGCAAGGCCTCCGAACACAAAGCCGCCGATGATACCGCCGTAGATGGCCAGACCACCGTCGCGGACCGCGATCATCTCCCAGATGCTCTCATATTTAAAAGGTGCCATGGCCACATAGTAGGCGCGGGCGCTGACAATGCCCAGCACGATGCCGATCAGGATCACATCCACCATGCTGTCCGGGTCCACGCCGAACTCGATGCTGTGACGGAACGCGAACACCAGCGCCAGACAGATGCCGAACGCGATGCACACGCCATACCAGTAAATGCTGAATCCACCGATGGAAAAGGCCACGCGGTTGAGCTCAAAGCTCAGGCCAAGGCCCGGGAACTGTACCAGATTTGTCATTCTGCTTCCTCCTCGTCCTCTGCCAGCGGCGCAGTGCCGTCCGGCTGGATATACATGACAGCCATGCGCTCTGTGCTGAGGATGTGCTGCAGCGCTGCATCCGCATCCTCCGCGGTCAGGCCCGCCAGCATGGCGATCTGCTGGGCCACCGTCTGGCCGGAAAGGGCAAAATCTGCCATCTGACTGGCCGAATCCTCCACATTTTCGAGGTTTTCGATCAGCTGGCCGTATTTTTCGTTCTTGCACAGGGTAAAGATCTCCCGGTCCACGCCTTCTGCGCGGATGCGGGCGATCTCGTCCAGAAGCATCTGCTTCACGGCATCGGGGGCGTCGCTCTCGCCGGTGAACAGGATGCAGCAGCAGCCGTCCACCCGCAGCACTTCCCCGCCAAAGCCCGGGTTCACAAGACTCTCGTCGTACAGGCGGCGGTACAGCGGCGACATGCCGCCGGTGATGCAGCTCAGGATCAGATCATACAGCGCTTCGGTGCGCAGGTCGCCGGACGGCAGCGGCTCTTCCTTGAAGCCCACGCCGAAGCAGGGCTTGGACACCGGCATCTTCAGCGTTTTTTCCGCTGCGGCCAGCGTCATGGGCTCCGGCGTCCAAAGGCGCCGCACACCCTCTGCCGTGCGGGGCTCCGTCAGACCATGGCGCTCGCAGGCGGCTAAAATTTGCTCCATGGTGGTATTGCCAGCCGCTGCCAGAACCATGTTGCCCGGTGCATAGAACGCTTTGCAGCTGTCGTAGAGCATTTCGGGCGTAATTTCCGCAATGCTCTCCACCGTACCCGCGATATCACTGCGGATGGGGTGGCTGTGGTACAGGCACTCGAACAGGCCGGTGATGAGCCGCCAGTCCGGGCTGTCATCGTACATCTTGATCTCCTGCCCGATGATGCCCTGTTCCTTGGCGATGGTCTGCTCGGTAAAATAGGGGTGGGTCACCATGCCCAGCAGCACATCCAGACTCTCGTCCAGCTGCTGGGTCGCGGTGAACAGATAGCAGGTGCGGTCAAAGCTGGTGAAGGCATTGGCGTTCGCGCCGGTCTTTGCGTACTTTGCAAAGGCATCTCCGTCCTGATCCTCGAACATCTTGTGCTCGAGGAAGTGTGCCACGCCTGCGGGCAGGTGCACTTCTTTTCCGTCCAGCCGGAAATCCCGGTCGATGGAGCCAAAGCGGGTGGCAAAAATGACATGGGTGCTGGAATAGCCCGGCATAGGCCGCACGATGACGGTCAGGCCGGAGGGCAGGATCTTCCACTGATCGGCCACGGTCTTTTCCAGCAGGGTCTGATCATTCTGCGGCATGGGCGTCCACCTCCTTTGTGAGCAGATAGCTGACCGAGAGGGTCAGCTTACGCAGGATCGTGCGCACATCGTCCCGGGTCACGGCCTGCAGGGCGGCGCGGGCCTCGGCGGGCGTCTGGACTTTGGCAGGGTCGCCGCCGCTGCGCAGCACCTCGATGTAATACCATGTCTCAATGCCGCCCAGCGTATCCTCCACGCCCTGCATCCCGCTCAGCAGTCCCCGGCGGCAGTCCTCCAGCTCCTCATCGGTGATGGGCCCGCTGCACAGGTCGGCCAGCTCCTTCAGGATAGCCTGCTCTGCGCGGGCAGCGTCGGCGTGCTCCACGCCGCTGTTCACAGCCATGCTGCCGGTAAAGCTCTGGAACGAGGACGAGCAGTAGTAACACAAATGGTCACGCTCGCGCACATTCAGGAACAGGCGGCTGGTCACGCTGCCGCCATACAGCGCCATGGCAAGGCGGACTGCTGCCAGCTGTTCGGTGCGCATGGGCTCGCCCAGCGTGAACAGCATACACAGCTTTGCCTGCACCATATCGTAGGTTTCTACCCTGTGCACAGGCTCGCGGCGCGGCATGGCAATGTTCTCGGCCAGCGGCAGCGGAGCCCGGTCGATGGCGGCAAGTTCGGCCAGCAGGGCATCCCGCACGGCTGCCGTCTGCGCGGCGTCGCAGCCCAGCACAAGCAGCTCAATGTTCGCGGTCCGCAGCATCTCGTAATAAGCCGTGGTGAGCTGTTCCGGCGTCAGGTCGTCCACCTCTTCCAGATAGCCCTCCTGCCGCACGCCTGCCGGGCTGTCGCCAAAGAATTCCCGGTTGGCCTGATGCAGGCAGTACAGACGCTTATCGTTGATCTCATCCTCCAGCGCCTTTTTCAGCATCTGCTTTTCAATGCCCACAGCCTCCGGGTCAAAGGTCCCGCCCACAAAATAGGGGTGGAAGGCCGCGCCCAGTGCAATGGATGCATATTCCCGCGTCAGTTCTTCGCCTTCCAGCGCAAATTTATCCTTGATGCCGGTGACGCTGACGCACAGATTGTGGCTGCAGCCCATGGGCCGGGCATCCACCGTGAGATCTGCACCGTAGAGCTTGGCCAGCTTTTTGGTCAGTCGGGTCATGTCCGGGCAGTCGGCATAGCCGCGCTCCATCACAAGGGGCAAAAGTGCATGTGCCGTAGCGGTCTCCCGCTTTGCCGGAAAGGCAAAATGGATGCTGATGCGGCAGCGGTTGAATTTTTCCGCCGGGTCGCAGGAAAGGTGCACGCCCGGCGCAATGAGAGTACGTTTCAATTTGTTCCTCCGCCCTGCTTTTGCAGGGAGCTTTTTATTTTATGATGCCTTCTGCAAGGCAAGAAATTCTTCCAGACTCAAGCCGCTGGCCCGGATGGCAAGGGCATTTTCTGTACCCACATACCGCCAGTGCCACGGCTCGAACACCACACCGGTCGCGGCCTGCCGGTCTTCCGGGTAGCGCAGGATGAAGCCGTATTCCGCGGCATAAGCGGTCAGCCACTCGTAGGCGCGGGTCGTATCAAAGCCGGTGTCACGGTCCGGGTAGTCGCTGCTGAGGATATCCGCCGCATAACCGGTGCCATGCTCGTTGCATTCCGCAGGCAGCTGGATGTCTGCGGACAGGCTGGCGGCTTCCTCCTCGGTCTTGCCCTTTTCCAGATACTGCTGCTTCTGTGCCTCATAGGCTGCGGTCCGGGCATCTGCGTCCTGATAGCCTGCGGACAGCACCAGCGCAACGCCATCCTCTGCCGCTGCGGCAGACATCTGCCGGTAGGCATCGGCAGCTTCCGCTTCCAGCTGGATGGTGCCATCCTCATTGGCCGGGGCAAGGGTCGGCGACGGTTCCCCGGCAAAGGGCAGATTGGCGTTTACCAGTACAAGCCGCGCATCGTCGGCGTCAAAGGTGTAGCCGGTGCCGCTGTAGCTGGCAGCTTCAAAGCTCCGGGGCCCGGCAAGCAGAGCGTTTGCTTTGGGCAGCAGCCAGAGGATGCCCCGGGTCATCAGAGCCACGATGCCAGCACAGATCAGGATCAGGAGCGCCCAGTTGCGGGCCAGACGCAGGCGCTTGCGGCGCATGTATTGCTCACGGGTCATACGGGGCTTTACAGTTTTTTTGCTGGTTGGTTCCATGGTGCGTTGCAGCTCCTTTGGCAGAATTTGCAGCGCGCTGCGCCGCACAGATACAGTGTATATTATACACCCCTTTGCATTTTGTGTAAACGCCGGAAGTGTAAAATAAGTATGACCGTCCTCGTCAGCGGCCTTGCCCTCTCCGTCCGCTCACGCTGTTCGTGTCCACCTCTCCCAAAGTGAGAGGCCTTGGCAGAACCAGAAAGTTTTTCTCTTCGCCAGAGGCTCGCCCTTTGGGAGAGCTGTCGCGCAAACGACTGAGAGGGCGAGGCCGTTAACAAAAAGAGCGCCGTACAGCTCTCAAAGAAACTGTACAGCGCACAAAATTCATTTTTTTACAAATCAGTCAAACAGCATATCGTGGATGGCGGAAACGGCCTTGTCGGCATCCCCGCGGTCGATGATGCAGGAGATCTTGATCTCGCTGGTGGAGATCATTTTGATGTTGATATTGTTGTTGGACATTGCCTCGAACATCTTGGAAGCAACGCCGCTGTGGCTCTGCATACCGGCACCCACGATGGAGACCTTTGCGCAGGTGGTGTCCACGCTCACATCATTGAAGTGTGCGCTCTCCTTCAGCACGCGCATGGCCAGATCGGCTTCGCCCTCAGAGCAGGTAAAGCTGATATCCTTCTTGCCATCGCGGCCGGTGGACTGCAGGATGATGTCCACGTTGATGTTCTTCTGTGCCAGCAGACCGAAGATCTTGAAGCTCATGCCCGGCTCGTCGGGAACGTTCAGAATCGTGATAACAGCAACATCAGCGTCCTTTGCGACGCCCTTGATCAGCATACCTTCCATGTCTTTCGTAACCTCCTTGACCACCGTACCGGGCACGGGATTCAGGCTGGAGAGCACCTCCAGCTCCACATTATACTTCTTCGCCAGTTCCACGCTGCGGTTGTTCAGCACCTGTGCGCCCAGAGATGCCAGCTCCAGCATCTCGTCAAAGGTGATCTCCTCCAGCTTGCGGGTGTTGCGCACCTTGCGCGGGTCGGCAGTGTAAACGCCTTCCACATCGGTATAGATCTGGCAGCGGTCTGCGTGCAGGGCTGCTGCAATGGCAACCGCACTGGTGTCGGAACCGCCGCGGCCCAGAGTGGTGATGTCGTCCAGCTTGTTCAGCCCCTGGAAGCCAGCTACAACAACAACACGGTTGCGCTCCAGCTCCGAGGAGATACGCTCGGTCTCCAGACGGCTGATGCGTGCCTTGGTGTAGGCGCGGTCGGTGCGGAAGCCTGCCTGCCAGCCGGTCAGGCTGATGGCATGGCAGCCCAGCTCATTCAGCGCCATGGCCAGCAGCGAAATGCTGATCTGCTCGCCGGTAGCCAGCAGCATATCCATTTCACGAGCCGAAGGGTTGTGGGTGATTTCCCCAGCCTTGGCGATCAGGTCATCGGTGGTATCGCCCTGAGCGGACACCACCACAACTACGTCATTGCCCGCGTTGTGGGTATTTGCCACAATGCGTGCCACGTTGAAGATACGGTCACGGTCCTTCACCGAAGAACCGCCGAACTTCTGTACGATCAACGCCATATCTTGTCACTCTCCTCTTTTTGTCCCTTGATCAAAAGGGGTACACCGGGTGGAAGCAGCAGGCAGAACCTTGCACTTCCCTATCCCATTTATCATTCCACCGTTGCGCCGGTGTTATCGGCATCCAAACGCAGCAATGTAAATGCTTCACATCCGTCCAGACCTTCCAGAAGCTCCAGACCCTTTTCCAGCTTGGAATAGAACTTTTCGGCCTCAGCCTTTTCGGCCACCGCCATCACGGTGCTGCCCGCACCGGAAACATAGACCGCCTTTGCACCACACAGGCGCGCCATGTCGAACACTTCCTTGGAGCCCGGCATCAGCGGCATGCGGTAGGGCTGGTGCAGCTTATCCTCCGTGGCAATGGCCAGCAGGTCATGTCTGCCCTCACAGAAAGCGGCAGGCACCAGCGCTGCACGCGAAAGGTTATATACCGCATCCTTGTGGGAGACCTCTTTGGGCAGGGCCGCACGGGCGGCTTCCGTCAGCAGCTTGTAGTCCGGCACGATGGCGGCAAAGCACAGTGTTTCGTCCACATTGCGCTTGACCGAGTACACCTTGCCCTCCTCAAACACGCTGCTGGTTAGACCGCCCAGCAGGGCCGGGGCCACGTTATCGGGGTGGCCCTCGATGGAGGTGGCCAGCGTGAGCAGCTCCTGGGTGTTGAGCACATCGCCCAGCATCCGGTTGGCACCCAGCAGGCCCGCGATGATGCAGGCCGAAGAAGAGCCCAGACCCCGGGCCATGGGAATGGGGTTGGTCTGGGTGATCTTGAGGGGCGGGATCTGCTTGCCAACTTTTTCAAACAGGCCCTTTGCCGAGCGGTACACCAGATTGGATTCACCGCGCGGGATGCGGGTACCGTCCGCAGACGAGATATCCAGCACCTCGCTGTCTTCAAAGGTGACCGTATTATACAGCGTCACCGCCAGACCCAGCGCATCAAAGCCGGAGCCGATGTTCGCGCTGGTGGCCGGGACAGAAACCTTGATCTTCATAGCCGCTGCACCTTTCTTTTTCCGTTATCAGTTTTCTTCCGGCAGACGCTTGAGCACCAGCTTCACGCTGCCGCCCACGGCCTCCACCTTGCGGGCCGCTTCGGACAGGGCTTTGTCGTCGGCACGCTCCACAAAGTAGGCGCAGCCCTCGTAGCGCTCATCCACCACCTTGCCGTAGCCGTAGATAGCTTCCACCACTGCGGGAGCAATGCCTGCCACACGCACATAATATGCGGCAGGAGCAGGATCGGTGAGCATGCCGTCCACCGGCTCAGCGGGCTGCCAGAACAGGCTGTCGTGCACCTTGGCGCCATGCTTCAGGGCATCCACCACATCGGCCACAACGGCGCTGGCGGTGGGCAGCTTGCCGGCACCCTTGCCGTAGAACACCACATCGCCCAGCATATCGCCCTTGACCAGCACGGCGTTGAACACATCGTCCACGCTGGCCAGCTGGTTTGCCTTGGGCACCAGACAGGGCTCCACACCCGCCGCCACACTGCCGTCCTTGCCGCGCTTCATCCATGCGATCAGCTTGATGACACAGCCCAGCTTTTCAGCTGCTGCCACATCAGCGGCGGTGATATCGCGGATGCCGCGGGTGGGAATGTTCTGGGGGTAGATCTGGTGGCCGCAGACCAGCGAGGACAGAATGGCGATCTTGCGGCAGGCATCGCGGCCATCCACATCGTCGCTGGGATCCTTGGTCTCCGCGTAGCCCAGCTCCTGCGCAATTTTCAGTGCATCGTCAAAGCCCAGACCCTCGCGCACCATCTTGGTGAGCATGAAGTTGGTGGTGCCGTTCACGATGCCCTCCACCTCGGTGATGACGTTCGCGGCCAGACACTGGTGCATCGGCGTAATGATGGGGGTGCCGCCGCCCACAGAAGCCTCGAACAGGAAGGCACAGCCGTGCTCTTTGGCAAGGCCCAGCAGCTCGGCACCGTAGGTAGCCACCATTTCCTTGTTGGAGGTGCACACGCTGCGGCCGCTCTCAAGACAGGCCTTTACATACGGGTAGGCAAAGCGGGTGCCGCCGATGGTCTCCACCACCACCCTGATCTCCGGGTCTTCCAGAATGACATCAAAGTTCTTGACAAACAGGTTTGCGGCCGGATGACCGGAAAAATCCTTCGGGTCCAGAATATACTTGACCTCTACCGGCTCACCTGCACGGCGGGAGACACTCGCAGCGTTGCGGCACAAAACCTCGTACACGCCGCTGCCCACCGTGCCAAAGCCCAGAATTGCAATTTTAGCCATTGTTGCTCTCCCTCGTTTTCCTGAGTTTTCCTGATTTGATATCTACTTTACAGATTGTATCCGCAGTGCACACCCACCACCATGCGCTGACGCGAAAGCTTTTCGGTCAGCTCTTCCGGAGTCATCTGCATGGTGTCGGTGCGGATGGTGACTGCCACCAGTGCTGCACCGTTTTCCGGCGTGGACTGGTTGATGGTCACAATGCTGGCACCTGCAGCGCTGATGCCTGCCAGCAGGCTCTGCAGCGCACCGGTCTCATCCCGCAGAGTGGCCATGACGGTGATCACTTCACGGCCATTCTCGGAATCAAAGATGCAGTCCTTATACTTATAAAAAGCGCTGCGCGAAAGATCAACTGCACGGGTAGCAGCGGAAATGCTGCGTGCCTCCCCGCTGGCCAGAAGCTCTTTGGCGCGTACCACCTTGAGAAAAACCTCAGGCAGCACCTGCGCGTCCACCAGATAAAAGCGGCGTTCCAACTTGTTCACCTCACAAACACAAGTGTTCTTGCAGTGAATATAATAACATCCGGCCCCCTGCAATGCAAGGGGTCGGATGCGTTTTTGTCAGATTACCCAGTTTTGTTGTGTGAAGTGCGGTGTTTCCTTGCCGGATTCACCCCGGGACTGTGTTGAAAGTACGCCTTCTGCGTTTTGTTTTCCCGCCGAATACAGATCACTCGGTATCCA
This sequence comes from Faecalibacterium sp. 3, assembly GCF_048323735.1. NCBI lineage: Bacteria > Bacillati > Bacillota > Clostridia > Eubacteriales > Oscillospiraceae > Faecalibacterium > Faecalibacterium sp. 3. The sequence goes on from NZ_JBLWFN010000001.1 coordinate 2,535,122, forward strand.
GATTACTTGTATCTGCCGGGATGACAGTCTGCTCCGGTGCTGCATCTGCTGCATCTGCTGCAGGCGCAGCGGGTGCTGCCGCATGGGAATAGTTGCAGGCGGCGGGCAGATCATCTGCACGGTAGTAGCCCACGGCCGTGCTGGGGCAGGAACCGCCGGCCAGCAGACCGCTCTGGGTGCAGTAACGGCGCTCCACAACGCCAGCGGAACTGGGGAATGCCTTATAAGGCAGGTCTGCCTGCACTTGTTCCATCAGCGCCTTCCATGCCATAACACAGGTACGGGTCTTTGCCTGCTGCTTGCCAAGGGTCTTGGTCATATCGTAGGGTGCGTCGTAGCCCCACCACACAGCGGTGACATAATACGGCGTGCCGCCCACGAACCACAGATCCTTTTCGTCGCTGGCCGTACCGGTCTTACCAAAGGACTCCATACCGTTGGAATTGGGGTAGCGCCCGCCTGCGGTACCCACGCTGGAGTACAGCACATTCTTCAGCAGGCGGTTCATCACGTAAGCGGTGTCCGGCGTCAGTGCCTGATAGCTGGTAGCATTGTTTTCCAGATAAATGTTGCCATCACGATCCAGCACCCGGGTGTACAGGTGCGGGGTGGTGTACTGGCCATCGTAGAAGATCTGGAATGCAGCCGCCAGAGCCGTGGGCGTAACACCATGGGTCTGGCTGCCCATGACCATCTGGGCAAGGCCCACATCGTTCGCCGGGTCCAGTGTGTTCAGCTGCAGGGTGTTGTAAACAAAGTTGAAGATATTGCTTGCGCCCACCAGATCGCCCACGCGGATTGCGATGGTGTTCAACGAGCGGGCAAGGCCGTTCCACAGCGGGATATCGCTGTGGTCGCCATAATTGCCGCCGTAGTTCCGGGGCCAGCTGCGCCATGCGTTGGGGTAAGCACGCAGCTGCTTGTCCGACAGGCCCATCAAGCCGTTCTTGCGGCAGTAGTCCTCGTCACGGATCACCATGTCCTGCTTCTGGTACAGGGGCGAGTTGTTGAGCATGGTAGACCAGTTCACCAGACCATATTCAATGCCCAGTGCATACGCGCCAATGGGCTTGATGGTAGAACCCGTCTGGCGGGTGACGCTGTAAGCGCGGTTCAGCGAGAGGCTTCTGGTCTTTTCGCCCAGACCACCCACAATGGCGATTACGTTGCCGTCATAGTCCAGCGTGACCATCGCCGCCTGTGTGCGGACGTTGCGATAATAGTAGACCGTGCCGTCATCGCCAGTGCGGGTCTTGGGGGTACCGTCGTCGTTCATCACCTGAACGTCGTCATCGGAAATGGAGGTCACCTCTTCCTCATGCCAGCCCGCCGGGAAATATGCGTCGTTGGCATTCAGCATCAGGTTCTCCATGGCAGACTGCACCTTGGTGTTCACCGTAGCCTCCACGGTAAAGCCGCCGGTGTACAGCAGCTTCTGGGCTTCGGATTCGGAGATGTTCTCCTTGGCCATGATATCCTGCACCAGCTCCGTGAACAGTGCATCGGTAAAATAAGAGGTAACAGAAGAGTTCTTCTTGCTGTCCTCTTCCTCAGCCAGCACCAGCGGCTGGGCAGCTGCATTGCGGTACTCTTCCTCACTGATCACGCCCTGCTGCCACATGTTGTACATGAGGAAGTTGCGGCGGTTGATGAGGTTTTCGGGATTCGTATAGGGGTTGTAGTTGGTGGGGTTCTTGGTGATGGACGCAATGGATGCGCATTCCCACAGGGTCAGCTGGCTGACATCTTTATTAAAGTACTCGTTGGCAGCAGTCTGCACGCCCTGAATAGTACCGGTAAAGCTGATGGTGTTCAGGTACGCTTCCAGAATGGTCTCCTTGGAATAGCTGCGGCTCAGGCAGAGGGCACGATAGATCTCACGCAGCTTGCGCAGTGCGCCATCGATGCCGCTGGCGCTGTTGTCATCGGTCAGGTTTTTGATGAGCTGCTGTTCCAGCGTGGACGCACCCTGCTTGGAGCTGTAGATGGGCAGCAGATACTCATTGATCATTGCGCCGATGGTGCGCTTGAAGTTGACGCCGGGCTCATTGTAGAAATCCTTATCCTCCGTGCAGATGAACGCATACTGCAGGTTGGCAGGGATCTGTTCCAGATCTGCCCACACGCGGTGGCTGTTGGAGGAGCGCAGGGTCGCGTACTCCACCTGTGCACCAGTGTCCGGGTCGGTGGCCATCACCACGCTGGACTGGCTCAGTTCAATGTTATCCAGATCCAGCAAATCGCCGTCATTGGCCGTGGCCTGCACCACGTAATAGACGGCACCCACAGCCAGCAGGCTGCCTGCCATCACGCCCAGACAGAGCAGGGTGGCAATGGTCCGGCCAATGAACCGCAGGAGCGGATGCTTTTTCTTTTCACGGGATTCCTGCAGCTCCTCCGGTTCCCGTCCGGACCGGGGGGCATGCTGAGGTTCCCGGCGGCTGTTGCTCGTATTCACCCTCCGGCCTCTGGGCGCAGCAGGGCGTCCGTTGTCGGAGCGGTTGATCTTCTTCATATTGGAAATAGGAATCGCCTCCTAACATTTCAGGCTGCATTTCAGCGCCGTGCGCTGGTATCTTCCATCCATGCGCACACAGCTGCACACAATACCATATTATAGCACGCACACAGAATGCGGGCAAGAACCAATCTTCGGCCATAACAGGTCTAATCGATTGTAGTATAGCACATCCTGCCATGCAAAGTACAGCATTCCCGTGTGAAAATTGACTGTTCTCCCCTGTTTTTGGGCATACTTGTGCCAGAAGGGAGCGTGTTACCCCATGCGCAAATTGTGTGTCTGCCTGTTTTATGGGCTGTGCGTATTTACCATTGTGTTCAGCCTGTTCTGGATGGCCCTGCCAAAGCTGCGCCTGCCGGTGCCCGATCCCGGCAGCGAAGCCCCGCCCTCCTCTGCAGCAGATCTTGCCGCGCAGGCGCTGCCGGAGCTTGCCGCGCAGAGCTACCGTCTGTGCGACAAAGGCGGACGGGTGGCCGTGTACCGCTGCGGCACCGACGGTCAGCCGGAAGTGCTCATTACCATCACCGGCATCTACACGAATCTCCTGCCGGAGAACGATGCTCTGCGCATCAAGCGCGGCGTGACGGTGTACAGCGAACGGGAATTGGACCTGCTGCTGGAAGACTTGGGAGAGTAAGTGCAATTTGCCTACTTTTATTCCAATTTTATAATCGTTTTTGTTGACATTCCGATATAAAAAACATATAATAGGAATGTAAGGTAAAGTTTTTTAACCCGTTTCAGCAGTTATAAAAGGAAGTGCGTCCTTATGTCAGAACAGATCACCCTCCATTACCAGTGCCGTCTTTGCGGCAAGCAGCTGGACCGCGGCATCCACCTCGGCCCGCCCAGCCCCGGTACCTGCAGCAAAGCTGCCAAGGTGGACGGCTTCCATGGGCCGCACCGCTGGGTCATTGTGTCTCTGCCCAAAAGTGCCTGAGCACTCCATTTCACTGTGATGCAAAAAGGACCTCCGGATGCTTCTCCGGAGGTCCTTTTCTCATTCAGGTTCAGGCTTCCATTTCTTCCAGCGGAACAAGGTAGGTCTTGCGGCACTCCTCGTATTCCAGCATGTAGTCCTTGGTGGGATTGTGATGCATGATGCTCTTGAGGGTATGGGAGTCGTAGTCCTCACTGGCATCCATGCCAATAAGACGCGCGGCAATATTCGAGCAGTGATCCGAGATGCGCTCTGCATTGTTCAGCACATCCAGAAACACAACGCCGGTGTCAATGGAGCACACGCCGTCCTTCAGGCGCAGGATGTGCTGGTCGCGCAGGCGCTCTGCCATCACATCGATCACCTCTTCCAGCGGTTCCACCTGAGCCGCCATGCGCATATCGTTGTTGTCAAAGGCATCGTTGGTCAGGGTCAGGATGCGTTCCAGTGCATTTTCCAGCAGCAGCAGCTCCTTGGTGGCACTCTCACTGAACGAAGCTTCCTTCTCTTCCAGCTCCTCTGCCTTTTCCATGATGTTCACCGCATAGTCACCAATGCGCTCGAACTCAGTAACAAAGTTCAGCAGCTCCGTCACAGTGTGGCTCTCGTCGTCGCCCAGCTCCTGATCGGTCATTTTGATCAGGTAGTTGGAGATTGCCACCTCCATCCGGTCGATCAGGTTCTCACGCACACGGATGGCGCTGACCGTATCCTCGTCCATTTTCAGCAGCAGCGGTGCGGCCAGATTCACATTGCGGGCAGCACGGCGGGACATCTTGACCACAGCGCTCTTGGCCTGCTGCAGGGCAACCGCAGGGCTCTTGAACAGGCGCTCGTCCAGCACCGGCATGCTCAGCTCCTGTGCTTCCTCGGCACTGTCCGGCACAGTGAGCATGGCCAGCTTGGACAGCACACCGCTGCAGGGCAGGAACAGCAGCATGGCGCACACGCTGGAAAGGGTGTGGATGTTTGCGATGGTGCTCTTGTTCATCACGTCGTTCCACATGGGGATGCCAACGGTGAACTGCACCGCATACACCAGTGCCAGCAGGATCACACTGCCGATGATGTTGAAGTACAGGTGGATCAGTGCAGCGCGCTTACCGTCCTTGGAGGAGCCGCCGATGGTCAGCAGCGGCGTGAACGCCGTGCCGATGTGGGCACCCAGAATGATAGGGATGGCCGAGCTGAAGGTGACAAGGCCGGTGCTGGACAACGCCTGCAGGATACCCACCGATGCAGAGGAGGACTGGATGACCACCGTGACCACCACGCCCACCAGAATGCCCAGAATGGGATTCGTCATAGTAACGAACAAATTCTGGAACACGGCACTCTCACGCAGGGGAGCCACACCGGTGTCCATCAGGCTCATGCCGGTAAACAGGATGCCGAAGCCCAGCATGATCTGGCCGATGTTCTTCTTTTTGGCACTGCGCAGAAACACATAAAAAATGCAGCCAATAAACGCCACCACCGGTGCAAAGGTCTTAGGCTGGATCAGGGTCAGCCAGAGGCTGTCGCCGGAGATGTCCGCCATGCGGATCAGCTGACCGGTAACAGTCGTACCAATGTTTGCACCCATGATGACGCCTACGGACTGCGTAAGGGTCATGATGCCGGAGTTGACCAGACCGACACAGATCACGACCGTGCCGGCCGAGGACTGAATGACACCCGTGATCAGGGTGCCGAAAATAACTGCTTTGAGCGTAGAGGAGGTCAGTTTTTGCAGCACGCCCTGCATTTTGCCGCCAGCCAGCTTTTCCAGACCAGCGCCCATAATGGACATGCCGTACAGAAACAGCGCAATTCCACCCAACAGAGAGGTAATGTGTGTGATATCCATAACGATACTCCTAAAAAATGATCTTCCTTTTGATCCTTGTCCATCTGCCCTGCCCGCACACCGGGCCTGCTTTATCTGGCAGATGCCGCGGTCTGCCGCTCTGCTGCACAGAACAGCGCACAATGACCGCGCTTGGATTTATTATATCATTTTTTATCCCGTCACAACAAGGTTTATTTTACAAGAAAATCACTTTTTCTACACATTTTTCCGTCTCTTAATAGTTTCGCTCTTTCTTTTTTCAATTATTTTACATTGATTTTACATTAAAGCCGTAAACGACTGTAGTCGCTCCATACACAGAAGTTGTTTTTTGCAGGAAGAGTATACCGATTGGCCCGAGTTATCCGGCCCGGCAAGGCGGTTTTCCGTATCACAAGGGAACGCAGCTTCTTACTCTGCCAGTTCCTCCATGGCTTCCCGCACGGTATCTGCCGAGAACAGGAACGCTCCGCTGCCGCTGTATACTTCCACATGGCTTCCTACATAACGCATTTCAAAATCCTTCATAGGGGTTCCCTCCCATATCCGTTTTTTGCAGATTTTTGGAACCTTTTTGGTTCCATGGCTGTATTATCGCACAGTTCAGGTACCATAAACCGGATTTTCAAAGTTTTTCAGAACAAAGACCGCCCTGTTCCTTCAGCCGAACAGGGCGGTCTCCTACATATTATAATATAGCGTGACGCAGCTTTCCTTTCTCAATGGGCTGCCGCATATTCCAAAATGTGTTTTTCCTCGTGCTGCTCAGCACGGGTCTTATCGTAGCAATACCGGATGATGGCCTGCCGCCGCACGATGCCGATGAAGATGCCCCGGTCATCCACCACCGGCACAAAGTTCTGGTTCATAGCCGCTTCGATCAGCTGATCCATGCTGGTGGTCACGGTGACGGCCTTGTAGTCCCGTTTGTGGGGAAAAGCGGAAATGGGCACATCCTCAGCCGCTTCCAGATCCAGCCCGTGGTATTTTTTCAGGCCCCAGAGGATATCGCCCTCGGTCAGAGTGCCCACATATTTGCCCTGACGGTTGAGCACCGGAATGGAGGCGTAGCGGTTATTCTCCCACTTTTCCAGTGTCTGCCGAAGGGTGAAATCGTCGTAAACGTACATCAGATCCTGCTTGGGGGAAAGGAAGAACAGAATATTCATGACAACAGCTCCTAAACATTGATCCATGCGCCGTGCGCAAAAAATAACGCAGTCCATCCGCACAAGCGGGAACCCTGCGCCGCGGTCCCTATCCTTGATTCTATTTTAGCACTTTTTCATAGTCAGATAAAGCATTCCCTTCCATCTTTTATAATTTTTTAACAGATTGTTTGCTTTCTTTCGTCATACTTTCGTGTTTGATAAAAAAGCGGCTCACGTTCAGCATCTTAGCATCGGCCTCCTGCGAAACAGCCCGAACTCTGCAAAAGCCGCAAAAAACTGTGCAAAAAGTGGATATCCCAGCAATTAGAACTGTACAACCGTCCCCGGAAGTTGTATAATAAGGTGGGTGTTTCTCGGTGCAGCATGTGCAGATGCCTGCTGTACCCCAGACCTTGAATGTGTTTTACGAAAACGAACATAAAGGAGCAGAGCGACTATGATCACTTCCCGTTTCCCTCTGGGGGATGTCAGCTTTACGTCCGGGTACTTTGCTACTCTGGTAGGTGAAGCAGCCAAACAGTGTTACGGCGTTGCCGCAATGGCACCCCGTGATATGACCGATGCCGTCAAGAGCATGGTGCACGGTTCCGATTACCCGGAAAAGGGTGTCCGTGTCACGCAGGAGGATGGCCGTCTGGTGATCGAACTGCACATTGCCGTGAGCTACGGCCTGAATATCTCCACAGCCGCCCGCAGCATCTCCCACCGCGTCAAGGACGAGGTGGAGCATTCTACCGGCCTGAAGGTGGCACGCGTTGTGGTCTCCGTAGACGATGTGATCGCCTGATTTTTGTCTGACCATCCCAGGGTGTGTCTGAAAGCGCCGGGCTTTTCCGGCAAGTACAAGGAGTAAAAAAGAATGATTTCTGGTAAGATTTTGCGTGACGCCATTATCTCTGGCGCCAACAACATCAACAATCAGCGTTCCCGTGTGGACGAGCTGAACGTTTTCCCTGTTCCCGATGGCGATACCGGCACCAACATGGGCATGACCGTGGGTGCTTCCGTGCGCGAGCTGGAGGCTCTGGACGACAGCTGCACTGTGGGCGAGGCCTCCAAGACCGCTGCTTCTGCCATGCTGCGCGGCGCACGCGGCAACTCCGGCGTTATCACCAGCCTGCTGTTCCGCGGTTTCTCCAAGGCTCTGGAAGGCAAGAAGGAAGCTACCGCCGCCGACATCGTCGAGGCTCTGAAGAAGGGCGTTGAGGGTGCCTACAAGGCCGTCATGAAGCCCACCGAGGGCACCATCCTCACCGTGGCCCGCGTTGCCTCCGAGGAAGCCGCTGCCTGCGGTGCTGAGGATGTGCCGGCCCTGTGGGATGTGGTGATGGCCGCCGGCCAGAAGGCTCTGGAGGACACCCCCAACCTGCTGCCCGTGCTGAAAAAGGCCGGCGTTGTGGATGCCGGCGGTCAGGGCATCATGGTCATCTTCGAGGGCATGGGCAAGGTGTTCCACGGTGAAGGCATCGTGGCTGGCGGCGAAGCTGCCCCCAATAAGGCAAAGCTGTCCACCGAGAACGCCGGCAAGGGCGTGTTCACCGACGACCTGATGAAGGTGGAAGACATCAAGAACGGCTACTGCACCCAGTTCCTCATCAACAAGTATGAGGGCGCAAGCGCCGCAAAGATGCGTGCCTTTGCAGAATCCAACGGCGACAGCGTGGTGTGCATTGAGGATGATGACGTCATCAATCTGCACGTTCACACTGCCGACCCCGGCAAGATCCTGAGCGAGGCCATCAAGTATGGCTACCTGACCAACTTTAAAATCGAGAACATGCACGAGCAGTTCCTGGCCCGCCAGAAGCAGGGCAAGAGCCTGGAAAAGCAGGCTTCTGCCGAGAAGGCTCCTTCCCAGTCCAGCGAGTTCATTTATGCTGCCGTGGACCCCAGCCGTGACTACGGCTTTGTGGCTGTTGCTGCCGGTGAGGGCCTGAAGGCTGTGTTCACCGATCTGTCTGCGGACGCGGTCGTTTCCGGCGGTCAGACCATGAACCCCGCCACCGAGGACATCCTTGCAGCCATCCAGAGTGTGCCCGCCAAGACCGTGTTCGTGCTGCCCAACAACAAGAACATCATCATGGCTGCTGAGCAGGCCCAGAAGCTGGCCGACCGTCAGGTGGTCGTTCTGCCCACCCGCACCGTGCCCATGGGCATTACCGCCATGCTGAACTTTGATCCCTCTGTGAACGCCGAGACCAACACCATCAACATGATGGCTGCTGCCGATAAGGTGTCCACAGGCCTGATCACCTACGCAGCCCGCGACAGTGAGTACGACGGCAAGCGCATCCGGAAGGGCGAGATCATGGCGCTGGAGAATGGCAAGATCGTCTCCACCTCCAACGACATCACCAAGGCCACCTATCGTCTGGCACGCAGCATGTGCAAGAAGGATTCCAGCTTTGTCACCATCATCTCCGGCTGCGATGTCAGCGATGAGGATGCCGAGAAGGTCACCGAGATCGTAAAGGCAAAGTGCCCCAATCACGTGGAGGTCAGCCACATCCGCGGCGGCCAGCCCGTTTACTATTATATGATCAGCGTGGAGTAAAAACTCCTTCTATTTCCATCGCAAAAGCGGAGCTTTCCCCTTTTGCCATATCTGGGATCGAGAAAAAATCGAGCCGGGAAGCTGCTGGAAGGCAGCCGCCCGGCTCTTTTCTTTTTGGATTTCGCAAGGGCTTTTTGACTTTCAAAATCCGAAGTGAGGCCAAAAGTGGGGTCAGAGTATAAAGAAAGACGCTGGTTCTGAACGAACCAGCGTCTCTTCTGCATGGAGCGGGCAATGGGAATCGAACCCACCTCCTCAGCTTGGAAGGCTGATATACTAGCCGATGTACGATGCCCGCATTTACGAACGATATTATAGCATGTTCCGGCGCAAATGTCCAGCCCAATTTTTGCGTGTTCCTTAAAGCACCGGAAAAGAATTCCGGAACGGCCTTGCTTTTCCATACGGCTCTGCTACAATAGAATAGAATGGAGGGAGAGAGGATGGAGCCGGAAGCAGAAATCATTCGTGCGCAGCTGTTTGCCTTGCAGGATGAAGCATACCGCACCTTTCACAGTGCGTTGATGCCCACCGTTCCGCCGGAAACGGTGATCGGCGTGCGCGTTCCGGCTCTGCGCAGGCTGGCAAAACAGCTCGCGGGCACAGCGCAGGCAGAGGTGTTTTTACAGGCCCTGCCGCATGGATACTACGAAGAGAACAACCTCCATGCGTTCCTGATCGAGCTCATCCGGGACTATGACAGGGCGCTGGCTGAAACGGAAGCTTTCCTGCCCTACATCAACAACTGGGCCACCTGCGACTGCTTCTGTCCCAAAGCGTTTGCAAAGCACAAGAAGGAGCTGCTGGTGCCCATTCGCCGCTGGCTGGATTCGGGTGAGGTGTACACCGTGCGCTATGGCATGGAGATGCTGATGCGCTATTATCTGGATGATGCATTCCGGCCGGAATATCTGGAATGGGTGGCCGATGTGCGCAGCACGGAATACTACATCAATATGATGCGGGCATGGTATTTCGCCACGGCACTGGCAAAGCAGCCGGATGCCGCGCTGCCGTGGCTCACAGAAAAGCGGCTGGATCTGTGGACCCACAACAAAGCTATCCAGAAAGCGGTGGAAAGCCGCCGCATTCCGCCCGGAATGAAGCAGCTGCTGCGCGGTCTGCGCAGCCGTTCATAAAAGCTTCCGGATTTCCGCGCAGATTTCCTGTTTACTTTATTCAGGTTTTATTGTAAAATATACTTGAATAACAATGCCGGGCATAGACCCGACGGAATATAAACAGGTGGTGTTTGGATTATGGCATTGAAATATCAGCGTATCCTTCTGAAAATCAGCGGCGAAGCACTGGGCGGCGAAAAGGGCATGGGTTTTGACGAACCCACCATGGACGCGATCTGCGGCGGCGTGAAGAAAGCACACGAGCTGGGCGTGCAGATCGGCATCGTGGTTGGCGGCGGCAACTTCTGGCGCGGCCGTTCCAGCGGCAAAATGGAGCGCACTCTGGCCGATAAGATCGGCATGCTGGCAACGGTGATGAATGCACTGGCTGTCTCCGACAAGCTGGAGCAGCTGGGTGTCCCCACCGAGGTGTTCACCTCCATCACGATGCCGCAGGTGGCACAGCCCTTTACGCGCAAGGAGGCCCTGCGCGCCATGGACGAGGGCAAGATCGCCGTGTTCGGCGGCGGCACCGGCAACCCGTTCTTCTCTACCGACACGGCTACCGCTCTGCGCGCTGTGGAAGTGAGCGCGGATGTAATGTTCAAGGCTACCATGGTGGATGGCGTCTACGATAAGGACCCCCACAAGTACCCGGATGCAAAGAAGTACGATACCCTTACCTTTACCAAGGTGCTGGAGGATCAGCTGGCTGTCATGGACGGCACTGCAGCGACCCTGTGCCGCGACAATAAGCTGCCCATCCTCGTGTTTGATCTGGCCGATCCGGACAACATTGCCCGTGCCGTGCAGGGCGAGAATGTGGGCACGCTGGTTTACGAGGGCTGAGAAGCCCGCAGCAGACATACATTATAGGGGCAGTGCTCTGCGCACCGCCCTGAGATAAAAAGGAACAGGAGACTACCACAATGAGCAGCAACACCAAGGTTTACGAAGAAAAGATGAAGAGCTCGGTCGAGCATCTCAGCCGCGAGCTGGCCGCTGTGCGCGCAGGCCGCGCAAACCCCGCTGTGCTGGATAAGGTCAGCGTGGACTACTACGGTGCCCCCACGCCCATCCAGCAGGTGGCATCTGTGGCTGTTGCCGAGGCACGCACCCTGACCATCACTCCCTGGGACCGCACCCTGCTGCGCCCCATCAGCAAGGCCATCATGGCAAGCGATGTGGGCATCACCCCCATCGATGACGGCTCCACCATCCGGCTGAACTTCCCTGCTCCCACCGAGGAGCGCCGCAAGCAGCTGGCCAAGGAGGTCTCCAAGCTGGGTGAGGATGCAAAGGTCGCCGTGCGCAACATCCGCCGCGAGGCAATGGACAAGGCCAAGGCAATGAAGAAGGCCGGCGAGCTGACCGAGGACAGCCAGAAGACCATGGAAGAGGATGTCCAGAAGCTGACCGACAAGTATATCAAGAACATTGATGCTGCAGTGGAAGAGAAGCAGAAGGAGATCATGTCCGTCTGATCGGCTGCATAAAGTCAAAAAGAACGCAAGGTGCCGTGCGCTGGTGAGGAGTTATGCTTCTGTGGTGCGCGGCACTTTTGTTGGAGGCGGTCTGACCGCCGGGAGGAAGGAATGGAGCATCCGAAAGAGTTTGCCGAGGGGCTTTCCATCGGCATCATTATGGATGGCAATGGCCGCTGGGCAAAAAACCGGGGCCTGCCCCGTACTGCGGGCCACAAAAAAGGCGCAGAGGTCTTCAGCGATATTGCCGACTACTGTGACGAACTGGGCGTTTCGTCGGTGTACTTCTATGCGTTTTCCACCGAGAACTGGAAGCGCCCGCTGGAAGAAGTCAACGCCATTATGCGGCTGTTCGGCGAATATCTGCTGAAAGGCTTTGACTATAAGAACCGCAACATCCGCATCAAATTCATGGGTGACCGCACCGTACTGGACCCGAAGCTGCAGGCTCTGATGGATCAGCTGGAAGCGGATTCCTCGGTCAAGACCGGCATGACTCTGAACATCGCCATCAACTACGGCGGCCGCCCGGAGATCGTGCGCGCTGCGCAGCGTCTGGCTGCAAGAGCAGCGGCCGGTGAGATCCGTCCGGAAGAGATCACCGAGCAGATGCTCAGCGACGCGATGTATACAGAAGGCCAGAAGGACCCGGACTTTATCCTGCGCCCCAGCGGAGAGAAGCGGCTTTCCAATTTTATGCTGTGGCAGGCAGCCTATTCCGAACTGGTGGAAATGGACGTTCTGTGGCCAGATTTCACCCGCAGCGATCTGGACGCCGCCATTGAGGAATTCAACCATCGTTCCCGCCGGTTTGGCGGACTGTAAACCCAAGACCTCCTGCACGCGGTGCAGGGACCGGACGGCCCGGCGGCTTTGCCGGAGCCAAACTTAATCCAGAGGGGTGCGGCACCCGACCGGTGAAAAGGAGATCCAATCTATGAAAACACGTGTTATTACTGCGATCGTGGGCATCATCGTACTGATCGGCGTGATGTTCACCTTCAACACCCTGATCTTTAATCTGGTCATCGCGGCCATTACGCTGATCGCCATCCACGAGATCTACAGCGCCCTCGGCTTTGAAAAGAAGGACTGGCTGATGTATGCGGTTCTGGTGCCGTATACACTGCTGGTCATGACGAGCAACTATCAGGTCATGCGGCGGCTGGTGATGCCGATGTCCTTTCTGCTGGTCACGTTTTACGCCATCTATCTGGTGGTGCGCAACGGCACCATCAGCTATCAGAAGGCCAGCGGCCTGCTGATGTTCTCCGGCATCGTGATCTTCTGCTTCTATTCCTTTATCCGGCTCAAGGAGTTGCTGCCGGTGGAGCAGTACGGCTATGATGCGGTGTTCTTTATCCTGCTCATCCTCTGCTTTGCCTGGGGCGGCGATACCTGTGCCTACTTTGCAGGCCGTGCCTTTGGCAAGCATAAGCTCTGCCCGGTGGTCAGCCCCAAAAAGACCGTGGAGGGTGCCATTGGCGGCGTTCTGGGCACCATGGTGTTCGGTGTGATCATCACGCTGGTGTACTCGGTGGCAGCAAACCGGATGGAAGCCTTCACCCGCTCCAACATTGGCGTTTCCATGTATGTGATCATTGCGCTGCTGGGCTGCGTAGCTGCGGTGCTGGGCATTTATGGCGACCTGTTTGCCAGTGTGGTCAAGCGCCAGTGCGGTATCAAGGATTACGGCACCATCTTCCCGGGCCACGGCGGCATTCTGGATCGTTTTGACAGTGTGATGTTCATTGCGCCCTTTGTGACCATGGTCATTACGGCGGTGTTCTACTATTAAGGGAGGGAATGTGTGATGTCAAAAAGAATCACGCTGCTGGGTTCTACCGGCTCTATCGGCACCCAGAGTCTGGATGTGATCCGGGCTCAGGGGTACGAGGTGTTCGGCCTTTCCGCCCACAGCCACGTGGATAAAATTCTGCAGCAGATCGAGGAGTTCCATCCGCGTTATGTCTGCATGACCGATCCGGATGCAGCCCGCAGGCTGGATGCGGAACTTTCCGGTCGTGCAGATGCACCCCGGCTGCTGGTAGGGCCGGAGGGGCTCAAGCAGCTGGCCGCACTGGACGGCACCGATGTGGTGCTGAACAGCGTGGTGGGCATTGCGGGTCTGGGTGCCAGCCTGTGCGCCATTGAAAGCGGCCATGATCTGGCGCTTGCCAACAAGGAGAGCCTTGTCACCGGCGGCCATCTGGTCACACAGGCTGTGGCGAAGCATGGTGTAAAGCTGCTGCCGGTGGACAGCGAGCACTCTGCCATTTTCCAGTGCCTGCAGGATAAGGAGAGCGCCCCCAGCCTGACCAAGATCCTGCTCACGGCTTCCGGCGGGCCCTTCTTCGGGATGAAGACCGAGGAGCTGCGCGGCAAGACCAAAGCTGACGCCCTCAAGCACCCCAACTGGAACATGGGTGCAAAGATCACCATTGACTCTGCCACACTGATGAACAAGGGTCTGGAGTTGATCGAGGCCGTATGGCTGTTCGGCCTGCCGCCGGAAAAGATTCAGATCGTTGTCCAGCGCCAGAGCATCGTGCACTCGGCGGTGCAGTTCAGCGACAACTCAGTGATCGCACAGCTGGGCGTGCCGGATATGCGCATTCCCATCCAGTACGCCCTCACCTACCCCAAGCGGGTGCCGGGCGTCGTGCCGGAACTGGACTTTGCCGCGCTGAAGGTGCTCACCTTTGATGTGGCGGACGACGAGACCTTCCGGTGTCTTGCCGCCTGCAAAAAGGCCATCCGGAAGGGCGGCCTGGGCCCCTGCGCCGCCAACGGTGCCAACGAGGAAGCCGTCAGACTCTTCCTTGAGGACAAGATCGGTTTCCTCGACATTGGCCGCCTGGTGGAGGCAGTCGTGGACAGCGACAGCTTTGGCGGGGACTATACCCTCAGCGATGTGTACGAGTGTGACCGCATGGCGCGGGAATTTGTAAGAGCGCACTTATAAAAACCCTCTCAGCCTCACTGCGTTCGGCAGCTCTGACTGAGAGGGGTTCCGACTTTTCAGCTTTAGGAGACGCAATGTCAATTTTCATTACCCTGATCGCCGCACTGATCGTGTTCAGCGCGGTGATCGCCATACACGAGTTCGGGCACTTTGCGGTGGCAAAGCTCTGCGGCATTCAGGTCAACGAGTTTTCCATCGGCATGGGTCCGGCTCTGTGGAAGAAGATCTATAAGGGCACTCAGTACAGCCTGCGTGCATTGCCGGTAGGCGGCTATGTGGCGCTGGAGGGCGAGGAAAGCCCCGAGAGCCAGCAGGCCGAAGCAGCCCGTGACGAGCGGGAAGCAGAGACCGCAAGCCCCATCCCGCCGGAGCAGCGCACCGGCATCCCTTTGAACGATGCCCCGGTATGGCAGCGTGCCTTGGTGATGGCGGCAGGTGCCTTCATGAATTTTGTGCTGGGCTTTGTGGTGCTGGTCATTCTTGTGGCAGCGCAGGAAGGCCCCATCACCAGCAGGGTCATCTACTCCATTGAGGGCAGCGCCCTCTGCGGTCAGACCGGCCTGCAGGCGGGCGATGAGATCGTTGCCGTGAACGGCAGGCGCTGCTTTGTGGCCAACGACATCCTTTATGAGCTGGTGCGCACCGAACAGTACCGCGCCCGGTTCACCGTGAAGCGGGATGGCCAGAAGGTGGAGCTGCCGGACGTGCAGTTCGACACCTGGCAGGACGAGGACGGCCAGACCCATATGAGCCTCGGCTTTACGGTATACGGCATCCCGAAAACACCGCTCCATGTGCTGAGCGAAGCGTGGAACAGCACCCTGTACTATGGGCACATCGCGTTCACCTCCCTGACAGATCTTGTGCGCGGACGGGAAAGCATCAACAACCTCTCCGGCCCGGTGGGGATCGTGACCGCCATCGGTCAGGCGGCAAGCTACGGCTGGCAGGACCTGCTGGAGCTGCTGGCGCTTATCACCATCAATCTGGGCGTGTTCAATCTGCTGCCCTTCCCTGCGCTGGACGGCGGCAAGGTCGTATTTTTGGTCATTGAGGGCATCACGGGCCATGCGGTGCCGGAAAAGCTGCAGAGCTGGCTGACACTTGCAGCCTTTGCACTGCTGTTCGGTCTGATGCTCTTTGCAACCTACAATGATATCATCCGGCTTTTGACCGGTGCAATGTAAACGAAAGGGGAACCCTATGCGGCAATTAAAGCGGGAAGTAAAGATCGGCAATGTGACCATCGGCGGCAAGAATCCTGTTGCGGTGCAGACGATGCTCAATGTGCCGGTGGAGGATATTGAGGGCAATGTGGCTCAGGCAAAACGGTGCGAAGCTGCCGGCTGCCAGATCCTGCGGGTGACCTGCCCCAGCCCGGCAGATGCAAAGTGCATCGAAGCCGTCAAGAATGCGGTGAACATCCCCATCGTGGCAGACATCCACTTTGACTACAAGGCGGCTCTGGCCTGCGCGGACGTGGGTGTGGACAAGATCCGCATCAACCCCGGCAACATTGGCGACGACGACCGGGTGAAGGCGGTGGTGGATGCCTGCCAGCAGAAGAACATTCCCATCCGCATCGGTGTGAACGGCGGCAGTCTGGAAAAGCATATCCTTGCCAAATATGGCGCCCCCACCCCGGAAGCCATGGTGGAGAGCGCACTGTACCATGTGCGCCTGCTGGAAAAATTCGATTTCAACAACATCGTCATTTCCATCAAGAACTCCAATGTGCCCCGCATGATGGAGGCCTACCGCCAGCTCAGTGCAGTTACAGATTACCCGCTCCATGTGGGCGTCACCGAAGCAGGCACCTATCAGATGGGTCTGCTCAAGAGCGGCATGGGCATCGGCGGGATGCTGCTGGAAGGCATCGGCGATACCATCCGTGTCTCGCTGGCGGCAGAGCCGGAAAAGGAAGTAGAAGCCGGCTACAACATCCTGCGTGCTGTAGGCTTCCCGGTGGCGGGCCCGGAGGTCATCACCTGCCCCACCTGCGGCCGCACCCAGTATCCCTGCACCCAGATCGCCAACGAGGTGGAAAAGCGGCTGCAGGGCTGCAAAAAATCCATCAAGGTGGCCGTGATGGGCTGCGTGGTCAACGGCCCCGGTGAAGCCCGCGAAGCAGACATCGGCATTGCCGGCGGCAAGGGCGAGGCGGTGCTGTTCATCCACGGCAAACCCATCAAAAAGCTGACCGGAGACAACATTCTGGATCAGTTCATGGATGAGATCTATAAACTGTAAAGTGGGAGAATGCTATGGCACTGCAAAATAAACTGGGCCTGACCGATGAACTGGAGCTTGCCCGTGAAGAGGAAAGGATCAGCAAACAAAAGGCGCTGGCTCTGTATGATACGGGTTTGCTGGATACTTTTCCGGTAGGAACATTTGCAGGCCTTGCAATGATCCATAAATATCTGTTTGAAGATATCTACGAATTTGCCGGTCAGATGCGCACCGTAAACATCGCAAAGGGAAATTTCCGCTTTGCACCGGTTATGTATCTGCGCCCGGCACTGGAAAGCATTGACCGGATGCCGCAGTCCACGTTTGATGAAATTATTGAAAAATATGTGGAAATGAACGTGGCGCACCCTTTCCGGGAAGGCAATGGCCGCAGTACCCGTATCTGGCTGGACTGCATCCTGAAAAAAGAACTGCATCAGGTGGTGGATTGGAGCCGCGTGGATAAAAGCGACTATCTAATGGCCATGGAGCGCAGTCCGGTGAAAGATCTGGAAATCAAGGTACTGCTGCATAAAGCACTGACGGAACAGATCAATGACCGTCAGGTGTATATGAAGGGTATTGATGCAAGCTATCATTATGAGGGCTACCAGATTTTCAGAACAGAGGAACTTGCAAAGAAATAAAACCACATTTTTGCTGCCACACCTGCAAAAAACGGGTGCGGCAGTTTGTGCTGTATAAAAAGGAGTACCATTTGTGACACCACTCGTATCCAACCTGTGGCCGCAGTTCATGGTGGACCCGGCATTTGCGGCCTGCTTCGGGCAGGTCATTGTGGAGCATGCGCAGATGCTGCGGCAGGAGCGGCAGGTCATCTTTACCCTGCGCAGCGGTGCGCCGCTGGACAAAGATCTCTGTGCCCGGCTGCTGGCATCCCTGCAGCCGGACTATGAAGGCTTTGAGCTGCGTATCCAGAACCTGTTTGGCTATGCCATGCTGGATGAAACCGCTCTGCGCGGCCTGATGGACGAAATGAAGCGGGACGGCGTGCCCATCAACGGCTTTCTGGACCGGTGCACCATCCAGATCGTTGGCCAGAAAATCACCATCGGCGTGTGCCATGGCACAAAATTTTTGCAGGAGATGCACTTTGAAAAGCTGCTTGCCGAGCGCATTGCGGCGCACACCGGGGTAACGCCGCAGGTAACACTGCAGAGCACCGTGAGTGAGGCGGAGCAGCATCAGCTGGAGGAAAAACTGGAGCGCAAGATCGCGCCGCCGGTGGTCAAGTTCGAGAAAAAGAACACCGCACCGTCCATCAAGGTGGATGGTCTGGATCTGACCGATAAGCCTGTCACCATTTTCCATGGCAAAATGTTCACCCCCAAGAACCTCACCCCGCTGAAGGATCTGGGCGGTGAGGGCGGCAAGTGCGTCATCTGGGGCGATGTATTCTTCTCGGAGGTCAAAGGCAACTACCGCAAGATCTACACCGTGTCCATCACCGACTATCAGGGCTCCATCAACCTGAAGATCCGTGCGCAGGAAGGTGAGGATTGCTCCAAGTGGGAGAGCCTTGGCAAGGGCACCACCCTCATCGTGCGCGGCGACTGCTCCTACGACAAGTACGAGCACGATTATATCGTCTATCCCTACGATGTGCTCATCGTGGAGCGCAAAAAGCGAGAGGATACCGCACCGGAGAAGCGGGTGGAGCTGCATCTGCACACCAAGCTTTCCAGCATGGACGGCTTCTGCGACCCCGGCGGCATCGTTAAGCTGGCCCACCGCATGGGACATCCGGCCATTGCCATCACCGACCACGGTGTGTGTCAGGGCTATCCGGAAGCCATGCTGGCAGCGGACGATATCCATAAATCCGATCCGGATTTCAAGTTGATCTATGGATGCGAAGCCTACTTTGTGGACGACATGATCCCCTGCGTGTACGGCGTGAAGGATCAGCCGCTGGACGGGGAGTTCTGTGTCTTTGATACCGAGACCACCGGCCTTGACCCGGGCGTGGAGTATATGACCGAGATCGGTGCCGTCATCGTGAAAAACGGCGAAGTGGTGGAGGAATTTGACACCTTTGTCAAGCCCGGCAAGCCCATCACTCCCAAGATCACCGAGCTGACCGGCATCACCAACGAAATGGTGGCGGATGCTCCCGGCGAAAAGGAAGCGCTGGAAGCCTTCCTCAAATTTGCGGGAGACCGCATCCTTGTGGGCCACAACGTCCACGCCTTTGATATGCGTTTCCTGCGCGCCGCCGCCAAGCGCAGCGGCATCAGGCTGGAGCCGACCTATATCGACACCCTGACCATGGCGCAGGCCATGTACCCCGGCCTGCACAATTACAAGCAGGGCACCATCAACAAGCATCTGGAGCTGCCTGCCTACGAGGCCCACCGTGCCTGTGAGGACTCTGCCGCGCTGGGCCGTATCTTTGGTGTCATGCTGAAGGATCTGGAAGAAAAGCAGGTAGCCAAGGTCAGTGAGATCAACACCGGCCTTGGCGGCAACCGTGAGGTGCTGAAAAAGAAGTATTACCACCTCATCATTCTGGTCAAGAACCAGATGGGCCTGAAAAATCTGTACAAGATCGTCAGCGAAGCCCATGTGAACTACTTTTTCAAAAAGCCCCGGGTGCCCCGGAGCCTTTTGAACAAATACCGGGACGGCCTGCTGCTCACTTCCGCCTGCGAAGCCGGCGAGCTGTACCGCGCCATCGTGGATGGCACCAGCTACGAGGAACTGAAAAAGATCGCCGCCTACTACGACATCCTTGAGATCCAGCCGCTGGGCAACAACGCCTACATGGTGCGGGACGGCAAGGTGGACAGCGAAGAGGACATCAAAAACTTCAACCGCACGGTCATCAAGCTGGGCGAGGACCTGCACAAGCCGGTCATTGCCACTGGCGACGTGCACTTTACTGAGCCGGAGGATGCGGCGTACCGTGCCGTGCTGCAGGCGGGCAACGGCTTCAAGGATGCGGACAACCAGCCGCCCCTGTTCTTCCGCACCACGCAGGATATGCTGGCACAGTTCTACTACCTGCCCAAGGAAAAAGCCTACGAGGTGGTGGTGAAGAACCCCCGCAAGATCGCGGCAATGATCGACAACAATGTTCGTGCCATCCCGCGCGGCACCTACCCGCCCAGCATCGAGGGCGCAGAGCAGCAGCTGCGCGATGCTACGTGGGAACACGCCAAGCGTGATTACGGCGATCCCCTGCCCGAGATCGTGGAGAAGCGGCTGCAGAAGGAGCTGGACTCCATCTGCGGCCATGGCTACGCCGTGCTGTACGTCATTGCGGTCAAGCTGGTGGCCTACTCCAACGCGGGCGGCTATCAGGTGGGCAGCCGTGGTTCGGTCGGCTCATCGGCCGTGGCCCATTTCTCCGGCATCTCGGAGGTGAACAGCCTGCCGCCCCACTATCGCTGCCCCAAGTGCAAACACAGCGAGTTCATCACCGATGGCAGCGTGGATGACGGCTTTGACCTGCCGGATAAAAACTGCCCCCACTGCGGCACCCGGATGCTGGTGGACGGCCACGACATCCCCTTCGAGACCTTCCTCGGCTTCTACGGCGACAAGGAGCCGGATATCGACCTGAACTTTTCCGGCGAGTACCAGTCCAACGTGCACCGCTACACCGAGGAGCTGTTCGGCAAAGCCAATGTGTTCAAGGCAGGCACCGTATCCGGCATTCAGGACAAGACCGCCTACGGCTATGTGAAAAAGTATCTGGACGAGCGCGGCCGCACGGTGAACCACGCCGAGGAGAACCGCCTGACTCTGGGCTGCACCGGCGTCAAGCGCACCACGGGCCAGCACCCCGGCGGCATGGTCGTTGTGCCGGACACCTACGAGATCTACGATTTCTGCCCCATCCAGCATCCGGCGGATGATGTGGCGGGCGGCCTGCTGACCACCCACTTCGAGTTCAAGTATCTGCACGACACCCTGCTCAAGCTGGACGAGCTGGGCCACGATATGCCCACCTTCTACAAGTATTTTGAGGAGTACACCGGTATCCCCATCGACAGCATCCCCATGAACGACCCCAAGGTGTACAGCCTGCTGACCAGCCCGGAAGCGCTGGGCGTGACCCCGGAACAGATCGACAGCCAGACCGGCACCTTCGGCATCCCGGAAATGGGTACCAACTTCGTGCGCGGTATGCTGGTGGAGGCACGCCCCAAGAACTTTTCCGAACTGATCCAGATCTCGGGCCTGTCCCACGGCACCGATGTGTGGACCGGCAACGCGGACGAGCTGATCCGCAGCGGCACCTGCACCATTGCGGAGGTCATTGGCTGCCGTGACAGCATCATGCTGTACCTGCTGCGCAAGGGTCTGGAACCCAAGATGGCCTTTGATATCATGGAGGCTGTGCGTAAGGGCAAGGTAGCCAAGGGCGGTTTCAAAGATGGCTGGGAGGAAGCCATGCGGGAGCACGAGGTGCCGGACTGGTACATCGAGAGCTGCCGCAAGATCAAGTATATGTTCCCCAAGGCCCATGCTGTGGCCTACCTGATGTCGGCCATCCGCCTGATGTGGTTCAAGATCTACCGCCCGCCGGAGTTCTATGCCGTGTACTTTACCGTGCGCGGCGATGATATCGACTACGAGGCCGCGGTGGGCGGCGCGGCAGTGGCCCGTGCCCACATGGAGGAGGTCAAGCGCCGCCTGAAGGAAGAGAAGAACGCCAAGGACGAGGATGTGCTGGTCAGCCTGCAGCTCGTCAACGAGATGCTGGTGCGCGGCTACGAGTTTTTGCCCATTGAGCTGGGCAAGAGCCGCGGCTCCAAGTATGTGGTGGAGGACGGCAAGGTGCGCCTGCCTTTCTCTTCGCTGAAGGGTCTTGGCGGTGCTGCCGCCGAAGCGCTGGAACGTGCCACCATCCATGGCGAAGAGTATATCTCGGTGGAGGAGCTGCAGCAGGCGTCCGGCGTCGGCAGCAGCATTCTGGACCGCCTGCGACAGGTGGGCGCTCTGGGCGATCTGCCGGAAAGCAGTCAGGTGAGCTTTTTCTGAAAGACGCCACAAAATAATATACCCCCGGAGCAGGCAGAGCAGAGCCAGAACTCTGCACGCTCCGGGGGTATTTTTATGTCAGGGAAGAACGTTCACGGGCTGGGCAGACACCGGTTTGCACAAAAAATTCGCCGTTTCTTTGTGGAAACGGCGAACATTGTTCTTGTATTGTTTTGCCTTATCGATCCCACTTGTCGCACAGGGCGTTGATCTGGTCGGCAAACTTTGCCAGATCCTTGTTGGCACCACCCTCGTTGTGCTCAATGACACGCAGCAGGCGCTTGCCGGCACTGACCAGCCGCTGGAACACGCTGGCGGCACGGCTCTGGCCTTCGGATGCCTTGTGCTCAATGCGCACCCGGGAGCCCTCCTGCAGACAGACAGCACCCTCGGCACCAATGGCCCACTGTGCCCCGTTGTAGGGTGCGCAGGCGGTAAAGCCCTGTTCGGTCAAGGTCTCCACAAAGTGATCCTCGGTCTCGTCGTCGCCGTGCATCACAAAGACCCGCTTCGGCTTCTGCTCAAAGGCACCCACCCAGCGCAGCAGGCCCTCCCTGTCCGCATGGCCGGACATTCCGGTGAGCTGGCAGATCTCCGCCTGTACCTCAATGGGCTCACCAAACAGCTTGACGTTGACTGCGCCATCAATGAGGGTGCGGCCCAGCGTGCCCACCGCCTGATAGCCCACGAACAGGATCGTGCACTCCGGACGCCACAGGTTATGCTTGAGGTGATGGCGGATGCGGCCCGCTTCGCACATGCCGCTGGCCGAGAGGATGACCTTGGGCACACGGTCTGCGTTGATCATACGGGATTCATCACTGGTCACGGTCACCCGCAGGCCCGGAAGTGCAATGGGGTCGATGCCTTTTGCCAGCATGGCCCGGGTCTCTTCGTCAAAGCACTCCATGTCGGTATCCCGGAAGATCCGCGTTGCTTCAATGGCAAGCGGGCTGTCGATGTACACCGGGAAATTGCCGTGGCCTTTGACCAGCCCTTTTTCCTTGATCTCACGGATAAAGTAGAGCATCTCCTGCGTGCGGCC
Organism: Faecalibacterium sp. 3; assembly: GCF_048323735.1. Taxonomy (NCBI): domain Bacteria; kingdom Bacillati; phylum Bacillota; class Clostridia; order Eubacteriales; family Oscillospiraceae; genus Faecalibacterium; species Faecalibacterium sp. 3. Next base: position 2,557,997 of record NZ_JBLWFN010000001.1, read on the forward strand.
CACCGCAAAGCTGGGAATGACCACATTGCCGCCGCGGTCAAAGGTGCGCTGCAGGATCTTTGCCAGCTCGTTCACATAATCCGGCTTTGGACCGTGGCTGCGGTCGCCATAGGTGGACTCCATAAAGACATAGTCCGCCTCTTTGATGTAGGTGGGGTCCCTGATGATGGGCTGGTCCGTATTGCCGATATCGCCGGAGAACACCAGTTTTGTGGTATTTTCGCCCTCGGTGATCCACAGCTCGATGCTGGCCGAGCCCAGCAGATGGCCCACATCCACAAAGCGCGCCTCAATGCCCGGCGCCAGCTCCACGCGCTGTTCATAGTTTACTCCCCTGAACAGCTTCATGGCCGCTTCGGCATCCTGTACGGTATACATGGGCTCCACCGGCTCTGCACCGGAACGCTGGCCCTTGCGGTTTTTCCATTCGGCTTCAAATTCCTGAATATGGGCCGAGTCCCGCAGCATGATGCCGCACAGCTCCACCGTAGGGTTCGTAGCATAGATGTTGCCCCGGAAGCCGTTGCGCACCAGCAGCGGCAGCATGCCGGTATGGTCGATATGGGCATGGGTAGCCAGCACCCAGTCGATTTCCCCGGGAGCAACCGGGATGGGTTGATTTTCGTAGACATCCTTGCCCTGCTCCATGCCGCAGTCGATCAGAAAGCGCCGTCCGGCCGCTTCGATCAGCGTACAGCTGCCGGTGACCTCATGGTTCGCGCCCAGAAACGTGATCTTCATAAAAACACCTCCGGTTTTGCAGCATTTTATCGGTACTTCTCCGGGCTGAGGGCCGGGAGTTTTCCCAGCGAATGATCCGAGGGTGGGACCCTGTTGCCCGCAGGGCAATAGGGCGGGAGCTGGAAGCCCCGAAATTTCGCGGGAAAAGCCCCCGGCTCGCAACCCCGTTCTCCGCATTTTGCTTTTGCACCCTTAGTATAGCATATTTTCAAGGAACACGCCGCACAAATCACGCCGCTTTTCTCGGGCATTCTGCCGAAAGACTGAAAAAATTTTTATACAATCTTGACAAACCACCCTCTTCTGTTATAAACTTAGGATTGTATGACGTTCGTTCGTATTTTATGAGTTTTAATAATAGAGAGGTTGAATTTTATGGTTCGTAACGATTTGCGCAACGTTGCCATTATCGCTCACGTTGACCACGGCAAGACCACCCTGGTGGACGCAATGCTGCGTCAGAGCGGCGCGTTCCGCGACAATCAGGTCGTGGCTGAGCGCGTCATGGACAGCGGCGATATCGAGCGTGAGCGCGGCATCACCATTCTGGCCAAGAACTGCTCCTGCACCTACAAGGGCGTCAAGATCAACATCGTCGATACTCCGGGCCATGCCGACTTCGGCGGCGAGGTCGAGCGCGTGCTGAAGATGGTCAACGGCGTTCTGCTGCTGGTGGATGCTGCCGAGGGCTGCATGCCCCAGACCCGTTTCGTGCTGCAGAAGGCTCTGCAGCAGAACCTGAGCCTGGTGGTGGCCATCAACAAGATCGACCGTCCCGATGCCCGCATCAAGGAAGTCATCGATGAGGTGCTGTACCTGCTGATGGATCTAGGCGCCACCGATGAGCAGCTGGACTGCCCCATGCTGTTCTGCTGCGGCCGTGATGGCACCGCAAGCCTGGACCCGGATGTGCCCGGCACCGACCTGATCCCCCTGTTCGATACTCTGCTGAGCACCATCAAGCCGCCTGAGGGCGACCCCGAGGCTCCCTTCCAGATGCTTGTGTCCTCTGTGGACTACAACGACTTTGTGGGCCGCATTGGCATCGGCCGCATCCAGAACGGCGTTGCCAAGGTGGGCGAGGAAGTTGTCGTCTGCGACTGGCACAATCAGGATCTGAAGATGCGCGGCCGTCTGACCAAGCTGTACGACTTCCAGGCCAATGGCCGTCAGCCCTGCGATAACATTACCGCCGGCGATATCGTGGCCTTCTCCGGCCTGCCCGATGTGACCATCGGCAACACCCTGTGCAGCCCCTCCAATGTGGAGCCGCTGCCCTTTGTGAAGATCAACGACCCCACCGTGGAAATGACCTTCTCCGTCAATGACAGCCCGCTGGCCGGCCGTGAGGGCAAGTACGTTACCAGCCGTCAGATCCGTGACCGTCTGCAGAAGGAACTGCTGAAGGACGTTGCTCTGAAGGTGGAGGATTCTGCCACTACCGATTCCTTCCGCGTTATGGGCCGTGGCGAAATGCATCTGTCCATCCTGATCGAGACCATGCGCCGCGAAGGTTATGAGCTGCAGGTCTCTCCCCCGCACGTTCTGACCAAGGTCATCGACGGCAAGACCTACGAGCCTATGGAGCATGTTGTCATCGATGTGCCCACCCAGTATCAGGGCGCTGTCATGACCGGTCTGGGCCAGCGCAAGGCCATCCTGCAGCAGATGGAATCTCTGGGCACCGACCGCGTGCGTCTGGAGTTCCGTATGCCCAGCCGCGGCCTGTTCGGCTACCGCAACCAGTTCCTGACCGATACCCACGGCGAAGGCATCATCAACCAGATTTTCGACGGTTATGATGTCTGGGCCGGCATGATCGCCAATCGCTCCACCGGTTCTCTGGTCAGCTTCGAGACCGGCGAGGCCGTCACCTACGGCCTGTTCAACGCACAGCAGCGTGGCACTCTGCTGGTGGGCGCCGGTGAGAAGGTCTACGAAGGCATGGTCATCGGCTACACCGCTTCCGGCGAGGATGTGGATGTCAACGTCTGCAAGACCAAGCATCTGACCAACACCCGTGCATCCGGTTCCGACGACGCCCTGCGCCTGATCCCCATCAGCAAGCTGAGTCTGGAAGGCTGTCTGGAGTTCCTGGCACAGGATGAGCTGCTGGAGGTCACCCCCGAGAATCTGCGCATCCGCAAGCAGATCCTGAACCATGAGCAGCGCATGAAGGCCAAGAGCAAGCTGAAGTAAGCGTTCTGTCCCCTTATATAATATGTATTTCCCGCCCTGCAGCGTTTCAAAAACGCCGCAGGGCTTTTTGTTTTTGCAAAAAATTTCTGGTTTTGTAAAAAAGGGCTTGCAAAAGGCATTCTTATGCGGTATAATATCTCTCGCAGTCACAATTGTGATCTGCCTCTTTAGCTCAGTCGGTTAGAGCACCTGACTGTTAATCAGGGTGTCGCCTGTTCGAGTCAGGCAAGAGGCGCCAAAGCAGAGCAATGTTCCTTGCGGACATTGCTCTTTTTGTTTGTGTCATATCCGGCAGCTGATGCCGCATGGATTTTCCCCTCTGTCCCGTCGTCTCCGGTCTCTGTCCACAGCCCCGGAAAAAGCAGCATCTATGCAGAAAAAAGCATTCAGCTTAATGATTTCTTAAAAATTGACCACTTGAAGAAGATGTTGCATTGTGGTATACTTTTTATGTTCTTTGGGAATTAGTATCTGATTTTCCAAAGTCCGGTACACAGTTCCATGGGCATTTTGCCATTTTTAGCAGCAGCTGACCGGTGCTTTGCCGCCGTTCTCCGCAGGACGGGGTAAGCCACCGGTTTTTATACTGCTTACAGACTGTGTTTTTTTGCGTTGTCAGAGCTGCTGCCGTCCGCTTCCCTTGGAAGTGTTCTGCAGTCGTTTGAATAAATTTGTATATGATCAAAGGAAGCATCTATGCGTTATACCTACGTCCGGCAGCATGACACTACCGACTGTGCGGCTGCCTGCCTCGCAATGGTGTGCCTCCATTACAAAAAGGAAGTTACCATCACCCGCCTGCGCGATATGATGGGCACTGACCTGAAAGGCACGAACCTTGTTGGTTTGCAGAAAGCCGCTAACGAGTTGGGTTTTTCCACCGCAGCGGTTCGCGTGGACCGTGAAAATTTCCTCAGCGATTTCTCTTTGCCCTGTATCGCACAGGTCATTACCGACCAGGGTCTGGCCCACTTTGTGGTGGTCTTTAAAAAGACCACCATCAAGGATGAGGGTGAGCGCCGCAAGCACATGCTGAAGGAGTCGGAATCTGCCAAGGAAGACGAGAAGAACGGCAAAAAGCACAAGTGCAAGGATTATGTCATCATCGGCGACCCCGCCACAGAGCTGAAAAAGATCAGTCTGGATGAGTTCTACAAGAACTTTACGGGCGTTCTGCTGCTGATGAACCCCACCTCGGAGTTCAAGGGCGGCAAGGTAGAAAAGGGCGGCATGTTCAAGCGCTACATTGATCTGCTGCTGCCCCAGAAAAAGCTTTTCTTCTATGCAATTTTTGCCTCTCTGATCACAACGATCCTCGGCATTGCATCCTCCATGTTCAACAAGATCCTGATGGATGAGGTGCTGCCCTACGGATTGAATAATCTGCTGGTCACACTGATCCTCGTGTTCAGCATGGTCAGCCTGACCAATACTCTGATCGGTTTTGTGCGGCAGTGGGTGCTGATCCATCTGTCTATCAAAATCGATATCCCGCTGATGATGGGCTACTTCGGGCACATCTTCCACCTGCCCATGAAGTTCTTTGCCACCCGCAAGACTGGTGATATCACCACCCGTTATTCGGACGCAAACACCATCAAGTCCATCTTCACCAGCATTGCACTGAGTCTGATCATGGATATCTCCATGGCCATCATCACCGGCATCATTCTGTTCCGCATGAACGCGATGCTGTTCTCCATTTCGCTGTTCATGGCTCTGGTCAGCATCCTGCTGGTGCTGATCTACAAGCAGCCGTATAAGAAGATCAACGAAGAGACCATGGTGCAGTCTGCTGCACTGAACAGCCAGATGATCGAAAGCCTGCGCGGCATTGAGACCGTCAAGTGCAACGCCAACGAGGACACCGAGCTGGAAAACCTCGAGCGTGAATACATCAAGAGCCTGAAGATCAGCCTGCGTTCCAGCCGCATCAGCACCACACAGGGTCTGATCTCCGCCTTCATCTCCATGATCTTTGGCATGCTGACCACGTATGTGGGCATCAGTCAGGTGCTGAACGGCGAAATGACGCTGGGCGGCTATATGGCTTTCAGCACCCTGTCTTCCTACTTCACTTCTCCGCTGAGCAACCTGATCGGTCTGCAGATGCAGATCCAGGAAGCCAACATCTCCATGAAGCGTCTGACCGAGATCATGGACTATCCTTCTGAGACTGCCGGTGACGAGGATCGCACGGATCTGGAAAAGGTGGAGGGCGACATCGAGTTCAAGGATGTCACCTTCCGTTACGGCAACCGTGCTCCTGCACTGGATCACATCAGCTTTACCATCCCGGCCGGCAAAAAGGTGGCTCTGGTGGGCAGCAGCGGCAGCGGCAAGTCCACCATCACCAAGCTTCTGCTCAAGTATTATGAGCCGGAGGATGGCGAGATCGACTTCAACGGTGTGAATCTGACGGAGTACACCAACGATTCTGTCCGCCGCGCAATTTCCTATGTGCCGCAGAACGTTGAGCTGTTCAGCAAGACCATCTATGACAACATCCGTGTTTCCCGCATGGATGCCACCATGGACGAGGTCAAGGAAGCTGCCAAGAAGGCCGATGCGCACGACTTTATCCGTCATCTGCCCCTGCAGTACAACACCTATCTGGAAGAAGCCGGCAACGGCCTGTCCGGCGGTGAGAAGCAGCGCATTGCACTGGCTCGTGCTTTCCTGAAGGATTCCAACCTCTACATTCTGGATGAGTCCACCAGCAACCTCGACTTTGCAACGGAAAACCTGATCTTCAACATGATCTATGACCAGCTTGCGGATCGTTCCATGCTGATCGTTGCTCACCGCCTGTCCACCGTCCGTGACTGTGACATGATCCTGGTGATGGATCACGGCCAGATCGTGGAGCGCGGCACCCATGAGGAGCTGCTTGCCAAGGAAGGCAGATACTACGAGCTGTGGAACATGCAGCAGGGTATTTACCGCAGCAAGAAAAAGGCAGAACCCAAGCAGCCTGTCATGCAGGCTGTCGTGGAAGAGGATGACGACGGCGAGTCGATCACCTATTGATATGCTGAGATCGGATGGAGTTCCGGTTCCATAATATGACTGCCAGGGCCATCGATGCTGACAACAGAAGACCTGTTTGTCTCGTCTGTCCTGAATAAGGAAGATGGTGTTACCCTGAAGCGGCGCGGCCTGCTCAGGTGACAATGCCTTACTATGGTGTGCCCGGAGACAAAGCGCCTCCGGGCACATTTTATCTAACGCCGATGTAAAGTAAATCTGAAACGAAACAGAGGTATTTATCATGAATGAGATCAAAGTAGCTGAAAACAAGACCCTCAAGCTCACCAATGTGCTCTCCCGCGAGATCCGTCCGGAAGAAATGGCCAGCCTGCCGGTGGTGCTGACCCAGATGCACAATTTCATCAAGAGCAACAACGCTCAGCCCATCGGCCCCATCATCCAGTCCTTTGCACTGGGCGAGGATCATCAGATGCACCTGTACATGATGCAGCAGGCCACCCAGCTCATCCCTCAGATGGACCCGGGCTATCACATGGATGCCATCCTGCGCGTTAAGAACTGCCTGTACGCCCACTACACCGGACCCATGGAAAACAGCCAGCTGGCCTCCTACAAGCTGCAGGTCCACGCTTTTGAGAACGACCAGAAGCTGACCGGCACTTCTTATACGATCTATGTCAATCAGGATTCTGACGATGCTGTGATCGATGTCTTTATGGAGACCAAATAATTATGACAATGAAAGTTCAAAGCCTGACGGACCTGCAGGACCGCCGTATCATGCTGGACAGGGATGTGCCGCCCTACGGTTACGCCTTTGTCATTCTGGTGGGCATCTTTATGGTGTTCCTTCTGGTGTGGAGCACCCAGACTAACCGCATTTATGTCAGCCAGAACACCGGCACTGTGCAGGCCAGCAACAAGACCTACATCATGTCCAGCTATTCCGGTTCCATCACTGAAATGTATATCTCGGAAGGCAGCTATGTGAACGAGGGCGACCTTGTGGCGCACATCAAGAGCACCGACATCGATATGCAGCAGGACAATCTGGAAAGCCAGCTCAAGATCTACCAGACCCAGCTGGACCAGTATAATAAGCTGCTGCAGTGCGTGCAGGACGACACCAACTACTTCAGCGAGACGAACCCGGAAGATCAGCCTTACTACTACCAGTACGAGACCTACAAGAGTCAGGTCTCGCAAAAGACCTTTGACGCTACTGCCTATCAGGCTGCCGGCTATTCGGATGCTCAGATCAAGACCATGATGGAGCAGAGCCAGAGCGAGGTGGAGGCCTTGTACTACTCCACCATGCAGTCCATTTCCCAGAGCATCACCAGTGCGCAGAGCAACGTGGACAACATTCAGGCCCAGATCGATACCCTGAACACCGGTGCCAACGATTATTATATCTATGCTCCCACCTCCGGTGTGATCCACATGGATACCCCCTATAAGGAGGGCATGGTCCTGAGCGCCGGTTCTCCGCTGGCTACTGTCGCCAGTGAGAACGACGATCTGGAGGTCGTTGCCATGGTCACCGTGAACGACCGTCCCCTGCTGCATGTGGGCGACCCCTGCAAGATTGCCATCACCGGCCTGTCGGAGTACTCCTACGGTACTCTGACCGGCACCGTGACCGCGATTGACAGCGATGTGACCGCCAGCACCAATGCATCCTACTACAAAATGACCATCAAGCCGGATACCACCTACGTGGTAAGCAAGAGCGGTGATAAGGTAGACCTTTCCAACGGCATGAGCGTTACCGCCCGTGTGGAGTATGACCAGATCACTTACTTTGAGTACGCAATGGAAGCACTGGGTGTTCTGTTCCATTAAAACCGGACTGTCAGCCGCTGCCAAATCACCCCAAAGAGGTATACTTACTATGAAATCAACCGCAAAAAAACTGGCCGTCTGTGCGGCAGCGTTTTGCCTGCTGGCCTGCGGCACAGCTGTGTCTGCGGCCGCAGCAAGCCCGGTCTCCGGCCTCGCCCTGAGCGGCATTACCATGCCGTGGGATCAGAATGTACCTGCCGAAAGCATTGAAGCCGGCAGCTATACCGCCAATATGCTGCTGGGTTCTTCTCAGCAGCTGTCCCCCGTGGTGCGTCCCCGCAACTCTACCGATTCGGTGGTCTATATATCGGACGATACCTCCATTCTGACCGTGAGCAACACCGGTGTTGTGCAGGCCGTGGGTGTGGGTACTACCCGTATCACAGCTGCTGCCGGCAATCAGATCTGTGCTTACACCATCGTGGTCTCCATGGATTCCTCCATGATCGTGACCGAAATGGATCTTTCCCTGTCCTCCAATACCATTTATGTCGGCAACTCGGTATCGGCACAGCTGCAGGTGCGGCCCACCTCGGCCTCCAATTATGCCACCGTCACCCTGACCTCTTCCAACGAAAAAGTAGCCACGGTGAATAATTTTGGCCGCGTTACCGGTGTCGCCCCCGGCACTGCCACCATCACCGCTACCTGCGGTTCGGTGACTGCTACCACCAATGTTACGGTCATGAGCATTCCCAACTCCGGAACCGGCACCGGCACCGGCACTGCCAGCACCGGTTCTTCCAACAGCGGTCAGGTCGTCACGGTGAACCCTTCCTACGTTGTACTCAAGCCCGGTGCCACCCGCACCCTGACCGCCAGCGTCAAGCCTTCCTCTGCTTCTCAGAAGTTCACCTTTAAGTCCGCCAACAGCAACATTGCCACGGTCAGCCCCAGCGGCGTGATCACGGCTGTGGGGACCGGTGCAACCTCCATCACGGTCTCCAACGGCACGGCTTCTGCTATGGTCACGGTCATTGTCAACCGTTCTGCCGCTTCCTCGGAGGAATCTTCGGACAGCAGCACCACAAAGCCGGAGGACGATACTCCCATTGAGATCGATCCCGTGGTGCAGGCGATCCAGGACAGCACGGACAACGAGATCGTCTTTACGCAGGCCGAAGTTCCCACTGTGACCGGTGATATCCTCAACGCCCTGCGCACCACCGGCAAGACCCTGTGTGTGGTGGGCGACGGCTACACCATGCAGATCGCGGGCAGCAACGTCAAGAGCACCACCAGTGAACTGGATACCATGCTCGTGCTGACCGAGAGCAAGGAGGGCATTGAGTTTGAGCTGGACAAGGGCAAAGCCCTCCCCTGCTCGGTGCGCATCGATCTGGATGTGAGCACCTATACCCGCTTGTATCTCTACAACCCCACCTCTGGCAAGTGGCAGTACCTGAACAGCTACACGGACGGCATCATCACAGCAGATACCGCCGGCCATTATCTGCTGACCAATCAGAACCTGAAATTTGCCAACATCAACTGGACCTTCTTCATTGCCGGCGGCGTGACGATCATCATTATCGGCATCGCCTATATCGTGCTGAAAAAGCGCTACTGGTTCTGGTAAGCCGGAATCTCTATAAAAACAGCAGCTCCCCTCTCTGACAGCTCAGAGAGGGGAGCTTTTTTCGTTCTATCCATCGGTCCGGCGTCCGCATCTTCTCAGAGCGGCCTGCGGGCCTTTCCAGCGCGGTTTATGCCATTACTCCACCGTCACGCTCTTTGCCAGATTGCGCGGCTTATCCACATCACAGCCGCGCAGAACAGCCATATAGTAGGCAAACAGCTGCAGCGGCACAATGAGCTGCAGCGGCATCAGGATATCCTCGTATTCATCCAGCCGGACCACCGCATCGGCCACACCCTCGGGCACCACGGCGTCCTTTGTGGTGAACAGCAGCACCCTTGCGCCGCGGCTGCGGGTCTCTTTGGCATTGGAAATGGTCTTTTCGTATACCTGCTTCTGGGTCGCCAGTGCGATCACCGGCACGCCATCCGTGATCAGACTGATGGTGCCATGCTTGAGCTCCCCTGCCGCATAGGCATCCGAGTGCACATAGCTGATCTCTTTGAGTTTAAGGCTTCCTTCCAGCGAAAGCGCATAGTCAAAGCCACGCCCGATAAAGAAGCAGCTCTGGGTGTTCACATAGCGGCTGGCAAGGTATTTGATCTGCTCGCAGTCCGCCAGGCGTGGCTTGATGACCTCCGGTGCATGCAGCAGCTGCGCCGTATAGCGGCGGGTCTCCGCCTCACTCAGTCGGCCGCGCGCATAGGCCAGACGCAGGGCAAACAGGTACAGCACACACATCTGCACCGTGTAAGCCTTGGTGGAGGCCACAGCGATCTCCGGCCCCGCATAGGTGTACATCACGTAGTCGGCCGCGCGCGCAATGGAACTGCCCACCACATTCACGATAGCAAGCACCGGCACACCGCGGCTCCTGGCCAGCTTGAGTGCTGCCAGCGTGTCGCTGGTCTCGCCGGACTGGCTGATGATGATGACCAGGTCATTCTTTTCCAAAATCGGGTCCCGGTAGCGGAACTCGCTGGCAATATCCACCTCGGCGGGCACACGGGCCAGCGCTTCAATGGCAGATTTACCCACCATGCCGGCGTGCATCGCCGTGCCGCAGCCCACCAGATGCACCCGGCCAATGCCGCGCAGCACCTCGTCCGTCAGCACCGGGATGCGCAGCTCCGGCATTCCATCCTCCACACGGGGGCTCACTGTGGCCGTGATGGCGGCAGGCTGCTCGTTGATCTCCTTGAGCATGAAGTGGGGGTAGCCGCCCTTCTCAGCCGCTTCCATATCCCAGTCCGCCGTGAGCTGCCGACGTTCCACCGGCTCACCAAATTCGTTGTAGAAGCGGATGCCCTCAGCCGTGCAGACGGCCATATCGCCCTCTTCCAGCACGCTGTATTTCCGGGTATATTTGAGCAGCGCAGGGATATCCGATGCAATAAAGTTTTCGCCTTCCCCCCAGCCGACGATCAGCGGGCTTTCCCGCTTGACCGCAAAAATAGTATCCGGGTAATCGAAGAACAGCACCGCCAGCGCGTAGCTGCCGCGCACCTTGGAAAGGGCCTGCTGCAGCGCCCGCAGCGGGTCGCCGGTATAGCAGCTGTCGATCAGCTTTACCAGCACTTCCGTGTCGGTCTCGCTCTGGAAGGTATAGCCCTTTGCAGCCAACCGCTCCTTGAGCAGCCCGTAATTTTCAATGATGCCGTTGTGCACGATGCTCACACGCGGCGTGGAATGCGGATGGCTGTTCACGTCGCTGGGCTCGCCATGGGTAGCCCACCGGGTGTGGCCGATGCCGCAGAAGCTTTGTGCCAGCTGCTGCGCTGCCAGCTTTTCCCGCAGGGCTGTGAGCCGCCCCTTGCTTTTTACTACGCAGATCCCCCCGTCCAGCGCAAGCGCCACACCGGCGGAATCATATCCGCGATACTCCAGCTTTTCCAGACCATCCAGCAGCACGTCCTGCGCACTGCGCTTACCGACATAACCAACAATGCCGCACATACAAAACACCTCCATACCGACCGCTCCCACGCAGAAAGGCGCAGTGACACACGGTCAGCTCTCTTGTACAGTTTATGTTCTTGTATGGCTTTCTTTGAAGGGATCTGTTGCGGTATTGCTGCCGTTTTTTGCCCTTCTCTGCGGCTGGTCTAGCCCTCAGCCGGAGAAACATCCGCCGAATCTTTCGATGATTCCTCTCCTCGTCACCCTCGCGGCTGTCACCCGCGTGGCCCGGCGCTTTGCGTTACCTGTGTGCTGCGCTCTCCCCTTTCTGATGCCCCATTATAGCACAAAGGCTGGCTCAGCGCCAGCCCAAAGTTTTATGAAGTTTCGGCCGCCAGACCAGCCGGTACATCATGAGCATGTTATGCAATGCCCGGTCGTACAGCACAAAGGCAACATTGCCCATGACCAGCGTTGCCAGCGAGACAGCCAGCGCGGTGGTGCGCAGCTCCTGCGAAATGCTGCCTGCCGGCACCAGCAGAAATACCAGTCCATACATGGCCAGCACTGCGCCGTTGCACAGCAGCAGCTTGCAGACAATGCGCAGAACAGCAGGGCGGATGCGCTCAAACTTCGGCTTTGCCAGCGGGTAATACCCCAGCAGGAACATGAAGATCAGCGCCACTTCCTTATCCGGCACAAAGAGCAGTGCCAGCAGGCTGACCGCAACGTAGGCCGTCAGGGCCAGCTGCATCCCGCACTCCACGCAGACTGTTGCAACAAGAAAGCCCGCCACTGCAGGCGCAATGAACATGGCAATGGGGATCACGGCCCCCAGCAGCATCAGGGCGACACACAGTGCCGTCACGATGCCGCAGTAAGCCATGCCCCAGCTTTTTTGATGTTTCCGATTCATGGGATCTCCCAGTTTTCCCTCTCAACGCCTGCTTCCAGCGGCTCCACCGCATGATGCAGGCCCAGCAGCATGATATTATCCAGCAGACTGCGGTTCAGCTTGATATCCAGCATACTGTACACCCGGATCAGGTCGTTGGCCACCGCCAGCGCCTGACGGCGGGCATTTTCCATCGCAGCAGACTGACCTTTCAGCTCGTTCACCACAAACACGTTGTAGCGGCCGCTGCGCTTGTCCGTTTCAAACCGCTCAGCCTTATCCAGCAGATAGAAGATGCGTCCGATGCTGCTGCCAATGTAGCGCATGCTCTTGCGCTGGCTGGGATCATCGGTGGCAAGGGTGGAATACAGGGCACCATAGATGTTGCTCATGGGTTCCGCTGCGAGGGTGTAGTTTTTGGCGCTCAGTTCCATCTGCGTCACAGCCTGCTCCCGCTCCTGCACGAACAGGCGTTCCAGTGCCGGGTTCTCCTCCACAGCACGCATGTAGGCGCGGCGCAGCAGCAGCCGGTCCACCGCACGGCGCAGGCGCTTGAGCGGCTTCAGCTCACTGTATTTGCGATCCTGCAAATTGTGCCAGCCCAACAGCACCTCCACCTGTGCGGCCAGCCGGATGCCCTGGGTCTGGCACATGAGCCTGCGCCAGGCCATTGTGCCCGGGACCCGCTTGCGCTGGCAGGTGGCCTGCCGCCCGGCCAGACTGTCCGAAAGGATGGCAAACAGCACGCCGTTACTCCGCAGCAGATGGCAGGAATATAGTCCGTATGCCTCGTACAGCTGGCGCCGCACCCCGCGCAGATACCGCAGGTAGATATTGTAATCCCGGATGGTGAGCTCCGGCAGATATGGCCGCATCCTACCCTTCATATACACCTTTTCCTCCTCGGAAGAACCGCAGAATAGTAAGGTAAGTATAATCCATTTTCAGCCCGGGTTCAACCATCCTTTGTAAAAAGAGCATGAATTTGTCTCATCTTTGCAGCACACGGCACTGAACATGGGATAAAACTTTCTGTGTGTGCGTCCGTTTCCCCTGCTTTGGCAGGAATTTTCCCGTTTTGATTTTTCCGGTAATTACCGGCTGTAATGTAAAAAGCCGCACGGGACAGCTCCGGTGCGGCAGGTAACATTTATCAATTACTTCTTGTCAAAGCGGTTCGGCGCAGTGCGCTTGCCGTCAAAACCGCTTTTCGGCATGGGCTTTGCGGTGTGCTCAAACTTTGGTGCATTGTAGTACATATACAGCTGGCAGGGGATCATGCCATTATACATCTTGCGGCGCTTGTTGGCACGCTTGCCGTAGTGGGTCTCAAAATCCATATCGGCAGTGATGGCGTACACGCCTGCACAGGGGTGTGCTTCCATCTGCCGGCCCAGCGTGCGGGCCAGCTTAGCGGCACCTTCAATGGTGCTCATGCGCTCGCCGTAGGGGGGATTCGTCAGCACGATGGCCTCCTGCTTTGCGGCAAAGTCGGCCACATCAGCCACTTCAAAGTGGCAGCGCTTTTCCACACCGGCCAGCTTGGCATTGGCATTGGCCAGCGCCACAGCAGCAGGGTCGATGTCATAGCCGAAAGCTTCAAAGCCCACGTCCAGCTTGGCCTCGGCCAGCGCCTTCTGACGCTGCTCGGCCCAGATGGCTGTCGGCACAAAGCCATAGCGCTCGGCAGCAAAGCGGCGCTTCAGGCCGGGGGCAATGTTCATGGCCTTCTGAGCGGCTTCGATCAGCAGTGTGCCGCTGCCGCAGAAGGGGTCCTCCACCAGACTGTCGCGGCGTACACGGCCAAGGTCTGCAATGGTGGCTGCCAGGGTCTCGCGGATGGGCGCCTCCATGGCGTTGCGGCGGTAGCCGCGCTTATGCAGACCATCGCCGGTGGTATCCAGCATGATCTCACACTGATCCTTGCGCAGCATGAAGCGGATCTTGTACTCGACACCGGTCTCGGGCAGCACAGAGGTGTGGTGCTTTGTCATCAGGCGCTTGACCACAGCTTTTTTGATGATGCTCTGGCAGGCGGGCACACTGGACAGCTGGCTGTTCAGCGAAGAGCCGGTGACCGGAAAGGCAGCGTCTGCGGGCAGCAGCTCCTCCCACGGGATATCGTACACACCGTCGAACAGATCATCGAAGGTGGCGGCCCTGTAGCGGGCCAGCAGCAGCATCACGCGCTCCACCGTGCGCAGGTTGAGGTTGGCTGCGGCGATCATATCAGCACCGCCGGCAAAGCTCAGACGGCCATCCTCTACCCGGATGTTCTCTGCGCCGATGCGGGTCAGCTCAAATTTTGCAGTGGACTCGCACCCAAAAAAGCAGGGAGCGATCAATTCAAATTTTGCAGGCATTGCAATTCCTTTCTTTCAGCGAAAAAACAGACCTGCCCGATCAAATGAGACAGGTCTGTTCCATCCTTTTGACTTAGAGCAGACTGAGAAGAAGTGCCGTTTCTCAGCGGCGTCCGCCACGACCGCGGGGCGCATAACCACCGCCGCGGCGGTTGTTGGTCTCGTGGTCGAGATCTGCCATCTTCTCTTCGCTCTGGCTCTTGAAGCGGCTCATCATGTCCTCAAAGCTCATATTGTCGGAATGGACCGGAGCCTTGGGCTGCCACACACGGGGTGCGCTGTCACGGGCAGGGCCTCTGCCGCCCTCACGGGGGGGACGGCCATTGCCGCCGCGGCCTGCACCAAAGTGTCCACCCTCACGGGGGCCGCCCGGGCGCGGAGCGCCGGGACGTGCTCCGCCTGCGGGGCCTCTGCCCTCACGCGGCTGGCGCGGAGGAGGAGGCAGCAGACGCTTGATGGACAGCGCGATCTTGCCGTCCGGTGCAACATTGATGACCTGCACCTTGACCGTATCCCCAATGTGCAGGACTGCTGCAATGTCCTGCACGAATTCATTGGACACCTCGGAAATATGGACCATGCCCGTACCGCCCTCCGGCAGTGCGACAAATGCGCCAAACGGCTTTACGCCGGTAACACGGCCCTCAAATACGTTCCCTACCTCAATTGCCAAAACTCAATACTCCTTGTTTTCCATAGTATCGGCAGCCGTTCAGCTGCCGGTCACATCCACAAAGATGCGCTCGTTCGGTGCGGCGTAGTTGTAAGAATCCCGCGCGACCCATTCTGTGATCTGATCCGAATCGCCGCTGAGGATACGCTGCATTTCCTCATTCTCGGTTTTCTGCTGGTCGATCTGCTCGTTCAGTGTGTCCAGCTCTGCGCGTTTGGAGCTGATGCTGACCTGATTGGAGATGTACGCTGCCAGCATGCTCAGCAGCAACAGGACAAAAAACACCCGCACAAGCGTTTTAACGACCACTTTCTTCTTGCGTTTTCTGCGGTCCGGTGCTGCCATTGTTTCTTCTGCCCCCATTGCAATTTGGTTCTTACTGATGTCACTTATGAATTATACATCATCCGGCGCTGGTTTGGCAAGTTCTTTTTGCGCTTTTTTGCGGTTCTTTTTGCGTTGCGGCGTAATTTGCGGGCATTTTGCTGCCGGACACGCCGCTGTGCGGCAGGCCGGAGCACCCGCCGCTGCAAAGCCTTCCCTGCCGCGCGCAGCGGCACGCCCAGAACAAAGGCCGCAGCGCCTGCTCCGGCAAAGCCAGCTGCTGCCATGTACCAGCGCAGCACGCCCGCCGGGCTCTGCCCCGCCGCATAGCTCTGCAGCAGGGTCAGCACCGTGCCCACCCATAGAAAATCGGGCACCCACGCCGCCCGGCCCCTGACCGGGAACACGGCCCGCACCACACCGGTGCACCCGCCCAACACCGTGCAGGCGGTCAGCTCCTGCGCAATGGCTGAGGGCGGCAGGACCGGGATCATCGCAGCAGGCGGTGCAGAAAGCTGCCCGCCGGGGCGCTGGCCGTGTATTCCAGTGCGTCGATGCGGCCGGTGAACTTTGCCTCCCCGGCCTCCAAGTCCAGTGCCGCCATGCTCAGCTGTGCCCCGGCAAGATGCAGGATGCCCCTGCCGGTCTCTATTGCGGCACTGTCTGCATTGCAATGCAAAACCTTCTGCACGCCGGTCACGGTCAGGCGTGCACGGCCCTCTAAGATCAGGTCATGCGGCGGCGCAGGCTGCGGGCTTCTGGTGTTTTTTTCCGGCATTGCTCGTCTCCCCTTTTCTGGTGCATCCTATGCACCAGACGAGAGCTTTTATACCGTTTACTCGCTGATGATCTCGTACATTTCGCGGGCCACATCCTTGGTGCGGGGCTCCACATCCGAGAGCACCCGCACCTTGATGGGACGGTTGCCGAAGGTCACCTCAATGACATCACCCGCCTTGACGGCCTGACTGGCCTTGGCGATCTTGCCGTTGATGAGGATGCGGCCTGCATCGGCCACTTCGTTTGCCACAGTGCGGCGCTTGATGAGCCGCGAAACTTTCAGATACTTATCCAGACGCATCGTCTTATCCTCCTGTGATGAAAAATGCCGCCGCACCTCCTGCGAGGCAGCGGCGGCAAAAGAAAACAGCTTCTTACAGGGTGTCCTTCAGGGACTTGCCGGGCTTGAACACGATGCTGCGGGAAGCAGCAATGGTGATGGGCTCACGGGTGCGGGGGTTGATGCCCTGACGCTCTGCACGCTCGCGCACCTCAAAGGTGCCAAAGCCGGAAATGGTGATCTTTTCGCCCTCGGCCATGGCCTTGCCCAGTGCCTCGAACATGGCATTGACAGCCTGCTCAGCATTTTTCTTGCTCATCTCAGTGTTCGCAGCAACCTGTGCGATCAGATCGGTCTTCGTCATAAAAATACCCTCCAAATTTGTTCCTTGGTGTTCTTCTTTCTCTATCGGAGCAGGTCACTCGACCTGAGTACCGCTTTGTGGCTCCTGTTCCAGCAGCCCTGCACAGAAGCGCTTGGAGGCAAAGGTCAGCGCCTCCTCTGCGTCCACTCCGGCCAGCCGCATGGCGTTGGCTGCAGCAAACAGCAGCTCCCCCGCCGTCCGGGCATCCTGTTCCCGGCTCCAGCCGTCCAGAGCATCCTGCAAAGCCTGCTGCGCCCGGGTCTTGTCCGGCTGCGCCGCACCGCAGCGGTCGGCACGCTTCTGCAGCTTCTGAGCACGCATCAGTGCAGGCAGGGTGGCGGGCACCGTGCCCAGCTCATCGGCCAGAGTGGTGCGGCCCTTTTCCTTATTTTTGAGCGCATCCCAGCCATTTATACCGGCATTCTGCGCTGCTGAGGATGCAAAAATGTTCGGGTGGCGGAACACGAGCTTCTCGCACACCTCACGGCAGACATCCTCAAAGGTAAAGTGTCCGCGCTCCTCTTCCATCACGGCATGGAACGCCACCTGCATCAGCACATCGCCAAGCTCTTCCTGCATCAGCACCGGGTCATCGGCATCGATGGCCTCCAGCACCTCACAGGTCTCCTCCAGAAAGTTCTTCCGGATGGAGGCATGGGTCTGCACCTTGTCCCACGGGCAGCCGTTCTCCGGGTCCCGCAGGATGCGCAGGATCTCCAGCAGCTGTTCTGCCGTGTAAGGGGCCTTGGGCTGCCAGTCCAGCACAGTGCTCACACTCCTTGCAAAAGATACTGCATATTGTACCGCATCTTCCGCGTTTTTTCAAGACAGCACCGGCAAATTCCGGCAATTTGCCTTTATTTTCTGCATTTTAGCCTATCCCGCAAAAAACAGGACGGTGCCCTGCGGGGAGCGCCGCCCTGTTGCCTGACGGAGATTACAGCTGTGCGCCGCACTTGTTGCAGAACAGTGCATCGTCCGAAACGGGCGCACCGCACTGCGGGCAGCTCTTGTGCTCTGCATGCGCAACCTCGGCGGCAGGAGCTTCCTGCTCTGCAGCAGGCTCCTCCTCGTGTACCACATAGTCCACCTCTGCGGCTTCTGCCGGGGTCAGCGATGCCTTCAGGCGGGTGATTTCCTTCTCGATGTTATCGATCATTTCGATATACTTATCCACCAGCGGCTGGTTTTCTTCCTTGCCCTTGGCCAGACTGTACACCAATGCGCCCAGCTGACGCTGTGCCTTGAGCAGCTTGCCCTGTTCGTTGACGATCAAAGCCTGCGTTTTGCCCTTTTCGGCCAGATCCAGTGCAGCGTTCTTGCCTTTTTCGGCATATTCCAGACCCATTTCCTTGATCCTGTTGAAATCCATAAAAGACACCTCTCTTACTATCGGCCTGTTTATCGTGGGCCATGTGCGGATGTTATCTCCATTATAGCGCACAGGCCGCCCGTTTGCAACGAACGGGCCGCATTTTTTACAGTTTGGTGCCGGTTTGGAAACAGTTTTTTCGCATTCAGACTAAATTTACACGACATTTTCACACATTGGCATCTTGTGCCATGCGGTCGGCCGCGCCGCCGTAGAATTCCCGCAGCATACTGTCTTCCGGCAGCAGCTCCAGCTCCAGCGGTGACACATGCTCAAACCGGCGGGCAGTCTCATCCCACAGCTCGGCATTGTGGCCTTCCAGCGTGAACTGACGGCGCACCACGCCCAGCAGCTTGGAGATCAGGCCAAGCTCGTAGGTAAAGGAGGTATCCAGCAGGAAGTCCGCTGTGGATTTGAAGCCCTTGATATAGCGTGTTTCACCGTCCAGCACGCGGTCCCACATGGCAAGGGTCTTTTCCGGGCTGCGGCCGCGGGCGGCAGCATCGCGCAGGGTGCGGCGGCACAGGCGGATATCCTGTGTATTGATGACTCTCCGGCCATCGATGCAGTATTCCTCCCGCAGGCCGGCATACACGCGGTAGATATCGTCGCCTTTCACAAGGCCGGTGAGCTCCGGGTTCAGGGCATGGATGCCCTCCACGATGCATACACCGCCCTGCAGGTCGATGGGCTCCACCTGCTCCGAGCGCTTCTCTGCAGAGAAATCATAGACCGGCAGCACGGTCTTTCCGGTCTCGCTGAGTTCCCGCAGGCACTGCTTGATGAGGGGCAGGTCCAGCGTATCGGGGTTTTCGTAATCCAGCGTGCCGTCCGGCAGCCGGGGGTAGAACTCTGCCCCTTTGAAGAAATTATCCAGACTGACCACCTGCGCCGGAGTCCCGCGCTTTTGCAGAGCTTTTGCCAGACAGTGGGCGCTGGTGGTCTTGCCGCTGGCCGACGGGCCGGTGAGCATGACGATCTTTGCGCCGGAGAGCTGCACCTTCTGGGCGGCATAATCCACACGCTGCCTGTAGCTCCGCTCGCTCAAATCTGCCAGCATCTGCGGGCTGCGGGCCGCCACATTGTACAGATCGACCTCAACCAGACGTTTCGGTACCCAGATCGTGATCATAAAAATCAGCCACTCCTTTTTTGCGTTCCAGCACCTCCGCAAAACGCTGGATATATTCGTTCGGATATTTGAAGTTAAAAATGCGCTGCATCCGTTTGCCGCCGTCGGCCACCAGCTTGGTGCTGCCGCCTGCACCGGCGGAGAGGATGGTCTGGACTTCCTCCATGATATAGATGTTGTAATATCCCTCGTGGCCCGGCTTGCACCAGCCCACGTTCTCAAGGTTCTGCAGGGTGTTTTTCTGGCGGTAGAGGTAGTAGGGCCGATAGCCCGCTTCTGCCAGCAGACGGCATTTTTCCAGCATGGCGGCGACATCGGCGTAGTCGTTGGTGCTCTGGTCCTCGATGACGATGCGGGAAGCCCGCTTGAGGGTCAGGGTGTGCACGGTGATGTTCTCCGGGTCCAGCGCAATGGCCTGCCGCAGGCTGTGCTCAAAGCTTTCCACCGTGTCGCCGGGCAGGCCGGCAATGAGATCCATGTTGATGTCATCGTGACCGGCTTTGCGGGCTTCGGCATAGCAGTCCAGAATGTCCTGCGCCGAGTGCTTACGGCCGATGCCGGCCAGCACCTCGTCCGAGAAGGTCTGCGGGTTGATGGAAATGCGGGTAGCGCCGTATTCCCGGATGACGGCCAGCTTTTCCGCGTCCGTACAGTCCGGACGACCCGCCTCCACCGTATATTCCACGACCTTCGAGAGGTCAAAATTCGCCCGGACCGTGCCCATCAGCTGCCGCAGCTGGTCGGCAGACAGGCTGGTGGGCGTGCCGCCGCCAATGTAGATGCTGCAAAGGGTAAGCCCCGCCTTGTCGGCCTGAATGCGGATCTCCTCCACTTCCCGGCACAGACAGTCCACATAGGGCTGCACCATCTTGCGGTCGCGGTCCAGATTGCAGCTGACAAAGCTGCAGTAGCTGCACCGGGACGGACAGAACGGGATGCCGATATACAGGCTGTAGGTCTTGGGTTCACTGCCCACCTTCAGGATGGGCTCCTGCAGATCTGCAATGGCCTTGGCCATGGTGTATTTCTGCTGCGAGCAATCAAACCGCTCCAGAAAAAAGCGGTCGATCTCCGCTTCCGTCCAGCCTGCGGCGCGCTTGTCATGGATGAGCCGCACCGGGCGCACGCCGGTCATTTTGCCCCAGGGCGGGCGGAGCCCCGTCCACTGGCGCAGCAGATCATAAGTCAGGCTGGCAAGGCTGAATTCCGGGGTCTCGCCGCCCTGTTCCACAGGCGCAGGCAGCGGTGCGTGCCGTTCAGCACTTCTGCCGCCCTGACGCACCAGCGCATGCAGGCCGTCCGGCGTTTTTTCTGCCCAGACGCAGTCCTCGGCGTCCTCCGGTGGGGTGAGGGTAAGCGGTGCCATGGGGTAAAACAAACGCACCAGATGCTCCACTTCGTAGCCGGAGGGCAGGCCGGTAATATAGATCTTCATTTTCGTTCACTCTTTCAACCCTCTCAGCCTCGCATCCGCTCGGCAGCTCCCCCGAAAGGGGAGCTTTTATTCTGCATCACCGTCAGATGCATAAAGCCTCCATCCTAGGAAGAGATGGAATCGCGCAGCGATGACGGAGAGGGTTTTCTTTAAATTTCGCCGCCGCGCAGAGCGCTGCGGATATAGTAGTTATTGTCCAGTTCATCGCCAAAGGCGGAGAACTCACCATGGCCCGGCAGCACCTGCGTTTCCCGTGGGATAGGCAGCTTTGCCAGTTTACGCAGGCTCTCAGCCATCTGTGCACTGCTGCCGCCCTCCAGATCGGTACGGCCGATGCTGCCTGCAAACAGGGTGTCACCGCAGAAGAGATAACCGCCGCACAGCAGCACCACGCTGCCGGGGGTGTGTCCGGGCGTGTGCCATGCCGTAAAGACCAGTTCATCCACCGTCACGGTGCCGTCCTCGGCATAGCCGCAGTCTGCCGCAGAAAGCGGATACATGCGGTCGCCTGCAAGGTCGGCAGCCTCACAGTAGAGCTTTGCGTTCCACTCGGTGCGCAGGGCCTCGGCACTGCCCACATGGTCGTAGTGTCCGTGGGTGCACAGGATGGTGGTGAGCCGGGCATGGTTCTCTTTTAAAATTTTATCGTAGGTCTGCGCATCTGCCGCCGGGTCAATGACCACGGCATGGCCTGCATCGGAAATGAGCAGGAAGGTATTGGTATACAGCGGCGCAGCGCCCGGAATATGAAAAGCCTGCATGGCATTTACTCCTTTTTCTTCCACTCGTCGGTGTCGATGATGATGGTGCAGGGGCCTTCGTTCACAAGCGACACCTGCATATCCGCGCCGAACTCGCCGTGCTGCACGTCCTTGAGGCCGTGCTTATTCATCTCGGCAAGGAACAGCTCGTAAGCATCCACCGAAAGGGGCGGCTTTGCGGCCTTGATAAAGCTGGGACGGTAGCCTTTTTTCGTGTCACCATAAAGGGTGAACTGACTCACCACCAGCGCGGAATAGCCAAGATCCCGGGCGCTGAGGTTCAGCTTGCCCTCAGCATCCGGAAAGATGCGCAGACCCGCACATTTGTCGGCAAGCTTGGGCACGATGTCAAGGCTGTCGGTATCCTTGACCCCCAGCAGGATCACAAGTCCCGGGCCGATGGCGCGGGGCTCGCCGCCGTTCACCCGCACACTGGCGGAAGAGACTGCCTGAATGACTGCACGCATGTTTTAGCTCCTTGTCACCTTGAGCACGTCCTTCACCTTGGAAAGTCTTGCGACCACGCGGTTGAGGTGCTCGGTATTGTTGATGCCGATGGTCAGGCTGACCATCGCACAGCCGTTTTCCACCTGACGGGCGTTCACCGCATAGATGGGCACCCGGATGTCTGCCAGCGCAGCCAGCACATCCTGCAGCAGCTCGTTGCGGTTCAGTGCGATGATCTCGATGCCAGCCTTATAGCTGTCCTTGACGCTGTCGGCCCAGTAGGCCTTGACCCAGCGTGGGGCGTTGGTGGGGTCCTTCATGCTGGAAATGGCATTGGCACAGCTCTGTTTGTGGATAGACACGCCAAAGCCGCGGGTGATGAAGCCCACGATGGGGTCGCCCGGCAGCGGGCTGCAGCACTTGGCAAACTTGATGGGCGTGTTGTCGAAGCCTTCCACCACCACGCCGTCGGTGGCATGCACACGGCTCAGATCCACCTTGGGCAGATCTTCCTCGTTCTTATCCTCGGCGGCCTTCAGCTTCTGCCATTCTTCCTTGATCTTGGGCAGGCAGTTCGCAATGGTCATGCCGCCGTAACCGATGGCTGCATACAGCTCCTCGGCGTTGTTCTGGCGCAGGCGGCGGGAGCAGCTGTTGATAAAATCATCCAGCTGGTCGTCCGGAATGATGATCATTTCGCGGCGCAGCTCACGGGCCAACGCATCGCGTCCCTGCGTGATGTTTTCCTCGCGGCGCATCTTCTTGAACCAGTTGCGGATCTTGCTCTTGGCCTCGCTGGTGCGCACGATCTTGAGCCAGTCACGGCTGGGGCCCTTGTCTGCCGGGCCAAGGATGACCTCGATGATCTCACCCGTGGAAACGATGTGGTCGATGGGCACCATGCGGTTGTTCACCTTGCAGCCCACCATGCGGTTGCCCACCGCCGAATGGATGGCATAGGCAAAATCGATGCAGGTGGCACCGGTGGGCAGGTTGATGACATCGCCCTTGGGGGTAAAGGCAAACACCTCTTCCGGCAGAAGGTCGCTCTTGAGGTCGTGGAGAAGGTTGCCGGAATCCTCGCTGACGCGCTGGTTTTCCAGCAGCTGGCTCACCCACGCCAGACGTTCGTCCAGCTTGTCGTGGCCGTCCAGCCCCTCTTTGTACTTCCAGTGGGCGGCAACACCGTACTCGGCCTGTTCGTCCATCTTGCGGGTGCGGATCTGCACCTCAAAGGGGATGCCCTCGTGGCCGATGACGGTGGTGTGCAGGCTCTGGTAGCCGTTGGGCTTGGGGGTGGAGATATAGTCCTTGAAACGGTTGGGCAGCGGGTGGTACATATCGTGGATGAGGCCCAGAGTGCTGTAGCACTCGGCCAGCGTATCCAGAATGACCCGCACCGCATAGATATCATAGATCTCGTCGAAGGACTTGTTTTGCATGATGGTCTTGCGGTAGATGCCGTAGATGCTCTTGACACGGCGCTTGATGGTGGCACCCTCGATGCCGCTTTCCACCAGACGCTGCTCAATGACCCCGGACACTCTGGCAAGGAATTCCTCGCCGGCGCGCTCGCTGAGCATCCGGCTGATCTCCTCATACCCCACCGGGTCGAGGTAATGCAGGCTGCGGTCCTCCAGCTCTTCCTTCACGTTCAGGATGCCCAGACGGTTGGCGATGGGGGCATACACCTCCATGGTCTCGCGGGCTTTGTCGCGGCGCTTCTGCTCCGGCCATGCATCGCCGGTGCGCATGTTGTGCAGCCGGTCGCACAGCTTGATGATCATCACGCGCACATCGCGGCTCATGGCCAGCAGCATCTTGCGCAGGTTTTCAGCCTGCAGCTCTTCGATGTTGGAGAACTGGATCTTGGTCAGCTTGGTCACGCCGTCCACCAGCAGGGCCACTTCCTCGCCAAAGGCGTCGGTCAGGTCTGCCAGCGTGGTGGGGGTATCCTCCACCACATCGTGCAGCAGGGCGGCGGCAATGCTTTCGGTATCCATGCCCAGATCCAGCACCAGCCGGGCCACGGCCAGCGGATGGCAGATATAGGGCTCGCCGCTGCGGCGGCATACCCCCTTGTGGGCAGTGTTAGCAAGGTCGTAGGCCTTTTCGATCATTTCCATGTTATAGGAGCGGCCGCTTGCCTTGATGGCCTCGCACAGCTTTTCCCAGGTAACAATCTCCGGCCGCACCTCCGAAGGCAGAGCGCCTTCCGGTGCATCAGCCAGCTGGGCCGTGGCTGAAACGGTGGCCGTTTCCTGCACTGGCATCGGCTGATGCAGGTGGGTCTTTGCGGAGTAGAGATCTTCGTCCCGTACCGGCTTGGGTGCCGGAACCGCAGCTTTCTTTCCCTCTGGCATTTTACATTCCCTCCAAACATTTCAGGACCGGGGCATCCGCAAGGTTCTTTTTACCCTGCGCAGGCACAAGCTCCAGATATTTTGCCCCACCCTTTTCCACAGCGGCGATCAGGCCCACCTGTTCCAGAGCCGTCACTGCCACCAGCGTTTTGCCTGTATTTTCCTCGCCCAGCTTCGCACACAGCGGCTGCAGATCCTCTGCATGCCAGCGGCGTGCCTGCAGCTCACGATATACCGTGATCATGTGGCTGCGGTCGGGCGTGATCAGTGCTTTTTGTTCTGCCGTCAGCGGCGTGCCCCGGCGCAGCGCCGCCACCAGTGCGGCCTGTTCCGCCAGCTTGCCGCCAAGGCCCGCCGGGTGCAGATCCAGGATGCGGCCCGAAAGCTGTGCGCCCCGGGGCGAATCGTAGACCGAAAGATTCAGCGCCGCATCCACCACGTCTCCCGTGGTGTAGGGCAGCTGCTCCGGGTGCATGCCGAACCACACCGCATACACGCTGGCGTTGCCCTGCCGCAGGCGCAGGCGGCTGTGCCTGCCATCCGACACCGGATACACCCCGTCCACCACGGCGTTCTGCAAAAGGAACACCGGGGTGGGATTCTCGGCACCATAGGGTGCCAGCTGATCCAGCCTGCGCACGCTCTCCACCGTGACCCGGTCCAGATGAATGGACAGGTCACATTCCAGCGGGGTCGCATGCAGCACCGGGCATTCCCGCGCGGCCCACTCGTTCAGGCGGCGGCGCAGGGCAGGCAGGTTTTCTTCCCGCACCGAAAGGCCCGCCGCCATGGCGTGGCCTCCGTAGCGGATGAGCAGGTCTGCGCAGGAGCCGATACAGTCGTGGAGGTTGAATCCCTGCACACTGCGGCCGCTGCCTTTGCACTCGCCGTGCTCGTCCACCGTCACCACGATCACCGGCCGGCCGGTGCGCTCCACCAGCCGGGAGGCCACGATGCCAATGACGCCGGGATGCCAGTCGCGGCCCCACAGCAGCATCACGCGGTCTTCCAGCCGTTCCGGCTCCTGTTCCAGAAGCTCCTGCGCCGCATTGAAGATCTGCAGCTCGATCTCCTGACGCCGGGCGTTGATCTCGTTCAGTTTGCGGGCCAGCTCTTCAGCACGGTCGGGATCCTCGCAGAGCACCAGCTGCAGGGCGGTCACGGCGCTGTCCATACGGCCCGCCGCGTTGATGCGCGGCGCAATGGCATAGCTGACATTCTCCGCCGTAACGGGCTTGCCCGTAAGGCCCACCTCTTCCAGCAGGGCTTCCAGCCCGGGACGGTCGGTGTTTTGCAGCTGATGCAGGCCGGATCTTACCAGTGTGCGGTTCTCGCCGGTCAGCGGCATCACATCTGCCACCGTGCCCACAGCGGCAAGGTCGCCGCAGTAATCCAGCATTTCCTCCGGCGGGCAGCCGTCCAGCGCGGCGCACAGCTTAAAGGCCACGCCCGCACCGCACAGGCCCTTGAAAGGGCTGGTATCATCCCTGCGGCGGGGATCCACCACAGCAGCCGCCTTCGGCAATGTATCCGGCGGCAGATGGTGGTCGGTGATGATCAGGTCGATGCCCAATTCTGCAGCGTAGTCCGCTTCTTCCACGGCAGAAATGCCATTGTCCACGGTCACGATCAGCTGACAGCCCTTGTCGTGGATGGAGCGGATTGCGTTTTTGGAAAGGCCGTAACCATCGCCCTCGCGGCTGGGCAGCATACACTTGACGGTCGCTCCCATGCCCTTGAGATGCTGGTACAAAAGGGCCGTAGCGGTCACGCCGTCCACATCGTAATCGCCGAACACCACGATGGTCTCCCCGTCATCGATGGCCCGCCAGATGCGCTCACAGGCCTTCTGCATATCGGTCAGCAAAAACGGGTCGCTCAGCTCTTCCTCACCGGCCAGCAGGGTCAGCGCGTCGGTGGGGTCGGTGACGCCGCGGGCCGTCAGAACGCCCGCCAGCAGGGCGTTTTCCTTCTGCTGGGCAGCAAGCACGGCCTTGTATTTCTGTTCGCTCCAGGGTTCCCCCTCCTGCGCATTGTATTCCAGTTCTTCAGCTGCCTGCTCCGCAATGGCTGCGGTCAGTTCCCGCAGGGCAGCGCGGTCAAGGTTTTTCAGCTCCCATGCACGGTAGGTCATTGAAAATCCCCTCCCGTCAGCCCATCGCTGGCCAGCATACCCTGCAATGCGGCGATCTCCGAGGAGACATCCATAGCAACATCCGAGAGCAGCGTATCATACAGGGTGTCGTACGCCTGATTCAGCGTGTGAAGGATGCCCGCGATATCGCGGCGGATGGTCTCGGCGTTTTCGCCCTGCTGGCCCTGCACGTCGTTGTAGGTGTGCAGCAGCTTGAGGGTGGTGGGGATATAGTATTCCGCAAAGCGGCGGGCCTTGGGCAGGCTTTCCGGATGTGCCTCCAGCCAGTCGCAGATGGCGGTGGTGGTGGTCTGCATATGGTCCAGCTCTTCGCGGCCCTGCGCATCCTGCATCAGCTGTTTTTCCTGCTGCAGCACGACGGCAAAGCGGCGGGCCGTTTCCAGATTGAGCGACACATCGTCTGTTTTTTCCTTTACCGGTTCCGGCTGCGGCTCTTTGGGGGCCGCAGCGGCCTCCTGCGCGGCACGGTAATCCTCTGCCGTCAGATAGAGTTTTTCCGTTTTTTCGTCCACCCATGCGCTCAGCCAGCCATTGCGGATGAATCTGCGCACCCACTTGAGGGCCCGGGTCTTTTTCTCGTCCACGGCTTCCAGCGGCAGGCCCTTTTTGCAGTCAAAGCCTTCCGCCGCCTCGGCCAGACGGAGCAGTGTCTTGCTGGCCTTCAGGCGGGACGCACCGGCAGTGATCATCCACACGAACACGGCGGTGACAGCCGCAAAGCACCAGCCGGTGATGCGCACCGCCCCCAGTGCAAAGCTGCCCATGGCTGCAGCATTTTCTGCCATAAAGCTGTCCTGCAGAATGGCCTGCAGAACAGCCGTATTGGGCGTAAACAGGCCCGCCGCACCCAGACAGGAGACTGCCGTGATGCCAAAGATCACCGTAAACGTGATGCCGACTGCCAGCAATGCACAGCCTGCGCTGTACCGCTTTTTGGCGCTGGCGCGGATCTCGTCTGCCGGGGTCATCTCTGCCTTGCCGAACATCTGCCGGAACCAGCCGGGCATCCCGGCGGCCTGCGGGGCGCGGTGCTCTTCGTTCAGGCCCTGTTCCTTTTGTTCCGGTGCACCGCTGTGCGCATTCCGGCGGCTGCGGAAAGCCTTTGCCGCCTCGTTGATGCCATAGTTCGCGGCATCCACCGCAGCACGGCCCACGCCATAGGCGCGGTCGCCAATGTCCTCGCCTCTGCCCTCAAAGCCATGGGCAAACGCATCGGACATGGTATCGCCAAAGGCGCGCAGCTGGGATTCCAGCTCCTGCTGCACCTGACGGCCATCGGTCTGTTTTTTTGTATCGTTTTCACGATCGTTCATCAAAATTTTCTCACCCTTCTGCCGGTGCATACCGGCTGATGATGGCGCGGGCCACCCGCAGGCCATCCACGGCGGCGCTCATGATGCCGCCCGCATATCCGGCACCCTCGCCGCAGGGATACAGGCCTGCCAGCTGAGAGCACTCAAAATTCTCTTCCCGTTTCAGCCGCACCGGGCTGCTGGTGCGGGTCTCAAGGCCGGTCAGGATGGCCTCCGGTGCGGTGTAGCCTGCAATTTTGCGCTCGTAGGCGCGCAGGCCTGCCCGCAGCGTATCGGCCAGCTCCCCGGGCAGCAGTGCACCCAGATCCGCGGCTGTCACGCCGCGGTCGTAGGTAGGCTGCACACGGCCGATGTTCAGCTGACCGCGCCCTTCCAGAAAGCTCTGGATATTTTCAGCCGGGGCAGCATACTCCCCTGCGCTGCGCCCGGCGGTGTAGGCTCTGGCTTCCAGCTCCCGCTGGAATGCGATGGCCCGGCGCGGGTCGTCCCCAAAATCTTTTCCACCCACGCTCACCACCACAGCCGCGTTGGCATTTTTGCCGCTGCGTGCGTGGTAGCTCATGCCGTTAGTGACAACGCAGCCTTTCTCGCTGGCCGATGCCACCACCTGCCCGCCGGGGCACATGCAGAAGGTGTACACGCACCGCTCCCCCACATGCTGGGAGAGCTGGTACTCGCCCCGCGGCAGGGCCGGGTGCCCGGCAGCTTCGTGATACAGGCTTTTTTCGATCTCGCTCTGCAGGTGTTCGGCGCGGAATCCCACGCTGAAGGGCTTGCACTCCAGCACAAAGCCGCCATCCATCAGCATCCCGAAGGTGTCCCGGGCCGAATGGCCCACTGCAAACACCAGAGCTTCGCAGGCAAAGGTACCGCTGGTGGTAAAAATACCGGTGAGCGTGCCGTTTTTCTGTTCAAAGCCGGTCAGGGCCGTGTTGAAGTGCACCTCGCCGCCCAGAGCTTCAATTTCCTTGCGGATGGAGGTGATGACGCCGCGCAGCAGGTCGGTGCCCACATGGGGCTTCTGCTTCCAGGCGATCTCCTCCGGCGCACCGTGCTGCAGGAACACCTCGGTGACAAAACCGCACAGCTCATCGCCGATGCGGGTGGTCAGCTTGCCGTCCGAAAAAGTACCGGCACCGCCCTCGCCAAATTGAATGTTCGCATTCACATCCAGCTCGCCGGTGGCAGAGAAGTGCTCCACCGCCTTTACGCGCTCGTCCAGCGCCGGGCCGCGCTCCAGCACAATGGGCCGGTAGCCCTGCCGGGCCAGCAACAGCGCCGCGAACAGGCCCGCCGGGCCAAGGCCGCACACCACAGGCCGGTGCGCCAGCGGAAGCGTGCCATTCTGCACCGAAAGATTCACCTTTTTCTGCAGCGATGCATCGCCGCAGCGGGCAGCAAACGCTGCTTCTTCGGCAGGCTCTTTCAGGGTGACGGCCACCGTGTACACCAGCTTGGGCTGACCATGGCGGGCATCCACCGAGAGCTTTGCCACGCCCAGATGCTGCACCTTTCCGCGCGGGATGCGGGCAGCGTGCAGGGCTTTTTCAAATGCCTGCGGCTCTCCGGCAGAGAGCGGCAGACGGATATTGCGAACCAGAATCATAGTATCGTGTGTTCCTTTTTTCAGTTGCTGTCGATGCGGCACTGCAGCACATAGCTGCCCAGCGCAAAGATCTTGCCGTTGGAGGGCACATACAGGCGGCAGGCGATGTTCTGTTCGCCCGTTGCCACCGAGAAGTCCTCTGCATCGATCTCAATGACCACCTGCTCCGGGGTCAGGGACGCCATGGCGGCCTTGGGCCCGCAGAGAGTCACGTTCATCAAGCGTTCGGTCTGCACCGTCAGCTGATAGGTAGGCGGCAGGTTGACCACCTGCACACAGGTGTTGGGCAGGTTCATGGTCTTGGTCTCCAGAGCAGAGCAGTCAAAGCTGACTGTGATGGTGGAGATGTTATCCAGCAGATAGATGTCCGTGGGCAGGTCGATGGGCAGCTCGTAGCTCTTGTTCAGCGTAAAGGTGGAAAGGTCGATGCTGCCAATGGGCAATGTGGACAGCATATCGATCTTAGCCTCCGGGCCGGCCACCTTGAGCTGCTTGCGGCTGAGCGCGTATACCAGCACCGAATCATCAAAATCGCGCGGTGCATTGATGAAATTCACATTCACCGGCAGGGTGGCCATCTTGTACACCTGCAGGGTGACGTCCACACTGTTTTCTTCCAGCTCCGTGTACTCAAACTTGACCTCCCTGCCGCCGGAGGTGTAGAAGCGCAGCGGCGTGCTCAGTGTGACCGACTCGGTCAGCTCCCCGCTGTAGGTCACCTCTGCGGTACAGGTAACGGCCTTGTCCAGCTCACTGCTGGGGCCGGAAAGGGTGATGTTCTCCTTGGAAACATCGGTGCTGTAGAGGATATAGCCATCCGCAATGGTCAGGTAGTTGGTGGTAACGGTAACGGGCAGGGTCTTTTCCTCCACCACGTCGAACACCACGTCCACCGTGTTATCATTGCCTTCCATGGTCACGGTAACACCGTTCAGCAGGCCGTTGGCACCGCGCACCAGCAGGCGCAGGGTCTTTTCGCCGCTGTCGCGCACGCTGGAAAAATCCGGGTAGACCACAAAATCGGAAGCGGTCAGGCCGCCGATGGTGTAGCCGTCACCGGAGATCTTCAGGTTCACGGTCTTGTCCTGTGCGCTGACGATGCTCAGGCCCCGGGAGGTGTAAGCAGCGGAATCGTAGGTATAATCCACCGGCACATTATAAATGGTGTTGGTGGTGCCGGGCTGGACGATGATCGTGACCACCATCCATGCAACGATGGCGCCCAGCACCGAAAGTGCCAGCCGGATGCGGCGGTCGTCCAGAATGTT
The DNA here is from genome assembly GCF_048323735.1 of Faecalibacterium sp. 3. Taxonomy (NCBI): domain Bacteria; kingdom Bacillati; phylum Bacillota; class Clostridia; order Eubacteriales; family Oscillospiraceae; genus Faecalibacterium; species Faecalibacterium sp. 3. The sequence goes on from NZ_JBLWFN010000001.1 coordinate 2,588,782, forward strand.
TTTCTTATGGGCGACCGCCGGCTTTGCGCCGTTTTTCTTGTTGGGTTCGTTGTTCATTGCGCATCGTCCTCCTTCTGGCTGACCCATTTCCACAGACGGTCCAGCTGACCACGCCAGCCGCTGACCGTCGTCTTTTCGGCAGCGGTCTCCTTGGGGATCATCTCGTCCACCAGACGGGTATACAGGGTCTGGCGGTCAAAGTGGCGGATCAGCACACCGTTTTTCGCCATGGAAATGATGCCGGTCTCCTCGCTGACCACGATAGCGATGGCGTCGGAATTTTCGGCAATGCCAAGGCAGGCGCGGTGGCGGGTGCCCATATCCTTGCCGAGATCCAGATTATTGGAAAGCGGCAGCACACAGCCCGCCGCTTTGATGCGGCCATTCTCAATGATGGCGGCACCGTCGTGCAGAGGCGTGCCCTCATAGAAGATGGTGCCCAGCACCTCCAGATTGACGGCGCTGTTCACCGGCGTACCGGTGCGCACGATCTCAGAAAGGTTCGTGTGGCGTTCCAGCACGATCAGCGCACCGGTCTTGGTCTCCGAAAAGCGCTCGGCGGCGTCACAGATGGCAATGATGGCACTGCGCCATGCGCCCTTGAGGCTGGGGTCGTTGTAGCGGCCTTTGACATTGAACAGCTTGGCAGCCCACTGGTCGGTCTGGCCCATGCGCTCCAGCGCACGGCGGATCTCCGGCTGGAACAGCACCACCAGGGTCAGCAGGCCCACCTGCAGCAGTGAGTTCAGCAGCCATGTGACGGTACGCATGTTCAGCGTTTCCGCCACCAGATAGACTGCCATCACCAGCAGCGCACCCTTGAACAGCTGACCGGCACGGGTGCGGTTGACAATGCCCAGCAGCTGGTAAATCAGGAAGGAAATGATGATGATATCCAGCAAATCGACCAGTTTGAAGGTCTGGAAATTTGCAATGATCGCGTTCAGAGTCATTGGTACACGCTCCCGTTTACAGTGTTTCGATCAGGGCAACGGCATGGGCGGCAATGCCCAGCCCCTCGCCGGTAAAGCCCAGATGTTCCTCGGTGGTAGCCTTCACGCTCACCGCGTCCACCGGCAGGCCGAAGGCATCGGCCAGATTCCGGCGCATGGCCGGGATGTGCGGTGCCAGCTTGGGCCGCTGACACAGCAGCGTTGCGTCGATATTTTCAATGCGGAAGCCGTGCTCCTTTAAAATTTCAGCCACACGGCGGGCCAGCTTCAGGCTGTCTGCGCCGGAGTAGGCAGGGTCATTGTCCGGGAAATGCTGGCCGATATCGCCCAGCGCCGCTGCACCCAGCACTGCATCCATCACAGCATGGGCCAGCACATCGGCGTCCGAGTGGCCCAGCAGGCCCTTTTCAAAGGGCACTTCCACGCCGCCCAGGATCAGCTTGCGGCCTTCCACCAGACGGTGCACGTCATAACCATGTCCAATGCGCATTTTATGTTCCTCTTTCTGTTCCGGGCGGGGCAGGTCCTCGCGGGTGGTGATCTTCAGATTCGCGTAATCGCCCTGCGTCAGCTGCACGGGGCGCCCGGTCAGCTCGAACAGGCTGCAGTCATCCGTGACAAGGCGGGCTTTTTCGGCGTCCAGCTCTTCCAGCGCCGCCAGATAGGCTGCGCGGTCAAAGCACTGCGGCGTCTGCACCGCATACAGGGTGCTGCGGTCCGGGGTGGCATGTACAAAACAGTCCTCCGGCACCGTCTTTCCGCTGCCCCGCACTGCCGCCTTGATGGTATCCTTCACCGGCACGGCAGGCGCTGCGGCACCGCATCGGGCTGCAGCTTCCAGCGCAGCAGTGATGACCTGCTGGCTGACGAAAGGCCGGGCCGCATCGTGCACAGCCACAAGCGCACCGGAAGCTGCCAGCACACCGTTTTTCGCGCTCTCTGCGCGGGTGGCACCGCCCGCCACAACGCATACAGGCTTTGTGCAGTCTGCGGCCTGCTGCTGGGCAAAGGCACGGTTACTGCCTGCCACCAGAATGATCTCGTCCACCAGCGGACACTGCGCAAATGCGCGGATGCTGCGATGCAGCACCGTCTCCCCGCCCAGATCAAAGCTGAGCTTATCAAAACCCATGCGCGTGGAGGAGCCTGCCGCCACCAATACCGCCGATACTTTCTTTTCCAATCTCTTCACCTGCCCGATCCCTATAATAAGCCATATTTTATTATAGCGTATAACTTCTCAAACTGCAACCGATAATCTGCAGCAAAAATGCCCCTCTGCACAGGGCAGAGGGGCACAAACTTGTTCTTGATGGAGTTTACTTCAGCATCGGCTCGATGGCAGCAGCCAGAGCATCTTTCTGTGCCTGTGCTTCTGCCAGATCCTTACCCAGCGTGGTGAAGTAGGTCTTGATCTTCGGCTCGGTGCCGGAGGGACGCACCACAACGGTAGCGCCGTTTTCCAGACTATAGATCAGCACGTTTGCTGCAGGCAGACCGGTCTCCTCGGGCTTCTTGTAGTCGGTCACCTTGACCACCTTGTGGCCAGCCAGCTCGGCGGGCGGTTCATCGCGCAGCTTCTGCATGATGGAAGCCATCTTCTCCATGCCGGTCAGGCCGGGGAACTCAAAGCTGTCCACCTTGTTCAGGTAGCGGCCATACTGCTTATAGATCTCTTCCAGACGCTGCTTGATGGAGGAACCGATGCTGCGGTAGTAAGCGGCCATTTCGCAGATCAGCATGGAGCCGATGACGGCATCCTTATCACGCACATAGGGGCCGGCCAGATAGCCGTAGCTTTCCTCAAAGCCGAAGATGAAGCGGTCCACCTCACCTGCAGCTTCCAGATTTGCGATCTGGTCGCCGATCCACTTGAAGCCGGTCAGCACGCTGCGCATCTCCACGCCGTAATGTGCGGCAATGGCGTCGGCCAGCGGAGTGGACACGATGGACTTGACTGCCACCGGATCCTTGGGCATGGTTCCCTTTTCAATGCGGCCTGCGCAGATGTAGTCCAGCAGCAGAGCGCCCATTTCGTTGCCGGATACCAGCTCATAGCTGCCATCCGGGCACTTCATGGCGATGCCCACACGGTCCGCATCGGGGTCGGTGGCCAGCATCAGGTCTGCACCGGTCTTGGTGGCCAGATCCAGACCCAGCTTCAGAGCCTCAAAGATCTCGGGGTTGGGGTAGGAGCAGGTGGTGAAGTAGCCGTTGGGATACTCCTGCTCGGGCACGATGGTGATGTCGGTGATGCCCATATCGTTCAGCACGTGGGTGACCGGCACCAGACCGGAGCCGTTCAGCGGGCTGTACACCAGCTTCAGGCCGGCAGTCTTGCACAGGCCCGGGCGCACCTGACGAGCCTCAATGGCGTCGTACAGAGCCTTTTTGCAGTCATCGCCCACAAAGCGGATCAGACCCTGCTCCACGCCCTCAGCAAAGGAAATGTACTTTGCGCCGGTGAGAACGTCGGTCTTCTGGATCTCATCGTAGACGATGGCGGCAGCGTCATCGGTCATCTGGCAGCCGTCCGGGCCGTAGGCCTTGTAGCCGTTGTACTTGGCCGGGTTGTGGGATGCCGTGACCATGATACCGGCGTTGCACTGGTAGTAACGGGTAGCAAAGCTCAGGGCAGGCACGGGCATCAGGGCATCATAAATGCGCACCTTGATGCCGTTTGCAGCCAGAACGCCTGCGGCAGTCTTGGCAAAAACATCGCTCTTCAGGCGGCTGTCGTAGCTGATGGCCACGGTCTGGGTGCCCTTCTGGGTCTTGACCCAGTTTGCCAGACCCTGCGTAGCCTGACGGACGACATAAATATTCATACGGTTGGTGCCAGCGCCCAGAACGCCGCGCAGACCAGCCGTGCCAAACTTCAGAGCCACCGCAAAGCGGTCCTTGATCTCTTCGTCATTTCCCTCGATCTTGGCCAGCTCCGGCTTCAGATCTGCGTCTTCCAGATCGGCAGCCATCCAGCGCTTATATTCATCCAAATACATCTTGCACACCTTACCTTTTGTAAATTTTTCCGCAAAAAGAAACAGGTTTAACAAAACCTACTTATAATATAAACTCTCCGCGTCCATGTGTCAATTGCGTAATCTGCAACAAGATTTGCTGCTTAAAACCGGCATAAGGCACAAAAATCCAAATTATCGCCTGCAAAGTCCGGGATCATCCCGGCTGTGCCTGCATTTTCCAGCAGCTCATAGCTCTGGCCCACATCCGCCAGCACCTCCAGCCACTGCTCCAGACCCACGCTGTTTTCGCACAGGTAGCGCAGCAGCTGCATGGCCCGGGCAAAACTGCCCTCGGGCAGACGCACCGCACTGCAGCGCACCCGGCCATCCTGCTCGTGCCGCAGCTCCATCACCACGCCCTGTGCGGACAAAGCTCCGCAATAGACAAGGCTGTGAGCATGCTGCAGCCCCTCCAACTCCGAATATGTATGGATATAGCGGCAGTATTCTTTGTTCATCATGGAAAAATTCTCTCCTCTCTATCGCATTGACATCTTTCCTGCCCTTTACTATAATGAATCCAGACGTATTTTTGTGTCGAAGTTTGGCATTTTTGTCCATTATTTTCCACTTTTGCCAATTCTTTTCCGTTTTGTCACTCATTGGAGCGAGGGAGAGCACCATGTATTCTGTCACCCGAAGCTTTGGTCTGAAGGGCCTGAACGGCTTTGCCGTAGCGGTAGAAGCCGATGTCTCCGGCGGTCTGCCCGCATTTTCCATCGTAGGCCTGCCGGATTCCGCTGTGCGCGAAAGTGCAGACCGCGTGCGTGCCGCCATCAAGAATCTGGGGTTCAAGTTCCCGGACCGGCGCATCACCATCAATCTGGCCCCGGCCGATGTCCGCAAGACCGGCCCGGTGTATGATCTGCCCCTGCTGCTTGCGCTTCTTATTTCCAGCGGCCAGCTGGAGGCCGTCCCGTCGGATGCTGCCTTTCTGGGCGAACTGGCGTTGGACGGCACCCTGCGGCCGGTATCCGGCGTTCTGCCCATGGCTCTGGCCGCTGCCGAAAGCGGCATCCGCGCCCTGTATGTCCCCGCCGAGAACGCCGCGGAAGCTGCCGAAGCCTGCGCCGATGGAATGGCGGTCTACCCCGCCCACACAGCCCGTGAGGTGGTGGATGCGCTGAAGGGAATCTCGTCCCTGTCCCCTGCCGCCGCTGTCCCCTTTGATCCGGCAGAAGCCTGGGCACAGGTGCCGGATTTTGCGGACGTACTGGGCCAGTCTCTGGCGCGGCGGGCCATGGTCATTGCCGCTTCCGGTGGACACAACGTTTTGCTGATCGGCGCACCCGGCACCGGCAAATCCATGCTGGCAAAGCGCCTGCCCGGCATCCTGCCGCCGCTCACCCGGGAGGAAGCCGTGGAGACCACCAAGATCTACTCCATTGCGGGCCAGCTGCCGCAGGGACATGGGCTCGTCTCTGTACGCCCCTTCCGCAGCCCGCACCACTCAGCCAGTGCCGCAGCGCTGGCTGGCGGCGGTGCGCAGTTCCGGCCCGGCGAGTGCAGCCTTGCCAACTGCGGCGTGCTGTTTCTGGACGAGCTCCCGGAGTTTTCCCGCGAGAGTCTGGAAGTCCTGCGCCAGCCTTTGGAGGATGGTCAGATCACGGTCAGCCGCGCGGCAGGCAGCGCCACCTATCCCAGCCATTTCCAGCTGGTGGCAGCCATGAACCCCTGCAAATGCGGCTACTACGGTCATCCCACCCGGCAGTGCACCTGCTCACCCAGTGCCGTGCGGCAGTACCGCAGTCGGGTGTCCGGCCCGCTGCTGGACCGCATCGACCTGTGCGTAGAGATGGACCCCATCGCCTTTGACGAGCTGCACACATCGGCTCCCTCCGAGAGCAGCGCCGACCTGCGCAAACAGGTGCTTGCCGCCCGGGCCATTCAGGCAAAGCGCTATGCCGCCCCGGGTTTTGAGGGCGTGCTCTGCAACGCCCAGCTCACTGCCGGGCAGGTGCGGCGCGTCTGCCGCATGACCCCCGCCGCCGAGCGGCTGCTGCGTGCCTCCTACGACGCTTTGGGCCTTTCCGCCCGCGCCCATGACCGCATCCTGCGGGTGGCCCGCACGGTGGCCGATCTGGCAGGCAAACAGTTGCTGGACGAGGACTGTGTGCTGGAAGCCCTGCAGTACCGGGCACAGGAAAAAGTAGAAGTATAAATGCCTTTCCGTCTTTGCTTCGCAGATCCGCCTTCCCCGAAAAGGGAAGGTCTTGTGTGGTTTACCGTTACGCACAAAAAAAGCCATCTGTATCTTTCCAAATGCTCAATACGAGCAGAAGATCACAGATGGCTTTTTGTTATCGCTTTTTAGAATCTGCGCCACGTATCCGGCAGGAACAGCACCAGCATCGGGAAGATCTCCAGACGGCCGGCCAGCATGTCGAAGATCATCACCAGCTTTGCAGGGTTCGTAAAGCTGCCAAAGTTCATCATGGGGCCCACCTGCGCAAGGCCCGGGCCGATGTTGTTCAAGGTAGCTGCAATGGCTGTGAAGTTCGTCACCATATCAAAGCCATCCAGACTGATGAGCAGGAAGGATACCACGAAGATGAAGAAATACGCGCCCATAAACACATTGGTGGTGCGGATGGTCTCGTGGTTGAGCAGCTTGCCGTCCATGCGGACGGGGGCCACCACCTGCGGGTGCAGCGCCTGCTTGAGCTCCTTGCCCAAGGTCTTGCCCAGAATGAGGAGGCGGCTCACCTTGATGCCGCCGCCAGTGCTGCCTGCGCAGGCACCAATGAACATGAGCACCACCAGAATTTCTTTGGAGAGGGTGGGCCACAGGTCAAAGTCACAGCTGGAAAAGCCAGTGGTCGTGATGATGGAGCCCACCTGAAAGGCTGCCTGACGCAGCGCTTCGCCAAAGTTGTTGTAGATGCTGTAGATGTTGGCCGTGATGAGGCCCACCGCTGCCAGGATCACCACAAAGTAGCCGCGCACCTCCTCGCTGATGACGCGGTTGAATTTGCGCAGCAGCAGCAGGAAGTAGGCATTGAAGTTGACGCCGAACAGGATCATGAAAATGGTCACGACCCACTGGATGTAGGGAGAAAAGCTGGTAAAGCTGTCATTCTTGAAGCCGAAGCCGCCGGTGCCCGCCGTGCCGAAGGCCGTGAGCATGGACTCAAACAGCGGCATGCCGCCCAGCATCAGGAATACCAGCTCCAGCACGGTGAGTGCAAAATAGATGCCGTACAGGATCTTTGCGGTAGACTGCACCTTGGGCACCAGCTTATCCACCTGAGGGCCGGGGCTTTCCGCCTTCATCAGGTTGACGTGGGAGCCGCCGGTCAGGGGCAGCAGCGAGAGCAGGAACACCAGAACGCCCATGCCGCCGATCCAGTGGGTGAAGCTGCGCCAGAACAGGATGCCCTTGGGCAGATCCTCTACCCCGGGCAGGATGCTGGCACCGGTGGTGGTAAAGCCGGACACTGTCTCAAACAGGGCGTCCACCGGGTTCGGGATGCAGCCCGTCACCACAAACGGAACGGCACCCACGATGGAAATGACGATCCAGCTCAGCGAGGTAGCTGCAAAGCCCTCCCGCATATAGAATACCTTGCTTTGGGGCTTGATGCCGCGCAGGGCGTAGCCGATGGCGGCGCTGACTGCCGCCGTGATCAGAAACACGCCCAGCACGAACCATTCGCCGTAGAATCCGCTGGCCGCTGCGGGCAGCAGCAGCAGCGCGCCTTCGATCATCAGCACATAGCCCAGCAGACGGAAAACGATCGCATAATTCATAGTCTGCCTCCGTCAACCCTCTGCGCCCTTATCCAGAATATCGCGCAGATCATGCAGACCATGCTCCAGCGTGACCACAATCACGTTATCGCCCACCTGGATCTGGTCGCCGCCGCGCGGGATCAGGATCTGATGGCCGCGGGTGATGCAGCACAGCAACAGGTTCTTTTTCAGGTGCAGCTGGCTCAGGGGGACACCCGTGGCAGCGCTTTCCTCGTGGACGGTAAATTCCAGCGCTTCCACGCGGTCGTCCAGAATGCGGTACAGCGTCTTGATGTTGCTGCCCGCTTCGTTCTGCAGTGCACGCACATACTGCACGATGTAATCGCAGGTCATGTACTTGGGGTAGACCACGCTGCCCAGATCCAGACCGGCCAGAATATCATCGAACTCCAGACGGTTGACTTTGGTGACTAGCTTGCCCTTGGAGTGCTTTTTGGCAAACAGGGTCAGCAGCACGTTCTCTTCGTCGATGTTGGTCAGGGCCACAAAAGCTTCGGTGGACTCCATGCCCTCAGACAGCAGGAATTCGCGGTTGGAGCCGTCCTCGTTCAGGATCTGTGCGCCGGGCAGCTGTTCTGCCAGCTCCATGCAGCGGGCAGGGTCACGCTCCACGATGCGCACCCGCACATGGTTTTCCAGCAATTCCTGACTCAGGTAGAAGGCAATGGCACCGCCGCCCACGATGAAGGCATTGCGCACCGGGCGCACCGGCAGATGGATGCGCTGGAAGAACTCGTGGGCCTTTTCCTGTGTAGCAAGGAAGGTGACCTGATCGCCGTTCTGCAACACAAAGTTGCCGTTCGGGATGATGACGCCGCCGCTGCGCTCCACAGCACACACCAGAATATCGCTCTTCAGGCGGGTGGGGATCTCGCGGATGGCCACGCCGTCCAGCCCCTGCTCTGCGGTGAGTGCAAACTTGATCAGCCGCACACGGCCGTCTGCAAAGGTGTCGATCTTGCTTGCGCCCGGGAAGCGCAGCAGATGGGAGATCTCCTTTGCTGCAGCCATTTCCGGATTGATGATGGCCGAAATGCCGATCTGCTTTTTGATAAAGTCCAGCTCATGACTGTAGGACGGGTTGCGCACACGGGCAATTGCATGGCAGTGGCCCGCCTTTTTGGCAAACATGCAGCACAGCAGGTTCAGCTCATCGGAGCCGGTCACGGCAATGAACACATCCGCATCTTCAATGCCGGCCTCTGCCAGCGTGGTGATCGAGGAACCGTTGCCCACGATACCCAGCACATCATAGCTTTCAGTCAGATGTTCCACACGCGCTTTGTTGGTGTCCACAATGGTCACATTATGGTCTTCCTCACTGAGCTGCCGCGCCAGCGCAGTGCCAACCTTGCCGCCGCCCACCAGAATGATCTTCATAACAAGTCCTTTCTCTTTCCGCGTCCCTTCTGCCGGGACAGCACAAATCCATCATAGTATAGCATATCCCCCGCCAAAGTTCCACTGCTTTCCACATTATGCTGTAAAAAATGGTAAAATGACGCAAAAAAGCCCCGGGGCACAGGCCCCGGAAGCTTTTTAATCACATTTCAACGCCGTCCTTTGTCACAAGCGCATATACCAGCGGGGCTTCCTCCGGCTTTTCGGCACCGTACACAAGGCCGCTGCGGTACTCGGCGGCGGCAGCTTCAAACTTATCGGCTGCGCCGTAGAAGGTGGCAAGGCTCTCGCCCTTCTTTACGTAGTCGCCGCGCTTTTTATGCAGGGTGATGCCGGCGGCAAAGTCCAGCGGGTCGCCCTTTTTCTGTCGGCCCGCACCCAGCAGCACGCTGGCAGAGCCAATTTTCTCGGCATCGTTCGCCACAATGTAACCGTCCTGCTCTGCCAGCAGCTCAAAGCTTGCCGCAGGCCGCTCAAACAGGCTGTAGTCATCCAGCACGCGGGTATCGCCGCCCTGCGCCGCAAACATCTCCTTGCACTTTGCAAAGGCAGAGCCGTCGGCGATCGCCGCCTCGGCCATGGCGCGGCACTCGGCAGGAGTGCCCTTATCGGCTAGCACCAGCATGTTCGCCGCCAGCTGCAGGCAGACCTCGGTCAGGTCGGCGGGGCCATGGCCCTTGAGCACATCCATGCTTTCCATGACCTCCAGACTGTTGCCGATGTTATGGCCCAGCGGGGTGTCCATATCGGTGATCATAGCGGCAACGCGGCGGCCATGGTGGGTACCGATGGAGACCATCAGCTTGGCCAGCTCAATGCTCTGGTCTACCGTCTTCATAAAAGCTCCGGTGCCGGTGGTCACATCCAGCAGAATGGCGTCCGAGCCGGAAGCCAGCTTTTTGGACATGATGCTGGATGCGATGAGCGGGATGCAGCTGACGGTTGCGGTCACATCCCGCAGGGCGTACATCTTTTTATCGGCAATGGCAATGCCCTCGCTCTGGCCAATGACCGACAGGCCGATCCGGTTCACCTGCGCAAAGAACTCCTCCTGCGAGAGGGCGGTTCTGGTGCCGGGCACGCTCTCCATCTTATCGATGGTGCCGCCGGTATGGCCAAGGCCCCGGCCGCTCATCTTGGCGATCTTCACGCCGCAGGCCGCGACGATCGGTGCAATGACCAGTGTGGTCTTGTCACCCACGCCGCCGGTGGAGTGCTTGTCCACCTTGATGCCCGGAATGGGCGAAAGATCCACCATCACACCGCTGTGAGCCATCACATCGGTCAGCTCTGCGGTTTCTTCATCGGTCATGCCGCGCAGATAGACAGCCATCATCCATGCAGCCATCTGGTAATCAGTCACTTCTCCGCTGACATAGCCATTGACGATCTGCTCCAGCTCCTCACGGCTGTGCGTACCGCCGTCACGCTTTTTTGCAATCAGATCATAAACGCGCATCGTATCACGCTCCTCGTTTTTCAATAGTACGACATTGTAAGATATAGTATAGCAAAATTCCAAACAAAAGCAAGTATCATTCTGTAAACTTTGCCCAATTTTAAGCCAAAAAGGGCGCAGCCGCCCGAAAAAGCAGCTGCGCCCTTGTTTTGGGATCACGAGTCGTCGTTTTAGCGGGATCCCTTGTCGTAGGGGATGCCCTCTGCCTTGGGTGCCATGCTGTTCTTGGAGGTAAATGCCAGAATGATCATGGACGCCACGAACGGCATCATGTTGTAGATATTGCTGGACCAGTGCAGCTGTGCCAGGAAGGTGGAGTCTGCAATGTTTGCCAGACTCTTGAACACGGCAAAGAACATGGCTGCGCCAAAGATGTTGAAGGGCTTCCACTGGCCAAAAATCATAACAGCCATGGCCAGGAAGCCTGCACCGGCCACGCCCACCTCAAAGTTCCAGGTCTGCACCGGGGGCACGATGTAGGCCATACCGCCGATCGCACCCAGTGCACCGGAAATGACAACACCGGCATAGCGCATCTTGTAGACATTGATGCCCACAGAGTCCGCTGCCTGCGGATGCTCGCCGCAGGCACGCAGACGCAGGCCAAAGCGGGTCTTGTACAGCACCACATAGCTGATGATCAGCAGAATGATGCCCAGCGGCACAAAAATGCTCAGCTCCAGCCCGCCGATGCTGAACAGGAAGGGCTTGTTGGTGTAGTTCAGCTTTGCACTGCCGCTATCGCTGAAATTCTTGGCAAGAACCACCGCGATGGCCGTGGCCAGCAGGTTCAGGGCCGTACCGCCGATGGTCTGATCCGCCTTCAGGTTGATGGAGGCAAAGGCCAGCAGCAGACTGTACACCATACCGGCCAGTGCCGCCACCAGAACAGAGATCAGCACCACGAGGAAGACCGGCATTTCGGCAGGCAGCATGGTCAGGGTGAGAACACCCGCCACACCGCCAATGACCATGATGCCTTCCAGTGCGATGTTGATGATGCCGGAGTGCTCGCTGAACATACCGCCCAGTGCCACCAGCATCAGAACGATGCCATACAGCAGCGTATATTTGATCAGAAGCAGCATATCACTTGCCCTCCTTTTCGGTTGCAGGTTTTGCAGGAGCAGCAGGCTCTGCGTTCACGTTGGTCTTGTCGGCATTCCTGAACAGCAGTGCGTGGATCCTGCCGCGGAACAGCATGGAGAATGCGCACAGGTAGATGATGATGCCGCTGATCAGATCCGAGATCTCAGTGGGGTAATACTTGGTGGAAAGGAAGGAACCGCCCACCGAGATATGGGAAATGAAGATGGCCGAGAAGATGGTGCCGATGGGGTTGGAGCTTGCCAGCAGTGCAACGGAAATGCCGTTGAAGCCCATCGTCGGCAGGCTGGTAGAGTTCAGCGGGTTCCACTGGGACACATTGGAAAGGTAGTACAGGCCCGCACCAAAACCGGCCAGCGCACCGGCAATGGCCATGGAGAGGATGATGTTCTTCTTCTCGTTGATGCCGGCGTAGCGGGCAGCGCTCTTGTTCAGGCCGACTGCCTTGAGCTCGTAGCCGAAGGTGGTCTTGTTCAGCACCACCCAGATCAGAACCGCCACTGCTGCCGCCAGAAAGATGGCGATGGTGGTGCTGTTGGTCTGGAACAGCTTGTTCAGGCCAAAGTCCGGGATGATGGACTGGGCGTAATCGGCGTTCTTGCTCAGGTTCATGGTACGGGTGTTGCGCACATCGTACATGGGGCCGGTGCCGTTCTGGTAAATGAGCTCATTGACCAGATACAGGCCGATCCAGTTGAACATGATGGAGGTAATGACCTCGTTGATGTTGAAGTAGGCCTTGAAGAAGCCGGGGATCGCACCCCAGAGACCGCCCAGAATGGTGGCGGCGATCAGGCAGACGAACCATGGCAGCTTGAGCATGATGGCGCAGTACAAAGCGCCGTAAGCGCCCAGCGTGTACTGACCCGCCGCGCCGATGTTGAACAGGCCGGTCTTGAAGGCAAACGCCACAGACAGACCGGTCATAATAAGGGGAGCCGCATTTGCCAGCTCCTTGCCGACGCCATAGGGTGCGTCATGGAAGCCGCCCTTCAGGATGCGCACAAAGCCGTCGCCCCATGCGTGCGCCGGGTTGATGGCCAGCAGCACCAGAAAACCGACCACAAGGCCGATCAGGATGCACAGCAGAGCAGCCAGCACACTGGTGATGGAGCTGTTCAGACTGCTGTGGGAAAGTTTTTTCTTGTTCATGTGTTATTTGCTCTCCTTTCCCTGCTTGCGTGCGCCTGCCATATACAGGCCCAGCTCCTGCACGGTGGTGGTCTTGGGATCAAATTCGCCCACGACCTCGCCCTCGTACATCACAAGGATACGGTCGGACAGGTTCATCACCTCGTCCAGCTCCAGACTGACCAGCAGCACGGCCGTGCCCTTATCGCGCTCGGCCACGATCTGGCGGTGGATGTATTCAATTGCACCAACGTCCAGACCGCGGGTGGGCTGGACTGCCACCAAGAGCTTCGGGTCCTTATCGATCTCGCGGGCAATGATGGCCTTCTGCTGGTTGCCGCCGGACATGCTGCGCACGGTGGTCAGGCTGCCCTGACCGCTGCGCACATCATACTGCGCGATCAGCTTATCGGAGTATTCGCGCACCTTATCGCTGCGGATAAAGCCGCCCTTCTGGAACTCCGGCTGCCAGTAACGCTGCAGCACCATGTTGTTTTCCAGACTGTAGTCCAGCACCAGACCGTGCTTGTGACGGTCCTCCGGGATGTGGCTCATGCCGTCCTTGGAGCGTTGACGGATGGTCTCATTGGTGATGTCCTTGCCGTCCAGCATGATCTTGCCGCTGCTGATTTTTTCCAGACCGGTCAGGCCGTAGACAAACTCGGTCTGGCCGTTGCCCTCGATGCCTGCAAGGCAGACGATCTCGCCTGCGTGCACCTGAAAAGAGACATCCCGGACTGCGTCCTTCTTGTGCTGGGCATTGTGCATGGTGACGTTTTTCACATCCAGCACCACCCTGCCGGGGTCTGCAGGCTTTTTGTCCACCTGCAGCTGCACATCACGGCCCACCATCATGCGGGAAAGCTCTTCCTTGGTGGTATCCTTGATGTCCACGGTACCCATGCACTTGCCCTTGCGCAGAACTGTGCAGCGGTCTGCCACAGCCATGATCTCGTTGAGCTTGTGGGTAATGAACAGGATGGACTTGCCCTCCTTCTTGAACCCGCGCATGATCTCCATCAGTTCGTCGATCTCTTGCGGGGTCAGCACTGCCGTGGGCTCGTCGAAGATCAGGATCTCGTTGTCGCGGTACAGCATCTTCAGGATCTCAACGCGCTGCTGCATACCAACAGAGATATCGCTGATCAGTGCATCCGGGTCCACGCGCAGGCCGTACTTTTCGCTCAGGGCCATTACCTTTTTGCGTGCCTCAGCCTTCTGCAAAAAGCCCATCTTGTTGGGCTCCACGCCCAGAATGATGTTGTCCAGCACGCTGAAGCATTCTACCAGCTTGAAGTGCTGGTGCACCATGCCGATGCCCAGTGCATTTGCATCATTGGGATTGCGGATGGCAACCTCCTTGCCGTTTTTGCGGATCTGACCAGCTTCCGGCTGGTACAGGCCAAACAGCACGCTCATCAGCGTACTTTTGCCGGCGCCGTTCTCGCCCAGCAGGGCATGTACCTCGCCTTTGCGCAGCTGCAGGGTGATATCGTCGTTTGCCTTGATCCCGGGGAACTCCTTGGTAATGTGGAGCATTTCGATCACAAAATCCTCTGCCAATCTGCTCACTCTCCTTTCGTGTCGTTTCGACACTGATACTTCTTTAGTATTCATTATACCTGATTTGCGGCAATTTGCACATGTCTTTTTTGCTTTTTGGCAGAAAGCACAGATAATAGTATTACTTTTGTGTCTTTTTCACGAAGAGTCCGCTGCATTTTTTCCGCATTACGCCAATAGCTGACAGAAAAAAGCGGGGCACCCCGCTAACAGGATGCCCCGCTTTAAAAAGACCTATCGATCGTCCGCAGGCAAGCCTGCCGGACAATAACTTACTGGATGTAGTTGACAGTGGTGAACTCGCTGACGGTGGGCTTGGTAGCGTCGTCGGAGCTGTTATCAACAGTGATCTCGCCGCTCTTGATCTTGCCCTTGACTTCCTCGTACTCGTCGGTGGTGAAGGACTCGAAGTTCCAGCTGTCTGCATCGGTGGGCAGGCCGATATAATCGCCGTCCTCCAGACCGAAGTTGCCATTGGAACCTGCGATGTCACCCCAGCTGCCGGCCTCGATATCAGCCAGAGCAGTGTTGACAGCCTCGGACAGGCCCTTCATAGCAGAGGTAATGAACGGGTTATAAGCGTAGGTGCCATCTGCAACGCCGTTTGCACCGATGTAGTTCTGGTCAACGTCAACACCGATGACATAGCCGTTGTTCTTCAGAGCAGCCTCAACAGCGGAGGTGTAGATGCCGCCGCCGCAGGCAAAGACGACCTGAGTACCGTTGGAGTACCAGCCCTCCATACGGGAGGTGATGTTTGCATCGCCGTAGAACTGGCCGCCGTAGAAGTAGTTGATCTCGATGTTCTGGCCCAGCTCAGCAGCAGCGGCGTCAGCGCCCTGCACGAAGCCGTAACCGTAACGGATAACAGCGGGAACAGCCATGCCGCCCAGGAAGCCCAGCTTGGTCTTGCCGTCCTTTGTAATGGCGTAGCCTGCCAGATAGCCTGCCTGCTCCTCCTTGAAGGTGATGCAGTAGCAGTTGGCAGGGATGGCGTCGGTGCCGATATCGCCCTGAGTCACATCGATGGCGATGAACTTGACATCGGGATACTGGTCAGCAGCCCATGCCAGAGAAGCGCCGTACAGGTAGCCGACACAGACGATCACATCAGCGCCGTCGTTGACAGCCTGACGGATCATGGTCTCGCGGTCCTCATCGGAAGCGTCAGCCTCGGGAATGTAGTACTGGCAGTCATCGCCCATGTAGCCGGAAACAGCAGTCCAGCATGCCTGGTTGAAGCTCTCATCATCGATCGTGCCGGTATCGCAGGTCAGAGCGACCTTGACGATCTTCTCACCGCCCTCAGCAGCAGAGGAAGCGGTAGAAGCAGCAGCGGAAGAAGCGGTGCTGGTAGAAGAAGCGGAAGAACCACCGCAGGCGGTCAGAGCAGCGGCAGCGGCAGCGGCGCCAGCCACAGCCAGGAAATTACGACGAGAAATCATCATAATCAAACTCTCCTTTTATTTTTAATAAAAATTGCGTCAAATAAATAAAATGCGCAGAACTGCACATTTACTGGCTCAAGTATAACGGCAAGCCGTGTCAGATGCAAGCAAATTCCGATTACAAAATCTTTACAATAATTTTGTAAGTTTTTATTAAAAGTAGTATTTATGCACAAATTTGCCGTAGTTCCGGCCATTTTTCGTGCACTCCCTGTGTTTTGCCGCACAATGCACGTATTGCCGTTGCTTTATTGTCCTGCAGTGTGCCTCTGCGTTTTTATCCCGTCACTTCACGGCACGGTTGCCCGCCACATTGGAGGGGCCAAAGCCGAAGGGCAGCAGTTCGTCCATGCTGCGCTCGATAAAGTCTTCCGGCGTCTTTGCCATGATAACGTTCAGTTCCGGCCCGCCGAATTCAAACAAAGCCTGACGGCACACCCCGCAGGGGGAAGTGATCTGCTCGTTCACCTCACCGCGGCGGCTGCCCACCACAGCAATGTCGGTGAACTCGGTCACGCCCTCGGCCACCGCCTTGAACAGAGCTGTGCGCTCGGCACAGCTGGTGGGGGTAAAGGCAGCGTTCTCCACGTTGCAGCCGGTAAAAATACGGCCGTCTCTGGCGCGCAGAGCAGCGCCCACCATAAAATCGCTGTAGGGCGCATAGGCTTTTTCCCGTGCAGCCAGTGCCATGCGGATGAGCTCCTTCTTTTCCTCCAAAGTCAGATTGGTCATATCCGTCACTCCTTTTTGGGTTTTCAGAGGGCGAAAACAGCGCGGTAAGCCCTTTTGCAGGCAAACCGCGCTGAAACGCATTTTTAACGCTTAGTATTCTGCGCCCAGTGCTACCTTCATCATGTCGGTAAAGCTCTTCTGGCGCTGCTCGGCCGTGGTGATCTCCGGCGAGACAAAGCTGTCGGAAATGGTCAGCAGACAGGCAGCATTCTTGCCCAGCACCTGTGCATTGGCAAACAGAGCAAAGCTCTCCATCTCCACGCACAGGCATCCGCGCTCATCGCGCAGCTTTTCCCAGTAGGTGGGCTTTGCATCGGAGGGCTGACGGTAGAACACATCCGAAGAGTGGATGTTGCCCTCGATGAGGGAAATGCCCTGCTTTGCGGCAGATGCGCGCAGCTTGTCGTTCAGGCTCTGGCTGGGCAGCGTGATGTCCCCTTCAAAGCCGCTCTGCACACGGGCATAGTTGCTCTCACTCACAGCACCGGCGGCCAGCACGGTATCAAACAGTCTGGCCTTGTCGGTATAGCTGCCGGCAGAGCCAATGCGGACGATGTTCTCTACATCGTAGAACTTGAACAGCTCATAGGAATAAATGCCAATGGACGGCATGCCCATGCCGCTGCCCATCACGCTGATGGGACGGCCCTCGTAGGTGCCGGTAAAACCCAGCATCCCGCGCACGCCGGTCACCTGACGGACATCCTTGAGGAAGGTGTCCGCAATGAATTTTGCGCGCAGAGGATCGCCCGGCATCAGGACGGTCTTTGCAAAATCGCCTTTTTCAGCACTGATGTGAGGGGTAGACATAAGATCATCTCTCCTTTTCTGTTACATAATACAGCAGATGGGCCTTCTCCGGAGAAAAAGCCCTCTGCAAACTTACCTATACTTTCTGCGGTTGAACACATTCTGCGGCGCGATGTAGCTGCCGTTGCGGCGGATCTCAAAGTGGCAGTGGTTGCCGCTGGAGCGTCCGGTGCTGCCCACATAGCCAATCAGCTGGCCCTGCTTGACCGACTGACCAGAGTGCACCGCCAGCGACAGACAGTGCGCATACACCGTGGTGTAGCCGCTGCCGTGGCTGATGATGACGGAGTAGCCGTAACCCGTGCCGGCACCGGCCTTATTGTAGCCTGCCTTGGTTACAGTGCCGCCTGCCGATGCGTAGATGGGCGTACCCGCTGCAGCGCAGATATCCACGCCCTTGTGGCCGCTGCCGTACCAGCGCGAGCAGTAGCGGTAGCCGGGCACCGGCCAGATGAACTGACCGCTGCCGGTGATATAGGTGGTGCTGTTGGTCACCTTCTTGGTGCCCTTCACGATCTTTTCGGTGACAGGCTCCTGCACCACTTCCGTGCTCAGGATCTTCTGGGAAAGCTGGATGCCATCGGTGTTATAAACACGCTGTGCCGTGATCTGGCGCAGGCCGTTCACGCCGTTCTGCACCGTTTTCTTGGTGCCCACCGTGTACTCGTTGGAGGTAGTGGTCTCGGTGGAGTAGGGGATCTCTTCCTGCCATGTTTCCACCTTGGTGATGCGCACTTCCAGCGTGGCTTCCTGCTTGGTGACGATCAGTTCATCCCCTGCCTGAATGTTGGAGTTTTCATTTAACTGTGCGCCTTTGAAGCTGGGGTTCAGCTCACACAGCTCCCGGAAGGTCAGATCGTTTTTCTGGGCAATGCTCCACAGCGTATCGCCCATCTGCACAGTATAGATCTTTTCCTGCTGCTGCACACCGGAAAGCTGCTGCTCCACATCTGCTTCGTTCTGGAAGCTGTCGTTGAAGTAGATACCGTTCTCCAGCGTAACATCCTTATTGAAGCCCACGGTCATATTGGAATTTTCGGGGTCTTCATAGGGTTCCAGCAGGCTGCTCAGGTAGCTTTGCAATGCCGTGCCGTCATTGCACACGGCGGTCAGCTCACCGTCCAAGTACAGGGCCGTGCCCTCGCTGATCTGGTCGCTGGCGCTCTTCAGGATGGCGTCTGCCATTTCGTTTTCATCCAGAGTCTTATGGGCCACGGTAACGGTGTAGGTAGGTTCCACGGTCCACTCTGTGTGGTCGGTGCCGGCGTAATTGATACGCTCCTGCACTGCCTCACGGGCGGAGTTGAACACGTCCTCGTTGGCCACATAGCCCACGGTCTGGCCGTTCACCTGCACTTCCAGCGCGTAGGGCTGACGGATGGTTTTGTTGAACACGGTCACCATGACTGCCAGTGCACACACCGGCAGCACATACATGGCCATCCGCGGCAGGGTCCTGATATTGCGGCGCACGCCGCTGGTCAGATAATGTACACTTTCGCGGCAGGCCACGGCAAAGCCTTTTTCTTTGCGCACCCGATGGGCGTGGACCAGCAGAGAGCCGCAGCCCCGGAAAAACAGCCAGACGGGCCCGAACAGATCCCGGAACATCTGTGCAGCGCCCGGGAATGCGATGGCTGCCGTATTCCTCAGCAATGCCGCAGCAGAGTGCCACAGCCACAGCCAGCTGCTGCGCAGGCCGCGTCCGGCACGGACGAATACATACTCGGTGGAGTAGCCCAGTGCATACAGCGCCTCACCAATGACCGGAACGGCAACGTTCTGGGCGATCTTTCTGCTGAAATTGCTTACACGATTCTGCGTTTTACGGCGCAGCCGATGCCGGTGCAAAAGCCCCATGCACTGCAGCTGTGCCCAAAGGGAGCGCAGCTTCTGTCCCCACTTGGGCTTTGCCGGTGAGGCAGGCTGCTGCTCCTTTGTTTTATCTTCGATCAAAAGGTTTTTCTCCTTCCTTGCCGCCAGTGCACACAGCGGTGCGGGGGTAAGACGGCGGCGGTCTGAAACGTGCGCAGCCTTTTCCAGCGGCTCCGCGCACGCAGTTATCTTATTTTATTATACACCCTGTCGGCATTGAAACAAGCATTGTCACAAAATTTGGCAGGTTCTTTCACTTACTTTTCACCAAAAAGCTGTTTCATGTCCTGCGGCAGGGGGCTTTCCACCGTGACCATCGTGCTGTGCTCACGCACCGGCACCTGTACACGGATGCTGTCCGGCTGTCCGGCATATACCGGCACCTGAAAGCTCTGCCTTGCGCAGTGCAGCGCCTGACGGCCAATGCGTGCTCTGCTTCCGCCGTAAAGATCATCCCCCGCCAGCGGGTGTCCGATGGACGCAAAATGCACCCGGATCTGGTGCGTGCGGCCGGTCACCGGCACACAGGCGGCAAGGCTCAGGCCGTTTTCTGCCTTTAATATGGTATACTCGGTGCGGCTGGGCTTGCCATCCGGGGTCACACACCGCCCGATAATGCTCTCGGCCTGACGGCCAATAGGCGCATCGATCACGCCCGGGCCCAGCGGCAGCTCTCCCTCCACAACGGCATAGTAGAGCTTTTCCACATTCCGGGCCAGCAGCGGCGCAGCGTAGGCATGCTTCGCAGCCAGAACAAGGCCGCTGGTGTCCTTATCGATGCGGTTCACCGGGCGGAACACCGGGCTGATGCCCTGCTGCGCGGCCCATGCCGCATACCCGTTGGCAAGGGTATCGCAGGGGTAATTCAGGGTGGGGTGCACAGCCAGATGAGGCGGCTTTTCCAGCACCACCGCAAACGCATCCTCATAGACCACCTTTACCGGGATCTCCGGCTGCGGGGCCACGCCGTCCCCCTCCGGCGGCAGCTCAAAGGACACCACCTGCCCCGGGTAGACCCGGCGGTTGGCAAGGACAGGCTCCCCTTCTGCAAAGAAGCCGCCGCCCCGGAACTTGACTGCACGGGCAAGCTCGGTGGAGACGGCACACTGGCGCAGAAAATTGCGCACAAGCACGCCGTCCTGCGTCTGCGGCGTCTGCGGCACGGTAAATTCCAGCTGTATATGCCCCACCCCCTGTGCAAAAAATATATGAATATTATACCAAAAAACGCTTCTACTTGCAAATCCTGCTTTTTTATGGTATCATGAGGAGCGGAAAACGAGTGGAACATACGGCGGCGGGGCGGCTTTGACCGCTCTGAGGAAAGTCCGGGCCTCACAGAGCACGGTAACTGCTAACGGCAGCCGAGGGTGACCTTAGGGAAAGTGCAACAGAAAACAAACCGCCGCAGCAATGCGGTAAGGATGAAACGGCGAGGTAAGAGCTCACCAGCGCATGGGTGACCATGCGGCTTTGTAAACCCTACCGGAAGCAACGCCTATATGGGACGTACAGCGCTGCTCGCGTGTCCCGAAGGCGGCACGAACCTGTCAGCAATGGCAGGTCTAGACAGATCGTCGTTTAATACAGAACCCGGCTTACGGTCTATCTCGTTTTCCATTTCTCAGTCTTTGCTTCCCGCACATTTTTGTGTGGGATTTTTTATTTTTTGTCCTTCCCGCTTTCTCCGTCGGGAGCGGGCGATGCTGTTTTGTTTTTGTCATTGTTCTTTTACTTCCCGTTTGGGTCTGTTTGTGGTATACTATGTGCACTGCAGGAAATTGCAGTCAACTAAGAAAGACAGGATGTGAAAACCTCCGATGAAAGATGGTTTTTTGAAAGCAGCCGCCCTTTCTCCCGCACTGCGGGTGGCCGACTGCGCCTATAACGTCCGGCAGATCACCGAGGCTCTGCGCAAAGCCGCAGCCCGCGGCGTGAAGCTGGCCGTGTTCCCCGAGTTCTGCCTGACCGGCTATACCTGCGGCGACCTGTTTCTGCAGCGTACTCTGCAGACCGGCGCGCTGGACGCTTTGAGCGCCCTGCTGGCTGAAACGCAGGAGCTGGACGTGGTGGCTCTGGTCGGCCTGCCGCTGCTGGTGCACGGCAAGCTGTACAACTGCGCCGCCGTGCTGTGCCATGGCAGGATCCTGGGCCTTGTGCCCAAGACCTATCTGCCCAACTATGGCGAGTTCTACGAAAAGCGCCAGTTCACCCCGGGCAGCACCGAGGTGGAGCTGACGGAGGTGTGCGGTCAGCAGGTGCCCTTTGGCACCTCCCTGCTGTTCCGCTGCCGCCAGATGCCCAGCTTTGTGCTGGGTGTGGAGATCTGCGAGGATCTGTGGAGCGCCTTGCCGCCCTCCACCTTCCATGCGCTGGCCGGTGCGACCGTGATCGCAAACCTTTCCGCCAGCGATGAGACCGTCGGCAAGGCCGAATACCGCCGGGCGCTGGTGTCCAACCAGTCTGCCCGCCTGCTGTGCGGCTACCTTTATGCTTCCGCCGGGCACGGTGAGAGCACGCAGGACATGGTGTTTGCCGGACATGACCTCATTGCCGAGAACGGCACCGTCCTCTCTGAGAACGCCCCCTTTGACGGCGGCTGTGCCGAGACCGAGATCGACTGCCAGCGCATGGAAGCCGAGCGTGCCCGCAACACCAGCTTTGAGCCGGCCGGTGAGGGCTACCAGACCGTGGAGTTCGATCTGGAGCCGGTGGAGACCGTGCTGACCCGCTGGATCGATCCCGCGCCCTTTGTGCCCGGCGATCCCAAGCGCCGCGCTGAACGCTGTGAGCTTATTTTGAAGATGCAGGCGGACGGCCTTGCCAAGCGGCTGGATCATGCCCACGCCAAAACGGCGGTCATCGGCATTTCCGGCGGGTTGGACAGCTGTCTTGCGCTGCTGGTGGCCGTGCGTGCCATGAAGCAGCTGGGCCGCCCCGCCCGGGATGTTCTAGCTGTGACCATGCCCTGCTTCGGCACCACGAAGCGCACCCGCAGCAATGCAGAGATCCTGTGCGATGAGCTGCAGGTCTCCTTTAAGGAGATCGATATCGCCAACACGGTGCGCAGCCATTTTGCGGACATCGGTCAGGATGAGAGCGTGCTGGACGTCACCTTTGAAAACGGACAGGCCCGCGTGCGCACGCTGGAGCTGATGGACACCGCCAACCGCACCGGCGGTCTCGTGGTGGGCACCGGCGACCTTTCGGAGCTGGCGCTGGGCTGGGCCACCTACAACGGCGACCACATGAGCATGTACGGCGTCAACGCCGGTGTGCCCAAAACGCTGGTGCGCCACCTTGTGCGCTACGAAGCCGACATTGCCGCCACTGATGCTCTGCGCACGGTGCTGCTGGATATTCTGGATACGCCCGTCTCCCCGGAGCTGCTGCCCGCCAAGGACGGCGAGATCGCGCAGAAGACCGAGGACCTTGTGGGTCCCTATGAGCTGCACGATTTCTACCTGTATCAGGTGCTGCGCTTCGGCTTTGGCCCGGCCAAGATCTTCCGGCTGGCAAAGGCTGCATTCGCAGGCCGTCCGGAGTACCCGGACAGTGTGCTGTACAAGTGGCTGCGCAACTTCTACTGGCGGTTCTTTGCCCAGCAGTTCAAGCGCAGCTGCCTGCCCGACGGCCCCAAGGTGGGCAGCGTGACCCTTTCGCCCCGCGGCGACTGGCGGATGCCCAGCGATGCCTGTGCCGCACTGTGGCTGGCTGAGCTGGAACAATTACAGATCAAGGATTAACGCATGAAAAACAAAAAGCTGCTTACCAATCTTCTGTTTGCCGTGGTCATTCTGGCCATTGCCGCTGTGCTGCTGGTGGTACGCCGCGTGCACGCTTCCGGCTCCGGACTGCGGGCCGAGCTGATCTACGGCGACAACAACACCACCATGAACCTGCCGCTGGACGTGGATGAGACCTATGATGTGGATACCGGTTACTATACCGTCCACATTCAGATCAAGGACGGTGCAGCCCGGTTTGTGGATTCGCCCTGCCCGGATCACATCTGTGAAGGCTTTGGCTGGCTTTCCAACGAGGATCAGACCGCCACCTGCCTTCCCGCCCGTGCAGTGCTGACCATTGTACCTGTTTCCTGACAAAAAGGAGTGGTTTTGAATGATGGATGAAAACGATCGTTCCCACGAAGACCGCCGTTCTCTGCGGCACATCAGCCGCAAGGAAGGCTCCGATGATACTGCGCCCATCGAGGTGGACAGCTCGGCGTTCTTTTCCGAGACTCCTCCGGAACCGCCGCAGACCCCGCCGCCCAAGCGTCCTTCTGCCCAGAAGCCCACGCACAAGCATCACGATGCACCGGTACCGCCGCAGGCGCATCCGCCCGTGGACGGAGCTGTAGCAGTACCTTCCAAATGGGGGAATATTTTGCTGATCTTACAAGGCCTTTTAAGTGTTCTGGCTCTGGTGCAGCTGTGGCGCACCCAGATGCTTCCGGTTCTGTATCTGGTCATTCTGGCCGCGCTGCTGGCGCTGCTGTGGCTGCTGGTAAAGCGCTGTCAGGAGTACAACGTTCCCGGCAAGGTGGCCCGGGTGTTCTCGGTATTCCTGTGCGCCGCCATGGCGCTGGGCTGCTTCTGGGCCCAGCAGGGCCTTTCCGCTCTGGGCAGCATGACCTCCGGCCTGCTCACCGGTGCCGAGGCCAACAAGATCACCAAAGAGCCCTTTGTGATCTACCTCAGCGGTGTGGATACCCGCGGCGAGCTGACGGAAAATGCCCGCAGCGACGTGAACATCCTTGCTGCCGTGAACCCCGTCACCAAGCGGGTGGCCCTCGTCAATACGCCCCGCGACTATTACGTAGACCTTGCCGGTACCAGCAGCAAGGACAAGCTGACCCATGCCGGTCTGTACGGCGTGGAGACCAGCATGGAAACGCTGGGCAATTTGTACGGCGTCAACGTGGATCATTACATCCGCATCAACTTTGCAGGCTTCATCAGCATCATCGATGCGCTGGGCGGCGTGGATGTCTACTCCGATCAGGCGTTCACCTCGGTGGGCAGCCCCGGATACTACGACCCCACCACCTTTGTGGAAGGCTGGAACCATCTGGACGGTAAGTCCGCACTGGCCTTTGCCCGCGAACGCCACGCCTTTGCGTCCGGCGATATCCAGCGCGGCATCAACCAGATGAAGGTGATCGATGCCATGCTGAACAAGATCAAGTCCCCTGCCCTGCTGATGGGCTTTTCCAAGATCATGGATGCCGCCTCTGACTGCTTTGTGACCAGCTTTTCACAGGATCAGATCAGTGCGCTGGTGCGGATGCAGCTGAGCGACTTTGCCGAGTGGGATATTGAAAGCTATACCGTCACCGGCACAAGCTCCAGCAGCACCAAGTGCTACTCTGCCAAGGGACAGAAGCTCTACGTCATGAAGCCGGACGATTCTTCTGTAAGCAAGGCCAGGGAAATGCTCGCGTCCGTGCTGGGCGGTGAGGGCACCGTTGCCGACACCACCCAGAAGCCGGAAAAGACCGAGGTGTTCACCCCCACCACCGACCCGAACGCCGCCGTTTCGGAGGTGCCTGCCGAGAGCGTTCCCGAGGAAGTGCCCGCCGAGAGCGTGCCGGAAGAGACCGTCCCGGCCGACCAGCCTGCAGATGCAGAGCAGCCTGCCGACACCCAGACGCCGGAGCCGGAAGCTCCCGCTGAGGGCGAGACCGGCGGGGACACACCTGCCGAAGCCCCGTCTATCTCCCTGCCCACGCAGGAAGAGGTGGAACAGGCTGCATCGTCCATCTACAATGCGGCTTCCTCCATCTGGGGTGCCATTCAGGATGCTGCATCTCAGCAGAACGACGCGGCCTGACGATTTGAAATCTCCTCTGCGCAAGCTCCGGACTCTATAGCGGAAATATTATTTTATTTGCAAAACAGGAAACGACTGCGATCGTTTCCTGTTTTGCTTTTTCACCAGAAAGGCCGTGCCGCTGAACTGCATAAAAATGCCGCCTGCATCTTGAACCAATGCAGGCGGCTTTCTCATTTTATAAAATCATTACGCTTTGATCTCGTTCCAGACGCTCTTGCCATCCAGACTGGAAGCATCCACATCCAGATACTCGCAGATGGTCCGGGCAATGGTGCCAAAGCACAGACGAGTGCCAAGGTCAACGCCGGGCTTCACTCCCTTGCCGCAGATCAGGTACGGCACATACTCGCGGGTGTGGTCGGTGGTCTTGGTATAGGACGGGTCGCAGCCGTGGTCAGCCGTCACCATCAGGAGATCGCCCTCCCGCATCCCGGGGATGAAGTCTGCCACGAACCTGTCGAACTCCGTAGCAGCGGCGGCATAGCCCGCCACATCACGGCGATGGCCGTAGAGCATATCGAAGTCCACCAGATTTACAAAGGCAAGGCCCTCAAAGTCGCGGGTCTGCAGTGCCTTGGTGAAGGCGATGCCGTTGGTATTGCCGGTGGTCTTGATCTTCTCGGTCACGCCCTCGCCGTCAAAGATATCGAAGATCTTGCCCACGGCGATGACATCCCTGCCCGCGTCCTTCAGCAGATCCAGCATGGTGGCGCGGGGCGGCTTCAGGCTCAGATCGTGGCGGTTGGTGGTGCGGTAGAAGGTGTCGGCAGTATGGCCCAGGAAGGGGCGTGCGATCACGCGGCCCACACCGTACTCGCCCTTGAGCATTTCGCGGGCGATCTCGCAGTAACGGTAAAGCTCATGCACCGGCACCAGCTCTTCGTTGGCAGCCACCTGAAATACGCTGTCGGCACTGGTGTAGACGATAAGGGCGTTTTCTTTCATGGCCTGCTCGCCGTAATCCTTCAGCACCTGCGTACCGGAATAGGGCTTGTTGCACAGCACCTTGTGGCCGGTCTTTTCCTCAAACTCGTGGATGAGCGCCTCCGGGAAGCCCTCCGGAAAGGTGGGCAGCGGTTTGGGGCTTACCACACCGGCGATCTCCCAGTGACCAATGGTGGTATCCTTGCCCATGCTCTGCTCCTGCAGGCGGGCAAAGGAGCCAATGGGTGCATCGGTCTTTTCGCCTGCCGTGACGCCATCGATGTTGAACATGCCCAGTCTGCGCAGGTTGGGGCAGTTGAAGTTGGGATGCTTTGCAATGGCGCCCAGGGTGTTGGTGCCCTCGTCGCCAAAGGCGGCGGCATCCGGCTCTGCACCGATCCCAAAGCTGTCAAGGACGATCAGAAAAACACGCTTCTCCATATCGTTTTTTCTCCATTTCCTCCGGAGCATGCCCCGGATAAGTGATACTATCTTTACTTATCATTATAAGCAAATCCCGCACCGGATGCAAGCTTTTTCGCCCTCCTGCAAATATCCGTCATTTTCACCAAAATGTTCGTCATTTTGTTCACGAATCGACCGGGCGTTTTTTCGTTTTTAAGCGCAAATACGTCATTCTGCGGCAAAGATTTCTTGACCACCTAAAAAATTCAGCCACAGCGCAAAATTTCCCTTGCTCTATTGTATCCCAGCAGATATAATAATAGGTGGAAAAGTTTTGAACCACAGGATTTTTCCGCTTTTGTACCACAGCACGGGATTTTTCCCGTTGGCCGCGCGCAGCTGTCTGTATGACAGCGGACAGCCTGCCGCAAAATAGAGAATGTGAAGTAGTAGTTGGAGGTAGTAAAAGTATATGAGAAAAACAAAGATCATCTGCACTCTGGGCCCGTCCACCGATCAGGAAGGCGTTCTGCGCGAGCTGGTCGCCAACGGCATGAATGTTGCCCGTTTTAATTTTTCCCACGGCTCTCACGAGGAGCATCTGGGCCGCTTTGAAAAGCTGAAGGCCATCCGTGAAGAGCTGGGCAAGCCGGTCGCTGCCCTGCTGGACACCAAGGGCCCCGAGATCCGCCTGAAGGACTTCAAGAACGGCACCGAAATGCTGGAAGCAGGCCAGACCTTCACCCTGACCACCCG
The DNA here is from genome assembly GCF_048323735.1 of Faecalibacterium sp. 3. NCBI lineage: Bacteria > Bacillati > Bacillota > Clostridia > Eubacteriales > Oscillospiraceae > Faecalibacterium > Faecalibacterium sp. 3. The sequence goes on from NZ_JBLWFN010000001.1 coordinate 2,615,960, forward strand.
GGATGTGGAGGGCACCAAGGAGATCTGCTCCATTACCTATAAGGATCTGCCGCAGGACGTGCAGCCCGGCGGCACCATCATGCTGGACGACGGCCTGATCAAGCTGCAGATCATCACTGTGAACGATACGGACATCGTCTGCAAGGTGCTGAACAACGGCAAGATCAAGAACAAGAAGGGCGTCAATGTACCCGGCGTGCACCTGTCCATGCCGTATATGAGCCAGCGCGACCGCGATGACATCATCTTCGGCGCACAGCAGGGCTTCGACTTCATCGCTGCTTCCTTCGTGCGCACTGCGCAGGATGTGTACGACATCCGCAACCTGCTCAACGAGTACGATTCCGACATCCGCATCATTGCCAAGATCGAGAACCGTGAGGGCGTGAACAACATCGACAGCATTCTGGCTGCTGCCGATGCCGTCATGGTGGCCCGCGGCGATCTGGGCGTTGAGATCGACTTTACCGAGCTGCCCGGCATCCAGAAGAACATTATCGAGCGCTCCTTCTCCTTTGGCAAGCCCATCGTCACCGCTACCCAGATGCTGGACAGCATGATCGTGAACCCCCGCCCCACCCGTGCCGAGATCTCCGACGTGGCAAATGCCATCTACGACGGCACCTCTGCCATCATGCTTTCCGGCGAGACTGCTGCCGGTGCTTATCCGGTGGATGCTCTCAAGACCATGTCTGCCATTGCTGAGCGCACCGAGCAGGAGAACCACGCCCGCTTTGTTCCCCTCACCGAGAACACCGGCAAGATCAGCGTGAGCGATGCAACTGCACACGCTGCCTGCCTGACCGCCAAGGACGTGAACGCCGCAGCCATCGTCACCGTTTCCGAGTCCGGCAACACCGCCCGTCTGCTGAGCAAGTACCGCCCGGAGCAGCCCATTATCGCCTGCGTGATGAAGGAACAGGTACAGCGTCAGCTGGCCCTGAGCTGGGGCATCACCCCGCTGATGATGCCTCTGGCACACAGCACCGATGAGCTGATCGAAATGTCCACCTCTCTGGCCAAGGAAAACGGCTACCTGCACAACGGTGAGCTGGCAGTCGTGACCGCAGGCGTGCCCGTGGGCGTGTCCGGCACCACCAACATGATCAAGATCCACATGGTGGGCAACTGTCTGGCTACCGGCGTGGGCGTTGGCCGCGAGAATGCCGATGTGACCAGCGCTACCGGCAAGGCCTGCGTCTGCCGCACTCTGGAAGAGGTGCGTGCAAAGTTCAAGCCCGGCATGGTGCTGGTGGTCCCCGCTACCAGCAACGAAATGCTGAGCTATGTGCGCGACGCCGCCGCTCTGGTGGTGGAAGAGCCGGGCCTGAACAGCCATGCCGCCATTGCCGGCAAGGCCCTGCTCAAGCCCACCGTCGTGGGTGCTGCCGGTGCCACCAGCCACATCCGTGACGGCCTGATGGTCGCTGTGGACTGCGCGCACGGCAGCGTGCAGCGCCTGCAGGCATAAGCCAAAGGAGAAAAACTCATGGAACGCATTGCAAGCTTCTGTGTTGACCATACCAAGCTGGACCGCGGCATGTATCTGAGCCGTCAGGACGGCGATGTTCTCACCTGGGACATCCGCATGAAAAAGCCCAATCACGGCGACTACCTGACCACCGGTGCCGCCCACACGCTGGAGCATCTGTTTGCCACCTATGCGCGCAACAGCGCCTTTAAAGACAGCGTGATCTACGTTGGCCCCATGGGCTGCCGCACCGGCTTCTACCTGCTCACCCGCGGCCTGACCCCCGCTCAGGCACTGGAGTTAACGGTGGAGTCCTTCCGCTTCATGGCCGGCTTTGAGGGCGCAGTGCCCGGTGCCAGCGAAGTGGAGTGCGGCAACTACCGCGACATGGACCTGCCCGCTGCCAAGGCCGAAGCCGCTGCCATGCTGCCGGTGCTGGAAGCACTGACTGGCGACGAGCTGCATTACTAAGCTATCTTCACCCTTCAAATTCATCATCATAAAAAAGCGCTCTCCCACCGGATTTCCGTTGGGAGAGCGCTTTCGTTTTATTCGTTTTTAAAGGTTATCCAATGCCTGCCGTGCAGCACGGATGTTTGCTTCGCTGGTCTGCCACACCTCAAACTCCGAAAAGCCGGGCAGGCCCATGGGCACGCCCTCGCGCCGGAAGGTCATGCGGCTTTGCAGCACCTGTTTGCCGGAAAGGTGAAATGCCCGCACACCGGTTTGCGCGGCCAGCACCGGGATGTTCTGTGCCGAGACCCCGGCACCTGCTAGAATCTCCACATCCTTCCCTGCACGCTCTGTCAGCTGCCGTAGCAGTGCAGCGCCCTGCGGTGCGCTGGCCGCCTGTCCGCTGGTGAGGATGGTACAAAGGCCCATCTCCCGGGCTGTTTCCAGCGCAGCAAAGGGGTCCGCGCAGACGTCAAAAGCGCGGTGCAGGGTACACGCCACCGGACGGCCCGCCTTCTCTGCTGCCTTGCGTGCCGCCGCATAGATGGGCTGCATGGCTCCTGCATCCAGCGCACCCTCCGGGGTCAGCACACCGGTCACGATACCGTCTGCCCCGGCTTCCACCAGCTCTGCAGCCAGCTGTTCCATCTGGGCAAGCTCATAGCTGTCATAGCAGAAATCGCCAAAGCGGGGCCGCAGCAGCGCCCGCACCGGCAGGCCGGTCTCTGCCTTGACCTGCTGCACCAGCGTCAGGCTGGGCGTTGTACCGCCAACAATGAGGTCGGCACACAGTTCCAGCCGGTCGGCACCGCCGCGCTTTGCCGCCAGCGCACTGGCGGTGCTGTCCACACATACTTCCAGAACGGAACACATGATAATTCCTCCTTTTTTGCCGGATGGCACTCCGGCACTTTGTTTTATTCTACCACATTTTTCCGGTTTGTAAAATTATTTTATTGTGCTCCGGCGATGCGGCAGAAAAAAGGCTGCGGCCCGGGTCTTATCCCTGCCGCAGCCTTTGTTGTTTTTGTTCAGATCAGGCCAAGCGCCTTGAACTCCTTTGCAATGCCGTCCTCATATACCGAGGGCGCAATGCGGTCACAGCGCTTTTTCAGTGTTTCAGAGCCATTGGCCATACACACGCTGATGCCCGCCACATCGGTCATCTGCAGATCATTATCGCTGTCGCCAAAGCCAATGGTATCTGCCAGCGTACAGCCCAGATGGTCACAGATGGCCTTGATACCGGTGCCCTTATCAAATTTTCGGTTGATGAGCTCACCATTCACAAAGCCATCGGTCAGGCTGTCCAGCTTGCTTTCGCAGAACACGAACTGATCCGCATAGAGGCGCTTTGCCTCGGCAAGGTCGCTTTCATGGTCGGCAATGAATACGATCTTATACAGCGGTTCCCCTTTGTAATCGGACAGCGGCAGCATGGACATGCCATCTTCCATGGCTTTGCGCCAGCGCTCTGCTTCGCTGTTCAGCGGTGCGCCCTTCTTTTGGTGGATAAAACTCCACCTTTGGGTCATTTTGACACCGCCAAAAGTGGCATCCCGGGCTTCCAGCGTGCACTCCACGCCATGGCGTTCCAGCGCCGCGCGCACGCCTTCGGCCTGCTGCGGCTCCATGGGGATATCCACCAGAGTCTTGCCATCGCACAGCACATAACCGCCTGCACTGCATACCGCGCCCGCAAAGCAGCTGTGGCGCAGCAGCGGCTCGGTCATGCGGTGGTTGCGGCCGGTGCACAAAAACAGCTTGTGCCCGTTTGCTTTGGCGCAGTCCAGTGCGGCCAGTGTGCTTTCCGGGATCAGCATATCCCCCGGCGGCAGCAAGGTACCGTCAATATCCAGAAAAATCAATCTGTGATCCATATCATCCTTACCCTCTGTTTACAGAGAACCGCGCTCCACTACCTGATACCCCAGCGTCACCTGACGCACCGGGCCGCCATGTTCCTTCTCTTCCAGCATCTGCAGCAGGATCCGGGCGGCTTCCTGCCCCACCTGCTTCTGATAAAACCGCACCGTAGCCAGACCCGGGTCGGTCACACTGCCCGCCCAGCTGTCGCCAATGCCGGCAAGGCCCACATCCCGTCCGATCTGCCGTCCTGCCTGCTTGAGCGCATGCATGGCGCCAAAGGCCACCGTATCGGTCACGCAGACCACACCATCCAGAAACGGGCAGCGGGTCAGCAGCTCCTGCATACAGCGCTGCCCCTCTTCCACGGTGAATGCATTGCAACAGATGCGGGGCAGCTGGTCGCCATCCAGCCCTGCGTCCCTCAAGGCATCCTGCACGCCTTCCCGGCGCTGGATGCCGGTGGCATCGTCCCGTTCGGAGCCGCCAATGTAAACGATCCTTCTGCGGCCATGCTCCAGCATCCGCTGGGTCAGCTCCCGGGCGGCGGCATGGTCGTCGTTGTACACGCAGGCCACCTCCGGAAAACGCTGGCCTGTGACCACCACCGGTACACTGCAGTTTTTCAGCGCCTGTGCCAGCTGAGGGGTATAGTAGCTGCCCAGCAGGATAATGCCCGCCACGTGGTTGCGCTGCATGGCAGTCAGATAGCCCAGCTCCCGCTGGGCGTCCAGCTCGGTGTTTCCCAGCAGCAGCAGATAGTTTCTGGCATCCAGCTCACTGGCGATCCCGGCGGTGAGCTGCCCGACCGACTGGGAGCCGATGCTGGGGGCGATCACACCGATCTGATTCACTTTGCCGGTGCGCAGAGTCTGAGCGGTCGTATCGGGGCGGTAGCCGGTCTTCTCCACGACCTCCCGGATGATGGCGCGCTTCTGCTCGCTCAGAGGCCCGCCGTTCAGGTAACGGCTGACAGCTGCACTGGACACGCCAGCCATTCTTGCAATATCACTGATGGTCATATTCGCGGTACTTCCCTCTTTTGAGGTGCATTGTTGTGTGTAAACGTTTTCATGCTTATTATAAACCGCTTTCACCCGTCCTGCAAGATGTGCTTTTTCCGGTTTATCCCGGTATACGATTTGTTTTTTTATTGACCGTGCACAAAAGACGGCCTTTTCTCCCGGCGAAAAGCGACCATTTTCTCAAAGCAGACAGGTCACACTGCACCCATGCTCCAGGCACGCACCAGCAGCCCCAGCACCAGCGCCGCCAGCAGCACGATCATGACTGTCTGATTGCCGGAATTTTTCCGTTTCTTTTTACAATTTGTATTTTTGCGGTTCTTTGCAGAGCTGCCGCGGCCGGAATTGCTGTGCGCTGCCGTTCTCTTGCCGGAAGAGCGGCTGCTGCCCGTTTTGCGGCTCTGGGACTGCCTTGTGCTCTGGCGGGATGTACTGCGGGCAGCAGGCTTTTCTTCAGCCGGTGCACGGCTGGATGCAACAGGCTCCTTTGCCCCGCAGCGGGACAAAAACTCCTCTGCCTGACGGTAATAGCGGGCCAGCTCGTTTTCCCGGAAAGCCGTGCCCGCATAGGCATCCTCCAGACATTCGATGGCTTCGTTGAACAGGATCGCTGCCTGCGCCGCGTCAGTCTGGTCGGTGGCGTGGGCTGCTTCGTTGCGGGCCGTTCGCACGGTGTTGCAGGCGCGGCGGGCTGCACCCGGGCTGCTGGTGTTTCCCAGCAGATCCAGAGGCTTTTCCGCATCCTTTTCCGGATCCAGCAGCACACGCATACAGATGGTGGTGTCCAGCTGCTGCCAGCTGCTCTTGCCGGAAAGATCCGGCATCCGGTCATAGTAGTCCGGGCTTTCCTGCTGGCGCTGGGCAATATGGTCAAGCAATGCGCCCAGACTGTTGGAGCCGGGCTTGTGCTCCCAGTGCCAGCGCAGCAGGCGGCGGCTGATCTCATCGCAGGCGGTCTTGATCTCAAAAGCGGCCTGTAAGGCTTCTTCCGGCATGGTCGGGTTCTCCCTTCTGATATACAAAAAGCGGAGAAGGCAGATCAGCCCTCTCCGCTGCTGTTTGTGTTTACAGTACGAACTGATAGTACACGAAGCCGCACAGCGCCACAGCCGCGCAGATGACGGCAGTGATGGGCGGCACCCAGCGGATCAGCGTTTCTGCCACGCTGTCGCGCTCGTCCTCGTACTCCTCATTGTCCTCATAATCAGGCTCCGTCTGCTGGGCCGCCGGCTGTGCACGGCGGGAGGCGGCAGGCATCACACGGGTGCCTTCCTCTGCCTGTGCACGCGCTGCCCTGTCCGGGAACTGTTCCCGCATTCCGTCATCCAGCATACGGGTCGGCTCTGCAGCAGGCTCCTGCGGCTGCGGGCGGCGCGGTGCGCCCATGATGCGGGTGGGCTCCTCCTGTGCCGGCTGCACAGGGGCGGCTCCCATGATACGGGTCGGCTCTTCCTGTTCCGGCTGCGGCGCCAGAGGAGTTTCCAGCTCCGGCTCGGTCTGGGCAGGCTGTTCCGGCTGCAGCAGGGTGTTCAGCGCGTTCTGCAGCAGGATGCGGTCACAGCCGCACTCCGAGCAGTAAACGGTGTCTTCTTCCTTGGGATGGAACGCACCGCAGGCGCAGTACCAACCGTTTTCAAACACCTGAGGCTGATACTTCAGCTCCGGGCGGTTCATGCGGACCTCCAGCGCCTTTTCCAGCTCCGCAGACAGACGCTTGGGGGCAGGCAGGCGCACACGCTTGATGGCATCCAGATGCACCACCCGCTTGCCGTTGTACACATTGCACAGCGAAACATCCACGCTGGTGATCGCCTTGGAGGTAACGAACACGGCATCATCCATGCCAAACATTTCGCCGGGCTTCACTTCCAGATCGCGGTATTCGAACCGGTCTTCGCACAGGATCACACCGTCTACGCCCTTGCACTTGAAGTGGATCTCCAGCGCAGTCAACGTCACCTTGGAAATGTTCTTGAAGGTCAGGCAGACCGCGTGCTCACCGCTGACATCCCCCTTGAGCAGCTCCACGCAGACGAACTGCACCGGACTGCCGGGGGTGTAATAGTTTGCGCGGGTCCGTGCGACCGGGTTAAAATTTTCCTCCACGACACTCGCTCCTTTCCATTTGGATCAAATCAGTTCTGCGGGTCCTGTGCATCCGGCGTTTCCGGTGCAGCGGTCTCCGGCAGCGGCTGGGCCGTTTCGGCCTGTTCGGCAGGCTCCGCAGCTTCTGCAGGCTGCGCCTGCTCTGCGGTCTCGGCCGGTGCAGCCTGCACGGTCTGCTCCGGCTCATCCCCTTCACGCGGGGGCAGGGTGCCGCCCGCCATGATGGTGTTGAACTCCTGCTCGTTGAGTTTTTCGCGTTCCATCAGAGCCTTTGCCAGCGCGTGCAACTGATCGATGTGCTCGGTCAGGGTGCGGCGGCAGGTCTCGTAGGCTTCGTCGATGATATCCCGCATCTCGCCGTCGATCTCGGCAGCAGTGGTCTCGCTGTAGCCCTTGCCCTGACCCAGATCGCGGCCCAAGAAGGTCTCCTCCTGAGAGGTGCCGTACACCACAGGGCCGAGCCGCTCCGAGAAGCCGTACTTGGTGATCATCTGGCGGGCAATGTTGGTAGCCTGCTGCAGATCATTGGAGGCACCGGTGGAGATATCCTCCAAAATCAGCTGTTCGGCCACGCGGCCGCCCAGACTGGAAACGATATCCTCGAACATTTCGCCCTTGGTCACATAGCTGCGGTCTTTCTCGGGCAGATACATCGTGTAGCCGCCTGCCTGACCGCGGGGGATAATGGTGATTTCGTGCACACGGGGATGATGCTTGCAGTAGAAGCCCGCCACCGCGTGGCCTGCCTCATGGTAAGCAGTCAGCTTCTTTTCCTCGGGGGTCACAACGCGGCTCTTCTTTTCGGGGCCGGCCATGACCTTCATGGAAGCTTCCTCGATATCCTCCATGGTAATGGCCTTGCGGTTGCGGCGTGCAGCCAGCAGGGCCGCTTCGTTGACAAGGTTCTCAAGATCTGCGCCCGCAAAGCCTGCGGTGCGCTGTGCAATGACCCTGAGAGAGACATCCGGGGCCAGCGGCTTCTTTTTGGTGTGGACCTTGAGGATCTCCTCACGGCCCTTGACATCCGGCAGGCCCACGTAGACCTGACGGTCAAAGCGGCCCGGACGCAGCAGGGCCTTATCCAGAATGTCGGCGCGGTTGGTGGCCGCCATGACGATGATACCGTCGTTGGCCTCAAAGCCGTCCATTTCCACCAGCAGCTGGTTCAGGGTCTGCTCGCGTTCATCGTGGCCGCCGCCTAAGCCGGCACCACGCTGACGGCCCACAGCATCGATCTCATCAATGAAGATGATGCAGGGCATGGACTTCTTGGCCTTATCGAACAGGTCACGCACGCGGGATGCACCCACGCCGACGTACATTTCCACAAAGTCAGAGCCGGAAATGGAATAGAACGGCACACCGGCCTCACCGGCGCAGGCACGGGCCAGCAGGGTCTTACCGGTGCCCGGAGGGCCTACCAGCAGAACGCCGTGGGGAATGCGGGCACCCAGAGTGTTGAACTTTTCAGGGCTCTTGAGGAACTCCACGACCTCTTTCAGCTCTTCCTTTTCCTCGTCCTCACCGGCAACATCGGCAAAGGTAGCCGTCTTTTTGTTCTCGTGCTCATCCTTCACCTTGGCCTTGCCGACGTTCATGATCCCGCCGCCGCCAGCGCCGCCGCGCATCATGGAGAAGAGCAAAAAGCCGGTGCAGCCCAGCATTGCCAGATAGAACAGGATCTCCATCCATGGGATGCTTTCCTTGACAGGGGTATAATCGTACACCATGGGAGCATCCGGGTTTGCTTCGTCATAGGCAGCAATGTAGTCGCCCACATACTTGACGAACATGGAGGCATAGGGCAGTTTGTAGCGCACCGTCACAGTGCCGTCGCTGTTCTTCTGCGCAGCGGATGCAGCGCTGTCCGAAGAGGACAGCATCCCGCTCAGCAGACCGCCGGTAGCCTGTGTGGTGCTCGGGGCCGTGGTATCCGGCAGGGGCAGGTTATTTTTGCCGCCTTCCTTGATGTCCATGGTGATGACGCCGGTGTTCAGGTCCAGCGAGAACTGCGTGACCTGCAGGCTTTCAAAGTAATGCACCACCGTGGAATACTCCATGGAAGAGCTGCTGGCAGAGCCGGTGCCGCCCAGCACCGACCAGACCATCAGCACCGCCGCCAGCGCCAGCGCCAGGATCAGCGGATTGAAACGGGGTCTCTTGGATTGCAAAAAAATCAACTCCAGTTCTTGGATGAATTATAGTGTGAGAAATCACTTCTCGTAGACTTCGGGCTTGAGCACACCCACATAAGGCAGGTTGCGGTACTTTTCATCGTAGTCCAGACCGTAGCCCACCACGAACTCGTCCGGTACCTGGAAGCCCTCGTAGTCGGGCTGGATATCGGCCTTGCGGCGGCTGGGCTTGTCCAGAATGGTGCAGATCTTCACCGAGTTGGGGTTGCGCATCTTGAGCATGGGCACAAGGTTCGAGAGGGTGACGCCGGTATCCAGAATATCCTCCACGATCAGCACATCCTTACCGGACAGATCGCCGTCCAGATCCTTGATGATCTTTACAAGGCCGCTGGTAACGGTGTTGCTGCCGCCGTAGCTGGACACCACCATAAAATCGATGCTGCACGGAATGCTCACCGCACGCATCAGGTCGGCCATAAACACCACCGAACCCTTGAGGATGGACACCAGAACAAGGTTTTTGCCCTCGTAGTCCCTGCTGATCTGTGCACCCAGCTCAGCCACCTTTGCCTTCAGCTCTTCTTCACTGACCAGAACGTTCTTGATATCATCATGCATGCTCATGATAGTTCCTCCCTATGTTCCATTTCCATCTGCAGCACCTGTGCAGTGTCCTCGTCCGGGGCAAGGCCCTCTGCAAAGCCTGCACCGCAGACCCAGAGCACCTCGCTGCCCGCCGCCAGCAGCGGCAGCTGGTCACGCATCTGCGCGGGGATGCCCGCTTCGTTCATCCACTTGCGCAGCCGGTTGTGCACACTTCGTCCCGCCGGGCGGTAGACATCCCCCGGCTGGCGGGTGCGCAGAACAAGACCAGCATACAACGTAGTTATTCTAGCATAATCCGCCTGATTTTTTAAGTCTTTTTTATGAACGACTTGTATTTTTTCTTCAAAATCAGCCGTAAAAAGCTCCGCAGTCACCTTCCAGCCGCCTGCAAAGCCGTATTCTGCCTGTTTTTCCGGCACAAAAGGCCAGCTTTCGGGCTGCGGCGTGGTCTGCCTCTGCGGCAGCTCCGGAACCTCTTCCTGCCAGAAAAAGCCCTTCCCTGCACAAAAGCGCACCCGGCCGGTCAGCTGCACCGCGCCGCTGCCGCGCCGCACAAGGGCGCACAGCAGCTGCACATATTTTTCCTCTGCGTCCCGCAGGGGAGCCGTCAGCGAATGCATGGCCGCTTCCAGAACAGGCGCATCCGCAGCGGAAAGCGGGCCCAGTCGCCACACCCTGCAGGCGTCCGGGGCCCTGATGCCGGCCTGAGTCCCATCCAGACGCGCAGCGGAAAGCAGTTCCTGCGCTTTCCGGGCAAAGTAGTCATCCGCCCGGGCCGCTTTTTCGCAGAAGCGGGCAAGGTTTTCCACCGCTGCGCCGTTGGTGCTCTGCAGTGCAGGCAATGCCGCACGGCGCACCCGGTTGCGGGCATAGGCATCGGTCTCGTTCGTCTCGTCCGTCACCCAGCGCTGCCCGGCTGCACGGCAGAAGCTTTCGGTATCCTGCCGGGTAAGGGGCAGCAGCGGCCGCAGATAAGGCCCGCGTCTGGGCCGGATGCCTGCTGCGCCGTGCATCCCCGTACCCCGGGCCAGACGCAGCAGCAGGGTCTCCGCCTGATCATTTGCAGTATGGGCTGTTGCAACGGCGTCTATCCCCTCCCTGCACAAACGCGCAAAGCAGGCGTAGCGCAGGCGGCGGGCCCAGTCCTCCCCGGCATGTTCCGGCACAGGGCCAAACTCTTCCACATGGAACACCCGCAGCGGCACGCCCAGACGGGCGCATTCGGCACGCACAAAAGCTTCGTCCCGGTGGGCGCTCTCACCCCGCAGGCCATGGTTCACATGACAGGCAGAAAGCTCAAATCCGAACTCCGGCTGCAGGGCCAGCAGGATACGCAGCAGTGCCATGCTGTCTGCCCCGCCGGACACTGCCGCTGCCAAATGCAGCTCATGCAGCGGGGCACCCGGGGTCAGCAGTGCTTCCCGCAGACAGTATTCCCGCACCCGGGCAAGGATCGTTTCGTTTTCCATCAGCGTTTGAAATCCACATCCATAAAGCGGGTGTGGGCACCATCCCAGCCCAGCGGCACCGTGCTGGTCTCGCCGTGACGGTTCTTTGCCACGATGCACTCGGCGGTATCGGCGTCCACCTCCGCGCCGTCCGGGTTCTGGCTGGCATAGTAGGAATCGCGGTACAGAAACAGAACGCAGTCGGCGTCCTGCTCAATGGAGCCGGAATCACGCAGGTCGGAAAGCTGGGGCCGGTGGCTGGAGTTGTTGCCCTGTTTTTCCACCGCACGGGACAGCTGGGAAAGCGCGATGATGGGCACATTCATCTCCTTCGCCATGATCTTGAGGTTTCGGGTAATGGAGCTGATCTCCTGCACGCGGTTCTCGCTGCGCTGGCCGGTGGTCATCAGCTGCAGATAGTCGATGACGATGAGGCCCACGTTCGGGCGGGTGGGGTCCTGATTCACCCGGCGGATCTTTGCCTTCATCTCGGTGATGGTGATGCCGGAGGTATCGTCCATATAGATGGGTGCATCGTGCAGCTTTTCGGTGGCAAGAGCCAGATACTCCCAGTCCTCGGCACGCAGGGCGCCGGTGCGGAAGGCCTGACTGTCGATGCCGGCCTCAGCAGAAAGGATACGGTTGGTCAGCTGTTCCTTGGTCATTTCCAGACTGAAGATCGCCACCGGGACCTTTTGCTGCATGGCCACGCGGGTGGCGATGTTCAGCGCAAAGCTGGTCTTGCCCATACCGGGGCGGGCCGCAAGGATGATGAGGTCGCCGCGGCCAAGGCCGGTGAGCACCGTATCCAGCAGGCGGAACCCGGTGGGGATGCCCTTGTATTTATCCGCATCCGGGCCGCTGATCTTCTGCAGGTTGGTCAGGGTCTCCACCATGCTGGAGGAAAGCGGTGTCAGTGCGCTGGAATCGCGGCCAGAGCGGATCTCATAAATGCGCTGTTCCGCGTTTTCCAGCAGCAGGTCGGCGTCCGGCTCATCTCCGGCATCCTGCAGGATGTCCTTTGCCACCCCCATCAGCTGGCGCACCAGATACTTTTCCTGCACGATCTGGGCGTAGGCCTTCACATTGGAGATGCTGGGCACCGTCTCGGCAAGGCCGGTCAGGTAAACCTTTGCTTCGTCGGCACTGGGGAACACGCCGTCCGAGATCACCGCGTCCAGCAGGGTAACAAAGTCGATGGTCTGGTCGGCGGTGAACAGGCGCAGCATCTCCGAATAGATCTGCGCGTTCTGCCGGGTATAGAACATCTCCGGCCGGATGATCTCCACCAGATCGGTGAGGGTCTCTGGTTTGAGCAGCACCGCGCCCAGCACGCTCTGCTCTGCCTGCATGTTATAGGGCAGGTTGATGCCCACACTTTCCAGATTCAGTTCATTGGAATAACGTCGTTCATTCGGCATGGTCATTTATCCTTTTGCGTTTTTGCTGAAAAGCCAAAAAGCGCCCCCTGCTGTGAGGGGGCGCAGATGGCAGAAAAATCAGGCCTGTTCCACTTCCACCTGGATCTTGAAGGAAGCAACCACACCAACGTGCAGGCGGACCTTGCCGTTGAACACACCGGCGTCCTTGATGTCCTTGGTTTCCAGCTCGATCTTCTTTTTATCGATGGGAGCGCCTGCCAGCACAGCCAGAGCATCGGCAACCTCCTTGCCGGTGACTTTGCCGTGCAGACGGCCGGATGCACCGCCCTTGGCCTTGATGGTCACGGTCTTGCCCTCGATCTTTGCAGCCAGAGCCTTGGCAGCGGCCACGGTCTCAGCCTCATGGAAGTCGGCTGCAGCTTCCTTGCTGCGGGCAACGTTCACAGCGCTGGCATCTGCCACAGCGGCCAGCTTGCGCGGGAACAGATAGTTGCGGGCGTAGCCGTCGGAGACCTCATGGATCTCATCCTTCTTGCCAATGCCCTTGATATCCTGCTTGAGAATCACTTTCATGATAGTATCCCTCACTTCTCACCGGAAAACCGGTGCAGTTGTTGTGTTTATAGTATAGCGCATTTGCCGCTTTTGAGCAAGAGGAAGCGCCTGACCATTTAAAATGGCCGCCGCTCCGCTCTGGCCATATTCAGCGGGAATTTTATTTTTAATTTGTAAATCAGAAAAATCTGCGGATTTTTCTGATTTACTTTTTCACGGGAGGGGTCGTAACGGCAAACGGCATATGCTGCTGTCGGCCTGCGGCCGAAACAGGGAGGAGCTGTTGGGGCAGCGGCCTGCAGGATGCGAGTGCCGCGCAAGGCACGAAGCAGACGCAGGGAGCCGTAACCCGCCGCCTCCCGCGCCTCGAAAGTAGCGGAGACCTTGCCGCGCTGAACATGCGGCATTTGCTGCGCAAATCGGTCTGCGGCTTAAAAGCCCCACTGGGGCTTTCATGCCCTGCGGGCACCGCCGTCCTTTCTGGTTCTCTTTTGGCACACAAAAGAGAACATACCCGGCGGCGATGCTTCTTGCAAAAAGGCAAAAAGCCTGCCCCACACGACCACATTCTGCCCGGGAAGCGGTTACGCCAGTTCCTTTGCAGCCACGTCCAGAGCCACCTCAATGACCTTGTCCATGTCGTAATACTTGTACTCACCCAGACGGCCGCCGAAGATGACGCCCGGCTCCGCATCGGCCAGCTTCTTATACTCGGCATACAGGGCACCGTTCTTCTCGTCATTGACGGGATAGTACGGCTCGTCGCCCTTTTTCCATTCGGCGCTGTACTCGCGGCTGATGACCGTTTTGGGCTGGGTGCCGAACTCAAAGTGCTTATGCTCGATGATGCGGGTGTAGGGGGTCTCGGCGTCGGTGTAGTTGACCACCGCGTTGCCCTGATAGTTGTCGGTATCCAGCACCTCGGTCTCAAACCGCACGCTGCGGTACTGCAGTGCGCCCAGACGATAGCCGAAGTATGCGTCCACCGGGCCGGTGTAGACCACCTTCTCTGCCAGTGCGTTCAGTGCGTCACGGTCAGCCAGATAATCCACGCCCAGACGCACCTCGGTGCCGTCCAGCATTTTTTCCACCATGGCAGTGTAGCCGCCATTGGGGATGCCCTGATACAGTGCGTTGAAGTAGTTGTCGTCGTAGGTGAAGCGCACCGGCAGGCGCTTGATGATAAAGGTCGGCAGCTCCGTGCAGGGACGGCCCCACTGCTTGCCGGTGTAGCCCTTGATGAGCTTTTCGTAGATATCGGTTCCCACAAGGCTGATGGCCTGCTCTTCCAGATTCTGCGGGTCGGTGATGCCGGCAGCAGCCTTCTGCTCCTCGATCTTGGCCTTGGCCTCGGCGGGGGTAACAACGCCCCACATCTTATTGAAGGTGTTCATGTTGAAGGGCAGGTTGTAGATCTCGCCGTGATAGTTCGCCACCGGGCTGTTGGTGTAGCGGTTGAACTCCGCAAACTGGTTCACATACTGCCACACGGCCTTGTTATTGGTGTGGAAAATGTGCGCACCATAGCGGTGGACGTTGATGCCCTCCACCTGCTCGGTGTAGATGTTGCCTGCAATGTGGCCGCGCTTGTCAATGACGAGGCACTTTTTACCTGCTTTTTTTGCTTCCTGTGCGAACACGGCACCATAAAGGCCGGCGCCGACAATCAGGTAATCGTATTGTTTCATAGGTGTGGACCTCACTCTTCTGGTTATTTTCCCTCAGCACCGCCCTTTTTCTGCGATGCGTAGTATTTGTCGATGGCGCCCTCGATGCGGGAACGGGCTGCCTCCGGCGTGATGTGCTTGAGCTGTGCCGCGGCCATGGTCTGGTGTCCGCCGCCGCCCAGACTCTCCATGATGACCTGCACGTTCACAGCGCCCAGACTGCGGGCCGAGACGTTCACGCCTGTGCCCACCTGCACCGCCACAAAGCTGGCATCCACGCCCTGAATGGTCAGCAGGTCGTTTGCCGCCTGTGCAATGGCCACACGAGCCTCCGCGGCCACCTCACCGCCGATGGAAATGGCGCAGTTCCGGTACATTTTTGCTTTTTCCACAAGCCCCGCCTTGGCGTTGTACTCCACCATCGTCACGTCGAACAGCTGGCGCACCCGCTCGGTCTCCGCACCGTAGCGGCGCAGAGCAGCGGCGGCTTCAAAGGTACGCACACCGGTGTGCAGGGTAAAATCGCGGGTATCCAGCATGATACCGGAGAGCAGGCCCTCGGCTTCCACCCGGTTGGGTTTGTCGTCGCGCTCGCCCACGTACTGCAAAAGCTCAGTGACCAGCTCGCTGGCCGAGGAGGAATAGGGCTCATGGCAGACAAGGTCCGGATTCTGGATGTAGCCCACGCCCTTGCGGTGGTGGTCGATGACGGCCACCCTGCCGCATTTTTCCAGGATCTCCTTGCTCTCCACAAGACCTGCCTGATATGTATCCACCACGATACACAGGGTGCGTTTGGAAATAATGGGCAGGGCATCCTTCGGGTCGATGAAATCATCCCGCTGGCCCGCTTTGCACAGGGCATCGATCAGGCTGCCCGCCAGCGTGGCGTCCCGCCGCACTGCGATCACCGCCGGGACGTCGCAGATCTTACAGATGCGCAGCACACCCTCGGCAGAGCCAATGGCGTCCAGATCGCTCATACGGTGGCCCATGATGACCACATGGTCGGCTTCCTTGATCAGCTTCACCAACTGATCGGCCACGATGCGGCTGCGCACCTTGCTGCGCTTTTCCACGCCATGGCTCACGCCGCCGTAAAAGGTAAAGCCGTCCGGCGTCATTTCAGCCGCCTGATCGCCGCCGCGGCCCTGCGCCATATCCAGTGCCTGCACGGCCATATCCTGCGCTTCCCGCAGGGTCTTGGCACCGCGGCCAATGCCGATGGACAGCGAAAGATTCACGCTGGGGTCCAGCGCACGGATCTTGTCCAGCACATCGTAGCCCCGGTTGGCGAACTGCTCCATCTGGCGCTCTTCCACCACGGCGATGTAGCGGCCGCTGGCCACACGGCGTAAAAAGCCGCTGCCCCGGCCGATCATATCCTCCAGCGTGCGGTTGATGCCTTCCAGCAGGCGGGCGCGCTCGCTGTCCAGCATGTCACCGAACACATCGTCGTAGCCGTCCACCAGAAACACCAGATATCCCGGACGGCTGGCCTTGTATTCCGCCTCCACCTTGCGCAGGGCGGTCTCCTCGTTCAGCACCAGCAGGGTCATGCTCTCGGCATTGCCGGGCACTGTGGAACTGTGCACGCTCCACATGCCGTCTGCGAGGGTCAGCAGCTGGCCCTCCTGCTTGCGGCACTGCTGCAGGTCAAGGCCGGGCATCACCTTCTGCACACGGCTCACCAGCACATCCTGCCCGTTCAACAGGCGGGCACGGAACTGTGCATTGTACCACAGCACCGTCTCACCGGAAAGCAGCGCGGCCGGCTGCGAGAGCGGCTCCAGACTGAACTGCAGTTTGGAGCTTTCAAAGCTGCCGCCGCACATCCACCGGGCCACCCACTTGCGCAGCTGGCAGCGGAACAGCACCACCACAACGCCCCACAGCACCACCAGTGCCAGCAGCGCCGGCCATGCCGTGGGCCGCTGGACCAGCAGCACCAGCACCAGCAGGCCGCACAGCACGGCCAGACTGGCGGTGAGCATCTCCAATGTCCATCTTGGTTTTTGTTTCATCAAATCTCCTGCCTTCCGCCGCATTGTTTGCGGCAGCGTGCCCGGATCAGACCTCCATCAGGATGGGGAGGATCATCGGGCTGCGCTTGGTGCGCCGATAGATATAGCTGCTCAGTGCCTCGCGCACACGGGTCTTGACGCTGTTCCAGTCGCGCACATGCTCGTCCACGCAGCGGTCCAGCGCATTTTCCACGATGCTCTGTGCACCGTCCATCAGGCTCTCGTTCTCGCGCACATACACAAAGCCGCGGCTCACAAGGTCGGGGCCGGCCAGCACTTTGCCGGTCTTGCTGTCCACGGTGGCCACGATGATCACCAGACCGTCCTCGGACAGGTGCTTGCGGTCGCGCAGGACTACATTTCCCACATCGCCCACGCCCAGACCGTCCACCATGACGGCACCGGCCGTCACCGGCTCGCCCAGCTTCATCTCATCCTGACTGAGGATGACATTGGAGCCATTCTCCGCAATGAGGATGTTGCTGGTGGGGATGCCGAGGCTTGCAGCGGTGAGGGCATGCTTTTTGAGCTGCTTGTACTCGCCGTGCACCGGCAGGAAATACTTGGGCTTCGTCAGGGTGAGCATGAGCTTCTGCTCTTCCTGACAGGCGTGGCCGGAAACGTGCACATCGTACATGCTCTCGTAGATGACCTCTGCACCCAGCAGCAGCAGACCGTTGACGATCTTGGTCACGCTCTTCTCGTTGCCGGGGATGGGATTTGCCGAAATGATAATGAAATCACCGGGGCCCACCCGCACCTGACGGTGGCTGCAGGACGCCATGCGGGAAAGGGCGCTCAGGGGTTCGCCCTGACTGCCGGTGGTAATGAGCACTACCTGCTCCGGGGGATACTGGTTCAGCTCATCCACGCTGATGAGGGTGCCCTCCGGGATGTGCATATAGCCCAGTTCCTGCGCCATGGCGGTGTTGTTCACCATGCTGCGGCCGCTGAAGGCCACCTTGCGGCCATCCTCCACAGCCAGATCGATGATCTGCTGCACGCGGTAGATGTTGGAAGCAAAGGTGGCAATGATGATCCGCTTGTTGCGGGCACGGGCGAACAGATTGCGCACGCCTGCAGCCACCTTCTGCTCGGTGGCGGTAAAGCCCGGGCGTTCGGAGTTGGTGGAATCGCTCAGCAGGGCCAGCACGCCGCGCTGACCGTACTCGGCCAGTGTGGACAGGTCGGTGACACCGCAGGCCAGCGGGGTATAATCGATCTTGAAGTCGCCGGTCTGGATGATGGTGCCCGCCGGGCTGTCGATGGCAAAGGCCACCGCGTCCGGGATGGAGTGGTTCACATGGATGGGCTCAATGGTAAAGCAGCCCAGCCTGATCTTCTGTCTGGGGGTGATCTCCATGAACTTGGTCTTGCCTGCCAGACCGAACTCTTCCAGCTTGTTGCGGATCAGGCCGCAGGTCAGGCGGGTGCCATAGATGGGCAGATCAAATTTCTGCAGCAGATACGGGATGCTGCCGATGTGGTCCTCGTGGCCGTGGGTGATGAGCAGGCCCTTGATCTTATCCTTGTTCTGCACCACAAAGGTGAAGTCCGGGATGACCATATCCACGCCGTACATGTCGCTGTCCGGGAACACCAGACCGCAGTCCACGATGATCATGTCGCCGTTGCACTCGTAGACGGTCATATTCTTGCCCACTTCACCCAGACCGCCCAGCGGATAGATGTGGATGGGCACCGCAGCCTCTCTGGGCTGCTGCGGGCGGCGGGGCCGGCGGTTATAATATGGACGGCGGGTGGTACGGGGGCGCTTTTCGCCCGTCTGCGCGGCAGGTGCGCCCGCATTCTGATTTGCTGCTGCGGCCTTGCCGCGTGCGGAAACATTGGTATTTTCTTTCGACTGTGCCATTCTGACCTCCAAAATAATTACAGCGCAGGCCGTCCCCGTTTGTGGGAACAGCCGCGCTGTGCATGGGAAGCACCTTGAAAAATCGCATCGGCTTCCGTTGGATGCACCGTATAGAATTTATTTCTCAGCGTGTTTTTTGCAAACCGCTGCCTGTTCCATAAGAGGTTTTGTGCCAGATAAGTCCATCTGCTCGATGCGACCGTGGCTTTTCTGTTGGAACGCC
Source organism: Faecalibacterium sp. 3 (assembly GCF_048323735.1). Taxonomy (NCBI): domain Bacteria; kingdom Bacillati; phylum Bacillota; class Clostridia; order Eubacteriales; family Oscillospiraceae; genus Faecalibacterium; species Faecalibacterium sp. 3. Next base: position 2,634,797 of record NZ_JBLWFN010000001.1, read on the forward strand.
CGGGCACACGCCTGCGGTGCGCCCCTATACGCATTTTGTTAGGATAAGTATAGTATTTCCCGGCGTTTTTGTCAATTCCAAGGTTTGGCAGCTCCAGCACGGAATATACATTCGCACTTGACAGAAGCCCAAAAATAGCGCTAAATAGAAGCAACTCATTTTATAAGGAGAACCGCATGAAGCAGGTCGAAGTGTACACCGACGGCGCATGCAGCGGCAATCCCGGCCCGGGCGGCTGGGGTGCCGTGCTGCGCTACCGTTTTAACGGCAAAGTCTATGAAAAGGAGCTCAGCGGCGGTGATGACAGCACCACCAACAACCGCATGGAGCTGACAGCCTTTATCGAGGCGCTGCGTCAGCTCAAGGAGCCGTGCGAGGTGCGGCTGTGCTCCGACAGCCAGTATGTCATCAACGGGCTGCAGAAGGGCTGGGCCAGAGGATGGCAGCGCAGGGGCTGGAAAAAAGCGGATGGCTCCCCTGCCCTGAACCCGGACCTCTGGGCACAAGCACTGGAGCAGGAAGCCCGGCACAAGATCACCTACGTCTGGGTCAAGGGCCACGCAGGCCACCCGGAAAACGAACGCTGCGACCAGCTGGCCGTGGCACAGAGCAAAGCACATGGCGGGAGGCAGGGAACATGAGCGACACATTTTTGCCCGGCAGCGGGTTTGACACCTACGAGAGTCAGGATAAGGTTCTGGTGCAGATGGACGGCAGCAGAGAATGCGCCGTAGCTGTGCGCATTTTACAGCAGCAGGGCTTTGCCGTGGCGGGCGCTGCCGTGCGGCTGGCAGCAGAACAGACCGCCGATGCGGAAAGCGCCAAAAAGGCAGCAGAGGCCCTTGGCATCGAGTGCATCGTGCTGAACGCCGAAGCACTGGCCGGGCAGGACGCAGACGTTCTGGGCGAAGGCGGCACGCCGCTGTTTGCCGCCCTGCTGACGGCTGCAGACAAGCTTGGGATGCAATATGTGGCAACCGCTCACCGTGCCCGGGTGGAGACCGGTGCAGACGGCGTGCACACCGTCTGCCCGCCCGCAGGCACCGGCAGCGATGACAGCACGATTCTTGCAGCTCTGCCGCAGGAGACACTGGCACGGCTGATCTTGCCGCTGGGTGATTTTGCCCCGGAAGATGTAGCCGAAATGGCCGAGGATTTTAAAGTTTAACAAATACAATTTTGAATGGCCTCCGTTGCACTCTGGCCATATTCAGCGGAAACATTATTTTTATATTAGAATTCCGGAAAATCTGCGGATTTTCCGGAATTCTTTTTTCACAGGAAAGGCCGCTGCGGCACACGGCATCTGCTGTTTTTGCTTCCTGCGGAAACAGCCGCACGGCGGCAGAAATGTATTCTGCGGTTCGGACTCCATTCCCGTGAAAATGAAAATCGGGAACATCCGCAGATGTTCCCGATTTTCGCATTATCAATATAATTTCCGCTGAATATGGCGCAGCGCACGCAGAGCCATTCCAAATCGTTTTGTCAGTTCTGGGGATGCACGATATCGCGCCAGTCCAGATCGCCGCGCTCCAAGCCGTGGATCAGCACCTCGGCGGTGGCAATGTTGGTGGCCATGGGGATATTGTGCACATCGCACAGGCGCAGCAGCGTCATTTCGTTGGGCTCGCTGGGCTTAGCGTTGATGGGGTCGCGGAAGAACAGCAGCAGGTCGATCTCATTGCAGGCGATGCGGGATGCGATCTGCTGGTCGCCGCCCTGCACACCGGCCAGAAAGCGCTGCACCTGTAAACCGGTAGCCTCAGCGATCAACTTACCGGTCGTACCGGTGGCCACCAGTTTATGCTGGCTCAGGATACGGCAGTAAGCCGTACAAAACTGAACCATCAGCTCCTTTTTGGAGTCATGTGCAATGAGTGCGATCGTCATCCGTTACCCTCTCCTCTTTCTTCACGATGCGGACCCACTTGTAAAAAGTCCTTTGGTTGAAATGATATCACAAAATCCAATCTTTTACAACCGGTTTTTATACAAAACATTCAATTTTGTTTTCTTTTCAGGGGTGTTCCCATTCAAACCACCGCTGCAGCGCCCTTTCCCGCGTCGGTTTTGTCTCCCGTTTTCAGTTCTCCGGCGCAATGGCATCGGGGTTTTGTTCGGCCTGCGCTGCGTCCGGCCCATCCTGTACAGCAGGCTGCGCTGTGTCTGCGGCAGGCCCTTCCGGTGCAGCGTCCTGCGCTGCGGGAGCCGTCTGCCCGGCCTGCGGTGCAGCGGTGTCGGCGGTCTGCCCGGCTGCCGTTTGTCCTGCGGCATCGGTCTGGGACGCGTCCTGTTTTTCCTGCTCGGCCTCTTTTTCTTCCTCTGCCTGCTGGGCAAGAGAGCCGTCCTTCAGGGCAAAGTAGGCATTGGCGATATCCACCACCAGATCACCGGTACGGGCACCGTAGCCGCCGTACTCAATGGTGATGCCAATGGCGATCTGCGGATCGTCCGCCGGCAGGTAAGCCACCATCATAGCGTTCAGATAGTGCTTGCCTGAGGCATAGGTCTCGCTGCGCTGGGGCGTACCGGTCTTGCAGGCGATGGGCACCGGATAGCTTGAAATTTTGCCGCTGATGGTGCTGGGCACCTGCTTCATGCCCTGACGCACCAGTTCAAAGGTGTTGCCGGTGCCCTCGATGACATCCATGACCTCGGGCTTGGTCTCGCTGAGCACCTCGCCGGTGTTGGTATCCAGAATGGCCTTGACGAAATGCGTGCGGTAGCGGGTGCCGTTGTTGGCCAGCGTTGCCGCATAGGTGGCCAGCTGGATGGGGGTGACCACCGTGTTGCCCTGACCGATGGCGGCCTGAACGTCCAGCGATGCGGTATAGTTGGAGTCGTTCTTGGTGGTCAGCCGTCCCAGCGCCTCACCCACCTCCACGCCGGTGCGCTGGCCCAGACCCAGCTTATAGGCATAGGCATCATAGACGTCACTGGTCAGGCGGCGGCCCACATCATAGAAGAAGACGTTGCAGCTCCACTTGATGGCTGTGATCACATCGATGTTGCCGCTGTGGCCGTGGCGGGTACAGCGGGGATGATAGTCCTTAAAGTAGTTGTACACGCCGTTGCAGTATACGGTAGAATACTGATTGATGAGGCCGCTGTCCAGCGCAGCCACCGCCACGGCGGGCTTGAAGGTGGAGCCCGGCGTATACAGGCCCTGCAATGCGCGGTTGAACAGCGGCAGGCTCGGGTCAGAGCTGTACTCACTGTAGTTGGACGCATACAGGTTCTGGTCATAGCTGGGGTAATTGGACGCTGCCATCACGCTGCCGTCCTTCACATCCAGCACCACCACCGCACCGGCGGCAGCTTTCATGGTGCCGGTGTTGTACACGCGGTTGATCATGTCGATGTTCTCTGCCAGTGCCTTGTCCACGGCGCGCTGGAAGTTGCTGTCGATGGTCAGCTGCACCGTGTGGCCCGGCTCCGGCACTGTGGTCAGGCGGGTATCCACGATCACACCGTCCGAGTTGCGGGTGATCGTCTCCACGCCATCCTTGCCGCGCAGCTCATCCTCATAAACGGATTCCAGGCCGGAAATGCCCAGAACATCATTCATATTATAGCCTTTTTCCCGCAGCGGATAGGTCACCTGACCATTTGAATCGGTCACCTTCCACTTTTCGGCCGTGATCTTGCCCACACGGCCCAGCACGGCCGGGATGATATCGCTCTGATCGTAGCTGCGGGCACTGGTCTCCACGATCTCCACGCCGGGCAGCTGCAGGCTGTGCTCCTTGATGGTGGCCACCGTTGCCGCGCTGACGTTTTCTGCCATGACAAAGTTGTTCACATTGGAAAAGGCCTGCCGGTCCATCTCGTAGTGGATGCCGGCCAGCACCCGCTGCCATTCCAGCGAGAAGCCCTGCAGCTCGTTCTTTTCCACCAGCATTTCCATCACATCGTTGGCGGTGGCATACTGCTGCAGGCCAAGGGTCTCCTTCATATCTGCCAGCTGCTTCTGATCGCTGGCAGAAGAATCATCGTCTGTAAAGGCATAGCGGCCTGCTGCGTCCGGCTGGCCGATGAGCAGGGTATCATTCCAGCTCTCGCCGTTTTCTCGCAGCAGCTCCACGATCTGCTGCAGCATGGCGTCCAGATCGCGGTCCCCCATCAGCAGCTTGTTGAGCACCACATTATAGCTGGTGGCCGTGGTGGCAATGCGCCGCCCGGCGCTGTCCACGATGTCGCCGCGGGCCGCAGTGACCGTGAAATTATAGTCGGTGGTGTTGGTCGCCTTGGCTTTGAAATCGTCGCCGTTGACCAGCTGCAAAAAGATCAGCCGCATCGCATACAGACCCATGATAACACAGGCCACTGCGATGAGCAGGAGCATCCGGTGCAAGACGGTTTTTCGTTCGTTTTGGTTCATCCGCGTTTCCTCCGGCGGTTCAGATCACGCCGTTGTCGATTTTGAACTCGTTATAAATGCGCCGCACCAGACTGAACAGCACCAGCGACGGCACCAGGGTCATCACTGCCGAGGGCAGCACAAAGGTGAGCCAGCGGCTCAGCGCCCAGCTGTAACCCGGCATATAGTAAAAAAACAGCCAGTCCAGCGAGAGCACCACAAGGGCCGTGCCGGTGCCGATGAGCGCAAAGTTCCATGTGCTGCCCTGCAGATACACCTGCACCAGCACCGAAAGCGCAAAGCAGAGCAAAAGCAGTTCCAGCGCCAGCATTCCCACCGTGCGCCCGGCGGTGTAATCCCACAAAAGGCCGCCTACCGCGCCGAACAGCGCCCCGGCAAACTCGCCCTCGTACACCGCCACCGCAAGACAGAGCGGCAGGATAAAAAGCGGTTTTGCCTGCCCCAGCCGGAACAGGCCGGGCGTGGTCTGCAATGCCGCGCACACAAACAGCGCTGCCGCGTAGCAGGCCCATTTCAACGCCTGACTGCGGCTGCGCATACGGCGTGATTCCATACCGGTGCCTCCTTAATAATCGGTGATGACAAAAACGTGCTTGACGGTGCGCGGGTCTGCGCCCGGGCGGATGACCGCCACCGAGGATTTGCCGCTGACTTCCGGCTCCACCTTCTGCACCACGCCCACCAGCACATCCGGCGGGAACACGCCGCCAAGGCCGGTGGTTATGACCTGATCGCCCATCTGAGTCTCGGCGGCGCGCTCCAGATTGGTGAGCACGCACAAACCGTCACCGGCGTAGTCGGTGCTGCCGGTGAGGATGCCGTTTTCCCGCGTGCGGGACACAACGCCCGCTGCGTTGAAGCTGGGATGCAGGACGGTCATCACCTTGCAGCTGGTGGTATCTGCCTCCACCACGACGCCCACAAGGTAGCCCTTATCGCTGATCACGGCATCGCTCACGGCCACACCGTTCACGGTGCCGCAGTCCAGCGTAAAGCCGCCAAACTCATCCAGTGGGTCGCGGCCGATCACAAAGCCGGAAACATAACTGGCCCCGCTGTTGGTATCCTGAATGCGGGTCAGCGCCTTGTAGGCTTCGTTCTCTGCCTTGATGCGGTCGTAGTCCACCATCTGCTGGCGCAATTCGGCGTTCTCGGCTTCCAGCTGTTCGTTCTGGGCCATCACATCATCGATGCTGGTGTATTTTTCCCACACCGAACCGATGCCGCCGCTCAGGGCGGAAGTCACCTTCTGAAACGGCGTAAGCACCACGCTCAGCAGCTCCTGCGGGGCGGCAGTCAGCCGGCCATTGGCGCCGGCATAGGCCATGATCCCCACCAGAAACACCGCCACCGCCACCAGTATCTTAAATTTCCATGTGTCAAAAAAATCCTTCAAGGGGGTGTCCTCCTGTTCGGGCTCCTGCCATAAGAAAAGCGCGGACAGCTCTGCCATCCGCGCAAGGAACATTGTTTGCCGCGGAAATCAGCGCAGGCGCTGCGCAAAAGAGCTTTTTCCGCAAGTACGGGCTGCGGCCCGTGTTACATGTGTCCGCCGTCGGTGTCCAGCACATCATGCAGGACGTCCACGTGATCCAGGACCGCACCGGCACCCTTGGCCACGCAGTCCAGCGGATCTTCCGCAATGTGCACGTCGATGCCGGTCTCGCTCTGGATCAGCTGATCCAGACCCCGAAGCAGTGCGCCGCCGCCGGTCAGGGTGATGCCGCGGTCGATGATATCCGCGCTCAGCTCCGGCGGGGTGCGCTCCAGCGTTTCCTTGATGGCGCTGGTGATCTTGACCAGACACTCCAGCAGTGCCTCGCGCACATCCTCCGAGTGGACCACGATGTTTTTGGGCAGGCCGTCCACCAGATTGCGGCCCTTGATCTCCATTGTCATTTCAGGGTCCAGCACATAGGCAGAGCCGATCTCGATCTTGATCTGCTCTGCGGTGCGCTCACCAATGAGCAGGTTGTATTTGCGCTTGATGAAGGCAATGATGGCCTGATCGAACATATCACCGGCCATGCGCACGCTGCGGGAGGCCACAATGCCGCCCAGAGAAATGACAGCGATCTCAGCCGTACCGCCGCCGATGTCCACGATCATGCTGCCGGTAGGCTCGCTGATAGGCAGGCCCGCACCGATGGCAGCAGCCATGGGCTCTTCAATGACGGACACCTGACGGGCACCGGCCTTGAGGGTCGCTTCGCGCACCGCGCGGCGCTCCACCTCGGTGACGCCCGACGGGATGCAGATGACCACGCGGGGGCGGGAGAACATGCTGTTGCCGCATGCCTTCTTGAGGAAGTTCTCCAGCATATTGGCCGTGATGTCAAAATCGGCAATGACGCCGTCCTTCAGGGGGCGGACCGCCACGATGCTGCCGGGGGTGCGGCCAATGACTGCCTTTGCCTCGGCACCCACGCAGCGCACCTCATCGGTCTTGGTGTCCACGGCCACCACCGAAGGCTCACGCATGATGATGCCCTTGCCCTTCATATATACCAGAGTATTTGCGGTACCCAGATCGATACCCACATCTTTTGAAAACAGGCCCATTGTAATTTCTCTCCTTATTGCTTCCCATTGAAATCTATCCAGAGCGTCCGGCGGACTTTTTATGCCGCTCTGCGCAGAATAACACGGTTCTATTATAGCCGCAAGCCAATGATTTCTCAAGCGTTTGCGCAAGTTTTCTTCGTTTTTTCCAGTTTTCTCACATAAAATGTGCCAGCAGCTGTACGGTGCGGCTCACCGGCAGGCCCATGATCGTGTAGTAGTCGCCCTCGATGCGGTCCAGCCAGAGGGCCGCACGGCCCTGAATGGCGTAGGCACCGGCCTTGTCGTAGGGTTCAGCGGTGGAAGCGTAAAAGTCGATCTCCTCCCCGCTCAGCGGAAAAAAGGTAACGCGGCAGCTGTCCACAAAGCTTTCGGTGCGGGTCCCGTCCGAAATGCACACACCGGTATGCACCTCGTGGGCAGCACCGGAAAGGGCCCGCAGCATCCGCTTTGCGTCCTCTGTGCTGTGGGGCTTGCCGAATACTTCACCGTTCACATCCACCACGGTGTCGCAGCCGATGACCACCGCACCCGGGTGCTGGGCCGAAACAGCAAGGCATTTGCCCCGGGCCAGCTGCTCCACCAGCTGAGCAGGGGTGTCGGCCTGCACTGTACTCTCGTCAAAATCGCTGACACAGACGGTGAAATCGGTGGTGTACAGGGAAAGCAGCTCCCGCCTGCGCGGGCTGCCGGAAGCTAAAATCAAATTCATAGGATTCATCTTTCTTTTCAACATCCTTGCCCGCTTATTTACCCGTCGAGCCAAAGCCGCCCTCGCCGCGCTGGGTATCGCCCAGTTCTTCGGCGGGCACAAAGGCGGCGGTGTATACCGGTGCAATGCACAGCTGCGCCACACGCTCACCGGGCTGGATGGTGTAAGCCTCCCTGCCCAGATTGACCATGGGCACCTTCAGTTCGCCGCGGTAGTCGCTGTCCACCACGCCCACGCCATTGGCCATGCACAGGCCGTGCTTGATGGAAAGGCCGCTGCGGGCATACACCAGTGCCACGCTGTGGGCACCCGGCAGCTCGATGGCAAGGCCGGTGGGCACCAGTGCCCGCTCCATAGGGGCAAGGGTGAGCGGCTCGTCCAGCACGGCGCACAGGTCGGCGGCGGCAGAGCCGGGGGTGGCATAGGCGGGCACCTTTGCCCGGGCATCCAGTACCTTATATTTTACAGTGATGGGTTCCATAGTATACCTCGTTTTGATTTTATAGCAACTCCTTCAGTCTCGCATACGCTCGACAGCTCCCTCAGGGAGGGAGCCATTGGCAAAAAGGAAAGCTTCGCCGTACTGCCAAAGCCTCCCTCAATGAGAAAGACTTCCCCCGGCCGGGGGAAGATGTCACGCAAGTGACAAAAAGGGGAGCAGTGGCATCGCGTCAGCGATGACGGAAGGAATTTCAGTTCGTACCTTTAAAATACAGTCCGCGTGTAAAATCACCCTCAAAGGGTGCGTGGGTGCGGATCATGTCAAGGATCTGCGCTGCTTCCTCCCGCGTTTCCAGCGTAAAGTAGGCCACACCGTAGTCCACCGTCAGTGCACCCGGCTTATCTCCCATATAAATAGGTACGGGGTTGTAGATGGTGCGCACACCAAGGCCGCACCGCACCGGGAACTTCTTTGCCTTGCGGTCGGTCAGCACACCGGTCTTATCGCAGTGGGCGCAGTCGTGGATGTTCTGCAGCGGGCAGGCGCGGGTGACCATCAGCGGCATGTGACCGTACACCAGCACACCGGTGGGCACCGGCCTGCCGTCGTGGGTGGGGGCAATGGTGCTGATGTCGCTGTCCTTTACCTCGGGCAGGATGAGCACGGAGCCAAGGCCGTTGTCTGCATAGAACTGTGCGGCCAGCTGATTGGTGATGTTCAGGCCAAAGCTGCCGCTCATGGGCAGGCCCCGGCACAGGCGCAGGTGGGCGATATTGCTCACCTCATAGCCCGCAAAACCGGCATCCTGCGTGGCCGCGATGCGGCGGGCAGTATCCTCTTCCAGACGGCCGAACATGACCCGGGGCAGCTCCAAAAGAGTCTTTGCCCGCCATTCCCGGGGCACGCGGTCAGCCTGCGCAATGGGCAGGATGAGATACTCGATGCCGTCAAGCGCCCGCTCCGGCACCTGCTCCCAGTTCTCGAACCGGGCACGCAGGGTGCGGCGGGACGGCAGGGTGCGCAGCGGCAGAGCGGGCACATGCTCGTCCGTGGTGGGCCATGGGCGCAGCACTTCCCGCTTTTTCAGCAGGGCATCCAGTGCTTCCCGGCGCAGCTCGTTGACGGCGCTGCCGGGCACGAACCACGGCCCGCCGTCCATTTCCACCGTGATATCCTCTGCCGATGCCGCAAAGGGCGTACCGCCGGTCTTGGCAAGGCTGCGGTGCAGGCTCTCGGTGGGGTCGGTGCGGGCGGGCTGCGGCTCAGCGTCGCCATAGGCGAAGGCCTTATTGCCGTCGGCGTCCATGACAGTGAGCTTCTCGCCGCCCTCTTCGATCTCCAGCTTCATCTTCACCGGCACACGGCTGCGCTCACGGCGGTAAAGCTCCCGCAGCATGGGCAGGGTCTTTTTGGTCTGCTCGGCGTCCGCTTCGCTGCGCACACCAAACATGGTACCGTCAATTTTCCCATCCAGATAGCCGGAGGTGAAGCCCGAACGACTGAAGGCATTTTTCAAAAGGTCACGGTCGTAGGCGCGGCCCTCCCGGCCTGCCAGACAGGCGCTGACCGCCGCCGCCACATACTCCGGCGTGCGCAGGCGTCCCTCAATTTTTGCCGATGCTACGCCCAGTGCCTGCAGCCGATCCAGCTGATCGATGACCGAGTTGTCCTTCAGGGACAGGTGGTGCAGACGGCCCGGCTTACCTTCCGGCAGAGCGTTTGCCTCAAAGGGCAGTCGGCAGGGGCCTGCACAGGAGCCGCGGTTGCCGCTGCGCCCGCCCAGAAAAGCCGACATATAGCACTGGCCGCTGACGCACATGCACAGTGCGCCATGCACAAAGCACTCGGTCTCGATGCCGCAGTGCTTCGTGATGTGCTCCACCTCAGGCAGGCTCAGCTCCCGGGCCAGCACCACCCGGGTGAAGCCCAGCTCCTTGAGCTCCAGTGCACCCTGCAGGCTGTGCACGCTCATCTGTGTGGAGCCGTGGCGGGGCAGCTGCGGAGCGATCCTGCCAATCAGGGTTGCCACCGCCAGATCCTGACAGATGACGGCATCTGCCCCGCTGGCAGCAACGGCGCGAATGGCCGCTTCCAGCGCAGGCAGCTCCCCGCCGTAGACGGTAGTGTTCAGTGCCACATGCACGGCCACGCCCCGGGCATGGCAGAAGCGCACTGCATCTTTCAGCGTGTCTGCGTCAAAATTGTTGGCACTGGTGCGGGCATTGAAGCCCGAAAATCCCAGATACACTGCATCGGCCCCGCTGAACACAGCGGCACGCAGCATTTCTTCATTGCCCACCGGGGCAAGGATCTCGATCTTTGACATATTTCTCCTTTATCCTGTAAAAGGCGCTCAGCCCTTCTGTTCCGCGTCTTCGCTTCTGCCCGCCGTCTGCTGCGCGGCCTGCTGGGCACGCTCTTCGCGCCGGGCTTCCTTGCTGCGCATTTTTTCCAGCTGTTCCCGCAGAGCGGCAGCCTCCCGGCGCAGCACCTCGTTTTCCGCCTTTGCCTTGTCTTCTGCCAGCTTTGCGCGGGCGGCGTCCGCAATATAGTCCTGGATCTGGCTGCGCATGTTCTCCGCGCTGCCGGTGCTCTTGCGGTACTCATCCAGATAGTCCATGGCGCAGAACACCGCCGCCTTCGTCACCGAAAGGTTTTCGTTTGCGTCCAGCAGCTTTGTGATATCCTCGTCCAGCTTTTTTGCCAGCGACTGGATATATTTTTCCGGGTCCGTCGTAGCGATGGCATACGGCGTACCCGCAATGTTCACCCGTACCTTGTTGACCATATCTATTCCCCTTTATCCTTTTCCGTCCTTGTGCAGGCGGTTCTGTTCTTGGTAATTTCCGGAAAACGGCACCGTTTCCGGTACCGTTTCGGTGTTTTGTTCCCCTCCGGGAGAGTTACCCGGCACATTTCCCCCGGAATTTGTGCCCGAAAATGTTTCGGAAAGCAGGTTTCTCTCCCTATTATAATATAAATAAGCATCAAGAAAAAGTGTATTTTTTGAAATTTTGGCATATTTATCAGAAAGTTCAATAAAAAAATGTCAGTTACGGAAAAAATCCCCTGATTCCTTGCATTTGTCATTCTGCCATATTATAATATCCTTGTTATGTTGGCGGCAGAGCAAGTGAGGGAAAGTGTCTGCAGGCGCCAATTATTTCAATTATTTTAGCAAAGCTGAAAACTTATGCGGATAGGAGTACCTTTATGACATCGAAAGAATTCGGTAAACTTCTTCAGGACAAGCTCACCAGCGAGTACGGCGTGGAGCTGAGTGTTGCTTCCAACCAGCAGATCTACCGTTCTCTGGCGCTGATCTGCCGCCAGATGATGAGCGAGAACCACAAGAAGTTCCAGTCCAAGGCCATCGGCACCGGCACCAAGCAGGTGTACTACCTGTGCATGGAGTTCCTGATGGGCCGCAGCCTGAAGACCAGCCTGCTGAATCTGGGTCTGGACGAGGTGGCAAAGAAGGCCCTGTCCGATGCCGACATCAACATTGACAGCATCTTTGAGGAAGAGCCGGATGCAGGTCTGGGCAACGGCGGTCTGGGCCGTCTGGCTGCCTGCTATCTGGACGGCATGGCCACCACCGGCATCTGCGGCACCGGCTACTCCATCCTGTACGAGTACGGCATCTTCAAGCAGAAGATCGTGGACGGCTGGCAGCAGGAGCGTGCCGACAACTGGCTGCCCGGCGGTCAGGTCTGGCTGCAGAGCCACCCCGATCAGGCTGTGGAAGTGCGCTTTGACGGCGAGATCCACGAGAACTGGGACAACGGCTTCCACTATATCCAGCACACCAACTACAACAGCGTCATGGCTGTTCCCTCTGATATGTATGTGCAGGGCTACGACGGCAAGGGCGTTGCAAAGCTGCGCCTGTGGCAGGCAAAGGCCCCGGACTTTGATATGTCCAGCTTCTCTCTTGGCAACTACAACACTGCAATGAGCAAGAACGCCAATGCAGAGCTGATCTCCAAGGTGCTGTACCCCAACGACAACCACGTGGAGGGCAAGATCCTGCGCCTGCGCCAGCAGTACTTCCTGTCTGCCGCTTCCATCGGCGATATCGTCCAGAACCACCTGTCCAGCTATGCGACCCTCGAGAACCTGCCCGACAAGGTCGCCATCCAGCTGAACGACACCCACCCCACTCTGGCCATCCCCGAGATGATGCGCATTCTGCTGGACGAGTGCGGCTTTGACTGGGACAAGGCATTCAACATCTGCCAGAAGGTCTTCTCTTACACCAACCACACCGTCATGGCTGAGGCTCTGGAAAAGTGGAACGTGGACATCTTCAAGATGACCCTGCCCCGTATCTACCAGATCGTGGTGGAGATGGATCGCCGCGCCCGCGCAGAACTGGAGAAGGTCTTCCCCGGCGACAAGGGCAAGATCGACTATATGGCACTGATCGGCGACAATCAGGTGCGCATGGCAAACATCTGCGCCTACACCGCCAACAGCATCAATGGCGTGTCCAAGTTGCACAGCGAGATCATCAAGGACAGCGTCTTCCACGATTACTATCTGTTCAAGCCGCAGGCCTTCAAGAACGTGACCAACGGCATCGCTTACCGCCGCTGGCTGCTGGCCTCTAACCCCGGCCTGTGCAAGCTGCTGGATGAGACCATCGGCGACGGCTACAAGCACGATGCTTCCAATCTGTCCAAGCTGAACAAGTTCGAGAACGACAAGACCATTCTCAAGCGCCTGAACGAGATCAAGCTGGAGAACAAGACCAGCTTTGCCAACTATCTGGCAAAGAGCACCGGTCAGATCATCGACCCGAACTCCATTTTTGACTGCCAGGTCAAGCGTATGCACGAGTACAAGCGCCAGCACCTGAACGCGCTGAACATCGCTGCCCAGTACCTGTACCTGAAGGAGAACCCCAACGCCGACTTCATCCCCAAGACCTATATCTTCGGTGCAAAGGCTGCTCCCGGCTACTACATGGCAAAGCAGATGATCCGCATGATCTGCAAGCTGGGCGACCTCATCAACAACGACCCCGCTGTGCGCGACAAGCTGCGCGTGGTCTATCTGGAAGAGTACTGCGTCTCTCTGAGCGAGCACCTGATGCCCGCCGCCGAGGTCTCTGAGCAGATCTCTCTGGCCGGCACCGAGGCTTCCGGTACCGGCAACATGAAGTTCATGCTGAACGGCGCTATCACTCTGGGCACTCTGGACGGCGCAAACGTGGAGATCGCAGACGCTGCCGGCAAGGAGAACGAGCTGATCTTCGGTATGCTGACCCCCGAGGTGAACAACCTCAAGCAGGTGGGCTACCATCCCAACGCTTTCATCATGGGCGACGATGTTGCCAACAACGCTCTGAACTTCCTGGAGCGCGGTTGGAACGGCGAGAACTTCCACGAAGTGACCGAGAACCTGCGCAGCAGCGACCCGTATATGGTCATGGCCGACTTCAAGGATTACCGCCGCGCACAGGCCGACCTGCAGAAGCTGTATGCCGACCGCGAGAAGTGGGCACACATGAGCCTGAAGAACATTGCCAACAGCGGCATCTTCAGCGCCGACCGCTCTGTGCTGGATTACGCACACGACATCTGGTACGCTTCCCCGGTGCCCATGGGCAAGTAATTTTCCCTTAAAAAATCCATCTGCCCCGGCGGTGTTTGGCCCGCCGGGGCTTTTTTGAGAAAGGACGACCCTGCTTTGTCTTGTCTGTTCAATAGCTACGACCCCTATTTCAAGCAGCCCTTTGGCGCACTGCGGGCCGGTCAGACCGTACGTTTGGCCCTGTGCATCCCGGAAGAGCTGGGCTATGTCGATCCTCATCTGGTGCTCCAGAAGGAGGGAAAATATGACGTGCCGGTGCACTACCGCATGAAGTTCGACGGCCAGACCCCCCAGCAGAACCACTTTTCCGTGGAGCTGCCGCTGAATGACCCGGGCCTGTACTTCTACTACTTCGACCTCTACACCGACTTCCGCCGCATCTACCGCGGGCCGGACAACTGCGGCGTTGTCAGCTGGCAGGAAGGCGAAAAGTGGCAGATCACCGTCTACGATGCCGGTTTCCAGACCCCGGAGTGCATCAAGGGCAAGGTGTTCTATCAGATCTTCCCGGACCGGTTCTGCGAGGGCATTGAGAACAAGCCCATGCCTTTCCCGGACCGGCTGTATCAGGCCGACAAACACGCCGAACCCTTCTGGCAGCCCAACGAGACCGGCGGCCACCTGAACGAGGACTATTTCGGCGGCGACTTGGAAGGCATCCGCATCAAGCTGCCCTATCTGCGGGAGATGGGGGTGGACTACCTTTACCTCAACCCCATCTTTGAGGCGCACTCCAACCACCGCTACAACACCGCCGACTATCTCAACGTAGACCCGCTGCTGGGCACCAACGAGGAGTTCGAGGTGCTCTGCCGCGAGGCCGCCAAGTACGGCATTGGCATCGTGCTGGACGGTGTGTTCAGCCACACCGGTTCCGACAGCCGCTATTTCAACCGCGAAGGCCGCTATGGGGATGGCGGCGCTTACCGCGACCCCAACTCCCCCTACCGCAGCTGGTACGATTTTGACCCCAAGTATAAGGGCGGCTACCGCAGCTGGTGGGGCTTCGAGACCCTGCCCGAGGTGAACGAAGAGAACCCCTCCTATGTGGAGTTCATCACCGGCGAGGGCGGTGTCATTGACACATGGCTGCGGCGCGGTGCCGCAGGCTTCCGTCTGGATGTGGCCGACGAGCTGCCGGACGACTTTATTGAAAAGATCCGCGCCGCTGTCAAGCGGGTCAGCCCGGAAAAGTTCCTGCTGGGCGAGGTGTGGGAGGACGCCACCACCAAATACGGCTTTGGCCAGCGCCGCACCTATCTGCTGGGCAAAGGGCTGGACAGCGTGATGAACTATCCCTTCAAGAATGCTGTGCTGGATTTTGTAAAGGGCAAGCCCGCCCAGCAGGCCATGGGAGAGATCCTGTCCATCTGCGAGCACTACCCCGCCCCTGCCATGGACACTGCGCTGAACTTTCTCTCCACCCACGACACCGAACGCGCCCTTACCGTCATTGCGGACGAGCCCGCCAACGGCCGGGGCCGCGAGTGGCAGAGCGGCCGCTGTGTGACCGGCGAAGCCTACGAGGAAGGGATGCTGCGCCTGCGCATGGCCTATGCCATCATCTACACGCTGCCCGGCGTGCCCTGCCTGTATTACGGCGACGAGATTGGGATGCAGGGTTACCGCGACCCCTTCAACCGTGCCTTCTTCTGCTGGGACAGCCACGAAAAGCGCCTGAAGCCGGTGCTGGCACAGCTGGCGCAGCTGCGCCACAGCTGCGAGGCCTTCCGCACCGGTGAGCTGCGGGTGCTGCGGGCGCAGGACGGCATCCTGCACTACCAGCGCGTAGGCGAAGCGGAAACCGCCGAGATCATCGTGAACCGCTCGGAGCACATCATCGTGGAGCCGCTGGCTTCCGGCAAGCACACGGAGGTGAACCCCATGGGCTTTACCATCGTGGTGGAGGAGAACGGTCACAACCCGAACCACAGCTATTACGATATCCAGTAAAAACGATTTGAATGCCCGCCGCGTTCGCTCTGGGCACATTCAGAGGAAATTTTATCTTTTATTATCGCAACAACGGGCAGCCAGCGGGCCGCCCGTTGTTGCATTTTCACGCAAAGGGCCGTATCCGCAAACTACATCTTGCACTGTTTTTCATTTATTTTGTTCTTTATTTCGTTTTCTGCGCAACGTTCCAGTAAAAAACGCTTGACCTTCCACCCGGGGGATACTCTATAATAGGGGCATAAGGAGGGAGAACCATGAATCCTGTTCCATTTCTCTGGCTGGCTGCCGTGGTGGGCTTTTTGCTGTTGGAGGCTTCCACCTTCAGCATGACCTCCGTCTGGTTCGCCGTCGGCGCAGCTGCCGCTCTGCTCACCTGCCTGTTCACCGGTTCCTTCCGCGTTCAGGCACTGGTGTTCATTGTGGTAAGCGCCCTGTGCCTGCTGATGTTCCGCCCGCTGGCCGCAAAGCTGCGCCAGAAAAACGTTCCCACCAATGGCGACCGCAACCTTGGCCGGGAGGCCACCGTGCTGACCACCGTCACCGCCGACCTGCCGGGCCGTGTGCGGCTGGACGGCGTGGACTGGAATGCCCGCTGCGCCACTCCCGGCGACACCCTCACCCCCGGGCAGCGCTGCCATGTGACCGAACTGCACAGCACCCTGCTCATCGTGGAGCCCGTATTGACCGAAAGCCGCAGAGCGTGATCTGCGTTCTGCGCTGAAACGTTGCACACATCTGAAAAAGGAGAACCACTATGGTCATGTTTTTTCTGATCCTCGCGCTGGTCTTTGTCGTCCTGCTGGTGATCATCACCAACATCGTCATCGTGCCCCAGTCCAAGGTGTATGTCGTTGAGCGGCTGGGCAGCTACTCCGACACATGGTCGGCAGGCCTGCACATCAAGATCCCCTTCATCGAGCGCATCGCCAAAAAGGTGAGCCTGAAAGAACAGGTGGCAGACTTTCCCCCTCAGCCGGTCATCACCCGCGATAACGTTACCATGCAGATCGATACCGTGGTGTTCTTTCAGGTAATGGACGCAAAGCTCTACACCTACGGCGTCAACCAGCCCATTGCCGCCATCGAGAGCCTGTCTGCCACCACCCTGCGCAACATTATCGGCGAAATGGAGCTGGACCACACCCTGACCAGCCGCGACGTCATCAACGGCAAGATCACCGCCATCCTGGACGAAGCCACCGACAAGTGGGGCATCAAGGTGAACCGCGTGGAGGTGAAGAACATCATCCCGCCGCGTGAGATTCAGGAAGCCATGGAGAAGCAGATGAAGGCTGAGCGCGAGAAGCGCGCCGTGATCCTGAAGGCCGACGGTGAAAAACAGGCCGCCATTACTGCCGCCGAGGGCGAAAAGGAAGCCGCCATCCTGCGTGCAGACGCGGTGAAGCAGCAGCGCATTCTGGAAGCCGAGGGCGAAGCACAGGCCATTCTGGCCGTGCAGAAGGCCAACGCCGACGCCATCCGCCTGCTGAACGAGGCCATGCCCAGCGATAAGGTTCTGGCCATCCGCAGTCTGGAAGCTCTGGCCAAGGTCGCCAACGGCAAGGCAACCAAGATCATCATTCCCTCGGAATTGCAGAATCTGGGCGGCGTTGTGCCCAGCATCAAGGAACTGATGACCGACCCCAAGGACGCAGAGTGAGCTTTTTGTTTTGAATCACCTCCGCTTCGCTCTGGCTGTTTTCAGCGGAAATCACTTTTAAGTAGAGCACCTCCGGGCAGACTGCGGTCTGCCCGGAGGTGCATTTTCACTGGAAAGGCCGGAATGAAAACATGCATTTTCTGGTTTCAGCCCTTCTTTGTGAAAAAAGGGTATTTCAAAATTAAAAATTCATTTTCGCTGAATCTGTACAGAGCAAAGCGGAGCACATTCAAATCGTTCGTATTGCATCTGTGCCCTGCCTGTGATACCATACAGATAATCAAAACCATACAGCTGGAGGACTTTTCCATGATCTACGATACCCTGAACAACCTGCCCAACTATCTGGGCGTAAGCGACAATCTGGACACCGTCATTGAGTACATCATGGCCCGGGATATCACCACCCTGCCCGCCGGGCGCACCCGCATCGATGGAGACAAGGCCGTGGTCACCGTGAGCACCGTCACGCCCCAGACCTCCGACAAGGCTCTGTTCCAGCGCCACGACAACCACATCACGCTGGAGACCGATCTGGACGGCAGCGAGCTATTTGAGGTGAGCCTTGCAGAGCTGACCCCTACCAAGCCCACCGATGAAGCCGCCGACACCACCGTGGGCACCGCCGGTACCAGCATTGCCGGAATGCTGTGCGAGGGGCGGTTCGCCCTGTATCTGGCCGGAGAGCCCTATAAATCCGGCCTGAAGGCGCAGGGCTGCGGTAAACTGAAGAAAGCCGTGTTCAGCATCGAGCTGGACCCGGACGAGGAAGAAACGGTGGAATAACCGAAAGGAGACTTTCTGCATGGGATTTTTTGCTGTACTGGCTGCAAGCCTGTTCGCCGTGTTCCTCTTTACCGTGTTCGGCGGCTATTCGCTGCTGCTCTGGTGTCAGCAGTCCCTGTGGATGGTGGTTCCGCCTGCGGTAGTGCTTGCGGTTTTGATCTGGACGTTCCTGAAAATGGACGACAAGATCACCGCCCTGCAAAAGCGGGTGGACGAGCTGGAAGCCGCACAGAAACCCGCCGAAGAGTCCGAGAAATAAATACAGCGACGCCCCTGCAGAAAAAGCATTTCCTGCAGGGGCGTCGCACTTTTTACACCTTACTTTTTATCCTGTGGGTCATCCAGCCCTTTGAACATTACCATACCCAGACTGACAAAGCTGGCACCCAGCACAAAACCGACCGTTCCCAGCGTCACGCTGAACAAAACGCCCATAGCAACACCGAACAGGATACCCGCGATTTGACTTTTCTTCATTTTACTGCTCTGCCTTTCCGTACCATGCAACGGATAGCCGCCATGAGAGAGCATACAGCGTCAGCACCACCGCCGCAATACCCAGCAGCCCCAGCGACGAGATGCTCTGCGGAAGAAGGTTTCTCACAAGACCGTCCTCGTTTGCGGCCACGGAAAAGCCCATCAGGGCCGAGAGTGCGCCAACTATAAAATAGAACCCGACCTTTGCCTTTTCGTAGCCAAAACGGTAATTCAACGGCAGCAGAACGGCACTGTTCAGCAGCGTTGTCATGCCTACCTGCACCAGCGTGGAAACCACAAGCGCATGGTCCACAGCTGTCCAGTGCAGGCTTGCCACGCCAAGGGCTGCGGCGGCGAAGAGTTCCGCCAGCACCAGCCCGCACAGACCAACGATGTATTTGCTGCCCACCAGCTGCTCTTTTGTGACCGGAAGCGCGGCACTGTACTCGCTGAATTTGCTGGCCTGATCATAGGCCAGCAGGGTCATGGGCATCATGCCCATCAGAAAGCCCGCATATACAATAAAGAAATTGGCCCCATTCATGATGGTAACCACGCCTGCGCCCATCATGACCACGGTGGCCACAATGACACCTTTGGCATAGTGCCATATCTGATAAGCATCCTTTAGCAGCAAGCCTTTCATTCTGCACACTCCCCTTTCACCATCAGTACAAACAATTCCTCAATGCTCACCGGGGTAAGCTCTGCCCCGGCAGGCAGGGCGTCCCGGCGCACAAGCGCCTCTGCCCCGTAGGGGGTGACCCGCTTGCCGTACACCCGTACATCCAGTGCCGCCAGCTGCGCCGCCGTGCCGTGCCACAAGGCGTATTCCTCCCGCAGGGCGTCCTTTTCCTCACAGAGCAGTAGCCTGCCCTTGTGCAGGAAGGCGATGGTATCGCACAGCTTTTCCAGGTCGCTGACAATGTGGGAGGAAATGAGGATGGAGCGTTCTTCGTCCCGGGCAAAATCCAGCAGGATATCCACCACTTCATCCCGCACCACCGGGTCCAGCCCATTGGTGGCTTCATCCAGCAGCAGCAGCTTTGCGTGGTGGGAAAGCGCCACCGCAATGCACAGCTTCCTCTGCATTCCAGCGGAGTAATCCTTATACTTTTTGTCCGGCGGCAGGTCAAATTTCCGGCAAAACGCCGTGTAGTCACCAGCGTCCCAGTTGCGGTAGATGCCCGCCATCACCTTGCCCACCTCCACAGCGTTCAGGCACTGCGGAATGCCCTCGCTGCCCAGAACCACACCGATTTCTTCCTTGGTGTGTACAAGGTCGGTGCGGTTGTCCCTGCCCAAAATGGTCACGGTACCGCCGTCCCGCTGAACCATATCTAAGATTAACCGGATAGTGGTGCTTTTGCCCGCTCCGTTTTCACCGATCAGTCCGCAGATGGTGCCGCCGGGCAAGGTCAGATCCAGCGGTCCGAGGGTAAAGTCCTTATAGTGCTTTGTAAGTCCCCGCAGTTCCAGTGCGTTCATATTCAGCCCTCCCACAGCAGTTCCAGCATCTCCCGCAGCTCTTCCCTGCTCAGCCCGCAGGATACGGACAGGCGGACGGCTTCGGTAAGGTGCGCTTCAATTTTTTTCAGGTTCTCTTCCCGCAGCAACTCGGTGTTTTTCGGGGCTACAAAAAAGCCTTTTGCCGGTACTGCGTAAAGGAAGCCCTCTTTTTCCAGTTCATCGTAGGCGCGCTTGGTGGTAATGACGCTGATGCGCAGATCCCGTGCCAGCCCCCGGATGGAGGGCATGGCCTCGTCCGGCTGCAAAGCCCCGCTGATGATCTGCTGCTTGATCTGGTTGTAGATCTGGTCATAGATGGGCGCGCCGCTTTTGTTGTTGATAAACAGTTCCATCGGCTGCTCCTTTGGCTCTTGTGTTTCATCTGTATATGAACAGTATATACAGTAGATACAGATTTGTCAAGAGAATGCGCAAAAAAATACACCCGCCGTCCAAAACGGACAGCAGGTGCATTTTTTTAGGTTTTACAGTGCCTTGATGGCGGTCTTGATGCGCTCGGCGGCCATCTTGGTCTTTTCGGCGTCACCGAAAGCGGTCAGGCGGAAGTAGCCCTCGCCGCACTCGCCGAAGCCCACGCCCGGGGTACCCACCACGCCGCAGTTTTCCAGCAGCCAGTCGAAGAACTCCCAGCTCTTCATATTGCCGGGGCAGCGCAGCCAGATGTAGGGGCTGTTCTTGCCGCCGCAGTACCACACGCCGCACTCGTCCAGCGCGTCCGCGATGACCTTGGCATTCTTGCGGTAGTAGTCCAGATTCTGCTGGATCTCGGCCATGCCGCTCTCGGTGAACACCGCAGCGGCGGCGCGCTGCACCACGTAGGGCACGCCGTTGAACTTGGTGGTCTGGCGGCGCAGCCACAGCTTATTGATGTTCATGCCCTCGCGCTCCAGCTCCTTGGGCACCACGGTGTAGCCGCAGCGGGTGCCGGTGAAGCCTGCGATCTTGGAGAAAGAGCAGATCTCAATGGCGCATTCGCGGGCACCCTCGATCTCGAAGATGCTGCGGGCGAGGTTCTCGTCCGAGATGAAGCACTCGTAGGCGGCATCGTACAGAATGATGGCATTGTTCTTGCGGGCGTAGTCCACCCAGACCTTCAGCTGGTCGCGGGTGTAGGCGGCACCGGTGGGGTTGTTGGGGCTGCAGATATAGATGATGTCTGCCTTTACGTTCTCGTCCGGCATACCGAGGAAGCCGTTCTCCTGACCGGTGCGGCTGTAGATGATCTTACGGCCATCGGTCACGTTATCGTCCACATAGGTGGGGTAAACGGGGTCCGGCACCAGCACAGTGTTGTCCACATCGAACAGGCCCAGCACATTGGCCAGATCACTCTTGGCACCGTCCGAGATGAAGATCTCGTCCTCTGCCAGCTGGGTGCCGCGGCCTGCATAGTAGCCCTGAATGGCCTGCTTCAGGAAGGGGTAGCCCTGCTCCGGGCCGTAACCGTGGAAGCCTTCCTTCGTGCCCATTTCATCGGCAGCGTCATGCATGGCCTTGACCACGCACTTTGCCAGCGGCTGGGTCACATCGCCGATGCCCAGACGGATGATCTCCTTCTCCGGGTGTGCTTCCTGATAGGCAGCCACCTTGTGGGCAATGTCCACGAACAGGTAGCTGGCCTTCAGCTCATTATAGTGTTTGTTCATCTTCATAGTACTTTCCCTCGCTTCTGTTTTGGTATGACCCTCTCAGTCATCTCGCGTCCGCTCGATGCCAACTCCCCCGAGTGGGGGAGCTTTTTTGTTGTAAAGAAAAGCTTTTCCTCTTGATGTGGAAAAGCTCGCCCTTCGGGAGAGCTGCTGCCGTCAGGCGACTGAGAGGGTTCTCGTTTTCCTTACACTTCCGTCGTGCCCTCGCACACGGTCTCGGCGGCGCCGGTCATCAGCAGCTGTCTGCCGGGCAACACCCGGATGGTCAGCACACCGCCCCGCAGCTGCACATGGATGTCCTCCCCTGCCGGGCAGATGCCCAGCTCGGTCAGGGCTGCCACGGTGGCGCAGGTGCCGGTGCCGCAGGCCCATGTTTCACCGCTGCCGCGCTCCCACACCCGCATCTTCAGGTGGGTGGCATCCACCACCTGCACAAACTCGGTGTTGATGCGCTCCGGGAAGTTTGCGTGGTGCTCAAAGGCGGGGCCGATCTCTTCCAGCTTCAGGCTGTCCACATCCTCCACCACGGTCACGCAGTGAGGATTGCCCACGCTGATGCAGGTCACCTGCCAGTCTTTCCCGTCCACGGTCAGGGTCTTATCCACAAGTGCGCCGTCTCCCATGTTCACCGCCGGCAGGTCGGCAGGCATGGCACTGTAGGCCCCCATCTCCACCTGCCACAGGCCCGCGCCCTTGCGGGTGACGGTCTTCAGACCGCTGAGGGTATCAATGGCAAGGGTCTCTTTGGAGATGCCGTGGGTATACAGCCACTCGGCCACGCAGCGGATGCCGTTGCCGCACATCCTGCCCTCGCTGCCGTCGGCGTTGAAGATGCGCATCATGCCGTCGGCACCCGCCGTCTGCGCAGCGCAGATACAGATGATGCCGTCGGCTCCGATGGAAAAATGCCGCCGGGACAATTTTTCGGAAAGGGCTGCGATATTCTCCGGCACACCGCTTTCGCGGCAGTCCAGATAAATATAGTCGTTGGCGCAGCCCTGCATTTTGGTAAATGAAAGCTTCATGTTCCATTCTCCTTATTGGTGAACAGTCCGTTCACCTGAACTTACTTCTCTATAATGATAAGAAACCCGGGGGCTTCTGTCAAGCGAAAATATGCGTTTTGGAACTTTTTTCGTGTTCCCGGACGGGAAAGCGAAAACAGGGCTTGACAACAGCCACGGCATGGGATATAAAAAAAGAGAGCGTTCTGTACAGCCCGGTGGAGCCGCGCAGCATCCGCAGGCGCACCATCACAGCGCCGCACCCACGGCCCCAGTGTACAGACCAGCAAAACAACCGCAAAAAGGAGACCACAGGAATGGATACTTTTGAAAAAATCCGTGCATTGCTGGCGGAGCAGCTGGACGTCGATCCGGCAAAGATCACGATGGACAGTGACATCATGAGCGATTTTGAGGCCGACAGCCTGGACATCGTGGACATGGTGATGACGCTGGAGGATGAGTTCGGCATCGAGGTGCCGGATGACGCCATCGAGTCCCTGCGCACCGTGGGCGATGTGGTAAACTTTGTGGACAGCCACGCGCAGAACTGATTTCAGTCGAAAAGCCCCGTTCTCCGCGCTGCGGCACCCGGCCGCGGCTGCAGGCGGGGCTTTATTATGGTTCGTGCGGAACGCACAGCGTTTGGCGCACGGCCTTAGGAGGATAAATACAAATGGCAAAAGATTCAAAGAAGCTCGTACAGGCGATCACCAGTCAGGAAGAAAACTTTGCACAGTGGTACACCGATATCTGCGTCAAGGCAGAGCTGGTGGAGTATTCCAGTGTGAAGGGTTTCATCATCCTGCGCCCCTATGGTCAGGCCATCTGGGAGCTGATCCAGAAGGACATGGATGCCCGCTTCAAGGCCACCGGTCATGAGAATGTGGCAATGCCCGTGCTGATCCCGGAAAGCCTGCTGCAGAAGGAAGGCGAACTGGTCAATGGCTTCGCGCCGGAGGTGGCGTGGGTCACAATGGGCGGTTCCGACAAGCTGGAAGAGCGTCTGGCCGTGCGTCCCACCAGTGAGACCATGTTCTGCGACCACTGGTCCCGCGTGCTGCACAGCTACCGCGAGCTTCCCATGAAATACAACCAGTGGTGCAGCGTGGTGCGCTGGGAAAAGACCACCCGTCCCTTCCTGCGCAGCCGCGAGTTCTGGTGGCAGGAAGGCCACACCATCCACGAGACTGCCGCCGAGGCGGAGGCTGAGACCCAGCAGCAGCTGAACTGCTACGCAGACGTCTGCGAGCAGGATCTGGCTATTCCCGTGGTGAAGGGCCGCAAGACCGACAAGGAAAAGTTTGCCGGTGCCGAGGCCACCTACACCATCGAGGCCATGATGAAGGACGGCAAGGCCCTGCAGAGCGGCACCAGCCACTACTTTGGCGACAAGTTCAGCAAGGCTTACGACGTCACCTTTACCGGCCGCGACAACCAGCTGCATCATCCGTTCCAGACCAGCTGGGGCGTTTCCACCCGTCTGGTGGGTGCCATCATCATGACCCACGGCGACGACGACGGCCTGATCCTGCCCCCGGCAGTGGCCCCCATTCAGGTGGTGGTGGTGCCCATTGCTGCCCACAAGCCCGGCGTCAGCGAGAAGGCTGCCGAGCTGGCTGAAAAGATCAGCAAGTATGCCCGCGTGAAGCTGGATGACAGCGACAATGCCCCGGGCTGGAAGTTCTCTCAGTGGGAGATGAAGGGCGTGCCCCTGCGTCTGGAGATCGGCCCCAAGGATCTGGAAAAGAACCAGTGCGTGCTGGTGCGCCGCGACACCCGCGAAAAGGTCTTTGTCTCTCTGGACGAGCTGGAAACTGCCATCCCCGCCCAGCTGGAGGCCCTGCGCAAGGACCTGTACGAGCGTGCTCTTGCCAATCGCGAGAAGCGCACCTGGGCTGCCACCACCATGGACGAGGTGAAGGAGCTGGCCAAGGCAAACACCGGCTACATCAAGACCATGTGGTGCGGTGACCTTGCCTGCGAAATGAAGATGAAGGAAGAAGCCGGTCTGTCCAGCCGCTGCATGCCCTTTGAGCAGGAGCACCTGAGCGATGTGTGCCCCTGCTGCGGCAAGCCCGCCAAGACCATGGTCTACTGGGGCGTGGCGTACTAAGCTTTCCTTTTACAGACAGCATAAAAGCTCCCGGAGCATTTCGATGTTCCGGGAGCTTTTTCTTGTTTGCAGAACTCCTTCCGTCATCGCTGGCGAGCGAAACGAGACTGAGGGAGTTTTATCGTTCAAACGTGGTGCTCAGGGTGGTCTCCCAGCTTTCACCCGGGGCAAGGCAGGCGGCGGCTGCACGCTGGCTCCACGCCTGCGGGTCGGTCTCAGCGGCGGGCAGGCTGTGCCACGGCTCGATGCACACAAACCGCACCGGCTTTGCGGGAGCCGACCAGATGAGCGAATAGGGGTAGCCTTCCACATTGCATGTGATCTTGCGGCCCGTGTCCTTCTCACAGATGCCGATGGTGCCGGTGCGCAGGCCCGCCATGCAGAAGCTGTCGTTGTCAAACAGGTCATCAGTCAGCGGGATGGCCTGCTGGTTCTTCCACTGGTAATAGCATCTGCCGCTCAGCAGACCGTTGGGGCGGGCGTCGAGAATGACCGGGCTCTCCGGCCGGTCAAAGCGGAACTCGTAGTCTGTGGTAGTGTGCTGATCGTCGAAGGGAATGTTGAACGCAGGGTGATAGCCGATGCCGAAACGCAGCTCCCCGCTGCCGGGGTTCGATACGGCCAGCGTGTGGTGCACGGTCTTCCCGTCCAGCCGGAAGGTGCTGGTGAGCACAAAATCAAAGGGGAAGCGCTCGGCCTTGATGGCGTCATCCGAGCGCAGCTCCAACTGGATGGTATCGCCCTCGGCCTTGAGCAGGGTGTGCTCCATATCCCGGGCAAAGCCGTGCTGACCGCCCTTGTACGTTTTGCCGTCCACCTCAAAGGTACCGCCGGGCAGCTTGCCCGTCCACGGGAACAGAATGGGAGCGTGGCGCTTCCACACAGCCGGGTCGGCCTGCCAAAGCATTTCTTCGCCCGCTGCATTTTTCAGGCTGACTGCCTCTGCACCGTGGGTGTCCACGGTCAGGGTCAGAAATTCGTTGTGAATGGTTGCCTGCATTTTCAGTATCTCCTTTGTCCTTCTTATTTTCCGGGGTCTTCTGCTTCCAGTATACTCCCCCGTGTGCCAAAAATAAAGTCCCAGTCCGCCCAGTTTCAGCAGGGCTGTGCCAGCGGCAGGGTGGCTGCAAAGGTAGTGCCGTTTTCGCTGCTGCGTTCCACGGTCACACTGCCGCCATGCAGCACGGCGATCTCCCGCACAAGGGCAAGGCCAAGCCCAACGCCGCCCATCTCCCGGCTGCGGGACTTATCCACCCGGAAAAAGGGCTGGAAGATGCTCTCCCGGCAGTCTGCGGGGATACCCGGGCCGGTATCTGCAACGCGCAGTACAGCGGTCTGCTTTTCCTGTTGCAGGGTGACGCGCACCGCACCGCCGGGGCGGTTATACTTGATGCCGTTTTCCACCAGATTGAACACCAGCCGGTAGATCAGCGCATCGCTGCCCACCATGCCAAGTTCCTCGCAGTCCTGCTGCAAAGAGATATTGTTTTTCTGGGCAAGGGGGGTCAGGTCGGTCAGGATCTCCTCCACCAGCGGCGCAAGGGCGATCTGGTCGGTGCGGGAGACTGATTGCAGATTGCTCATCTCTAATAAAGTGCGCACAAGAGCGGTCAGGCGGTCCAGCTGCTCCCGCAGAGAGCGGATCAGCCCGGCAGTTTCGGCGTCCATGGCCGGGTGCTCCTCTGCAAACAGTTCCAGCTTCGTCTGCAAAATAGCCAGCGGGGTGCGCAGCTCGTGGGCGGCATTGCCCGCAAACTGCCGCTGCAACTCAAAGGACTGCGCCAGACCATCCAGCATCCGGTTCACCGACCGGCTCAACTGCCCGAATTCCTGCACAGTGTTTTCGTCCAGACGGGTGGTGGCGATGCTGTCCTGATCGACCTGCTGCGCCTGCTGCGCAAGCTGCTGTAACGGTTTCAGCGCTCTGCCGCTGACAAAATATGCAATGGCAGCGCTGACGATGGTGACCACGACGGTGATGCACCAGCCCTTGCGG
Organism: Faecalibacterium sp. 3; assembly: GCF_048323735.1. Lineage (NCBI taxonomy): Bacteria > Bacillati > Bacillota > Clostridia > Eubacteriales > Oscillospiraceae > Faecalibacterium > Faecalibacterium sp. 3. The sequence goes on from NZ_JBLWFN010000001.1 coordinate 2,661,669, forward strand.
CCAAAGACCACCTTTGCATCGTAGACTTCCTGCGAAAAATGCGCCAGCAGACTGGACATTTCCTCCTGCGGGATCTCGATGGTCAACGGATCTGCGCTGCCGGGCTGGTACTGCATCATAAAGCCGTTGAGGGCATCCATGCCGGTAACGCCGGTGCGGTATAAAAGCAGGTTCATGCACACGCAGGCGCAGGCGATGAGCAGCGCGGTCAGCAGGGTGATGCGCCATTGCAGGGACAAATGTTTCATTGTACCTCGCCTCCGATCTCGTAGCCTTCCCCGATGCGGTTGCGGATGGGGTCGTAGCCCAGCGCCGCCCGCAGCTTTTTGCGCAGGGCAGAGATATGCACCCGGATGGAGTTGCTGAAGCTGTCTACACTGCCATCCCAGACGTGCTCGATGAGTTCTTCCTGACTGACCGGGCGTCCCTGATGCAGCAGCAGATATTCCAGTACGCCGCTCTCCTTCCGCGTCAAAGCAAGGGTCTGACCGTCCACAGCAGCAACGCGGCTGCGGGTGTTGAAGCTCAGCCGTCCGCAGCACAGACAGACATCTTGCTGAATAAATTTGCGCCGGGTCAGGCTGCGCACCCGGGCTTCCAGCTCTGCAAGGTGAAAGGGCTTTGAAAGGTAATCGTTCGCCCCGGCATCCAGCCCCTCCACTTTATCTGCGATTTCACTGCGTGCCGACAAGATCAGCACACAGGTCTCAAGGTCGTGCCGGCGCAGGGTGCGCAGCACCTGCATTCCGTCCACCTTGGGCAGGTTGAGGTCCAGCAGTACAAGGTCGTACCGCTCTGCTGCCAGTGCCTCCAGCGCAGCCTCGCCGTCTGCACAGGCATCCACCTCGTACCCGGACAGCCGCAGCTTTCGGGCAATATCCTCCCGCAGGGAGTGCTCGTCCTCTACCACCAAAAGGCGCATCTTTGTTTTCCACCTTTCCCATAAAAATTGCGTTTTTTCTTCATTATAACAGATTATAGCAGACGGTGTTAAGATTCGTGTTAAGATTTTCTTAGCAGAGATTTTATCCCGCATGGTGTATACTGATGGCATCAAACAACAGGAGGCTATGATGTTCATGACAAAAAAACAGGCGCAGCTGCTTTTGCTTGCCGCCGGGGTTCTGATGCTGCTGTTCGGCTTATGGCGGGGCGAGGCAGACACCGTATTTTCAAAAGCCATCCGGCTGTGTATGGAGTGTGTGGGCATTGGATAAGAAAAAGCTTTCTCCCCTTGCCCGCTTCCGGGGCTTTATACAAGCCGGGGCTACCCTGCTGACCAATCTCCACCTACCCAATTTTGCAAAAGGAGCGCTGTATCAGGGCGGCGGAAAATACGTCTGCGTGCCGGGGCTGAACTGCTATTCCTGCCCGGGCGCGGCCGGTGCCTGTCCGGTGGGAGCATTCCAGGCGGTGGTGGGCTCTTCCAAGTTCCGCTTTTCCTACTACATTACCGGCATCCTCATCCTCTTTGGGGTGCTGCTGGGGCGGTTCATCTGCGGTTTCCTCTGCCCATTCGGGTGGTTTCAGGAGCTTTTGCACAAGATCCCATCCCCCAAGCTTTCCACCAAAAAGCTGAAGCCGCTGCGCTATTTAAAGTATGCGGTGCTGCTGGTCATGGTGGTGCTGCTGCCTTTGCTGGCGGTCAATGAGCTGGGCATGGGCGACCCCTTCTTCTGCAAGTATCTCTGCCCGCAGGGCGTGCTGGAGGGTGCCATTCCCCTCTCCCTGACCAATGCGGGCATCCGCGCTGCGCTGGGCAAGCTGTTCACATGGAAGGCCTGCATCCTGCTGGCGGTCATCGTGGGCAGCGTGGTGTTCTACCGCCCCTTCTGCAAGTGGCTGTGCCCGCTGGGCGCGTTCTATGCGCTGCTGAACAAGGTCTCGCTGTTCCAGATGCGCGTAGACACCCACAAATGCGTCTCCTGCGGAGCCTGTGCAAAGGCTTGCAAGATGGACGTAGACATTACCAAGACCCCCAACCACGCCGAATGCATCCGCTGTGGGATGTGCATGAAAGCCTGCCCCACGGACGCCATTCAGTACAAGTTCGGGCTGGGGGACCAATCAAATACCGAAACAACAAAGGAGTAAAGCCATGAAGATCCATCGTATCGCCGCACTTTTGCTCAGCCTTGTGCTGGCTTTCAGCCTTGCCGCCTGCGGGCAGGGCGCATCCTCTGCATCTTCTGCATCCTCTTCTGCCGCTTCCTCTGCGGCAGCAGAAAGCAAAACCGAGGAGCAGTTGCTGGCCGAGGAAAACGAGATCCTTTCTGCAAACGATGCTCTGTGGGAGAAAGTGTTCTCATCCATGGACAAAAACGTGACCGAAACCACGATCAGCGCCAACTACGGCGATTTTCTGCTCAGCGCTGTGGAAAAGGCCAAAGATCAGTTCTCGGACGAGGAGTACAAGACCCTGACCGCAGATGCCGAAAAGATTCGTGCCATCGAGGAGCAGATCGCCGCTCTTGCCCCCGCAGAGGATGCCGCTTCCAGTGCCGCCGCACAGGGCACCGCCTTCCCCAAGTTTGAGGGCAGCGATTTAGAGGGCAACCCGGTGGACAACAGCCTGTTTGCGGGCAACGCCTTTACGGTGGTGAATTTCTGGTTCAACGGCTGCAAGCCCTGCGTGGAGGAGTTGGACGACCTGAACGCCCTGAACGAGAAGGTCAAGGCACAGGGCGGTGAGGTCATCGGCATCAACACCGAGACGCTGGACGGCAACCAGCAGGGCATTGATGCCGCCAAAAAACTGCTGGAGACAACAGGCGCAAGCTACCGCAACATCTACTTTGCCTCCGGCAGTGAGGCCGGCAAGTTTGCACTGAACATCATGGCCTTCCCCACCACTTACGTTTTTGACCGGGACGGCAACGTCGTGGGGCAGCCCCTGCTTGGCGGCATCGACAAGGAAGAAAACCTTGCCGCTCTGCAAAAAAATATCGACGCCGCCCTTGCCAAGGACAGCGCCAAATAAACCTTTCTCCCCTGCCGCCTTCGGGCGGCTTTTTTATTTGCGGTGTGCATTGCCATGCACGTCCGGCGGCGCGGCCGAATACGCTGTGGGAGAAGCATTCCATTCTCACAGCAAAGGAGCATCCGCCTATGAAAAACACCGGCATTCTACGCATTCAGGCTTTCGGTGCCCGTCAGTCCTCGCCCATCGAGGGCGTTCTCGTCACCGTGTCCGGCAACGGCTTTACCGCTCAGCGTATCACCGACGAGACCGGCACCGCTGCCGACCTCTCCATTGAAGCCCCCTCCTGTGCGCTGTCCCTGCAGGAGGACAACACCATCCGGCCCTATGCCGTTGTGAACCTGACTGCCGCAAAGGCAGGCTTCCGCACCGTGCGCATTCAGGGTGTGCAGATCTTTGCCGGGCAGGTCACACTGGCCCAGCCGGAGATGATCCCCGAGACCGAAGAGGATCGCGACGTGGTAAACCCGCCCATAGTCATCCCGGAGCACTCACTGTTCACCGGCGACGGCGGCAGCGGCCCGGACCCCATAGAGAACTGCGTGCCCCGGGTGCTGAGCCGGGTCATCATCCCCAAGAACATCACGGTGCATCTGGGCAAGCCTGCAGCCTCCGCACGGAACGTGACCGTCTCCTTCCGGGATTATATTGCCAATGTGGCGTCCAGCGAAGTGTATCCCACATGGCCGGAGCAGGCCCTGCGGGCCAACATCCACTGTCAGATCTCGCTGGCGCTCAACCGCATCTACACCGAGTGGTATCCCAGCAAGGGCTATCCCTTCAACATCACCAACTCCACCAGCTATGACCAGTATTACGTCCACGGACGCACGGTGTTCGACGTGATGGTGCGCATCACCGACGATATCTTCAACACCTATCTCCGCAAGACCGGCACCGTAAACCCCTACTACTCTGAATACTGCGACGGTAAATCGGTCACCTGCCCGGGTCTCAAGCAGTGGGGCACCGTGACGCTGGCCAATCAGGGCCGTAACGCCTTGCAGATCCTGAAGTATTACTACGGCAACGACATTGAGATCATCCGCACCTCGAACATCCAGTCTATCCCCCAGAGCTACCCCGGTTCGCCCATCCGGCAGGGCGACAGCGGCACGGCAGTGTTCACCCTGCAGCGCCAGCTGAACCGCATCACCAAGGACTATCCCTTCCTCGGTCTGCTGACTGTGGACGGCGTGTTCGGGGCCCGGATGGCTGCCACGGTCCGGGCGTTCCAGAAGCAGTTCAACCTGACCGCTGACGGCGTAGTGGGGCGGCAGACATGGTACAAGATCAGCTATATCTACGTTTCGGTCAAAGATCTGGCCGAGCTGACCAGCGAGGGCGAGGTGTCCAGCGGTACCCTCTCGGACGGCACATGGGGCGGCACCGTGCTGCGCACCGGCTCCACCGGCAGCGCCGTGGAGCAGCTGCAGTTCTGGCTGAACACACTGGCCCAGTACACTTCCTCTATCCCATCGGTCACGGTGGACGGCGTGTTCGGCAGCGGCACCGCCGCAGCGGTGCGGGCCTTCCAGCGCAAATACGGCCTGACCGTGGACGGCGTGGTGGGGCAGAGCACATGGACCGAGCTGTACGATCAGTTCCGCAGCATCCAGTCCGACAACGGCACCCCCAACGCCTACCCGGGCACCGCTCTGCGGGAGGGTGCAAGCGGGCAGAACGTGCGGCTGGTGCAGTTCTGGCTCAAGATCGCGCGCACAGTGTATTCCAGACTGAACTCCATCACGGTGGACGGCAGATTCGGCGCGGCCACCACCGCCGCCGTTAAGCGGTTCCAGAGCTACTTCGGCCTGACCAGCGACGGTGTGGTGGGCCGCAATACGTGGTTGAAGCTGTACGAGGTGTACAACGATATCGCCAACAAGCTGCTTTCCTCTTCCCTGCGCCCCGGCGAGTACCCGGGCGTGCTGCGCAAAGGCTCTTCCGGCACAGCGGTGCGGGAGCTGCAGTTCTACCTCTACCTCATGAGCGCCTACGAGAGCAGCATCCCGGCCATCGGCATCGACGGACAGTTCGGTGCTTCCACCGAAGCTGCCGTGCGGGCCTACCAGCGCTTTGCGGGGCTGACTGTGGATGGTGTGGTGGGCCGTACCACATGGAACAGCCTGTACGACAAGGCGTCCACCCTGCGGGCATCCGGGCCGGTGGTCACCCTGAAGCGCCTGCCCTACCCCGGCACACCGCTGGCGGTGGGTTCTTCCGGCAGTGCGGTGCTGTACTACAGCCTGCTTTTGCAGCGCATCGCCTACTATTATTCCAGCGTGGAGGCCCCGCCCCTCTCCGACCAGTACACCGACGAGACTGCCGCCGCCACCCGCAGCGCACAGGAGCTGCTGGTTCTGCCCGAGACTGGCATCGCGGACGACGAGACATGGACGGCGGTGGAAGCGCTGAGCCTGCAGCTCGCCGCCGAAATGCCCAACCCCGACCGCAGCATCGGGCAGGGGCCGGTCTACCCGGGCCGGGCCATCGGCGCGGGCAGCGTGGGACCGGACGTGGCGCAGGTGGAGACATGGCTGAACGGGCGTTCCTGCCTGTACTGCACCGAGGGCTATGTGACCGAGAACCGCCGCTTCGGCCCGGAAGAGACTGCCGCCGTCCGGCTGGCACAGCAGCGGGCCGGGCTGCTGGTGACCGGCACCGTGGACCGCGGGACATGGGCCGCACTGCAGGCCCAGAGCTGCCCACACTGCAGCAAGGAGGAATGAGCGATGGCACGTCTTCTGATCTACGACGCCTACGAGAACAAGGTCTACACCTACGCAAACCTGAACGAGAACGACCCCATGCCCTACAGCACCGGCACCACCCTGCGGGTGCGGGAGTTCCGGGGAAAATCTGCCAGCCCCACCCTGTGGACCACCATTGCGGCCATGGAAGCGTGGAACCTGACCCGCCGCAAGTACGGCAAGGGCATCCCGGTGGGATATGCCTTCCGCCGCATCTGGGAGGGCGGCCACGGCACCCGCAGCCAGCACTACGCGGGCGTATCCTTTGACGTGGGCCAAAGCCTGACCCGGACCGCCCGCACGGCCATCTACAATGCGGCCCGGGGCACCGGGGCATGGGGCTATGTGGAGCCGCTGAGCCAGACCCCCACATGGGTGCACATGGACCGCCGCTACGGCACGCCTGCCTGCAGCGGCACCACGGCAGGCTACCCCACCCTGCGGCGGGGAAGCCGCGGCTGCTATGTGATGATCCTGCAGGACGCACTTTCCACTCTGGGCTACCAGACCGGGAGCCGCATCGACGGCATCTTCGGTGCCCGGACGGAGGAAGCGCTGAAAGGCTTCCAGCGGCGCACGAGCCTGCGTGTGGACGGTGTGTGCGGCTGCAACAGCTGGAAAAAGATCAGCACCGCCGTCATCGGCGTGGGGCGGACAAAAACGACGATCGATTGATAAACCCTCTCCGTCTCGCTTCGCTCGCCAGCTCCCCCGAAAGGGGGAGCTCTTTTGCATCTGATGGTTTGCACTCATAAAGCTCGCCCTTCGGGAGAGCTGGCACGGCGTCAGCCGTGACTGAGAGGGTCTTCTTCCCGTGAAACATCCTTCGCTTCCCATCACCGAAAGTTGAAACTTTCTCCCCCATCTGCCCTTTTCGTTGCGCAGGCAGGCAAAACGTGCTAAAATAGCCCTATTATCAAAATGATCCGTGTTAAAGAGGGGTATCAGGATATGCAATTTTCCAAACGACTGGATTTGTTCGGCGATGAGATCTTCGCTGCACTGAACGAACGCAAGGTGGAACTGGAAGCTCAGGGCCGTACCATTTATAATCTGAGCGTCGGCACACCGGACTTTGCGCCTGCCGAGCACATCCGCAAGGCCATGATGGACGCAGCCGCCGACCCGCAGAACTGGAAGTACAGCCTGCGCGATCTGCCTGAGCTGCTGGATGCTGTGTGCGGCTACTACAAGCGCCGCTTCGGCGTAGAGATCACGCCGGATCAGGTGGCCAGCTGCGCCGGCAGTCAGGAGGGCGTGGGCCACATCGGCATGGTGCTGTGCGATGAGGGCAACACCGTGCTGCTGCCCACCCCCTGCTACCCGGTGTTCATTGCGGGCAGTCTGCTAGGCGGCGCAAAGCCCTGGTATTACCCGCTGACCAAAGAGCATGGCTTCCTGCCTTACGTGAAGGATATCCCGGAGGATGTGGCCCGCAAGGCAAAGTACATGATCGTCTCCCTGCCCGCAAACCCGGTGGGCAGCGTGGGCACGCCGGAGCTGTACGCCGAGCTGGTGGCCTTTGCAAAGAAGTACGACATTCTCATTATCCACGACAACGCCTACAGCGACATCATCTTTGACGGGGCCGTGGGCAACAGCTTTTTCAACACGCCCGGTGCCATGGATGTGGGCGTGGAGTTCTTCAGCCTTTCCAAAAGCTTCAACGTCACCGGTGCCCGCATCAGCTTCCTTGTGGGCCGCAGGGACGTGGTAGCCGCCTTTAAAAAGCTGCGCGGTCAGATCGATTTCGGCATGTTCCTGCCGGTGCAGAAAGCCGCCATCGCCGCCCTGACCGGCCCGCTGGACATGGTAAAGGCCCAGTGCGGCCTGTACCAGCAGCGCCGCGATGCCCTGTGCGGCGGTCTGCGTTCCATCGGCTGGAATGTGCCGGACAGCCACGGCAGCATGTTCGTGTGGGCTCCCATCCCGGCAAAGTATGCAAAGAGCATGGACTTCTGTCTGGAACTTGTGGAAAAGAGCGGCGTGCTGTGCACCCCGGGTTCCAGCTTCGGTCCCTTGGGCGAAGGCTATGTGCGCTTTGCCCTCACCCTGCCGCCAGAGCGCATTGCCGAGGCGGTGCAGTCCATCAAAGAGAGCGGTATCCTGAACTAAAAAATAACGGGAACGTCCATGCGGCGTTCCCGTTATTTTTATGCGTTCACAATGTTCTCTCCTGCGCCATCCAGCCATGTGCGCAGGTTGTTGGTGGTAATGTCCATCAGCCGCTGCAGAGCTTCGTTGGTGGCCCATGCGATGTGCGGCGTCAGCAGGGCGTTGGGCAGGCCCCGCAGCGGACTTTCCTGCGGCAACGGCTCGGTGCAGAATGCGTCTGCCCCGTAAAAGGCCAGCTGCCCGTTTTTCAGCGCATCGGCCACGGCCTGCTCGTCCACCAGCGCACCGCGGGCAGTGTTCAGCAGGATCATGCCGGGCTTTGCCCTGGCAAGGGAGTCTGCATTGACCAGTCCGCGCGTGGCGGGCGTGGCCGGGCAGTGCAGGCTGAGCACATCGCTGCGGGCCAGCAGGGTGTCAAAGTCCACGAACTCCACCCCGTCGGCGGCGTACTCCGGCCGCACGGTGCGGGTACACACCAGCACATCCATGCCAAAGGCTCTGGCAATGCGGGCGGTCTGCCGCCCAATGCTGCCGTAGCCGTAGATGCCAAAGGTCTTGCCCAGCAGCTCTACCTGCGGCAGCAGTCGGTAGGCGGCGGGATCTTCGGTGCGCCACCGGCCGTCCTGCACAAGACGGTCATAGCGGTCGGCACACTGGCAGATGGCCAGCAGCAGGCTGAAGGTCATCTGCGCCACACTGTGCGTAGAATAGCCCGGCACATTGGCCACAGCCACGCCATGGCGGCGGCAGGCCTGCAGGTCAAGGTTGTCGGTGCCGGTGGCAATGATGCCCACCCACCGGAGCTTCGGACACCGGGCCAGAACGGTTTCGTCGATGCGGCACTTGTTCAGGAACACGATCTCTGCATCCCCGATGCGCGGCACCACCTCCTCCGGCGCGGTGCGCCCATAGCGGGTGACGTCCGGCACCAGCACTTCCACGCCCGACCAGTCCAGATCTCCCTGCTGTATGGCATAGTCTTCCAGAATAACTGCTTTCATTTGAACTTCCTCCCCTTTTATTTTACACAGGATACAGTGCCAGCACCGTGCCCTGCGGGCTCTCGCGGCTTTCCAGCGCGGCATAGCCCCGGGCCAGCAGGATGGCAATGTGCACCCGGTCTGCCAGCGGCACCCAGACCGGCGGCTGGTTCTGTCCCAGACAGCCCGCCTGCAGCCAGAAGCAGGGGGCCAGACTGTCCAGCGGGCGGATAGCCCGCAGCGCGAACCCCTGCCGCAGGTACAGCGGCAGCACTTCTTCGGCAGCGCACTCCACCACAGCCCACCGCACCCGGCCCCGGGCCAGCTGTTCCTGCCGGGCGGCGGCAGCAGCCAGCAGCGGTGCAAGGGTCCCGGCGGCACGGCTGTCCGGCCCGGCCGCCGGGGTGAGAAAGTACCCGCCCGCCGTGCAGCCCCAGCCCAGAAAGCGGCGCAGGGCAGCCGCTGCGGCTACATCGGCGTCCATGGGCAGCAGGATGCATCCGGCACCGGGAGCGCCCCGCACACCGCCGGTGCCCCATGCCTCGCCTACTGTCAGCATCCGCAGCACCTCGCTGCGCGGGCGGTACACACAGCTCACTTCACCTCTGACCAGCTGACAGAACTCTTCTGTTGAAAGCCGCCTTACCTGCCGCATGCGCGGCGGGTCACAAACCTGGATCATTTGATTTCCCCCCATTCTTTTCGTTATGCACTCAGCATACCGGACCGGGGGCGAGAATCGGCGCGAAACAGGGCCGTTCTTTTTGTTTTACAGATCCAGCGTTACGTCCTCGCTCAGCACCTGACCAATGGGCTTTGCAATGCACAGGTCGGCTTCGGCATCGGCCCCGGTGGGCTGCATGTTGATGACCACCAGATGGTCGCCCCGGAAGTACCGGATGAGCCCCGCTGCCGGGTACACCACCAGACTGGTGCCGCCGATGATGAGGGTATCCGCATGACGGATGGCGTTCACCGCGCCGGACAGCACCTCTTCGTCCAGCCCTTCCTCGTACAGCACCACGTCGGGCTTTACGATGCCGCCGCATTCGGTGCAGCGGGGCACGCCGGTGCTGTCTGCAATAAAGTCCACATCGTAGAATTTGCCGCATCGGGTGCAGTAGTTGCGTAGGGTGCTGCCGTGCAGCTCGTACACCGTGCGGCTGCCCGCCGCCTGATGCAGGCCGTCGATGTTCTGGGTGACGACCGCTTTCAGCCTGCCCTCCCGTTCCAGCTTTGCCAGCCGCAGATGGGCCGCGTTGGGCTTTGCCCCCTTCACGATGAGCTTATCGCGGTAAAAACGGTAAAACTCCTCCGGGTTCTCCTCCCAGAAGGTGTGGCTCAGGATGGTTTCCGGCGGGTAGGCGTACTTCTGATGATAAAGTCCGTCCACACTGCGGAAGTCCGGGATGCCGCTCTCGGTGGAAACGCCCGCCCCGCCAAAGAACACGATGCTGCTGCTTTTGGCAATGATCTCTTCCAATGCCTGTACCATAACAAAAAACGCCCCTTTCGCCGGATGTACATTTGTGTTAAGATAGCTTTAGTATAACACAAACTCACAGGAAAGGAAGCGCAGCTTTTGAACGTCTGGTATGTGAACAGCATTCTGGGCACCTTCCGGCTGGAAGAGGAGGACAATGCCATCTGTGGACTGGCCCTCTGCCCGGACGGGGTGCCGGAGCTGGAGCCCCTGCCCCGCAAGGTATGCGAGACGCCCCTTCTGCAGGAGGCCGAGGAACAGCTGAACGAATACTTTGCCGGGGCGCGCAGGGAATTCGACCTGCCGCTGGCCCCCAAGGGCACCCCCTTCCAGAAAGCGGTCTGGGCCGAAATGTGCCGCATCCCCTACGGCGAGACCCGCACCTACGGCCAGCTGGCGGCTGCCATTGGCAGGCCCTCTGCCTGCCGGGCCGTGGGCGGAGCCTGCCACAGCAACCCCATCGCCATCCTTCAGCCCTGCCACCGGGTGGTGGGCCGCAGCGGCCGCCTGACCGGCTACGCCTACGGCGTGGAGATGAAACAGTATCTGCTGGAGCTGGAACAGGGGTAAGCCTTGCAAACGAAAAAGAGCCATTGCACACCCGTTTTGTGCAATGGCTCTTTATTTTTCACTCCGTTTTACTGTGCGCTGTACACGCTGCCCATCGTCCAGGAATTGTCCGCGCTGTACTTTGCATGGTTGCGCAGGTAGGTGACCCACGCGCCATAGCCGTTGCCGGCGCTCAGATGCACACCATCCGGTGCGGCAAGCATCTCCTTCAGGTTGCCCTCGCCGTCTGCAAGCGCCTCCCACAGGTCCAGATAGACGCAGCCCTTGCTGGCTGCCATCTGAGCCAGCTGCTCGTTCACCCCGCGCAGCACATCGGTGGCAAGGCCCGGCTTTTCTGCTGCCACAGTGGGCCGCACCGGCGGGATGGACTGCACGTAAATGGTGCAGCCATCGCCCAGCGTCTGGCGCAGCAGATCCAGCATCTGGCCGTAGTAGGCAAGGAAGCGGTCTGACGCGCCCAGTGTGGTGAGGGTGTTGGTGCCCAGCAGGATATACAGCTTTCTGGGCTGCGCTGCGGCCAGCACATCCAGTGCCACCTCCTGCCCGCGGGTGGGACTCTTGACCGCGCTGCGGTTCACGATGGCATCCGGGCCCACGCCGGTATAGCCGCAGATGAGCGCCCCGCCCAGATTGATCTGGTAATCCGAGAAGCCCACGGTCAGGCTGTCGCCCAGAAAAGCCGCATCCGCAAAATAGCTCAGATCCACCTGCCCACAGCTGGGCTGACGGATCACACTGGCGTCATAGGCCTTTACGGTGTACGCTCCGGCGGTCTGCTTTGCCGGGCCAAATGCTTCCAGGGTGACAGCGTCCGGCGTGCCGATACTGCTGTCCGGTGCGGCACTGCTGCTGTCTGCCTCGCCCTGCATGGGCAGCGGGGCCAGAATGTTCTCGGCAATGCCGCCTGCATTGGTGGACGGAGTATCGTCCGCGCCCTCTGCGCCATTTTCCAGAATGGCGGTGATGGCGTAGGATACCAGCAAAATTGCGATCACTGCGCCCAGAAAGCGCAGCCTGCCGCTGACGGTGCCGTGCCGTGACCGGCGCGGTGCCGAATGATATTCGTGTGAAATGCCCATGGTTTTTCCAGCTTTCTCCAATTTTCCCCCGCAGAGGGGGACTTTTACCGCCCCCAGAGCGGTCTGTTTTTTATTTTATCATAATTTTTTTGCCTGTGCAACCAATTGGGTCTTGCATACAACAGGTAAAACGGGTACAATAAGGATGTGGCAATTTTGCACATTTTACAAAAAGCGTGTGCACATGCCGCAAACTTTTTTGTATCACTTGCAAGGTGCGGTCTGTTTACCGTCGGTCTGCGGGCAGTGCAGGGCCTCAGGACCATTTTCCCATGCAAAGCGGCGCGGAAGCCGTATCTTGCAGGCGGCGTAAAAATGATAAGAATGAAATTTGCAAAAGGAGGTTCTCATGGCCAAGAACGTGATCATTGGTCAGAGCGGCGGCCCTACCGCCGTGATCAACTCCAGTCTGGCGGGCGTGTACAAAGCAGCCTGCAGTCTGGGCGCAGACAAGGTGTACGGCATGAAGTACGGCATCGAGGGTCTGCTCAAGGAGGAAATGCTGGAGCTGAACGTCCTGCTGGACGACCGCATGAGCATCGAACTGCTCAAGCGCACCCCGTCCAGCTATCTGGGCAGCTGCCGTTACAAGCTGCCGGACCCGGATGTGGACTCCACACCCTTCATCAAGCTGTTCACCCTGTTTGACAAGTACGACATCTGCGCGGTGTTCTACATTGGCGGCAACGACTCCATGGACACCATCGCAAAGCTTTCCCGCTACGGTGACCGTGTCGGCAGCAGTGTGCGGTTCATCGGTGTGCCCAAGACCATCGACAACGACCTGTGTCTGACCGACCACACCCCCGGCTACGGCTCTGCCGCCAAGTACATTGCCACCATTTTAAAGGAAGTCATCCGGGATTCCTCCGTGTATGACATCCGCAGCGTGACCGTGGCCGAGATCATGGGCCGCCACGCGGGCTGGCTGGCCGGTGCGGCCTGCCTTGCCGGCGGCGACGACTGCGAGGGCCCGGATCTGATCCTGCTGCCTGAGGTGCCCTTCGATCAGGACAAGTTCCTTGCCCGGGTGGACGAGCTGCAGCGCCGCAAGTCCAACGTTATCATCGCTGCCAGCGAGGGCGTCAAGACTGCCGACGGCACCTATCTGTGCGATCTGGTGTCCACTGCCGGTCAGCTGGATGCCTTTGGCCACAAGGCCGTGCTCAGCGGCACCAGCCGCTATCTGTCCGACCTGATCCACGATAAACTGAACTGCAAGAGCCGCGCCATCGAGTTCTCCACCCTGCAGCGCTGCGCCAGCCATCTGGCCAGCCGCACGGACGTGAACGAGGCCTACGCTGTGGGCGGTGCCGCAGCAGCCGCCGCCTTTGCGGGCGAGACCGGCCGCATGATCGCGCTCAAGCGCATTTCCGCTTATCCCTATCAGTGCATCACCGAGTCGGTGGATGTGCAGCAGGTGGCAAACCTTGAAAAGAAGGTGCCGCTGGACTGGATCAGCCCCGACGGGATGCAGGTGACGGCTGCTTTTGAGGAGTATGCCCGTCCGCTGATCCTGGACGAGGTGACCCCCGTTTACGTCAACGGCACCCCGCGCCACATCCGTCTGTAACCCCTTTTCCCGCGTCTGTTTTCGTGCATCCTGCACGTAATATATTGCCGAAACAGAAAAACAAAAAAGGAGAAATCATCATGGGTAAAAATGCAATCGTTGGTCAGTCTGGCGGTCCTACTTCCGTCATCAATGCAAGTCTTGCGGGCGTCTTTGAGAGCTGCAAGAGCCGCGGCGCAGACATCGTCTACGGCATGTGCAATGGCGTTGCCGGTCTGCTGGAGGAGCGGGTGGTGGATCTTTCCACCGTGCTGACGGACGATCTGGACATCGAGCTGCTCAAGCGCACTCCGTCCAGCTTCCTCGGCAGCTGCCGCTACAAGCTGCCCGACTGGCATGAGGACGAGGCCGTCTATAAAAAGCTGTTCGCCATTCTGGAAAAGCTGAACATCGGCTACTTCTTCTACATCGGCGGCAACGACTCCATGGACACCATCGGCAAGCTGGCCGAGTACGGCGAGCGCATCCAGAGCGACATCCGCTTTATGGGCGTGCCCAAGACCATCGACAACGACCTGATGGTCACCGACCACACCCCCGGCTACGGCTCTGCTGCCAAGTACATCGGCGTGGTGATGAAGGAGATCATCCGCGACGCCACCGTGTACGGCACCAAGTACGTCACCGTGGTGGAGATCATGGGCCGCAATGCAGGCTGGCTGACCGCTGCCGCTGCTCTGGCAAAGAGCGACGACTGCGAGGGCGTGGACATGATCTGCCTGCCCGAAGTGCCCTTCAATGTGGAGCACTTCATTGAGAAGGTGCGCGTGATGCAGGAAAAGAAGCCCAGCATCGTGATTGCCGTGTCCGAAGGCGTCAAGCTGGAAGATGGCCGTTACGTCTGTGAGCTGGCCGACGATGTGCACGCTGTAGACGCCTTTGGCCACAAGGCCCTGACCGGCACCGCCCGGTATCTGGCCAACGTGGTGGCCCGCAATCTGGACACCAAGACCCGCTGCATCGAGCTTTCCACCCTGCAGCGCTGCGCAGGCCATCTGACCAGCCGCACCGACATCACCGAGGCCTATCAGGTAGGCGGTGCTGCTGCCAAGGCTGCTTTTGAGGGCGTCACCGGCCAGATGGTGGCCCTGAAGCGCATCTCCAACAGCCCGTACCAGTGCACCACCGAGCTGCACCCCATCAGCGAGGTGGCAAACCTCGAAAAGAAGGTGCCGCTGAGCTGGATGAACGCCAACCACACCCAGATGACCGATGAATTTCTGGCTTATGCCCGTCCGCTGATCCAGGCCGAGCTGACCCCGCTGTACATTGCCGGTCTGCCCCACCACATCTATATGAAGAATCAGAAGTGATCTCTCCTGCATTGATTTTTCTCAAGGCATGATAAAAGCCCGTCCGAGTTTTACGCCCGGACGGGCTTTTTGCATTTCGGTATTTTCCGCTTCAGCAGCTCAGACCACTGCGCCGACTTTGGGTGCGCCGCCTGCGATCTCCTCTGCCGTCAGGGGCCTTGCCTCCACCGGGGCATTCAGGCGCTCCTTGGCCACTGCCAGCATCAGCTTGATGCGGTTTTCCTGATTGACCTTGGTGGCACTGGGGTCGTAATCGATGGGGGTAATGTTGGCACTGGGATACAGGGCGCGGATCTTGTTCACCATGCCTTTGCCCACGATGTGGTTGGGCAGGCAGCCGAAGGGCTGGGCACACACGATGTTGCCATAGCCGCCCTGCACCAGTTCGATCATCTCGGCGGTCAGCAGCCAGCCCTCGCCCATCTTGGCACCCAGCGAAATGATGCCCTTGGGCTTTTCCACCAGCTCCTTGAAGGGGCCGGGGGCGTAGAAGCCTGCGTCGGCCTCGGCCTTGAGCATGGCGCGCTCGATGCCATCCAGCCAGTTGAGGAACTGATCGATGCCGATTTTCACCGCCAGCTTGCCGCCGTACAGCACATGATCCTCGCCCATGTTGAAGGCGCAGTACTGCACAAAGCCCATCAGGCCCGGGAAGTTCACCTCACAGTCCTGACTTTCCAGAAACTTCTGCAGGTCGTTGTTGCCCAGCGGGCTGTACTTGACATAGATCTCACCCACAACGCCCACCTTGACCTTAGGCACCCGGGTAACGGGGATGGCGGCAAAGTCCTTTGCGATGAGGGGGAAGGTGTGCTTCATCTCCCCGGCGGTGTAGCCCTTGCCCGCCAGCAGCACACGGCCAAGACGTTCCACCCACAGGTCTACCATCTTATCGGCAGCACCCTTCTCGTTCTCGTAAGGTGCCACCTGATTGCGCAGGGCGCACAGCATGTCGCCGTAGAAAATGCAGGCCAGTGCACGGCGGGCCAGCGGCAGGGTCATCTGGAAGCCGCTGTCCTTTTCCAGACCCGAGAAGTTCAGGCTGGCCACCGGGATCTGCGGATAGCCCGCCTTGACCAGTGCCTTGCGCAGCAGATGGATGTAGTTGGAAGCACGGCAGCCACCGCCGGTCTGGGTGATGAGCAGGGCGGTGTGGTCCAGATCATACTTGCCGCTGTTCAGTGCGTCCAGAAACTGGCCAATGACCAGCAGGGCCGGGTAGCAGGTGTCGTTGTGGACATATTTCAGGCCCAGCTGTGCCACGGCACTGCCGCAGTTGCCCAGGATCTCGCACTTGTAGCCGTCGTAACGCAGGGCGTACTCCAGCAGGCGGAACTGGGTAATGGCCATGTTGGGGATGAGGATGGTATGGGTCTTCTTCATCTCCGGAGTAAATTTGGGATAATTGTATTCCATAGGTTCCTCCTATGTTGCTTTTTTAAAAAGCCTTTTGCGCTCTCTCTATTTTATTCTGCCTTTTCTGCAGCTACCTCGTCCCGCTCATCCAGAGCGGCAAACAGGCTGCGCAGACGGATGTTCACGGCACCCAGATTGGTGATCTCGTCGATCTTGAGCTGGGTGTAGAGCTTGCCGCCCTCCTGCAGGATCTCGCGGGTCTCGTCGGTGGTGATGGCATCCACGCCGCAGCCAAAGGACACCAGCTGCACCAGATCCATATCCTTCTGGGTGGTGCAGTATTTGGCGGCGGCATACAGGCGGCTGTGGTAGGTCCACTGGTTCAGCACGCTGGTGGGGAACTTCTGCACCCGGTTGGAGATGCTGTCCTCGGTAACAACGGCAGCGCCGTGGCGGGTGATAAGGCGGTCGATGCCGTGGTTCACCTCGGGGTCCACATGGTAGGGGCGGCCTGCCAGCACGATGATGCGCTTGCCCTGACGGCGGGCTTCATCGATGATCTCGCTGCCCTTCACCCGGATCTTTGCCATGTGGGACTCGTATTCCGCATAGGCGGCATCCGCTGCGGCCTGCACCTCTTTTTCCGAGATGCCGCCGAAGTACTTGGGCAGGATGTTCTTTGCCATCTTGTGCACAAAGTCCTTGGGGCGGTGGATGCCCACATAGTCATAGATGAACTTGGTGCCTTCCAGCTCCGGGCAGTTGCCTGCCAGAACCTCGGGGTAGTAGGCCACCACCGGGCAGTTATAGTGGTTGTCGCCCAGTCCCTCGTCCACATTGTAGGTCAGGCAGGGATAGAAAATGGCGTCCAGCTGCATCTGGCTCAGAGCCTTGATGTGGCCGTGGCTCAGCTTTGCCGGGAAGCAGGCGGTGTCGCTGGGGATGGTGGCCTGACCGGCCAGATACAGCCCGCGGCTGGACACCGGACTGGTGTGCACCGCAAAGCCAAGCTTTGTCCAGAAGGCCCACCAGAAGGGCAGCAGCTCGTAGAAGCCCAGACACAGCGGGATGCCGATGGAGCCGCGGCTGCCGGGCACCGGCTTATACTCGGCCAGCAGCTGCTGCTTGTAGGCGTAGAGGTTCAGGCTGTCGTCGGCGCTCTTGCCGGTCACGGGCTTGTCGCAGCGGTTGCCGGAGATGTACTTGCGGCCGTCCGCAAAGGTGTTGACGGTGAGCTGGCAGTGGTTGCCGCAGCCGCCGCACTTGACGCTGACCACCTTCTGCGCAAAGGCTTCCAGCTCCTGCTCGTTCATCATAGCAGAGGCGGCCTGTCCGCTCTTATGGCTCTGGCGCAGACCGTACAGCGCCGCACCATAAGCGCCCATCAGACCGGCGATGTCCGGGCGGATGACCTCCACCCCCATCTCCTTTTCAAAGGCGCGGAGCACGGCTTCATTATAGAAGGTACCGCCCTGCACCACGATCTTGCGGCCCAGCTCTTCCGGGCTGGAAGCGCGGATGACCTTGTACAGTGCGTTCTTGACCACGCTGATGGACAAGCCTGCCGAGATGTTTTCGATGCTGGCACCGTCCTTCTGGGCCTGCTTGACCGAGCTGTTCATGAACACGGTGCAGCGGCTGCCCAGATCCACCGGGCGGTCTGCGAACAGGCCAAGGCTCGCAAATTTCTTCACATCGTAGCCCAGTGCCTGTGCAAAGGTCTGCAAAAAGCTGCCGCAGCCGGAGGAGCAGGCTTCGTTCAGGAAGATGTTGCTGATGGCTCCATCCTCGATCTTGAAGCACTTCATATCCTGCCCGCCGATGTCGATGATGAAATCCACATCCGGCATGAAGTATTTGGCGGCGGTAAAGTGTGCCACCGTCTCCACCAGACCGTAGTCGCAGCGGAAGGCGTTCTTCACCAAGTCTTCGCCGTAGCCGGTGGTGGTGACGCTGGCCACCTGCAGGCCCGGGTGCTCCTTGTAAATTTTGAGCAGCTGCTCCCGGATCAGGGGCAGCGGGTTGCCCAGATTCGGCTGATAGTTGGTGTAGAGAATCTGGCTCTTCTCGTCCACCACCACCAGCTTGACGGTGGTGGAGCCGGAGTCGATGCCGATATGCACCGGGCCGCACTGGGCACTGAAGGGCACGCGGGGCACGCTGTGGGACATGTGGCGGGCATGAAAGGCCTCGTATTCCTCCTTGCTGGCGAACAGCGGCGGCTCGCTGGCATAGGTGGCAGTGGCAGCATACTGATCCAGCGCATCCGCCACCTCGGACAGAACAAAAGACTTGTCGGCATAGAGGGCAGCACCCAGTGCCACATACAGCAGGCTGTTCTCCGGGCAGGTGCCGGTCACGTTCAGCGCTTCGTCAAAGCTTTTGCGCAGCACGCTGCTGAAAGTGAGCGGGCCGCCCAGATACAGGATATTGCCCTTGATGGGACGGCCCTGTGCAAGGCCTGCAATGGTCTGGTTGACCACAGCCTTATAAATGCTGGCAGCAATGTCCTCGGTGCGGGCGCCCTGATTGATCAGCGGCTGCACGTCACTTTTGGCGAACACGCCGCAGCGGGAGGCGATGGTGTAGGTGCGCTGGGCATTCTCTGCCGCTTTGTTCATCTCGTCGGCACCCATCTTCAGCAAAGTCGCCATCTGGTCGATGAAGGCGCCGGTGCCGCCGGCGCAGCTGCCGTTCATGCGCACCTCGGTGCCATTGGTCAGGAACAGGATCTTGGCATCCTCGCCGCCCAGCTCAATGACACAGTCCGTCTGGGGCACAAAGCGCTTGACCGCCACGCGGGTGGAGAACACCTCCTGTACAAAGGGCACGCCGCAGCTGTCGGCCAGACCCATGCCCGCCGAACCGGAAATGCTCAGCAGCGCCTTCTGACCGTGCATCTGCTCGGCATCGATGCGGCGCAGCAGCTCCTGCGCCTTTTCCAGAATATGGCTGTAGTGCCGTTCGTATGTAGAATACAGCAGCGTATCATGTTCATCCAGCACCACACACTTGATGGTGGTGCTGCCGATGTCAAGACCTACTCTCACGTCGTTTTCCTCCTAAGGACAAATGCCGGAGACGACGTCCCCGGTAAAAGGCAAAGCAATTTCTTTACCAAAAATTAGTTTGGTAACGAATCATTCATTGAATCGCATACAGCTGTATTATAATCCAATTCTGTGGTGCAATCAATGCATGTGCTTCATTTTACACGGAAAAAATAGTATTTTCCGCGCAAAAAGTTAAACATTTTGTGAACTTGTCCAGATTGAAACGGCGGCATCTGCAGCTCAGTCTGCAAACAAAAACTGCTGCACAGGCGCTCTCCCATGCAGCAGTATCTTCTTCCTATTTATCATGCAGCAGTGTCTTCTTCCTATTTATAGAGCAGGCTTCAGCACCGGTTCTTCACAGGTCTTCCGTGCCGCCGCGCTCCGGCATGGTGCGCAGCTCCCGCACCAGCATATTGCGCAGCTGGTATTGCTGCTGCGTCCGCACCGGGCTGCAGTCCGAACGCAATTCCACGGTCGGTTCCGGCATCGGTTCATCACACAGCGGGATGGTCACGACGGCCCGGGTGCCTTTTTCCGGTGCACGCTGTTCTACCTGCAGGTCCCAGCCCATACGGCGGCAGCACTCGCGGCAGAGCAGCAGGCCAAGCCCGGCCCCGCCCAGAAAGCAGCGGCGGTTTTCCAGCCATGCTTCCCTGCTTGTTTCCGGCAGGCCGCAGCCGTCATCCAGCACGGTCAGCTGCCAGAAACTCTCACACCGGCGCAGCGTCAGCTGCACTTTGCCGCCTGTGCCGCAGGCACGCAGCGCATTGGAGAGCAGATGCAGGCACAGCAGCTCTGCATCGCTGCAGTCGGCCATCACACGGCAGGACGTCAAGCCGCCATAGTCCAGCGTCAGCTCCACATTCAGCTGCTCCTGCACCATATCGGCCTGCGCTGCGATCTGCTGCAGCATCTGGCACAGATCCAGCGGGGAAAGCTGCGGGGGCTCTTCTGCACGCAGAAAATCCAGCAGGGTCATCACTTCGTTCATCGTGCGGTCCAACCGTGCCGCAGCGGCGCTGATGTCATTCACAGCCTGCCGGGTCTGCTCATCGGCTCCGACCCGTGCAAGGTGCTGCTCCAGATATTCGCAGTTGCGTCCGACCAGTCCCAATGCATGGAAGCAGGCCTGTTCCACATCTTTCTGCGGGATCGCCTGTGCCGTCAGTGCTCCCGCGTCGTTTTGCCACTCTTGCTCCATACCTTTACGCCTCCAAAGCCTCCTGCTCAGCCGCCTTTCTGATGCTGAAGATAGTTTTTGACTGCATAGATCAATTTGCCGGTCGTGGGCTTTTCGTCTGTAAAGCCGCTTTTTTCTTTGAACGCCAGCCATTCTGCGGTGGGTCTGGCTTCCAGCTGATCGACCATGCGCCGGATCCCGCTGTCCACGGCAGAGACCGACACCTCATACTGTTCGCCCACCGCCTGCAGGATCTCCTTGCGGATCGCCAGCTTCTGGATGGTGCCATACACCACGCCCACTGCGCTGGACAGATAGCGGCTATTCATGTCCGGCTGCCGGATTCCCCAGCCCTCGTACAATTCCTGACACCTGCGTTCCATCTGCCGGTTCTGCCGTCCCGGCATCCGGTACAGCTCCCACAGCAGGCTTCTGAGCTCCGTACGGCCAACATAACACAGGCCTTCGCCGGACTCCGGGCAGAGGATGCTGCTGTTCTGCCGCCGGGCTTCATCGATCATCAATACCGGGGGCCTTGCTTCCGTGGTGCGGAGCTCCGTCAGAAGTTCCAGCCCGCTCATATCTTCCAGCTGGCTGCAAAGGATCACTGCGTCGAATCTCCGGCCCTGCTGCAGCTGCTCCAGCAGGCGGCTGCCGTTCTGAAAGCAGGTGCACTCTGACCCGGCGCATTGCTCCTGTATGTAATTCTTTTGTACCCGCAGTTCCTTGCGGTCGTAGCTTCCAAGGGCGATCTGCAGCGTTCTGTCTGTGTTCTCATTCTCCACACAACGCGCCGCCTTTCTGCCTGAGCTGTTCTGTGTCGGCCAGTTCCTCTACCACATCCTGCCAGATCTCCGGCTGGACGCCATTCTCACACAGATACCGCAGGATCCGGTAGCCGAATTCCGGTGCCGCCGCGATGTACCGGCTTTCCATGCACTGTCGGCTCCCGGTGCGGCAAAGGGTCAGACGACAGCCGCTTTCGTCGTCCGCATCCATCGAATACACCAGCGTATACGCCTTCTGCAGTCCGTCAATTGCCGAAAACTGACGGATCATAGGTGAAAATGTACGTTCCATAATTCTTCCTCCTTGCTACAGGGTTCCGCAGTATTTTACTGTATTCCCTGTTTTTCCTGTTTTGCTGTAAAAGCTTTTCCGAGTATATTTTAAGGAGCAAAAAGGAAGTGGTACAACCCCGAAGAAGTGTCTATTTTCATCAGGCTGCATTTTTACGCCATACTTTATTTTTTACAACTTTTTTACAACGCATGTCCATTTTGACCAGCATTTACCACGGTTTTTAGCATCTGGTCTCTTTTGTCCGGCCCGGCCATGCCGCTTTTTGCTTTTTCAGCGGCATCTCCTGCTCTTAAAATAGCACGAATGCGACGCAAATTCAACTTTTCGACTCATTTTCCCGGTCTTTTCCCGTTTTGGACAGCCGGTCTCTGCCAACAGCACATAATTTTATCCATTCCGCAGAAATTCTCACCCGGTTATACACAGTTTTTTCATATTATTACGGTAAAATGAAAGGGTATGACATTCTGCGCAGAGCGCAGCTTTTGACAGTTCATTGGAAAGAGCGGCACCGTTCCTGTGGGGAGCGGCCGGAAAGGCTTGCACATGCTCCAACTCAAACACATCAAAAAAGAATACAAGACCGGCGATCTGGTCCAGA
This sequence comes from Faecalibacterium sp. 3, assembly GCF_048323735.1. Lineage (NCBI taxonomy): Bacteria > Bacillati > Bacillota > Clostridia > Eubacteriales > Oscillospiraceae > Faecalibacterium > Faecalibacterium sp. 3. Next base: position 2,683,791 of record NZ_JBLWFN010000001.1, read on the forward strand.
AAGCACTGGATGACGTCAGCCTGAACCTGCGGGACAATGAATTTGTTGCCATTCTCGGCCCCAGCGGTTCCGGCAAGACCACCCTGCTGAACATCATCGGCGGCCTGGACCGCTACGACAGCGGTGATCTGATCATCAACGGTGTTTCCACCAAAAAATACACCGACCGCGACTGGGACTCCTACCGCAACCATACCATTGGTTTTGTGTTCCAGAGCTACAATCTGATTCCCCACCAGACGGTACTCTCCAACGTAGAGCTGGCACTGACCATTTCCGGCATTTCGGGTGCGGAGCGCCGCAGCCGGGCCGCCAAAGCACTGGAACAGGTGGGTCTGGGAGACCAGCTGCACAAGCATCCCAGCGAGATGTCCGGCGGTCAGATGCAGCGGGTGGCCATTGCCCGCGCTCTGGTGAACAATCCCGACATCCTGCTGGCGGACGAGCCCACCGGTGCACTGGACAGCGAGACCAGCATTCAGGTCATGGAGCTGCTAAAGGAGGTGGCCAAAGACCGCCTTGTGGTCATGGTCACCCACAACCCGGAGCTGGCCGAACGGTATGCCACCCGCATCGTCCGTCTGCGCGACGGCATCATCCAGTCCGACACGGCCCCCTTCCTGCCGGACGATGCCGTGCTGGCCCCGCCGGTGCACAGGAATCTGGGCCATTCCTCCATGTCTTTGCTGACGGCCCTTTCCCTGAGCTTCAACAATCTGCTCACCAAAAAGGCCCGCACCCTGCTCACCGCATTTGCCGGTTCCATCGGCATCATCGGCATCGCGCTGATCCTCTCACTCTCGGCCGGTGTGAGCAATTATATCCAGGACATGGAGCGTTCCACCCTTTCGGAGTATCCGCTGCAGATTACCTATAACGGCATTGACCTTGCCGCCCTGCTGAACCCGGAGAGTTATACCACTGCCGTTGCCGATACCACCGGCGTCGGCAGTGTATCGTCCTCTTCCGCCCCGGAGGGAATGGTCACGGTGCGGGAGCTGCTTTCCCAGCTGACCGAGGACACCTCCAATTCCAACGACCTTGCCTCCCTGAAAGCCTATCTGGACAGCCCGGACTGCCCTATCCCGGAGGACGCTGCTTCCATCGAGTACACCTACGGCTCCTACCCGCTCATCTACCGCCAGAATAAGGACGGCACCGTGCGTCAGGTGTATCCGGACAGCACCATCTCTTCCCTGAGCAACACCGCCTCTGCTGCCGGTATCGTCTCCTCCATGACCAACCAGAATGTGTTCACCGAAATGGCCGAGGCGCCCTCTCTGTACGAGAACCAGTACGACGTCAAGGCAGGCCGCTGGCCGAATGGTGCCAACGAAGCCATTCTGGTGCTGAACGCAGACGGCAGTGTCAGCGACTATGCGCTTTACCTGATGGGCATTGAGGATGAAAACGTGATGCTGCGTTTTCTGGAAGCATATTCCAGAGACAAAAACACTCCTGCGCCCACCGGTTACAGCACCTATCCCTACGAGACCTTTGTGGGGCTGAAGTTCAAGATACTGACCCTTTCCGACCTTTATGCCTATGACGAGGACCGCCAGATCTGGCGCAACCAGTCCGGCGATGAAGCCTTCATGGAACAGGCCGTTGCCGACAGCCCGAATCTGACCATCGTGGGCGTCGTCCAGCCCAAGCCGGACGCCAGCTCCACCATCCTGCCCACCGGCGTTGCCTATTCCCATGCGCTGACCTATTACGCCATCGACCATGCCGCCGAGAGCGAGGTCGTAAAGCAGCAGCTTGCCCACCCGGATACCAACGTGCTCACCGGTGAACCCTTTGACACGGAGCAGCAGGACAAGAGCAGCCTTGATTTTTCCTCCCTGTTCTCTGTGGACACCGATGCGCTGAAGGATGCCTTCCAGTTCGACGCCAGCAAGCTGCAGTTTGACCTGAGCGGCGCGTTCAATTTGACGAACGGCTCCTTCGACCTTGCGTCCATCATCGATCCGTCCTCCTTCCAGCTGGATATGAACGATCTTGACCTGAGCGACATCGACCTGAGCGATGTGCAGCTGCCGGAGATGGATTCGCTGGATCTGAGCCAGCTGTTCGCGGACATGGACATGTCCATTTCGCAGGATGCGCTGCAGGAACTGATGAAGAACGTCATGAACGGCTACAAGCGCTATATCATTGGCAACGGCATCCTGAATCTGGACAAGATCGGTTTCTCTTCCTATATGGAGAGCGACATGTTCAAGCAGATCCTTGCCGAATCCATGGGCAGCCTGCTGGATACCTCCGGCCTGCAGGATCAGTTCACTGCATCGCTGCAGCAGAACCTGCAGGGCATCATGGCCCGCTATCTGGAAAGCTATTCCCAGCAGCTCACCCAGAAGCTGGGCGAAGCCTTGCAGGAAAAGCTCACTGCCGCCATTCAGGCTCAGATCGGCACCGTGATGCAGCAGCTGATGCGCCAGCTGACTGCGCAGTTCAGCCAGCAGCTGCAGACCGCGATCCAGAAGAACATTTCCAAGCTCAGCAGTCAGGTGGAAGACGCACTGCAGATCGACGCTGCGGTGTTCCAGAATGCCGTGCGACTGAACATGAGCACCGACGATCTGGTGGATCTGGTCAAGCTGAACCTGCAGTCCGGCTCCACCACCTACAACAGCGTACTGGGCTCGCTGGGCTACTCTGATTACGCATCGCCCGGAGCCATCTGGATCTATCCCAACAGCTTTGAGGCCAAGAACCGCATCGTGGAAAACCTGAACGCCTACAACGCCTCCATGCGCGAGCAGGGACAGGACGACAAGGTGATCGTTTTCTCCGACACGGTCGGCACCCTGATGAGCGCCGTGACCAAGATCGTGGGCATGGTCAGCAACGTACTGGTGGCCTTTGTGGCCATCTCGCTGGTGGTCTCCTCCATCATGATCGGCGTCATCACCTATATCAGTGTGCTGGAGCGCCGCAAGGAGATCGGCATTCTGCGCGCCATCGGTGCTTCCAAGCACAACGTCTCGCAGGTGTTCAACGCCGAGACCTTCATCATCGGTCTGTGCTCCGGCGTGATCGGCGTGGGCCTGTGCCTGCTGCTGCTGATCCCCGGCAACATGCTCATCCATTCCATTGCCGGTACCAACAGCGTCACTGCCGTGCTGCCGCCCAGGGCCGCATTGATCCTGATCGTACTGGCCACCCTGCTTACCATCCTCGGCGGCCTGCTCCCCGCCCGCAGCGCAGCCAAGTGCAACCCTGTTACCGCACTGCGCTCCGAATAAATCTGTCCTTGCAGGCCGGTGTCCCCGCGTGGGATGCCGGCCTGTTTTGGGTATGGAGTTTTGCATTCCCGCCCGGGTTGTGCTAGAATAAGAAAAAAGCTTTTCCAAAGGAGATTTCCTTATGCCGAATATCATTGAGATCACCGACCTTTCCGCGCCGGAGCTGGACATCTACGCCCGCCTGACGCAGGCGCAGTTGCGCAGCCGTCTGGAGCCGGAAAAAGGTATCTTCATTGCCGAAAGCCCCAAGGTGATCGCCCGCGCACTGGATGCCGGGTACACGCCGCTCTCCCTGCTCATGGAGCGCCGACAGATCACCGGCCCTGCGGCAGAGATCCTGACCCGCTGCGGCGATGCGCCGGTGTACACCGCTGACCGTGACACGCTGGCCAGCCTGACCGGCTTTGAGCTGACCCGGGGTGTGCTGTGCGCGTTCCGCCGTCCGCTGCCCCGCAGTGTGGAAGAGGTCTGCCGCAATGCGCGCCGGGTGGCCGTGCTGGAAGGCATTGTGGACTCCACCAATGTGGGGGCCATCTTCCGCAGTGCCGCCGCGCTGAATATGGACGCGGTGCTCATCACCCCCTCCTGCTGCGACCCTCTGTGCCGCCGGGCAGTGCGCGTGAGCATGGGCACCGTGTTTCAGGTGCCATGGGCACAAATCGGTGCGTCCCCTGCCGACTGGCCGGAGAACGGCATCGCACAGCTGCACGCGCTGGGCTTCCGGACTGCCGCCATGGCCTTGAGCGACCGTTCCGTGAGCATCGATGATGCCGTCCTTGCCGCCGAGCCCAAGCTCGCCATCGTTCTGGGCACCGAGGGCGATGGCCTTGCCCCCAGCACCATTGCCGCCTGCGACCACACCGTGAAGATTCCCATGTCCCACGGCGTGGACTCGCTGAACGTTGCCGCCGCCAGTGCTGTGGCCTTCTGGCAGCTGGGCCGCCGCTGAAACAGCACATAATTCTCTTGACAAATCATCCGAACAGAGTTACACTAACAGCGTCACCATATGGGCCTGTAGCTCAGTTGGGATGAGCGTTCGGTTCGCATCCGAAAGGTCAAGGGTTCGACTCCCTCCAGGTCCATGATCTATAAAAAGAGAAAGTCTCCATGTTCAACCGCATGGAGGCTTTTCTTTTTTGTCCTGCAGAAAAATACCGGCAGAGCCCGTATCAGAAGGCCCTGCCGGTATTGTATTATCCGATCACAGATATGCTACCGTATCCGCAAGCGGCTTGCGGGAGCCATGGTTCGGCAGCGGCACAGCGCCCGGTGCGGCATGGCCCAGATCCATGATCATCAGGATCTCTTCATTTTCGGGCAGGCCCAGCTCTTTTGCCAGCTGCTCCGGATCAAAAAAGTTGACCCAGCAGCTGTCCACGCCTGCATTGGCAGCGGCCAGGATCATGTGGGTGGCCACGATGGTGGCATCCTCCACACCGGAGTCCCGCCTGCCGCCGGGGTAGGTGAACACATTGGTACGGTCAAACGCCACCACCAGACAGGTGGGTGCATTGTAGCGGCATGGCGTTGCCTTGTCGATCTTTGCAAGCCCCTCTGCCGACTGGATCACATAGATCTTCTGCTCTTGAAAATTCTTGGCAGTCGGCGCCACACGGCCTGCCTCCAGGATCTCGGTCAGCTTTGCGGCGTCCACCGCCTTGCCTGCATCAAAATTTTTGCAGGAATACCGGTTCCGGACTACTTCTGTAAATTCCATGCTCGTGTTCCCTCCTGTTTGTTCGGTTTTCTGCGCTCATTATAGCACATCACTGCACTGAAGAAAAGCCGCTGCGCATATTTTTCCGCCGCTTTAGCTCAGAACAGATCCAGCATACTGTCCAGATAGATCGCCTCCCGCACCTGCAGCTGATATTCCGGCTTTGTCATGTAGTACAGCAGAAATTCCAGGATCAGCGCACTGCCAAGGCCTCTGCCTTCGATCTTGAAATGGGAAAAGCCCATGGGCAGGTAGGTCCTGCAGATTTCCTCCGTCCCGATAAACGCCGGGCTCTGCATTGCTTTGGAAAAGCGGTAGCCCTCCTGTGCATCGGGTGCGGTACATACGTGCTCCGGGCAGGCTTCGCCAAGGTTTTTGCGGCTGACGGTCTCATAGCACCGCTTCCGGTCTTTGCAGCCGGGCCAGCAGCACTCATTGCAGAGAAATTCCACCTTATTCTTCCGGGCCTGCGGCAGTCCTTTGAGCTGGTCAAACGCTTTGTTCAGACGGAAATCCGGCACCACAAAGCGGAACTCCTCCCGTTCCAGTTCCCTGCGCAGCTGGGCAAACTCCGTCAGGACCTTGGTGGTGGAGGACACAAAGTAAAAACCCGGGTACCGCGCTTTCAGGTACTCCAGCAGCAGCTCCGAGTGTACGATGACCCCATTCTGCACGCCGCTGCCCGCTTCAAACAGCGCACACAGGGCATTGCATTTCGGGTCGCGCAAGTGCTCCTTCTGCAGCAGTGAATTGCTGAAGGTGAGCCGGGCAGAGATGCCGTACTCCCGCAGCAGCGCCCGCACCTCTTTTGCGCTCTGGTCACCAAAGCCTGCACGGCCCCCGCCCCAGATGCAGTCTGCCGGGGCTCCGTAGATGGAACCGATCTCGCACCAGTCGTAGAAATACGCGCGGTGCTCCCGGAACAGGGGCAGAAACACACGGTACAGCTCATAAAATTCAAACAGGCCGGGCAGATGATAGTATGCCTTGCCGCCAAGATCGTTCATCGTTTTGCGCTCTCCTCCAACAGGCCGACCAAGGGCCATGATCTGCTTTTATTGTACCACGCTTCGCCAAAACAGAAAAGAGGGGGGTCTGCCCCCCTCACGGAAATCAGCTTTTGCAGCCGAACCCGGAGCGAAAGCCTTTGTGTGGAAGATCGATCTCCGTGTTCCGCCGCCCTCTTTATAAAAAGGAAGAGAACTGTGTCAAAATTGTAAAAGATAAATTATTTTAACTATTATTCTTGACTTATCCAACAGTTCGGCTATAATAGTCGTGTTCGCAAGAAACATCAAAATATTTAGTTAAAAATACAAACTTAACAAAACAAAGGAGACTACTACCATGACGTTTGAAGAAATGAAGAAGATCGTTGTCGATACCCTGAACTGCGACGAGGACAAGGTCACGATGGAGGCCAGCCTGACCGAGGATCTGGAGGCTGACAGTCTGGACGCTGTGGAGCTGAACATGGCTCTGGAGGATGCCTGCGGCGTGTCCATCCCGGACGAGGAGCTGGCAAAGCTCAAGACCGTGGGCGACATCTTCAACTACATCACCGCACACGTCTGAGGCAAAAAGCGATGAACGATATCCGAGATCTGTTCCCCGGCCGGATGCGGGAGCGCACCTTCCAGCTGAAAGCCAAGCGGGACGCCGGGGCCGTCTGGCACGAGCCCCAGTTCGTGGAGTGCAAGCAGTGCGGCCGCCGCGCAGCACGCACCCTGTGGACCAAAAGCCTTTTCGTCTGCCCCAACTGCGGCTATCACATGCCCATCGGCGGATACTACCGGCTGAGTCTGGTATTGGATCACGGCAGCTTCCGGGAACTGGATGCAGACCTGCCTCCGCAGGATGTGCTCAGCTTTCCGGACTACAGCGAGAAGCTTGCTGCCGCCCAGAACAAGACCGGCCTGCGCGAAGCCGCTGTCACGGCTACCGGCCGCATCGGCGGGGTGGCCTGCGTGGCAGCCGTGCTGGACAGCCGCTTTTTCATGGGCAGCATGAGCACTGCTGTGGGCGAAAAGATCACCCGCGCAGTGGAATACGCCGCCGCCAAGCGGCTTCCTCTGGTCATCTTTTCGGCCAGCGGCGGTGCGCGGATGCAGGAGGGCATTTTCAGCCTGATGCAGATGGCCAAGACCAGCGCCGCCATCCAGCGGTTTTCCGCAAAGGGCGGGTTGTACATCAGTGTGCTCACCCATCCCACCACCGGCGGCGTGACCGCCAGCTTTGCCAGCCTTGGCGACATCATGCTGGCAGAGCCCGGTGCGCTGATCGGTTTTGCCGGGCCCCGGGTCATTGAACAGACCATCGGCGAAAAGCTGCCTGCCGGATTCCAGCGCAGCGAGTTCCAGATGGAGCACGGCTTTGTGGATCAGGTGATCCCCCGCAGCCAGCTGCGGGATACCCTGATCCAGATCTTACAGCTCCACACAGGAGGAAAGCACGAATGATCAAAGAAATTCTGGAACAGCTGGCTCCGCTGGACGCCCAGATCGCCGCGCTGAAGGGCCGCGGCAACGACATGGAAGCCATCACAGCGCATGCGTCCGAACTGGCTGAGCTGGCCGTGGAGGAGGACGAGATCCTGCGCACCTGCGGCCCGCTGACCGCCGAGGACCGGGTGTTTCTGGCCCGACATCCGGAACGCCCCCACATCGATGAGATCGTGAACGCATTGTTCACCGATTTCTTTGAGCAGCGCGGCGACCGTCAGTGCAAGGAGGACCCTGCCATTCTGGGCGGCATCGCCCGTTTTCACGGATTGCCGGTGACGGTCATCGGCCACCGGAAGGGTGCTACGCTGGAAGAAAATCTGGCCTGCAACTTTGGTATGCCGGGGCCGGAGGGCTACCGCAAGGCTCTGCGCCTGATGAAACAGGCGGAAAAGTTCGGCCGCCCCATCATCACCTTTATCGACACCCCGGGCGCTTACCCCGGAAAGGACGCCGAGGAGCGTGGTCAGGGCGAAGCGATCGCACGGAACCTGATGGAAATGAGCGGCCTGACTGTGCCGGTCATCGCCGTCGTTACCGGCGAAGGCTCTTCCGGCGGCGCGCTGGCTCTGGGCGTGGCAAACCGCATCCTCATGCTGGAAAACGCCGTCTACTCTGTCCTCAGTCCCGAGGGTTTTGCCAGCATCCTGTGGAAGGATTCTTCCCGCAGCGGCGAAGCCTGTGAGATGATGAAGCTGACGGCGCAGGATCTGTACCGCGGCGGCATTGTGGAGCAGGTGATCCCGGAGCCGGTGGGCGGCGCACAGCGCGGCCATGCCGCCCTGTTTGAGACGCTGGACGAAGCACTGCGTGCAAACCTGAGAGAGCTGTGCCGCATGAGCGGCCGGGCGCTGGCCGATCAGCGCTATAAAAAATACCGTCAGATCGGAGAAACGAGGAACCCATGAACGCTGCTTTGCGCTTGATAGCCACCGGCGGGGCACTGCCCGGCCGGACTGTCACGAACGAAGATCTGAGCCGCATGGTGGACACCAGCGACGAGTGGATCACCACCCGCACCGGCATCCGCGCCCGGCACTGGTGCGGCGAGAACGAATCCGCTGCCACCCTTGCCATTGCTGCCGCAAAGCAGGCGCTCAGCCGCAGCGGCCTTGCCCCGGCAGACATCAGCTGCTGCATCTGTGCCACCCTTTCGGCACCGGATGCGACCCCCAGCGTTGCCTGCCAGATCCAGGCAGCGCTGAGCCTGCCGGAAAACTGCCCGGCGCTGGACGTAAACGCGGCCTGCTCCGGCTTTTTGTATGGCACCGCCGTGGCACGCGGGCTGCTGGCAACGATGGGCGGGCGGTATGCCCTTGTGGTGGGCTGTGAAGCTCTCTCCCGCCTGATAGACCCAACCGACCGTTCCACCTGCGTATTGTTTGGCGATGGGGCCGGTGCAGCCGTCTTTGAGCTGACTGCAGCCTCCGTGCCCTTTGCCGTAACACTGGGTGCCCGGGGTGATGCCGCCATTCATGCCGGCGGGCCCAACCGCGAAGGCTCTGCCCCCATCACGATGGATGGCAAAGCGGTGTTCCGCTTTGCAGTGGATGCTCTGCCCAGATGTCTGCACGCTGTGCTGGAAGAAACCGGCAAAACACTGGATGAACTGGACTGGGTGGTCTGCCATCAGGCCAACAGCCGCATCATCGACCACTGCGTGCGGGCGCTGAAGGCCGACCCGGCAAAGTTCTACAAGAACATGGAGCGCCACGGCAACACCAGCGCCGCCAGCATCCCGGTCGCCCTCAACGAGCTGGCCGAGAGCGGGCAGCTGAAGCCGGGCCAGCTGCTGACCTGCATCGGCTTTGGCGGCGGCCTGACATGGGGCGGAATGATCGTGGAATATGACCCTCTCAGGCGCTGACGCGCCAGCTCCCCCGAAGGGGGAGCCTTATGGGCGGGTAGGGTCAGCGTGCTTTCCAAGAGAAGGTCTGGCTGACAGAAAAGCAGAAAAAAGCTCCCCCGAAAGGGGAGCTGGCAATGCCTTACGGCATTGACTGAGAGGGTTTTCAATGAAACTTTTAAATGAAATTCTAGGCACAAAATACCCCATCATTCAGGGCGGCATGGCCAACATCGCCACCGGCGAGTTTGCCGCTGCCTGCTCCAATGCGGGAGCGCTGGGCATCATCGGTGCGGGCGGCATGGATGCCGACACCCTGCGCCAGAATATCCGCCGCTGCAAGCAGTTGACCGACAAGCCTTTCGGCGTGAACATCATGCTCATGCATCCGCAGGCAGATGTCTTTGCGCAGATCGTGGTGGACGAGGGCGTGTCCGTTGTGACCACCGGTGCAGGCAACCCGGGCAAATACGTGCCCATGTGGAAAGCCGCCGGCATCAAGGTGATCCCGGTGGTGGCCGCTGCGGTGCTGGCAAAGCATCTGGAACCGCTGGGTATCGACGCCGTCATCGCCGAAGGTACCGAGAGCGGCGGCCATGTGGGCGAAATGACCACCATGGCGCTGGTGCCGCAGGTGGTGGATGCGGTCAGCATTCCGGTCATTGCGGCAGGCGGCATTGCCGACGGCCGTCAGCTGGCAGCAGCTCTGGCTCTGGGCGCCTGCGGCGTGCAGGTGGGCACCTGCCTGCTGGCAAGCGAGGAATGCCCCATCCACCCCAACTACAAAGCCGCCCTGCTCAAGGCTAAGGACAGCGATACCATCGTGACCGGCCGCAGCGTGGGTGCGCCGGTGCGGGTGCTGAAAAACCGCATGAGCCGTGAATATGTCCGGCAGGAAAACGCCGGTGCCGACAAGATGGAGCTGGAAAAGTACACCCTTGGCAGCCTGCGCCGCGCCGTGTTTGAGGGCGACACCACCACCGGAAGCCTGATGGCCGGTCAGGTGGCAGGCATGCTGCACGAGGTGCGCCCTGTGGCGGATATTCTTGCAGACCTGTGGGACGGCGGGAGGCAGCGCATTGCCGCGCTGAACACCGAATGCTGACCCTCGGTAGAAAGGCCCTGTCTGTGCCCATCTTACAGGGCGGCATGGGTGTGGGCGTTTCCCTTGGCGGGCTGGCCGGTGCTGTTGCAGCCTGCGGCGGCATGGGGTGCATCTCCACCGCCGATGCAGGCTACCGGGAGCCGGACTTTGCCCGCGACCCAGCAAGCGCCAATCACCGTGCCCTGACCGCCGAGATCCGGAAGGCGAAGGAGATCGCAAAGGGTTCCGGTATGGTAGCCATCAACGCCATGGTGGCAACGCAGGATTATGCGGCCGCGATCCGCACTGCTGTGGAAGCGGGCGTAGACGCGGTGGTGTCCGGCGCAGGCCTGCCGTTGGAGCTGCCCGGCATCGTGGGCACAACGGATGTTGCCATCGCTCCCATCGTTTCCAGCGGACGGGCCGCAAAGCTCATCCTGCGCCGCTGGGCCAAAGAGTTTGGCCGCACCGCTGATTTTGTGGTGATCGAAGGCTGCAAGGCAGGCGGACACCTCGGCTTTGCCGAAGATGATCTGCTGGCAGGCAAATGCCAGACCCTCGACGACATCCTGCCCGAGGTGCTGGCCGAGGTAAAGCCCTTTGAAGCACAGTTTGGCCACAGCATCCCCGTGTTTGTGGCAGGCGGTGTATACACCGGTGCCGACATGGCCCACTTTACCACAATGGGCGCTGCAGGCGTACAGCTTGCCACCCGCTTTATCACCACCTACGAGTGTGACGCATCCCAGGGCTACAAGGACGTTCTGCTGAACGCCCGGCCCGAAGATGTGCGGATCATCCACAGCCCGGTGGGAATGCCGGGCCGTGCACTGAACACCCCGCTGGTGCAGGCGCTGGCAGAGGGGACCCGCTTCCCTCCCCGGCACTGTGCCCGCTGCCTGAAGACCTGCGACCCCGCCAAGGTGCCCTACTGCATCACCCACGCGCTCATCGAAGCCGTAAAGGGCAATGTGGAGGAGGGCCTGTTCTTCTGCGGAGCCAACGTGGGCAGGCTGGACCGGATGCGCACGGTACAGGAGCTGATGGACGAACTTGTGACCGAATGGAGGCAAAATCAATGAAGCTTGCCGTTTTATATGCCGGTCAGGGGGCACAGCACCCCGGCATGGGCAAAGAATTTTACGAAGGCTCTCCCGCGTTCCGGGCGGCATTCGACAGCGCAGAGCTGGACTTCGACCTGCACCGCGTCTGCTTTGAGGACCCGGACGGCCTTCTGAATCAGACCGAATATACCCAGCCCTGCATGGTGGCCTTTGCCTGCGGCGTGACCGCAGTGCTGGCACAGCAGGGCGTAAAGCCCGCTTATGTGGCCGGGCTTTCGCTAGGCGAATACTCCGCGCTGGAAGCTGCCGGAGTGTTCACCGCAAAACAGGCCATCGAGCTGGCCGCTTACCGCGGCAAAGCCATGGCCGAAGCCGCAAAAGGCATCGACTGCGGCATGACCGCCGTGCTGAACCTTGACCGGCAGGCACTTGCCGCCTGCTGTGAGCAGGCGGCGGAGCTGGGCTGTGTGCAGATCTGCAACTACAACTGCCCGGGCCAGCTGGTCATCGGCGGCGAGAAAGCCGCTGTGGACAAAGCCGCCGCACTGGCCAAAGAAGCCGGTGCCCGCCGCTGCATCCCGCTCAAGGTGAGCGGCCCGTTCCACACCCGTCTCATGGCCCCCGCCGGGGATGCACTGGCAAAGCGTTTTGCCTCTGAGTCCTTTGGCGAGATGCAGGTGCCGGTGCTGTTCAACTGCCTTGGCCGTGAAAAGGCTGATGCCGACAGCATCCCGGCGCTGCTGGTGAAGCAGGTGCAGAGCAGCGTTTACATGGAAGATACGCTCCGCCGCCTCGGTGAGCTGGGCGTAGACCATATTCTGGAAGTCGGCCCGGGCAGTGCTCTGGCTGGCTTTGTGAAAAAGACCCTGCCCGGCGTGGTCTGCGCTTCGGTGGAGACCCCGGAGCAGCTGAACGCCGCACTGACAGCATGGAAGGAAGAGCTATGAGCGAAGAAACGATCATCCGCACCGCCGTTGTCACCGGCGGAAGCCGGGGCATTGGCCGGGCTGTGTGCATCCAGCTTGCAAAGCAGGGCTGCAATGTGGTGGTAAACTACTGCCACGGCGAAGCTGCAGCTGCCGAGACGGTGGCTCTGTGCAAGGCCGAAAACGCAAATGCTGTGGCTGTGCAGGCCGATGTTTCCACTGCCGAGGGCTGCAAAACGCTCTTTGAACAGGCGGTGAACGCCTTTGGCCGGGTGGATATCCTTGTGAACAACGCGGGCATTACCCGCGATAACCTGATCCTGCGCATGAGCGAAGAGGACTTTGACGCAGTGCTGAACGCAAACCTCAAGGGTGCGTTCCTCTGCTGCAAGGAGGCCGCCCGCCGCATGGTGCGCCAGCGCTGGGGCCGCATCGTGAACCTTTCCAGTGTGGTGGCCCTGCGGGGCAACGCCGGCCAGACCAATTACGCCGCCAGCAAGGCGGGCCTGATCGGACTGACCAAAAGCCTTGCCCGCGAGCTGGCAAGCCGCAATGTGACCGTGAATGCGGTCGCGCCGGGCTTTATCGAGACCGACATGACCGCCGCCCTGCCGGAAGCCGTCCGTGCCGAAATGGCAAAGGGCATCCCCGCAGGCCGCGCAGGAAAGCCGGAGGATGTGGCAAATGCAGTGGCATTTTTTGCCGCAGAACAAAGCAGCTATCTCACCGGGCAGGTGCTCTGTGCAGACGGCGGCATGGCAATGTAAAAGGAGAAAACTCTCATGGAAAAACGCAGAGTCGTGATCACCGGCCTTGGCACCGTGAACCCGCTGGGCAACAACACCGCCGACAGCTGGGCCGCTGCCAAAGCGGGCAAATGCGGCATCGGCCCCATTACCCAGTTCGATACCACCGATTTCAAATGCAAGCTGGCAGGCGAGGTGAAGGGCTTTGACCCGGAAACCATCGTGGACAAAAAGGAAGCCCGCAAGATGGCCCGCTTTACCGTTCTGGCCCTTGCTGCCGCCGCTGAAGCGGTCGCAGACAGCGGTCTGGACACCGAAGCGGAAGCCAAACAGATCGGCGTCATCCTTTCCAGCGGCATCGGCGGTCTGCCCACCATTGAGGAGCAGCACACCCGCGGTGAAGAAAAGGGCATGGAAAAGGTAAGTCCCTATTTTGTGCCCATGTCCATTGCCAACATGGCGGCGGCACAGGTGGCCATCCGCTTTGGCCTGAAGGGCATGTGCACCTGCCCGGTGACGGCCTGCGCCGGCGGCACCAATGCCGTAGGCGATGCCTTCCACCGCATCCGTGACGGCTATGAGACCGCCATGGTCTGCGGCGGTGCAGAGAGCTGCATCAGCCCTCTGGGCATCGGCGGCTTTACCAGTATGAAAGCACTTTCCACTGCGACCGATCCGGATGCAGCCAGCCTGCCCTTTGACGCACGGCGCGGCGGCTTCGTGATGGGCGAAGGCAGCGGCGTGCTGGTGCTGGAAGAGCTGGAGCATGCCCGTGCCCGTGGTGCACACATCTACGCTGAGGTGGTAGGCTACGGTGCCAACTGCGACGCCTACCACTTCACCGCTCCCGCCCCCGGCGGCGCAGGTGCCATCGACTGCATGGCGCTGACGCTGGCGGATGCAGGCATCGCACCGGAGCAGGTGGATCACATCAACGCCCACGGCACCGGCACCCACATGAACGATGCCTGCGAGACCGCCGCCATCCATGCGGTGTTCGGCGAACACGCAAAGCAGCTCACCGTGGTGAGCACCAAGAGCATGACCGGCCATCTGCTGGGCGGTGCGGGCGGCATCGAAGCCGTATTTACGGCGCTGGCCCTGCATGACCAGTTTGCGCCGCCCACCATCCACTATGAGCAGCCCGATCCCGAATGTGATCTGGACTATGTGCCGAACACTGGCCGTGCGCAGGCCATGACCTACGCACTGAGCAACAGTCTGGGCTTTGGCGGGCACAACGCCTGCATCGCTCTGCGCAGATGGGAGGGCTGACCCATGGCAGAACCCCGCACCGTGCGTGCAGACGCAAACGCCCTGAACAGCGAGGAGATCGCGGCGCTTCTGCCGCACCGCTATCCCTTTGCCCTTGTGGACCGCATTTTGGACTACGAGCCGGGCCAGTGGGCCATCGGCCGCAAGTGCGTGAGCCGCAATGAGGAATTTTTCTGCGGACATTTTCCCGGTCAGCCGGTGATGCCGGGAGTGCTCATTCTGGAAGCACTGGCCCAGACCGGCGCGGTGGCAGCGCTGAGCCTGCCGGAGAACAAGGGCAAACTGGCCCTCTTCGGCGGCATCAAGAATGCCCGCTTCCGCAAACAGGTCACCCCCGGCGATGTGCTCACCCTGCACTGTGAACTGGTAGAGCAGCACGGCCCGGTGGGCGTAGGCAAGGCTTCGGCGTGGGTAGACGGCAAGTGCGCCGCCACCGCTGAGCTGACCTTTGTTCTGACCGAAGCAGCCGACAACCGCTGAACCCGGACGTTCCCTGTCCGCATGTCTCAGCAGACCGGCCGGTAAAAACAGACGATCAACAAAAAACCTCTCCGTGCAGGATGAAGCCGCACGGGGAGGTTTTGTTATATTCTGAAAGCGCTGTGAAGATCAGCAAATACGCGTTGTGCCTTGGTGCACACGCGCGGCGTTTTACTCAATTGCGATCAGGTTGGGGTTTTCCGGCAGAGCCTTCTGCTGCTGAGGAGCGGGCAGCTGGATGTGCAGGATGCCATCCTCGAACTTTGCGTGGATGTCTTCCTTCTTCACTGCATCGCCCACGTAGAAGCTGCGGGCGCAGGTGCCGGAGAAGGTCTCACGGCGCAGATAGCGGCCTTTCTCGTCCTTCTCATCGTTGCTGTGGCTGCGGACAGCCTGAATGGTCAGGTAGCCGTCGTTCAGCTCCATCTGAACGTCTTCCTTCTTGCAGCCGGGCAGATCCACTGCAACATCATAATTGCCATCAGCGGTCTGCTTCACATCGGTCTTCATCATGTTCGCGCCACGCTTGCCAAAGGTGTCATGAGCCTCACGGCTCATTGCACGCTCCAGTGCAACATCGTTCCAGAACGGATCAAAGAGATCATCGAACAGGTTCTCATGAAAAACAGCAGGCATAAACATAAAACAACCCTCCAATCCCGGCGTTCGGGTCGGGCATAAAATCAAGATCGTGCATCAGGAGCGGAGTCTTCCCGGGAGCCTTGCGGTTCCCTCATGCCCCTTTCTCCTGAGCACGCCTTTGTTATAGCACACAGTTTTAGCACTGTCAAGAGCAGAGTGCTAAAATTCATGAAAAGATAACACTTTTGCAACAATATCTTGTGTCCGCCTTCCCCCGTCACCACAACAACCTCAAGCAAAATATGATCTGCAATAAAACAACGCCCCCGGAGAGTACAGTTCAAAAGCTCTCTGGGGGCGCTTTATCGGTTCACATGCTATGGGCCACGGCAATGGTTCCGCGTGCTGCCACGTTTTTGGGAGCCAGTGCCGCACGGTCCCGTCCGCAGGCATCGTGCAGAGCGCTGGTGCTTTGCCTTAACGGCAGCTGTCAGCACTCCACTGCCACCTTGATCACGCCGTCCCGCTTGTGTTCAAAGAGGTCGTAGCCCTCTTCGATCCGGCGCAGAGGATAGGTATGGGTGATGAGCGGTTCGGTATCGATCCTGCCTTCTGCAATGAGACGCAGCGTTTCTTCACAGTCGCAGCCGTCCACGCCGCCTGTCTTGAAGGTGAGATTTTTGCCATACATCTCCGGCAGCGGCAGGGTCTGCGCCTTATCGTACAGCGCCACCACGGTCACAATGGCGTTGGGTCTTGCGCACTCCCACGCCAGCCGGAAGGTGGAGTCCGCCCCTGCCACTTCCAGCACCACATCCGCCCCGCCGTGGTCGCTGTTGGCCCGCACAAAGGCGGCGCAGTCCTCCGGTTGCACAGTGAGTACCTGCGGGTAGTGTTGGCGGAGGAACTGCAGGCGGCTTTCGTCCTTTTCGCACACGATGATGCGCTTGGGGCTGTGCAGCATAACGCACAGCAGGGTGCAGATGCCAGTAGGCCCTGCGCCGAGGATCAGCACAGTATCCTCGGGGGTGATCTCAGAGATGCGCGCTGCCCAATAGCCGGTGGCAAGGACATCGCCCACCAGCAGCGCCTGCCGGTCGGTAACGCCGTCCGGGATCTTGTTCAGTCCCTGATCCGCAAAAGGCACCCGGACATACTCTGCCTGCCCGCCGTCGATGCGGCAGCCCAGCGCCCAGCCGCCGTTTTGATCGGTGCAGTTGTTCAAAAAGCCCTTTTTGCAGAAGAAGCACTCCCCGCAGAAGGTCTCCACGTTCACGGTTACCCGGTCGCCGGGCTTCACGTTGGTCACTGCGCTGCCCACTTCTTCCACGATGCCCACCATCTCATGGCCTACCGTGATGCCGGGCACGGCCCGGGGCACGCTGCCGTGCTTGATGTGCAGGTCGCTGGAGCAGATGCTGGCAAGTGTCACCTTCACAATGGCATCTCGCTCGTGCTGCAGCACCGGCTTTGGTTTTTCCATCAGGGCAAACTTGCCCTTTGAAACATAGGTGTAGGTCAGCATGCTTTTTTCCTCCGTGTACTTTATTTTTTCCGGGCTGCGCATCCCACGCAGTCATGGCAGGGGGCAAGCCGCAGAAGGCCGTGGCTTTTTCCGCAGCTTCGGCGCGGTTGCCGCATAGCTCATTTCCAGCAGCATCCGGATCGTGTCATCCGGTGCACTGCCGTCCAACGCTGCCGTGATCCAGTTGTCCTTGTTCATATGGTAGGCCGGGTAAAAGCCCGGCTCCATCCGCAGGGAACCGATGAGGAGGGGGTCACATTTCAGGTTTACGATGTCCACCGGCTGCTGCCCGGGCAGCCCCAGCTTGCTGCGGGACACTGTGGTGACCAGCGCGAACCATTTGCGGTTGCCCGGGTGGCGGAACACCGCCGATTCCGGGGTGTCCATCCAGGGATAGTCCGGCTCCACACTGCAGGTGTCAAAAATCAGCTGTTCCAGTTTTTTGCGATTCATTGATATTTTCCTCCCTCCGGGGCTTTTTTCCGGCAATCAGACCTTGGGGCCGACATCACATACCGGACGCATTGTAGGCTGTGCCGGTCATGGATGCTGTTGTCAAAGCACGCTGCCCTTGAAACAGGCACCCGGAACGCTCAGGGCAACCGTTTTCCGTGTGGTTCGGTGCGCAGATCCTTCCAGCGCTGCGCCGGGATCGCCGGTTCGATGATAAAGGCCTCCGGGTCAGGGGCAAGGACATGCCGCGTCACCCGGAAAGCCCGGCCTTTTCCACTAAGTCCCTCATCACAAATTCCGCCATGGGGCTGCGGCAGATATTGCCGTGGCAGATAAAAAGCACTCTTGTCATGTCAAAGTATTTCCTTTTATCATATCATTTCAGGTTCGGAAAGCGTATGTCCAAAATTCAGTTCTGTCTCAAGAATTCCCGCAGTACATCCTCCGGGCGGGGGGTGTGCTGCGGGTACTTCTCCCGCAGAGGTGCGGCAGAGCCATCCATGATGTAAGGCGTGCCTACAATATCCAGCATGGAAACATCGTTGTAGTTGTCGCCAAAGGCCATGACATCCGCAGGGTCAATACCAAGTGTCCTGCAGATGCTGCGTACACCGATGCCCTTGTTGGCAAAGGTGGTATCGATCCAGTACGGGCCCGCCACCGCACAGTTCGCCGCTTTCCACCGTGGGACAAACCGTTCTGTATAGGCCCCCACGCCCTCGTGCAGATACACCGATACCTTTGTGATCTCCTCCGGCACCTCAGACGGGGCATGAATGATCTGATAGTTGTTCCCGATGAACTGGATACGCTGGAGCATTCCCATGCCCCGCTCCATCAGGTAAGCGATATTCTGACCGGAGAGCATCACTTCGCCCTGCCCGTCGCTGCGGGTCCACAGGTCGTTGGCAATTTCTTCGGCCAGTGCACGGGGCATCGGGTTCTTGGCGATGCACTGTTCGCCTTTATAGATCACGCCGCCGTTCTCACAAAGAAACACGCAGCAGTCTGCCACCGGTGCAAAGAGCTTGCGCAGACTGGTATACTGCCGGCCGGATGCCGGGCAGAACAAAATACCGCGCCGATGCAGCTCCCGTATCTGTTCAAAGATCTCGCCTTCCAGCTCTTTCCTGCCGTATTGCAGCAGCGTACCGTCAATGTCGCTGCAGATCAGTTTGATTGACATTTTCCGTCCTCATCTCTATCATCAATTTCTTTCCGACAATTCTACCAGCGGGTCATCTTCCTGCGTCCGCATTCACAGGATATATTCCATCTGCCGTTCCTTTGTTTTCATGCCCATCTTTTCGTAGAAGTGCTCTGCCGGGGTGTTTCCTGCCCAGACATTCAGGGTCACCTCATAGCAGCCCAGCTCTTTTGCCTGCTGCTTCACGTATTCAAACAGACTTTCTCCGATGTGCTGCCCCCGTGCCTGCCGGTCAACACAAAGGTCATCAACAAACAAGGACTTGAAGGGCACCATGTTGGTGGAAAAGGGCTGCTCTTTGAGCTGGCAGAAAGCATAGCCCCTACACACATCGTCCTCGTCCACCGCAACATAGATGGGTTTATCCTCCTGCTTCAAAAGCTCTGCCAGCTGGCCGACAGTGTATTTGGTGGTGCCGGAGATAAAAATATCCGGGCGGATCTCTGCATGGATCTGCAATACCTGCCCCAGCAGCGCAAGAAGTCTGGGAATATCTTTTTCCTCTGCTTTACGGATCTTCATTTTACTTACCCTCAAACACTTTCAACGCAGTCATTTTCCTGGACAGACGGGAATTTGAACAGGTTCAGCCCGGTAACCGGGTCATACGCACGGTCTACCGTTCCGTCCAGAACATCGACCACCATTTCGCAGGTGGCGCTGACCACCGCCCGGTTCAGATGCCCGCCGAACACCTCACCCTTGTCGTTTCCGGCGCTCATGTGCAGATGGGTGTAAAATTCACCGTCCATGGTGTTGATGGTTCCGGTCAGCGAAACGATCTCAAAGCTGCCGCTGAAGGTGTTGGCGTAGTATTTCTTTTCGGCCACATTGTATACGCCCACCGTAAAGCTGTTGGTGGCCCCCAGCGCCTGAACGGCGGCAAGGCGGATCTTTTCCTTCAGAGCAAGCTCCTTTATTTTTTCAAGAATCTCCTCGTCCTTGTCGATGCGGACAAGGATCTTACTGCCAAAGCGTTTGTATTCCATCGCAAAATATCTCCTTCAAACAAGACTTTCTTCGTCTTACTCTCCCAGCACCTCGCCCAATGCCAGCACGGCGTTGCGGACGCACTCCGGGCAGGGGCACAGCGGTGCGCCGGTCTCCATACCCTTCAGATCCTTGCAGAGGGTGGCACCGCACTTATCCTGAAAGTTTTGCAGCAGTTCCTTGGAAATGCGGGGCGTGCCCTTGCCGTCTGTGACAACGCCCGCCACCATCACAGCGCCGATCAGTGCGCCGCAGGTGCTTTCCATGCAGCCCATGCCGGCGGCATAGCCCGCGCCCAGCTTCATCAGGGTGTCGGTATCTACCGGCAGCCTGTCCTCAAATGCCTTCAGCACCGCCTGTGCGCAGTTGCACTGTCCGGCGGCTTTCCATGCGGCAGCCTGCGCTGCCCGTTCTTCAATGTTCATTTTACAGTCCTCTTTCTTCAAAGTATCCACAACTTGCTTTTACGCTCCACAATACGGTATCATCCTTGTGCACAGCTTTCTGTCTGCATCAAAGGTATTTCCGGATGGTCGGCACAAGGACATTCATATTGATCGGCTTTGCAACATGGTCGTTCATCCCGACATCCAGTGCCGCCTGCCTATCTTCGGAAAAGGCATTTGCAGTCATGGCGATGATGGGAATATCCGCTTTTTGGGGGTCTTCCATTCTCCGGATCTTCTTTGCTGCATCGTAGCCGTTCATCACAGGCATCTGGATGTCCATAAGGATCAGCTGATAGGTTCCGTTCGCAGCTTTTTCCAGCATATCCACACATTCCACGCCGTCTTTGGCGCGGTCTACCGTGCAGCCCTCTTCCTGCAGCAGCTCGGCGGCGATCTCTGCATTGAGGTCGTTGTCCTCGGTCAGCAGGATCTTCACACCGAGCAGGCTCTTTTTGTCCGAAGAAGTGGTATCCCGTTTCGCCTGTGTTTCCTCCTGCGATGCAATGCGGCAGGGAATGGTCACAATAAACGTGGAGCCCACACCGATCTTGCTCTCCACTTCCACGGTGCCGCTCATCAGCTCGACCAGCTTTTTCACGATGCCCATCCCGATGCCGCTGCCCTCCACTTTGCTGACAGTGGAAGTGCGTTCCCGTTCAAAGGGTTCAAAGATATGCTTCTGGAACTCCTGCGACATCCCGATGCCGTTATCGGCAACCGTGATCACCGTATCGCACCAGCCCTCTTTTTTGCCGGGTTTCTGCGTGACATCACAGTGGATCGTGCCGCAGGCACCTGTGTATTTGACCGCGTTGCTGACGAGGTTCGTGCAGATCTCAGTCAGATGCGGAACATCCGCATAGATATACGGATACAGCAGATGTGTTGTCACCGTAAGCGTCTGTCCCTTGCTGTCTGCCTGATTCTGGAACATCGCAATGCAGTTACGAAAATCTTTTTCGACATCCGAAACAGAATATTCGATCTCCGTCCTGTCGTTCTCAATTCGGGCAAGATCCAGCACATTGTTCAGCAGCACCAGCAGGTTCTGTCCGCATATCTGAATGTTCTCCATGTATTTTTCCAGCTTTGCAGGGGCGTCCAGATGCCGGGAGGCAAGGTCTGCGTAACCGATAATGGCGTTCATGGGGGTACGGATATCATGAGACATATTGAACAGGAAGGTGGACTTGGCGCGGTTCGCACTCTCTGCTTTTTCCACGGCGACCTGCAATTTTGCATTCAGTTCCTGCGTATCGTTTGCGGCTTTCCTTGCAGCAGCTTCGGCTTTACGCGCCTTCTGGAGCAGCATCAAAATCGTGAGCAGAACAACTGCAACAGCAATGCTGCTGATCAACATAACCTTAAAGAAGTTATCCTTTATAAAATCGCTCAGGGTAACCTTCCGCGCGGAGCTCTTATACATCGCAAGCGCGCCGGCAAGCATATTAACAGGCATTGCCTTGATCGTTTTGTTCAGGATGGACAGCAGGCTGCGGTTTCCGCTATTGACCGCAAAGCAGGATCTTACAGGGTTCAACAGCGGAACGCTGTAAAAGCTGTATTTCTTGCTGTATTTATTCTCACTGCTGATCCCGGTAACAAAGCAATCTGCCTGTCCGGTTTCGATCAGCCTTGCCGCATCCTCCTGTGTATCGCAGTCCACGATCTCCCACTGCGGATAATAAAACGCAAGGTACTTTTTCAGGGAGAGTTTGTTTTGGGGAACGGCAATGCGGTTTACATTGTTTTCGTTAAAGTGCTGTTTGTTCGTGACCGCCATCAGGTTGGAGGTCCACGTTGTGTTGGTACAGGCAAAGTGATACTCTTCCGCCAGATTGGGGCTCTGGTCGAAATGGAAGATCATGTCGATCTCGCCCGATTTCAGCGCATCCAGTTCTGCTTCCTTGCTGTCATAGCCGACCAGCTGGAATTCCAGTTCCTGATTGCCCAGACAATCTGCTGCAAACTGAATATAGTCCGTGATTACCCCGGTAAACTCTCCGGTGGCAGGGTCAAAGGTGCTGACGCCGCTGTCACTCGTCAGAAAACCCATCTTGATGGCCCCGTGCTCTCTGAGCCACGCTTTTTCCTCCCCCGTAAGGATGGGCGTATAATCCATTGAGAAATATCTTTTGTACAGATCCGCCGTATAAAAAGGCACAGCTTCGTCCAACGCGCGCATTGCATCGTCCAATTCTTCCTTGATATCAGGCCGGTTTTTGTTGATCGCATAGTAGATGCCGGATTCTCCCACACGGGTTATGGTCGAGATGCCAAGCTCTGCCCAGAAGGATTCTTCCAGCGAAACAAAGCAGTCGATCTCGTGATTTGCCAGCTTTTGCTTCACATCCTCGTTGTTGGAGATGTTGACGTGTTCCGTTTCCAGGCCGTATTTTTCTTCCCACTCGGTCAGCATCACTTCCGGCTCCGTTCCCATCAGAACGCCGATCTTTTTGCCGTTCAGCGTTTTGAAGTCGGAGGCGGAGATGTCTGCGCGTGAGAGATCGGCGTAGAGGTAATATTTTTCCACTCCCATCGGCTCGTCTGAAAACAGCATCTCCTCGGTGCGGTCCTCCGTATAAGAGATACCGCCCATAATGTCGATCTCGCCGTTTTCAAGTTTTTCAAAGCAGTCTGACCAGTCGCAGGTCACATACTCGAACTGCCAGCCTGTATAGCCGGATAAGGTCTCCAGCAATTCGTAGCCGTAGCCTTTTCTTGCGCCCTTCTCGTTGACATAGTTGAAGGTGTCCTCAAACGAGCCGACACGGACGACCTTTGCAGGGGCGGTTTCCGCGGCAGCTTTCACAGGGAGCACGGCTGACAGTAGCAACAGCAGACTCAGCACCACACAGGCGCTTTTCCGCGTCAAGGTCTGCATGGTTTCGCTCATTCCAGAGTTTTTCATTTTATCCAATCTTTCTCCGCCCCAGACGGCCGCATTCCGGTTTCATTTCCATTGCACAGGTTTCAAGAAGTTCATTGCAGCATTGATCACGTCAGGTTGTCAGCAGCTTTTTTTGAATATCTATCCCATTATGTAGCATAATTGTAACATTATAACAGAAGCGTTTCAAGATTTTTTCTTGTAAAGAGCACCTATTTTCTATGGAACGCTTTTAGCCCTTACCGGCAAAAAGCCGTTCCCGCAAAAATACTGCGATGACGATAAAAAAGCGAGCAGCCTTTTTCAGGTCGCCCGCTTATGGAATCTATGGTATTTTACCGCAAGGCAGGAAATGCGTGAAGCATTAAAAAGCGGTATAGGTCTGCCCGGTGCATTCAATCCAGAATTTTTCCGTCAATGGAGATGGTGACCACCTGCCACGGAATGAACTTTCCACTGACCTGAAGCGCCTTTTTCGCTGCCATCTCCAAGCCGCCGCAGCAGGGCACCTCCATGCGGAGGATGGTCACGCTCTGGATATCGTTATTGCGCAGGATCTCGGTGAGCTTTTCGCCGTAATCCACAGCATCCAGCTTCGGGCAGCCGATGAGAGTCACCTTGCCGCGCATAAACTCCTGATGGAAATTGGCGTAGGCGTATGCCGTGCAGTCCGCTGCGATCAGGAGCTTCGCGCCCTCAAAGTAGGGCGCATGGACGGGTGCCAGCTTGATCTGCACCGGCCAGTTGCGCAGGCGGGAGACCGGCTGCACGGGGGCAGAAACTGTGCTTTCGGCAGTGGCCTCCGGCTGTTCCAGCATCCGCATCCGGGAGCCGGGGCAGCCGCCCTCATGGAGGTGTTTCATCTTCTCCTGCAGCTCCTTCTTCTTTTTGTTCTCCTGCACTGCCGCCTCGTCGTAAGCGGGGGCTTCCCGCTCCTCAAAGGTGATTGCGCCGGTGGGACAGCCTGGCAGGCAGTCACCAAAGCCATCGCAGAAATTTTCCCGCACCAGCTTTGCCTTGCCGTTGATAATATCAATAGCTCCCTCGTGGCAGGCGGTTGCGCACAAGCCGCAGCCGTTGCATTTTTCTTCGTCAATATGGATGATCTTCCGAATCATATCTATTTCCTCCAATTTGGGGTGTTTTTTGCATTTGCAGCCTTATTATAGTATACTAAAGGCAACTTGTATGTTTGAATTCCAACAAGGAGAGCTTTTATGCAAAAATATCTGCCTGTTCTGCGGAGCTGCCCCTTCTTTACCGGGCTTACCGATGATGAAATTTTGTCCATCCTGCACTGTGTCAGTGCGGCAAAGATCACCCGGCCCCGGGGCTCCTACATCTTCCGTGCCGGAGATTCCACAGAGGTCATGGGGCTCATGCTGTCCGGCTCCACCCTTGTGATTCAGGAGGACCTTTGGGGACACCGCAACATCCTGTCCAAGTGCAACACCGGAGACTTTTTCGGCGAACCTTACGCCGCCACCCCCGGTGCCATCCTGAACATCAGCGTGGTGGCAGAGGAGGATTGCGAGATCCTGCTGCTGAACGTCAAGCGGCTGCTCACCGCCTGCCCCACCGCCTGCGACCATCACCAGAAGCTCATCCGCAATCTGGTCAGCGTTCTGGCAAACAAAATATTGCTCTTTAACGATAAGATCACCCATGTCAGCAAGCGCACCACCCGGGAAAAGCTGCTGTCCTACCTGTCTGCCGAATCCATCCGGCAGTCTTCCCTCTCCTTTGACATCCCCTTTGACCGTCAGCAGCTGGCAGATTTTCTCTGCGTGGAACGTGCCGCCATGTCGGTGGAGCTTTCCAAGCTGCAAAAGGAAGGGCTGCTGGTCACAAAGCGGAATCATTTTGAGCTGTTGACCCGTTGACCGTTTCATGCGCCGCCCGCAGACGGTTTCGCCGGGCAGTTCTCCCCTGCCGGGATGCGCGGGCATAAAAAGAGCGGACAACCGTTTTGGGGTCGTCCGCTGAAGGGATGGTTTGATTTTGTTGGTCGAATAATGGAAATTGCCCGTTATAAAATATCAGCAACAAATTCCTCTATCAAACGATTCACCTGTTCGGGTTTGTCTGTATTGGAATTGTGTCCTGCTCCTTCGATCCACGTCAAAGGAATATTCGTATTGCGATGCCATGCTTTGTTGTACCGTATACACGAACCAGCGTGATCTTGTGTGCCGCATATCAGCAACGCCGGACACTTGATTTCATACGGCAGGTCCTTCTCCATAGCCGCTGCCAGAATACGAAAACCATGTCCGGCAATCTGTGCATAGCGTTTCTGATTGCCGTCATAGGTCAGCATCATTTCACGCATGAGGTTTCTACCGTAATCAGACGTGGCAACGCCTTCCGACCCCGATTTCAGGAGCCATTTCCACGGATAGTGAGCATATACCGGTTCCATCCGTTTCAAGAGCCAGATTTCAACTGCTGTCACATAGCTTCGTTGCAGCGGTGCAGAATCAATGGCGACAAAGCCTGTCATTTTGTTTGGGTAAAGCTGCGCATAAGCCTGTCCCACATATCCGCCCATAGACTGCCCGATAATAACAGGCTTTGCGATTCCTTCACGGCTTAAGATATCGTTCAGCCATTTTGCCTTATCGAACAGATCAAAATCAAATCGAAACGGCCATGAGGAGCCATGTGCCGGCGCATCCCAGACGATAACATTATACCTTCTCTCGAAATACTGAATCTGCTTATCAACCAATCGATGGTCCGCAGTCAATCCCGGCAGAAAAACAAGAGTAATTGTATCCGGGTTTGACACACTCACCCAATAGTGAATCGTTCCGCAACGGGTCTGATATGTCCGTTCCTCCATTGAGCTTTTCTCCCATAACTTCCGAGTTATTGAATTGAGCATATCACATAAGCGAACGCTCTAACCTTACAGCTCGGTTTCCACCGCAAGCTGCTCCTGCTTTTCTTTTTCATCAGCGATCTGGACATCAACATCTTCGCGCATCTTTTTCAGAAGTGCAAGTACTCGCTTGATTTGACCCTTGGTGTTTTCTACTCTGCTCTGTGCCTGATTGATATGGTCCAGAACCGCCCAGTCTGCAAAGAGGCCATCAAAGAAGAAATCGGCAAATTTCAAAAAGCTGTCTACCGTGACCTGAAGGTCTGCAGTGATCTCGACATCGGAAAGTTCGGTTTTGAACCGCCGCAGTTCCACTTGGAGCTGTTCAATCTGCTTCTGTGCATTGTCCAGTTCCTCATACTTGGCAAGATCGGCCATCAAACCGCCGCCCATTACGTCCCATGTACTCCAGCCCTCGGCATTGTCGAGGGTTTCCAGAACTTCGTTGACCGTATGCAGGGCGGTCTTTCCTGCGTTGATGGCCTCCAGCAGCTCCTGCTTTTGAACTTTCAAAGCGGCAATACGGCTTTCACTTTCCGCAACCTGCTGTGCGGCCGGGTGGGCAGAGGCTTTGATGCTTTTGATCTTTTCAGAAAGAGCAGCTTGATACCGCCTATCGCAATCGGACAGCCTTACCAGCCTGTTTTGAATCTGCTCCAAGTCGGCCTCAACGGAAGAAAGGTCATGGAGAGCCGCATCGTACTTGACACGGGCTGCATAGGCTTCCTGCCGTTCTTTGTCCAGCTTTTCATCCATTTTTCCGATGACCTGATAGAAAAATGCGGCAAGGCTGTGACCTTCCAGACGGTCAACATCAGCCTGTTCCGCCAGCTTGGATTTTTCCAGCTTTTTCAGACGATCAGCAAGCGCATTTCGCTGGGCGGTCAGTTCTTTCTGTTTTGCTTCACAGCTTTTCTTTTCTGCGACCTGCTGCCAAAGCTCTTTCAACGTAGAATCACTCATATGGAATGTCCTTTCCCGGTGCATGATCTCGTAAAACATGGTTTTCATCCCTCCCTGCATTCCGTGTCCTGGTCTGTATTTATATTACCTTCTTTTTTCACGGAACACAAGAGCTTTTACTTTTCAAAAAGCTTTTTCTGCTGCTCCATCAGAACAATTTTGATACGGTCTTTCAGCAATATATAACACAAAAAGTCCCACGCTCAACACAGCCTCTGAATCCGACCGTGCTTGGTCAGAACAGAAAAGCATATGTTGAGTATCACCCACGCCGGTAAAGTCACCTCGAGAGCCGGAGAGCATGTACTCCGGCACGTTGCTCCGCTCATACCGCATGAATTTATTCTGATTGCATTTTTTGTGTTTTCTCTTGACGATGCCCCGCTAATGGAGTAGGATGGTGCTGCAAAAAAAAGATCGCAGAAGCTGTTGCTCTGAAATGCGGAAGAAGGCCGTCCGGCACCGTAGCAGGGCAGCCTTTACAACTACAAGGATGTGTCTCTATGAAACTCAAACAATTCATTCAGCAGGAAACGGTCCTCACCGCAGCCGCTGTGCTGGCCGTTGTCTCCGCCTTCTTTGTTCCGCCGGATGTGCAGTATCTCGGCTACATCGACCTGCGCACGCTGGCGATTCTGTTCTCCCTGATGACGGTCATGGCCGGACTGCGGCGGCAGGGCTTTTTTGATGGACTGGGACGGGCATTGCTGTCCCGCACCCACAGCACCTTTCAGCTGACGCTGGTACTGGTCGGGCTGTGCTTTTTCGGAAGCATGTTCATCACCAACGATGTTTCCCTGCTGACCTTCGTTCCCTTTACGTTCGTGGTCCTGAGCCGTCTGGGAGCGGATGTCCGCCGCTCCCTTCTGATCCCGGTGGTCTGTATGCAGACCATTGCGGCAAACCTTGGCAGTATGCTGACTCCCATCGGCAACCCGCAGAACCTCTATCTTTACGGAAAAAGCGGCATGAGCATCGGGGGATTTGTGCTTCTTATGCTGCCCTACACACTGGTCTCTCTGCTCCTGCTGCTGGCTTGGGCAGCGCTGGTCTGCCGGAAAGCCTCTGCCGCCCTTTCCATGGATAAGTTTGTTTCTTCTGCATCTCAGGGAGATCAGAAGATCATCCTGCTGTATCTGTTTCTGTTTGCCGTCTGCCTGCTGTCCGTGATCCGGGTGCTGCCCTATGGCATTGCCTTTGCCGCTGTGCTCGTCTGCGCCCTTTTTGCAGACCCACGCACCTTGCGGACGGTGGACTATTCCCTGCTTCTGACCTTTGTGGCTTTTTTCATCTTCATTGGCAATCTTGGCCGCATTCCGGCCTTTTCCGGCTGGCTGCAGGAGTTTCTGACCGGCCGGGAAGTGCTGGTGGCGGTTCTTGCTTCGCAGGTCACCAGTAATGTTCCCGCCGCCCTGCTGCTGTCCGGATTCACGGCAGAGACACAAGCCCTCATCATCGGCACCAATCTGGGAGGTCTTGGCACTTTGATCGCATCCATGGCCAGTCTTATTTCCTACCGGCAGGTCGCACGGGAGCTGCCACAGGGGAAGAAGCAGTATTTTGGGCTGTTCACCCTGTCCAACCTGATCTTCCTTGCGATCCTGCTGGGCGTGTGGTTCTTGCTCCGCTGAGCGCGGTATCAGGCAGCGCTATGAACATCTTTTTTCCTGCTGCCCGGCAGACCACCACCCACTTCGCAATAAGTTTTATGAGGCAAAAAGGGAGCTCTGCCACGGACGAAGGTCCGGGCAGAACTCCCTTTGGTTTTATCGTATACAGTTATCAAGTAAAGAATAAAAATTTTGCAAAACAACCACTACAAGGCTCAAATCGTAAGCGGTCAGCTCCAAACGCTTCAGCTTTTTACTACTTCAAAAAATCTACAATCTTCGAAAAGTCCTCTTTTGCCTTCCTGAAGATGGCAGTATATCTTTTTCTAACAAATCTATCCGCGTTCGTTCTACTACCTCTGGCTGCGCTGAATCCACGGCATCTGTTCCTTTTTTGCCCCTGTCGGGATTCCTCAGCTACTTTTGCGCCGCAAGCTGCCGGTTATAGCCTGCCGCATTGCCGATTTCGCTGCCCCAATGGGGCTTTCATTGTTCCACTTTGCTCCACAAACGCGAATTTGACACTTTGTATTTATCGAGAATACTCTTGAAACCATTTTGCAAAGCGTGATTTATTGAAAATAATGAATTTATATAGTTCTCCATTTTTCATATTAACTGTTGCAATTGGAAAGACTATCCACTTCCAAGAGATTTCTTTTATTTCCTGCATCGGCAAAACTAAATTTCTGTATTTTTTGCCAACTGTAAGCTTGTTTGTCTTGTAAGTAAGCGACTGACTATCGAGGTACAGACCTCCTCCAACTATGCCATTGTGACACAAACTGCAAACAAAAGATTTCATAGAAACATCCCTCCACCAAATTCCGATTTGCCGCCCTCAGTATACCACGTTTCCCCACCTTACAGAAAAGCACCTGCACGAAAAAGAGCCGCCCATAGATCCTCCGGCAAGCACTTCAAGGTTTCGTTCCGCAGCTCCTGCGGCATCCCGTAAAAGGCTTCGGCGATGCCGCAGGTGATGCAAGCAAGGGTGTCGCTGTCGCCGCCGAAGGAGACTGCATTCGCCAAACACAAATAGAGTGTTCTTTCATTTTCTCCCTTTTTCACGCTTCCCGCTGCTCCACGATTTCCAGACTGTCCCGCCCGACATGGCAAAGCAGGAACAGCACGCTCACGCCTGCGGCTTTCGCTTCAGCCAGTGCTGTGCCAAACTCCGGCTGCGTGCCAACATTCGGCCTCACCTCGGTGATGCCTTCCATCTGAATCACAAAGGCTACTGTGCACCGATACCCTGCCCGCTGTGCCTGCGCTAACTCGTGCAAGTGCTTCACGCCCCGTTCGGTGGGTGCATCCGGGAAATAACCGATGCCGCCCACTTCCAATGTGCAGCCTTTGACTTCCAGCAGGTATTTCTGTTCGCCCTTTTCCATGTAAAAATCAATGCGGGATTTTCCGTATGCAAACTCTGGCCTGACAAGGTCAAACTCCTGCTTTGAGAGCCATTCTCCTACCACCTTGTTGGGTGCCTGACTGTCCATGTTGACCCAGCCAAGTTCCTGCTTGTGTACCGCCACAAGGTCGTATTTTGTCTTGCGCTTCGGGTTGTCCGACACTTCCAGACGCACCGCCGCACCGGACAGCAGCAGTTCCCTGCACCGCCCGGTGTTTTTGACATGGACGGTTTCCACCGTACCATTCACATCTACATGGGCAATAAAACGGTTGGGGCGGTCAAGAAAAATGCCGTCCACGATCTCTCTGTATTTCAATGTTTACTCCATTTTTGTCTGATACGCCTGCGCCGTCTGGGCATCAAAGCAGCAGAAGATAACCCTCATATCGTAGTCGGCGTGGTTTTGCAGCCAATCGGTCACTGTATCCACCGCAATTTGGGTGGCGGCATCCAGCGGATAGCCATACACGCCCGTAGAAATTGCCGGGAAGGCGATGCTGTGGATGTCGTAGGACCTTGCCAGCTCCAGCGAATTGCAGTAGCAGTCTGCCAACTGCACAGCGTCCTCCGGGGTGCCGGAGTAGATGGGACCCACCGTATGGATGATGTACTTTGCCTTCAGCCGGTAGCCCTTGGTGATTTTCGCTTCGCCGGTGCGGCAGCCGTGCAGGGTGCGGCACTCGGCAAGCAGTTCCGGCCCTGCTGCCCGGTGAATGGCCCCATCCACGCCACCGCCGCCCAGCAGACTGCGGTTGGCTGCATTCACGATGCAGTCACAGTCCAGCTTGGTAATGTTCCCCTGCACGATTTCCAGTTGATTTCTTATCTGTTCGGAACGCATAGCATTTCCTCCTCAAAGCGTACTTGCATAAACTATACTCGGAAGTCGGTTTCTTGCGAGTATATTACTTCATCCTCTGCACAAGGTCAAGCAGAATATTTTTAACGCTGCATCATCCCTCTGGCTGCACGCCAAAACAGGCTCCTGCAAGCGTTTAACCACTGGCAGGAGCCCGTTTATTTCTTAAAGTTTCGTCATCCACAGACCATGCAGGTTGCAGTAGGCGTAGACCGCCACCGGTTTTGCGCTGCCCAGTTCAAACACCGCCTTGGGTGCCTGACCGGGGGCGAGGTAGCGGAGCTGTCCGCCGTTTTCGGTCTCCACAAAGAGCCACTGGATGTGGTGCACATCCACCATGGGGTGCTCCACCGCACCCACCGTAACCGTGAGGGTGCTGCCGGAAAGCTGGGCCACCGGCAGATGCTTTTCGCCGCTGGCTTCCACCGTGTTGGGGAGCAGCTCCTTCATCTTCTCGCCGCAGCAGACCAGCGGAACGCCTGCGTTGTGGATGGTGGTGATCAGGTTGCCACAGTGCTCACAGATATAAAACTTTGCCTTCATATTAAAATCCTCCATCGGAATGTTGTTGGTGTTTTCTGTGACTATATGATAACATTTCCTAGTTAGATTTTCTGTGACCGGGTCACGTTTTCCTGTGTTCCTCTTACGGCTTTTCCTGACACGCCCGCACCGTCCGGGCATCAAAGCAGCAGAAGATGGCCTTTATATCGTAGTTGGCCTGCCGCAAGCAGCCCTGTACTATGGGGATAAAAAAAACAAAAAGTCCCGCCTGAAAATAAAGCCTTCACTTTCAGACGGGACGTCTTTCAATATGACTGCTATTTGTTCTTATTTTATCTGCGGTGTATCCTTTCGCTGCCGGGTGGATCTCAGATATTCCAGCAGCGTCCGGCTCACCACCGAGCTTGCCGTCTTAGAAAACGCCAGCCCCAATGTCCGGCAACAGGCAGGCTCCAGTGGGCGGGACACCACACCGGGGCAGCCAAATGCCTGCATCACCAGCTCCTGCGAGATGGTCACGCCCAGCCCGCTGCGCACGAACGCCATGATGAGGGTATCGTCCCGGAAGCTGTATGAAATATTCGGCTTCACCAGGCATTTGAGCATCAGGTGCTGGATGTCGTTATCACAGCCGGGCGTTTCGATGATGAGCGGATACTGAAACAGCTGTGGCAGCGTTACGCTGGAGCGTTCAGCCAGTGGATGCCCCTCCGGGAACACAGCGCACAGCGGGTCGTCCCGGAGCGGGTAGAATTTCAGGTCGTCTGCCACAATGGACGAGAGGAAACCGCAATCCACCTGCCCATGGATGATCCATTCCCGGATCTCATCATAGTTGCCGTCCAGAATTTCTATCTTCACCTTCGGGTAATTCTCCTTGAAATAATGCACGACTTCCGGCATCCAGAGCGTTGTGATGCTGGAAAAGCTGCCCACCCGCAGCTTGCCCTCCACCTTGTGGTTGATATTGAACGCCGCCTGCCGCAGCCGGGTCTTCTGGTTGGCCAGCTCCCGGATGTAGGGCAAAAGGCGGGTGCCGTTATCTGTCAGGGTCACGCCCCGGTTGATGCGGGCGAACAGCTGCACGCCCAATTCCTCTTCCAGCCCTGCCATCATCTGGCTGATGCCGGATTGGGTATAGTTCAGTGCCTCCGCTGCTTTGGAAAAGCTGCCCGTTTCGCATACTTTCAAGAATATCTCGTATCGGTCTTTCTGTTCCCGCATTGCAAACGCTCCATAAGTAAAATTTATAGGTCGTAGTAATTTTATTGGGTTTACTGATATGATACTTCATGTTATCCTATATTACAATAGGTTTTTAGGATAGGAGTTTAAGAATCATGGAAAAGAAAGCAAGCAGTTTCTCCGGACAAATCGGATTTGTCCTTGCTGCCGCCGGAAGTGCGGTGGGTGTCGGCAACCTGTGGCGGTTCCCGTACCTTGCCGCAAAGGATGGCGGCGGTTTATTTTTGCTGGTGTATCTGGCACTGGTGCTGACCTTTGGTTTTACCCTGCTCACCTCGGATATCGCCATTGGCCGCCGCACCAAACAGAGTGCCATCCGCGCCTACGAGACGATGCGTCCCAAGTGGAAATTTCTCGGCATCCTCACCTTTCTGGTGCCGGTTCTGATCATGACCTACTATGCCGTCATCGGCGGGTGGATCACGAAATATGCGGTGGTCTACCTCACCGGACAGTCTGCCGCCGCTGCGGAGGACGGCTATTTTACCAGCTTCATTACCTCGCCGGTGTCGCCTGTGGTGTTCGCTCTGCTGTTCATGGGCGTGACGGCTTTCATCGTGTACAACGGCGTGGAGGGCGGCATTGAGCGGGTGTCC
Source organism: Faecalibacterium sp. 3 (assembly GCF_048323735.1). NCBI lineage: Bacteria > Bacillati > Bacillota > Clostridia > Eubacteriales > Oscillospiraceae > Faecalibacterium > Faecalibacterium sp. 3. The sequence goes on from NZ_JBLWFN010000001.1 coordinate 2,716,858, forward strand.
CGCTACATGATGCCCATTCTGCTGGTTCTGGTGGTGGTGATTGCGGGTTACGCCCTCACCCTGCGCCACGAGGACGCTTCCGGTCAGATGCGCACCGGTCTGGAAGGTCTGCGCTACTACCTGACCCCGCACATGGAAGGGCTGACCGTCAGCCGCTTTTTGCAGATCTTGCTGGACGCCATGAGCCAGCTGTTCTTCTCCCTCAGCGTGTCCATGGGCATTATGATCACCTACGGTTCCTACGTCAAACCGGAGGTCAACCTGAACAAGGCGGTGAATCAGATCGAGATCTTCGATACCGGTATAGCTCTGCTGGCCGGTGCTATGATCATCCCCGCCGTGTATGTGTTCTCCGGCACCGAGGGCATGAGCGCAGGCCCCAGCCTGATGTTCGTCTCGCTGCCCAAGGTGTTTGCCGCTATGGGCAAAGCCGGCACTTTCGTGGGCATCCTGTTCTTCGTTACCGCCATTTTTGCCACCCTGACCTCCTGCATCTCGGTGCTGGAATCCATCGCTGCCAACTGCATGGAGATCTTCCACTCGGGCCGCAAAAAGACGGTGCTTGTGCTGGCGGTCATTTATCTGGCTGCTTCCGCTATCATTGCGCTGGGTTACAGCGTCTTCTATTTTGAGGTACAGCTGCCCAACGGCTCTGCGGCTCAGCTGCTGGATATCATGGACTACGTCAGCAACAGCGTCATGATGCCTTTCATTGCTCTGCTGTCTACCATCCTGATCGGCTGGGTCATGACGCCGGATTACGTCATTGACGAGATGCAGCGCAACGGCGAGACCTTCCGCCGCAAGAAACTCTACCGGGTGATGATCCGCTATGTTGCCCCGGTAATGATGCTGGTGCTGTTTTTGCAGTCCACCGGGATTCTTGCATAAAAAGCTAAAGTAAAAAAGGGAGCTCTGTCACGGACGAAGATCCGGGCAGAGCTCCCTTTGGTTTTATCGTATTCCGGCATATTTCATTGTCTGTCTCCAAATCCGATCTTCACGATCTGCATTTTCATCCCGTTGTCTCCAACCTTTGCGAGGAATCGGAAAAAGCCGCTGACAGAAGGATTTTTCAAATCGTTGTACCCCAGCATATAGCCCCGGCTGGACACTTGCAAACGGCTGTCCCATGGGGAAAGCTCGCTTTTCGCATCCGAAACCGCGAAATATGCTCCCACATTCTTGATTTTCGCCGTCCTGAGCCACGTTTTGGCGATCATCTTCACCGCCGTGCGGTTGGCGGCATCAAACACCAGTACCCCGCCGGGGAAAGCATCCGCCATCCCCTGCACCAGTTCCCGAACCTGCTCCGTCAGGAAGTAATAGAACACCCCGGAGGCAAAGAACACCGCCCCGCCGGAGGCATCGATCTTGTCAAACCATGCGGGGTCTTTCAGGTCGCAGGGGATGTTTTGCTCCCGCTCCCCGGCGGGCAGCAGCTGCTGCCGCAAGGCGATAACATCCGGGAAGTCCAGATTGTAGATTTTGCATCTGCCGTTGTCGCAGGCTCTGCCGGTGTTATCCAGCCCGCAACCTAGATTGACCACTGCCGCACAGGGGTGCGTTTTCAGGTATGCCCGCACCTCAAAGGCAAGGTCATTCTGCCGCATGGCGACCTCCAGCGCACCAAAGCGCTGCATCAGGCTGCGGGAGTTTTTCTCCGCCTGCGAAAAGTCGTAGTCGATCTGGTCGAGCAGACGCACCGCCGTTTCGTCTTGGTAAAGGTTCGGATACAGCTCGGTGCACAGCTTCCGGGAATACAGCGGGAGGATCAGCGTCTCCTGCACGGTGTTTTTCTCGATTTTGTATTTCATAGGTTCCTTCCTGTTCTCCTTATTCTGCTTTCCGGCAGACGAACCATGCCATGCTCTTCACTGTTCCAAGTGTTACGGTTGCACTACTTCACCGCTTTTGCGCCGTAACGCACAGCCAGCCCTTTTTATTTTTGTGGCTTTGGATCTGACAAAATCCTGCTTGTTCCAGATACACTTTCAGATCAGCATCCGTATAGATGGTCATACCGTTAATGATTTGCGTCCATTTGTCGTCTTTTGTCGTTTCGCCGTTTGCTTCATTGCAGATGAAAAAGATTCCGCCGGGCTTCAGCACTCGATAAACCTCTCTGAAATTCTGCGCAAGTTCCGGCCAGAAATAGACCGTTTCAAAGGCAGTCACCACATCAAACTGCTCCGCTTCAAACGGCAGTTCTGCCACACTTGCCTGCTGCACAGCACACCGTCCTGCCGCAATGGCTCTGGCATTGACTTTTCGCGCTTTTTCCACGCTGACGGCCGAGTAGTCGATGCCCTGCACCTTGCCGTTGGGGCACAGTTTCAACAGCGTTTTAATGTTCGCTCCACCGCCGCAGCCGCAGTCCAGCACCATGGCATCCGGGGCAGGCTGTAAAAAGCTCAGTCCCCATTCTGCCATTGCGCTGTGTCCAAAGTTCATCATGGCGACCATGATCTTCCCGCCAAGGCCTACGGGCTTTCGGGTGTTTTCAAAAAAGGACATAACGCCACCCTCTTTCTATTTACCGTTCACAATGCAATACTTTTTACCAGATGCGCCCACTGCACCGGATGACAGGCCAGCAATTCCTCGTGCCAAAAGTTAGATAGAGCTAACTTTTTATTCTATAAAAAGCCGCTTCTCAGCGGTCCTTCTGCCAAAATAATACGCCCTGCCGTCTCCTCTGTCAAGAAGTTTGGGCATTTTCGGGTATTCCGAAAGAGATTTCGTTTTCGGGGACTCCAACCGTCACCCCAGTGCTACGTCCAGCACCATCATCACGCTGAAGCCCACCGCAAAAAATACTGTGCCAACGTTGGAGTGCTGCCCCTGCGACATTTCCGGGATCAGTTCCTCCACCACCACATACAGCATGGCTCCGGCAGCAAAGCTGAGCAGATAGGGCAAAGCAGGCACCACGATGCCTGCCGCCAGAATCGTCAGCACTGCCCCGATGGGCTCTACGATGCCGGACAGCACGCCGCCCCAGAACGCCCGACCTTTTTTCATTCCTTCCGCCCGCAGTGGCATGGAGATGATGGCACCCTCCGGGAAGTTCTGGATGGCAATGCCAAGGGAAAGTGCCAGCGCCCCGGCGGCGGTAATCTGAGCCGTTCCGGCAAGGTAACCGGCATAAACCACGCCCACTGCCATACCCTCTGGGATGTTGTGCAGCGTCACCGCCAGAACCATCATGGTAGTGCGCTGGAGCTGGCTTTTTGGCCCTTCGGCCTGCAAGCTGTTCTGGTGCAGATGCGGGATGAGATGGTCCAGCAGCAGCAAAAACAGGATACCCAGCCAGAAACCCACCGCCGCCGGGAAAAATGCCAGCCTGCCCAGATCTGCGGCCTGCTCCATAGCCGGGATCAGCAAGCTCCACACCGATGCCGCCACCATCACTCCGGCGGCAAAGCCGGTGAGGGCGCGCTGGATGCCGTCACGCAGAGAGTTTTTCAAAAAGAACACACAGCCCGCCCCAAGGCTTGTGCCCAGAAAGGGGATCAAAATCCCCCAGAATGCGTCTTGTATCATGTAGTACCTCCTGTGGTTAAGTATAGCTAACCGCACAAGCAGTATACTGCGCTCCGGCAAAAAGGTCAAGGGCTTTGCGGTATAGAGGATGCAGATCGTTTCCCGCATCGAAAAATTCACCTCTGCAAACTTTCCGGTTTCTACTTGACAACGCCCGGTGGGAGTGCTATTTTTACTTCGCGAATTTGTTTTACCTAACTATCTGAGGGGTTTTTCCCCTGCTTTTTTGCGCCAATTGTTAGGCAAAGCTAACTATTTTCTCAAAACTGAGATAGAGGTGTGTTACCATGAGATTGAAAAAAGTATTTGCAGGTGCACTTGCGGCCGCTATGCTGGTATGCGCTGTGGCAGTCCCGGCCTTCGCTGCGGAAGAGGTGGAACAGGAAAACTGCCTGACCTCCAGCTATGTCCAGATGAACATCCCCTACGCCGACTTCTACAAGGCTGCCGGTGTGGACAACGCATCTGAGATCGACGCTGTGACCAGCGCCACCAGGAACAAGACCCGTGCGGGCAACCTTGCCGCCGGTTCCTACCACATCAACGCGGACGGCTCCGACATCACCGGCGTTTCCTTCCCGGTCAAGGTGCTGACCCCGTGGGCGCTGAAGAATGCAAAGCAGGTCACCGATGCCGACAGCTACGACATTACCGTTACCCTGAAGGGCAAGGAATCCACCACCACCTACACCGGCGCAGATGCCTTGTTTGAGAACGAGAGCTACGCTTACTACAAGCTCAGTGAGACCCCTGCCTACTATATCACCTCATGGTATAACCTGCTGAGCGGCAAGTGGGAGTTTGGCAAGGTCCACGCCACCGAGACCACCGTAGAGGGCACCACTGTGGAGCTGAATACCAACGGTCACCGCGCCACCTACGAGATGAAAATCTCCGGTTTTGATCTGGACTACAAGGCCAACAAGGTCTACGGCGTAGTTCTGACCACCGCCGATGGCAGTGAGTACGGCCTGCATCATGTGACCAACATCTGGCATGGTACCAAACTGGGCTTCAATGCCGATGATCCTTACTTTGCATCCATCATCGGCAAGACGATTACTCAGATCACCTTCTACGCCGCCGACGGCGTGTATGTCCTGCCGGTCAATGTGGCGCTGTGAATACACGGGAAACTGCCTAATTTATTGTAAAATATAACACAAAACGGCAAGGTCTCCTGAATGCAGGCGGCTTTGCCCTTTTTTATTGCAGATGGAGCCCAATCGCAGGGTCAACAGTTTTTACGTCTGCAATATGGAATCAATATTGCCGGCATTACTCTGCGAATCACAAAAGGGTCCATCCAACAGCAATACTGCGGGATGGGCCCTTTTTATTCGCCTTCCGGCTCCTTGCAGACATCCACCCAGCCCTCGGCTCCGGCGGCTACTTCCAGCTCCTGCAAGGTCAGCTTGACGGCGGTGTGACCATTGCCCGCCGCCGGGTAGACGGTATCAAACTTGCGCAGGCTCTCGTCCAGATAGACCGCCACGCCCTCGTTCACTCCAAAGGGGCACACGCCGCCGGGTGCATGACCCACATAGGCTTCCACCTCATCGTAGGGGATCATTTTGGCCTTGATGTGGAACAGGCTCTTGTACTTGTGGTTGTCCAGCTTTGCCGTACCCTCGGTGACGATGAGCACCGGCTTTTGCTTTTTCAAAGGACATTTTCCCACTTCTCCGCTCTTATTCGGTAATGGCCCAGACCCGTGCGGGCAGACCGGTTGCACCTTCAATGCGGGGATAAGAAACGATGACCACCGCACCAGCCGGCTGCACTTTATCCAGATTTGCAAGCACCTCCACCTGCAGCTTGTCGTTGTCCAGAACATAGCGCTCGCAGGCAAGGTCGCCCTTTTCCTCCGCCACCGCAGAGGAATCGGTATCCAGCGTTTCGTGGCCGTTGGCGGCGGCGTTGCGCACCTTGTAGATATACTCCAATGCTTCCAGCGACCAGCCGGGGGCATTTTCTTTACCCTCTGCGTCGATGCCGGACAGCGCATCCATATCCGGCCACTTCTTATACCAGTCGCTGCGCAGAGCCACCAGCGCACCATCCGGGATAGGACCGTACTTTGCCTCATAGGCCTTGATGTCCTCCACCGTCACAGCATAGCGGGGGTCTTTCTTGGCCTGCTCAGAAATATCAATGACCACCAGCGGGAAGATCAGGTCGTTCACATCGTACTTTTCGGACAATGCTTTGCCCTTGATGAAGTGACCCGGGAAGTCGATATGGGTACCGAACTGTCCGGGGAATTTGAAGGTCTGGATCAGGCATTCCAGTTCCGGCTTGCCCCAGTCCCACACGGTCTTTGCCAGCTCCACAGAGCCTTCCGGGATGCCGGACCAGTAGGGGCTTTCGTTGTTCAGCGAGTGAGAAAGTTCCACCCAGCGATATTTTTTAGCATCCTTCAGTGCGTTCCACAGTTTATAATCAGCCATTGTCGGTTCTCCTTTTGTTGTGACGATGTATGTTCGGGCACTTCTCCCAGACAACGGCATCTTCCTGTTTTTTCTCAGTCTGTCTGCCGGGAATTTGTCTGGGAGCAGCGCATTCGCCCGGGTAGTCTGTGCCGGGCATCTGCTGTATGTTCCATCTGTCTGCGCTCTCTTCCTTGTGTTGGGAATAGTATAAACCCATTTTCACACCATGTCAATAGGTTTATTCTTTCAAAGACAAATCTGCCTTTTCGTCCGCCGGTTGCCCGCCGCCATCACCGCGTCGATTCGTGTACCGCAGGTGCTTTCCAAGTAACAGCCTGCGTTGCTGTTCTTCGAGTTTGCTTGACAGTCTTCGTCTCTCTTTTGATAAATCAGATTTATTCGATATCGTCATAAAATCTCTGTAACACTGCCGCTAATCCCTCCGGAGCTTCTATGTTTGCTTCATGACCCGTTTTCAAAAGTTCACGATAGCAGGAATTGCTCAAATAGCTGACAAGTTCTTTTGAGGCTTTTTTATTTGCATCGTCTTTTTCGCCACAAACGATCAATACAGGACAAGACACCTTACACAATGAATCTCTGAAATCCAATTCTGCCATCGTGCCGCACAAACTAATCACATCTGCTTTTTTGAATCCAAATTGCTTGAACATTGCATTTGGCATAAAGCGGAACAGCATATTCTGGAATTTCAATAATTTTTTAGGCATTTTGTATTGTGCCGCAATTAACACAAGCGCCTTTACTTTATCCGGATGGTCTATTGCATAATTAAGTGCCAAAACAGCACCCAGAGAGAGCCCACATAAGACGATTTTGTCATTTTCCTTATTGCACTCTTCTGAGAATGCAGTATACAGCTCCCTATAGGTGGCCGCTTTTCCTTCCAGCATCTCTGCCAAGCTCAAGCTGGCGCTTCTATCCGAGACCGTCGTTTCTTTTATCACTCTATCCCAACTGTCTGGTTTTTGTCCTAATCCATGTAAGTATAAATACTTCATCTACTTTTTACCATCATCGTTTTTCCTTTTTTCTTCATACGTCCTGCTGCTTTTCCAGTGCTTCAAAGTGATACCGGGGCTTGCCTTTGCTCTTTTTACCGTACTCGATGGCTTCTTTAGGGCAATAGCAGATGCACGCCATGCAGTGGGTGCAGTTTTTGCCCCAGACTGGCCTGCCGTTTTCCAGATGGATATTGTTCAGGGGGCACAGCTCCACGCACTTACCGCAGCCGATGCAGGCGTCCGTTGCCCGGAAGGCATCCGCTTTTACAAAAAAGCGATAGAACACCGGGTTCACCGGGCCGCTCATAAAGCGATCGTAGAGGTTTTCTCTCGGCGGAGGAAATTCCTGCCCGGCCTTGAGCTGAGCCAGCACCTTCTGAAGCGCAGGCTCTGCCTGTTTCACGATGCTCCGCGCCTGCTCTTTCCGGGGTGCATTGAACATGGCAATGTAGTTTTCCGGCATGATGATCTGAGCTGTGCCCATGTACCGCAAGTGCTTTTGCGCCGCAAGCTGCCGGTTATAGCCTGCCGCATTGCCAATCTCGCTGCCGCAGTCCATCACAAACCAGATACGCTCTGCCCCGGTCAGCGCGGTCTTGCCCAGCCACTCCGACACCACCCGGGGGATGCGCCATGCGTAGGTAGGCGTTACCAGCACCACGTCACGCCCGGTCTGCACCGGGGCGGTATCCCCTGCCTTGATGCAGGCGTTCAGGTCGTAAAGCGGCATCTCCAACCCTTCGGCAATGCGCCGCGCCAGATACCGGCTGTTGCCGGTTCCCGTAAAATAAAGTACCATGGCTGCTCCCTTATTTTTTGTGTTTTTAGATACCAGTCTGCCCGGCAAACTGGAACTTGTCGGGGCGAGGCCCCTCCATCTTGCTAACGCAAGACCGTTCCGTCACTTAAAAGCCCCACTGGGGCTTTCATTGTTCCACTTTGCTCCACAAACGCGAACTTGTCGGGGCGAGGCCCCTCCATCTTGCTGCCGCAAGACCGTTCTGTCACTTAAAAGCCCCACTGGGGCTTTCATTGTTCCACTTTGCTCCACAAACGCGAACTTGTCGGGGCGAGGCCCCTCCATCTTGCTGCCGCAGGACCGTTCGGTCGCTTGAAAGCCCCACTGGGGCTTTCATTGTTCCGCTTCGCTCCACAAACGCGAATTGTTTACTTCTTCGTCTTAGGCGCAATAAGCAACATGACTGTCACAAGAATATATAAACCATACAGTAACCAAGTAATGGTATTGTTCCAAGGAAAACTCATTTCTGGATGGTTCAATGCAAACACTATAAATGCAATAGCTATAATCAGCATTATTAAACCGAGAATCCTTGATATACGCTTTTTCATGCAAAGCACTTCCTTGTCAAACTGGAATTGTTAATCTTGAACTGGTCCTATAATGCCAAATGCTATTGCATCAATAAAAAGCACGAACGCTATCACACGAACAATTAAAATAGTTGCAATGACTTTAATAACAAGTTGTTGATTTTGTCTTAAATTACTCTTACTAACAATCCTTAAGACAAAAATCAAAGCAACGAGGATGATAAAAGAAATAATATTATAAAGAACCACTGTTTTCATCTATGTGTCCTTCTTTTTTATATCAATTCCGAGTTGCCGCTCTCCGTATGCCATAGTCTCCGCACGCAAAAAGCCCTTTGCGGCAAGGTGTGTGCTTACACCTCACCCGCAAACTTCATGCCCCAGCTCATGCGGGTGTCGTACATCAGGCGGGTCAGGGCAAGACTGTCCTGCGGGGTGTAGTGGTCGCTGCCGGTACGTCCCAGCTTGACGCAACGGCTTGCTTCCCGGATCTCATACTCAAAGCCGTTGATGTCCACCGGGCAGCGGATGACCTCCGGCTCTTTGCCCTCCACTTCCAGCGTCATGGTCTCGGCGTGCTGGAAATCCGGCAGGAAAATACTGCCCTTGGTGCCAACGATGCGGGCATTGCGCTCCAGCTCCTGCCCGATGGTCTGGACCGACTCTGCCTTGCAGCCGCCGGGGTAGGTCAGCACAAGGCGACTGTAATCGTCGGTGCCGTACTCGTTGATGTGCACCTCTTTGGTTTCCACCTTCTCCGGGTCCTGTCCGGTAAGGATGCGCAGAAAGCCCAGATTGTAGATGCCGATATCCAGCAGCGCACCGCCGCCCAGACCGGAATCAAACTTGCGGTCCTTCCGGGCACCGGAGGCAACAAAGCCGTACTGACAGGTGATCTGCTTCAGCTCCCCGATGGTGCCCGCCGCAAGAATCTCGCGCAGGCGGTCGTACAGCGGCAGCAGCCAGATCCAGAACGCCTCCATGAGAAAGAGGTGCTTTTCCTCTGCCAGACGGTACAGCTGCTGCGCCTGCTCCGGGCTGATGGTAAAGGGTTTTTCACACAAAACGTGCTTGCCCTGCTCCAGACAGAGCTTGCAGTTTTCGTAGTGCAGGGTGTTAGGGGTGGCGATATAGATGGCCTCCACCTCCGGGTCGGCGGCAAGAGCTTCGTAGGAGTCATAGCAGCTGGGAATGCCGTACTGCTGTGCAAACGCCTGTGCGCTTTCCATGTGCCTTGACCCCACGGCAACAAGCTGCTCCCCCTCTGCGTCCATCTGTTCCACCGTAAACGCAAACTTTTTGGCAATGGTGCCGGTCGCTAAAATTCCCCACTTCATAACGGTACCTCCCGGTTTATTCCTTTGGATTCGTTGCATTCAGTATACCATGGTTTTCGTCTGCGGAAAAGATTCCGAAAACAAAAAACGTCCCCGGAGGGCTTGTTCCAACTCTCCGGGGACAGATTCTATGCACCGGTATCTTTCATCTTGTTCCAAACATTCTCATCCATTATAATAGAGATAGAAAGAGGGTGCCAACATGAAACATCGCATTGTGACGGCTGCGCAGATGAAGGAAATTGAACGAGCCGGGGATTCCCACGGTCTGCCTTACCTGCAAATGATGGAAAATGCCGGGCTGGCGGCTTACGCCGAACTGCAAAAGCAGTTTTCGCATCCCGGCAGGCTGCTGGTGGTCTGCGGAAAGGGCAACAACGGCGGCGACGGGTTCGTGATCGCCCGTGCCGCAGCAAAAGACGGCTGGAGTGTGACCGTTCTTCTGGCTGAGGGCGAGCCGAAAACCGCTGACGCCATCCGCAATTTTGAGCGTCTGCATTCCCTTCCGGTGCATATCTGCGCTAACGGTTCTGTACTGGAAACCCAGAGCTTTGCTGCCGTTGTGGATGCCCTCTACGGCACCGGGTTTCATGGTGAACTGCGGCCTTCCGGTCTTGCTGCCTGCGGGCTGATACGCCGTCTGCACAAGAGCGGTGCCTTTGTGCTGGCCGTAGACCTGCCCAGCGGCATCAATACGGACACTGGCGAGGTTGCCGAGGGTGCTGCCCATGCAGATCTGACCGTAACCTTCGACAGCTATAAGCCTTTGCATCTGGCAGAAGCTTCTGCGCCGCTGTGCGGAAAAATCGTCTGTGCCGACATTGGCATCCGGGATGAATGGCACCCGGAGTTTTGACGAGGGCTTGCCGCTGCGGAAAAGCACCTGCGCACAAAAGAGCCGCCGCACAAATCACTGTGCGGCGGCTCTCTAGCTCTCAGCACCGGCGGTGTCACACCTTGCGCTCAAGGTTCTGCCGGAACAGCTCATACGCTGCCCGCATCTCCTCAGGCAGACGCTTCAGGGTTTCCTGCTGCAATTCAGGCGGCATCCCATAAAAGGCTTCGGCAATTCCACCGGTAATGCAGGCAAGGGTGTCGCTATCACCGCCGAGGGAAACAGCATTGCGCAGGGCATCCTCAAAGCCGGTGCTTTCCAGAACGGCAATGATGGCCTCCGGCACGGTCTGCTGACAGGTCTCCACATGGCGATAGCCCGGACGAATTTCATCGCAGGTGCGGCTCAAATCGTAGCCGAAAGTCTGCTCCACATACTGCCGGATCTCCGGCTTGCTGTGGCCGGTGCGTGCCAGAAAGATCGCTGCCGCCGTGGCCTGTGCACCCTTGATTCCCTCCGGGTGGTTGTGGGTGACCTCGGCAGTCACCTTTGCCATCTCCAGTGTTTTGTCCAGTGTATCGAACAGCCAACCTGCCGCCGCCACTCGCATGGCGGAGCCGTTGCCAAAGCTGCCGTAGGGCTGCGGATGCTCCGCACGCAGCCACCGGCGGAACATCCCGCCGTAACCGGCATCGGGATATGCCCTGCCCCAGCGCCGCATTTCGTGCTGCACCTCGACAAAGGTTTTCGGTGCATCTCCCTGCCCTGCCATCAAGCCCCGTGCCACTGCGACTGTCATGACCGTATCATCGGTGAAGTGCGATTTTTCGCTCAACAAGAGGAAATCCTTGCGCTTGTAATTGTTGTGGTCAAATTCAAAGGGACTGCCCACGATGTCGCCCAAGATTGCTCCCAACATAAAACGCCCTCCGTTTTTTGTGGTGTTCTGTCTTTCTGACAAGAGGATACCACAAACCGAAGGGCAAAAGGTCAACGGGCAGGCGACAAATCATGTCCCCAACAACTCCTGATCCCATTGGAACAAAAGGGTGTTGACCTGATTGATATTATAAATTTTCTGTTCCAGACAGTACCGCACGATCCAGTCCCGCTTGGAGCCATCGGAGAAGGCATAGCCTGCGCTTTTAAGCAGGTCGATGGTCTCATCCTCCGACAGATGCAGCCCCACCGCAAAGGCCAGCACCGTTTTCTTTTTGGGGTTGTAGTCGCGATTGCACTGAATTTTGGAGAAATGCTGCCGGGAGATGTTAGACTGCTTGTACACGGTGGAGTCTTTCAGCCCCCGCTCGTCAATGAGCCGCAGCAGCCGGGTGGTGAAGCTCTCGCCCAGATTGTCCATCAGGTTTTCCAGACTGCGGGCCGCCATGGGGGCACTCTGCTGCCTCAGCACAGTCGCAAAGACCGGCGATGCGCACTCTTGCGCAGGATACTCCCGGTCGGCAAGCACAGCATCTTCCCAGCGTTCCACGTATTCTCTGCGCCGACGGCCAGACCCATAGCTTTCATCGTTCTGGGCTACATAATGGTCGTCGATGTACTCCTCCACCGAGGCAAACAGCTTGAGGCTCACCGCCAGCGAGTGCCGGTCGTAGAGCACCAGATACACGGTCAGGTCGTGCTCCATGACGTACTGCGTGATGGTATCCACTGCAATGCGGAAAGCCTGCTCCTTGGGGTAGCCGTAGTTTCCGCTGGACAGCAGCGGAAAAGCCACGCTCTCGCAGTGGTATTCTGCGGCTAGTTCCAGCGCAGAATGGTATGCACCGGCCAATTGTTTTGCTTCGCCAAAAAATCCGCCGTGCCATGCCGGGCAGACCGCATGGAAGATATACTTTGCGGGCAGTCCGAACGCCGGGGTGCACACCGCCCTGCCCAAATCGCAGTGCCCGATGGCTTCGCAGGCAGCGGTCAGCTCCTGCTCCCCTGCCGCCTGATAGATGGCACGGCTGGTGCCGCTGCCCTGCAAAAGGTTCCGGTTGGCGGGGTTGACGATGGCATCCGCTGTTACCTTGGTGATGTCGTTGCGGATCATCAAAAAAGGCATGCTGGTTCCTCCCTTACACGGTTTTCTTCATCCTATCACATCCGGCAGAGTGGTGCAAGGGCTGCGCTTATTTTGCCGTCCACACAGCTCTGGCAGGGAGCAGGCTGTAAAAGACCGGAGTGCCGCATCAGAGATAGCGTTTTACCCCCATGCAGGAAGGTCCATCGTGAGCCTTTCCAACTCCTGTGCAAGAACCATCAGCCTTTCCCTCAGATGGTTGTTATGTGGAGCATAAAACGGTTGGGGCGATCAAGAAAAATGCCGTCCACGATCTCTCTGTATGCCCTCAGCTTCCCATGCCGAGGAGCACCAGCACGACCACCACCGCAATGGCGATGAGACAGCCGCAGCCGCTGCCGTCTCCGCCACCACCACCATTGTTGTGGCTGCCGCCGCCACCGCCGCCGGACGAGCCGCCAAAGTTGCGGTTGAAAGCCGTCATGTACTGGGCATAGCCCGTGTCCCCTTTGCCGAAATAGCCGTAATCACCGTTTGCCATTGTACTTTCCTCCGTCTGAAGTGTGTTTTGCTTCTTCTGAGGTCATTTTATCGAAAGAGCTGTCCCATAAACATCTCTTTCAGCATTTCTCGTCATCTCATTCTTCCCGGATTCCCAGATATGCATCAATGTCCATGATACCTTCCCCGCTGACCTCCACCAGATCTTCAAAGGGCACTACGGTTTCGCCCACCTGCAGGGTGCGGAACACCGGGTCGATGCGGTCCGCTTTTCCGGTCAGGGCGAGGTAGTTGCCCACTGCCGGAACCTCCGGGTGGGTAGTGTCCTCCTTGAAGTACCGCACTGTGATGGTCATGCCCTTGGTAACCTGCATCAGCCGATCGGACAGGGCGGACATTTCTTCCTCGGTCAGAATGCGCTTAGTCACACGCTCCGTGCGCTGCTTTTCTGCGGCAAGCTGCTCGTCATATCCTCGCAACGGAGAGAAGGGCGAGAAGATCTTGGCACGATTCTGAAGGGTCATGCGGGGGTGCTTGCGGAGGGATTCTTCGGTCTGGGGACGTTCCATCTCCAGGATGTCCCCGTACTTTTGGGCGGTCTCCAGCCCGATTTTGCTATTTTTGTAGTTTTCCATCTGAACCTCCCGCGCTGTGCCCGCCGATCTGCGCGTTGCGCTGGCGCATGGTGGCACCTTCCTCGTAGCTGCTGGCTTTCAGCACGGCGTTTTTGCCGTACTTGTTCTTGATGCCTAACATGGCTTGCTGGAGTTTTTTCTCCTTTTCCAGCTTCTTGGTGTCGGTAAAAAAGTCCACCTGATAGATGCCCTCGTCCGGCATGACCTTGTTGGCGTTGATGGTAATGCGCCGCACCGTCAGCGCCGGATTTGTAATGCGCTCAAACAGCTTTGCGCTTTCGTTGATAATCGTGCTGCCCAGATTGGTAGGGGCATCGAACCGGACAGTGCCGTGAGCTGCCTTGGGGATGGTTCTGCCGTAGCGGTCGGTCTGGGTCAGACCGCGGTAGCCGCCCTTGTCCACATTCTCCCGGTCGTAGCCGATCTCCAAGGTGATGGATTCCGTCACCAGTTTCTTTTCGGTGAGCCGGAACATCAGAATCTCCGCCATCTCCCGGACAATGAGCTTTGCTTTATCGTTGGGGTAGGGGCAGGTCAGCACCTGCCCCTCGCTGATGCTGTTGGTGCTGGGCTTGTAACTTTTGATCTCAGCCATACCGCAGGGCTCATAGCCCCATGCGTGGTCAATAAGGATTTCTGCATCCACGCCGAAAATCTCATACAGACGATCTTCTCCGTAGATGGAAAACCGTGCCAAATCCCCCATCGTATAAATGCCGTGGGCTTCCAGCCGCTTGACGGTACCTGGACCAGTCATCCAGAAATCGGTCAGCGGTCTGTGGTTCCACAGCAGATACCGGTAGGACTGCTCGTCCAGCTCTGCAATGCGGACACCATCTTTGTCTGCCGGGATGTGTTTTGCCACAATGTCCATGGCCAGCTTTGCAAGGTAGAGGTTGGTGCCGATGCCTGCCGTTGCGGTGATGCCGGTGTTGTACAGCACCTCCCGCACCATGGTCATGGCAAGCTCGTGGGCGCTCATATGGTAATAGGGCAGATAGCCCGTCACATCAATAAAAACCTCGTCAATGGAGTAGGGGTAGATATCCGCCGGGGACACATATTTGAGGTAGGTCTTGTAGATCTGGGTGGAAACGTCCAGATATCGCTGCATCCGGGGCGGCGCAACGATGTAGCTCAGCCCCAGCGCCGGGTCTGCGTTCAGTGCGTTGGCATCGAAAGAGGTGCTGGCAAAGTGGTACTTGCCATCCTCTCCCCGGACTGCCTTTTTCTGCCGGATGGCGGTCTGCAGCCGCTGGGCGTTGACCTCTTTCACCCGCTGAACGGCTTCAAACAGCCGTGCTCTGCCGGGTATCTTGTAGGCTTTCAGGGAGGGCGACACCGCAAGGCAGATGGTCTTTTCGGTGCGGGAGGCGTCTGCCACCACCAGATTCGTGGTCAAGGGGTCCAGATGACGGTCTACGCACTCCACCGAGGCATAGAAACTTTTCAGGTCGATTGCCAGATAGGTGCGCTGTGCTGCCATACTTCAGCCCTCCTTTGCAAAAGTCACAACTATTTATTTTATTATAATAAATCTTTACGCTGTTTTCAAGATGAAACGCTATTTTATCTGTGATATAGACAACAAAAAAGAGTGGCAGCATTTCAAGCTGAAACGCTGTCACTCTGTGGGAACTGCGTAATGACTGACGATTATCCTTCTACTTTGACCGTAGCACGATCGCTCTTTGCGTTTCCATCCGCATCCAGCGTGATATGCACAAAATGTTCCGGCTTATCATAATCCTTTGTCTCGCCGTCATCGGTATAGTATTCATAGGATGCACCATCGGGAGCATAGGCAAGCAGGCGCAGATCTGCAAAATCCACATCGGCAACGCTCTGGATCTTTTTGCCGTCCTTGGCAAGGGGCAGAAGGTGTCCCTTGCGCATAAAGAACACCACTTCATCCAGCTCCACCGGAATGTAATGATGGCCTGCCGGCAGCACGCTGGTTTCGATGCGGTTGCTTTCGCTGCACTTTACCCGCACCTGCAGCATCTCCTCCGGCAGGTAAACATACCGACCTCGGGCGTTTTGCTCATATACCGGGGCGATCAACAGGCTTTCACCGATCATCACCTCATCCTCCACCCGGCGGGCAAAGTCGTCCTCCGGGAAGGCGAACGCCAACGGCATACAGTACATGCCGTCGCGCAGGGCAGCTTTCATGTACTCGCTGTAAATGTAGGGCAGCAGCAGGTAGCGCAGCTGTAAAATCCCGGCAAAGGCGGCCTTGTTCTTAAAGCGGTAGGGTTCCTGCCGGCGGGTGCCGTTGGCAGAGTGGTTCCGCAGCAGCGGAGAGAAGATGCCCATGCCGTACCAGCGCAGCACCAGATCCTCCGTGGTATTGCTGCCAAAGCCGCCAATGTCGGGGCCTTCGTACAGGAAGCCGCACATATTCAGGGAGGGCATCATGTGCAGCGCAAGCAGAATGTGGCTCCACCAAGAATGGTTATCGCCGGTCCAGATGCCGCCATACCGGTGCATCCCGATGCAGGCAGAACGGGAGTATATCAAAATGCGCTTGTCCGGCTCCAGCCGCTCGAAAGCCTCGCCTGCCGCACGGGTCATGTTATAACCAAAAAGATTATGTACCTTGTCGTGCCGCATACGCCCCTGTTTGGTGTTGTGGTAGAACAGCTTATAATCGTTTTCGTTGTTGGAAAGCTCTGCCACCATGCCGGTAAAAGCACCAAAGCTGGAAATATCCAGGTTTTGCTTGCTGTATTTCTCAATTTGAGCAAAGGTCTTTTTCAGTCTTTCTTCTGCGTAGAAGATAGCAGGCTCGTTCATATCATTCCAGAAGCCCTCGATCCCCTGATCCAGCAGAACTTTATATTGACTGCCAAACCAAGCACGGGCTTCCGGGTTGAGCATATCGGGGAAGTGTACCCGTCCCGGCCACACACCGGCTACAAAGGGGGTGCCATCCTGATTCGTGCAGAAGTAGCCGTTTTTCACGCCTTCCTCGTACACATCATATCCATCTTCGACCTTGACTGCTGCATCGATGATGGGGACAAGATGGATGCCCTGCGCTTTCATCTCGGCGGCAAAGTCTGCAAAACGCGGGAAGCGCTGCGCATCCACCGTAAAGTCCTTGTAACGCTCCATGTAATCAATATCCAGAACCACAGCGTCCAGCGGCATATGATTGGCACGGTAATTTGCCACCACCTCGCGGACCTCGTCCTCGTTCATGTAGCTCCAGCGGCTCTGGGCGTTGCCAAAAGCCCATTTGGGCGGAATATAACTGCGCCCCACCAACTGGCGGAACTGGTGCACAATATCGGTCAGGCTTTCGCCCTCAATGATGTACAAATCGTAATTTTCCTCGGCCACCGTGATGCGTAAGGTATCCAGGTCGGTGTAGCCGCAGTCAAAGGTGACCTTGCCCGGGTAGTCGATAAAAAAGCCAAATGTATCCTTGCCGGACACGATCATAAAATTATAAGCACCGTACAGCGAGGATTTGCCCTCGGTATGGTTGCCGTCATCGGAGCACTTGCTTTCGTACACCCACCCGCGCTTGTTGATACCACGGACGTTTTCGCCAAGACCATACAGGACGTCCTGCGGCTCCATGGCATAGGAGAAGCCATCCGGCTCCTTGGTCAGATAGGGTATCGTTTCCATCATGGGCAAAAAAGAACCCACTACACTTTCGGTATCAAACGGTTGACCGTATTGCTTTTTGTAGATCATAGTAAAATATCTCCCCTCTGTTTTTTGAATTGTCACAGTGTAAAACGTACCAACGTATTTTTGATGGACAATTAAGAAACTCTGACATTGGCTGGAGCAATTGGGGCTTCAGCCTTATTTTCAACCCAATAGCTGCGGTTGTGCAGCTATTTCAATACAAGATCCTCAAAACGTGATGTTCCTGTTTACCCAGATACTGCAATGCACAGATCACAGCCACTGTTTCAGCACATCGTTCAGCTTATTCAAATCAAGCGGTTTGGCGATATGCTCGTTCATGCCGGTGTTCTTTGCCAGCTGCACGTCCTCGGCAAAGGCATTTGCCGTCATGGCAATGATGGGCACCTTTCCACGGCTGCCGGCAAGCGCACGGATCGCAGCAGTGGCTTCGTAACCATTCATGATGGGCATCTGGATGTCCATAAAAATGAGATCGTACCACTTTTCCGGTGCTTCCATCACCTTTTCGACTGCAGTTTTTCCGTTTTCGGCGCTGTCGATGGTCACGCCCGTCATGCCTAGGATCTCGGTTGCGATCTCACGGTTCAGCGCATTGTCTTCCACAAGAAGGATCCGCTTACCCGCATAGTTTTCCTTCGCAAAGTCTTCCAGATAGTTCCGGGCGTTTTTCTCCTTCTTCCCGGATGTAAACTGCCGCAGAGTTGCCGTCAGACGGGAACGGAACAGCGGTTTTGCCATAAACGCATTCACGCCCGCTGCTCTGGCTTCTTCTTCGATCTCGCTGAAATCAAAGGAAGTCAGGATGATGATCGTGACATCTTCTCCTACCCGTTCCCGGATTTTTCTGGCGGTTGCAATACCGTCCATTTTCGGCATCTTCCAGTCCAGGATCACCGCAAAATAGTCACGGCCGGTCTTGTGCCGCGCCGCGCAGCGTTCCACAGCTTCCTTACCGGTCAGGGCCCATTCGCCCGCTATGCCGATCTCCTGAAGGGTTGCAACAGTGCTTTCGCAGCAGGTCTTGTCATCGTCCACGACCAGTACCGGCAGATCGAGCAGTTCTTTTTCCTGTTCCTTCTCGTTCTCCTGAAGCTTCAGATAGACCGTGACCGTGATCTTCGTTCCCTTGTTGGGAGCGCTTTCGACCTGAATATCACCATTCATTAGGTTGACGATGTTTCTTGCAATGGCCATGCCAAGACCGGTGCCCTGCACCTTGGTCGTCCGGTGATCGTCTGCCCGGCTGAACGGCTCGAACATGATCTTCTGGAATTCCGGCGTCATACCGATGCCGTTGTCCTCGATGGAAAACTCGTAGCAGCCAAGCTCCGAGAAGCCGTTCGGTTTTTCCTTGATCGTAAGGGTGATGTTTCCTCCATCCGGGGTGTACTTGACGGCGTTGCTCATCAGGTTCACAAAGATCTGCTGGATGCGCAGGCTGTCGCCGCAGACAGCTTCGTGCTCAATGTGCTCAATATGGACTTCGAGCTGATGTCTGTGCTCGTCGATTGCCGGTTTTGTGAGGGTGAGCAGGTTATCGACCAGCTCCGGCAGGCTGAAATCCTCCTCGGCAAGGCTCATTCGCCCGCTCTCGATTCTGGCCATATCCAGCACTTCATTGATCAGTCCCAACAGATGACGGCTCGACTTTGTGATCTTGCCAAGGCACTCGACCACCCTGTCCTGACTCTCGATATTCGCACCCGCAATGGCGGTCAAGCCAACGATTGCATTCATCGGTGTACGGATATCATGGGACATATTGGAGAGAAATTCCGTCTTGGCGCGGCTTGCGTTTTCCGCCGCCCGGTACGCATCCTTCAGTGCCTTATGGGATTCGATCTCGGCCTTTTTCTCCTGTGACACATCCATAGATGCCAACAGTGCTTTGACAAGCTTTGTGCCATCCCACTCCAGCGGAATGAAGGAAGCGATCTTATAGGTGTTTTCGTCTATGGAGCAGTATTCAAATTTGTAGATGTCGTTCTCGCCCTGCAGATTCTTTCGGATATTTTCCGGTGAGAACAATGCGTCTATCGCCGCCAATGGCTCCAACGTCTTATACCTTACAGCCACCTGCTCCACAAAATCATGGTAAGCCCCCGTCGGCGCGTAGATCATGTCGCCTTGCAGGTTATAGAACCGATATCGGTCATTCTCCAGATCGCAGACGACAAAGCGGTCCAGCAGACGCACCATACTCTTGATCAAAAGATCCATCGATGCGTTATCTGAGGCCATCTGCATCCGCCGTGCCGTCTCTGCTTTGGACTCTGTGATGTCCCGCAGAAAAATCATCGCATATTCGGAATCTTCGATCTCGCCGCGCATGACCACGTTGCTGACCCATCGTTCCTCTCCATCCAGAACGATGCGGCACTCCTGACGCAGCTCCGTCTCAAGCCCCTTTAATTTTTCCGTGATGTAGGCGCGATTGTAGAAATCTGTTACAGACTTTTTGTCCTCTTCCACCACATAGTTATCCACAAGGAATCTGACCAGTCCATCCCATGTGTGGTTCTGCTCAAAGGCCGTCATCAAAGAGGGCTCCACTTTGAAAGTATCAAAGGTGTTCTTTTCCAGATTTACATAGTATTCGCAGAGGTTTGCGCTGGTAAATGCACGGTGAAATGCCGCTGCCCGCTGCGCCTGCATCCGGCTTCTTTTTTCCGCGTCAATGTTGCTGATGATTCCGGCAATTCGATTGGCCGAACCATCCAGACGGCGTATCACCTCCGCCGATGCCCGGAACCAGTGGTATTGGCCATCCTGTATTTTCAGCCGGTACTCAACATTATATTTTGTAGTATTGGTTTTGTCCGCAATCGTTTCCAAAAGCAGCTGCATTACCCGGTCATAGTCCTCCGGGTGCAGAAGGTTCGACCACGAATCCAGTTTGTTCGGAAAATCCAGAATGTCATGATATCCAAGGATCTGCCGGAACGCATGGCTCCAGTTCACATGAACGATCTCACCGTTTTCATTACACTCAAAATACCATAGTGCAGAATGGATGGATTCATTAACCAGCGCAAGGTTCTCATACGCCCAGTTCATCTGTACTGACATGATCCAGATCGGTGTTCCATCCGTATCGACTGCATCTTTTTTGTAGAGACGCACATAGACGGGAGCCCCATCTGCTGTAAGGATCCGGCCTTCTCCTTCGCCTTGGAGCTGACGAAAGCGCGCATTGTCGAGGAATGCGGCATCTTCCTTATAGAAAAGATTCTTCAGCGAACCCTTTGTCTGCTCCATCAGGGATGCATAGCTGTGGTTCAGATTATGCAGCAACAGATCACTGACCGACAGGATCGACAATTCGGCATCATAGTACCCGGTAATGGTTCCGACACCGCCATTATGATAGATCGTCTCCTGCATGGCCTGAAATGCATTTTTTCCCAGCCTTACCGTATCGGAAGTGTAGATTTCATCCGTAAGTCTTCTATCGAATTTCATTTTCATCCTCGTAGGGTTTTGATTCTGCCGCGCACTTCAATTCTGGCATGTCTTTTATGGTCAACTGGCATACTGATTTGTGATCAAGCTTGTACAGTATAACTAGTATAGTATACTTGCGCAGCGTTTCGTTTTCAAGCGCTAATTGGCATTGGTTGTGTAAAAAAGAGAGGCCAATCTGCGTAAAAATTTACACAAGTTGATCCCTGTACTTTTCCACAATCCGGCTATCCGTATAGACAGCCGCCCCTGCGATGCGGTATACTCGAACCAGATCAACATTTTCAGGAGGGAAAATCATGGCGGGAGAAAACAACAGGGTCGTCATTGTTACCGGCGGAAGCTCCGGCATCGGACGGTGCACGGCATCCGCTCTGAAAGAGAACGGCTGCATCGTCTATGAGTTCAGCCGCAGAAATATCCCTATGGAGGGCGTCACCCATCTGTCTGTCGATGTGACCGATGAAGATGCGGTCAACGCCGCTGTGCAGCAGGTCATCCAAAAAGAGACCAAAATTGATGCAGTGATCAACTGTGCAGGCTTTGGGATCTCCGGTGCGGTGGAGTTTACGTCCATGGAGCAAGCCAAAGCACAGTTTGATGTGAATTTCTTCGGGACAGTCAATGTAAATAAAGCGGTTCTCCCCTTCCTACGCCATCAAGGGAAGGGGCATATTGTGAACATCAGCTCTGTTGCTGCCGTAGCGCACATTCCGTTCCAGACCTTCTACTCTGCAAGCAAAGCCGCCGTTTCTTCTTACTCTTACGCACTGGCAAATGAAGTCAAGCCCTACGGCATCCATGTCACCGTCGTAGAACTGGGTGACATCTGCACCGGTTTTACAAAGGCACGCCAGAAAAGCATTCTCGGCGATGAAGAATACGGCGGACGCATCTCCCGGAGCGTCAGTCAGATGGAGCATGACGAGCAAAACGGCATGGACCCGGCACGCATTGGACGGTACATCGCCGGTATTGTGGAGAAAAAGAAGCCGGCAGTCGTTTATGTTGCCGGTGCACAGTATAAATTCCTGAGCCTTTTGTGCAAGCTCCTGCCTGCCGCAGCACGCGGAAAGATCGTGGGGAAAATATACGGGTAACAGGCGCATTGCTCCGCAAAGCTGCTATATCCGTATTTTGTGGACAATGAAGCGGAGCTTTTCGCCCCGGAGTCCGGAAAAAGGGCAAGCCCTCCTTCATAAATTGCAGTAAACCGTTTATGATGCTTTGGGGAGGGGTCGGCATGTTTTTATCTCTTCTGCAATTTTTTGCCACAAAGTTTCTGGTTCTGGCGCTTCATCTGGAGAGCGGCAGCTTTCCGCGGCCCCTCTCTGCCCAGGAGGAAGCCGAAGCCTTTGCCGCACTGCGTGCCGGTGACCCTGCCGCACGGGAAAAGCTGATCCGGCACAATCTGCGTCTGGTGGCACACATCGTAAAAAAATACTACGCCCTGCCCGGCGATCAGGACGACCTTGTTTCCATCGGAACCATCGGCCTGCTGAAAGCGGTGGACACCTTCGACTCTGCCCGCCGGACACGGTTTTCTACCTACGCCAGCCGGTGCATTGAAAATGCTATCCTCTCCCCAGCGCACTTTGGGATGGAAAAGAGAATCCACCTCTTTCACGCAATGACGCATCTACGTCAAAATGGATTTTTTGGAGCCGAGAGAGCGGTTCCTTTTTTCTGATTCAGAGGGTGTCATGTGAGGGTTGTGGTCTAACCCCTCTATACATCTTACAGGTAAGTTTGGCAGGCCCCCGCACCACCGTAGAGGCGCAGGCGTTCTACCGTATGTACCATTCTTACGCCGATATCCCGGACCCATGGGACCGTCTGCGTTGGTGCCGCTATGGTCTTGACCTGCTGCAAAAAGAGGTTGCTGCCATGGTGGGCATGGAGGAATGGCTCTATCGGGATCTGGAAAGCGGCGCATTTCACCGCAGCTTTACGCCGGAACTGGCGGACAAGCTCGCCGCCCTTTACAGCATCCCGGCGGAAGACCTTCTGGATGACTACACCCTGTTCCTGCACCGCGGCGGTGGAGAGCTGCTCCGACGCTACCGGGAATCCAAAGGCTGGACCCGCAGGCAGCTTGCCGACCATGCGAAGGTCGGCAGGACAAGCATCCGTTGCTGGGAAAACGGACAAAAGACCATCAGTCAGAAGTGCTTTTGCCATCTGGTGGAAAACCTTGGTTCCGATTTTCCATCTATGCTTCGCATGTGAGGTATGGTAATTTTTCTCCGGCCAAACGAAAAAGCTCGTCTGCAAGCCACGATATGTGGCAGCGCAGACGGGCTTTCGTTATGGAATCATTCTGTTTCAATTATTCTGATATTCGCTCTGACTTACATGGCGTTCCGTAAAACACGCAGTCGTTCTTCAAACGTTGCTTTCCATGCCGGATGCTCGGAGAATACGGTGTGCTCCACCTGACGGACTTGGTTCAGTCCGATGTTCCGCACCGCTTCCACTGCAGCATCTTTTTGGCTCAGATGGCGTTTTCCCACGGTCAGACAGTTTGCGCCTTCTGGCGTGTCGTACTGCTGAAACGCCCGGTTGAAGTCCATCAGGTCATGCAGACGGATGGGCTGATTGGTTTCGTTGTCTACCAGCAGACCCCAATTTTCCCAATGACGGTCGGTATTGCCCACCAGATAATCCAGAATGTTCATCATATAGTAGCTGGGAGCATCCAGCTCTAAGATCTTATCCAGCGTGTTCCAATCATGGTTCGTGCAGTAGACGTCATAGGCTGCATAGGTCACAAGACTGTATCGCTGAGATGTCATGATTTTGCTGATAGAAACCGGCTCATTTTCAAACATCCCCTGCTCATACAGTACCTGATGGCAGTCAAAGCACCGGCAGATTTTGCTTGCCAGCACTTCACGTTCCACCGCTTCTCTGCCACCATCCTTGTAAAGATAGAAGCCATCCTCTTTTCGCACCCACGCCTTGGGGTACAAGCCGCCCGTAGACAGGTCATTTGCCAGAAGATGGGCGTTTGTCACCGTCATTTGGTGCCCCCGCAGCGCAATATCCACAAGCGCATTGCTTAAGGAGTGTGCAAAAAGGTTGATATCCTCGAATCGAATCTTCTCGTTTTCTTCTTTCACCCAGAACACATCCAGCAAAGACAGACAATGGTAGGATAATGCAATCTGTGCTCGTTCCCTGTCCGTAACACTCTGAGATGCACCGATACTGTTCAGGATTTCCTTGGCATAGGTGCGATCCAACGTCAACATCCGGGAGGCGCACCAATAGTAAAAGTTCGTTACATTATTGATGCGCTCGTCAAAATCATCCGATTCCACCAGAACCAGATCATAGGGCATGAAATCCTCGAGGCAGACCCTGCATTCCCCTGTCGTGCTGAGTTGTGCCACACAGCTTTCTCGGTGCATGATCTCGTAAAACATGGTTTTCATCCCTCCCTGCGTTCTGTGTCTTGCTCTGTATTTATATTACCTTCTTTTTTCACGGGACGCAAGAGCTTTTACTTTTCAAAAAGCTTTTTCTGCTGCTCCATCAGGACGGTTTCGATACGCTCTTTCAGAAAAAAGTGGAACTGTTTTGAGTGTTATGCAATGCCATAGGATACCATATTGGCCGCCAACAATCAATGATTTTTTGTCAGCAAAATTCCAAAAACTTATGTAACACAAAAAGCCCCACGCTCAACACTGCCTCTGAATCCGACTATCTCTGGTCGGAGCAGAAAAACATATGTTGAGCGTGGGGCTTTGTTTATCGGCTCGGCTGCCAGCCGGGCTTTTGGTGTTCTTTGGGTTTGTAGGTTCCTTTGGTAGTATCGATCACCGCCTGCAGCAATTCGAGCTTCTGCCATGTGGGGCAGTTCAGACGGTCGATTTTTTCGATCACATAGTTGGCGTGGGCGGTCGCGACCCGTTTTCCGAGTTCGTCCCATCCCTCTTTCGTTTTGGGGTAATGTACCACCACTTCAATGGGGGCACTCTTTCGCATGGCTCACTCACCTCCGATTACATCGCTATCACCTCATTTTTACGGGTTACTGGTTGTCCGCTATTCGCTGCGGTTTCCGCTCAGAACATTCAGAGCCAGACTGACCAGCAAAGCCATATCAATGCGGAGCATTTCAGCCTTGCTGGCATAGCCCATAAAGCGTTCGATGGTTTCTCTTAATTTGCCCCCGGCACCCCTGAGAAAGGGAAACATTCAGGCGTTGGATTTGCACCACTCCATTGGCCTCTCGGCCACCCCGTCTTCTTTATGACCGGGCCGCGAATTACGGAAGTATCATTATCTGGAAGTACCTGAAGCTGCATATTCAATTTTCAAGGTCCGCCCGGCTGCGGCTCCCGCTCCCTTTCGGAGGTGGGCCGCTGCCGTGACAATAGTGTATCGTACTTTCGAGCAAAAGTTTATGGACTCGTAGTCCAAGTCACCCACCCTCTTAGTCCATATATTGTATACAACAGTCCCAAAAAGCAAAAAAATCCCGCCTGAAAAGCAAAACCTTCGCTTTGCCCTCAGACAGGATGTCTTTCGACACGACTGTTAGCTAAATCAACCAATAAAGGCCTCCGAACCTCTTTCTTATTAGGAAAAGATTCAGAGGCCTCTGTTTTACAATTTTTTCGAAATAGCGGCTTTCACCAGCAGCGTCATAGGACGGCGCAGTTCATCTTTCATTCCGGGAATCCTCAGCATCTCTGCAGAGGTTCGTTGTCATATTCGCTGGTATGGAGTGGTTTCACTGGCTGCATTGAACTTCTGATAACATCCAAAATAGTCTGATCCGCCGGGAGCCACGGAACGGAATCAAACTCCTCCTTCGTCAGCCACCGCGCAGCTTCCGCTTCTTTCAGCACAAGCTCGCCGGAAACCACTTCACACCAGAAGCAGTCCATGGAAAGATGAAACGCCGGATAATCGTACTCGACCGTACCAATCCGGTCACCCACGGCGATTTCCGTGTCCAGTTCTTCTTCGATTTCCCGCTTCAGAGCCTGCTGCGGGGTTTCGCCCGGCTCGATTTTGCCGCCCGGAAACTCCCATTGACCCTTGTAGTCGCCATAACCGCGGGCAGTGGCGTAGATTTTGCGCTTTTCCTGCATGGAGTCGCAAATCACAGCGGCCACAACACGAATCGTTTTCATAACGTTCTCCTTTTGGATTCATTAGGCCGACCATCAGAAGTCCCACCGACACGATAGAACACCCTGTTTCCTGCTTTTCTTGCAGTAAGCAGCCCCATCTCATGGAATTTCATCACAAACGTCCGAATGGTTGCATACGCAGCGTTTCGGAAATCCTTTTCCAGCTGCTTTGTGGTAAACTCCTCTGCACCATAAGCAGACAGAACATACTCCCAGAGCAGCCGTTCTTTTTCTGTGATTTTTCCTTCCGCAAGAGCAGTTTGATATACCTCAAGATCAGTTTTCGGCGGGACTGCATCCACCTGCAGGCGGTTATAGACCTCATTGCAGAAGTAGAACAGAAAGGGAGTCACATCCGTATAGCCGGAAATCAGAGCATTTCTCTCCACGCGTTCGTAGGCTTTGTAATATGCGTCCTTGTTTTCAGCGATGTATCGGGAAAACGGCGTGAACAGTGCCGCAGGATAGCCCTGCTGAACAAGATACCAGAGGTGGAATAGCCGTGCAGTGCGTCCATTCCCGTCAAAATAGGGGTGGTAGTACGCAAAGGCAAAGTGCAGAATGGCAGCCTTATGCAGCTCATTGATGCCGTCATTGGCATTCGCAAAATCGACAAGACATTTCATGGCACCGGGAAGCCGCTCTGCCGGAAGTCCCGGTCTGGGTTCTTCACCGCCCACAATAAAAACCTCGCCATGCCGATAAAAGTGGTTTGGCAGTAATCGATCTTCATCCGGGAGACAATCCCCTGTGCTGATCTGATATAGGTAATGCAGATTCTCCTCGGTGATCCTATTCTGACGATTCGCGATAAACTCCAGTCCGCGCTTCATACCATAGATGCGGGCTTCTTGTTCATCACGAGGGGCATAACCATCGAGGATATAACGGATACTGCTGCGGGTCGAGCGGATACTTTCAATTTGAAAAGTAGCATAAATTTCCTCGGTCATCGCCGACAAACCGAAGTTTTGTCCACTGACAGGGACAGAGAGCAACCGCTTCATACCATTTGTTGAAATTTGCGCGAGGTTCGGCAGGTAAAACAGCTTATTTCCAGAAAAATCAGTCAACGGCAGAGGCTGCGCAAAGTTTTGCCGCAGCAATTCGGCAAATTCTTTGACGCTGACAGTCGAGTACTTGTATTCCATCCGATTGAGTTCAAACAAATGCTTATCTGAAAGCATTTTGGCAAACTGTGCCCCATCCATTCTGTCCACCTCGCAGTTAATACTTATTGATACTACATAGTATCAATATACCGATTCTTTATAAAAAAGTCAACCGAAACAGGCCGAACCAACTTTTTTCCATACTTTCCGTCAAAATTCCCGCGGCACAGCCACGAATCACATCTCCATCGGCTTATTCCCCACTTCGTCCAGATACGCATTCAAAAATTCCGCTGCAAGGCTGTTGGGACGGATGTTTTCTCTGGCTTCCTGTGGGGTGAACCACTTGCAGCGGTCCACTTCGTGGTTGATATGCAGCGCCTTTGCGGTTCTGACGAAAGCTGTAAAGTTGCACATCAGCGTGTTGGACGGCTCAAAAAACTTAGTACGGTTGAACCGGAGGTGCTCTACTTCCAACCCGGTTTCTTCCCGGACTTCCCGCACCACGGCGTGTTCTTCTGCCTCACCGCGGTTCACATACCCGGCCACCAGAATATAAGAGGGCTTGCCGTACTGCTGGATGAGCAGAATTTTCCCGGTTTCCTCATCCACAACAATCATGCTGACTGCCACATTGTACATCGGGAACCGGTATTGCTGGCATTTCGGGCAATAAGGCACAATGCCCTCTTCTTCCAGTTCTTTTTCAATCAATGCCGTACCGCATTCAAAGCAATGCTTCTGAATCATTTTTACACTCCAAACACTGTTTTCGTCAGCCGGATACCTGCTGCCGTCTTCATCGTATGTTCCATAAAGGTTCGGATTGCCTGCTGACCGTACCCGCTTTCGGACGCATTGACGATATAATCTGCCTCAATCAGAATCTGATAGTCAATGCCGTCGATCTGCGCCGGACTATGGTGGTGCCCTACCAGATAGGCCACCCGGTCGATCTGTTCTGCTGTCATGCCGGTATCCGCCAAGAACTCCCTCACCAGCGGGGCACCCTCCTGCTCCTGATATTTACCATTGGTGTTGCCGTACTTTTTGCGGCAGAGCGGGCAGGCGATATCGTGGGTGATGGCCGCCACCTCCAGAATAAACTGCGTGTCTGCGTCCAGCCCCTCCAGCTCACCAATGGTTTTGGCATAGGTCCACACGCAGCTCAGGTGCGTGATGTCATGGATATTCCCTTCGGAAAAGGCGATCATCTTTTCCATGATCTGTGCAATGGTCATCATTTGTTTCACTCCCGTTTTTAATACTTAAATGTTCACCTTGATAAACGCGAACTTATTCTTCAAATTTTTTATGACACTTTGGACATTCTTTAGGGATCGGCCTATAACCAACAAGCGAGCAACCGCAATAAGGACATTTCATCATGGTGAGATGATATACAATACCACCAATAACAACCATTGCACCGATTAGCAGGCATAGGTTTACTCTGTACTCCTTTGCCGTCATTGCTCCTATTACTGCGAGCAATATTCCTATCATCAAAATGATCCAAGAAATGGCGGCCTGCTTTTGTGGGCTATTGTTTTTCATATAATCACACCCCTCCACAAATTCCGATTCATAAAATCCCCGTCAGCGCCACTGCAACCAGAAGGGACGGCAGCAGGTTTGCCACCTTGATGGTTCTTGGCCATACCAGATTGATGCCCACACAAAAAATCAGAATATTTCCTATCAGCGAGAGATTGTTCAGCACAGCGTCCGTCATAAAGCCGGACAGCACTACCGCAAGAGCCGTCATGGCACCTTGCAGCACTGCCACCGGAATAAATGAAAACACGCAGCCCTTGCCCATGGAGGACGCCATGATGAGCACAATGATAAAGTCCAGAATCGCTTTTGCCACCAGCGTGGAATGGTCGCCGTAGATGCCATCCTGAATGGAGCCGATGACGGCCATTGCCCCGATGCTCACCGTCAGGGATGCCGACATGAAGCCGTTGACGAACTAGTTGTCGCCGTCACTGCCAGTCTTGTGTTTGAGCCACTCGCCAAAGCGTTCAAACTGTGCATCCAGATCAATAAGTTCACCCAGCAGCGCACCCAACGCCAGCGATAGAATCATGACCATAGAGCCACCGGTGCTCAAAGTTCCGTCTGGCCTAACCGTCAGTATCTTGGAGAGCGTTCCCGCCGCTCCCAGAAACACCACGGAAAAGCCCGTGGCTTTGATGATTGTATCCTGATAGCGCTCTTTCGAAAGCGTTTGAACAGAATACCCAGCACACCGCCTATCACAATGGCCAGCGCATTGATGATCGTTCCCAATCCCCGCATTTTCGTTTTTCCTTTGCTTACTGATTCCTGTATTTGTTTAAGACTTCATCCGGGATATGACAGTAGCTGCAATCTTCCGGGTACCGCTCCAGATGGTGCTGATGCTCCTCTGCACTCCGGACGTAATTCGTCAGCGGCAGCACTTCCACAACGATTTTATCCCGGTCCTTCCGGCTGTCAATAAAGGCTCTTGCTTCTTCCAGATGTCCGGGATTTGTGCTGTAAAGCCCCGTGCGATACTTTTTTCCAACATCAACGCCCTGTTTGTTCAGGCTGTACGGGTCGATGATTTCAAACAGATGCTCCATAAGCTCTGTAACACTGGTACATTTCTCATCAAAGACCACTTTAACGCACTCTGCGTATCCATCATACGGGCCGTCCAGCGTGTTTGTTGTTCCGTTGGCTCTCCCGGCTTCGGTCGTCCGTACACCGGGCACCGTGTCAAAAAAATGCTGGACGCCCCAAAGGCACCCGCCTGCAATGTATACCGTTTCCATACTCTTGACTTTCCTTCTTTTACTGGTACAGTTTGCATCCATGCTCTGTACTCCTTACGGTTTCCTTGCTAGCTGCAAATCGATCCATCATACCAACTCACAAAAAGTGCTTCCGCACCATTGCAGAGTAATTATCATATTGTTGAAAGCCATATCGCTCATAAAATGGGATCGTTTTAGGATCAGACGGCATAACTTTCACATACAGAAGATTTTGATAGAAACTCATGATCCGTTTCATCAGCTCATCTCCAATGTACTGTCCCTGATAAGCAGGGTCCACCAAAAGATAATGCAAAAATGCGACTGTTTCTCCATCATCAAGCGCGCGAACCAGCCCGACCAGCTTATCACCATCCCACGCAGAAATAACTCGTGTGGAATTGTGCATCGCACGGACAAGTTTTTCGGGATAATTGCCGGATTCCCAGTGAACGGATAAAAACAGTTTCTGCAATTCATCGGCCGTGAAATCTTTTGTTTGTTTATACTCGATTTCCATGATGCACCCCTTTATAACTTCCACAAACGTGAATTTAGTAACGCAAAAGGAAGTATATGACATACACCCAACTAAGTAATCCATGAAAAATCGCCCAACCGACAGACTTCCACGCTGTATAACTAATAACCATAGCTAATGCACTTCCAAAAGTTATTCCTGATTTTACCGTTTTCTTGACATTCGTTGATTTATTATCTTCCATATTTGTTTCCTCCACAAATTCTAAGTTGTAAGTTTCTTTACTATCATATCTTTAAAACTTGTTTTGCTTTCGCATTAACAAATTGGATAATTGGGCCTGAAATGATAACTGTAATAAGCGTGCATACACCAAACTTTCCGCCAAACAAAACACCTGTAACAACAACCAAAATATCCAATGCCATTCGGACAAATTTAATCTGCCAGTGATTTTTTTCTGCTAAAGCAAAAGTGACTGCCTCATAGGAGCCTCTACCAAGGGATGCCGACGCATATAGTCCTGTTCCGACAGCAAACAAAACCACTCCTAACAACATAATTAAAAAATTGATCCACTTATAGGTACTGTAAATATGGCAGTTAGCAAACAAATCTACACAGGTACTGTATACAATCTGGTACAACACAGTTCCTATATGAATCTGACTTTTATCGTAAATGAGCGCAAACAAAATCATTCCCAATGCTACAACAAAAGATGCTGTGCCAATGCTTATGTGAAATGTTCTTGCAATCCCCTGCCACAGCACCGCAAGCGTAGCTCCGCCAAATCCAGCATACAGTGCAAGTGTAATTCCATAAGCCGCAATTATAGAACCTATTACGAGGATTGCCAATTTCTTTAGTGTTTTTTTATTGTTATTTTTCATTGACTTTTAATAATTCACTCCTCGTATAATTTTCTTTGGGTTTAAAGCATCCCGTTAGCAACCGCTCTAATTTATTTAATACCAGCAAATTACTCTCCTCCACAAATTCCGATTTATCAAATAAGAATTTCCGTCAATTTTTCTCTTGATGTGGCTCGCTTCTAAGAGTAGGAACGAACTGTTCTGTTGCCGGAGACGGACCATTCGGGTCGGTCTCCGGCAGTATTTTTGTTATCGCCTATTAAAAAACAGCCGGAACGACTTTCTGCTGCGCTACATCGATGATGCCGTATGTATTCAGTCTGAGTTTTGGAATGACCGGAAGGCTGACGAAGGCGAGGGTCATAAAAATGCCGATGTCTTCCGCCACGCCATGTGCCTTGAGGGCATCGTTCAGCGCCTGCATTTTCGCCGCAACGCTCTCTGCGCTTTCGGTGCTCATCAATCCGGCCACCGGAAGCGCAAGTTCTGCCACGACCTGTCCACCTGCCACAAACGCAAGTCCGCCTTTGTTTTTCCGCACAGTGTTGCCGGCCAGCATCATATCGGTATCGTTGTCCCCTGCCACAATCAAGTTATGGGAATCATGTGCGATGCTCGATGCAGCGGCTCCGCATTTCAGGCTGAAGTTTCCTAAAAAGCCAATGCCCACATGGCCGGAGTGATGATGCCGCTCAAAAACGGCCAGTTTTACGATGTTGTGTTCCGGGTCCACACCGGGAGCTTTGCCCGGATGCCGTTGGAACGGGATGATTTTTTCCTCCGTAAGCAGCTCGCCCCGGTTCAGGCAGATGACACGCTCCTGCTCCCCGCTTTCCCGAAGTTCCAGGTCCTGCAGTGTGATCTCATCCAGATCAAAGGAATCCATAACGTGGGAAAATCTCACACGGTCGATGTCAAGCGGTGCGGGTTTCAGCGTTTTTCCGTGCTCGGCCACCAGCGTGCCATTCTTGTAAACCTGTTCGACCGTAAAGGATTCCAGATCAGAAACCACAACCAGATCTGCCCGGTACCCCGGTGCTACGGCACCGCGCTGCTTGAACCCAAAATACTGTGCCGGGACCAGCGTTGCCATTTTGACGGCCACTGCTGGGTCTGCGCCCAGCCGGATCGCTTTACGGATGTTGGAATCGATGTGGCCGCTGTCCAGCAGGTCACCGGGGTGCTTATCATCCGTCACCAGCATACAGCGGCTGCAATAGGGCTCCCGGAACAGCGGCATCAGGGCCTCCATATTTTTGGCAGCCGTTCCTTCCCGGATCATGATGTATTGTCCGCGCCGGAGTTTTTCCATGGCTTCCTCGATGTTGGAGCACTCGTGATCGGACTGAACGCCTGCCGCAATATAAGCATTCAGGTCCTTAGCACTCAAAAGCGGTGCGTGTCCATCCACAATCTTTCCCGCTTCGGTGCAGTCGCGGATCTTCTGCAGGATCTTCGGGTCACAGCGCACCGTCCCATAGGCATTCATCAGCTCCGCAAGCCCCAGCACGCGGGGATCGCCGTAGTAAGGCCGGAGCTGTTCTGCGTTCAGCACCGCACCGGATTCATCCAGATCCGTGGCCGGAACGCAGGAGGGCAGCATGAAATAAACCGAAAGGGTCAGATTTTTTGTCGTTTCCAGCATAAAATCCAAGCCTTCCAGCCCCGCAACGTTCGAGATCTCGTGTGGGTCTGTGACCACCGCAGTGGTACCGTGGGGCAGCACTGCCTGCTCGAAAGCCGGACCACAGAGCATGGAGCTTTCGATGTGGATATGCCCATCGATCAGGCCCGGGCAGACATATTTGCCGTGCAGATCAACTTCTTTCCGGCCATGATACGTTCCCACGCCCACGATCGAATTTCCGCTGATGGCAATATCAGCGGTGTCGATCTCATCGGTAAACACATTGACAATTCTGGCATTTTTCAAAACCAGATCAGCCAAAGCATCTCCTCTGCCTGCCGAGATCCGGCGTTTCAGCTCATCAGACTGCATAGAAACATCTCCTCTCTCTGAAGTTCGATTTTCTCACCTGTGGATTGGTTCTGCCATTATTCTACCACGCCTTGCCGCTGCGGAAAAGATGTCGGGAAACAAAAATGGCCCCGGAGGGCTTGTTACAGCTCTCCGGGGCCACCTTATGTGCGTTGTGCCTTGGCGCAGACCGTCAGCACTCCACTGCCACCTTGATCACGCCGTCCCGTTTCTTTTCAAACAGCTCGTAGCCCTCTGCGATCCGGCGCAGGGGGTAGGTGTGGGTGATGAGCGGTTCGGTATCGATCTTGCCTTCTGCGATGAGACGCAGCGTTTCTTCACAATCGCAGCCGTCCACGCCGCCGGTCTTGAAGGTGAGGTTTTTGCCGTACATTTCCGGCAGCGGCAGGGTCTGTGCCTTATCGTACAGCGCCACCACCGTTACAACGGCGTTGGGCCGTGCACACTCCCATGCCAGCCGGAAGGTGGAGTCTGCCCCTGCCACCTCCAGCACCACATCGGCCCCGCCGTGGTCGCTGTGGGCACGCACAAAGGCGGCGCAGTCCTCCGGCTGCACCGTGAGCACCTGCGGGTAGTGCCGACGGATGAACTGCAACCGGTTCTCGTCCTTTTCGCACACGATGATGCGCTTGGGGCTGTGCAGCATGACGCACAGCAACGTGCAGATGCCGGTAGGCCCTGCGCCCAAAATCAGCACGGTATCCTCCGGGGTGATCTCCGAGATGCGTGCCGCCCAAAAGCCGGTGGCCAGCACATCGCCCACCAGCAGCGCCTGCCGATCGGTAACGCCGTCCGGGATCTTGTTCAGCCCCTGATCCGCAAAGGGCACCCGGACGTACTCCGCCTGCCCGCCGTCGATGCGGCAGCCCAGCGCCCAGCCGCCGTTTTGATCGGTGCAGTTGTTCACAAAGCCTTTTTTGCAGAAAAAGCACTCTCCGCAGAAGGTCTCCACGTTCACCGTCACCCGGTCGCCGGGTTTCACATTGGTCACCGCACTGCCCACTTCTTCTACGATGCCCACCATCTCGTGCCCTACCGTGATGCCGGGTACCGCCCGGGGCACGCTGCCGTGCTTGATGTGCAGATCGCTGGAGCAGATACTGGCAAGGGTCACCTTTACAATGGCGTCCCGCTCGTGCTGCAGCACCGGCTTTGGTTTTTCCATCAGGGCAAACGTTCCCTCTGAAACATAGGTATAGGTCAGCATGCTTATTTCCTCCATGCGCTTTGATCTTTCCGGACTTGAGTATACCACGCAGCTATGGCAAAGAGCAAGCCGCAAAAGGCCCGCCCTTTGCGGCAGCTCTCCGCCGATCAGATCTTGGGCTGATACTGCATGCTGGACACATTGTAAATGGTAACAAAAGCCTTGGGGTCTTCCCGGTTGATAAAGTTCATCAGCTTCTGATATTCGCTCTTGTCCACGATGGTAATGATCTCGTTGTGCTTTTCCAGATTGTATGCACCGATGGCCTCGTACATGGTCGCACCGCTGTGCAGGTCATGGAGGATGAACTGACGCAGCGCCTCCTCTTTTTCGGTGATGATGCAGACGCGGCGTTTGATGCTGTTATCAAAGATGAAATGGTCCAGCACGATGCCGTTGAAATAAGTACCGAGGATACTCAGCACCACGGTCTTTTTATCGTAGACCAGGGCCGCGGAAAGCGCCACACACATTCCCGACAGAGACATGGCTTTTCCCAATTCCATGTGCAGGTACTTGTTCATGATCTTTGCCACGATATCCAGCCCGCCGGAGGATGCATTGCGGTTGAACAAAATACTCAGCCCGACGCTGACCACCAGAATATAGCACAGCACGTCCAGCTCCTGACTGCCGGTCATCGAGCCGAACTCCGGGAACAGCTTTTCAAACAGCCCCAGAAACACCGGCAGCAGCACACTGGTGTATACGGTCTTTGCGCCAAATTCTCTGCCGCAGGTAAAGAACCCGATGATGAGAAGCACGACGTTCAGGATCATCGTAATGACCGACAAGGGCAGCGGCACAAAATTGGACAGCACGATGCCAAGGCCGGAAATGCTGCTGACGGATGTATGGCTCGGCACCAGAAAAAAGAAAACACCCGCCGCAATGATCGCCACCGCCCCGGTCAGGACTGCCGTCTCCCTCAGGACTGCGCCGGTCTTTCCTTTTACATCACTCATCTTTGTCCCCCTAAAATCAAATTTGTTTCACCGATCTCCTCATCTTTGTCGATGCGGACAAGGAGCTTACCGCCAAAGCGTTTGTATTCCATAGTGAAGTACCTCCATAAATTCCGAGTTGCTGTTCTCAGTATACCATGATTTTCCCTTGCGGAAAAGATAGCGAAACAAAAATGCCCCCGGAGGGCTTGTTGCGGCTCTCCGGGGGCATCTTATGTGCGTTGTGCTTTGGCGCACACGACCGGCGTTTTACTCGATTTCGATCAGGTTCGGGTTCTCAGGCAAAGCCTTCGTCTGCTGAGGAGCAGGCAGCTCGACGTGCAGGACGCCATCCTCGAACTTTGCGTGGATGTCTTCCTTCTTCACATCGCCCACGTAGAAACTGCGTGCGCAGGTGCCGGAGAAGGATTCGCGCCGCAGATAGCGGCCCTTCTTATCCTTTTCGTCGTTGCTGTGGCTGCGCACTGCCTGAATGGTCAGGTAGCCGTCGTCCAGTTCCATCTGGACGTCTTCCTTCTTGCAGCCCGGCAGGTCAACAGCTACTTCGTAGCCATTGTCCGTCTGTTTGACATCGGTCTTCATCATGTTTGCACCACGCTTACCAAAGGCGCCACGAGCCTCACGGTTCATAGCACGTTCCAGTGCAGCGTCATTCCAGAACGGATCGAAGAAATCATCGAACAGGTTTTCATGGAAAACAGTCGGCATAAGCATAAATCATTCCTCCAATCCCGGCGTTCGGGTCGGGGCAAAAAATCTGAAGCGTCCACTCAGAAAGGCTTTCCGGGGAGCCTTGCGGCTCTCCTTTTGCCCTTCCTCCTGAGCACGCCACTGTTATAGCACCGTTAATTAGCAGTGTCAATAGAAGAGCGCTAAAATTCATAAAAGAATAATACTTTTATAAAATCCTATGCAATCTTTTCAAAATTCAGTCGCATCATCGTGTTTTTATCATTTCTGCCGGTACATCGGCGTAGACAGATATTTCATGCCGTTGTCCGGGACGATGACCACGATGTTCTTTCCCTGATTCTCCGGTCTGCGGCCCACCTGCACCGCTGCGTGCAAAGCCGCTGCTGCCGATGTGCCTAGAAACAGTCCTTCCGCCCGTAGCACCTCATGGGCCGTTTCGTAGGCTTCCTCGGTGCGGACATTGATGCACGCATCGCTCCAGTTTGGCCGCAGATAGTCGGAAAGTGCGCTTTCCGGCACATCATACGCCGGCAAAACGCCATCTATGATCTGCGCATACTGACAATCCAGCTCGTGCAAAGGCGATAGACTGGTTTGCGCCTTTCCCTCCAAAGCCCCGCTGCATGGACTTGGCTGCAAGGGTCTCTTTGGGCGCGAGAAAGTGCTCGACCTCATAGGTATAATCGTAGTTGAGGGAACCAAACGAAAGGATTTTCATGGTATATCTTTTTTACTCCATTCTCTGAATCACCGCACCCAGCCATCGGCACAGGGTATCGCCTGCCTGATTTGCGATCTCCAGCACACGGGCGTGGCTATGCTTGACCGTCTGGATGCCGGTGGCCATGTTAGTGATGCAGCTGACGGCCAGTACCTTCATGCCCATGTAGTTGCAGACCATGGTTTCCGGCACGGTGCTCATGCCCACGGCATCGGCTCCCATCCCCGCAAAGGCGCGAATTTCAGCCGCCGTTTCATAGCAAGGGCCCATAAAGCCCATGTAAACGCCCTCCTTGTAGGCAATGCCCAGTTCATCGGCAGTCTGCTTGGCAAGGTTCCGCAGTTCCAGACTGTAAGGTTCGGTCATGTCCGGGAAGCGGGGGCCGAAGCGCTCATCGTTGGGGCCAATGAGGGGGTTCGTGCCCATCATGTTGATGAAGTCGGTAATGAGCATCAGGGTGCCCGGCGCAAACTCCCGGTTGATGCCGCCGCATGCATTGGTCAGCACCACCTTTTCCACGCCCAGCAGCTTGAACACATAGAACGGGTAGCAGACTTCCTTCATGGAGTAGCCCTCATAGAAATGGAAGCGGCCTTCCATGGCGTAGACTTCCGTGTCCCCCAGCTTGCCAGCCAACAATGCACCTTTGTGTCCTGCCACCGTGGATACCGGGAAGTTGGGGATATCCTTGTAGGACAGTTCTTCCGTGTCCGTAAAGTCCGCGGTCAGCTTGCCAAGGCCGGAGCCCAGCACCACCGCGATCTTCGGGCGCTTTTTCGTGTGCGTCTTGATATATTCCGCACTTTCCAGTGCCTTTTCATAAAGATGTTCCATACCGTTCTCTCCTTTTCCCAAAAATTCGATATACTCTCTGGATTCAGTATATCGGATTTCTCAGGCCGATGCAAGACGCCCTCCATCGAGTCTTATTAAAAACCAAGGAGCAGATACTTCACATCACGAGTGTGTTGTATCTGCTCCTTGGTTCTCCGAATGTCTTATCTCTGGCCGATGTTCCACCGAAACAGCTCATATCCTTCCCGGATATCCTCCGGCAGACGTTTCAAAGTCTCGTCCCGCAGTTCCTGCGGCATCCCGTAAAAAGCTTCGGCAATGCCGCCGGTGATGCAGGCAAGGGTGTCGCTGTCGCCGCCCAGAGAAACTGCATTGCGAAGTGCATCCTCAAAACTGACGCTTTCCAGAAAAGCGATGATGGCTTCCGGCACAGTTTCCTGACAGGTCTCCACATGATGATAGGTCGGCCGAATTTCATCGCAGGTGCGGTTCAGGTCATAACCGAAGGTCTGCTCCACATAAGGAATCCGATTGTCAAGCACAAATCAACGACATTTCATACAATTCATACTACCATGTTGTCAGTTCACATCTCACACTGGCTAATGACCGTGCTGATTGCCGTATCATAATCTTCCGGTGGATACTTATATTTTTTCAGCAAGTGCTTCACCATCTTACGCATACTCGCACGGGCAGTTTCTTTTTTCTGCAGGTCTATTACGCTTGCATTACTGAATTTCTGCGTTTCCAGCCATCTCCATTGCAGCGTTCGATTGACACAGGTTGAGTTATCGGCAGATACAGCAAACACAACGGGCGGCTCTGGTAACAGAGCTGCCCGTTGTGTTCGTTTATGAAAAGGAGAACTTAGATCTCATACCACTTGATCTCGTTGGCATCCAGATGCAGAGCAAAGCTGCTGCCGTCTGTGGTGTAAACGGTGGTGTCCTGCGGCTCGTACGTGTTGTTCACCACACAATACTTGCCGTTCTTGACGTAGGCGTGAACTTCTACATTATAATTGGAGCTGAACCATGTATGCAGTTCCTCCTCGCTGTGGGCACTCCACAGGATAGCGCGGTAAAGGGTGCGGCTGTTGGCAAAACTGTAAGGCACACCGCTGATGTACACGGCACGACCCTTGCCGAAGTCGTGTGCCGCCATCTGCACTTCTTTGTTTCGCTGCACCAGCACCTCGGTGCCCTCGAGGGCGTAGATGTTCTTTTTACCCTCGCCAAAGTCCACGGGCCGGTCGGCGTCCTGCAGGATAAAGTGGTCGGGGTGCTCCTCCCAGTTGTATTTGTCGTAGTTGAGGGTGAAGCCGTTTTCTTCCTCCACGCCCAGCACGCTGGCAAGCTGGAGAACGTGGCCCTGATACGGGTGACCGGAAGGCTCACCCACGCCGATAAAGCCGCCGCCGTTCCAGACGAACTTGCGGATAGCGGAGGAGATCTCCGGGTCTTCCCACCAGATGCCGCCGGTGTGTGCGGTGTCGGCATCGCCGACATTGATAATGACATCCAACGAATCCAGCAGATGCGGGTCGTTCTTGATATCCTCAAAGCTGATAAACTTCACATCAAAGGGCGCACCGGACAGCATCTCAATGACACCGGCATAGCTATAGTTCTGCTTGTAATAGAGGGCGTGATGCACCATGTGACAGCCCCAAGCCCGCATTTTACCCCAACAGTTCAGCACGGCCACTCGCTTGACACAGTAGGGTGTGGTGCCCTTGATGTTCTCGTACAGTTCGCGGAACTCGTTGCAGACGCTCTCCACGTAGTCCACGAACTCCGGGAACTGCAAGGCCAGTTTCAGATAGCCGCCATAGCCGATGCGGTCGATGGGCTTGCGCAGGATAGCGCGGCGGGCTGTAACCCAGTTCTCCTTGGCTTCCCGCACGGGGTCGCCGCCCTCGTGGAAGGTGTCGGGGAAGAAGTACGGCAGGAAACGGCCCTCGGTGTACTTCACGCCCTCAATGTCAGAGATCAGGCGCAGGGTGGAGCCGTTGCCCACGCTGCCCACTACGGCATCCAGTCCGATGGTCTTGAACTCCGGCATGAAAGGTTCGGTGCCGATCCAGTGATCGCCGAGGAACATCATGGCTTCGCACCCGCACGCGTGGGTGATATCCACCATCTCCTTGGCAAGCTTTGCCACCTCGCGGCGCTGGAAGGCCTGAAAATCCCGGAATTCCTTGCTGGGCACCCGGTACTGGTTGTTATAGTAGCCCTGATCGATGATGTACTCCGGGCGGAACTTGTAGCCCACTTCCTGCTCAAACTGGTTGAGGATATAAGGGCTGACCGAAGCAGAGTATCCATACCAGTCCACGAACTTCTCCCGCTTCAGCTCGTCGAAAATCAGGGTGAACTGGTGGAAGAAGGTGGTGTAGCGGATGACGTTTACATAGGGGTGCTCTGCGATGAACTTGCGCAGGCGCTCCATAGAATACTTGTGGGTCTTGGGCTGACGCACATCAAAAGTGATCTGGTGCTCAAAGTTCGTCCAGCCGTTGGTGGTAGCGTTGTACATATGCACCGGGTCCCAGATGAGGTAAGCCAGAAAACTGACGGTATACTCATGGAACGGTACGGCCTGCACGGTCACACTGCCGTCGGCGTAGCTCCACTGCTCCGGCGGCACGGGCTGACCGGTGGTTCGGTCCATGACCTCCCACCAGCGGGTGATGTCGTCGTTGGTGTTCACCTGCATCAGCTCCGGGCTGATGCCCTTCATCAGCGGGATGGTCACGGTGTCGCCGGGGGCGGTGTAAAAGCCGGTCATGATGTAGCACTGCTGTACCTCGTCCGGGTTTGCCTTTGCCCATGCGTTGTCCTTGCGGGTGGTATAGTAGGTGGAGTAGATCTTGGCGTCCGCATCCTTGAGCTGCTGCGGGAAGTCGGTGCCGTCGCAGTCGCGGATGGCATCGGCACCCCACTTTTTTAAGATCTCCAATGTTTCGGGCACAACGTCCAAGTCTGTGGGAATGGTCACGCGCCCGGTCTTTCTTATTTCATCCATGGGAAACTCTCCTTTTGCCTCTCTTTGAATCGTAGGGGGGTCAATCGTAGGCGGCGTTATACAGCGCCAGCACTGCCAGCAGCAGCGCTACGCCCACCAGCATGATGCCAAGCCCTGCCAGTTGTCCAGTCATTTTCCAGCCGGACACCACCAGCACCAGTGCCAGTACGAACAGCACCAGCATCAGGATCATGCGCAGGGCGGGATGGTTTTTCCAGTATGCTTTCATCGTTTGTCACCTTAACCTTTCAGGCCGCCCACGGTCATGCCCTGCGTCAGCTGCCGCTGCACGCAGATGTACAAGATCAGGGTGGGCAGCATTACCAGCACAAGGCCTGCGTACATGGTGCCGTACTGGGCGGCGCTCTGCTGCGCCTGCATCAGGTTCAAAAGACCTACCGGCAGGGTGCGGGGTGCCTTGGTGGAGCTCATCAGGGTCATGGAGATGATATACTCGTTCCAGAAGGACAGGAAGTTGAACAGGATAATGGTGATGATGGAGGGCTTTGCCATGGGGAAGATGATGCGGGTCATGGTGGAAAAATAGCTTGCACCGTCGATATAGGCGGCCTCCTCAAAATCGTGGGGCAGGGTGGCAAAGTAGCCCGACAGCAGGTAGATGGTAAAGGGCAGCGCGGTGGCGGCGTACACCACCGCCAGCACCACCAGATTGTTCAGCAGAAAGCCGCTGCCGAAATGGCCTTTCAGCCACACATCGCCGTCCCGCAGCATCAGAAAGATGGGCACCACGATGTAGTTCACGTTGATGAACAAGCCCGCCATGAACAGGGTGTTCAGCACCTTGCACCCCTTGAAGTGAAAGCGGGACAGGCAGTAGGCGGCGGGCAGGGCAACGACCAGCAGCAGCGCCAGCGCCAGCGCGGTGACGATGACCGAGTTGAGCATATATTCGCCCATTTTCGCGCCGTTCCATGCGTTGACAAAGTTCTGCCAGTAGAAGCCGGCGGGCAGTGCCCAGGGGTTGCCGTAGAACTCTGCATTCTGCTTGATGGAGGCCATGAACACCCATGCCACCGGCACGATGATGGTAACGGCCAGCAGAACCAGCACAAAATAGATGAAAAACTTGTACAGACCTTCCGCAGAGCGGGAAGATTTTTCGGTGGTATTCTGCATCTTCTTCCCTCCTTAAAATTCCAGCGTATCGCGGTTGGTAACCTTGTTGACACAGGCGGACAGGGCAAACGAGAACAGGAAGATTACCACGCCGATGGCCATACTGTAACCATACAGGCCAGCGTCTTTCTGGCTGTACATATAGCTCAGCGCCACATCCGATGCGCCGTTGGGCCCGCCGCTGGTCATGGCCTTGACGAAGAGGAAGGCCATGTTGATGGTGGAGATGATAAAGAAGGTGAGGGTGGTGCGGATATTCGTCCAGATGAGGGGGATGGTGATCTGGAAGAACTGGGTCAGCCGCCCGGCACCGTCCAGATTGGCGCTCTCGTACAGGCTGATGGGCACGGCAGACATGGAGGCCATGTACATGACCATGTAGTAGCCGATGGCCTGCCACACCATGGCAATGATGATGGAGGGGATGACCAGTTTTTCGCCCTTCCACAGGATGGGGTCGCTCATGTTGCGGAACAGGCCGATGATGCTGTTCAACATGCCGTTTTCCGGCTTATAGATGGCAGAGAAGATGCCGGAGATGACGACCACCGACAGGATGTTGGGAATGTAGAAGATGATGCGGAAAAAGTTCTGCCCTTTGATCTTCTCCCGGGTGAGGATGGCCGCAAACACCAGTGCAAAGGCGAAGGTGATCAGGGTGACCGTTACCACCAGCAGGATCATATTCTGCATGGAGCGGATGAACTGGGCGTCCCGCAGCAGATGCTGGAAGTTTTTAAGCCCCACAAAGGTCTCGTTGGGAGAATAGGCACCCCGCTCATACAAACTCATGCGGAACACGTTGAGGGTGGGCAGGATCATAAAGAGGAAAAACAGGATGGTAGCCGGTGCCACACAGAGGAATACGAACCGTTTGCGGCTTTTATCCGTTCTCATAGGGGATTGACCGCTCCTTTCTTGATGGTACTGTACAGCCCAAAAAAGCGGAGGCGGTAAAAACCGCCCCCGCTGGGCAGGGCTTAATTACTCGATGATGTTGGCGCGCATCTGGTCGCTGGCGGACTTGATGCCGTCGATCCACTGCTGCTCGGTCATGCTGCCGGACACCAGAGAGTTGACAGGGTCGAAGAACACGGTGCGCACTTCCACGCCGGGGATGGCGCTGAAGGCTGCAAAGTTGCCCATGGCGGCCTTTGCGCCGTTGTCGTAGATGGAGTAGAACATCTTGTTGTCGCCTTCCAGACTGTCGGCGATGCCCAGCACAGGCTGGATAGCGCCGCTCTCGGCAAACAGCTTGCAGGCTTCGTCGCTGTACAGGTAAGCCACGAACTGCTTGGCGGCATCCTGATGCTCGGCACCGGCGGGGATCCATGCCTGCTCGAACCAGGTGTAGCTGTAACCATCGCCGCCGGCCTTGACAGCGGGCAGGGCGGTCATGCCCCACTCAAAGCCGTCTGCACGGGGAGCCTCGGCCATCTCGCCCACGATCCAGGTGCCGTTGGGCATGAACAGGGCCTTGTTGTCCAGCACCAGCTGCTGGTTCTGGGTAAAGTCCTGATCGTTGGCCTGTGCGGGGGTGATGGGGTTGGTGTAGGAAGCCAGCTTTGCCACGATATCAAAGCAGGTCTTTGCCTCGGGGGTGTCCCAGATGCCTTCTTCGTAGTGGGTGGCCTTGTTGAAGAACTCCGGGCCGCCGGCAGCGTACATCAGCGCATAGAAGAAGGCGTCGAAGTAGCCGGT
The DNA here is from genome assembly GCF_048323735.1 of Faecalibacterium sp. 3. Lineage (NCBI taxonomy): Bacteria > Bacillati > Bacillota > Clostridia > Eubacteriales > Oscillospiraceae > Faecalibacterium > Faecalibacterium sp. 3. Next base: position 2,760,313 of record NZ_JBLWFN010000001.1, read on the forward strand.
GGTGGGGTAGGTGAACAGGTAGGTGCCCTCAGCGGCAGCCTTGTCGCCCAGTGCCCACATCTCGTCCCAGGTCTTGGGCACGTCCCAGCCCTTTTCCTTCAGGAAACCGGCGTTGTAGAACAGGCCGCAGGGGCTGTAGAACATGGGAGCCAGATAGGTCTTGCCGTCGCCGTAGGGGTTGGTCAGGGAGGTGTCGGTAAAGCCGCCGGCGATCTTCTCGCTCACCTTCTTGCTCTCGCCGGGCACGGTCATGCTCAGCACGTCGGTGATGTCGGCGATCAGGTTGCCCTTGATGAACTGCTCGGTCAGGGCAGCCTCACGGCCGGTAGCCAGATGGACAACGTCGGGGTAGTCGCCGCCCTGCATGGAGGGGCCGATGACGTCCTCCAGCTTCTTGTCGGTGGTCAGGTCCACCTTGATGCCGGTCTGTGCGGTAAAGGCCTCGGCGACCTTTTTCCACATATCAGCGCCGTAGCCGGTCTCGATGGCGGCTACCTTGATGGTAACGTCTGCAGCCGCCGCTGCGGAAGAAGCGGCGGTGGAGGATGCCACGCTGGATGCGGTGGAGCTGGAAGAGCCGCCGCAGGCAGCCAGACCCAGTGCAGCGGCGCCAACGCCGGCCGCCTTCAGGAAATTACGACGAGAAATACGATTCATACTGTGTTGCCTCCATCATTTTGTTCCGTTCAAACACAGCCGGGCAAACAGGCTTTGCCCGAAGGACTGTGTGTTTTTCTGCCTCCAATATAAATTCTTTCGCTTCCTTGCTCAAGAGGTTTGTTGTTTCATTTTTTATAGATGTTGCTTTCTGAAAAATTCTTCCAGCAAAAGTGCTAAAAATCTTTTAAAAATTTCAGCATAATCCCCAGCCTGTAACTATTTTGACATATTTCGAAGGGACTTGAGAAACAAAAATATAAAAATTAGCCTAAAATCAGGGCTTGCTTTTTTTGTGTGTTCCCTCTATAATGAGGGTAAAGTGCACGAAACAACGCACCATTTTGGGGTAATGTTTTTAGAATGTTGCGTTTATTTTTAGAAAATTTGCGTTTCCCGAAGGAGCCGATCATCTATGAGTACCCAGCGCTTTGATATCCGCCACGCGCCCGCCCCGCGGGAATCCTTCCGTCTGCTGTACATCAGCAAGAGCCGGTTTGGCGGCGATTGGAACAGCACTGCCCACACCCACTCCTGCACGGAGCTGTTCTACTGCCTCAGCGGCGAGGGACAGTTCTACCTTGCCGGGCAGCTGTTCCCGGTAAAGCCGGACGATATGGTCATTGTGAATCCGCAGGTGGAGCATACCGAGCTTAGCCTGAACGCCTCGCCCTTGGAGTATATCGTGCTGGGCGTTGCCAGCATGGAGTTTTTGTTCAGCAAGGCGGATACGAACTACGCCATCTTCAATTGCCGGGAGAACCGGGAGCGGATGGTTACGTTGCTGCACATGCTGCTGGCCGAGGCCGACCGCAGCTTAGACGGCTGCGAGACCGTTTGTCAGGACCTGCTGGAGGTACTGCTGATCTGGCTGGTGCGCTGCACCACCATTTCGCTGCAGCTGGAGGAGGCTGCCCCGACCGAGAACCGGGAGTGCGCCGAGATCAAGCGGTATCTGGACACCAACTACCGCGAGGATATCTCGCTGGACCTGCTGGCAGAGCTTACCCACCTGAACAAATACTATCTGGCCCACACCTTCCAGCGGGAGTACGGCATTTCCCCCATTACTTACCTGAACCGCCGCCGCATTGAGGAGAGCAAGCATATGCTGGGCAACACCAGCTACAGTCTGGCGCAGATCAGCGAGCTGATGGGCTTTTCCTCCCCCAGCTATTTCTCCCAGTGCTTCCGCAAGGCGGAGGGCATGACCCCCAACGAATACCGCCGTCAGACGCGGCAGGGAAAACGCCCCGCCCCGACAAAACGGCATGAAGTATAACGAAAACGAGGAATTTATGATGAAATCCGTTACCCTTTCTCTGCTCCAGTCTGCTGCAAATGCCTTTGATTTTGGCGGGCCTGTGCTCTGCGATGCTCACCACTATGGTGAGGGGCATATCAACGACACCTTTGTGGTCTGGCGGGAAGATCATTCCAAACGCTTTATTTTGCAGCGCATCAACACAGATACCTTTACTAACCCGGTGGGCCTGATGGAGAATGTCTGCGGCGTGACCCGGCATCTGCGGGCGAAAATTCTTGCCGAGGGCGGCGACCCAGCACGGGAAACGCTGAATGTCATCCCAACTTTGTCGGGGTCGACTTGCTATCTGGATGCAGACGGCGGCGCATGGCGTGCCTACGACTTTGTAGAAGATACCATCTGTTTGCAGCAGGTCGGCAGCGAAACCGACTTCCGCACCGTGGCCGAGACACTGGGCAAATTCCAGAACCAGCTGGAGGATTACCCAGCCTCCACCCTCCACGAAACCATCGCCCGCTTCCACGACACGCCCAACCGCTATGCCAATTTTGAAAAAGCCCTCGCCGCCGATGCACTGGGCCGGGCAAAAAATATCACGTCGGAAATCGAATTTATCCATGCGAGGGAGCAGGACTGCCATGTCCTGCTGGATCAGCTGGCAGCTGGCGAAATTCCTCTGCGCGTCACCCACAATGACACCAAGATCAACAATGTCCTCATTGATGCCGCTACCGGAAAAGGCATCTGTGTCATTGACCTCGACACCGTGATGCCGGGACTTTCGGCCTACGACTTCGGCGATTCCATCCGCACCGGTGCCAACGACTGCGCTGAGGACGAACCTGACCAGAGCAAAGTCCATTTTGACCTGCATCTGTACGAAGTGTTCGCCAAAGGGTATCTCTCCACTGCCGGGGCATCCATGAGCATGGCAGAAAAAAAGAGCCTTGCATGGGGTGCAAGGCTCATGACGCTGGAATGCGGCATCCGTTTTCTGACTGACTATCTGGAGGGCGACCATTATTTCCATATTGCTCGCCCGGATCACAACCTCGACCGCGCCCGCACCCAGTTCACACTGGTGCGGCAGATGGAAGAGGTTTTCGATCAGATGCTGGAAATCGTCTGCCCGGACAAGCGCTGATTTCGCAATCTCCTCCATTCGGATACAGCAAGAAGCATGGACGCTCTCCTTTTCGGGGGCGTCCATGCTTCTTTTTACAGCTTATCCCTACACACCCATCAAATCGTCCTTTGAGGACGCTGGGAGCGTCGAGGACATGATGCGCTGCAGCAAATTATGAAAGCCCTTTTCAGCCCTGACCAAATTCTGTTTGACCTACCCTTCAAGCACAAGGGCATTATGTGCGCACCCTTCATCGGACCGGTAAGCATCCGGCAGTACCTTTCCGCCGGGCAAATCGAGCAGGTCATCTGCGGCGGCGAAAACTATGATGGTGCCCGCCCCTGCAATTTCGATTGGGTCAAATCGCTCCGGCAGGAATGCGTGGATGCCAACGTGACCTTCTGCTTTATCGAGACCGGCACCGTGTTCATCAAGGACGGCAGGCGCTACCACCTGCCAAACAAGCAGCTGCAAAGCCGGATGGCTTATAAATCCGGCATGAATTTTCAGGGCAGGCCCATTCATTTTGACCTCGTGGACGACTGGGGCTACCCCATCCCGCAGGAAGATCTCTATGTGCCCCATTTCCGCGCAAACTGCGAGACCTGCGGCAGCAAGTTGATCTGCAACGGCTGCAGTGACTGTGGAAAATGCTTATAAAATAAAGGAGTTCTATGAAGAACCAGAAGAAAAAATCGTTTCCCCGCAGAGTGTTCCTCTGCCTGCTGGCTGTTTTGCTGGCCGTCTATGCTCCCCTCCTGCACGACCTTGCCGAGGACGGCATTCTGTGCGTACTGGTCAAGATGCCCTGCAATCTGGCCGTACTGGACATGAATGCGGCGGACAGCATCCCGGAACGCTTTTCCGAAGTCACAGACTGGTACATCGGTGGGCACTCGCTGGGCGGGGCCATGGCGGCAAGCTATGCGGCCAAGCACACCGATGAACTGGACGGTCTGGTGCTGCTGGCGGCCTACTCCACCGCCGACCTGACCGACAGCGGCCTGCGAGTTTATTCCACTTACGGCAGCGAGGATGGTGTGCTGAACCGCGAAAAATACGAAGCCGACCGCACGAACCTCCCACAGGACACCACCGAAACTGTCATTGACGGCGGCTGTCATGCCGGATTCGGCAGCTACGGTGCCCAGAAGGGCGACGGCGCGCCTGTTATCTCCGCCGAGGAACAGCAACAGCAGACAGCGGATGCACTGGCGGCGTGGATGGATCTTCAATAAAAAGCAAAATATCCCGACCATTTTCCTGTATGTCACAGGAGAATGGCCGGGACTATTTTTATTATTCCGCGAACCAGCACTCAATACAAATGGAACTTATGGCTGATCTGGTGTGCAATTTCATCCGGCAGCGGACGGAACCCGATGCAGGTCAGAGTCATGCCCTCGCCGTTTTCATCAAATTCTTCCGGTTCCAGCTCGGTGTGGCAGGCATCCCGGATGAGGAAAAAATCACGGTTTTCCACAAGTCCCAATTCCTCGGCAATGGTCTTTGCTTTCAGCAGTTGATTGCGGTTCTTTGCCCCGCAGATAGTTTTGGTAAAAGAGCCATCGAACCATTCTTCATAGGTTGCTTTCTCCAACATGATTTCTGCCCGATAGCCGGTAATTTCTCCGTTTTTCTCAATGGGTTCCACGCCCTGTCCCATGCCGATGGGGTCGGTGAGGAATGCCAGCGAAGCATGGCAGCACTGCGCCGCCAGCTTACCGGGAGACATCTGCAGATCTTTTCGGGCAATGATGAGTTGACGCATTTTCTCTCCTTCTTACGACAGCTTGATCTTCAAATCTGCCAACAGATTCACCGCTTCCGGCAGGGAAAACTTTGCATCCTTCAGGCGGCTGCCCAGAATGTCCACCCTATAACCGGCGGCATCCCGGAAATCCGCCTTGCGCAGGTCACACTGGTAGAATTCCGTTTCGTGAAGTTCCACGCCCTTGAAATTCGCCAACTGCATCTCGCATTTGGCAAACATGGAGCCGACAATTTCGTTGCCGTCCGAAAAGTCGAAGCGGTTGAAGTTCATTTCGGTGAAGGTGTTATATTTCAGACTGCACTCGTTCAGCGTGGTATGATCCAGTTCGCATTTGGTAAAGGAGCAATCCACAAACACGCAGTCGGTAAAGTCGCAATCCTCAAAAGCCTCCTCGGTGAACGACAGATCAGCAAACCGTTCACCCTCACAATAACGCTCTGTCATAAAATTCTCCTGTCAGCGCAGTTCTTCCGGCAGAGCCGTGCAGCCTTCCAGCACATCCTGCCATGTAGCTTCAAAATCCCCGGTATACCACGGGTCGGCCACATCGCCGGGGCGGCGGGTATGATCCATCAGCAGAGACACTTTATGCTCCGGGTCGCCGCCCACAAAGCGCGCCATATTGCGCAGGTTGTTGTGATCCATGGCGATCAGGTAATCGTAGGTTTCGTAATCCCTCCGGGTCATCTGCCGGGCGGTTTTATCCTCGCAGGAGATGCCGTGCTCGGCCAGCTTCCGCCGGGCGGGCGGATAGACCGGGTTACCGATCTCCTCGGTGCTGGTGGCGGCGGATGCGATTTCAAATTTATCAGAAAGCCCGGCTTTGGCCACCAAGTCTTTCATTACAAATTCGGCCATTGGGCTGCGGCAAATGTTGCCGTGGCAGATGAAAAGCACTTTCGTCATGTCAAAATATTTCCTTATATCGTATCATTTTGAATTTTGCACACATGCGTGCAAAATTCAGTTCTGCTTCAAGAACTCCCGCAGCACATCCTCTGGGCGGGGTGTATGGTTCGGGTACTTTTCCCGCAGCGGTGCGGCGGCACCATCCATAATGTAGGGCACACCCACAATGTCCAGCATCGACACATCGTTATAATTGTCGCCAAAAGCCATCACATCGGCAAGGGCGATGTCCAGAGTCTTGCAGATGCTGCGCACACCGATGCCCTTGTTGGCAAAGGTGGTGTCGATCCAGTACGGCCCTGCCACAGCGCAGTTCGCCTCTTTCCATCGTGGGACAAACCGTTCCGTGTAAGATTCTACGCCTTCGTGCAGATACACCGATACTTTTGTGATCTCCTCCGGCACCTCGGAAGGGTCATGGATGATTTGATAATTGTTCCCGATGAACTGAATACGCTTGAGCATTCCCAGACCCCGCTCCATCAGGTATGCAGTATTCTGACCTGAGAGCATCACTTCACCCTGCCCGTCGCTGCGGGTCCACAGGTCGTTGGCGATTTCTTCGGCCAGTGCACGGGGCATCGGGTTCTTGGCGATGCACTGTTCGTCTTTATAGATCACGCCGCCGTTCTCACAAAGAAACACACAGCAGTCTGCCACCGGTGCAAAGAGCTTGCGCAGGCTGGTATACTGCCGGCCGGATGCCGGGCAGAACAAAATACCGCGCCGATGCAGCTCCCGTATCTGTTCAAAGATCTCGCCTTCCAGCTCTTTCCTGCCGTATTGCAGCAGCGTACCGTCAATATCGCTGCAAATCAGTCTGATTGACATTTTCCGTCCTCATTTTTCAAGATAATTTTAGGCAATTCCCCGGCATCCAGAACACGGATGCCTTCGTCCATCAGCATCTTGGCAAAAACACCCTGTCCGGGAATCTTTGTCCCAGAAAACGTTCCGTCGTAGATTTCCTTCACGCCGCAGCTGGGACTGCGGGATTGCAGGATGGCAAGCTCCACCCCATTTTCTTTTGCAATGGCAAGGGCTTTCGCTGCACCTGCCCGGAACTCCCGGTCCACATTGATGCCCTCTTTGTTCGTGACAACGCCCTGCGCGATTTCCGCCGGGCACCGCGGTGTGGGCAGGCCGCCCAGCACCTCCGGGCAGACCGGAACCACCTGATGCCCCCGCGCAAAATCACAGACCGCCTGATTGTAATTGTTTCCGCCGCTGTATTTGCAGTTTTCGCCCAGCAGGCAGGCGCTGACCAGAATCTTCATTGTTGCGCGCTCCGTTTTTCAGATACTGAATCTTTTCCCTATTCTACCACGCTTTTGGGCATTGAAAAAGAGGATTTTGCTTTTCCTATCCCCATACCGGGAGGTCCGCCGTAATCTTTTCTAATTCCTGTGCAAGAAACGTCAGTCTTTCCCTCAGATGGTTGTTATGCGGTGCATCTCCGTTCAGCAGATAGTCCGTTCTGACATTCAGGCAGGACGAAAGATCCTGCAGCAACTCAATCGAGCAGCAGCGGCTTCCCGTTTCAACTTTTGCAAGATGGTTCGCACTAACGTTCAGCATTATACTCAACTGTTTCTGTGTAATCCCTTGCTTTTTCCGCAAATCGCGGATACGTCCGCCGAATTCTTTTGCATCAAATCGCATTGTTCAATCCTTTCCTTTGCGCCGAAAACACAAACAGGCCGAGACTCCTTTTCCGAGTCCCGGCCTATTTTCAGCTTGAAAATGCACAATGACCGCGACTCGATGGAGCTGCTCTTGTGAGCAGCTCACGGAGTATTATCAGCCTTTAATGCATTTCAGGCAATTTTCCCTCTTGCGCAACTGAAACTTGCGCCATGGCGATATTATAGCAAGTGTTTTCATCACTGTAAAGCACTAAAACATACTGTTTCAGCAACAAAACTGCTCATTTTTCTGCGATTTGCTTTGGTGGCTGCAATTTTTTCTTGAGGTCATCCAGCATCTTGCAAACCAATATACTGTTTTCAGAACAACCTTTCAGCAGGAAATCGCTGCTGACTCTCATTGCGTCCGACAGGCGTCCCAAGTGGTCTACTCCCAGATTGCGCTGTCCTTTTTCCAATGCGCGAAGCTGCTGCACTGAAATTTCAGCTTCTGCTGCAAGCCGTTCCTGCGTCCAGCCTTTTTCGAGGCGGCTTCCGCGGATTCTGTTGCCGACTTGCACTTTGTCATAACTCATATTCGGTCGTCCCTTCTGCTGCTACGCAGCGGTTTGGGCGGAGGAACTGGGTTTTGTTTGCAATCCTCCCTGCGATAAAGATGCTTTCTCCTTTTCCGCATATCAGGATAATGCATGCGGATTCAAATTCGACTTTATTTCACAAAAGCGAATTTGCTCATAAATTACCACAGAGTATTTTTTCCGTCAAGTCCTTTTTTGCGGCGGAACGTGACAAATTCACACAACAAACTCACAAGAATGAATATCTGCATTCGAATCGCACATATTTCACTATAAACTCGTTTCAAAAACATCAATATGTCTTAGTTTGCAGCGCAACCATATCAAATTTTCTACGTTTTTCACAGGTCTCATTTTCACGATTCCACGCAAAAAATTGAACGCTGTCAGCGTTTAACAAACGCATATAGTGTGCCTACTCATTTTATCCATCCCATTTATACACAGTTCCGAACCAAAAGAACCGCATAAAGTTCTCATCAAAAAACAGGGAGTGACATCAAATCACTCCCCGTTTGCATTGATTGTATCAGAGTTTCGTCATCCAGAGCCCATGCAGATTGCAGTATGCGTAAACGGCCACCGGCTTTTCACTTCCCAGTTCAAACACCGCGTTGGGAGCCCGCCCCAGATTCAGATAGCGGATCTGCCCGCCGTTCTCAGTCTCCACAAAAATCCACTGAATATAGTGAACATCCGCCATGGGGTGCTCCACCGCGCCCACTGTGACCGTGAGACGACTGCCGGAAAGCTCTGCCACCGGCAGATGCTTCTCGCCGCTGGCTTCCACCGTATTGGGAACCAGCTCTTTCATTTTCTCCCCGCAGCAGACCAGCGGAGCGCCTGCGTTATGGATGATAGTGACGAGGTTGCCACAGTGATTGCAGATGTAAAACTTTGCCTTCATATCGAAATCCTCCATTGGAATGTTATCGGTGTGTTTCTTGTATCTATATGATAACATTTCCTATTTATGATTTCTGTAACTGAATCACGCAAAGCGTTTTTCTGCCGTCTTCACCCTTCCCTCTGCTCCACGATTTCCAGACTATCCCGCCCTACATGGCAGAGCAAAAACAGCACTTGCACACCTGCACCCTTTGCTTCGGCCAGTGCCGTGCCAAACTCCGGCTGTGTGCTGACATTTGGCCGCACCTCGGTGATGCCTTCCATCTGAATCACAAAGGCCACAGCGCACTGATATCCTGTCCGCTGTGCCTGCGCCAGTTCGTGCAGGTGCTTCACACCGCGCTCGGTGGGTGCATCCGGGAAATAGCCGATACCGTCCACTTCCAGTGTGCAGCCCTTGACCTCCATCAGATACTTTTGCTCACCCTTTTCCATATAAAAATCAATGCGGGACTTGCCATAGGTGAATTCCGGTCTGATATAGTCGTAGCCCTGTTTTGCAAGCCACTCCCCTACCACCTTATTGGGTGCCTGACTGTCCATATTGACCCAGCCAAGACCTTGCTTGTGTACCGCCACAAGGTCGTATTTCGTTTTGCGTTTCGGGTTATCCGACACTTCCAGCCGAACCGCCGTGCTAGGCAGCAATAGCTCTTTGCACCGCCCGGTGTTCTTGACATGGACGGTTTCCACTGCTCCATTCACTTCCACATGGGCAATAAAGCGGTTGGGACGGTCAACAAAAATGCCGTCTGCGATTTCTCTGTATTTCAATCTTTACTCCATTTTCAGTACAGGATTCGGGAGCTATGCCCATCCTGTTTACCAAGATACAGTTCCACGATCATCCTGCCGCTTTCACTGTTGCAGAGTTCTTCCTTGCAGTAGCCGCAGAGCTTTCCCTTCCGCTTCCGATACATAGCGGTGCAGCGGTTCCTGCAGTTCCTTCGGGATGCTGCTCCATGAAATGACATAGCTCATGCCAGTATCCCCCACATCCACGATGCAGGCCCGCTCACTGTCCTCATCGGACAAAATCAGGTTCACCAAAAACACGTCTGCGAACGGTGCGCCCTGATACTCTGCCTTTTGCCGCCTGCGCTCCGTCCGAAGCTCATCCAGTGCCCGATTCAGGACGTTCTCCGGCAATGCCGCCCTGTAGAGCAGAAGGTGCAATTTCTGTTCCACTGCCTCGCTGTCATTCTGACCGTTGGCCGGAAGTTCCACATCTGCATGAATCGTGCAAATCTGTTTTTGCATTGCAGCACGCAGGTTTTCCAGTTTCTGCTGCCGCTCCGCTTCCAATTGCTGTGCAGACTTTTGATGCACTTCTTTGGTATCCGGCTGCGGTGCAACACATTCATGTTTGGCATCCGACGTTTGTATTGACCGTTCGCTGTGCTTTCCTGCGTCGGCCTCCGAAACGCTATGCCCTGCCATAGTCGGCACCGACACATTTCGGACGCTGCTTTGTGCTGCCGATGCTTTCTTCTCCGCAGAAGAAGGGCCGTTTTTTTGGTTTCACCGACCGCGTTGCACCTGTGCCCGTGTTTTTCGCTTCCGGCTTTGACTTTTTCTCCGCAGGAGCAGTATTTTTAACTCTTTCCGGCCGGGCTTGTTTCTGAGTCTGCCAGAAATCGCTGCCGGTGCGCTGATAATAGGACGTCTCCGCTCGTTTCCGGCTGCTGCGCACACCTTCACAGATCCACGAAAAAATCAGATAGCGTTCCAGCGTATTCCAAAAGCTGCTGCGTCGATGACAGGGCTTATGCCGCCCGCGGGACGCATATAAAATCATCGATAAGCATCCGTAGAACAGAAAGCCTGCCGCAAACCCGATCCCTGTAAACAGCTTTTTGAAAAAGCCCATCTCTCACACCTCTTCCGGTTACAGCCTTGCCTGATACACCCGCTCCGTCCGGGCATCGAAGCAGCAGAAAATCACCTGCATTGCGTAATACGCATGTGCTTCCAGCCACTGCGCCACTGTTTTGACCGCAATCTCCGTGGCATCTTCCAGCGGGTAGCCATACACACCGGTCGAAATTGCCGGGAACGCAATGCTGTGGACGTCATGCTCTTTGGCAAGGTCCAGCGAATTGCGGTAGCAGTCCGCCAGCTGCGCAGCATCCTCTGCCACGCCGGAGTAAATCGGCCCCACTGTATGAATGATGTACTTTGCTTTCAGCCGGTAGCCCTTGGTGATTTTTGCTTCGCCGGTGCGGCAGCCGTGCAGCGTGCGGCACTCCGCCAACAGTTCCGGCCCTGCTGCCCGGTGGATGGCACCATCCACACCGCCCGCCACCCAACAGACTGCGATTGGCCGCATTCACGATGCAGTCGCAGTCCAGCTTAGTGATGTCGCCCTGCACCACTTGAATCTGATTTTTTACTTTTTCAGAAATCATTGTAAACACCTCACTTTTTGAGCAGCTCCAGCGCCTTGTCCATGGGCACACAATCGGCATAGCGATCCGGCCAGAGGAACTCATTATAATAGCGGTAGCTCTGCTCCCCCGTCATGTACTCGTTGTCCTGCGTGGAATTTGCATAGGCAGGAACGATCATGTGCAGGCCATGCTCAAAGCCCGCCTCCACCGTTGCATTGATGCAGAAGTCGGTCATGATGCCGCAGACCATCACGTCTTTTTCGTCCTTTTCCGTCAGATATTCCAGCAGGCCGCTCTCTTTTTTGAACGCACTGCATACAGTCTTGACGAACCGTTTTTCAGTCAGCAGTGGCGCAAACCCGGAATAGACCTCGAATTCATCGTCCCCGATGGAGAAACCGGTGCCGGGCCCATCGTCATGCTGGACATAGACGACCTCGATTCCCTGTTCGCGGGCAGTCCGGATCAGCTTCTTGATGTTGCTGACAAACGTTTCAAACGCGTACAGGCGTTCATCCACGATACCTTTTTGTGTATCCTCAATCAGTAAAACCATGTGTAAGCCCTCCTGTTTTTCTTTGATTTCATGCTATCATAGACCGCCGTTTTCTACAAGCAGATTCGAAAAATCCCCACAGGGAAAACCTGTGTTTCACCTGCAGGGATTGATTCAGCCATCCAAGACGATCAGGATCAGCACCACGACCACTGCAATAGCGATCAGGCAGCCGCACCCGCTGCCGTCCCTGCCGCCACCGCCGGACGAACCGCCGAAGTTGCGGTTGAACGCCGTCATGTACTGGGCATAGCCCGTATCACCTTTGCCGAAGTAACCATAATCACCGTTTGACATTGTTTTGTCTTCCTCAGAAATATATTTTTTCCCTTCTGAGGTTCATTTTATCGAAAGTGTGTCCAACAAGCATCTCTTTCAAAGCATTTTATGCAAAAATCTTTGAAAGCCATGGAAATAACGGTTTCTTAAAAGTGATACCAAAGAACTTCTGCGCCTCCTCCAGATTCATCATCAGGCAGTCTCTGGATTTACGTACTTCCAATGTCTCTGGCAATTCTTTCAAAATTCTGTCGGCCTCATATGTCGCACCCGCATTATAGCAGAGTTCATTTGTTCGGGGATAAATTTCAAATGAATCCTTGCTGGTTTTCCATGCATTTTGAATTGTTTTTATTGCGTAGCTTCCCGTTACTTTCTCGCTGAAATAATCCTCAAGACTCAAAACTCGAATATATTCTGGCAGCGTTTCCGGCCCATACTCTTTGAAAATATTCATAAGGACCTGTGACGATGCTTTCAGAATATCAGGCGCTTCATCCTGTTCATCATCTTTCATCAATTCCAGCAATTCCGGAACAATTTCAAGCATCTGTCGCAGATATTCCCGATAAAGTGCCGTCCCAACCTCCCGCTGAACCGTACGCACAATATTGCTGCTCATCACTTCTGTGTTGGTCAGTCCTGCCTGAACACGACAGATCACTGTCCGGCGAATCACTTCCGGTGCAACAGCTTTGACATCTTCATTTGCACTGATCACAACAGCCGGATAGTTTACCAAATGCTCTGCAATCCCAAAATCATCATTCTTGATTGTTTCGATCGCATGTTGACTGAATCTTGTATTTGTCAGATCGTCCACAATAATCGGTGCTCCGTGCACCGTTTGTTTAAGGCTATCAATGCTTGATCGCGTAAAATCAGGTGCAGAAATCTTTGTCTTTTGGCCGATCATCATTTTTAGAAGCGTTTCCAGAAAACTTGTTTTTCCTGCTTTGCTTTGTCCATAAACAAGCCCGAACACCGGATAAGGTAATGTGTTCTGATTATATCGAACTGCCATATCCCTCATACAGGCCATAAATGGAGAGCAGAAGAACCAGTTTGCAAATTCATAGTATCGGAACTGCATTCCAACATGATCTCCATGGAATTTTTCATATCCATCCATATAACGCAGGAACAATTCCACATCTTTCTCAACTTCGGCCTTCGGAGGGTTCAAATCGAGTTTTTGTTCATTTAACGTCACGTACTTTTCATCCGGCTCAACATCAAGCTGCGGGTACTCACTGCGTTGTTCTTTTTCCAATGTTTTTGCCTCAACCACATGCTTTCGGATGATTTTGATTTTATCTGGCGACAGCAGAATTTTTCCTTTTTTATCCGGTTTCGGGACGCATGGTTTGAATTTTGCTGCAAGTCCCTTTACATCAAGCGCAAAGCGCACTTCCTCCTTCTGATTTTCTGAGACAGGCTGAATCACAACAGCCTTTTTTACTCGAACCGTCTTTGCAATCGGAAGTTCTTCCAGATTTTCACCGTCATCGGCACACAAAAGCGAATCTTTTCCAATTTCGTCCGTGCTTTTTTCTTTTAACGTCTGGTAACACTCCATATACCAGTCAAATGCTTCATCTCCATCCATATAGCAGATATTCTCGCGCTGCCTTCCTTCAAATGCGGCTGCTGACATATTTGCCGAACCCATTATCACGCGTTTTCTACCATCCTTGGCTGAAAGCAAATAGATCTTTTCATGAGAAAGAATATCCCTTGCAACGAAAAGATGCAACGTTCCATTTTCCACACGCTCGGCAAGCTTTTTATACGCTTTATTTCTCATTCGTTCAATCAGCTTGCACTGGTACGCCATCACGCTTTGCATGGAGTAATCCATAACATCTTCGCAACCGAAAATAATCTCTGCCTGTTCAAACCGATCCAAAAGTTCACACACAAAACCAATACCGGAAGAATAGGTGATTGCGCAAAGATTATCATATCCGAAAAAAAGCTCCTGCCATGTCAGAGACTCGCATGACTCATAATTCAGTTTAACAACATCCAAGTGCTTTGAGTCTTTTACACCGTTCAAGTTTTCCATAGTTTGCTGCTCATCGAAAAAGGACAAATTCTCCATTCAGATTCATTCCTTTCATTGGTTTTTTCAGCACAATTCAGTTTGAATGCTGCTCTTATTCACATTTTACACCTATATGTGTACTATAATCTTCCCTTTTTAGTCACTTTTGGAATCGTGCATAATATTTTTCAAGGCTCTTGTCGCAGACATCCACAATATGCAGCCAATCTTCCCGTGTAAGCTTGCGGAAGATGATCGGGTTCACCTCGATAGTCTCCACGTCCTTGCAGCGCATCAGGAATCGCATATCCTCAAAGCGCTTGAAGGGGTTGGAGAGGATGTTCTTCTCCACATCCTTCCGGGTATAACCGCCCTTCTGATAAATGCTGGTGGATTTCTCTGCGATCATCCCGTGCGCCTTGCGGTCCTCGTAGAAGTCGATGAAGTAGTCCACCACGTCCGGCAGAGCGACTCTGCCGCTGGTGTCCATATACTCATAGATTGCTTTGAGCAGCACCGGCTTGTAGGAGTAGCTCATGTCCATCGTTTCGATGAACTTCATGAACTTGTCCGCCATATTCTGCGGCGTAATGAGATCCCAGCCATACTGTTTCGCAATGTTGCGGATGCTTTCCTCCCGGAAATAGTGGAACATCCGCTTATCACCAAAGGGAATCGAAAGGTCAGGCTTGACTTTTCCGTCCTTGATGTAACGCTCCACTGTCTCGGACTGCACATCCACCATCCGAACGAACTCGATCTGCGAGATCATATCCTTGACGCTGTTCTGCCAGTTGAAAAGGTCAATGATCTCATAGTCGGACACATCGATTGGCACATCCAGCCACGCTTCCGGCTTTTCTCCCTTGAACAGCATGTCCTGATCCAGCTTCCGCTTGTTCTCCGGTGCCAGCACATACGCCATGGGCTGATATTTTGCAATGTCCAGCACCCGGTGCAGGCTATAGGGCATATTGAACATATTAGCATTGTCCACAAAGTCAACCACCAGCAGATCCTCTTTGCCCGGGCAGCGGCGTGTACCACGACCAAGCTGCTGCAAATAAATCGTTTTGGACATGGTCGGGCGCGCCATAAACAGCACCGTGGTATGCGGGCTGTCCCAGCCTTCGTTCAGAAGGTCGCAGGCGCAGAGAACATTGGTCGATCCGGTTTCATAGTCCTTCAGAATCTTTTCCCAAACCTCCACACGATCCCGCCCGGAAACTGCTTCCGCCTTCACACCGTTGTCCCGCAGCAACTTTGCAATTTCGGCTGCATGGTCTACGCTGGCACAGAAAATTACTGTCTTTTTGCCGTTGACGTACTTTAAACAGGTGTCAACGATCAACTGATTGCGTTCCGGGATGAACAGCTTGCTTTCCAGATCCTGCGAATTGTATTTGATGCCGTTGATCCGCACATCGGTCAGGTCATGGTGCAGCAGCGCAATGGTCTTGCCGTCCTCTCGCATCTTCTGCAGGTTCTCGGTGGCTTCCTGCTGGTAATCCCGAAGTTCGATGGTCTGTTCCATCTGCACCGGCAGGTCTGCTTCAAATGCCTTGAACATGGGGCTGGTGCCCAGAAATGTAATCAGCTCGTCTTTGACCTTTTCCGGTTGCTTTTCCAACTGGCTGTAGATCCAACGGTAGACCTTCCAGTTGTCATAGATCAGGCTGTTCTGTTTCAGGAGGTCATCAGCATACTTATTTTCGGACACCTTGCTGGGGTTATGGTAGGTTTCTCCGTCTATTTCGATTGCTATCTTAGATTCAGGAGATTCCAGCGCAAAATCGATATAGCGGTGCCGACCGTAAATATCCACGCAGAGGTATTGAACCTGCAGATTTTCAGTCTTTTCTGGGCCGAACGCCTCACAGAACAGCTGAACAAACAGTTCTTCCGCACGGCTGTTGACACTGGTTGCTTTTGATAGCTCCATGATGGCCCTCCTAAAATTCAGATACGCCCTGTTTTAGTGAATTATAATAGTGCTCCACCAAAATCCTGAATTACAAGATCACTGTCTCGGCCAGAAACAGTCTTTCCTGTAGCTTTCTCAATTTCATTCAAAATGGCAGTCGAACGTTTGATAAAGAAATCATCAAATCGATCTGCGCGGATATCTCCTGTATCGATTAGATGCGTCCTAAGATAGCCATCCAATACACTCGGTGAAACCTGACCTTTCTTTTCAATTTTAGTCAAGTACTGGCTTGGCGCCACTCCACCAATTTCACGGTTAGTAGAATACGTGATAGGTGTCTTGTTCACGACAGAATTCCATTTTGCGCGCGGCAGCCCTTTTTTCTCGCAATAATCTCGCGGGAAGATATGGTGAATGTCTATACTCTCCGCTTTATAAACCGTAAAGTCCATTTCACGACCACTGATAAAATCTTTGCATTGATTTTTCAAGATCCGTGCCATAATGCCTTTATAGGCTGCGCTCAATCTTGACTGCAAAGATAACAGACGCACTGGATTAAAATAAAACTCCTGCACCGTTTTAGGCGTTTTGCTGGCGTCTTCTAGCCACGCCATCACTCCCACTACATCATATACGTAGCGCGTTTCATTTGCACTTCCATACATTTCACCAAAAACGCCGCACCAGTACCATTGCTTTATTTTGTCTTTTACGCTTGTTGTTTTAATGCGATTATGCTCTGCCAGCAGTGTACAAAGAACTGCAAGCGGAATCAATTGCGTTGTATACGGTAAGTCCTTGCTGGAAAAGATCCGTTCTTCCTGCAAAATTTTTTCTGCTTCTACAAATCCATCTGTCAAATCATCTGCATACCGCTGATACTCTGCCAGCGTCAGATTCAAGACATCTTTCTTCTTACAACTTACGGTTCCTCCTTTTTTATACGAAGACAGTAATGTGCAAGCTGTAAGGAAGTCCGTTGCAGAGGTCACCGAAAGAATCTCATCATTAAAATATTTATTCTTTCTCTCTTCCCAGTCCTTACGCAGTTCGAAATTATCCATTGCAAAAATCGCAGTGACTAATTCAAAAACTGTAAGTGATACTCCACCAGTATTTACATTCTCAAAGACCTGGCAAACTGCCTCCTTGGGTGTATCTTTATCCAATGTAATCACTGGAATTGTATACTGTCCCAAAGGAACAATTACTTTAGACAGAAAATCCATATACAACTTTGCCGCATTCGGATCATACTGATGATATTGCATATAATCCATCTGCCACTTGCTGTATTTACTGGGATCTAAAATAATGTTCAGAGGAAACATGTTCTGTGCATACTCCTGCGAAACAGAAGAAAGATCCAACTCAATTTTTCTGCCAAAATCTGAAGTTATTTTTCGATCTTTCGGAACAGAGACAACAGAATCTACTCGATCAATCGTACTGTTAACCGCTTTGACCATATCAATATAATAAAATCGCTCTATTTCCTGTCCTTTGTCTGTCTTTGTCCTAACAGCCTTCTCACTAAAAAGCGAAGAGTAAACGGATGTCAATCGTTGCTGTCCATCAAGAATCAGCTCATCTGGTGTTACTTTGTCTGCAGAAGGTGCCCCTTCAACGACTCGTGATTTGAAATGAATACTCTCATTACCGTATTCCAGAAACATTGCCGCGCCAACAGGATAGCCATTTGTGATACTTGCAATCAGTGCTTTTATTCTACTGTCGTCCCATACCCATCCCCTTTGAAAGTCAGGAAGTTGCGTTTTTCCAGTATGGATCGTAGACATCAGGTCTGTGATTTTTCTATCATTCGTTTTCATAGAGCACGCCTTTCTTCACTCCACACCAAGTGCTTTAAACACCGCATCCTCTGCGCTGCTGTAGAAGATCAAATTAAAACTTCCCACTAATTCGGGAGGTACAGTTCCAAGATCTGCAGCGCTTGTAATCGGCAGCAGAACTTTCTTCGCTCCACTATCAAGGCAAACCTGCAAGCTGTTCGCAAGCTCATCTACCTTTAGAATTGTACCACTGATACTAATTTCACCTAGAACAGCAAGGGTACTGACTGTTGGCCGTCCAAGCGCAATACTGCACAGCGCAATCAGCGTAGGCAATGCTAATTTTCCTGTCATGCCAATACCTTGCAGATTCTGATAATTGATGATGTAGTCTTTAGATGCAGTGCTGATGCCTCCGCTGATGCGTTTTCCATTTGCTTTTAGGAAATTGAACGCCGTATTCGTTGACTCTTTGCAGTCACGGTCACTGCCAAGACCTGTGCGCTCAAACTTTCCGCTACCAGGCAACATCTGACTTTCCAAACGGAATACACCAATCATGCCACTTTTTCCGCGAGATACTGTGTAGACCTGTCCTGGATTGCACATACCATCTGGAATCAACTTGCCACCGCCCTGTTCAGGAACCGACACATAATGCTCCGACATGTCTTCCAAGTCGATATAGGAGAAGTTCACATCGTAGAATTCCATCCCGCCCAGCTTTTTCAACTGTTCTTTTACGCGGCGACGCATCTCCAATGAAATCTGCAGAACTTCTTCCAGTTCAGATTTATCAAACACTCCATCTGGGTACATCAGTTTTAGATAACCATCCACCATACGCCGTACAGCAATGGTATCACGCTGATTCAAATTTTTGCCCAATCGGAAATAATGATCCAGCGCATCACCATACTGTTCTTTCCGCAGTTCCCGGATAAACTCAGCCAGATAATCGCTGATGAAACCATAGTCATTCGTAAAATGTTCGGGTCGAAATTTCGGGATCTCCCAGCCGGGCAAATAGCAATGGATACGATCCAGAAATGCAGTGTCCGTTCCCATTTCGGGAGGGAACGGATCAAACAGGCTAGAAGTTTTTAATAGAATATCTACACTCTGGTTGATATTGCCCACAAAGACCATTGAAGCTGAAGCGACCTTTTCTTCTTTACCACGGGCAAAAGACCCAGATGCCATATAATCCTTCATGATCTGGATGCCGTCTTTATCCTTGAACTTGATTCCGGCAACCTCATCAAAAGCCACACAGTCCCAAAGACCAACCAAGCCAACCGATTTGCGCCCCATATTGTAGAACAGGTTTGCAACGGTCGTCTGTCCACCAGAAATCAAAATGCTGTTGGGCGAGATTTCTTTATAAAGATGCGATTTTCCCGTACTGCGGGGACCAAGTTCACAGAGGTTGAAATTGTTCTCCACCAGTGGAATCATTCGTGTGAGCAGGAGCCATTTTTCTCTTTCCGTGAATTCGTCCGGTTCCATGCCGATAGAACGCAGAAGGATATCCAGCCACTCATCCTTTGTAAAAGCTTTACGGCCACGCTTTAATTCGTCGATATCGATATGCGGCATCTGGATCGGTGTTAGTTTACGGATGCTGATTGGAGTAAGATCCTTCTGCTTTTTCTGGCTGGACTGCAACGGTTCACCGCCCAGATCAACAAGGCCAAAATTATTGTCACCCTCTACTTCATAATCCAGCTGTACAATGCACCAGATGCCTCCGCAGAGCAGCCGATCATATTTTTCCGGATATTCATCCGAAATGGGCACCTTGTCCAATCCCAAATTAGAGAAACTGGCAAAGAAGCAGTTCTTCTTAATGTCAAGATTGACCGTGATCATATCAATAACAGTATGGCTTCCCTTTTTTCGCAGCTGTGACAGAATTTTCTGTGCCTCATCCGGACGAACAAAATTGTCCGCCAGAATCCGTTTTACATTTTGTACGCCTTTTTCAATAATAGCTTCATCATCCGAACTACAGTACTGGCCTAATAAAAACTCTAGCACATAAACCGGGACATTCGCACCTTCTTTGATCTTTTTAGTCAAATCCTTGCGAACGATCTTTCCATCAAAATTCTGCCGTAATTTTTCCTTGATTTCGTCTCGACAGCAGCTATTTTCCGCATTCGGCTCCATTTATAGTCCTCCTGCTCCCATCAGTTAAAAAAATCGAATTCATCAATCGCAAATGCAATATCGATCTGGAACTGTTCCCGCTGCTGCATCTGCTGACCCTGCTCATTCGCAATCACCAGATAATAGGTTGCTGTATTGCTGAACTTCATCGATTTGAGGTTGAAGTTGCAATGGAACGTACGATCTGCGCCGTTCTCACTGGTTTTGTCCGCAATGATCTTCTGGGTATCGCTGACAGGCTTTCCGTATTCATCCGTAAACCACACCAGATAAGTAGCAGCCTCACGGTTTGCACTTACCGCATCTTTCTGGTAGAAATCCAGTGAAAAGATCATATTGCTGATCTTCCGACTGGAAGAAAGCAAACTCACTGTTACGGGGAGCGTATCATACTTCTGCTTATTGCGTCGATATTCCATAGAGCCGTTGCGCAGATAATGATATTCGATCACCGGAACCGTCATTTCCTGCAGGCTGATACCGCCATGCACAAAATTCAGCCCGCCACCATTCATCTTGATGCGAATACCTTCCCGTGGAGCAAATCCAGTGTATTCCGTTTTTCCGTCCAGGAATTTTACAGGAAGCAAATACTGCGGATCCGCCTCCTTCTGCATGATTGCATAGCGTCTGCCATATTCCACTTCCATATCATGGAAGCTGGTTTTATCCACTTTGTCATCCTCGGTCAGCGGACTGTAAGTGTACAGGAAGCCATGATCTGCTGTAATCAGAATGTTCGCCCCGCCGAAGTCATTGACGATAATGCGCACCATATTCTTCAGTTCACTGATAGCCCTATCGCATGCCGGGAACACAGAGGTGTCCGAAGTATGGCTTGCTTCGTCAATGGTATCATGGTAGATATAGACTACATCCATCCCCTTGACCAGTGCCGCACGCTCTGCACGTTTCATCCCGATGATGTTCTTATACTGCAACGCCACGCTGGCCGGATTTACACCTTTCAGGACCTTATCCCGGTTCGTGCTTGCGGTAGACTGCCCATCGGCCAGAACATTCAGTACCTCATTTTTCAGTTCAGCCGTCAACGCCTTATGTGGGAGCAGTGCCGCCATGCCAAATTTCGTGATAGACGGGAAGATGCTCTGCATACTGCCAAGTTTCACATTGCTCTGCGTTTCTCTGCGCAGTTCATCTGCCAGTGATGCCGCCACCTCGTAACGCATAGCATCCGAGATGATCACGAACACGCGGCTGTCTGCCGGACGGATATGCTCATTGTAGAAATCCGACTGCTGCGGAATTTCCAATACGCGGCCATGCTCTGCCATCTCATCAGCACATACATCCGACCAGTTTTTGCCGAGGCCTCCCAGAAACCAGTAGGAGTACAGCCCCTCTACCTTATCTACAACATGCTTGAACAGGTCATCCAGTTTGATATTGGAGGTTTCCAGACTTCTCTGGAAACTCAGATGGAACAGGCGATAATAGGTGTCCATCCTATAATAGTCCTCCGCATATTCTTTCCAGACCTGCTTTGCGTCCGGGGTATGGAACCCTGCGGAGTGCTCTTTGAAGAACTCCTGCATGTTGGCCACTTGCAACAGACCCTCGTAGAAATTGCGGAAGTACTCGTACCAGACACAGATGCGGCGTTTTTCCACCGTCTTTGTGATCACATCCACATCAATGATATGGTCACTGATCTCCGTCATCAGCTTACTCAGGATGATCTCGTTGATGCACGGGAAACACTCCGTTGTCGCCAGATCATCAACCGTCAGTTTTTCCAGCCTCTGCGGCAGATGTGCTTCATCTTCCACATAGCGGGCCACGTCATAAAGCTGCTGCAGATCACCACTGTGCAGCCACTCCGACACCAGCTCGTAGCAGTACGCCTGATGCGGAATGGAAAGGAACTTCTCAAGCCCTGCCAGAAATTCCGGGCGCAGTGTGCGCGTAGAAGCTGTCAACAGAAGATGAATTGCCAGCTGCCCAAGATCCGGCTCTTCCTCTGCATAGCCACAGCCCTGTCGAACCATTGCCCAGAAAGCTTCTTCCGCACTATAATCCACAAAACTCTGATAGATTGGATTCTGCGCTTTATCCAACCCACCACGAAGCACGTTCAGCAAGATTTCATTGGGCTGTGCTTTTTTCATACCGCAGAGCGCCGCCATCACGGCCATGTGCAGCTGTGCTGGAGTGGCAGGTATCTTATCCTGTGCCATGATTTTGGCACGACGAGCCTGTGCACCAAAAAACTTCCGGTAGTGCTTCACCAACTTGCGCATAGAGGGATTGTCCAAGATATCCAGTTCCTGCATCCAGTTGGAAACAGCATCCGTCCGGTAGCTTTCGCTGTATAGTTCAATATCCAACAGCCAGTCATCCTCCTGCCGCTCGTAGGAAATGGGGCAGTAGACGACATAGTTGCTCGCCAGGTCATCCACCGACAGCATTTTTTTGACCGCAAAGGTATTGCTGCCAGTCAGTGCAACCAGCTTAGCATTTTCAAGCCGGATCTCATCCAGCTTGTCCGCATACTCCTTTTCTTCATCGTGCCAGAAGATGATCCGGCGCTCATAAAATTCCGGCAGCGGTACCGCAAACCGGCGGTTGAGGTCTAGTACGATTTTATCTGTTTCCATTGTTATAATCCTGTAATTTGTTAATAGCGAACTGGGATTTTCGACTTGTTAATTTGAAAGTTTTCAACTCGATATGGAAGAGATTTCACAAATTGTATAACACCGTTTTTCTTTAGTTCAAAGTTCAAACATGGGGCAATTCCAATGGATGCTACATTCCAAAAAGTTGCTTTCAAGTCTAAGTCGTCAGTTCCCCAAATTGGAACTTTTATATATGGTGTCAATACGCCATCTACTGCCCGAAAATTATACATTTGCACATTTGATCCATTTTCCGTTGTATAGGAAAGAATCTTTATATTTTCTGTAGGGACAACTGCGACATATCGATATTCTTCTTCGGTTGAAAAACTTTCGTGTTTAAAGAACAGTGAATTTAACGAAACCCATGTTTCAAATTCGCCTCGAATCTTTTCATCCAACTTGTCAGAGTATTCATATTGTATCCACGACTCATAAATGTGATTAACGGCTTCTTTAATTTGATAATATTTTTCATCATCTTCGTAAATCACAGAGCCATACTCTATCGCAATTCCCTGTTCTCTATTTATCCAAGTGTCTTGAAGCGCCAGAGTATCAAGTCCAATATTATAGCCATTATAGCTTCCGTTTTTAGCATAGTATTTCCACATACTGAGACTATCAGAATCTTTCGATGCCGACAAGACAAAATACCGACAGGCCTTTCCTTTATAGGCTTTGTCAATTGTGCCAAATCGGTAGTCCTCATATGCATTCACTCGAATATCAGAAAGGACTCTAATGAATCTTTCTTCGTAATCTTTTTTGCATCGTGCCCAGAAACGATTCAAGTCTTCGTTTATATTTTTCCGTTCACTTGCGTCATTTAGAAACTCCGCATCCGTAAAAAAGATTTCACGATTTTTCAGGATTCCCATAAGCCCTTCTGGTGAAGTGTAATGATACGCAGCACATGTATCGCCAATAAAAGCACGCTTATAAGAAATTCTATTTGACAAAACGGTTTTTGTAACATGTTTGGTATGTAGGGAAAGGCTTATTTCTTCTGTTTTTCTCATTTTATTTTCGCCAGCACGTCCTTAAAGATCTCATAGTTATGCTTCACACCATCGTCCAGATCAAGCTTAATCATCTGATCGGCCAGCGCGTGAACTTTTTCCTCATACTGATGCAGCTCAGTGTCCTGCGCCTGCACTTTGTTCAGCTGCTTGGTCAGCTTGACACGCTCGCTGGTGCTGGTGGCAGCGGCCACCTGTTTTTCCAAACCTTCGATGGCAGTACGGTAGCGCGCCTGCTGCTCGTGGACATAATCGGTGCGGATGCGCGCAATGGTATCCGGCTGGTAGCGGTGCAGGTAGATCAGGCACTTGAAGCCATTTTTCTTACCGCTGTCAAACAGCCAGTAGATGGGGCGCTTCTGATAAATTTTGCAGTGGTCGGTATAGAAATCGTTCAGGAAGTAGTTGCGGATGACCTCTTTCGGCTGGCCTTTGCCGCCAAGCGCCTTAGCGATGAACAGGAGATTATCCTCCAGCGAGCTGTCACCGTATACCACCCGCACAAACTCCACAAAGTGGCCCATCATGTCATCTTCAAAGTATTCGTCGTCACAGATGGGAATAATACCGTCTGCATCCGGCTTATAGATATTGTATTTGCCATCATCCCATGTACCGCCTGCGTAGGCAAGGCCATCATAGGTGGGAGAGTAGCGGCCAAACATACAGCCCACAGCGTAGGAGATAAAGGAGCGCACATCCCGGCCAAGGTCCGCTTTGCGCACGGTCACATCCTTATCTTCTACTTCCGGGGTCAGTTCATCCTGCAAGCCGTAAATATCAATAAAAATGCGGTTCAGTTCTTCCTCGTTGGCTTTCAGTCGGTTAAAGCGATCATCGCATTCCGCCTGCCACTGGTTAAAGGCTTCGGAAATAGTGGAAACATTACGGAGCAATGGGTGTTTCTTAAAGTCCCAAGAGGTTTCAAAGGAGTTCCAGTCACTTGCCACATTTTTAATGTTTCTATCTACCAATATTTCTATATTATCGTCATGGATATCTGCACTCATAGGAATATTCATAATGTCTCCAACTTGTATATTTACAGTCGGATTAAACATGTCGATAATTCTCTGTGCAACTTTAGAATTCAAAATTGCCAAAACGATGGGTTGCTCTTTCAATGAAGGCATTATTCCGCATGATGCGGATTCCATAATGAATCCCTCTGGCATATATCTTGCTGAAAATCGCCCTGTTGTGATTTTGGACCAAGTAATTCCTTCATGGAAATACAAATCTGTATTAAACAATCTTCTTGACCAAGACTTGGTGTTGGGATCTTTGGGATTATGTGTTACCCAATATTTAATTTCTTCTCCATCATTATTCCAATTCATCACATAGTCAAAATTCCCATACCATCTCTGAAAACCGCCACCTTTCAATGTAGGAATCCACTTGTAACCTTTTCCATCATAGTTTTTTGATATATGAAAACCAATCGTCCTAGAATCAACTTCTTGCCATATTCTCAAGAAACGCGAATTATCTCCCGTACTTGAGCCTGCAAGTGTCCTATATAAATCTCCAAGTTTTGGCATTCTTTCAAAGTCAGAAATAAGTTGTTGACTTCCCCAATAAATCACTCCATTTCCAGGAATCTTTCCAAAATCTTCCTGATTTACAGTGTAGCGATTTTCCCCTGCAAGGAACATATCTTCCTTTCCCTGCTGAGAGGTCGGCTCAATCAGACGGCAGTAGATACCCTTATACCCCTCTACATAGTTTGCGCAGCGTACAAAGGCGGTGGTCTGCACCACCTCGCCGCCGATTTCTTCAAATGCTCGTGCGCCCAGATGTGCCATGCTGACGGTTTCAGTCAGCATCATCTTCTCCCGCAGTTTTGCAAAGCTGGACAGGAACATCCATGCGTGTTGGGTGATCATTGCCTGATAACCGTTCTGTTTTGCCATACGGGAGCATACTTCAATAAACACGGCAAACAGATCGCTCTTGCTGTCCGGGTAGTATTTTTTCACATACTCAGATAAATCCGAGTTCATATTAGATGCACCCATATACGGCGGATTGGTAACGACCACATCGTATTTTTGTGCCAGCGTCTGCGCTACCCGCACCAATGGGAGTAATTTTTTGCGAATACTCTCTCGATGGAACGAGGACTCGTCTGCCACCTCGTCAAACCGGGCATAGAGGGCATCCCAGTCCTGCGGGGGGATGGTAAGGATGGAGCCGTACTCCTTGGCATCGTAAAGCTGGGTGAGGATAGTGTGCATAGCATCTTTCAGTTCCGGCTTGCTGTTGCAGAAATACTCCACATCTGGCTTTTCGATGCGGTTGCTCTCCTCAATGGCATACACATGAGGCTGGGTGGTGTGGCTGAAAAAGCGGCGGTCGTACCGGCGGGCCTTCATCATCACCGCAAAATAGGCCAGCTGGGCGGCGCGGTCGTCAATATCCAGACCATAGAGGTTGTTCTGCAAAATGCTGGTCACGGCATCGCGGGGCGTGTAGCCGTAGTTCTCGTAGATCTGCATCAGTACATCGAATAGGTAAGCAAGGATATGACCGCTGCCGCAGCAGGGGTCGATGACCTTGATCTGTTCCGGGGTCAGGTCGGCATACTGTTTGCTGATCTCGGACAGTTGGGCCTGTACCTGCGGCTCCTGCTGGGCTTCCTCCAGATAATAGTGCCACTTGGTGTCCTCCGGGTCACGGTTTCCGGCAGTATAAGCAGCCTGTTCCTCCGGTGTGGGCAGCAGCTGTGTTTTGGTGTCCGGGTGACCCTCCACCCACAGGCGTCCAAGGCTGTTTTCCACCATGTACCGCACGATCCAGTCCGGGGTAAAAAGCTGGGTCGCCGCCGGGATGTTGTCCTTGCTGATCTTGACGTTTTTCTTGAGGGCAGCAAACACCTCGTCCTTTTTCTCGCTGTTGTAGTACTGATACAGCCAGCCAATAATCTGGACGGCATCCTGCCAGTTGTCCTCCGGGACCTGGGAGATCATCTGCTCAATGACGCTGCCCTCCCGGAGCAGGTTGTCCGGCAGAAGCAGTTCCGTGTAGTCCGCAATGGTCTGGAACATTCCGGGCAGAATGCTGTTCAGCGCGTTGCATTGCACGATGAGCAGGTATTTGTACAGTTCTTCGGTCTGCTCGGTCTCTTTCAGGGCGTAGACTTTGTCCTTATCCAGCTTATCCAATTCCAGATGCAGGGCTTCGGCCAGAATCTGGGGCTTGAACGCATTGTTTTCATCCGTAAACACGCGCACATGGCTGGGCAAATAGCCGTTGACCTCCATGAACCGCAGTGCCGAGAAGCGGTTGAACCATGTATACGCCACCTCTTCCATAACCTGCTGGTAGCCTTTTTCGTTGATCTGTGCAATCAGTGCCCTGCGCTGCTGCATCTCTTCTGCAGACAACACTTTGCCGTTGATGCTATCAGCACCGGCGTCCACCATTTCCATTTCCGTAATGCCGTACTGTTGGGCTTTCTGCGCCACGCGGGAGAGCAGTTCTTTCCGTGCCCAGACCGCATATTTCTTGATGGCGTTTTTATCCATACTCACACAATCCCTTTCAGTTCTTTTCTGTCTTCTGCGGTTAGTCGATTTTCAAATGTGAGGAAATTATAATACGCTAAAAAAAGCTGAATACAGTCCATTCTGCGAACTTTTCGGTGAAGCATTCCATGGTCAACAAAGTTTCGATTCATAACGGCAGGCTGCTCCTTGAAATCATTTCCGTTAGCATAAAGCACTGCCAATGCACAAAAAAGATTTTCTCTCGTCAAATTGCTGAAAAACCAAACTTTAATATCATCTTCATGAACTTCATTATACTTGTTATTGATTCTATTGACAGCAGCAGCCCCACTATATCGAGCAAGCTTTCTTTTAGTCTTTTTCGCTGATTCCAGATTCTCTTTTTCGGTTTTGGGACCGCCCTGCAACCGAATAAGTCTTCCATCGATTAGGGAATACAACATCATCGCACATGACTTGTAGCAACGATTATCGAAGTCCTTAATCGCCTCCTCAAAATCGCTTCTTTTGATCTTTTCAACGGAATCAAACGCTTTCCAGAATTCTTCCATTTGCTTTTTTGTTCTGAAGCAACTTAGGGCCTTTTCGTTTGCTTCCTTGCTTGAAGTTGGTGCAGTGTTGAAATATTTGAAATTAGCATGCGGAATAACCGTCCATCCATAAGCACCCCACTGGCGGTATGCCTCAATCCGTTTCTTCTTCGCTTCTTCAGAAAGACCCGGAATAGCGATGACATTCCAGTCAATTTTGGTGTTTATGATTTGCCCTAAATTGGCCTGAATTTCCTTCAGATTCCGTATGAATGTAGGAGATTCCCCCATTATGGTTGCGGCTATTGAGGCAACAGATTTGCTTATAGATAATGATTCCGAATTGACTATCGGCTGAACTAACCTCAAGAAATTGGAAGTTCCAGCAACGTTACCGATTGTTTTGGCCAGTTCAAAGACTTCTTTGTGATTTGTCGTAGCAATTCCAATGCTCTGTATAAGATCGTGGTATGGATTCATCCTCTCGGAGAGCCCTAACATCTGAATTTGTTCGAGAGCCTTTTTTATAGAGCTAAAATTATTTTTCTCGATTTCATCCATATAGCAATCCTCTGTTCTTACCTATCATCATCCTGCGCTCCAAATACACCATCTAACATTTCGTCAAACTCCCTGTCTGTGGCAAATGTTTCCACATCAAACTTTTCTAACTCATCATAAGAAACTGTTCTATCTTTCGAATAAACAAACTTTGCCGCCACCTTACAAAGATAAAATTCAGCAATAGTCAATAAAACAGATGACACAATCACCAAAGCAACATTCATAAATTGCGGATACTTACACTCCGGGCTGAACGCTGCGATTCCGTATCCAATCACAAGATCGAAAAAAGCAACAATATTCAGATAGATTGCGTGTGCACTTCTTTGCAGTTTTTCACAGGGGAGAACACAGTTGTTATCATTATCCCGTTTAACTGTATTGGATCCAGGAAAGCAACTTCGTATAACAGCTTCTCGACTTCCGTTAATATTATTCAAGAGTAAAACCAATGCTCCTGCAACTTGAAGGGCCAGCATTGCAATAAAAGCCATTTGTCAAATCCCCATTTAGTTCAACTTGATCTCGTCGCAGCCGTCCAGTAGATTCTGAAGCTGGCAGCGAATCTTCTCCACATAAGCATCGATATCCGCATCATCCCGCAGGGTCTTGGCAGGGAAGAGAATCTGGCGGCTGTAAGATTTCACCTTTTTCTGCCTTGGTGCCGGAGTAACAACATCCTTCTTTTCTGCGGCCGGCTTTGGTGCTGGTGGCATCAGTGCAATCTCAATGCTGCTAACAGCATCATCCTTGTACTTGCTCAGCGGGATAATCATACCGTCTAGCAGTGCAATGCTCTTACATTCGTTGATCTTCGTCTTGTACCCGTCAAAGTAGGTGTCAGATTTGTGGATAATGTCCATCGCCTTGGGATCGCCGTCGGCAGCGGTATGGGTCGCTTCCATGCACTGACGCACTGTTTCCAGAATCTCAGAGCGTTTGTCATCCAGCATCTGGTCATGGGCTGTACGCACCGTTTGCATCAACCCATTCAGCTCCGGAATGCGCTTGTAGTTGAACTTCTGCCCAAAAGATGGCACTGTGATGATAAGCCGAATCTTGTTCAGGGCATCGTATGCCGCCGCATCCTGCGCAATGCGGTCCAGATCCGCCTGCATCTCGTGTTCCAGCCGTGCAGCATCATCAAAGGTGCCGACCTGACTCTTGAAGAAGGTCTCTACATTGCCCATGGCATCCTTCTGATCAAAGAGGTCGTCCTCTTTCTTGAGCAGATAGTCGATCAGCGCGATGTTGTCCTTCTTCTGGTTCAACACTTCCTGCGTTGCAGCAATGGCGTTGCGTACCATTGTTTGATCTGGGTACTTGTGGGCACCATCGTATCGCTTGTTCAGTTCGTTATAATGCTCCAGCTGGTTTCCGAACGCTTCAGCAATAAACTTGACCAAACCGTCTTCGTCCGCAGGAACATCCATGACATCGAAATAATCCCGCAGAAGGCCCCGCACAGCCTTCATTTTGGTTGCCGATACCACCACGCGCTTGCTAATGGATGTTTTACCCACCTCACTCTTTTTGCGGAGCATGTCAGGTAATTTGGCGTTGTCCGGCTGGATGGTAGTGCCTGCATATTTGATGGTTACCTTCTGATTCACGATCAAACGCGCCACCACATAAGCAATGTCGATTTCCTTCCAGCCATAGGGTATACTGCTGAACTTGCTCTGTACATCCGCCATCGAGGTAGGCAAATGCTTCATCGCCTGCATTTCAAGATATTCTTCCACAGCTGCTTCCGCATCTCGGTTGGGGTCAGCTTCTGCAAAAACGATATCTGCACCAGAAAGCACTGCCATAATTTCGGCATCGGTATCTGCGTTTTTCCCAATCAGGTCCAACTTGCTGTAAACATGCGAGACCAGATACTCCATCGTCTGGTCAATTTTGGCCTTAGCATTGCCGCTCTTAATGTCCAGATGTTCACCATCGGCGTAAAATTTTGCGTTTTCAATAGCCTCTACCAGAGCTTTGCTGGCTTCAGCTTCATACTTGGTTGCTTCTTCCTGTTGGCCGCGGATAATATCCTGAGCACTCTTGGGCATCTGGCTGACATTCCGCTGTTTGACATATTTGCGGATCTTCATGGATGCTTCCAGTGATTCATAATACGGCGTATCGCCCAAAACTACAATCGCCTCGCTGCCTTTGGAGCTGTTCATCAGGCGAAATTCCGTTTTTTCCGTTGCATCCGAAGCTGCCGTCAAAAAGCGCAGGCGCATGCCGCCTGTGGCAATGCCGTACATAGTGTTATCCACCATCTGATCAAATGGGAAGTCACACTTGCCGTAACGGAACTTTTTTGCATCATAAATTATGCCAAAAATAATCTTTGCTATATCCCCAACAATAGCGCCCGTATCCACCTGTGTAAGATTGATTTCTTTCTGGATGTCCTGCTCTTCATCCGTCAGGAAGTTGTAGGTATCACCAGTACGGCCGATGTAGTTCTGTCCCATCAACCGATCCAAGCTGCCGCGCAGCTTTTCGCGCATAGCAACCTTTTCCAGACGAATGTCGTCCGCCATCAAGATCACAAGGTTGTCCAAGTTGGCCGGAATATCCTCATTGACATACCGGATCAGATAGAGAAGTTTCAGAACATCCACGTCCATTGGCTCCAGACCATCGTGATTTTCTACAGCTTTGCTGCAGCGGTCAATCACGTTGCGAATAGAGCTGTCCAGAAAAGAATGTACAGTATCATAGAAGCGGAACAGTGGCACCAATGCAAACTCGTTCTGTTTTTCCACTTTCTGGGCTGCTTCCTGGAAACCGCTCAGCATGGAACGCTCGCCGCCAGAGAAGTGCTTACCCGCATTGCCGTGTTTGCGGATCTCCACAAAAATTTTCTGCATGATAAGGAACTGGTACGGAACAAACGGAAAATCCTCTGCAAATTGTGCAGGGCCAGAGAATCCTTTGATGTCCGGCATTGCGTTGGTAAAGCTAAACAAGTTGCGCATCCCAGAGTTTTCTTGCTCATAGACTGCATCCAGCGTTTTTTCTGCTTCTGGAGTTTTTTTCAGAACGCGCTTCTGGATTACTTCGTCTACGGAAGAGGAAGAAAGGCTCAGACGAGTTTTGAAACGAGCCTGGATCCGAGAGAATTCATCTGCGCGTACCTTGATGATCTCATCAATAGCTTCCTGTCCGGTACAGACCACCCAGACTTTTCCTCTGCATTCACTGCCGATTTTTTCCACCAAAGACTGCAGATTCAGCAGCATATCCGTGTCCGTGCCAACATACTGACCCGCTTCGTCCACCATAAACAGAAGGCGAAAGTTTGCAGGTTTTGTGCTGACGTATGCATTGATGTCGTCTACAAGCTGTGAAACAGAGAGTTCCGTTGCGCTCTTATCGTTAAACCAGTTATTTGCATCTTCTTCACTGATGTCCAATGCTTCCGCCAATGCAGGTTTAATGACCTTTCCATTGAATGCAAACGCCTTGCGCACTTCTGCCCAGGGCTTGCCCTTCTTTTCTTCAACCAGACGGCAAAATTCATCCATCTTGCCCTGCTGCGTAATGTACTGCTCCAGCATAGCAACTTTAAGATTGCTGCCAAAGAATCCCAGATGATTATAGAACACCTTAGCAAAAACACGTAAAACGGCTGTTTTGTCCTTATTGATAGAGCCTTCATAATCGATATTAAACAGAATCGTCTCGGTTTCACCTTTGGTTGCACGATCCACCTGCATAAAGGTACCGGGGTCATCCTCAAATTTTTTGCGGAAACGCTCCACAGTACGGATACCATTAACCTCTTTGTTTTCCAACAAGTATGACAACATTTTCAAGAAGTGAGATTTACCGCTGCCAAAAAAGCCGGAGATCCAGACGCCTGTATCTGCCGTTGGTTCGTCAAATGCTTCTGCATAGGTATTGAAAAAGTCTGCAAAATGCCGCTTCAGCTCTCGTGTAATAACGTACTCGTTCAGTTCCTGTTCCAGGACCTTGTTCTCGTCCTCGTCAACCTTGACAACACCGTTAATTTTACGGTTGATGTCTTCTACAAACATATTCTGTATAACCAACGCTCTGTTTCCCCCTTCACACAACGTTAAATGCGCGATAGTAATTGTTCGGCTTCAGACAGTTGAACAGCCGCAGCTGCTGGTCGTTAAATGTTCCCGGGTAAAACACAAGCACCGGCCTCTCTGCAAACAATGATGCTTCCAGTAACGTATGAATTCGCATAAATGGAAACGCTTCTCCAACGCCAGTCAAAACCAATACTTCTCCCGGCTGGAACGGCTCGCTCTGAATTTTCTGCACAATTTCATCGACTCCAATTGTCGATTGAAGCTGTTCCAACAGATAATCATGGCCGTCCTCTTCTTCCATATCGGGGATTGTATCTAAAATATCCATGCCTTCACAAATCCCTAGGAAGATTTGATATAAATTACAGATCCGCAACTGACAGCCCAGTGTCATATCTGTAGATAGCTGTTCAATGAAATGTCGAACCGCCATTTCATCTCTCGGTTCATAGCAGAAGATACGAATATTCACTTCATTGCTAAGACCTTTTCCTTCCAGGAAGTCTTGACTCTGAATCATCTGCCGAACGTTATCAAGGCGTTTTTGTATGTCACCCATTAAATTTTCCTCACTCAAAACGGTTAAATGCGGGCAATACCGCCTGATCCCCATTTGTAAGAATCACATTTTCCAATTCCGGATAAAGCCAAACCGGGTTCAAATGGCCTGCTTTTATATCATTCAGGTAATCATTTTCCCTTAAAATTCGGTTCAGAACCGATTTTAACTTTTTAACTGTAGATTCACTCCAACCCGCGATGGCTTCATTCTGTTCCTGTAGTCTTGTGAAAAAGCTTGTCAGATCAAGTTTTCCATAGCTGAAATCCTGGTTTCGATATTTTTCCCCAATAACTGTTACCATAAAATCCCAGACAAGCCTATTATCTTTCATAATCGCATAAAGACAAATTTGTTTTGCCTCTTCAACTGGATGCTCTGCAACATTCCGAATCAGTCGTTCACTGCTCAAAAGATTTAGCCGTCGATAGCACGCCCGTACCATACCAACTGTCATACGTTCAGTTGGGTACTGAAAGAGGTTATCTTTTGTAATTATGTCCGTTATTTCTGATTCATTTTTTCCATCTACCATAAATTTAGCGACAATACGCATTTCGTGGAACAGAAACTGCTCTCGTGTCAGAGAAGCCTTGTAAGAACTGTCCAAAGGGCATATCATACCGGGGAACCTCCTGAAATCCGTGAATAACCGATGTCTTTGTATTAAGCAAGTACAAAAATCCATTATGATATCATCATATATATTTTACACTTGTAATCAGTTAAAATCAATGAAAGAATACCAAAGACTACAGCGACATTGTTGCGGCAAGCAGGGCGTCTGTCTATACAAACGCCATTTTTGCTTCGTAAAATGCTTGTTGGGAATTCCCAAACCCTTTGTGATCTGCATCGTACCGCTGCAGGCTGCGCGTTCCTGCCGAACGCTTTTTTGATGGAGTTCATGATTCAGTGGTATATTCGCTGGGCACAGACCCACTTAAAAGAAAAAGTGCCGACAATGATTTTGTCAGCACCCACTGTAACCTATTTACTTCTCTTTGATGTACGGTATGTTATCGATATATGCGTTCAAAATATCGGTTGCGGCTTTCTTCTGCCCCGGTGTAAGACGGCTCAGCTTCCGGTTCAGCTCATCATCTGCCACATAAGATGCTGGGGCTGCGGTGTCCCGGATCAGCACATCTGCGGGAACATCCAATGCTTCAACGATCCGGATGAAAGCGTCCAGGCTTGGCGTCTTCACCCCACATTCCAAATCACCCACATAGTTTACAGACAGATCTGCTTTCTCGGCCAGTTTATCCATTGTCCAGCCTTTTTTCCTGCGTTGTTCTCTGATTCGTTGGCCTAAAAGTGTTTTCATAACATCCTCGCATTCTATTGGCGTTAGTTACACACCACTAGAATAAAGGCCGTGCATTTCTTTATACGTAATCAGTTGGCGTTTGTTCAACTCTATTAGCGTTTGTTTCGGACAGAAAATTTTAGAGCATTTCTTTGTTCAAATCATCAATGGCCTTTTTGAACCGGGCATGCTACAATAGCAATGTTGTGCAATGCACATCAAACAAGAATAAAAGGAGCTGCCGAACGTGGATTCAATCTACCTGCTGCCCGGCGAAGAACGCTGTGTCAATTTCAGAGATTCCGATGGCATCCCAAAGGTACACTACACATATTGTTCTTTGCACGGCAGACTTTTCAACTGCACCTGCCGCTCAAAGGACGAAGCGCAGCGGTTATGTGAGGATTGGCTCGTCACGCAGGACCGCTGCTATATAAACTAAAAAAGCCACCGAGGATTCTTTCCCAAAACGGATTGGGATCGAATCCTCGGTGACTTTCGTTTTATCGGGTCTGCTGCTGTTCCTGTTCGCTCCTGTTGTCTGCAAAAAACATTTCTACGTTTTTCTGTGCCTTCATCAGCTCCTGCATCCTCTCTCGTGCTTTCCGATAGCTCGGATATTCTGCTTTTTTCTTTTTCAGAAGCTCAACATATTCGATGCTCAGTTCTTTTATCTTCGGAAGTTTTTTCAGCCCAGCCTCATCGAAAGCCGCTTTGGCCGCCTTGTGCAACGCAATGCTCTCCCGATTTGCTTCCAAGAATCGCTTGCTGTATCCTGCTTTTCGATAGGCCTCATAGATGGACCTTGTTTTGGCATAGTTGATAATGTGCGTTTTCATTACCGCAATTTCTGCCATCCGCGCTTCCGCAGCTTTGATGGAGTCGCCCAGTTCGTGATAGCGCATCGTTGCAGCACGCACCTGTTCTTCCATTTCATCCATGCTCCCGATTTTGTTTTCCTGCAGAAAAATCAGCGTCTTGGACATCTCCTTCAGGTTGTACCGCTTCGCCCAACGCGCATAGCCGTCTCCCTTTCCTTCAGCCAATTTTGCCTGAATATCCACCAACATCTGAAATTTCTGTTCCTGCACCGGATGTTTTTTCCTCGGGCAATGCTCTGCTTTTCCGGCGAGGACCGCTTTTAATTCTTCCTCACTGTATCCCGCCCCCAAAGTCCGAAACCGGATGAATCGTTTTTGCCGTACACCTTTCACCGATGTGAATTTTCCGCGCTTGACCTCATATCCCTGCTGTTCCAGTTTTTTCAAAAATTCTTCGTAACTGCCCGGCTTGTCCGCAAGGATGCTGTCAATCACACCGCACAATTGATCGCGGTTGCTTTCTTTTGGCGGGTAAAGTACACGCTTCTGCCGCTCCCGGTAGGGCTTTATTTCAATCACAGACAGGCTGTGTTCCAGGCAAATCAGGTCACTCAGCCGCTGCACAGCCAACCCCGACAGCAAAAAGTCCCGGAATTTACGGCTGCAGTCCAGAGCCGTAGAGTTATAGATAATGTGATTGTGAATATGCTCCCGGTCGGTGTGCGTAGCAACCAGAAAAGCATACTTGCCTTTTGTAAAGCGCATCGCCAACTCATAACCTACTTTGTTGGCTTCTTCAGCGGTGATTTCTCCGGGTTTGAAGGACTGCCGAATCTGATATGCAATCACGTCATTTTTCTGTCTGCGCCCTGTAACAAGTTCGTACTGCCGCTTGGACAGCATAAATTCTTCATCTACAGTCAAGGGGCTGCATTTATAGCTGCTTACAAGCTGCCCCTGCTCCGTTTTATCCGGGTTTTGTGCATAGTCGGTGCGGCTTTTCAAGCAAGCCGCAACAGACTTTCCCTTGTTTTTATGCAGCGCAATCAGCCGTGTTGCTGCCACCTCAAACCACCCCCATAAAGAAAAAGCCGCCCGAAGGCGGCACATTATCCATCAGGATTGACGGAACAACTTTTCAAAATCAGCGGCCCCGGCCAGATACATTGCCTGATATCGTACGCTTTCCAGCTCATTGCAGATCTCATCCAACTGAAGATACTGCTTCCATGCTGCTTCGCCCACCATTTTCCGGTGTGCGTCTTCCGCTGCCAGTTTTTTCCGCAGGAGTTCGTGATACCATGCATTGCTTCCCAATTCATCCCGAAAAAGCGTTGCCTCACGGTCATTGAAATAATCCAGCATTTTACCTTTATTCATCGTTTCCTCCATTACAGTTCCGTAAGCCATTTGCTGAATCGCTCGACGGCTTCCACAAGCGCCGTTCCTGCCACGATGAGCAAAAAGCACCCGAACTCTGCCACAAAAAGGATCAGGAACTGTGTCCATTCCCTACAATAAAGAGTATAAAGTCCGCAGCCAAAAATATACAGCATCGGCAGCGCAAGCACAAATGCCGACAGATTCAATGTCAATTTCAGCATCAGCGCAAAGAAAGCCGTAAGCAGCGAAAACGGAAGAATAACCATTCAGCTTCACGAATCGGCTGCGCACGACTTCCGCAGGCTTGTCATCCCCTGCCACCCGCAGCATTCTGCGTTTCGAAGAGCAGGTATCCACCAGAAGATTCACGATTTGATCGATGGTGTCCTCCTCATCCGGGCAGACCCGGAGCAGCAAGTCCACCTCCAACGATTGCATAAAATACGCTTCCAGCCGTGTGCGCTCATCCGGTTCGTCCTCCGCATCGGAAGAGAAAGGATCAGGTTCACTCCCCTCGGTTTTATTCCACTCAGTCTTATTTCCTCGTGATTTTGCCGTTTCCTGCTGCGCTGAATCCGCGGCACCGGAACCGTTCTTTTCACGATTCCGGAAACGCGGGTCTGCAAAGTTTTTGACGTAAATCAGATTGGGTTTGCCAAGGCCTCGCCGTTTGCGCTCAATCAGACCAAACTTTTCCAATTCCCGGAACAGTTTGGTTGCCTTGTTGTCTGCGCAGCCCAGTGCATCCATCACTTCCTGCACAGGAAAAATGATATACACCCTTCCCTGCTCATCCAGCCATCCGTTTTTCACCGACAGCCCCATGCGGTCCAGCAGGATGCCGTACAGCGTTTTGGCATCAGTGGACAGGTCCTTGAATTTTATGTCCCGGAATAAAATTTTGGGCACCCGGAAATACGAGAACATCTCGCCCGACTGCCCATAGAAATAGTCAAACATCCTGACTTCCTCGCTTGTTCTGCCTTGTCACATCCTTGACACCTCCGTTCGTAGTATGATGAAATATGTATGACTATCGTTATTTTTCTTTACAAAGATGGCCTGCCATGCTACAATAGCCGCATCTACGGCCACCGGACAACAGGAAAGGAGTATCTCATGGCCAAAACTGCTGACACCATTGCCATCTATTCCCGCAAATCCCGCTATACCGGCAAGGGCGAAAGTATCGGAAATCAGATCGACCTCTGCCGCGAATATATCCGCACTCACTACGGCGATGCCGCCGCGGAACATGCCGTTGTCTTTGAGGACGAGGGCTTTTCCGGCGGCAACCTGAACCGCCCGGATTTCAAAAAGATGATGACTGCGGCCAAGGACCGGAAATTCAAGGCCATCGTAGTCTATCGTCTGGACCGCATCAGCCGCAACATCAGCGATTTTTCCAGCCTGATTGAAGAGCTTGGACGGCTTGGCATCGACTTTGTGTCCATCCGGGAAAGCTTTGATACCTCCAGCCCCATGGGCCGCGCGATGATGTACATCGCATCCGTGTTCAGTCAGCTGGAACGTGAGACCATCGCGGAGCGCATCCGGGACAACATGCACGAGCTGGCAAAGACCGGGCGCTGGCTGGGCGGCACGACCCCCACGGGCTATGCTTCCGAGAGCGTCAAGAGCATCACGGTGGACGGCAAGACCAAAAAGGCCTGCAAGCTCAAGCTGCTGCCGGACGAAGCAGAGATCATCTACAAAATTTTCGACCTCTACGAGCAGTACGATTCCCTGACCATGACTGAGACCGAGCTGCTGCGGCAGGGCATCAAAACAAAAACCGGGCGTTCGTTCACCCGGTTTTCCATCAAGTCTATTTTGCAGAATCCTGTCTACCTGATTGCAGACAAGGACGCCTATCAGTATTTTGTGGGCAATGAGGCAGAACTGTTCGCCCCGGAGTCCGGAAAAAGGGCAAGCCCTCCTTCATAAATTGCAGTAAACCGTTTATGATGCTTTGGGGAGGGGTCGGCATGTTTTTATCTCTTCTGCAATTTTTTGCCACAAAATTTCTGGTTCTGGCGCTTCATCTGGAAAGCGGCAGCTTTCCGCGGCCCCTCTCTGCCCAGGAGGAAGCCGAAGCCTTTGCCGCACTGCGTGCCGGTGACCCTGCCGCGCGGGAAAAGCTGATCCGGCACAATCTGCGTCTGGTGGCACACATCGTAAAAAAATACTACGCCCTGCCCGGCGATCAGGACGACCTTGTTTCCATCGGAACCATCGGCCTGATGAAAGCGGTGGACACCTTCGACTCTGCCCGCCGGACACGGTTTTCTACCTACGCCAGCCGGTGCATTGAAAACGAGCTCCGGATGCAGTTCCGGCGGGAGCGCAAGACCGGCGGCACTGTCTCTCTGCAGGAAACGCTGGAATCTGATGAGGCTTCCTCTTTGACTCTGGCCGATGTTCTGCAGGACAGCTTCTGCATGGAGGAGGTCTGCGAAAAGCAGGCCGAGATCCGCCGGGCCAGACTGCTTCTGGACGGCCTGCCCGCCCGGGAACGGCAGATCATCCTGCTGCGGTATGGCCTTGCCGGCCAGCCGCCGCTGACCCAGCTGGAGGTGGCCGGGCTTCTGAACATCAGCCGGAGCTATGTCTCCCGCCTTGAGACCCATGCATTGGAGCTTCTGCGTCAGCGCTGGAACGCCCCGGACACAAAAACAGCGCAGAGGTGAAAAGTGTTCTCTCCCCTGCGCCATACAGTCAGTTATTCAGGATTTTCAACTGCATCTCGTCCAATTGTTCAAAAGTATACAGCCGATTCAGCGCCTCCACCAGTTCCTTTTTGGAAAGACGCGGCGGCAGACCCAGCGCGTTCAGCAGCTTTGCCTTGCGCTCGGCACTGCCCGGCCTGCCGGAGAGCCCCCACTCATAGAGATCGGTATAGGTGATCTGCCGTCCCTCCGGACGGGCTGCTGCGGCACCCGCCTCTGCGCCAAGGGCATCCCGCAGCGCCTGCAGAACGATGGCGTCGTCCACGCCCTCGACCCCCAGCAGGCCCTCCTTGCCGGGCTGTTCCTTGCGCTTTTCCTTGCCGTGGATCGCGGGCACGTAAGCCTGAACCACGTTCTTTTCTCCCACCA
This sequence comes from Faecalibacterium sp. 3, assembly GCF_048323735.1. Taxonomy (NCBI): domain Bacteria; kingdom Bacillati; phylum Bacillota; class Clostridia; order Eubacteriales; family Oscillospiraceae; genus Faecalibacterium; species Faecalibacterium sp. 3. The sequence goes on from NZ_JBLWFN010000001.1 coordinate 2,799,853, forward strand.
GATTGGTGATGTAGGTGCGGATGCGGAAGCCTGCCGCGTCCGAATCCGTCAGCAGGATCAGGCCGTTTTTCTGCGCCAGCGCTTTGAACAGCTGCTGGCGCTTTTTGTCGCTGTAAATGCCAAAGCCGTCGGTCAGCAGGATCATGGCATCGGTCAGATGGGAAAGCCGGGCCGCATCGTATTTGCCTTCCACAATGAGCACCCGGCTGGTATGGATCATTTCGTTTTCCTTCATCGTCCGCTCCCCGCCATTGCCAACCGGCACAGCGCTGTTTCCAGCAGGATCTGGTCATCGGTGGGCTGGCTTTTCAGGCTCTGGTCCAGTTCCAGAAGCACCTGCATACAGTTTTCGATCTGGCCCAGCGTGTAGTGCGAGGCCGTCTCGGCCGAACGCTTGAGCCGGTAGTCACTGCCCTTGTAGCCGAAATCCTTGAACACGGTGCCGTAAGGCTTGCGCTTTGCCGCGCCCAGCTTGACACGGTACAGGTCCACATAACTGCCGATGAGTGCCGCCGTGATGGCAATGGGCTCCTGCTGCAGGCGCAGCAAAGTCTGCAGCTTTTTGCAGGCACCTGTGGCGTTTTTGGCCGTGATCATGCGGATCATTTCAAACACATCCGCTTCCAGACTCACGGTGCCCATCTCGGCCACCATCGCTGCCGTGACCGTCTGGTACCCGGACAATGCACAGAGCTTGTCCACCTCATTTTCCAGCAGGAAAGGGTCCTCGCCGCAGCGTTCCAGCAGCGCCGCTGCTGCGCCGTCCGGCAGGCTGGTACCCTGTTCTTTGGCGCGGTCGATCATCATCATTTTCAGCTCAAAGGGCTTCGGCTTAGCCAATTCTTCGGTGTAGCCGATGCTTTTGCACTGCGCGATGAGCTTCTGCGCTTTTTTGTTCAACCTGAGCTTACTGCGCTCCAGCTCAAACACACTTCCCAGCACCACCACGGCATTTTCCAGACTGGCAAGCGTGCTGCTGAGTTCTTCCAGATCTTTATCCCCATAGCTGCCGGGTTCCAGCTCCGGCAGCACCACCACACGCCGGGTCCCAAAAAAAGAAATGGTGCCCGCTGCCATGATGAGCTGTTCGATCTCCGGCGCACCGCCATCCAGAATGGTGGCGTCCTCGTCGCTGTCTGCGGTCAGGATGCGGATGGCCGCTGCCACGGCCTGCCGCACCAGATACCGCTCACTGGAATAAAAATAGTAGACCGGACAGCCCTTATCTGCCAGCTGCCGGAGCCTGGTTTCGGTGGCCATGCAGGCACCCCCTTTTCCCTCATGTTGTTCTATTGTACCACACTCTGCCCGGATTGCAAAGCATCACTCCGCTCTGAGCCCGCCATACCGCCGCAGGCTGAGGGACGAGGACTGCACTGCTCCGCCGGGCATCCAATCATACCGCCGCAGAGCCAGAACCTCTTTATACTGTACCGCCTCCGGCCTTGCAGGAGATGCCAGAAGCCACCGGGCCGAGACCGGCTGCGCCAGCTCCACCCTGCCGCTCAGGGTCACGAACTGCCGGTTGCCGATGGTCAGCCGCACAAGGCAGCCGTTCCGGGTGCGCAGGACTTCCACGAGTGCGGGTGTGCACTTCTGCTTTTGCGCGGTGTTCACAGACAGTTCTTCTGCCAAAACGCTCTGTTCCGCTTCCAGCGCACAGGGCGTTTCCGGTTTTGTGCGCAGATCCACCAGCAGTTCAATTTTCGCCGCGCCCCGCCGGGCCAGCTGTTCTTCCACTGCATTCCGGACCGAATTCCCGCCCCGGAACAGTACCACAGCGGTATCGTTCTGGGTGACCACCACTGCCGGCGCGTTGGCGCTGCCAACAAGGTCGATATGCACCACATCCCGGCTGAGGGCATTGCCCAGCCCAACGGAAACCGCCGCTGTCAGCACAATGCAGGGCACGGCCACCCGCAGACGCAGACGCCAGCGGAAGGCCAGCCAGCACAGCAGGATGAGCACCAGACAGACAATGGCCGCATAGGCCGTATCAAAGTAGAGCCCCGCACCCGGTTTTGCCGCTATCCAGACGGCCCAGCGGTCGAGCAGGCCGGTCAAGGCTGCAGACAGTACGGAGAGCACACCGTGCAGCGGCGCAAGAGCGGGCACAAGCCCGGTGAACGCCGTACCGAGACCCAGCAGCATCATGGGCTGGATGAGCCAGAGGACCGCCACGCTGGAGACCACTGCCCAGATGCTGACGCTCAGCCCACGCAGCACCAGCACCGGAAAGGTCGCCGCAGACGCACAGACTGAAATGCAGACGCTTTCTGCAAGGCCCCAAAGGCGCTCCGGCAGCTTGAAATACCATGGGCGCTTCACCGGATTTTTTGCGTTTTTCCAGAACTGGCGGTACCATGCATCCCGGGTGCGGCGGATGTACGCACCGCCTGCCACCGTGCCCAGCACCGCCGCAAAGGAAAGCTCAAAGCCGATATCACACACGGCATAGCTGCTGCCTGCTGTCATCGCGATGCCGGCCACCGCCAGAGAGGTAAGGGTATCCGGCGGGGCATACAGCCACACCCCCAGCGCACTGACCCACACCGCTGCCGCTGCACGGAGCACCGAGGGCGTAAAGCCGGTCACGCCCACCAGCAGCAACGCAAGCAGCGCCTTCCACACTGCTCTCAGGCGCAGCACCGCATAGCAACGTTCTTTCTTCCTGCGTGCATCCAAGCGGAACACCTCACCGCACAGGATGGATACATGCATTCCGCTCACCACCAGCACATGGGCAAGGCCCGCGCCCCGGTAGGCGCTGCGCAGCGCCGGGGAAAGGTGCGTCCGGTCGCCCACCGTCATAGCCGCCAGCACGCCGCCGGTCTTGCCATCCATGCGGCGGCGCAGGGCTGCGCTGAGCCTTTGCTGCAGCCGGTGGGTGCGGGCACGGAAGCTTCTGCTCTGTCCCAGCTGTTTGAAATCCGGTTTCTCCTCGTCCGGTTCTGCCAGCAGCACAATGCCGTCCGAATACAGGCCGATCCGGCTCTGCTGTGCCGGAACGGACAGCACAAATCTGCCCTGCACCCGCTGTCCCGCCTCACATTCCGGCAGGGTCTCGCATTCCACCCGGAAGGAGGTCTTTGCGCCATTGATCTTCTCCACCCGCAAGACTGCCTCCACAACGCCGGGATAGTAGGAGTCCGAAACGCTTTCCACCTCTGCCGTCAGCACCAGCGGGCGGGCGGCATATTGCACGCGGATGCGCTCCAGCCGGTTTGCCGTGTACAGCACCGATGCCATGCCCATTGCAGCACCCAGCAGGATGCAGAGCGCCGCTTTGCGGGCAGCATCAAAGATGCACAACACCAGACAAACGGCAACAAAAAATGCCGCAAACGGCACAAAAAGCTCCGTTTGCGGCAAAAAAGCACACACGAACTCAACACCCAGCATTCCAGCACAGAAAACGCAGAGCGGGCGTCGCATGGCAGCTTAGTGGAAGAACAGGGGCAGCGGCTCCAGGAAGATGATATCCTTGCGCTCGGCTGCATCACCCTCGGCCAGAACAGCGGCCTGGCCTACAATGGTGCACTGGGTCTGCTCAGCCAGCGCATCCAGAGCCTTGAGGGAACCGCCGGTGGAGATGACATCATCCACCACCAGAACGCGCTTGCCGCTCATCTTATCCAGCTCCTTGCGGTCGATGACCAGCTTCTGCTTACCGGCAGTGGTGATGGACTGATCCTCCACCACCACGGGGTCGGTCATATACAACTTTTCGCCCTTGCGTGCACAGACGTAGGGCTTGCCGCTCTGACGGCTCATCTCGTGAGCCAGAGGGATGCCCTTGGCCTCAGCGGTCAGCAGGATATCAAAGTCAGGGCACTTTTTCAGCAGCTCGGTGGCAGCAGCCACGGTCAGCTCGGCGTCACCCAGCATGATAAAAGCCGCAATGTCCATGTGGTCATTCACCTTGCAGATGGTCAGCTCACGGGTCAGGCCTGCAACATGCAGGGTATAAGTCTCAGCCATAATTCAACGCTCTCCCTTTTTTGGAATCAGACGGGCAGCTTTTCGCCGCCCAGAACATGGAAATGCAGATGCTTCACGGTCTGGCCTGCGTCCTCGCCAACATTGGAAATGACGCGGTAGCCGTTGTTCAGGCCCTGCTCCGCAGCCAGCTTTGCGATCACTGCAAAGATATGGCCCAGCAGTGCGCCGTCCTCTTCGGTCAGCGCAGCAGCAGAGGTGATGTGCTTTTTGGGCACCACCAGAAAGTGCACCTTGGCCTGCGGGTTGATGTCGTAGAACGCCACCACCTGCTCGTCCTCGTACAGCTTCTTGGAGGGGATCTTGCCCTCCGCGATCATGCAAAACAGACAATCTTCCATGGGGAACAACTCCTTCCTGATATTTTATAAACGTCCCCGCCCTCTCAGGCCGCTTTGCGTCCAGTTCTCCCAGAGGTGGCAGCGCATCAGCGTTGACGGAGAGGGCGGGCCCGTTTTCTTATTCGCCCAGAGCCTTCTTGACGATGGCGCTGACAGCCGCCAGAGCCTCATCGATCTTGGTCTCGTCCTTCAGGCCGGCCATTGCAAAGTCCGGCTTGCCGCCGCCCTTGCCGCCGGCAATGGCAGCGATCTCCTTGACCAGAGCACCGGCCTTCAGGCCCTTTTCCTGTGCCTGCTTGCTCACAGTGACAGCCATAGTGATCTTGTCCTCAGCCTTGCCCACCAGAACCGCCACAGCGGGCTTCACAGCCTTGTCGCGGATGGTATCGCACATGCCGCGCAGGGTGTCGCCGGTGGTGCCGGTGAAGTATGCAGAAGCGATCTTCACGCCGCCGATCTCCTCGGCGTTGTCGAACAGGCTGGTCACCTTGGAAGCGGCGACCTGTGCCTTGATCTCTTCCAGCTCCTTGGCCAGAGCCTTGTTTTCAGCCATCACGGCCTCGGCACGGACGGGCAGAGCGGTCACGTTGTTTGCCTTCAGGGTATTTGCCACGGTATGCAGCATAGCCTCCTGCAGGTTTGCACGGATCAGCAGGTTGCGGCCGGTGACAGCCTCGATGCGGCGGATACCCGCAGCAACGGAGGCCTCGCTCACGATCTTGAAGCCGCCGATCTGGGCGGTGTTCTTCACGTGGGTGCCGCCGCAGAACTCGGTAGACCAGCCCTCGATGTCCACAACACGCACGACCTTGCCGTACTTTTCGCCGAACAGAGCCATTGCACCCAGCTTCTTGGCTTCCTCAATGGGCATTTCCCGGACTGTGACGTTCATGGACTCGTAGATCTTGTCGTTCACGATCTTCTGCACGCGGGCCAGTTCCTCGGGAGTGACCGCGCTGAAGTGGGTAAAGTCGAAGTGAGTGACCTCTGCATCCTGATAGGAGCCTGCCTGATGCACATGGTCGCCCAGCACTTCACGCAGCGCTGCCTGCAGCAGATGGGTGGCGGTGTGGTTGCGGGCAATGGCCATGCGGTATTCCTTGTCCACCTGAGCGTTCAGATGGTCGCCCACCTTCACGATGCCGCTCTCCAGCACGCAGGTGTGGACGTAGTAGCCCTTGGGGGTCTTCTTCACATCCAGCACGCGCAGGCTGCAGTCAGCGCTGTTCAGCACGCCGTGATCCGCAGCCTGACCGCCCATCTCAGCGTAGAAGGGAGTCTTATCCAGAACCACCAGCACGCCATCCTTTGCTTCCTCATCGGTAGCAATGGCGTCGGTCAGGGTCTCCTCGTCGCTCAGGGCGACCACGACACCGGTGTCGTTCAGGGTCTCGTAGCCAGTAAAGACGGTGGGCTCTGCATTCAGCGCACCGAACAGATCCTCGCTCCAGCCGGAGATGTTCTTCTTCAGGCGCTCCGCACGGGCACGCTCCTTCTGCTTGGTCATTTCGGCGTGGAAGCCTTCCTCGTCGATCTCAATGCCCTGCTCCGCAGCGATCTCCTTGGTCAGATCCAGCGGGAAGCCGAAGGTATCATTCAGCTTGAACACGTCCAGGCCCTTCAGCAGATGCTCATGTGCCTTTTCCAGACCGTCGATCATGTTGTTCAGGATGTTCATGCCGGCATCAATGGTGCGGGCAAAGTTTGCCTCCTCGGTACCGATGACCTTCTTGATATAAGCATCATGCTCGCGCAGCTCGGGGTATGCGGTCTCGCTGGACTGAATGACAGTCTCCACCAGCTCCACCAGGAACGGGCGGGTGATGCCCAGCATACGGCCATGGCGGGCAGCACGGCGCAGCAGGCGGCGCAGCACATAGCCGCGGCCCTCGTTGGAAGGCAGGATGCCGTCGGACACCATGAAGGTGCAGCTGCGGATGTGGTCGGTGATGACGCGGATGGAGATATCGGTCTTGGGGTCTTCGCCGTAGGTCTTGTTGGCGATGTGCTCCACGTGGTGCAGCACGCTCTGGACGGTATCCACCTCAAACAGGTTGCCCACGCCCTGCATCACGCAGGCCAGACGCTCCAGACCCATGCCGGTATCGATGTTGGGGCGTGCCAGACGCTCGTAGTGGCCCTTGCCGTCGGCGTCGAACTGGCTGAACACCAGATTCCAGATCTCCATATAGCGGTCGCAGTCGCAGCCCACGCCGCAGGTCGGCTTGCCGCAGCCGTACTCAGGGCCGCGGTCAAAATAAATCTCAGAGCAGGGGCCGCACGGGCCGGAGCCATGCTCCCAGAAGTTGTCTTCCTTGCCCAGACGCACCATGTGGTCGGGGGCGATGCCCACCTTCTTGGTCCAGATATCGTAAGCCTCGTCGTCCTCTTCGTACACAGAGATGTGCAGGCGGTCCTTCGGAATGGCCATCCACTCGTCGGAAGTCAGGAACTCCCATGCCCAGGGAATGACCTCTTCTTTGAAGTAATCCTGGAAGGAGAAGTTGCCCAGCATTTCAAAGAAGGTGCCGTGGCGGGCAGTGATGCCAACACGCTCGATATCCGGGGTGCGGATGCACTTCTGGCAGGTAGTCACGCGGTGACGGGGCGGCTCTTCCTGAGCCAGAAACCACTTTTTCATAGGTGCCATGCCGCTGTTGATGAGCAGCAGACTGGGGTCGTTCTTGGGCACCAGCGGGAAGCTGTCCAGACGCAGGTGGCCCTTGCTCTCAAAGAAGCTCAGGTACTTTTCACGCAGTTCATTCAAACCGGTCCATTGCATAGGTTTTCTCTCCTCGATTGTCCTTGGCGTTTGCACGTCAGATTTATGATTATGGCAGACGGGGCGGGTGGGCGCAGAAAACAAAAAACAGCCCCATCCCAAAAGGGACGAGGCTGCCTGTAAACTGCTCCGTGGTACCACCCAAATTGCAAAGGATAAAATGTGTCCCCTGCCGCTTTCGGCGCGTTAACGCTGCGCTGCGTCCGACTTGTGTCGCCGGAAGCTCCGGGGCGGCGCAAAATGGAACCGACCGGAACGCCTTGCAGCTGGAAGCGCTCTCTCTGAACGGCGGTGTACATTTCTGACCCCATCATTGCCATCTGTCATAATATTCATGCACATGCGGAAAGCACACAGTTCTTTCCGCGTACAGTTAAATTATAGCATGAGCCGGGCGTTTGTCAACGGGTTTGGACAAAATTTTCAGTCTGCTGTGCTTGACGCAGCGTGCCTGTTCCGCTACAATAAAAATATTGAAAGCACATTCTTATTTTATAATAGAGAGGAATTTCCCGTGAAGATTTTAAAAGTAAAGTGTCTTGCCCCCACCCGGCTGGACAACTATCTGACCCAGCAGTTCCCCGCCCTGACCCCGGGCCGCCTGAACAAGGCCCTGCGGGAGAACAAGATCAAGCTGAACGGCAAAAAGCAGCCGCTTTCCACCCGCGTGATGGCCGGTGACGAGATCAAGCTGTTCATTCTGGATGAAGTTCTGGATGCGGACCGCCGTGTGGAAGGCCCGGCGTGGAAGAACGCCCGCGGCCCGGCACAGGTGGTGTATGACTGCCCGCAGATCGTCATTGTGAACAAGCCCGCCGGTCTTGCCGTGGACGGCCCGGAGGACGACACACTGCTGAACCGCACCCTGCTCTACCTGAACCAGCAGGGCGAGTACAAGGAGAACGACCTGTACACCCCGGCGCTGTGCCACCGGCTGGACACCGGCACCAGCGGCCTTGTCATCGTTGCCAAGACCCCGGAGGCCGAAGAGCTGTTCCTTGCAGCCATCAAGAACCGCGAAGTGAAAAAGACCTACCTCTGCGTCACCTTCGGCCGTCCGACCCCGCCGGATGCCACCTTGGGCGGCTATCTGCTGAAGGACGCTGACCGCGGCATCGTGAAGATCGTGGAGGACAAGCAGCCCGGTGCCAGGGAGGTGGAGACCCGGTACGAGACCATCGCCGTCTCCGGCCGTCTGGCCCTGCTGAAGGTGCAGCTGATCACCGGCCGCACCCATCAGATCCGCGCCCACATGGCCAGCATCGGCTGTCCCATTCTGGGCGACAGCAAATACGGCAACAACACCGCCAACCGCGAGCTGAAACTCAAGTATCAGGCCCTGTGCGCATGGGAACTGACTATGCCTCACTTCAACCAGCCGGACTTTGCCTTCCTCAGCGGCAAGACCTTCCACGCCCCCAAACCGTGGTATTACAATCAGGTGCTGGACGGCACGCTGAAATAAGCCCATAACACCAAAAAAGATGACCCGGAGCGGCAGGCCCCGGGTCATCTTTTTGTTTTGCGTTTTAGTGGAAGAGGCTTTCAAGCCAGCCCAGCGTGGACTCGGTTGCACTGGTAAACGAATCCTGAACTTCCTGAATGCTGTCCAGCAGCTTGGCACCCTCGGTATCTTTTACCGACCAGTAGGTTCCGGTGCTTGCAGAACCATCCGAAACCGTAAAGTCGCTGGTGAAGCAAAGGTTATCGCCATTGGAGTCGGTCACGATCACCATGTAAGTGTAGCTGCCTGCAGGCAGTTCGCCAAAACGGATCTCGCTGTCCAGCGTCTTAAAGGAAAAGCCCGCTGCATTGGGCGATGCCTGCGCCGTGACCACAGTCTGGTCATTTTCATCCAGCACTGCCACCTGAACATCGGTCAGCGTCATACCCAGTGCAGCGTTCGCGGTACCGGTCATAGCCATGCCCTTGCCTGCATGGATGTTGATGGGATAACTCATACCCTCCAGCCGCAGGCTGTCCGGCGAGGACGCAACCGCGTTGTGATCGGATGCCACGTACCAGTAGCAGGAAGAGCCGCTGATCGAAACACTGGAATTTTCCAGCGGGATACGGCCGGAAGAAATATTACCTGCCGGGTCGGAGCAGTAGAAAGTACCATTGGTGTAATCGGTCAGCAGCAGCGCATGGGGCTGTCTGCGGTCATACAGCACGATGCCCTCCGGATGCTGCGACAGCAGGGTAACGAGGGTCTGGATCTTTTCCTGTTTGCGGGAAGGCAGGGTTCCGTAGCCCACCTGCATTTCCTTATATGTAAAGCTGTGAGAGAGACCGTTGGCCCATGCCGTGGAGCGTACGCTGTTTTCTGTCACAGCGGTCCAATCCGTCAGACCATCAAGATACGCCCGGCGGCGCAGCATCATGGCTGCGGATGCCAGCGTGCAGGTGCCGCCGCGGCTCTGCTTGAAATAGAAGCCCGCGTCCACATTCAGGTCCACTGCCAGAGCAGCAGGCAGGCAGGTGAGCATTACCACCAACGTCAGCACAAGGCTCAGCAGTTTTTTGCGGAAATGGGACGGTACAGCGGTATTCACGGTCGATTCTCCTTTCAGCTTCTGCAATTCCTGTTATCTACCGCTATAAAGTATACCAGCCTGTTACCATTTTGTAAACGTTTATGAAGCGTTTTTCTCAATATCAACACGTTTGGGCAGATTTTGTTAGAGAGAATGCATAGTTTCCAGAGCGATATTCTACATTTTCGACAAAAAAATCAGCCCGTAAAAAGGATGCGGGAAAAATTTTTTCAGCGCAAGTCTACCAGGTTTCTCTGATTTCCCCAGACGATCCCGGTAGTCCTTCCGGATCCTTTATGCCAGTCGTCGCAGGCATTCGATCAAAGCAGGCGTGCCTGCGATCGACCAGATAAAATCGTTGGCATTGTGGTCAGAATTGTGGTCAAAACCAAATGAGGCCAGCCCACAAGTCAAAACCACCGGCTGAGCCGGTGGCTTGAGTAAGCCCTAGAAGGGCATAATACTAGCAAAGCCCCTTAAGGGGCCACGAATGGGTCACGAATGGGTCTGCCAACTGCATTCCTGTCTCGTGGCAGGCCCCTCAAGGGGCCTTTTTAGTTTACGGTTTATTGCAGCCTAAAATGAATCGTTCGTTAAAATCACAAGTTTCCCCAGTTGATTTTTCGATCCCGATAGAAATACTCCTTGTCGTGTTCGCTGATGGTGCGCAGTACACAGCACGGTTCTACTCTCCTTATTTATAAGGAATCTTTCTCATTTTTCAGTAGATTCTTCCAGATTCTTTCGGTACTGTGCCGGACTGACACCATACTCTTTCTTGAATACCCGGCTAAAATAGAGTGGGTTATCATACCCTACGATCTCTGCAATTTCTCCAATATTGTATTCGGTGTTCTCCAATAAGCTTTGTGCATTTACCATCCGAAGGGACAGGATGTATTGTGCAGGGCTTATTTTCATGTACAGCTTAAAATTACGGATAAACCAGTTCGTACTGATATGCAGCGATTCTGCGTAATCGTCCACACTGACCTTTGTATTATAATTCTCATTAAAGTAGGCAACGGCGGCTTCGATTTCTTCCGGGATGCTTGTAGTTGTTTTCTCGCTTTCCTGCTGTTGCCTGCTTACTAAAAGCAGAATGATGTTGAAGAGAGAAGCAATATAGTCTTCATAGCCATATTCACATTGTTGCAGTTCCCGGATGATCTTTCGGAACAGCATTTTGTAATCCGGCAGTGTGCCGCTGTAAAAAACGTGCTTGTCCAATGGTATTCCGTGATAGTTCAGGATGTTTTTGACATCGTATCCTGTAAAGTGAATCCAGAACACCTCTGGATGATCTTCTACATAGTAGACATACTTCTGGATTTCTTTCGGCTGATAAAGCACCATGTGTCCAGAAGTCACCACTTCCTCAACACCATCGAACCAGAAGTGTGCTTTACCCGATGCCACATAGAGGATTTGATAGTCTCTGCGACCCTTTGCCCAAAAAGTAGGTAGCTTAGGGCGTTTTTTCAAGCGATAAGTGCCGCAGCTGCCTACGACCAGCGGCTTTGAGTAGTCTTTGAAATCCAAACGGGAGTTGTTCAAATATCCTGAGTTGAAATACATCCCTGCGTCCTCCTCATCTTCAGAGATTTTACAGTGATTTGAGAAATGTTCTATCAAAAAATTACAAACACTTTGATTTTGTGCATATTTTGTTCCATCTTGTCTATATCTTTTCGTTCCATTAGATTCTATAATATTTTCAGACGAAACACAAGAGATTTGGGCAACTTGCGTAATGAGAATTCCAGTCTGAAGTGCGCAGCAGATTGGTCGCGCCCACACAAAACAAGCAAGATGGGAGAAAGCACAATGACTGAGAAACGTTATCTAAAGTGGTATAATAAAGTCGGCTATGGTTCAGGCGATATTGCAGGCAACGTAGTGTATGCATTCCTGTCCTCCTTCGTCATGATCTATCTGACCAACACCGTTGGCCTGAACCCCGGTATTGTCGGCACTCTGATTGCAGTTTCCAAACTGCTGGACGGTGTGACGGACATTTTCTTTGGTTCTTTGATTGACAAAACGCATTCCAAGATGGGCAAAGCCCGTCCTTGGATGCTGTACGGCTACATTGGCTGTGCCATTACGCTGGTGGCAATTTTCGCCATTCCGACCAATCTGGGACAGTTTGCACAGTACGCATGGTTCCTGATCGCATATACTCTGCTGAACGCTGTATTCTACACTGCCAACAACATTGCCTACTCTGCACTGACTGCTCTCATCACGAAGAACAGTGCCGAACAGGTCGAGATGGGTTCTTGGCGTTTCATGTTCGCCTTTGCCACCAGCCTGCTCATCCAGTCCATCACGCTGGGTGCTGTTACGGCATTGGGCGGTGGTGCTGCCGGTTGGCGCACTGTTGCAATCATCTACGCCATCATCGGTCTGCTTGTCAACACCCTCTCCGTTTTCTCCGTGAAGGAACTGCCGGAAGGCGAATTGGTGGATACCACCGACAAAAAGGAAATCGAGCAGGACGAAAAGTACAATCTGGTTCAGGCTGCAAAGCTGCTTGCTGGTAACAAATATTATATGATGATTTGCGTCACCTACATTTTGCAGCAGATCTACGGTGCCATGATCAGCATGGGCACCTACTATGCAACCTACATCCTTGGCAACCAGAATCTGTTCGGTGTATTCTCTTGGGCAATCAACATTCCTCTGATCATCGCACTGGTGTTCACCCCGACCTTGGTTGCAAAGTGGCATGGAATGTATAAGCTGAATGTAATGAGCTATACTCTGGCAACGATTTCTCGTGCACTGGTTGCTGTAGCTGGTTACATGGGCAGCGGCAATGTGACCTTGATGCTGCTCTTTACTGCAATCGCAGCTCTTGGTCAGGGTCCTTGGCAGGGCGATATGAACGCTGCGATTGCTGCTTGCTCTGAATATACTTGGCTGACGAAGCATAAGCGCGTGGATGGCACGATGTACTCCTGCACTTCTCTCGGTGTGAAGCTGGGCGGCGGTCTGGGTACTGCCATCACCGGCTGGCTGCTGGCTGCAAGCCATTTTGACAGCGCTCTGACCGTTCAGCCGGATTCCTGCATCAATATGCTGAAGATCATGTATCTGGTGATTCCGTTTGCTCTGGATGCCATCATCACCTTCATTCTCTCTCGTATGAAGGTCGAAGAAGCAAATGAAAAACTGCGTGCAGCAGTCTGATAACAAGCCATTATCATTTCTCCTTCATCTGCTGTTCCCCGGAGGGATCCAGCGATTCCTCCGGGGAGGCTGGAGAAATATTATAAAATTATAAAAGGTAAATGAGGAAATACTATGGCTGCATTTGATTTTGCAAAAGTAAAAGACCCCACCTTTTTCAAGGAAAACGTGCTGAATGCTCATGCAAGTTTCCGTACTTACGCTTCCCGCGAAGAATATCGGACAGGCTCCTCTTCTTTGGCGCTGAAGCTGGACGGTATCTGGAAATTCGCCTACGCAAAGAACTACACCAGTGCCATCCCCGGCTTTGAAAAGACAGATTACGATTGCAGCGGCTGGGATGACATTCATGTTCCGGCACACATCCAGATGGAGGGCTACGACATTCCCCAGTATGCGAATATTCAGTATCCGTGGGATGGCCGTGAAGAAGTACAGCCGGGCGAGATCCCGCAGCGGTTCAATCCGGTGGCAAGCTATGTAAAATACTTCGATCTGCCGGAATCCATGCAGGGCAAGCCCGTCCACATCGAGTTCGAGGGTGTAGAAAGCGGCATGGCTCTTTGGCTGAACGGGTCTTATGTGGGTTACACCGAGGACAGCTTCTCCGCACACGCATTCGATCTGACTCCCTATCTCCAGCCGGGCGTGAACAAACTTGCCGTGCAGGTGTTCAAGTGGACTTCCTCCAGCTGGTGCGAAGATCAGGACTTCTTCCGCTTCTCCGGCATCTTCCGCAGCGTGTGGCTGTATGCCATCCCCACCGTGCATCTGGAAGATGTATCCGTCAAAACGCTGTTTGCCGGGGATGATTTTACGCATTCCACGCTGGAAGTTGCATTGCAGGTGGAGGGCAAGGGTGCAGCCCGTCTGACCCTGCGCCGCAGTGAGCTGGAAGTGTTCTCCGAAAAAATTGCACTGAACGGCGGCTCTGCGCTGTTCAGCCATGCGGTGGAGAACCCCCACCTGTGGAGTGCAGAGGACCCAGCTCTGTATGAACTGGAAATTGAGCTGCTGGACGATGCAGGCCATCTGGTAGAGGTGACCGGGCAGAAAGTCGGTTTCCGCAAGTTCGAGTTGAAGAACAATCGGATGCTGCTCAACGGCAAGCGCATCGTGTTCAAGGGTGCCAACCGTCATGAGTTCAGCTCCATTACGGGTCGTGCTGTGGGCGTACACACCCATGAGGAACTGCTTCGGGATATCATCACCATGAAGCAGAACAACATCAATGCCATCCGTACCAGCCATTACCAGAATCAGGATGCACTGTACGACCTGTGCGATGAGTATGGTCTGTATCTGATCGCAGAGAACAATCTGGAATCCCATGGCACATGGGACATCCATCAGGCGGGCATTCGCGGCATCGAGGGCGTTTTGCCCAATGATAAGCCGGAGTGGAAAGCTGTCTTGTTTGACCGCATGAATTCCACTTACCAGCGTGACAAAAACCATCCTGCTGTTCTGATCTGGTCTCTGGGCAACGAATCGTTTGGCGGTGAGACCCTGCTCCAGATGGCAGAGATGGTCCGCCGCTTTGATGACACCCGTCTGGTGCATTACGAAGGTGTGGTCAATGATCCCCGCTTCCTCGAAACCACCGATATCGAGAGCCATATGTACAGCACTGTGAAGGACATTAAAGAGTACCTGGCACAGGGCGATCAGCGGCCTTATATCGAGTGCGAATACTCTCATGCTATGGGCAACTCCAACGGTGCTTTGCACAAGTACACGGAACTTGCCGACCAGAAGGACTGCGGCTATCAGGGCGGCTTTATCTGGGATTACATCGACCAGTCCATCTGGAAAAAAGACCGCTACGGCAAGTGGTTCCAAGCCTACGGCGGCGACTTCGGTGAGCGTCCTACCGACTATAATTTCAGCGGAAACGGCATTGCCTACGGTGGTGACCGTGCTCCTTCTCCCAAGATGCAGGAGGTCAAGTTCTGCTATCAGAACATCACCGTTTCCATCGACAACTCTGGCTTTGAAGTCTGGAATAAGAACCTGTTCACCTCTACGGATGCTTTCGACTGCGTTGCTCTGCTGCATCGTGATGGAAAGCTGTATCAGCAGCAGGAGCTGACCAATATTGATGTTGCTCCCGAAGAGCGTTCCAGCTTCCCGCTGCCGTTTATGATCCCTGCGCTCCCCGGTGAATATGCAGTGACCATCAGCTTCCGTTTGAAGGAGGACACCAGCTGGGCAAAGAAGGGCCATGAAGTCGCCTTTGGGCAGGGTGTGATCGCTGTGGTCCGTTCCATTCCCAGCAAGAAGGTCACGCCGTTTACCGTTACGCACGGCACACACAACATCGGTGTCCGGGGTGAGAATTTCGATGTTTTGTTCTCCGATCTGAATGGCGGCCTGACTTCCTACCGCTATGCTGGCAAGGAGATGATTCAGGAGATTCCCCGTCCCAACTTCTGGCGCGCTCCCACCGACAACGACTGCGGCAACAACATGGGCGGCGTTCGCGGTCAGTGGAAGCTGGCAAGTCTGTATGCTACCGCCAAGGGCATCGGCAAGGAGATTCCGTCTGTTCATGGCGGCATCATCCTCCAGAACCCCACCTGCGAGGTGGAAGCCGACAGCGTGGTCGTGACCTATCTCTATAACCTCCAGACCAGCCCCGCAGCAGAGTGCAGCCTGCAGTACCGTGTGTTCGGTGATGGCCGCATCCAGACCACCCTGCACTATGACCCGGTGGAAGGACTTGCAGCAATGCCGGAGTTCGGCGTACTGTTCAAGATCGACGCTGACTACGACACGGTGGAGTGGTACGGAAACGGCCCTGCGGAGACCTACTGGGATCGCCAGCATGGTGCAAAGCTGGGCATTTACCAGAACAAGGTCGCAGACAACATGGCACAGTACCTTGTGCCGCAGGAGTGCGGTGCAAAGACCGCTGTGCGCTGGGCAAAGGTAGTGGACCGCAAGGGTCGCGGGCTGCTGTTTACCGCAGATGCCGCAAAGCCCATGTTCTTCTCTGCGCTGCCCTACACTCCCCATGAAATGGAGAGTGCCAAGCATCCCTACGAGCTGCCCCCGGTCCATTACACGGTGATTCGTGCCATCGGCGAGCAGATGGGCGTTGGCGGCGATGACAGCTGGGGTGCCAATGTCCACCCGGAGTATATTCCTGATGTGACCAAGCCTGTGGAGTTCACCTTTACGTTCCGTGGCATCTGATGATTGCCCGCAAATGAGGTGTTCTCTGTGAAAAAAGCGAAAGATCAGCCTGAATCTGAACCAGCCGAACTAGCACCCCTTGTTGGAGAACGGATCAGAAAGATCCGCAAAGAAGAGGGGTTAAGTCTAGAGCTTTTTGCTTTACGTTGTGACATGAATGCCGCATACGTTGGGCATACTCTTTCTCCCGGCATGTCCCCGGTGCGATGACCGATGCGGATGTACCTGATCCGTTCCGTGCCATCCGGCAGGAGCTTCGGGGACAGAAGATGCCGAATATCGAAAGATAAGAAATGCCGTTCCAGTTGCTTTTGGAACGGCATTTCTCTTAATCTTCTAACCCATGGCTCCCGGCCACTTTCTTCAAATATTCCTTCGGATCTCCATTCAGAATCAAATCGGCATAGCCAAGCGGGTCATTATAGACGAGATAGTCTAACTCCGACCTCTGCGACATGGTCACGTCCAGCGCATCCTCGACCCCGGTGCAGTCAATGGAGATTATTCTCCCATCCCGGAGCAGCAGTTCCACGCAGCCGGTGTCCATGTTGAAATGGCAAGCTCTTGCATCGTACTTCATGTTTGTGTCCTCCTGAAATCATGTGTGGCTCATGTCGGTCAATCTATGATTTCGGATTTTATCTTCCACGGACACCTGCATGGAACTTGTCGGGGCAAGGCCCCTCCATCTGCTAACGCAGACCGTTCTGTCGCTTAAAAGCCCCACTGGGGCTTTCATTGCTTCGCAAACGCTAATTTTCCGAAGAAAACAAATAATCCGAACCCATCTCCTATCGGAAACAAGTTCGGATTATTTTTGTTTGGTCCGAGTGGCGAGAATCGAACTCACGGCCTCTTGAACCCCATTCAAGCGCGCTACCAAAACTGCGCTACACCCGGATATCTGTAAGCGGTTATCGCTCACAGCTCAATCAGTATACTTGATTCAGGGTGTTTTGTCAAGCTTTTTCGGCCAGATTTTTTCAAAAATCCGGTTTATTTTCCTGCAGCGGCTGATCTTTTGCGGGGAACGCTTCAAATTCAACGGTGGCAAGTGCAATTGCAAACACGCTTTCTGCACCTGCCGCCAGCAGGGCCTGCGCACAGGCCGCAGCCGTAGCACCGGTGGTGATCACATCGTCCACCAGCAGCACCTTCCGGCCTTCGATCCTGTCCGGATCTGTCACGCGGAACGCGCCCGCCACATTGGCCATGCGCTGCTCAAACGGCAGGCCAGCCTGATGCTGTTTTGCACGGGCGCGGCCCAGTGCCTCCGGGTACAGCGGAACGCCCAATGCCCGTGTCAGCGGCAAAGCCATGAGCTGCGGCACATTGTAGCCGCGGGCTGTGCCGGATGCCGGCACAGGAACGATGCAGTCATATCCAAGGGACATGCCCTCCACCAGTTCCGGCAGCAGCTCTGCACCCGACATTCGCACCTCGCTGCCAAAGGCCAGCTTTGCCAGCCAGACGCCCATTTCCACTGCTGCCCACGGTGCGGCATGATATTTGGTGTGCAAAACGCCCCGCCGTACACAGCCCTCATACCGGAAGGGTGCCGCCGCACCGGCCAGCCTGCCCAGATAATGCTGGGAAGCATCCAGCCGCATGCCCGGCTTCCTGCGCAGTTCTTCCAGTTCTGCGGCGCAGTCCGGGCATGTGGGCACACTGCCCAGCACCTGATCGCAGAACGGGCAGCGGCGTGGATACACCAGCTGTCTTGCCCCGCGCAGCAGGCGGCACGGAACGCTGTAGTAATCCATCAGTCCTTTTTGACAGCTACGATGACACGCACACGCTTGCCCGCAGCGCAGCCAAAGTTATCATACCAGCCGGTAAGATAGTAGTCGTCCGAGTTCACTTCGGTCAGCTTGGTCGCGTAATACTGGCCCTTATACCACAGGTAGACCTGTGCATCGTCCGCCATCTCAAACCGTTTCCCGTTGCTCATGACCGATGCTGCGCCTACCTGATCGATCTTCATGGGCATCAGCTGGACCATCGTCTTTACGCTGCCGGTGGTCTCCTTGCGGGCTGCAACACCGCCCACCAGCACCGGATATTTGACGTTGGTGGTGAACGCCACCTGCGAACCATTGACATAGCACACATAGGTGGCGCCGCCGCCAATGTAACGGAAGATCGACGCATAGGGTTCCCCTACAAGGGTGCCCACCTGCCGCAGACCCAGACTGAGCAGGCTGTCCGTGTTGGCCGTGATCTTCTGCCAGACGGTGGAGAGGATGTCGCCGTTGATCACGCCCCACAGCACCTCGCTGGTGGTGGGCACCAGAACATCCTTCAGATCGCCCACGATCTTATCCTGCGTATCCGTGCTGGTGCTGGAACCGGTCGAAAGGATGGTGGCCAGCGTTTTCAGCTCGGAAGAATTGACCGAAACATTTTTGATGTCGTCCAGCACGCCATAGGTCCACAGGTCGCCGGTGACATCGTTCAGGATCAGGCGGTCGATCTCGCCCTTCTCATTCAGCGTATAATAGCGGACATTCAGAAGATTCAGGTCTGTCCCCGCTAGGCGGCTGGGACGAATCGTCCCAGCCACACCCTCCGAAGTCGTATCCAGAATCTGCACATCGTCTGCCAGAGTGTACTTGCCCAGCGTTGCCGCATCCGCACTGACCTTGCCGGTAACGGCCTTGTTCTCGATGCCGCTCACGGACTCGCCTTCCGGCGTTACGCGGATCTCCACCAGCCAGCCCGTGGGATAGTTCAGGCTTTTGTCCACATTCACAGTGCGCTGAATGCCATCGGTGCACATGACCGACACGCGCTGCAACACATCCGCGCCGTTGTCTTCCACAAGGCTGCGGGCTGCGCCCTGCACCACGCCGTAGAACACCTCATCGGCTTCTGCACCGGTGATCACGTCTGCCGCTTCGTTGTTCATGCCCAGCAGCAGGGTGACCACTTCGCCCACACCGCCGCCGTTCAGGCTGGATACCTTGGAGGCAACTGCCGTGCTGCCCAGCTGATAGCTGACGCCTGCCACGGTAACGGCCGTGGGTGCGCTGGCGCTGGGCGAAACGGCTGTGATACGGCCTGCTGCTTTGCGGGTGTAGATCCATACAGTCTGCAGACTTTCGCTGTAATAATACACATCGTAACGATTCAGCTCGGCAGAAGCCGAGACCTTATCGTTGCGGTAAACACTGACCGGTGCAAACGGCAGCTGGGTGCCTTCCGCTGCCACAAAGGGGCCCTTCAGGCTCTTGAGCATCACGGTAGAGGTGTCCACCTGACCGTTCGCCACCGTAAAGCCCAGGCTGGTGCCATAAGCGCCGCCGGCGGCTGTGTTTGCCGTGAGGGTGTTATACAGCAGCAGAGCACAATCCCCATAGTTCATGGTCTCGCCCTGATTGCGGTTCAGCTGGTTGCGCAGACCCAATTCCTGTGCTTTGGTCAGCTGCGCCATCGGGAACACGCCATTCAGTTCGGTCATTTTATAGCCCAGCAGCTTGAGTGCTGCCGTGCAGGCCTCTTCCAGCGTAACTGCGTTGTCCGGACGGAAGGTGCCGTCGGTGTAGCCGTTCATCCAGCCCTGCTGCACTGCAATGCGCACATAAGGTGCCCACTGGGAGGTGCCGGGCACATCCTTATACAGGGTGCCGATGTTGCCCTGCTGGGCTGCGCTTTCGCGGTAGGCCGAAAAGGAGACCAGCATCTTGGCAAATGCACCGCGGGTGACGGCAGCATCCAGACTGCCGGTCTGGCTGGTATCCATAGCGCCCAGCGTGATGGCCGTCTGGATGGCCGAGTTGTTCAGGCTGGCCGCCGATGCCGGCAGCACCAGCATAGACACAGCCATGCATGCTGCAAGCAGACATGCGAGAAGACGTTTTTTCATAGGTGTATTCCCCTTCCTTGATGTTTGGCTGCCGCTCTGAAGCAGCTGCCGTAAGCAGTCCGGCGCAAAGCCGGCTGAGAGGAGCTTAAAAGCTGTTTTTCGCAAGCAGGGTGCGCCGGGTCGATGCGGCGGTATGCCATGCGGACGAAAACGGCTTTTTAATCATAGCGCAGAGCCTCGATGGGATTGAGGCGGGCCGCACGCTTTGCCGGCAGATAGCCGAACAGCACGCCGATGCCCACCGAAATGCCGAAGGCCACCGCGACGGAGTTGAAGGACGGACTGACCGTGACCGTGGTGCCGCTGGTGAACATGGGCAGCAGCCGGTTCGCCACCATGGATACGATGTAGCCCAGTGCAATGCCCAGTACGCCGCCCAGCGCCGAGGTGGTGGCTGCTTCCACCACGAACTGCGACAGAATGGTGCGCTCCTTGGCGCCCAGTGCCTTGCGGATGCCGATCTCGCGGGTGCGCTCAGTCACCGACACCAGCATGATGTTCATGATGCCGATGCCGCCCACCAGCAGCGAAATACTGGCGATACCGGTCAGGATCACGATGACCATATTGATCATCTTGTTCATTTCCTCCAGCCACTCGCTGGCGCTGTAGACGTAGTAGCCGTTATCCGAGCCAAGCTGATGCTGCAGCTCGCTTTCCACCGCAGACTTTGCTTCGTTGGCGCGGCTCTCATCCTCCATGACCGCGGCATAGTTGCTCACCATGCTCTGGCTGGACAGGCGCATGGTCGTGGTATAGGGCAGATAAACGCAGTCGTCATCGCTGCCCTGCTGCATGTCCGGGTCGCTCACCTTTGCCGCCAGCACACCCACGATGCGGAACTTGTTGGCTCCGATCTTGAGCGTCTGCCCCAGGCCGTTGCCGCCAAAGGCCACGCGGTTCAGATAATCGCCGATGACGCACACCTGCTTGTTGTCCTTGATGTCCATGTACTGCAGACCGCGTCCCTGCGCGATCTGGTAGTTCTTCATGGTGGAATAGTTCTCGTCCACGCCGCTGATGGTGGACCAGCGGTAGCTGTTGGTGCCGACCTTCAGCGTGCCGCTGCCGCTGAAATCGATCTGCGGCGAGATGGACTGGATCAGCTCCGGGTACTTCGTGGGCAGCTTGTACATTTCCTCCACCGGAACGGTACGGGAGCCGTTGCCCCACACCTGCACCGAAAGGGTGTTGGTGCCCAGTGCCGAAAAACTGTCGCGCATGCTCTTGGTCATACCGTTGCCCAGACCCACGATAACGATGACTGCCATGACACCGATGATGATGCCCAGCATGGTAAGAAAGGTGCGCAGCTTATTGCTCCACACGTTCTGGATGGCCTGACGGAAGGTCTCTACGATCATGCTTTTTCCTCCTCATCCGGCAGATCCGGCAGCAGTGTGGGCTGCACGATGGCCTCCGGCGCACGGGAGTCGCCATCGTAGACCACCCGCCCGTCTTCCAGACGGATGATGCGGTCTGCCTGCACCGCAATGGAATTATCATGGGTGATGAGCACCACGGTGTGGCCCTCATCGTGCATCTGCTGCAGCATCCCCAGCACTTCGCGGCCGGTGTGGCTGTCCAGTGCGCCGGTAGGCTCGTCGGCCAGAATGACCGCCGGGTTCCGCACCAGCGCCCGGGCAATGGAAACACGCTGCTGCTGGCCGCCGGAAAGCTGGTTGGGGCGGTTCCTGAGCTTATCGCCCAGGCCCACCTGCTCCAGCACCTCTTTGGCCCGGGCGTGGCGCTCGGTGCGGCCGATGCCCGCATACACCAGCGGCACCTCTACGTTCTCCATCAGGTTGAGCCTCGGCAAAAGATTATACTGCTGGAAGATAAAGCCCAGCATTTCGTTGCGGATCGCAGCCAGCTCGTTGCGGCTCATCTTGCCCACGTCCCTGCCGTTGAGCCGGTAAGTGCCATGGGTCGGCACGTCCAGACAGCCGATGATGTTCATGCAGGTGGACTTGCCGGAGCCGGACTGGCCGACGATGGCTACGAACTCGCCTTTTTCGATTTTCATGGTGATGTGGTCTGCTGCTTTTACCGTGGTATCGCCCATCTGGTAATACTTGCACACCTCATCAAACTCGATCAGAGCGCTCATGCATTCCTCCTGTATCAGCCTGTGATGATCACGCCGTTTGCATCTGCCGGGTCTGCAGTGTCACCCGCATCGGCAGATTCTTCCATCGGCTCCTCTGCTGTGCTGCCGTCTGCAGTGTCCGTGTCGTTCTCTGTGTCAGCTGCAGTTTTGTCCATGGCATCACCATAGCCGCCGTCATCGTAATAGTAATCGGTGCTCACAGAGCTGGGGTCATAGGCCACGGTGTCGTTGCCGGTGACGCCGCTGATGATCTGGGTATAGTCGTCGTCACTCACGCCGATCTTGACCGGAACGTACACATAGCCTTCCGGTGCAGTCATATCGGGGTCTGCATTGGCGGCGCTGGGCGAATCCTTGGTCACCAGCACATAGCCGCCGCGCACGATGGCCGCATTGGGCACTGCCAGAGCGTTTTTGGCCTCCGCGATCACGATCTCCGCGTTGGCATTCATGCCGGGGCGCAGGCCCTCGGTCTCGTCGATGCGCACCGTGACCGGGTAGGTGGTGGTGCCGCCGTTGGAAGAGCCCTTCATGGAAACGCGGGTCACGGTGCCGGTGTAGGTCTTATCCGGCACTGCATCTGCCGTCACCTGCACGCTCTGGCCCACCGAAACATCGCTGACCTGCAGCTCATCCACATTGATGACCATGACCAGATAGCTCAGGTCGTAGATGGTGCACAGGTCTGCACCGGCGGTCAGTGCATCACCGGCCTTGGCGTTCTTCTCAATGATGGTGCCGCTGATGGGCGAGGTGACGGTGTAGTTGTTCATGGCCTCCTGCAGGTTATCCATGTTCAGCTCTGCGCTGCGCAGGGTCTCCGCAGCGGACTGGATTGCTTCGGTCAGGTCCTCACCGCTGATCTGCAGCACGATGTCGTCCTTGTTCACGGCACCGCCCTCCTGCACATTGATGGCAGTGACCGTACCGGCTGCAAGGGTGGTCAGGGTGCGCTCTGCCTGATATTCAAAGCATTTGGCTGCAATGCAGCTGACACCGTTGATGGTGGCCGTTGCCGCCTGAGCCGTGGTCAGGCCGCCTGCATTGCGCACGGTGATGGTCACGGTGCGGGTGAGCAGGTTGCCGGTACTCAGCGTATCCGTGCCGGTCACAGCGGTCACGGTGCCGGTCAGGGTCTCAAAGGTGCCGTCCAGCGTCACCTCAGCGCTCTGGCCCACCGAGAATGCGGCGGCGTCTGCCGCAGGGAACTCCAGATGCAGCACCATCTTGGAGCTGTCGCGGATGACAGCCACTTCCTGGCCGCTGGTCACTTCGTCACCCTTGGCCACCTTCAATGTAGCCACAACGCCTGCCACCTCGGCACGCACATACTGGCGGTCCACGGTCTTATCGTAGCTGCGCTGTGCCTGCTGCAGGGTGATGGAGGCCTGCTCGGCCTTGGTGGTGGCATCGGAGGCATCCACCGTGTACAGCACAGTGCCTTCCTCCACAATGTCGCCTTCCTCAATGGTGCTGGTGAGCACCTTGCCTGCCACCAGCGATTTGACATTGTATGTATTGGCCGGGTTCAGCGTACCGGTGCCGCTGAGGGAGTTGGACAGATCCCGCTTTTCCGGCGTGGTCTGCACATAATTCACATCCACATTGGCGTCCTGTGCCCTGTCCGGACGCAGGATGAACCATCCGCCCAGCACGGCCACACACGCCACCGGCACCATCCACTTCCAGTTTTTGCGAAAAAATGCAGCCACTTTGTCTTTTCCTGCGGGTCTTGCCTCACCGGCAGCCGCCTGCTGTGCCGCAGCATCCTGCTTCTTTTTAAAGATCATGCTTGCTGTTTCCTCCTGTATCTTTCAGAGCACCTCTGCCTTATGCAGGGCGCCCTGTAATTTCTGTCCGTTCTGTCTTTTTCCCCTTCTGCACTGTGCAGAAGGGTGACATTGTTAGTTTATCGCATTTTCGCCCAATACACAAGCGTCTAAATTTTGTTTTGAGGTTTTGCGCCAAACTTTTATGGAACTTTCACACCCTTTTTCCTCCTGCATCCTGTGCAAAACAAAAGAGGCAGCGCTCCGGTCTCCCGAAGCACTGCCCCTTTTTGAGCATGATCTTTATTCTGCGGTATCCTCTACGACCACATACACCCCGGCAGGGATGCAGGCAGCCCATGCGCCATCCTTGTCCAGCCAGCCGAATTGCTCGCACACATGGTCCGGGCACTGACTGTCCAAAAATGCGACTGCACCGTCTTTCACCTGCAAATGCACGACATAATCGCCCACATCATACAGGTAATCGTGATCCGTATCCAGCGGCAGGGTCTCGGTGATGCCATCGCCGAAATCGACGACTGCCTGCAGACCACCGCCTTTGCCGCTGTGGGCTGCGCGCACGCCGAAATACAGCGCTGCCGCCAGCACAAGGACCACCAGTGCAAAGATCAGGTTCTTCATCCATGGCTTCCGTTTTCTGGAACCGGAAGCCGTTTCAACCGTTTTGCGGTTGCTCATGCAGCGTAATCGCTGGCAGCCTTACCTGCAATGCGGCCAAACACGGTGAAGTCTGCAACAGCGTTGCCGCCCAGACGGTTTGCGCCGTGAACGCCGCCAGTCACCTCACCTGCTGCGAACAGGCCGGGGATAACGGTACCGTCAGCCTTCAGCACCTCAGTGTTGGTGTTGATGGTCAGGCCGCCCATGGTGTGGTGCACGCCAGCGGTGACCTTGATGGCGTAGTACGGAGCGGTATCCAGCTTGTTTGCAAAGCTGGTGCGGCCAAAGTCGGGGTCGTTCTTGGCCTCAACATAGCCGTTCCAGGTCTTCATGGTCTCGGCAAACGCAGCCTCATCGACGCCCATTGCCTTGCCCAGCTCCTCGTAGGTCTCGCCGGTCACGGTATAGCCCTTCTTGATGTAGCCCTGAATGACGCTGGAAGCATCTACCATGGCCTGATCGACCACCAGCCAGCTGTAGCTGCCGGTCTGAGCGATCTCAGCAGCAGAGACCACGTCACGGGTGCCCACTTCGTCGATGAAGCGCTTGCCCTCGGCGTTGATCAGCACAGCGCCGTCGCCGCGCAGACCCTCGGTGATCAGGGCAGCGGTGTTGGCCTCAACGGTGGGGTGGATCTGGATCTGGTCCATATCCACAATGCCGGCACCGATGGCGGTGGCCATCTCAATGCCCTGACCCTGAGCGCCGGCAGCGTTGGTGGTCATGAAGCCCTTCAGCTCAGGCTTGTACTCGACAACCATGTCCAGATTTGCGCCGAAGCCGCCGGTGGTCAGCACCACAGCCTTGGCGTTCACAGTGACGGTCTCGCCGGTAGAACCGGTGGCCTTGATGCCCACAGCAGCGCCGCTCGCATCGGTCAGGATCTCGTTGGCGGTGGTGTTCAGCAGGATCTGAACGCCAGCCTTCTCACAGTTCTCCTCCAGCAGGGGGATCATGTAGGAACCGACGGAAAGGGTCTTGCCCTCTGCGTCCACAGGGCGATGGATGCGCTTGACGGATGCGCCGCCAAAGCTGGAAACGCTGTGCAGGGTGATGCCGTGCTCGTCCAGCCAGTCGATGGCATCAGCAGAGTTGGAGCACAGGGTCTTCACCAGAGCAGGGTCGTTGATGCCCTTGCCGCCGATCATGGTATCCAGCTCCATCAGCTCAACAGAGTCGAAGTAGCCGGTGGGGTTCTTCTGGTACTCTGCCCACTGCTCGGAGACGGTCTTTGCCAGAGCGGTGATGGTCTCGTTGTCAGCGTACTTTTCAGCAGCGGTCTTCAGGGTCTTTTCGACACCGGCAGACTCGCCGAACTCGTTCTCATCCTGATACACGGTCTTGCCGGCGTTCATGCCGCCGGTAGCGCGCACAGAGTTGCCGCCCACCATGGGCTGGCTCTCCACGATCACAACGCTCTTGCCCTCGGCAGCAGCGGTGATGGCAGCGGTCATGCCTGCGCCGCCTGCACCCACGATGACAACGTCAGCGTCAACGGTGGAATCCTCGGCCTTGGTCTCGTCGGCTTTGACCTCGATCTTATAGTCGTCGGCGTTCAGGCCGGCGGCAGTCAGGGCAGCGGCTGCTGCCTCCTTGATGGCGTCAGAGGTGATGGTCGCGGTGGACACGCCGTCCACGGCGATGCTGCCGGTCTCAGCGATCTGAGCGGGCAGCTGCTCCAGTGCCAGCGTACCGATGCCGGGGGTCTCATCCTTGCCCTCAGCGGTGCAGCCGGTGATCTTGCCGTCTTCCAGCGTCAGGGTAACGGTAACGTCGCCGCCCATACCCTTGGCAGTGCCGATGAAATCGCCGGACACGCCGCCTGCGGTGGAAGCGGACTTGCTGCCGCAGCCGTAGCCCAGCAGGCTGACGCCCACAACAGCCGCCATGGCCAGCGCAGCCACGCTCTTGCGGATCTGATTCTTTTTCATTGTTTTTTCCTTCTCATATTCGGGTTGCTTGTGTTCGGACATCTATCAGCAAAAAAGGGGAAACTGCTCATTCGGAAAGCAGTTTCCCCTCGCTGAAACTTAGGAAAAACTTAGGCGTTAGCCTGAGCTGCAGCAACAGCGCATGCAACGGTAGCACCAACCATCGGGTTGTTGCCCATGCCGATCAGGCCCATCATCTCAACGTGTGCAGGCACAGAAGAAGAACCTGCAAACTGAGCATCGCCGTGCACACGACCCAGAGAGTCGGTCAGGCCGTAGCTTGCGGGGCCTGCAGCCACGTTATCGGGATGCAGGGTACGGCCCGTGCCGCCGCCGGAAGCGACAGAGAAGTACTTCTTGCCGTTCTCGATGGCCCACTTCTTGTAGGTGCCGGCAACCAGATGCTGGAAGCGGACGGGGTTGGTGGAGTTGCCGGTGATGGAGCACTGAACGTCCTCCTTCTTCATGATGGCAACGCCTTCCATAACGTCGTTTGCACCGTAGCACTTGACGGCTGCGCGCTCGCCCTCGGAGAAGGGGATCTCCTTGACGACAGTCAGGGTCTGAGTGGGGATATCGTACTCAGTCTGAACATAGGTGAAGCCGTTGATACGGGAAATGATGTAAGCTGCATCCTTGCCCAGGCCGTTCAGGATGACGCGCAGGGGGGTCTTGCGGACCTTGTTTGCGGTGCGGGCGATGCCGATGGCACCCTCAGCAGCGGCAAAGGACTCGTGGCCTGCCAGGAAAGCGAAGCAGGTGGTATCCTCGCTCAGCAGACGAGCGCCCAGATTGCCGTGGCCCAGACCGACCTGACGCTGCTCAGCGACAGAACCGGGGATGGTGAAAGCTTCCAGACCTTCGCCGATGGCAGCAGCGCACTCGGCAGCATCGGTCAGGCCGCGCTTGACGGCGATGGCGGTGCCCAGGGTGTATGCCCAGACAGCGTTATCAAAGCAGATGGGCTGAACGCCGCGCACGATCTTGTCGCAGTCGATGCCCTTAGCGAGGAGCATCTCGTTGCAAGCGTCCAGAGACTCCAGGCCGTTAGCCTTCAGGCATGCCTCGATTTTAGGCATACGGCGATCCATAGATTCAAAAGTTGCCATGAGTTGTTCCTCCTCTCTTATTCCTCACGCGGGTCGATGTACTTCACAGCGCCCTGCTCCTTGCTGAAGCGGCCGTAAGTACCCACGTTCTTCTCGTAAGCCTCGTTGGGGGTCTTGCCGTGACGGATATCCTCCATCATCTTGCCCAGCTTAACGAACTGATAGCCGATGACCTCATCGTTAGCGTCCACAGCCAGCTTGTTGATGTAGCCCTCGGTCAGCTCCAGATAGCGCACACCCTTCTCCTTGGTGGAGAAGATGGTGCCGGTCATGGAGCGCAGGCCCTTGCCCAGGTCGTCCAGACCTGCGCCGATGGGCAGACCGTCCTCAGAGAAAGCGGTCTGGCTGCGGCCGTAGACGATCTGCAGGAACAGCTCACGCATTGCCACGTTGATGGCGTCGCACACCAGGTCGGTGTTCAGAGCTTCCAGAATGGTCTTGCCGGGCAGGATCTCGCCTGCCATAGCAGCAGAGTGGGTCATGCCGGAGCAGCCGATGGTCTCCACCAGAGCCTCTTCGATGACGCCGTTCTTGATGTTCAGAGACAGCTTGCAGGTACCCTGCTGAGGTGCACACCAGCCCACACCGTGGGTGTAGCCGCTGATGTCCTTGATCTCATAGGCCTTGACCCATGCGCCCTCTTCGGGGATGGGAGCCGGACCATGCTTAGGACCTTTGGTGATCGGGCACATATTCTGTACTTGCTGCGAATAGGTCATAATCATACTCTCCTTTTGACAAATGTCGCTTTGCAGCACAAAACCGCTGCCGCGCCCTGCCGGCACAGCCGCTTCTCTGTACTGCTTGCATCCGAACCGGGCACGCTGCTCTCTTTCAGCGCCTGCACCGGTACTACCACGCATGATTTTATTATAGAGAAAGCGGACGGATTTTGCAATACATTTCCGGGAAAAACATCAAAACTATTTGCGGTTGCCTGCTGCTAACTGTCAATTCAGATGCTTTTGTCATTTCATTCGTCAATTTTTTGTCAACTTTGTCAAGGAGACAAATTTCACGCTCCTGTGTCCTGCCTGCGGGGCTGCTGTCCGGCAGATTTCAGCGCCCACATGGCAGCAAAACCTGCCGCCGCACCGCCCACAGCCAGCCAGTGCCGCCCGGCTTCCAGCCCCCACAGATTCGCCGCAGCCGGAAATGCCAGACTTCCCACGCTCTGCCCCAGTGCCAGAAAGCCGTAGTTCACCCCTGCGTGGGGGAAACCGAACAGGTCCGTGGAGAGAGCAGGCAGCACCGCCGCAAGGCCGGAGTAGCAGAAGGTGAGCCCCGCATAGCAGGCCACCACCCACCAGCCCTGCGCAAACGCAAAGCCCGCTGAAAGCCCCAGCGACACCGCAAACAGCAGCATGTCCGTGGGCCTGCGGCCGATGCGGTCGCTGAGCATGGGCATCAGCAGGCGGCCTGCCGCGCTGCCCACGCTGCCCAGCACCACGCTCCACAGAGCAGCGTTCTCGTCCAGCCCCCGCTCCACGCCCAGCTTCAGGATGATGGGGCTGAACAGCAGCACCGCCGGGGTGGAAAAGCACACAGCCCCTGCACACAGCCAGTACTGCCGTGTGCGCAGCATCTGCCATGGCGAGAGGTCAATGGCATTCCTGTCGTTTTTCTGCTGTTTTTCGGCGTTCTGCGGCGGGTCCTGCAAGAGCAGGCTGCCCACAAGGCAGATGGGCAGCGTGACGGCTCCCAGCGCCCAGAACGCACCCCGGATGCCCTGCACGATTCCAAAGCCCCTGACCGCCGTGCGCACGAATACGGTGAGGAACGCACCGGAAAGACCCACCGCCCCGCCGATGACACCGGTGGCAAGGCCCTTGCGTCCGGCATACCACTTCTGTGCACAGGACTGGATGGACGGGTACAGAAACGCCGTGCCCAGCCCTGCCGGGATGCTGAATGCCAGAAAAAAGCTGCCTGCACTGCCGCCCGGCAGCATGGCCGCCGCAAAAAATCCGCCGCACAGCAGTGCTGTTCCCCACAGAGCCGCACACCGCGGGCCGCGGCTGTCCTGCAGAAAGCCGCCGATGACACACCCTACGCCGAACGCCGCAATGAGGATGCCAAAGGCATAGCCCGCCCCCTGCTCGCTCAGGCCGTACTCCTCCATCACCGGCTGTTGAAATACGCCCCACGCCGCCGGGATGCCCGTGAGCACCTGAATGGCTGCGCCCGCCGCAAGGATGGTCCACGGGTGTTTTGCTGCAAATTGCTGTTTCATTGCCTGCCCTCCGAATGGTTTTTCCCTTACAGTGTGCCCATTTCAATTGACAAAACGGCAGATTCCTTTATAATGAATAAGGTAAAAGCATTTACATTGATTTATATAGAGAGGAACCATCTTATGAAAACACAGGCATTGAAGGGCATGCGCGACCTGCTGCCCGCAGAGCAGACCCTGCGCGATTACATTCAGGGCAAAATTCTGGAGACCTACCGTGCGTCCGGCTTCGAGCGCATTTCCACCCCCATGCTGGAGGATATGGAAAATCTGGACAAATCCGACGGCGGCGACAACCTGAACCTGATCTTCAAGGTGCTCAAGCGTGGCGATAAGCTCACCGCTGCCCTGAACACCGGCGACCCCAAGCAGCTGTCCGACATGGGCCTGCGCTACGACCTGACCCTGCCTTTGAGCCGCTACTATGCCGCCAACAAGGATAAGCTGCCCAGCCCCTTCAAGGTGATCCAGACCGACCGCGTCTTCCGCGCCGAGCGTCCCCAGAAGGGCCGTCTGCGGGAGTTCGTGCAGTGCGATATCGACATTCTGGGCGATTCTTCCCCCAACGCCGAGGTGGAACTGATTGACGTGACCACCCGCGCTCTGCTGAACATCGGCTTTACCGGCTTCACCGTCAACATCAACGACCGCCGCA
Source organism: Faecalibacterium sp. 3 (assembly GCF_048323735.1). NCBI lineage: Bacteria > Bacillati > Bacillota > Clostridia > Eubacteriales > Oscillospiraceae > Faecalibacterium > Faecalibacterium sp. 3. Next base: position 2,830,264 of record NZ_JBLWFN010000001.1, read on the forward strand.
TCCTGCGCGGCATGCTGGAAAGCATGGGCTTTGCCGCAGATACGCTGGATTCCGTCTGCATCACCTTCGATAAGATGGACAAGATCGGTGCCGAGGGCGTCAAGGCTGAGCTGACCGAGAAGCAGCTGCCGGAAGCCGCCATTCAGGCTCTGGCCGATTTCATCGCCGCCGGTGAGGTAACGCTGGACGCCGTAGCGGCCCGCTGCGCAGATCCGGCCATCGCCGACGACCTCAAGTATGTTCTGGCCACCGCAAACGCCATGGCCGCAGGCCGCTATCAGGTGGCCTACTGCCCCAGTCTGGTGCGCGGTCAGGGCTACTACACCGGCATGGTGTTCGAGATCACCTGCCCGCAGTTCAGCGGTGCCGTTGCAGGCGGCGGCCGCTACGACAACATGGTGGGCAAGTTCCTTGGCACGCAGGTGCCTGCCGTGGGCTTCTCTATCGGTTTTGAGCGGGTGTGCGGCATCCTGCTGGAGCAGGGCTACCAGATCCCCGGTGCCAAGCAGAAGATCGTCCTGCTGTACACAAAGGATGCCGATTTCCCTGCCGTGCTGGCAAAGGCCGCTTCCCTGCGTGACAGCTACAACGTGACCGTTCTGCCTCAGGGCAAGAAGCTGGGCAAACAGCTGGGCCAGCTGGAAGCCGCCGGTTTTGTGGGTGCCGCCTTTATGGATAAGGACGAGATCAAGATCTTTGCACAGCAGTAATTCTTCTGAAGCGTAAAAAGTCCCGGTGCAGTAAAACCGAACTGCACCGGGACTTTTTTGCGTCTTGCTTGCGTCTTATATGCTCAGATGGTGAACTGTACCACGCAGAAGGCCGCGTAGATGCACAGCAGAGCGATGCCCTGCGGGCGGCTGAGCCTGCCTTTGATGAGGGCCGGCACCGTCAGCAGCAGCATCACGGCAAACATCACCGGGAACTCCAGCACCAGCGATGCGTTGTGTCCGAACAGCATGGAATTCTGCGGGATGGTAAAGGGTGCCACCACTGCGGAAACACCGCTCACCAGCACCAGATTGAACACGTTTGCGCCGATGACATTGCCCAGAGACAGCGCACCGTGGCCCTTGGCCAGCGAGGTGATGGCCGTGACCAGCTCCGGCAGCGAGGTGCCCAGCGCCACAAAGGTGAGTGCGATCACCGACTCCGGCACGCCCAGTGCCTGCGCGATCAGGGTGCCGTTATCCACCAGCAGGTTCGCGCCCACGGCAATGAGCACCGCGCCCACGGCCAGCAGACCCAGCTCCCTGGCAAGGGATCCATTTTCGTCGGTCTCCTCCGCTTCTTCCGGGGCGGGGGCGTTCTTCATCGCCATCACGTTGCAGACGATGTAGGCCGCGAACATGGCCAGCAGCACAAGGCCTACCGGGCGGGAGTAGTAGCCGGTGGTATAGGCCACGCCTGCGTAGAAGGCTGCTGCCACAAAGAAGAACAGCACCGGCGTGCGCAGGCTCTTGGGGTCTACCTTGCCCGGCTTCACCGCAATGGTGATAGCCGCAATGAGGGATGCATTACAGATGATCGAGCCGATGGCGTTGCCATAGGCGATCTCGCCGTGGCCGGTGAAGGCCGAGGTGGTGGAGACCATGACCTCCGGCAGGGTGGTGCCAATGGACACCACCGTAGCTCCGATGAGCAGCTCCGGCACATGGAAGCGGCGGGCAATGCCCGTGGCACCATCCACAAACCAGTCACCGCCCTTGATGAGGCACAGCAGGCCCACGATGAACAGCAAAACAGGGATAAGCATAGTTTTTTCTCCTTTTGTTTCCGGCAGAGCAGCCATAAAAAAGAGACCTCTATTACAGCCTGCCCAGAAATGGGAAAGCGTAATAAAAGTCTCAAGCATCCGGCACCGCAGCGGGCATTTCTGCGGGGATTCCGCTGCAGCACGGCGCATCGTTTTGCGAACGTGCGCCCTCTACTCCCTTTTATCCGGAAAGTATTATACCGATTTTTGCACCAAAGTGCAAGAGGAACGTTGAAATTTCATCCAGCCTTGGCCACTTTCTTCGCGTTGGGATAGATGTGCTCCATACGGGCGTCATCAAAATGGTCGTCCAGCAGCGTATCGATGCTGTTTTTGGGGCCTTCACCGCTGGTGCGGGCATCGTACCGGGCCAGCGCCAGCGCACTGGTGAGCATGTTCACCGCCATGAACACTGCCAGCAGGGCGGTCATCCATGGGCGGACGCGGCTGCGCACCTTCTCCATGCCTCTGAGCACCAGCGGATAGCCGTAGCGCATCCATATCACCGCCGCAATGCCCCAGAAAAAGCAGTACAGCAGGTTGATGCGCCCGCCCAGATTGAACTTGAACTTGCTGTAGTCCCAGAACACGGTGCCGAACAGCAGCTCGGTGACGGCGCTGCACACGTATTCGTACACACCGCCCATGACGGTGCCGAAGGCGAACAGGTAGCGGTCGCTCCGGTCCTTTTCCTGACGCAGCAGCACCGTTGCCAGCACCAGCGCCAGACCCCACACCACGCTGAACGGCCCCCAGACCAGACTGGAGCGGCTCATCCAGACCCCGGCGGTCACGCGGCAGAACACCGTCTCCACCATGTCGCCCAGAAACGCGCCGATCACGAACAGCCACAGCAGGTCGGACACGCTGAGGAAGTTCTTTTCCCCCTTCCGGAGCGCAGTCTGCTCCTGCCGGGCCGCAGCCGGGTAAGCATGCTGGATGCGTTTTTCAATGTAAAGCGCGATCCTGCGGCGCAGCGTATCCGACCGCTCCCCCAGTCTCTGGTTGAGCTGCTCCAGCACCGGGTGCCGGGCCGCATACTGCTGCACCAGCACCGCCGAACCGATCTGGTCCAGCACCGCCACCGTCAGCGAGACCCATACTGCCGGGTGCAGCAGCCAGACCGGGATATGCGCGCACAGCCGCAGCAGCACATCATTGCCCCACAGCACACTTGCCGTGCCCAGCGCACCCCACAGCAGCGAATACTGCAGGCACACATAGCCGTTCAGATTGAATTTTTTGCCGGAATAGTCCCACCACTTGCGGCGGTGCAGGCGTTCCAACAGCTTGGCGGTGATCCATTCCATCACCGTTGCCGCCATCATGCAGGCAAAGAACAGGTAGACCGGCTCGGTGCGCAGGTCGCCGAAACTCACGGCCAGCAGCACGCCGGTGGTACCGTAGATAAAGCAGAACGGGCCTGCCGCTGCACCGCGGTTGGCAAACCTTCCGCCCCGGATGGTCGCGACTACCGTCTCCGCCACCCAGCCCAAAAAGGAATATACAAGATAAATAACACTCAGAGTATAGAAGTTCAGCGTCATAAGGTTCCTTTCGCTTCCAGTTTTTTCTTACTGCATTGATTGTACCCGTTTTGGGCGCTGTGTACAAGAGCCGTGCAGAAATTTTGTCACTCTGCGACGCGGCAGGCTCTCCGGGCATCTCTGAAAAGACGAAGATCCAGTCTGTTGCTTTGTTTTCAGATACATCTTAGAAAAAGGCCCTGCCATCCCGAAGGACAGCAGGGCCCAAAATTACAGCTTGAATTTACAGAGCGGAATCACAGCTGGCTCTTATACAGCTCCACGATCTCCTCCACGCTGGTGTCGCGGGGGTTGCCGGGACGGCAGGCGTCTGCAAATGCGGACTCGGCGAGGAACTGGATATCCTCTTCCTTCAGGATGCCGTGCAGATTTGCGGGGATGCCCACGTCTGCGCTCAGCTGCTTGACGGCGGCGATGGTGGCGTCAGCGGCTTCCACATCGTTCATCTCGTCGATGCCCACAACGCCCATTGCCTTGCCGACTGCGCGGTAGCGCTCACCGGCGACGCTCTTGTTGTACTCCAGACCCACCGGCAGCAGGATGGCGCAGGCTACACCGTGCGGGGTGTCATACAGAGCGGACAGGCCGTGTGCCATGGAGTGGACGATGCCCAGACCCACGTTGGAGAAGCCCATGCCGGCGATGTACTGGCCCAGAGCCATGCCCTCGCGGCCTTCCGGGGTGTTCTGCACAGCGCCGCGCAGGCTCTGGCTGATGAGCTTGATGGCTTCCAGATGGAACATATCGGAGATGACGCAGTGGCCCTTGGTGATGTAGCCCTCGATGGCGTGGGTCAGAGCGTCCATGCCGGTGGCGGCGGTCAGGCCCTTGGGCATGGAGGACATCATATCGGGGTCAACCACAGCGATCTCGGGGATATCGTTGGTGTCCACGCAGACGAACTTGCGCTTCTTCTCCACATCGGTGATGACGTAGTTGATGGTGACCTCGGCAGCAGTGCCGGCGGTGGTGGGAACAGCGATGGTGAACACCGCGTGCTTCTTGGTGGGAGCAACGCCTTCCAGAGAGCGGACATCCGCAAACTCGGGGTTATTGATGATGATGCCGATGGCCTTTGCGGTATCCATGGAGGAGCCGCCGCCGATGGTCACGATGCAGTCAGCCTCAGCAGCCTTGAAAGCGGCCACGCCGTCCTGCACGTTGGCAATGGTGGGGTTGGGCTTGATCTCGCTGTAAACAGCGTAGGCAAAGTTTGCAGCATCCAGCAGATCGGTGACCTTCTTGGTGACGCCGAACTTGATCAGGTCGGGGTCGGAGCAGACGAAAGCCTTCTTGTAGCCGCGGGCGGTCAGTTCGGGAACGATGTTCTCAATGGCACCGTGGCCATGGTAGGAGATGGTATTCAGAACGATGCGGTCAGCCATAGTTATTTTTCCTCCAAATCTCTTTTCCGCCGCTTTCCGGGCGGAGCTCTCTGTTTTTCAGCATAGCACATTGTTAAAAGCTTTGCAATGTGAAATTGTTTGAATTTATTGTAAATTTTTATCAATGTGCAGTGTTTTATAGGCACTTTTTCCGATTTCCCACAGTTTTATAATGTTTTTTCTTTTTCCCCTTGACAATCAGAGCAAATCGTGTATTATTGTATCAAGCGCTTAATACAGCAAGACAAGGAGATGATACCATGGGCGAACAGTTTGATGCCAGCCGCCCGATCTATGCCCAGCTTGTGGAACGGCTGAAGGCCCGGATCCTGGCCGGCACCTACCCACCGGGCGGGCATCTGGATTCGGTACGGGATCTGGCCGCAGCCGCCGGGGTGAACCCAAACACGATGCAGCGGGCCCTTGCCCAGCTGGAGACGGAGGGGCTGGTGCACACTGAACGCACCGCAGGCCGCTATGTTACGGAGGACACTGCATTGATCGAACAGCTTCGTGCCAACACCGCCCGGACGCTGGCGTCGGATTTTCTGGAAAAGATGCGCGGCATCGGCTACAGTCCCGCACAGACAGCCGCGCTTTTGGAACACTGGGACGCAAAGGAGGACCGCAATGAGTGAACTTTTGAGCTGTGAAGCACTGACCAAGTGCTACCAGAAGGATAAGACCGCACTGGAAAATGTAGACCTGCACATCGGCTTTGGCCGCATCGTGGGTCTGCTTGGCCCCAACGGCAGCGGCAAGACCACCCTCATCAAGCTGGCGAACGGTCTGCTGCAGCCCAGTGCAGGCAGCATCCGGATCGCCGGCATGACCCCCGGGCCGGACACCAAAGCCATCGTGTCCTATCTGCCGGACGCCGACTGGCTGCCGGACTGGATGCGTGTGGAGCAGCTGGTGGAAATGTTCCGCGAATTCTATGCCGATTTTGACCCCGCCAAGGCGAACGAAATGCTGGCCCGGCTGGAACTGGAACCGAAGGCGCGGCTCAAGACCCTGTCCAAGGGCAGCAAGGAAAAGGTGCAGCTGATCCTGGCCATGAGCCGCGCCGCAAAGCTCTACCTGCTGGATGAGCCCATTGGCGGCGTGGACCCTGCCGCCCGGGACTACATCCTGAGCACCATCCTGAACAACTACAGCCGGGATGCGACCGTCATTCTATCCACCCACCTCATCGGCGATATCGAGCCCATTCTGGACGAAGCCGTCTTTTTGAAGGATGGCCGGGTGTTCGCCCACCGCAATGCCGAAGAGCTGCGCGAGACCGAGGGCATGAGCGTGGATGCATATTTCCGGGAGGTATTCAAATGCTGAAACAGCTGTTAAAATATGAATTCAAGGCCACCGGCCGCACCTACGGCGGGCTGTATCTGGCCCTTGTTGCGCTGGCAGTGCTGAGCGGCTTTTCCCTGCGCAGCTCTTCCAAGGACGACTTTGCATCTCTGCTGCTGTTCGCCTACATGGTCGTAGCCGTTGCGGTGGCAGTGGTGTCCGTGATGACCATTGTGACCCGCTTCACCCGCAATCTGCTGGGCCGTGAAGGCTACCTGATGCACACCCTGCCGGTGACGGAAAGCCAGCTCATCCTTTCCAAGCTGATCTCCAGCGTAGTTTGGATGCTTTGCAGCAGCATCGTGGGTATTTTCTCCTTTGCGGTGATGCTGCTGGCTCTGTCTCTGAACAGCGCGGCCCTGCAGCAGCTGCCGGAGCTGTGGCAGAAAGTGGTGGAGATCTTCCGAGAGATCTTCCGCATGACCGGCAGCTCCGGGTGGCTCTGGCTGATCTTTGAAACGCTGAACGGGCTGGTGGCACTGGTGTCCAGCATCCTGTGCATCTATGCCGCTTGCATGATCGGCCACCAGTTCAAAAAGCACATGGTCCCGGCCGGTATTCTGGCATTTTTCCTGCTGTCCTTCCTGCAGAACTGGCTAAGCTCCGGTGTCAGCAGTGCCGACATGCTGCAGGATGTTTCCTATCCCACCCTTGGCGGTGTAGATGTTTCCATTGCTGCGCCCAGTGCTTTCACCACCCTGTTCGGGCTGGCGGTCAGCATTGCCTTTGCCGCAGGGTACTTTCTGCTGACCCGCTGGCTGATGGAGCATAAGCTGGATCTGGAATGATTTTAATGTCCTCCGCTTTCGCTCTGGACATTTTCAGCGGAACTATTTCTTAATTGCAATTTGTAAAAGGCCGAACCATAAACTTCATCTGATACAAAAAACATCTGCAAGCTGCCCCATTCCGGGCAAAGTTTGCAGATGTTTTTCTTGTTATAGAGTGTTCAGCACTCGTCGTACTGCTTTTTCAGGTAGTTCAGGCATTCCACCGCGTTTTCCGGGGTGGTATTCTCCAGCGTTGCAAAAATATAGGGCTTTTCCTGCTTTGCGAACCGCAGGATGGTGCGGTAGTCCTCCATACCGCCCTGCCCTGCACCCGTAGCAGCCAGCTGGCCGCCCGCATCCTTGCGCAGAAAATCCTTGAAGTGGATCATGGCAATGTCCTTGCCCAGAAGCTCGATGGCCTCGGCGAACACTTCCTCGCGGCGGTCCACATTTTCCATGTTCAGCAGGTTGACGGGGTCGAACAGGATCTGCAGGTTCGGGCTGCCGATCTCGTCCAGCACGGTGCGGGCGCGTCTGGCATCGTACACGATGTGCTTGACCACCGGTTCAATGGCAATGGTCACGCCGTACTGCTCGGCACAGCGCACCACCGGCTTGAAGTTCTTGATAAAGGTGGAAAGGGCTGCGTCGCTGCGGCACTCCGGACAGAATTTGTACTCCGCGTTGGGCGCACCGGTCTCGGTGCCCACCATTCCGCAGCCCAGCAGGCTTGCAAAACGGATATGGGCATAGTATTTTTCCTGAATGGCGTGCAGGGCATCCGCATCCGGGTGGGCAAGATTGAGATAGTTGCCCAGCACGGCAATGTCGATGCCGTTTTTCTCAAACAGATGCCGCAGGTACAGCGCATAGCCGGGGGTCAGGGCGCTGGGGGTACAGGGCAGTTCCCTGAAGGATTTGCTCAGGGCCACATGGGCGCAGGTAAAGCCTTTCTGGCGCACCAGCGGCAGCACCTGTTCAACGGGCAGCTTTTCCGCGTCATGCAGACGCAGGCCGAATTGGATCATGGAAAACCTCCTCCTTTCCCGCACAACACGCGGGGTTGCATTGACCTTATTATACACGAAAGCTGCGTTCCATGGAACCGCCTGAAACAAAAAAGAGCATCACTTTGCACCCTCAACGGATACAAATGATGCTCTTTTTGCAGATCTGGTCCCAACAGATGCGGCTCTTCTCAGCGCCGGTACTTTGCAGCGGCCTGCAGACGCTGCATCGCACGGTCGAGCGCGATCTTGCTCTGATAATATTCATGCATGCTCTGCTGATGCTGCAAACGCTCCTCGGCACGGATGCGGGCAGCCTCGGCACGGTTCTTGTCGATATCCTCCGGACGCTCGGCGCTGTCCACCAGCACCATCACGTAGGCAGGCGTCACCTCGGCAATGCCGTCGCCTACCAGGATGTCCTGGCTTTCACCGTTCACCTCAAAGTGCAGGATGCCCATGTGGATGGCCACCAGCACCGGGCTGTGTCCGGCCTGTATGCCGTACACGCCATCGCTGATGGGCAGCACAAGGTCTTCGCAATCGCCCTGATAGTACTCACCGCTGGACGCAGTGATGTTCAGCATGAACTTGTTCATCAGACGGCACCGCCCTTTTCCTCAGCCAGCTTTTCCGCTGCCTTCTGGCGGGCATCTTCCAGCGTACCAACGTTGAAGAAAGCCCACTCCGGCAGATCATCGGCCTCGCCGTCCACAATGGCGGCAAAGCCGCGCACGGTATCCTGCAGCGGCACATACTTGCCCTTCAGGCCGGTAAAGTTCTCGGCCACAGCAAAGGGCTGGGAGAGGAACTTCTGCAGCTTGCGGGCGCGGGCAACGGTGAGCTTGTCGTTCTCGTCCAGCTCATCCATGCCCAGAATGGCAATAATGTCCTGCAGCTCCTGATAGCGCTGCAGAATGGACTGCACCTTGCGGGCCACGCGGTAGTGCTCCTCACCCACGATATCTGCTTCCAGAATGCGGGAGGTAGATGCCAGCGGGTCCACGGCCGGGTAAATGCCCTGCTCCACGATCTTACGGGACAGCACGGTGGTGGCGTCCAGATGTGCAAAGGTGGTGGCGGGGGCCGGGTCGGTCAGGTCGTCGGCGGGGACGTAGACGGCCTGCACAGAGGTGATGGAGCCTTCCTTGGTGGAGGTGATGCGCTCCTGCAGAGCGCCCAGCTCGTTGGCCAGAGTGGGCTGGTAGCCCACAGCAGAAGGCATACGGCCCATCAGAGCGGACACCTCGGAGCCTGCCTGCACGAAACGGAAGATGTTATCAATGAACAGCAGCACGTCCTTGTGAGTCTCCTCACGGAAGTACTCTGCCATGGTCAGGCCGGTCTCAGCAACACGCATACGTGCTCCTGGGGGCTCATTCATCTGACCAAAGACCAGTGCGGTCTTGCTCAGAACACCGGATTCGTTCATCTCGCCCCAAAGGTCGCAGCCCTCGCGGGAGCGCTCGCCGACGCCGGTGAAGATGGAGTAGCCGCCGTGCTCGGTGGCCACGTTGTGGATCAGTTCCTGGATCAGCACGGTCTTGCCGACGCCTGCACCGCCGAACAGACCGATCTTGCCGCCCTTTGCATAGGGGGCCAGCAGGTCGATGACCTTGATGCCAGTTTCCAGGATCTCGGTCGCGGGCTTCTGCTCTGCAAAGCCGGGGGCCTTGCGGTGGATGGGCCAATGCGGCACATCATCCACAGAGCCCTTGCCGTCGATGGGTCTGCCCAGCGGGTCGAACATGCGGCCCAGCGTGGCTTCACCCACCGGTGCGGTCAGGCCGTGGCCGGTGGCCTGCACGGTCATGCCCTTGCCCAGACCCTCGCTGGCGGAAAGCATGATGCAGCGCACAGTAGTCTCGTTGACATGCTGTGTCACTTCCATCGTGCGCTCGGTGCCCTCGGCGGTCACGGTAAGCGCTTCCTGCAGGGCAGGCAGCTTGCCTGCGGTGAACTGCACGTCCACCACAGGGCCGGCTACGCGAATAATAGTTCCCTGTATCATTTGGATTGCCTCTTATAATCTGTATATTGCAAACACGTTAGCATCCTTGCCCTCTCCGTCAGCGCCTGCGCGCTGCCACCTCTCCCAAAGTGAGAGGCCTTGGCAGTCCACGCAAGAACTCCGGGTCTGCCAAAGGCTTTCCCTTTGCGGAAAGCCGGACGCAAAGCCGTCCGGAAGGGCAGGTATCTTATTCCCGGTCCTGCACGGCAGCCGCACCGCCGATGATCTCGGTGATCTCCTGTGTAATGGAGCCCTGACGGGTGCGGTTGTATTCCAGCTGCAGCTCCCGGATCATATCGTTGGCGTTCTTGGTGGCGGAATCCATGGCAGTCATGCGGGCGCTCTGCTCTGCGCAGAAGCTCTCGGTCATGGCACCAAAGATCATGCCGTGCATATAAATGGGCGCGATCTGTTCAAACACCGTCCATGCAGACGGGAACATCTCCACATCGCCCTTCGGATCGCCCAGACCCTTGGGGGCAGGCTGCAGATGGGCGCGGTCCAGCGGAAGCAGACGCACCATGGTGGGCTCGCTGGTCAATGCATTCTCGATGCGGGTATAGATGAGATAGATCTCATCCAGCTTGCCGGTCTTGAAATCATCGATGGCGTCCATCGTGATATCGCGGGCACGCTGCAGCGTGGGCTCCGTGGCACCGTAGTGGAAATCCTCCACCAGCCGCGGGTCCTTGTGGTACAGGGCGCGGTAGCCGGTCTGGCCGATCACATAGAACCGGTCGTTCTCATCCGCATTTTCCTTGAGGAACTTGATGATGTTCTGGTTGTAAGCGCCTGCCATGCCCTTATCTGCCGTCAGCACGATGTAAGCGCGCTTGGGGTTTGCGATGTTGCGTTCGTGGAAGAACGGATGCACCGGCTCTTCCGGCAGGTGGGGCACCACGCGGGAAATGGTATCGCGCATACGGTTGAAGTAGGGCGATACATTCTGGTAGTTCTTACGTGCCTTGCGCAGCTTGGACGAGGAGATCAGGTACATGGCGTTCGTGATCTTCATGGTGTCCTGAATGCTCTCGATGCGCTCCTTCAGCAGCTTACTGGACGGCATGGCTGTCGCCTCCCGCATAAGCTTTCCAGGCGTTCAGGATGGCATCGACCATTTCAGGTTCCAGCTTGCCGGTGGCGGTGATCTCATCCATCGTACCGGACACATCCGCGCGGAACTGACGCACAAATGCGGAAGTTTTGGTGCGCAGCTCGGCAGTGGGCAGTTCGTCCAGCACGCCGTGGGAAGCCAGCACCAGCGTGACCACCTGCTCGGCGTCGGACTTGGGCTGATACAGCGGCTGCTTGAGCATTTCCATCAAAGCCTTGCCGTGATCCAGCTGGCGGCGGGTCTCTGCGTCCAGATCCGAGCTGAACTGTGCAAAGGACTCCATATCCTTGTACTGTGCCAGCTCGATACGCAGGTTGGCGTTGGCCTTCTTCATGGCCTTGGTCTGGGCAGCGCCGCCCACACGGGACACCGACAGACCCACATTGACGGCCGGGCGGTTGCCTGCATTGAACAGGGCGCTCTCAAGGAAGATCTGACCATCGGTAATGGAAATGACATTGGTGGGGATGTAGGCCGAAACGTCACCTGCCTGCGTCTCAACGATGGGCAGTGCGGTGATGGAACCGCCGCCCAGATCGTCGCGCATCCGGCAGGAGCGCTCCAGCAGACGGGAGTGCAGATAGAACACGTCGCCGGGGTAAGCCTCACGGCCCGGAGAGCGGCGCAGCAGCAGAGAAATGGCACGGTAGGCCACTGCATGCTTGGACAGATCGTCGTAAACGATCAGCACGCTCTTGCCCTGACTCATGAAGTACTCGGCCAGTGCGGTACCGGCATAGGGTGCGATGTACTGCAGAGGAGCGGAATCCGAAGCAGTAGCCGCCACGATGGTGGTGTAGCTCATGGCACCGTGCTTCTGCAGATCGCCTGCCACGCGGGCAATGGAAGAAGCCTTCTGGCCGATGGCCACATAAATGCACAGCACACCGGTATTTTTCTGGTTCAGGATGGCGTCCGTGGCGATGGAGGTCTTGCCGGTCTGGCGGTCGCCGATGATCAGCTCACGCTGGCCGCGGCCGATGGGGAACATGGAATCGATGGCGAGGATGCCGGTGTGGAGCGGGGTATCCACGCTCTGACGCTCCAGAATACCGGGGGCCTGCTTTTCGATGGGGTTGTAGCCCACAGCTTCAATGGGGCCCTTGCCATCGATGGGCTCGCCCAGCGGGCTGATGACACGGCCCAGGAAGGCATCGCCCACCGGGATACCGGCACGCTTGCCGCTGCGGGTCACCATGGTGCCCACGCCGACGGTCTCAGCGCCGTCGAACAGCATGATGCCCAGCTGTTCGGGGTCCACGCTCTCCACCATGCCCTTGGCACCGTTGTCAAAGGTGACGATCTCGCCGTACACGGCGCGGTTCATGCCTTCGACGTGCACGATGCCATCGGCAGAGGAGATGACCACACCGCCCTCAGCAGAGGTCTCGGCGGGCTTGTAGTCCTCAATGCGGGTCTTGAGGGTAGCCAGCGAGGGCTTGCCCTCCATCATCTTGTCCAGCTGATGACGGCCGGAGTTATCGAACACACGGTCGCCCACCTGCAGGACATAGCCGGACAGCAGGCTCTCGTCCACCGTCACGTTCAGGATGACCTCGGTGGCGTCATACAGCTTGCGGACCTCGGCGCGGACCCGGTTCAGCTCCTCTTCCCGGGGCTTGCGGGCGCTGCGCAGCTCGGCCTTGACGATGCGGTTGTCCGCAAAAAATTCACGACTGAATTCAGTTGCCATTGCCTGCACCTGCTTTCTCCAGCAGATCGTCCAGCAGACGTGCGTCGTCCTGGGCGGTCAGATTGCGGGCCAGCAGCTTCTCGCACATCGCACGGGCCAGTGCCGTGGTCTGGGCATCAGCTTCCCGCAGCTTGCTCTGGCGTTCGGCCTCGGCGCTCGCCTTGCCGGCGGCCACGATGGCGTCTGCCTGCTTGCGGGCATCTGCCAGCAGCTGCTGCTTTTCGACCTCAGCCTGCTTTTCGTAGGCTTCGCGGCGGGCAGCGGCCTCATTGTCCACATTGCGCAGTTTTTCCTGCGCGGCGTTCATGGTCTCGGCGGCTTCCTTCTTGGAGGTCTCCGCATCGGCCAGGTTTGCGTCCACCATCTGCTGGCGCTTTGCGATCACGTCCTGAACAGGCTTGAACAGGAACTTGCGCAGCACCGCATACATGACGAGGACGTTCACGACGGTCCACAGCAGGTTAATATCCAACTTCAGCATTCGTCTGCGCCTCCGTTACTGACCCAGGAACAGGATGATCAGCAGTGCAACGACGAAGCCGAAAATTGCAGTACCTTCTGCCAGAGCAGCGCCCAGCAGCAGATTGGTCTGGATCTTGCCGGATGCCTCGGGCTGACGGGAGATTGCCTCCGTTGCCTTACCCGTTGCGATGCCGATGCCGATACCGCCGCCAATGCCGGTCAGCGCTGCAATGCCAGCGCCCAGAGCAATCAAACCATTCATAGTAATAATCTCCTTTTAAATTCAGTAAATATCAATGGATCAGTCTTCTCCGCCCATGGTCTCTTTCATGAACAGCGAAGTCAGGAACACGAACACGTAGGTCTGGATCAGACCGTCGAACAGGTCAAAATACAGGCTGAACACCGCCGGGACGAACACGGGCACCACGAGCTTGATCAGCTCCATGATGACGAATGCACCCAGCACGTTGCCGAACAGTCGCATGCAGAGGCTGGTCGGGCGGATGGCGACCTCGAGGATGTTCATAGGGGTCATGACCGGAGTGGGGGCAGCCAGACTCTTGAGGAAGCCCACGCCGCCGCGTGCCCGGATGCCTGCACCCTCGATCAGGACGATGCTCATCAACGCCAGCGCTGCGGTCACATCCAGATCCTTTGTGGGGGGCTTGACGCCGAACACGCCGATCAGGTTGCTGAAGGCGATGTAGATGGCCACGGTCATCAGGTAAGGCACATAGCGCCTGCCCTTTTCGCCCAGCAGACCTTCAAAGAAATTGGTGCCTGCGAGGTAGGCCATTTCCAGCACGGCCTGACGCTTGCTGATGTGGTCCACCTTCAGGTTTCTGGTAAGCAGGATCGAGCCGATGGTGACGATGGCCAGGATCACCCAGCTGATGACCACGGATTCCGGGATCTGCAGCGGGCCGACCTTGACGTATTCGACGGTCAGCTCTTCCATCAATGCTTTGGTCAGATTATTCAATTGTTTTTCCTCCTTCCTGAAGAATAGGGTTCCGGGGGTAAGACCGCCGCACCGCCCCGGCGGCGCAGCGTCCTTCTTATCGCTCGAAGAAAAGGCGCAGCTTTGTGAAAAAAGCAAGGAAGGCGTTCGGCTTTGTCCGGTCACACCCTCCCTCCTGCACGGATCACTTCGTCTTTTTTCGTTGTGTATGATAGTACGATTGACGAAAATTGGCAAGTAGCTTTGTTCACATTCTACATTTTAGGTGGTTCTACTGCATTGATATATAAAAAAAGTTGTGCATCTTGTCTAATAAAGTACCCTTCGCATGTACTTTTTTCACAAATTTCTTAGCTAATTCTTAGGTTTCAATGGCTTTTTCAGGGCATTCCGGGAAATATTTCCATCAAAAATGCCCCATTGTACATGCTTTATATGCCCGATATATAAAATTCGTATAGGTGTCCAGTCCGTTATTCCATCCCGTTCTATACATATTTATTATCGTTCCATATCCGGGAGCTATCAGTCCGTCTGCTTTTCGCCCCGGCGGAACATCAGCCGGAAGATGGCACGGGTAAGCGGGCCGCAGTACAGCAGCTGCCAGCACAGGGCCATGGGCATATTGCAGCCCCAGGTATGCACCCAGGTGCCAAAGCTGGGTTCTTTAAACAGCACCGTTGCGATCAGGCTCATCACCGGGCACATGATGCACACGATCATCAGCGAGATGGCATAGGTGATGAACTGCGGACGATCTGTGGGCCGCATGAACATAAACGCCAATCGAGTGGCCAGTTTCTCCACCACGAAAAATTCCAGCACGCAGGCAATGGGAACCATGATCGGCATCTCGTGCAGAGCCATGACAAAGGTGGCATTGGTGACGCCGCCTGTGTTCAGCGCCACATTGTAAACGATCATGCCATAGACCATAATGGCAGCCATGACAATGGTAAAGAAGATACGTTCCGGTAAAGTTTTAGGCATTTTGATTGTGTCTCCGTTTCTTTTGTGTGTAAATTTTTGCCGCAAAAAAGCCGCCCCGCGAAACTTTCATCTCGCGGGGCGGCGGCGACTACCATTCATTGGCGTTATTTTAGCACAAATCCATCTGACGCATAATACCCTGTGGACATTTTCTCCCGTTTTGCGCAAAATCCTCCACAAACGGCCCGGAACTTCTGGGCAGCTTTGCTGTGACTTTCCCGGCAGCCCTCCCTGCAGGGAACAGAGTTTCTCTCCAAAGGGTACGATCGTCCGGACAGGCCGCACAGAAAGCGGCATTTTGTACGTTCCATCTGCCATTTTTCAAGAACTGCACAATTTTATGTTTTTATCCTTGTGCACTCTGCGAATAGACAAATCAATCAGGAATATGTATAATAAAGCCAGAAACCAGAGAAGTACAGCAGAAGCTCAAGAGAGAGCTACTCCCGCTGACTTGAAACAGAAAGGAGCGAGACCGATGGTCGATATGGAACCCGCACAGTTTGGACAGGCTGTCGGGATTCGCTGAGAAGCAAAACAGAGGCTCACCACAAACGGGATGTTTCCCCCGTATAAAAACACAACAAAAATGAGCCAGTCTTGAGCATCAAAAATGCGATTACACGACAACCTGTCGATTAACTAAAACCCCAGCGATTCAAATAGATCCGCCGGAGATGATTCCTATGAAGGTATCTTTTGTACGGAGAGCATTATTTGAATAGCAAAAAGGAGTTCTACCAATGTACTAAGTAACTTGTCCCTGGCAAATCTAACTCGAAAGAATGTGGTAATATGAAATTCATCTTCAGAATCTCGGTGCCGCACTCCATCAGTTAAGAGAAGGGTCAGTCCAATGTACTAAGTAAATTCGTCCCCTTGAAATAGATTCTCAGTTTCCAGTAGTTTCTAAGGAGAGTCACCCTATGAAACGTTTACTCCGAAAATGAGGAAACCCAAGGAGAAGAGGCTTATGACTCCGAAGAAGTAAGTATCCAGCCGGACGAGGGCTTGCAACCGCCTCGTCCGGCTGGTTTTATTTTGTGTTGTTTTCACCAACAGTCAACGCCCGATTTGTGCAAATTTTACGCAGGAAGGTTGAATACCGTCCTTGCGTTTTCGTCCCCCCTATGTTATAATTGTGGAAAAAGATGGGAGGTGTATTCCATGGAGTCGTTTTTTTCGTTTTCCTCTCTGTTCAACCTTGTGCTGACCGTTATCTGGTTCATCTCCGGCATTCGGGATTTTCAAGGCAAAGACCCGTTCATCAATCTGCCGTTCAACCAGTATCACCGCGACCCGGAGTACCGCGCCTTCTGGCAGAAAAAGAACGGCGTGTTTTACATGCTCAACAGCCTCGCCTTTCTGATCTTAGCCTTCACACCTGTTACATCGCTGATTTACCGTATCATCTTCGGCATTGCCATCGTGGGAGACCTTCTTTATCTTGTCGCTTACGAAAGCTGGAACCATAGTGCGGATTAACAGCCGGAAAGGGGCCGCCATGAATTTGAATCTTTCGGGCTGGGATTGGCTGAACGCCGCGCTGGGTGTGCTGTTTTTGTACCGCGGCATCCGGGACCTGTACAATGGCACCGGCACCGGATGGAGCACCGAGGACGAAAAGAAGCACTTTCACAAATTTTACGGCATCCTGTTGATCCTTTGTGGTACGTTCTGGCTGGTCAACATTTTTCTGCCAAAGGTCGAGCCGCTGAATTCCATTTTGATGGTGGCGACGCTCGTGTTGTGCGCTGCCCTGCTGATCTCGTATCTGTGCTATGCCCTGAGCAGGGACGACAAAACCAAAAAGTGAGGGGTTGCTATGGAAGTCATCTGCGCGATCTTAGCCGCCCTTTTCGGCATCGGGTTCGGCATTTTTATGGCGCTGCAGCCGGAGGATGCCATTGCCCTGCATGACCGTGGACGGTATACGCAGGCACCCGAACTCACGGAAGAGTACATCCGGCTGACCCGGCTGGAGGGCATCGTAGTTTCGGTGCTCTGTGCCGTGCTACTGGTGGTGCTGCTGTTTGCACCCAAATAATACTTTGCAGCTTTCCTCTTGCGGATTTTTTCTCACCCTGCTACAATGAGAAAAAACGCAGGAGGTATTTTATTATGGTCAAGCATGTGATCCTGTGGCAGCTGAAGGACGAGCTGTCTGACGCCGAAAAAGCCGCCGTCAAGGCAGGCATCAAGGAAGGGTTGGAAGGTCTGGCAGGCAAAATTCCCGGCCTTGTGGAAGTGCATGTCAACATCAACGGTCTCCCCTCTTCCACCGCCGACCTGATGCTGGACACCACCTTTGAAAGTGCCGAGGCCCTCAAGGGCTACTCCGTCCATCCCGCCCATGTGGCTGTGGCCGACGGCAAGGTGCGGCCCTACACCAAGGCACGGTTCTGTCTGGATTACGAGATTTAATGTTGACAAACCCACCGTTTTTGCGTATTATAGACATAACAATGTAAATTGGCTGTGAAGAGAAGAGTACGCACCGTCTGCGCCTGACAGAAAGCCCGAAGGATGGAACCGGGCAGGCCGCGCGATGCCGAAGATGGTCTCGGAGCTGCGCAGGCGAAGATTGAGCCTGCGACGGGTGCGCCCGTTACCGCGCTGCGCCGTGCTTTTTTGCCCGGCAAAAGGCTGCGCCCGCAAGGGCGCGGCGAAGCAAGGTGGTACCACGAAAGTTTCAGGCTCTCGTCCTTGTCCGGCTCAGTCCGGCAGGATGAGGGCTTTTTTCGTCCCCCGCCAAATCAGGAAAGGAAGAGTATCAACCTATGAGTGAGCACAAGACATTCTACATCACCACTCCCATCTACTACCCCAGCGACAAGCTGCACATCGGCCACAGCTATACCACCGTCGCCTGCGACGCACTGGCACGCTTCAAGCGGATGCAGGGCTATGACGTCATGTTCCTGACCGGCACCGACGAGCACGGCCAGAAGATCCAGGACAAGGCCGCCGATGCCGGTGTGACCCCCAAGGAGTATGTGGACAAGATCGTAGCCACCGTCAAGGATCTGTGGAAGCTGCTGGACGTCAGCTACGACCGCTTCATCCGCACCACCGACGACTACCACATGGAGTCCTGCCAGAAGATCTTTACCAAGCTGTACGAGCAGGGGGACATCTACAAGGGCGAGTACATCGGCCACTACTGCAAGCCCTGCGAGAGTTTCTGGACCGACAGCCAGCTGGTGGACGGCAAGTGCCCGGACTGCGGCCGTGAGGTCTACGACGCCCACGAGGAAGCCTACTTCTTCAAGACCAGCAAGTATGCTGACCGCCTGCTGAAGCTCTACGAGGAGAACCCCCAGTTCATCCAGCCCGAGAGCCGCAAGAACGAGATGATCGCCTTCATCAAGCAGGGCCTGCAGGATACCTGCGTGTCCCGTACCTCGGTCAAGTGGGGCATCCCGGTGCCCTTCGACCCCAAGCACACCATGTATGTGTGGGTGGACGCCCTGAGCAACTATATCTCCGCGCTGGGCTACGGCAACGAAAAATATCACGACTATGACAAGTTCTGGCCTGCCGACCTGCACATGGTAGGCAAGGAGATCCTGCGCTTCCACACCATCCTGTGGCCTGCCATGCTGATGGCTCTGGATCTGCCCCTGCCCAAGCGGGTGTTCGGCCACGGCTGGCTGCTGATGAACGGCGGCAAGATGTCCAAGTCCGTGGGCAATGTGGTGGACCCTGTGATCCTGTGCGACCGCTACGGCGTGGACTCCATCCGCTACTTCCTGCTGCGTGAGATCCCCTTCGGCAACGATGGCATGTTCACCAACGAAGCTCTGATCAACCGCATCAACAGCGACCTTGCAAACGATCTGGGCAACCTGCTCAGCCGCACGGTCGCCATGTGCGAGAAGTACTTCGGCGGCACCGTGCACAATGTGGCCGGTACCGAGGCCATCGACACCGAGCTGGAGACCATGGTCAACGAGCTGACCGCCAAGGTCACGGCCGACATGGACAGCCTGACCATCCCGCAGGCTCTGATGGAGATCTTTGCAGTGATCCAGCGTGCCAACAAGTACATCGACGAGACCGCTCCCTGGGCACTGGCCAAGGACGAGGCCAACAAGGCCCGTCTGGAGAGCGTGCTGTACCACCTGTGCGAGGCACTGCGCGTGTGCGGCATCCTGCTGAACGCCTACCTGCCCACCACTGCCCCCAAGATGATGGAGCAGCTGGGTCTGGACGCATCCGCTCTGGATCTGAGCAAAACCACCTACGGCGCACAGGAGACCTACACTGTGCACAAGGGCGAAGCACTGTTCCCCCGCATCGACGTGGCAAAGGAGATCGCCCATCTGAAGGAAGAGGACGAGAAGCGCAAGGCCGCTGCCGAAGCTGCCAACAAGGCCAAGGCCGAAGCAGAGAAGAAGGCTGCCGCCCCTGCCGAGGAGAGCACCGTGGACTTTACCCACGAGGAAGAGATCGACTTTGACACCTTCTGCAAGGTGGAACTGCGCGTGGCCGAAGTGCGCGCCTGCGAGAACCTGAAGGAAAGCAAGAAGCTGCTGCACCTGACCGTGTTCGACGGCGAGCGGGAGCGCTGCATCCTGTCCGGCATTGCAAAGTGGTTCAAGCCGGAAGACCTGATTGGTAAGAAGATCGGCATTGTGTGCAATCTGGCACCTCGCCCGATGATGAAGGGCAAGTATGTCAGCGAAGGCATGATCTTTGCTGCCGACACCGCAGATGGCGGCTGCTCCATTGCATTCTACGGCGACGATACCCCCGTGGGCAGCCGCATCCACTGAGCCGCCATGCAGGAAAACAAAACGCTTTCCCGCGCGGAATGGCTGGATAAGATCTTCGGCACGCCGGTGTTCGCCGTGCTGCTGGCCATCTTCTGCAATGTGCTGTGGGGCTCGGCCTTTCCCTTCATCAAGCTGGGCTACCGGCTGTTCTCCATTGAGACCAGCAACACCGCGTCCATCTTCTGCTTTGCCGGTGTGCGGTTCATGCTGGGCAGCTTTCTGGTCCTGCTGGGCAGTGTGCTGCTGCAAAGCCGGGTCCCCCGTCTGCCCCGGGGCAAGGTCGCGGCGGAGTGCTGTGCGCTGGGCCTGTGGCAGACCACGTTTCAGTACGCCTTCTATTATATCGCTGTTGCCATGCTCACCGGTGCCTTTGGCGGCATCCTGAACAGCACCCAGAGCTTTCTGGGCGTTATCTTTGCCCACTTCATCTACGGCAACGCCGACCGCATGACCCCTGCCAAAACGCTGGGCTGTGTCATCGGCTTTGCGGGCGTGCTCATCGGCACGCTGGGCAACCACGGCAGCGGCAGCGGCTGGGGCGTGTTCTGCATGATGACGGCCACCGTCATCTTTACCCTGTCCGGCCCGTGGAACAAATCCGTGACCAAAAAAGCAGACAGCTTTGCCGTCTGCTTCATCAACCTGTTCGTGGGCGGTCTGGCACTGTTTGTGCTGGGCGCGGTCATGGGCGGCAGTCTCCATGTGCAGAACGCACTGGCGGCGGTGGTCATGCTGTATCTGGCCTTCATCTGCGGGGCAGGCTATGTGCTGTGGGCCCTGCTGATGAAGAACAACCCGGTCAGCCGCATTGCCATCTTTGGCTTCGTGAACCCGGTGGTCAACGTGCTGCTGAGCGCCGTGCTCAACGGCGAACCCCTGTTCCGCTGGCAGTATCTGGCGGCGCTGGTGTTCGTGTGTGTGGGCATCTGGCTGGTGAACAAGGCCCCCGCCAAAAAGGAGGGCAAATGACCGGCCCCATTTTTGACACCCACGCGCACTACAGTGCCCGCGCCTTTGACGCCGACCGCTATCCCCTGCTGGACAGCCTGCCCGGTAAAGGCGTGGTGGGCGTGTGTGAACAGGCCACCCACTCCGGGGATGCACCCCGGGTGCTGGAGCTGGCGCACCGCTACCCGTGGGTGGTGGCCGCCGTTGGCATCCATCCGGAAAGCCTGCTGCCCGCCGCCGACTGCGGCGAGGAAGGCCCGGCTCCTACGGTCTCGGTCTATGGCGGCGACTGGGCCGCCGAGATGCGTGCCCTGATGCCCTGTTATGCCGACCCCAAGGTGGTGGCAGTGGGGGAGTGCGGGCTGGACTACCACTGGCCTGTGCCCAAGGACGCCCAGCTGGCCATGTTTGAGGCACACATCCAGCTGGCGCTGGAGCTGGACAAACCCATCATCGTGCACGACCGCAATGCGCACGCCGATGTTTACGCCCTGCTCAAAAAATACCAGCCCAAGGGCATCGTCCACTGCTATTCCGGCAGTGCCGACGACGCGGTGTGGCTGGCAAAACAGGGACTGTTCATCGGTTTTGGCGGGGCGTGCACCTTCAAGGGTGCCAAGCGGGCGGCAAAGGCCATCAGTGCCCTACCGCTGGAAAGCATCGTGCTGGAGACCGACTGCCCCTACATGGCACCGGAGCCGGTACGCGGCACCCGCTGTGACAGCTCCCTCATCCGCTATGTGGGCGAGTATATCGCCCAGCTGCGGGGCATCTCTGCCGAAGAGGTGTTCCGCACCACAGCCGAAAATGCCCGCCGGGTATACGGGCTGTGATCCGTTTTTCGCAAGTTGCACAGGTTTTTCTCTGTGCTTCTGTATAAATCAACAATCAAAATCCAAACTGTTATAAGGAGAACCTACCATGAAAGCACGTATTCCTAAGCACCGCGAGTTCATCATCAACTTCCCCGACAGCATCGACCAGAACAAGGCCAACGAGGGCTGGGCAAAGCTGCAGCAGATCGTTGAGGACTACAAGAAGGCCCACAACGGCGCTTCCGTCTACGCTCCCACCTTCATCGAGGACTGCGAGGCCGAGGTGAAGAAGCTGCAGGAAGAGTACGGCTTCGAGTACACGGTCGAATACGTTCAGTAATTTCTGATATTTAAAATCCCCTCTGTGCATCTGCGCAGGGGGGATTTGCTGTTTCAGGGGAAGCCGCTTTTTCCCTGCGGTGTGCTCCCGCAAAAATACAGCCCCGGCAGACTGCATGGTCTGTCGGGGCTGTGCTTTCCTGTCCGGGTCACTTTTCCACTTTACTCAGCAGGATGCGGTCATTGTCCAGATTCTTGCCGGCATTCTCGCGGAACTTTTCAAGCAGGTCGTCCACGGTCATCCGGCTGCGTTCCTCGCCCTTCACGTCAAAGACGATGCGGCCGGAATCCATCATCAGGGTGCGGTTGCCCAGCTCCAATGCCTGATGCATGTTGTGGGTGACCATCAGGCAGGTGATCTTCTTTTCGGCCACGATGCTCCTGGTCAGCTCCAGCACCTTTTCGGCGGTGGCGGGGTCCAGCGCTGCGGTGTGCTCGTCCAGCAGCAGCAGCTTGGGGGTGACCAGCGTTGCCATGAGCAGGGTCAGCGCCTGCCGCTGACCGCCGGAGAGCAGTCCCACCGGCTGCTTCATCCGGTCCTCAAGGCCCATATCCAGCAGCGCCAGCTTTTCGCGGAACACTTCCTTGTCCTTGCGGGAGATGCGGGAGAAGATGGCGTGGGGCGCAGTGCCGGCACGCAGATAGGCCAGCGCAAGGTTTTCCTCAATGGTCATGTTGGGTGCGGTGCCCTTGAGCGGGTCCTGAAACAGGTGGCCGATGACCTTGCTGCGCTGGTGCTCCGGCTCAAAGGTGATATCCTGTCCACCCAGCAGGATGCTGCCCTCGTCGGCGATGAAGCCGCCGGTGATGGCGTTGAACAGGGTGGATTTGCCCGCACCGTTGGAGCCCACGATGGTGGCGAAATCCCCGGCTTCCATGTGCAGGCTGACGCCGTTCAGGGCCACTTTTTCATTGACCGTGCCGGGGTTGAAGGTCTTGTGCAGATCGTTCAGCTGAAGCATTTCCATCTTACTTTCCCTCCTTGCCGGTAGTCACGCGGCGGCGGCAGGCCCCATGCTTGCGCTGCTCAAAGGCGATTTTTTCCTTGATGGCCGGCATCGAAATGGCAATGGCCACGATGATGGCAGACACCAGCTTCATGGCGGCGGCGGGCACATTGAAGCGCAGGGCCACAGCCACGATAAAGCGGTACAGGCAGCTGCCGAACACCACGCCGATGATGCGGCGCGGCATGGTGCGCTTGCCGAGCAATGTCTCGCCGATGATGAGGGAGGCCAGTGCGATGGTCACCATGCCGGTGCCCACATTGATATCGCAGCTCTTCTGATACTGCGCCAGCAGGCCGCCGGAGAGGGCGCACAATGCGCCGGAAACGCACAGGCCCACCGTGATGGTGAAGGCCGGGTTGATGCTGGAAGCACGCACCATAGCAGCGTTGTCACCGGTGGCGCGGATGGACAGGCCCAGCCGGGTGCCGAGGAAGCCCAGCATCGCCGCACCGGCAAGCAGGATCATGGCCAGCGCGATGGCCAGCTTATACCAGCCGCCAAGGAAGCTCAGTGAGCCCTTTGCCAGCGAGAAAACAGTGTCGGTCTTGACCAGCGACATGGTGGAGGAAAAGCCCATCACGGCCAGATTGATGGTGTAAAGGCCGGTGTTGACGATGATGCCTGCCATGATGCTCTCCACGCCAAGCCGGGTCTGCAAAAAGGCCGTGACAAAGCCGGAGCACACACCTGCCGCCATGGCTGCAACAAGTGCCAGAATGGGGTGGCCGGTCAAAGCCACCTGACAGGCTACCGCGCAGCCCAATGTGAAGCAGCCGTCGGTGGACAGGTCTGCAATGTTCAGGATGGAATAGCTCAGGAACAGTGCCAGCGCCACCAGGGCATAGATACAGCCCAGTTCCAGCGCCGTCTGTAGGACGTTGAGCGAAAAGATACTCGCCAGCATGTGTGTGCTCCTTTTATGTTTTTTGAGTGGACGATTTGAAATGGCGTCTGCGGACGCTCCGGTATGCCATTTTCACGGGAGGATTTTATAAACAGAACCTTTCCTCAGAACCGCCAAAAGCTCCCCCTTTCGGGGGAGCTGGCAAAACCGTCAGGTTTTGACTGAGAGGGTTCTTTTTTAAGAGAAGTTCTCTGCCGTGGTCACTTCTACGATCTCGGTGCAGTAGGGCTTGAAGGCTTCCTTCACGGTGTCGAGGTCCAGACCCAGTGCTTCGCAGGTCTCGGTGTTGATGGTGACGATGCCGTTGTCAAAGGTCTGGTACGGCAGGTCTGCAGTGGTCTTGCCCTCGCACAGCAGCTCTGCCACCATATCGGCAGTGGCTTCGCCCAGCTGGACGTAATCCACGCCGTAGCCTACGAACGCACCGTTCAGTGCAAAGCTGTCGGCACCGGTGTAGTGCTGGACGCCTGCCTCAATGAAGGTCTCGTAGATGGACAGCTCTGCGGTCATTACGGTGTTGTCGGTGGGGGTGAACACGGCCTTGACGCCGGAAGCGATCAGGGCCTCGGCAGCCATCTGCACCTCGGCGGTGGTGGTGCCGTTCTTCTCAATGTACTTGATGCCGTTGGCGTCGCAGAAGGCCTTTGCGTCTGCAATGGCCTGGGTGGAGGCATCCTGACTCAGGTCGTACAGCAGGCCGATGGTGTCAATGTCCGGGTTGACGGCAGTGATCAGCTTCATGATGGCCTCGGTGTTCAGTGCGTCGGAGGTGCCGGTGATGTTCTCCTCGCCGTCAAAGCCTGCAGCGGCGGGGTCGGTAACGGCAGAGTAGACAACGGGGATATCGGTATCCTCCACAGCGGCCAGCATGGTTGCGGCGGTGGGGGTAGCCACAGCCACGATCACATCCACGCCGTCACCTACGAGGTCGGCACCGATCTGGTTCAGGTTGGACTGGTCAGCCTGTGCATTTGCGTAGTAGTCGGCGTAGTCGAAGGCAACGCCCTTCTCAGCGCCCAGCTCATCCAGACGGCTCTCCACAGATTCCACGATCTGGTTCAGGGAAGCATGATCCACGTAGTTGACGATGCCCACCTTGAAGGTCTGACCACCCTCCGCTGCGGCAGAAGCGGTGGAAGATCCAGTCACGGTGCTGGAAGCAGCGCCGCCGCAGCCGGTCAGCGCCAGTGCGGAAACGGCGGAAGCAGCCATAGCGGCCTTGAGGAAGCTGCGGCGGGAGATCATGGTAATGTTTTTCATAATAGTAAGCTCCTTTCCCGGAGCGGGCGGCCCATAAATTTTAAATAAAAAGACCCGCTCCCCTTGCGGGACGGGTCTTTGCAATAAAAAACGACCCTGTCCCTGTGTGTTCATCCACAAGGACAGGATCGGTAAAATTCGATTCTGCGGTGCCACCTTGCTTGCCCTGCTTTCCAGACGCAGAGCCTCTCACGGAGAGCCAACACTCCCCTGTCCTGTAACGGAGACTTCCGTCCAAAGCTACTAAGGCTTGCTGCCCGTTTGCCCGGCCCTCGGCGGCCCACGAAGCTCTGCCCCGCTCTCGCCCGTTTTCACTGTCCGGGCTCACTGAAGATGCGCTGTACAGGTTCTCTTCCGCCTCATCGGTTTGATTGCATTATACACTTTATCGGCATAAAGTCAAGAGGAAATTGCAAAAATTTCTTTTTTCTGCGGCATAAAGTCATTCTTCCCTGTGTCAGCTCTGCTTTGTGCGGCGTCTGCGCCAGACAAAGCAGGCCGTGTACGCCAGCCACACCGCAATGCCTCCCAAGGTCAGCGGGCGGCTCAGCCGGATGCCGTCGGGCTGATAGACAAAATTGATGCTGTTTTCCCCTGCCGGGCACAGCACGGCCATCAGGCCCTCGTCCACCTGCAGGATGTCTGTTTCCTGCCCGTTGACATAGGCGGTAAAGCCGTCATCATAGGGCACCGAGAAGAACACAAGGTTCTCTTTTTCCAGCGTGATCTGCGCATGGAAGCCGGAATTGTTCATCTGGAACACACTGGCGGCTGCGGCGCGGCGCTCGCGGCAGTCCTGCACGTAGGACTCATAGTACAGCTCCTCCCGTCTGCCCTCCGGCAGATGGGTGAGGTATTGGCCATAGACCGCAGCATCCTCATCCCGGAGCACCAGTGCGCGCATCAGCAGGTTTGCGCGCGTGGTCTTTGCGGTCTCCTCGTACTCGCTCTCGGTAAGGTAGCAGTCGTAGGTAAAGCCCATGGGCACATAGTTCGTGTTGCGGTACACCGCGTAGCCGTCCTTTGTAAAAGCATGCTCCCAGCCCGCATCGGCTTCGTTCTCAAAGTCGTTCTGCTTTTCCGGCGTGGTGATGAGGTATTCCACGCTCAGCAGACCCCGCAGTGCATAGTTGGAAAGCTCCGGTTCGCTGCGCACATCCCGCTTGACCCCCAGCGCCGGGTAGAAGCTGAGGATGCTGGGCGCAGCGGTACTGCCGAAATACTGCAGACAACTCTTATCCAGCCACATGCCGATGTTATCATGAATCTTGTAGGTGTCGATGCGGTAGTCGCCCTCGGGCAGGTCGTTTTTCAGCAGCAGAGCATTCGTGTCCTGCTCCACAAGGTCGCTGTCGGTATACCACTGGCCGAACTTGCCAATGCCGATGTGCACCACGCTGAACAGGAAGGCAAATACCAGCACCGCCGCTGTCATGCGCTGGGCAAAGCGGCGGTCAGCCCGCCATTTCTGGCAGAGGGCGCGGTACACCAGCAGGCCCAGCAGTCCAAAGCCCAGCACCGCGCAGTACTGACCGGGGTTCTTGAGCACACCGAAGGACCAGCTGCCCGTGTCGCTGTCCTTTACCGGCACCATCGCAAAGGCCACCGTGGCGATCATCAGCCAGCTGATGCCCCGGGCGGGGCTGTCCAGATCGGTGTTGTGATCCTCCAATGCATTGACGGTCATCGCGGCCAGCACCAGCACCGGCATATAGTACCAGCGTGCATAGTAGCTGGAGTTGAGGGCATAGAACGCACTGTTCAGAATGGGGACCAGCGCGAACACCGCACAGGTGCCCACGATGCGCTTTTTGCTGTCGCCGTGCTTTGCCTGCCAGTAGGCCGCAGCACCGGCCAGACTGCACAGCGGCAGATAGGCCGACATACTGGTCCACTTGATGACGCCCTCCGACCAGATGGAGGTGAGGTAGGGCGAATCCGGCGGCATGATCCAGCTGACCAGAATGGCAAGGTACTGCTGCACCTTGCTGTAGGTCAAAAAGCCCCATCCGGAGGAAAGGTCGATGGTGCGCGGGTTCTGCAAAATGGAGAGCACCGCAGGCACCAGCAGGATGCTGCCCATGGCAACGCCCAGAATACTTTCAAAGGCCAGCAGCCCGAACTTTTTTGCCGTCAGCCGGAAGTCTCCTGCGCTGAGCTTGCAGATGAAGTAGATAGCTAAAAACACCACCTGACCGATGAAGAAAAAGTAGTTGTTGACAAGGTTCACCGCCACCCAGAATGCAAACCAGCTGCGACGGTCATTGTAAAGGGCCTCGTCCAGCGACCACAGCAGGTACGGGAACAGCGCCACCACATCCACAAAGTGGTTGAAGAACACGTTGTACACCGTAAAGCCGGAGAAGGCATACAGCACCGCACCCAGCACAGCGTAGTCGATGTTTTTGACGTAGCGGCGCAGATACAGATATGCACCGCCACCCGCCACGGCAAACTTGAGCACCAGAAGCGGCACCATCAGGTAGGGCAGCCACTTCTGCGGGAAGAGCAGCGAGAACCAGAAGAACGGCGAACCGTACAGGTAGAACGAGTAGGCGTTCATGACGCCGCTGCCAAGGTCGGTGGCCCACGAAAAGGTGTTGCGCACCGTGGTGAATGCACTGTCCGGATAGCCGGCACCCTTGACAAAGCCGTTCATATAGCGGTAAAAGCTGATCTGCTGGCTGTTGAAATCACCGGCGTAGTGGAAAAAACCGCCGTCGATGAGATAGAACGGCAGAAAGAACAGCGCCGCCGTCAGGGCGCACAGGCCCACTGTCAGCCAGAATTTATCCTTTTTTTGTTCCAGCAGACGCGGCTGCCGGGCAGTATCAGACCATTCCATGGTTTCCTCTTTTCTCTGCCCCCTGCGGGGCAAAAAGCTCAAATTTTTACGGGAACGGCACCTCGCGCACGTCGTCCGGGTCCAGCCCGGCCTTGCGCTGCTCTTCAAACACGGCGTCGATCAGCTCATCCAGATCTTCCAGACGGGTCAGGGTGCAGCAATAGCGGCGCAGATTGGCCGCCCCCTTCAGCCCCTTCATATAGTGCATGGTCTGGGAGCGGGCCTGCGGCATGGCCACAAACTCGCCCTTCTGCTCCACCATCTCTTCCACCTGACGGCGCAGCGCATTCATGCGGGCCTGCAGGTTCGGTGCCTTGGGGGCAGGCAGGCCCTCGATGGCCGCATTCACCCGCTCGAAGAGCCATGGATCGCCCAGTGCGCCCCGGGCGATCATCACGCCGTCGCAGCCGGTGGCCTGCATCATCCTCACCGCATCCTCTGCCGAATGGATGTCGCCGTTGCCCAGCACCGGCACCCTGACGGCATCCTTCACCCGGGCGATGATCTCCGGGTCGATGCCGGGGGTATACATCTGCTCCCGGGTACGGGCGTGCACCGCAATGAGGGCCGCACCGGCCTGCTCACAGGCCTTGGCACACTCCACGGCAGTGATGTGGTCGGCGTCCCAGCCCTTGCGCATTTTGACGGTGACAGGCCGTTTTGTATTTGCCACAACCTGCTCCACGATGCGCCCGCAGCGGTCCGGGTCCAGCATCAGCTTGCTGCCTGCGCCGCCGGAAACGATCTTGGGGGCCGGGCAGCCCATGTTGATGTCCACAAAATCGAATTCGTACTGCTCCATGGCAGCGGTGGCTTCGCCCATGATCTCGGGCACTTCGCCAAAGATCTGCACGCCATAGGGCGCACCGTTGGGCTCGGCCTTCAGCATGCTGACCGTCTTGTGGTCGCCGTAAACAAGCGCCCGGCTGGACACCATTTCGCTCACCGTAAAGCCCGCACCGTGCTGGGCCATCAGGCGGCGGCAGGGTGCATCCGTAAAGCCTGCCATTGGGCCGAACACCGCCCGATGGGGCAGGATGATATTGCCGATCTTCAAAGGTTCCATGGGTTCTCCTTGTATCTGTTTTGGGGTAAACGATTTTGAATGCGCTCCGCGTTGCTCTGCGCATGTTCAGAGGAAAGATTATTTTTATTTCGCGTTTGTCGCGCTCTGCGGAGCGCTCCAAACGCATTTTCACGGGAGGGGCGTGACGGAAAGAGGCAGTTGCTTTCCATCCATACACCGTAAAAAGGGGCTGTTGCGCCAAATGCTGTGCAACAGCCCCCATGGTTTTATGTTACATCTTCTCGGGCACGTTGATCTTGAACATGGTCAGCACATTGAAGATGACATTCTTGACGCCGATGCACAGGGCCAGACGTGCCTGCTGCACAGCCGGGTCGGCACCCTGAATGCGGCAGTTGCCGTAGAAGCGGTGGAAGGCACTGGCCAGATCAATGACAAAGCGGTTAATGCGGCTGGGGTCGTACTTTTCTGCCGCCATGACGATCTCCTGCGGGAAGGCTGCCAGCATCCGGATCAGATCCATCTCGGAAGGCTCGGTGAGCAGGGTGGCGTCCACCTTCTCGGCACCGGCAAACTGCACGCCCTCGCTCTCCATCTTTTTCAGGATGGAGCAGATGCGGGCATGGGCATACTGCACATAGTACACCGGGTTGTCGTTGTCGGTCTTGACGGCCTGATCCAGGTCAAAGTCGATGCCGCTGCCTGCATCGTGCATATTGAACAGGAAGCGTGCGCTGTCGATGGGCACCTCTTCCAGCAGGT